>NZ_CP098039.1:1352981-2705963 GCF_023650955.1 Thermosynechococcus sp. HN-54 | reverse complement strand
GCAAACCTCGTCCGTAGGATTGTGAGCAATGATAGGCAACACGACCAAGACGGCAATAGCCTTGCAGGGCTACCGCTGCCTCACGGGAAGTGATACGATTGTAGATCGCTCTAACGACTGACTAGGGCGTGCCCCTTGGGGCAGTGTTTTTTCTGATTAACCATCATAACTGCAACAGCCATGACGCAACGTACACTGGGCGGCACTGTCCGCAAACGTAAACGCACCTCTGGGTTCCGCGCGCGCATGCGTACCAAATCGGGTCAGAACGTGATTAAGGCACGGCGGCGTAAAGGACGGGCACGGCTGACCGTCTAGTGCTCCCTCGTCAACATCGCCTGCGCGATCGCCATGACTTTGACCGCGTCTATCAGCACAAAACGGCCCACCACGGCAAACTGGCGGTTCTTTGGCTGGCGCCCCAAGCCCATAAGGGAGCGCCACGGCTGGGTATTGTGGTCAGCAAAAAGGTCAGTAAGCAAGCCGTTGATCGCAACCGTTTGAAGCGGCAATGGCGACGGGTAATCCGACCACTCTTACCGCAGATAGCCGCAGGGTGGGATATGATTGTGGTAGTGCGTCAGGCGGCACTGCAAGTCAGTGACGAGGACTGTCGCGCTGAATTGACGCAGTTAATGGCCAAAGCAGGGGTAGTGACAATGCCGGGAATTTCCGAAGACGTTTTTTATGAAGGTGGTCCCCATTGGGGTGACTTGATGATCAACTTGCTCTTGGGGCTAACGATCATCTGCTTGCCCCTTACAGTTGGTGCCATTGTGCGTGCCCTCTGGCTGCGCTACCGCATTACCAATCGGCGGATTACGGTGATAGGCGGCTGGATGGGGCGCGATCGCTCCGATGTCATTTATAGCGAAATCACCAAAGTCGTTACCGTTCCTCGTGGTTGGGGCGCCTACGGCGATATGGTCGTCACCCTCAAAGATGGTAGTCGCTTAGAAATGCGCGCTGTCCCTCGCTTCCGTGAAATTTATGACTACATTTCTGCCAAATTAAGTCCCGCTGCCAAAAGTGTCAGTGGCGCGATTGGTTCTTAAGACCTAAGATAGTTCTGTTAACTGTTCACCCCTAATTGCAGGATTCCATGGATTTTGGTATCGGTTTCCTCTCCAACAATGTCATGCTGCCAATCCTTGATTTTTTCTATGGGATTGTGCCTAGCTATGGCCTTGCGATTGTGGCGCTGACACTGGTGGTGCGCTTTGCCGTCTATCCCCTCAGTGCGGGATCAATTCGCAATATGCGGCGCATGAAAGTGGTGCAGCCGATCATGCAAAAACGGATGCAGGAAATCCAACAGAAATACAAGGACAATCCTGCCGAACAGCAAAAGGCAATGGCAGAGGTGTACAAGG
The DNA here is from genome assembly GCF_023650955.1 of Thermosynechococcus sp. HN-54. Classification (NCBI taxonomy): domain Bacteria; kingdom Bacillati; phylum Cyanobacteriota; class Cyanophyceae; order Acaryochloridales; family Thermosynechococcaceae; genus Thermosynechococcus; species Thermosynechococcus sp. HN-54. The sequence continues at coordinate 2,704,590 of NZ_CP098039.1, read as the reverse complement.
AGTTTGGCAATCCCTTGGCGGGGTGTTTCCCCCTGCTGTTGCAGTTGCCAATTCTCTTTGCCCTCTTTGCCACACTGCGCGGATCACCCTTTGCTGATGTGAATTACCAGCTCAACCTGCAAATTGTCCCTGCCGATCCAACGGTCTTGGTCCAACCCTTTGCAACCAAGCCACAAAATATCTACGTGGATGAGGGGGTACACTTCCCTATTCAAGCGGTAGTCTCCACAGGTACCAAGATTCCAGTGGGTCAAACGGTGGATCTCCAGTTCCAAACTAAGGAAGGCAAGCCCTTTAGTGAACTGGCGGCTGCCTATCCCAATAATCATCTCCAACCGAAGTGGCAAATTATCCGCGGTCAGGAGCGGGCAACTATTGATAGTGAAGGTCACCTCCAAGCTCTCCAACCCGGTGACCTGACCGTTCAGGGAACCATTCCGGGAATTGCCGCGGATCAAGGTTTCCTCTTTATCTCTGCCCTTGGCCATGTGGGTGCCATTGATCAAGGGGAACTGTTCATCACGCTGCCCGATGGTACACGCCAGTTTAATTGGGGGGCAATCCACTGGGATATCCTGATCATGATCCTTGGCTTTGGCGTCAGTCTCTACATCAACCAGTTGCTCTCTGGCCAAGGCAGCAGCAATAACCCGCAGCAGCAAACCGTGAATCAATTGACACCGATCATCTTCTCTGGCATGTTTCTCTTTTTCCCATTGCCGGCAGGGGTGCTGCTCTATATGCTAATAGCCAACATCTTCCAGACGGTGCAGACCTTTATTCTTCAACAGGAGCCGCTGCCAGAGAACCTGCAAAAACTGGTGGAGGAGCAGGAACGGGCTGAAGCCATTAAAAATCGTGCTGCTCTTCCCTTTGAGGGCAAGGGTGCCAAAAGTGCCAAGGCCACCAAAGCCAAGCGTAATCCATCAAGTTGAGGGGAGGCATGACCGCTGATCCAATTGCTGCGGGGTGTGCGTGGCTGGAACAGGCGCTTGCTTTAGCAGGCTTTAAGACAACCGTTTCCGTGGTGGAGTCCCCTTTAGCAGGTGTGGTGCCGGGGCACTGGCTAGAGATCGATCGCCAGTCGCTGAGTGCTGCGCAAATTGAATCACTGCTGGCCAACAATGCCCAAGCCCTCGATGCGTTGCAATATCTGCTCAATGCCACGTTGAATTTGGGGCGATCACGGGAGGAGCAAACGGCTTTTACCCTAGAATTGGCGGGCTACCGGCGTGCCCGCTACCGGCAGTTGCAGGAGATTGCCCATCAGGTGGCTGCCCAAGTCCTCGACACCGGTAAACCGGTTGAAATTCGCTCGCTGTCAGCGGCAGAGCGGCGTGTCGTTCACAGTCTCATTAAGGTAGAGAGCGATTGCCTTGAAACCTTTAGCCACGGCGAGGAACCTGATCGCCGCTTGGTGGTGCAGTTAGCCCAAGGGACTGAGGCCGAAGTGGCGGCTGATGCGCTGGAGCAGGTATAGACCTAAAATCGAGTTGCCACTGGGATCAAGGGGTGGACTGTAGCAGGCGATCGCCCCCTGTCGCGGCACGATGGCCAAAATCACACCGCTGACACCCGATTTCACGGGCAAGCCAATCTCTAGGGCATAGCGGGGGGAGTCTTCGTAAAGACCACAGGTGAGCATGAGCACATTCACCTGCTGGCGGTGGCGATCGCTCACCTTTTCATGGGGCAACGCCAACAGCAGACCTAGGCGCGCCACCTCCTCAATCGTTCCTTGGAAACAGCACACCTGATTGTAGATTTCAAGGGCAACCCCCGCATCGGCAATCCGTCCAGACTCAACCAAAAAGTGAGCAAGGGTGCGATTTTGCCAGTTGGGATGGCGATGAACCGCAGCTAAGACCGCCTCATCCACTCGCAACTCGGTACCGGCACACTCATTCAGCCATGTTTGAAAGGCGGCTACCCCCCCCACTTGGGACAACTGGCTCGCGAGGGCGATCGCCCCACTATTGATCATCGGATTGCGGGGCCACCCCTGATCGAGGGTTAACTGCAACACAGAGTTATAGGGGTAATCTGAGGGTCGCTGCCCTACCCACGTCCACACCTGCTCCTGCCACAGCGTCAAGGCATACAGCAGTAAAAAGGGCTTAATCGCGCTCATTAAGGGAAAGCGTAGCGTGGAGCGCCCAAGGGTGAATTGATGTTCTGGGGTTACAACAGCAAACGCAAAGGCTTCAGACCCCACCCTCGGTAGCCGCTGCAGGGGTTCCCCCTTGGCAACTTCTCCTGGTGCAGCCTTGAGCCACTCTTGGATGAGGGCAGGGTCTAGATCCCCCAGCATTGCTGAGCCTAAGTATTGGCATCGAGGGAGAGTTGCTCGCTAGTGGTGACCCGTCGCCGCCGCCGCCGACCTGCGGGCACAGCGGCCTCTGTGGTTGATGCTTCCCCGACGGATTCAGTCTCAGGAGTGACTTCTGGCCCACTGGTATTGAGCAGCGCGGTGGCAGGAATCGGCTCGACATTAATCGTGCTGACCACAGGGGAAGGCGGCTCATCAGCAGTCTCTGGGATATCCTCAGGCATTCCCTCACTGACGGGTCGGGCTGTTTTCTGGGGCAGGGGTAGGGGGTCTTGGCCAGGGCGTGCCACCATAACAATCGTTCCCCGCGGATTTTTCACTTCCTCAGGGTGGAGGACAAGGGGAGAAATTCCCATTTCCGCATAGACCGCCTGCTCTTGATCCGTCATTGTTACGGTAATCACTTCCGCTGGTTCAGAGCGGCTAGGACGGGCAGGGCGCGGCGGACGGCTCTCCACTTTAACCACTGGCGGCGGCGCCGTTTCTGTAGGCGTGGTAATTACCTTGCGGCCATTGCCATTTTCGGGGGTACGGCGAGGACTGCGCGGGGTTGGTGGATGACTACTGCGGGAAGAACGCGGGCGAAGACCCCCCACCGCTTGATAGTCAGGGTGGTTAATGAGTTGGGTCTCTAGACTGCTACTGGGAAAGCCATTGGGTTCAGTGCGGGATTCTAAACTGCGGCGTGGCTCCGGTGGACGGGGCATGGGCGATCGCTCGACAATTTCACCGGGGCTATCCTCCGGTTCACCGGGTAAATGCACCAAGTGACCCAAGCCACCGCAGGCACTGCAGGGACGGCCAAAGAGTTCGTAAATATTTTGCCCTTGGCGTTTGCGGGTCAGTTCCACCAGCCCCAGTTCTGAGAGTTGAGCAATTTGGGGGCGAGCTTTATCAGCACGCAGGGCTTTACTAAAGTGCTCCAGCAGTTGCAACTGGTCGCGGCGGGAATCCATGTCAATAAAATCAACAATGATCACCCCAGCAATATTGCGTAGTCGCAGTTGGCGAGCAATCTCCGTAGCCGCTTCGCAGTTCGTCCACAGCACTGTTTCCCGCGAGGTAGCTGAACTGGTGAATGAACCGGAGTTAACATCAATGACCGTCAATGCCTCTGTCGGTTGAATGATGATATAGCCGCCGGAGGGCAAATCCACACGGGGTTTAAGGGCTTCACGAATGGCAGCATTCACCCGAAAGTAATCCAAGATGGGGATGGGTTCTTGGTGATAGTCAATGAGAACCCCCACGGGCTTATTGACATTCCAGTTTTTTAGGTGCTGTTTTACCCGTTTGACGCCATCCGGAGTATCCACCACAATGCGGTTGACATCACTGCTATAGACATCCCGCAGCACTTTTTGGATAAAGTCATCATCGCGCCCCAGAAGCTGGGGAGGACGGCTGGAGGCCGCCTGCTGTTGAATCGTTTCCCACTGCCGTTGCAGGAGTTCCAGATCCTCAAGTATGGCCTCTTCGGAGACACCCTCAGCCTCTGTACGCACCAGTAGCCCCATGCCAGCGGGTTTGACCAAAATACCCAAGGCACGTAGCCGATGCCGTTCCGCTTCATTGGTAATCCGTCGCGATAGATTCACCCCCCGACCATAGGGCATCAGCACGAGATAGCGCCCAGGCAACGAAATATTTCCTGTCAGCCGTGGCCCTTTATTGCCCGTGGGTTCCTTCATCACCTGAACCAGCACTTTTTGCTGCGGTGCGAGCAATTCCGTGATTGCCCCAGCAGTTCGCTTCAGGCGTAATGGTCCTAGGTCAGTCACATGGATAAAGCCATTACGGGAGGCATCCCCTAAATTGACAAAGGCCGCATCAATGCCCGGCAGGACATTTTCAACAACGCCAAGGTAGATGTCCCCCACCTGATGGGTTCCCGTGGCCACAATCAATTCTTGAATTTGATCCTCGGCAAAGACCGCCGCTAGCCGATGTTCCTCGGCAATAATAATTTGCTTAGGCATTCATTATCCTTAGAATTTCTTAACAAAATAAACGTCAGCATGAATTGGCTAAAGGCATCTAGCACAGTGTTTAGCCACTCTTGCCCCTGTAAGGGACGCATGCAAGTTTGGCTTTAAGATGGTTGGGAAAAGGGTTCCTGTAGAGGTGGGTTGGCATTGGAACGCGGAACGCAACTCTGGTGATACCTAAAAAGCCCTGCACGATTTGCAGAAGGGAAAGATGTCACCCCATGCCAGCCTTGATGAAAGTCTATGCTTAACCTTTGGTCTCTTAGGCTATAGAGGTTAAGCAAAAGGGATTTTTCTACAGTACCTCTAATGGTCTCTGATTATATGTATCTCTGTCAAGATTGGCTAGGGGATTTTGCAAAAATTTTCACCGTCGGTGCCGCTACCCTCTTGAGCACGAGCATAGTGTGCCACTTTGCAAACCTGATAGGACACTTTGGCGATCGCCCACAAAGCTGCTACAACTATAAGCATCTATTAAGCGTCTTGGCTAGAAAATTAGCCACATTGAGGAGAATTGCCCATGGGAGTCCACATCAAGCAGGCAGTGGAAGTCGCAACCTATATCATCTCACAACGCCTACAGGGCAAAAAGCGCTTTCCCCTCACCTTGATGCTTGAGCCTCTCTTTCGCTGTAATCTGGCCTGTTCGGGCTGCGGTAAAATTCAGCATCCCCTTGAAGTCTTGCGCAAGTATCTCACGCCGGAGGAGTGCTTCCGGGCCGTCGAGGAATGTGGTGCGCCGATTGTCGCCATTCCCGGTGGGGAACCCCTGCTGCACCCACAAATTGATGAAATTGTCAGTGGCTTGGTGGCACGGCGGAAGTTTGTTTATCTGTGCACCAACGGAATTCTTCTAGAGGAAAATCTCCACAAGTTCAAGCCCTCCCCCTACTTTAGCTTCAGCGTTCACCTCGATGGTCTGCGGGAATGGCACGACAAATGTGTGGATCGTAAAGGGGTCTTTGACACGGCTGTAAAAGCCATTAAAGCGGCCAAAGCAAAGGGCTTCCGTGTCACCACCAATACGACCATTTTTGAAGGGGTGGATCCCAAGGAAATGCAAGAGTTCTTTGATTTTGTCAGTTCCCTAGGGGTGGATGGCATGATGATTTCGCCGGGCTATGCCTATGAGTGGGCACCGGATCAGGAGCACTTCCTCAAGCGGGAGCAAACCCGTGCCCTCTTCCGTGAAATTCTCGCCCCCTACCGTGCGGGTCAGAAGAAGTGGAATTTCAACCACAATCCCCTGTTCCTTGATTTCCTTGTGGGTGAAAAGGACTATGAGTGTACCCCTTGGGGAATGCCTAGCTATAGCGTATTGGGCTGGCAAAAGCCCTGCTATCTGCTGAACGAAGGCCACTACAAGACGTGGAAGGAGCTGATTGAAAACACGGATTGGGACAAATACGGCCACAAAAGTGGCAATCCCAAGTGCCGTGACTGCATGGTGCACTGTGGTTATGAGGCGACCGCTGCCATGGATGCCTTTAACCCAGCCAATATGGTCAAGGCAGCGGGTAGTCTCTTCTAACGCGGACGCATCAGTTGCCAACGTTGCTCTGCGGTTTCCACTGCGGTTTTCGGGGTTGATGTTCCAAGGAGAACGCTTTCGATCGCTCGCCCAAGGGTTTGGGAAAAGCGGGCATAACCACGGAAGTTAGGCCTAGCCCTAGCAGCGGCCATCTGATCCAAAAAGACACGGAGCGCCGGCTGTTGCGACACAAAGGCTTGGTAGCGATCGTTGGCACGCACCGTTTCGTTCACTGGCAAGTATCCTGTCCCCAAAGCCCACTCTGTTTGGAATTCTTCACTGAGGACATAGTCTAGGAATGCCAAAGCCGCCTGTTCCCGCTGGGGTGTTGAGCGAAAGACAAAGAGGTTTTCTCCCCCTAGGGCTGTTGCAGGGGTCTGGAGGGCGGGCATGGGGAGGACGCCAAAATCTATCCCCGACTGTTGCAGTTGAGCTAATGTCCAAGGGCCAGTAATCTGCATCGCCACTTCGCCACGGATAAATTGATCCAGTTCATAGCCACGTTCAGGGGCAGAGAGGATGGCGAGACCCTTTTGTCGTAGGCGTTGCCAAAAGTCAAGAGCCGCGATCGCTGGCGGTGTGTCAATGTGGGCGGTTTCTGGCGTTTCTCCGAGACTGCCACCGGCGCTCCAAAAGAAGGGCAACCATGTGAAAACGGCAAATTCCCCTTGGCCAAGGGCAAGGAGCAGCGGGGTGATGCCCTGTGCCTTGAGGGTTTGGCTCACCTGCTCCAACTCCTGCCATGTGGTGGGCAGGGTTTGTATGCCAGCGGCAGCAAATAAGCTCGGACGATAAAAGATTCCAACATTGTTCGTGGCAAAGGGAATTGACCAGTAATGGCCGCCGTAGCGCATCGTTGGAATCAGGGCAGGACTGACGTGGTCACGGTAGGGGGAGGCTTGCCACCAGTCATCGAGGGGACGCAGGGCCCCCAGATCAACAAATTGACCCGTGATCGTGGGGTTATACCAGAGCAGATCCGGTGCGGCATTGCCCACCACCGCCGCTAGAATTTTGGGCAACTGTTGATCCGGCTGTCCGACATAGAGGGCTTGAACGTGAATCTGGGGATGCCGAGCATTGAAGCGATCCACAAGCCGCTGGAGTACCACGCGGTTGGGGGGTGGGTTGACCCCATGCCAAAACACGAGTTCAATTGGCTTCTCGGATTGGGTCGCCGTTGTACAGCCAATAAGCAGTAGAGCTAAGAAACCCAGCAGCAGCGCGCACCAGCCACGTCTATTGCAGACGATCAATCGTGCGGTATTGAATGGCTTCGGCCACATGGGCAGCGGCAATCGTTTCACAGTCGGCCAAATCGGCAATTGTACGGGCTACTTTTAGGATACGGTCTGTGGCTCGTGCCGATAGCCCTAATTTGGCGATCGCCCCCTCTAGAAGCTTCGTGGAAGGCTCATCTAGACGACACCACTGGCGCAGATGGCGACTTTGCATTTGGGCATTGCAGTGGAGACTGGGTTCTTGGGCAAACCGCCGTTGCGCTCGCGATCGCGCCGCCAAGACCCGCTGCCGTACGGTGGCTGAATCTTCTCCCGGCGCTTGGCGGGTGATTTCCTCTGGCTTGAGGCGGCTGACACTCACTTGCAAATCAATGCGATCCAACAGCGGACCAGAGAGTTTTGCCCAATACTGTTCTCGCTGGCGAGGGGAGCAGGTACAGGGTTGCACGGGATCGCCATAGTAGCCACAGGGACAGGGATTCGTGCTGGCCACCAAGGTAAATTGCGCTGGAAAAACGACGGATTGGCGGGTGCGGGCAATTGTGACTTGGCCATCCTCAAGGGGCTGACGCAAAAACTCCAACACATCCCGCTTGAATTCCGTCAATTCATCGAGAAAGAGCACCCCGCGATGGGCAAGGGAGATTTCCCCCGGTCGTGGATAGCTGCCACCCCCGACAAGGGCAGGGCCAGAGGCAGAGTGGTGAGGGCTACGAAAGGGAGGGGTTTGCAGCAGCTGCCCGCGTTCTTTGAGCAAGCCAGCAACGGAATGAATTTTCGTGACTTCAAGGGCTTCTTCAAATGTCAAGGGCGGCAAGATCGTGGGTAAACGCCGCGCCAACATTGTTTTGCCACTTCCCGGTGGCCCGACAAAGATGAGATTGTGGCCGCCAGCAGCGGCAATTTCCAAGGCGCGCCGTGCCTGATACTGCCCCTTTACGTCTTTGAGGTCAAGGGTAAATTCGGGAGAGGGTAAGAACTGGGAATTCAAGGGATGCGTGGCGGGCGATCGCGAGCTAGGGTCATTCAAGAAAGCCGCGACTTCGGCAAGGGTGTGGCAACCATAGACCTTCAGTCCCCGCACCACCGTTGCTTCCGTGACATTGGCCATCGGCACCACGAGACCGGTCATTCCTTGGGCTTGCGCGGCAACGGCGATCGCCAGCACCCCTGCCACCGCTTGCAATGTGCCATCGAGGGACACTTCCCCCAGAAAAAGATGATCACCGAGTAAGTCGGTTGCAACCTGTCCTGAGGCCGCTAGGATACCAACGCTAATAGGGAGATCGAAACTAGGACCTTCTTTGCGTAAATCGGCAGGGGTGAGATTCACGACAATTCGCCGCATTGGAACGCTAAACCCCGCATTGCGAATGGCCGCCTTCACTCGCTCCCGTGCCTCTTGAACCCCCGCATCGGGCAAACCAACGACGACAATCCCCGGTAACCCGCCGGAAACATCTACCTCCACGCCAACGGGAATCGCGTCAATTCCTAGAACGGCTGCACTCCAAACTCGTGCCAGCATAGTCTCAAAAATCAGAAAGAGCACCGACGACTGGCCGTGTTTCGTCTCGGTGCCCTTAACTGGTTCGCTCCTCACACACTTAATGACCTTAGCAGAAAGATCCTAGATTTGTCACCATTGCATAGAATTTTTCATGAAGTTTGTTTGCCAAACCCCAATTTCTGTATCTAGTCCTAGCGTAAGCTCCCCAATGTGTGCCGCCAGGCCAGCTCTTTGCTGAGAATTGCTAGCGATCGCTGTTCAGTCCCACTGAAGAGGGGCGTAATGGTTTCCAGAATTTGCCCCAACAAGGGTGCGGCATAGTTTCCCGTTGAGCGCAACAAATGGGCATAGTAGCGAAACTGGGCTTGGCCTTGGGCACTGCGATGAAAGGCGAGTACCTCTGCGGTTGTTAGCTGCCAAACAGGGGTATTGACTGGCACCACCAGCTTCGGCATCCCCTGCTGGCCATAGAGGCGATCCTCGGCAGTCACCAAATGACCAATGAGGGCAATCCACAGCAGGGTGCGGGTTTCACTGACCAAATCCGGACTGAGAAAGGTGTCAGCATGAGTGGTGAGGCGAGGGCTAATCTGATGGAACTGGGGATTCAACAGTTGCGAATTGTAAATGACGCCGACCGCCCAATGGCGCTGCTCATCCTCTAGCTTGACAAAGCGACCAAAGCTGTAGTCTTCTGGGGTGGGGGGGTGGGACACATCCAATCGATCCACCAGTTGTGCTACATAATCGCAGTGGGAGTTGGACTTGACGATGTGTCCGAGGTAAATGGCCGGCTCACTCATGGCTTGCCGCTAGGACGCGCTGTTGGATCTCAATTAGCTCTTGGATACCTTGGGTCGCCACATCGAGAAGCCGATCAAGGGTTGCCCGATCAAAGGAACTCATCTCGGCTGTTCCTTGAACCTCAATGAATTGACCATTGGCTGTCATCACAACATTGAAGTCCACACTGGCAGCGACATCCTCAGCGTAGCTCAAATCGAGATAGGGGTCACCGTCAATTAAACCCACAGAGACTGCCGCCACCTGATGGCGCAGGGGGGATTCTCTGAGCACCCCTTGCTGAAGCAGAGAACTAAGGGCATCCACCAAGGCAATGTATCCGCCAGTAATCGCCAGCGATCGCGTGCCAGCATCGGCTTGGAGGACATCCGCATCCACAATTAGCGTGCGCTCCCCCAGTAAGGATAAGTCCAAGGCAGAGCGTAAACTGCGACCAATGAGGCGCTGGATTTCTTGGGTGCGCCCAGAGAGTTTGAGAAATTCCCGCTCTTGTCGGGGTCGTGTCGCACTGGGCAGCATGCGGTACTCGGCGGTCAGCCAGCCTTGACCCGTGCCTTCTAGGAACTTGGGTACACCTTCGGTGAGACTGACGGTACACAGGACTTGAGTGTGCCCTGCTTGGGCAAGGACTGATCCCAAGGCAAATTGAGTGAAATGTCGCTGAAAGCGGTGCGATCGCAATTCCTGTGGTTGACGGCCATCGGGTCGCTGCCACCCCATGCTTGACTCCCTCTCAATCACCTTCCCTATTAGAGCTTATTTTCTGGAGCCAGCGCGAGACCTTCCCATTGGGCGATCGCCCGACGATTGGAGATAATGTAGTTATTGCTACACGCTATACTCTTTTGCCAATGCTAAATAAAGATTAGCCCGTTGCCATAAAGTAAGGAGTTTGACATTGAAAAAGGTAGAAGCCATTATTCGTCCCTTCAAACTGGATGAAGTCAAGATTGCCCTTGTCAATGCGGGTATTGTCGGCATGACCGTCTCCGAAGTACGCGGCTTTGGGCGGCAAAAGGGGCAAACGGAACGGTACCGTGGTTCAGAATACACGGTGGAATTTTTACAAAAGTTAAAAGTTGAGATTGTGGTCGAAGACGATCAGGTGGATATGGTCGTGGCGAAAATTATTGAAGCTGCCCGCACCGGCGAAATTGGCGACGGTAAGATCTTCGTCACCCCCGTAGAGCAGGTCATTCGCATTCGTACCAGCGAAAAAGATCACGAGGCTGTCTAGGGGCGGATGCCGAAGATCTCTGGCCAAACCCAACTTCTGGGAGTCATTGGTGACCCGATTGCGCACACCCTCTCACCGGCAATGCACAATGCAGCGCTGGAACATCTTGGTCTAGACTATGTCTATGTGCCCTTTTGGGTCAAACCACAGCAGTTGGGGGTAGCGATCGCTGGCCTAGATGCCCTGAACGTCGTCGGCTTTAATGTCACCATTCCCCACAAGGAAACCATCCTTTCCTATTTGGCGGATGTCAGCGACCTCGCACAGCAGGTGGGGGCAGTTAACACCGTCTATCGCAGTGAAAAGGGATGGGTCGGTACCAATACTGATGTGCATGGCTTCTTAGCACCACTGCGGCAACAATCCTACCCGTGGTCAGAGATTGCCGTTTTAGTCTTGGGCTATGGCGGTGCGGCACGAGCCGTGGTCACTGCCTGTTATGACTTGGGCTGTCGGCAGATTTATATCAGTGGTCGCCAAGAGGAACGGCTAGAGGCCTTTGTTGCCAGTTGGCCACAGATCACTCTCCATCCCCTTTCATGGTCAGAGCGAGCCAGTTGTTTGGAGAAAGTCAGCCTTGTGGTCAATACCACCCCCATTGGCATGAGTCCCCATACTGGCACCACCCCCCTAACAGCCGAGGACTTGGCACGATTGCCCACCACCGCCATTGTCTATGACCTGATCTACAAGCCTCGCCCCACCCTCCTCCTGCAATTAGCGATGGCACGGGGACTGCAAACCTTCGACGGCCTTGCCATGCTTCTCCATCAGGGAGCCGCAGCCTTGGAGTACTGGATTGGCCAACCCGCACCCACTGCCATCATGGCCACTGCCCTTGAAACTGCCCTAGGGATGGAGAAATAACATGACACCATGGCTGTCAGAACTAACGTGGTTATCCGTGGTTTTCCTTGTGTCGCTGTTGATTTCCCTAGGGATTAAATTTGCGGCTCCCCTCTATCCCTTGCCGCCAAGTTTCGGCATAATTGCTTTACTGCTCCTTTTACCGGCAGCTTTGATGGCGATTGTCCTACTGAGGCTCAACCAAAACGATAGCCAAAACCCCGCACCGTAAGAATGTACTGGGGATGACTGGGATCGGTTTCAATTTTCTCCCGTAGCCAGCGGATGTGGACATCGACGGTTTTGCTGTCGCCAATAAAGTCGTGCCCCCACACTTGATCGAGTAACTGCTCCCGTGGCCAAACGCGGCGAGGGTGACGCATAAACAGTTCAAGCAGTTTATATTCTTTGGGGGATAGATTGATCTCCTCGCCCCGCAGGGTTACGCGGCATTCTTGGGGATAGAGACAGAGATCACGAAAGCGCAGAACCGTTGGCACTGTGGCCTGTTGAATTTGCGTCCGCCGCAATAGGGCACGACAGCGCGCCAGCATCTCCCGCATACCAAAGGGCTTAGCCAAGTAGTCATCGGCACCAATTTCAAGGCCAACCACGCGATCAATTTCACTGCCTTTGGCACTGATCATGAGAATGGGAACTGTGCACCCTTCACGGCGAATTAAGCGGCACAGATCTAATCCATTGATGCCCGGGAGCATGACATCTAGGATGATCAAATGCACCTCTGTATTTTCAGGACTAGTATCGATCAGGAGATAGGTATTAATGAGATTGAGGGCTTCATAACCATCGCTGGCCACAAGGGTATGGTAGCCTTCCTCCTGCAAAGCAAGGACAAGAGTTTCCCGAATCAAGTCTTCATCTTCAACCACTAAAATGTTGGCAAGGGCAGGTGGTGTGGCAAAAGGAGCCTTGGCGGGTTCGGCGACTGTATCAATAGAAAGCATAAAAAACCTGCGTAGTGCCCTGTTGGCTTCTCTCTAATGAGATGTTCACTCCCAATATAAACCCCCTGTGGATCACAGGGTGCACGTTCACTCGGTAACAGTTCTCTAAGGATATAGAGACTCTCAGAAGTGTTAAATCCTGCAGCAAAACTTAACATTCCAAGCCACACGTAGCTCTGGCTGCCAATCAAAGCTCCAGTGCACTATCGTAGCTTGCATAGCGCTAGCCATACACTGCCGACTCAGTTTTAGTTGCACATATCGCAATTTATCTAACAGCTTCCTCCCAAAGTATTCAGGTATATCCACTAGCTCTAAAATTATAGTTATTCCAATAAAGAATGAGACATTATCCAGCACAATAATTGCGAATCACTTCATCAATCGAACAGTTTGAGCCTGCATACATCCGCACTCGCTTCAACGCACTAAAGTCGTGCCCAATCACATTCAAATCAGGAGAGTATTTCGGTAAAAATAACACCTCGTGACCCGCCGCTTTGACCGCTTCCTGAATCGCCCCTTTCGGATGAACCGGTGCATTATCCATAATCAACAGCGGAGGTCTCTTTAACTCCGGCAAACAGTACTGACTTAGCCAGCTCACAAACCCTAACGCATTCAAATATCCTGAAAACAGCATCAGCGCTATGAAGTCTTTCTGGTGTCTATACCGTCCCGCCACTAAACTCTCTCTTCTCTTACGCTTCCCCGCTCGCTCTCCATCAATCCGTTGCCCTCGCGCTGACCACCCATACTCACACTCCACCCGAGAGCCAAACCCCGTCTCATCGATATACACCGTTCTTGGTAACGCATCTGTTTTTTTTTGGGTGATGCCCATCTGATCGAGGGCGTAACTAATGGTGGAAACTTGTACGCCAAATCGCTGGGCACGGTCGATTAAACGGTCATCGGGATGGGTCGCAACATCCGCTGCTAAGGCCGCCCAATCCAGTTTCCAAGGACGACGGGGGACAACCGTGGGGGCTAAAAGGTGGGGCAGCTTGCCGCTGAGGATGCGTTGAAAGTGCGGCAGTTCGGCAGCAAAGGGGTCACGTATTTGCCCAGTCAATCGTTGCCTCGTAGGCACGCATGGAGGTCATTCCCTGTTGAAGTTGAATGGCAAAGAAAACATAGACTCCACAGGCCAGTTGCGATCGCGGGTGCGCGTGGGTGATGCCACACACCTGATGCACTTCCTCTAGGGGGCGCGTGCGCATCAAACCGCCATTGCCATTGCTGTGTTCGTCAGTGCCACCGGAGGTGAGGGGCGAATTCCCTGCCTCTAACTTCATCAGGGCGCGACGGGTGGCAATACCGACATCAAAGACGGTGCCATAGGGGGTCCAGAGATTCTCGGCGTACCATGCGAGAAACTTAGCGGCAATCTGCTCTAGGTCAAATCCCCCACAGAGAGCATCAGCGAACTATCATCCGACCATGTTCCCGGCGGCTGGTAATAGGTACCGTAACTGCGCATATCCACCACCGGGTCGCGATCGCGCTCCGAGCGAGTGCTAAATTCCACAGGTACACCAAGGGCATCCCCTAAACAGGCACCCAATAATCCATTGACGACGTATTCAGTATTCATAGGGGGCGATCGAGAGTCTCTAAACGTCTCATCTAAACTTCTCAAGAATTTTTACTATTATTTGCATCAAATGCTGCTGATTGTGACCAAGACTGCCAGTCTGTTGTCGGAATCACGTAGCGCACGACATCTACCTCTTCACCAGGCTTAAGCTTTGCGGCTGGATTCTGGATAAGGTGCAGTTGGGGTTGGCTGAGCGCTTCCGTCACCACATAGAGCCAATAATCTGCCCCCAGTCGCCCTGCCGTAATCCACTCATTAGCCGTGAGCACCACCGCCCCGACACCGGCTCGCCCTTTGACCTCAATGCAGCGGCCACTGGACTCAATGTCATAGCCCAAATTTTGCTGACTTACATCATGGGGGTGGCGTCCCTGTTGCTGCTCAAAGGCGATCGCCACTTGCATAGCCGCCTGTTCCACCTGTTGACGTATTTGGGGGTCGTCCTCATCCACGGTAGCTGGTAAAGGAATCACATAGGCCTGAGCCAAAAGGGTGATGCCATCCGCAGTGAGATGTTGCGATCGCGCCAACTCGGTCTCTAGGGCTTGGCGGCGGTGTTGCAGTTCCTGTACGCGACGCTCCTCATTCTGAATTGGCAAGCGCACATCCTCTCCCTTCGTCATCGCCCGCACCTTCAGTTCTGCTAGCTTTCTGCTGGACTCATGAATCAAATGGTCGAGGCTGCGCAATCCATACTTGCGGCGAATCTCAATGTCCCGCTGCTGCTCATTAGCAACCTCCGTTTTGTAACTGGGAAGTAGGCGCTCAGAAGCCCAGCGTCGCAATTGTTGACCCATCTGTGGGGCTGAGGGTAGGGAAGGCACTTGGGCAGGCACGGCGTCCACCAAAAAGGCAAGGGGAATCGAGTGAACCTGACCGTCTCCTTGATCAGCCAAGGCCACTAGCCGCTGCGAAACCATCTGACCCAAGCCATTGCGAATCCCCAACACCAAATAGCCCAGGTAAAAAGGGCGATGGACATTCGGCGCGGCAAAAATTGCCCCCCGCTGGAAGTGAGGTTCCGCCAACCGCAAGACTTCCGTCACCACCGGGTCAAAGAGGGGATGTCCGGGCGTCAACAGTTCCACATCAAGGTAGGCCTTAGCGGGTTGCACCTGCGGATCGAAGGTGACTCGTGGATATTCCGAAGGGAGATTGCGATCCTTGCGCAGCTCATAGGGTAGCCGTACGCTGAATAAGCCCTCCGCTCGCTGGCGCACCTCTCCCCCTAAACGCCCCATGGCACGGCGGAAAAAGCGTTCCGTATATTCAGGCTCCAAGCGTTGGGTTTGGCTTTGGCTGAGATCTTGGCGCAGGTGCCTTAAGTCCACTTCCCGTTTGGCCAAGGCTTCTAGGGTAATTTCGCGAATGTAGTTGAGGCGGCTGGGGTGCAACCGCGATTCCACCATCGCTTGAATCTCCTCAAGGCGGCGCCGCCCCAGCAGATGCTCAAGGAGCAGTTGCTCAAGGGAAATATCCTGTAGGAGATCGCCAACCACATCATAGACACGGTCAGACCCCAATTCTTGGCGCATTGCCTCCAGTTTGGCCAACAGCAGCTTCAGCACCTCCCCCTCACGGGTATTGGCGGCAACGAGGTTGTAAATATTGACTTCATAGCGCTGGCCATAACGATGAACCCGCCCCATGCGCTGCTCCAAACGGGTGGGGTTCCAAGGCAGGTCATAATTTACCATCACGGCACAAAATTGCAGGTTAATGCCCTCCCCGGCAGCTTCTGTGGCCACCATGACCTGGGCGTTATCCCGAAATTTCCGCTCGCGCTCCACCCGCTCCTCAAGACGCATTGAGCCATCAATAGAAGTGACTGGGTAGCCCCGTTTCCTGAGGGCCTCAACTAAAAAATCAAGGGTGTCCTTGTGCTCGGTAAAGACCAAGAGCTTTTCGCCCTTGAGTTTGACAAGAAGCTTCAGCAACTCCTGAAACTTGGTATCCTGTTCCCGCTGGGCAAGGCCACGCGCCATCTGCACAAGCTGCTCTAGGGCACGGATTTCTGTTTTCAACTCGTGGATATTACGGGCGAGGGTGACTTTTTCGCTGAGTTCGGCTTCAAGCTGCCAGCGATCGCTCTCTGGGATGTCCTCCAGTTCCTCCACATCAATCGCCACAGGGTCGCGCATCACGACTTCCTGCAGTTCCCGCAGTCGTTTCCAGCGATTTTCCAAGGAACGACTAATGGCATAGGTGCTGCTGGCCAAGCGCCGCTGAAGCACTGCCATGGCAAGGCCGATGGTGCACTGTTTTTCTTCCCACGCTCGCTTGAAGTGCTCCCGCACGTAGGTGGTGACAGCGTTGTAAAGCTGCTGCTCAGGAGCAGATAGCTCAAAGGCTGGCGTGTGGACATAGCGCGGTGGAAATAGCGGCTTGCCCTGAAAATCCACCATGTCCTCCTTGAGACGACGCAAAAAGAGGGGATTCTCGCCCGCTTCTACCGCTTCCTGCAAAAGACTGTTGGTGGCAAAAAGATCAGGGTCTAAAAGATTCAAGAGCAGGCGAAAACGATCGTCATTGCCGGGGTGGGGGGTGGCCGTTAGAAACAAGAGGTGGCTGCTGATTTGACTCAGGACTTCCCCTAGACGATAGCGCAAGGATTTTCTCACTTCGGTGCCATAGCGAGTGGCCGAGAGCTTGTGGGCTTCATCCACGATCACGACATCCCATTGACTCTGTTGAAGTTCGCTGCGATAGGTTTCCTGCTTGGCAAAGTCAAGACTGGTAACAATATGGGGGTATTTCTGCCAGACATTCTCTTGGTAGTGGGCACTACTGGTGTGGCGATCGACGACGGTGAACTTTTCATTGAATTTTTCTGCTAGCTCGCGGCGCCATTGATCCGTCAGGTTGGCGGGGGTAACGATGAGAATGCGCTGAGCCACTCCGCGATATTTCAGTTCCTTGAGAAATAACCCAGCCATAATGGTTTTTCCTGCCCCCGGATCGTCAGCCAAGAGACAGCGCACCCGCGATCGCTTCAGCAGCACCCCATAGACCGCTTCTAGTTGATGGGGCAAGGGATCTACCCGACTTGACCAAACGGCAAAGAAAGGATCAAAGGTGTATCCCAAACGGATGCGATAGGCTTCGATACCAAGGGCAAATAGCTCCGCGTCACCATCAAACCGTTGTTGGGGTAAGCATTGAACCAAGAGTTCCTGTACTTGTGACAGCTCCAATACCCTGGGATGTAATTGCTCGGTCTCCAGACCAAGGGCATACACTTCATAGGCGTCTCCCAAGGCCTCGATACGGATGACCTTGACGGGTTCTGGCCAAAAAGGTGCTTCCAACCGCTGATCTATGAGAAGAGAGTACTCTGAGGGATTCATCGGTTATGAAGCCTAGGGGGTTGTTTCTAGTGGTAGCAGGAAATGAGTCTTTTTGGCAACTGCAATTGTAACCAATCCTCCTTCTAAAGGAGGAGGCGTTCTAGCCCGCACCTGCTACTCTGTCGAGATAAAAAATCGGAGGGGCGATCGCCCCAATGATAAACTGCAAACGAATAGAGTGTCGGAGATGCCCGCGGTGACGCGCCCAAAAATTATTGTCCTCGATGATGACCCCACCGGTTCGCAAACGGTGCACAGTTGCCTGCTGTTGACCCGCTGGGATGTGGATACCCTCTGTCGCGGCCTCACCGATCCTGTGTCGATTTTCTTTATTCTTACCAATACCCGTGCCTTGCCGCCAGAAATCGCAGCGGAGGTCGCGCGCACCGTCTGCTGTCATTTGAAGGAGGCGATCGCCCAAACCGGTACAACCGATTACATTGTTGTCAGCCGCTCTGACTCCACCCTACGCGGCCACTATCCTCTGGAAACTGACGTAATTGCTGCTGAACTCGGTCCCTTTGATGCCCATTTTCTGGTGCCAGCCTTTCTAGAAGGCGGCCGCATTACCCGCGATAGCCAGCACTATCTCATTGTGGATGGTCAGCCCATACCCGTCCATGAAACCGAGTTTGCCCGCGATTCCGTCTTTGGCTACCACCACAGCTATTTGCCCGACTATGTGGCCGAAAAGACTCAAGGGCGAATTCCAGCGACCGCTGTGGAACGGTTTTTACTGGCGGATCTGCAAAACCCAGCAGCTCTGCGCGATCGTTTGGCTCAATTGCAGGGAAATGTCTGTGCTGTCGTGGATGCTGAAACTCAAGGGGATTTGGATCAATTTGCTGCGGCTGTGCTCCAGCTGGCTGGTCAAGGGAAACGCTTTTTGTTCCGCAGTGCTGCCAGTTTGCTCACAGCCTTGGCGCAGCTTCCCCCCCAGCCCACCCCCCCAGAAGCAATGGCTACCTATTGCCGCCCCGGCCGCTATGGTGC
This sequence comes from Thermosynechococcus sp. HN-54, assembly GCF_023650955.1. NCBI lineage: Bacteria > Bacillati > Cyanobacteriota > Cyanophyceae > Acaryochloridales > Thermosynechococcaceae > Thermosynechococcus > Thermosynechococcus sp. HN-54. Next base: position 2,686,193 of record NZ_CP098039.1, on the reverse strand, counting down.
GGTTTTAGTGGGTTCCCACGTGCGCAAAACCACTGAACAATTATCAGCATTACTGACAGAACCGACGGTCTTTGCTATTGAAGTGCCGGTAGCACGATTGCGCGACAGTGCGGCGGCTGAACCTGACATCATCAAGGAAGTCTTGGCGGCGGTGGATCAGGCGATCGCCAGTGGGAAAACCCCCGTCATCTTTACCAGTCGTGAGGAACTCACCTTTGCGGATGCGGCGACACGGTTAGCCTTTGGGCAGAGGGTTTCCGAGGTGCTCATGGGGATTCTCCAACAATTGCCCGCTGATTTGCGCTATCTGATCAGCAAGGGGGGCATAACCTCTAACGATGTGCTGAGTAAGGGCTTAAACCTAGCGACGGTTCGCCTCTTGGGGCAAGTGATTCCGGGCTGCTCCGTTGTCCGCACAGGTGCTGATCATCCTCGTTTTCCAGAGTTACCAGTGGTGCTGTTCCCCGGCAATGTTGGCGATCGCGAGGCACTGCGCACGGTCTACCATCGCTTTCAGGGCAGTGGCACCGCAGTTTAGGAATTATTACCCACTCGCTTGAATCTGGCTGGGTTCAGGGTTTAGAATGCTGTTGTAACAATAATAAACAATTTTTAATCTTTCCCGATAAGTGAATGAGTTTAGTCAACACAGTGGGGACTGGATCAACGGTATGGCGGTGGCTGTTGCCCGTCTTGACAGTGCTGGTGGTGGCCGGGGGGTGGGGCGTGTCACTGCTGTTGCCCCTGCAGGATCCCTACATTCAATCGGTGCGAGCTGCCGTCGGTGATCCCACGCGAGGCGAACAAATTTTTATCCTCAACTGTGCCGGCTGCCATGGCATCGATGGTAAAGGAGAAGTCGGCCCTAGCCTCGTGCAGATTAGCCACCGCCGATCGCAAGCGCAACTCATTCAGCAAATTATTAGCGGCAACACCCCTCCCATGCCCAAATTTCAGGCTCAGCCCCAAGACATGGCCGACCTATTAAGCTACTTGAAGACACTCTAAAACTTTTGACAAAAATCTCACAGGGGAAGCCAGTATATTAAATTGAAAATTGTGTTATCAGCATTACCAATTTCGAGATCCTTTGGTGGGAATGGAAGAAGCCTTTGCGGTGGGCGATCGCGTTCGCCTTGTGGAACTCCCCCCTTACGTCAAAACAGCAGAACCGATGCCAATGCTACGCCCGGCTAGTATCCTCACCCTCGGTGAAGAAGGGGTGATCCTCGGCCAGCAACCAAGGAACTATTGGGTCGTACGGCTAGAGCGGGGTGCCTTTTTACTGGAAGCCAAGTATCTCAAGCGGCTGTAGTGCCTTCGCTGCCATGGCTCCACTGCTGTCCCTGTGCATGATTGTCAAAAACGAAGCCCATCAATTACGGCGCTGCTTGCAGTCGGTTCAGCCTTGGGTGGATGAACTCATTATTGTGGACACGGGTTCGACAGATGAGACGATCGCCATTGCCCGCGAATTTACCCCCCATGTCCATGCCATTGTCTGGCCAGCGGATTTTGCTGCCGCCCGCAATGCCTCCCTAGCCCATGCAAGCGGGGAGTGGGTCTTTTACATTGATGCCGATGAAGAATTGGTAGTTACGGATCCCCAATGGCGAGACCAATTGACGGCTGAAAGTGCCAATACCATCAATCAGTGGAGTCTGCTGCGTCGTGAACAGGCGGCGAATCTCAACTGGAGTGAGTTTTGGAATGTCCGCTTTGGCCGTCGCTTTCCCGATCTCCATTTTGCGGGCGCACTCCATGAACAACTCTATTACCGCGAACGCCCAGCCGTGGTCGGTCAATTGCAGGGGGTCTATCTCATCCACCACAACCAACAGACTCCGGAGCAGTTTCTGGCAAAGATTCGGGATCGCAATATCCCGATTCTCGAAAAAATGGTGCAGCAGGGCGATCGCCGACTGCAAAACTTGGTGTGCCTTGGGGATCACTATGCCGCCTGTGGCGATGGCGAGCGCGCCCAAGCATGGTACGAACAAGCCCTTGAGCAGATTGCCCCTGCCGTCGAACAGGGAGTTTTGCCGAAGGACACCACATGGCTGCGTCATCTCCTCTTTTGGGTGAGCTACCGCGCCTTTGAGGCCAAGGACTACGAAACGGCTCAGTATTACCTCAGCTATGGCCTACGTTTCTTTGATCGCTATCCGCCCCTGCTGTATGTGGCGGGGTTACTCATCTTTGAATTGGGCTTACATCGGGGAGCCTTGCCCTACTTTCACCGCTGTTTGGATCTCTTTGAGCAGGGAACCTACGATCGCGCTGAACCCTTTGATCGCCAGTGGATGACCACCCAACCTGCCTATAGTCTCGGCTTTACCTATATGACGCTTCAGGAGTGCGATCGCCCAAAGGGCGTGCTCCGCAATCGCGCCATTGCCTATTTTCAAAAAACCCTTGAATTTAACCCTGACTATCCCCCCGCTCAGAGGTACCTGCAACAACTGTTGACGGCATCGGCAAATCAAGGGTAATGCGAGTGCCCGCCCCGGCTGCCGAGCGAATCCACATCCGTCCTTGAAAGCGCTTCGTTACAAAAAATGCCTTTGTCAGCCCGAAGCCGCCCCCCATGGTGCGGCGATGTTGCACATTGGATCCGCGGTAGCCAAAGCCAACCACCTTGGGAATTTCCTCAACCGGAATCCCCCAGCCGGTATCCTCGACCACAAACTTGAGATGATCAGGGGTTTGCACGAGTCCAGCAATAATTTTGCCCCCTTGAGGGGTGTATTTACGGGCATTGGCAATCAAATCTCGCATCACATCTTCAAAAATGGGGGGCATCAAAACGGTGCGACCATTGGGGGTCTGAATATCAAAGGTGAGAAAATAATCTGAGGCGCCTTGAGCGGCAATATTGTGCAGAATCCGGTAGCGCCCCTTGCTATTTTTCTCAATGGCTTGGAAGACCTGCTCAAACTGAGCCTGCAATTGCTCAATAGGAACCTCTACCCAAGCCTCAGGGGCTTTTTCCCGTGCGAGGAGTTGTTGCACTCGCACCTCCACCACATTAAAGACCGATTGGATATTGGCTACCGCCTCCTGCACATCGGGGGTTGTGGCTCTGTCGGGATGTTGAGCCAGTGCAGTTTCAATGTTGCCGGTGATTGCTGCCCGTAGATCACTGATTTGCTGTAGATAGGCCAAAATGGTTGGGCGATCGCCCAAGACATTCACAAGTTGCTCAAGGCTTTTGAGACTGGGCTGCAAGACTTCCCAATCATCGAGTTCCAGTTCCAAAAATTGCAGTTCCCCCAGCAAAATGTTAAGGGTATTCAGGACACTGTGCATGTCCAAAAGGGTTTCCTGTTGGGTTGAAAGGGGGGGAGCCTCAGTAATTTCTATCTCCACAGGGCAACAGGATTGCGTATTCATTTCAAACCAACCCTTTTCGTGATTTTTCTTAAGGTTATCAATACAGTTTTCGACGGGGGCTTTCTTTAGCCTAGGACAAATTTTCGCGGTCAACCCTTTTCAGAAAGAGAAAGGTTAAATCCTCTTAGCAAAACTGCCAAGCAATTGTCCCAGCGCCTCAGCGTTCTTCTGGTGCCCCCTGTTTTAGAAAAGGGCGGGTTGGCAGTTTGTTAGGATCAAGGGGACGTGAAGCGGTTGAACACTATGGCACTGCTGGGACAGTCCGCAGCAGAACTCAAAGCATGGGTCGAAGCCCAAGGGCAGCCGAGCTATCGGGCACAGCAATTGCATCAGTGGCTCTATCAAAAGGGAGTGCGATCGCTCAAAGACATTACTGTCTTTCCCCAACAGTGGCGGGATGCCCTCGCCGACGTAGAGATTGGCCGCTCAGATATTCGCTATCGCCATGATGCCCAAGATGGCACCGTGAAGCTTTTGTTGGCCTTAGCCGATGGCGAAACCATTGAAACCGTGGGCATTCCCAGTGGCGATCGCCTGACGGTCTGTGTGTCTTCCCAAGTGGGCTGCCCCATGGCCTGTGATTTTTGTGCCACGGGGAAGGGGGGCTATCGCCGCAATCTGGCTAGCCATGAAATCATCGATCAGGTATTGACCATTCAAAGTGAAATGGGGCACCGAGTCAGCCATGTGGTGTTTATGGGCATGGGAGAGCCACTCTTAAACTTACCTGCCGTTATCCAAGCGGTCACCTGTTTGAATCGCGATATTGGTATTGGTCAGCGGCACATTACGATCTCGACGGTCGGCATTCCCCAACAAATTCAGCGACTTGCCCAATATCAGTTGCAAACCACCCTTGCTGTCAGCCTCCATGCGCCTAACCAAAGCCTACGGGAGCAGCTCATTCCCAGTGCCAAGCACTACCCTCTCGGCCAACTGATTGCCGATTGCCGTGCCTATGTCGAGCACACCGGTCGCCGCGTCACCTTTGAATATACGGTTCTGGCGGGGGTCAACGATCGCCCCCAGCACGCCGAGGAGTTGGCACAGCTCTTGCGCGGCTTCCAAAGCCATGTGAACCTGATTCCCTACAACCCTATTGCGGAAGCAACCTACCAGCGTCCTAGTGATCAGCGATTACGGCAATTTTTGACTCAACTGCACGCCCTAGGGGTCACTGCGAGCATTCGGCGATCGCGAGGCTTAGATCGTCAGGCCGCCTGTGGTCAACTGCGTCAAGCCCAACTCAGTGCCTAAACGTTTTTTGCTATCATAATTTTCTAACTCGTGTTATTTCCATTACATTTCCCTTTTGAATGAAGCCAGAGCTTTGGTTTGTTGCTCCTGTTAGCGCGATCGCCCTTGGTGGTATTGCCACACTAATTCAACCCCAACAACCCTTAGCGACCCTTTTAGGGAGTGGTATCGGTGCCCTTGCGGGTGCTCCGCTCATTGAAAAGAACCAACGTCGTAGCGATCGCCTCATTCGAGATATTCACACATTTCTCTCATCCTCCCCAGCGACTACGGAACTCAAGACACTTCTCCTCCAAACACTAGAGCAACAAGGCCAACAGCTCAGTGATCTGGAAGAACAACTGCACCAAACGCTTCCGAAAGCCCTGTGCCCCATGCAGGAGGAAGTATCACAAACCTTACAAACTCTGAGGCAGGAATTGGCACGTTGCTCCCCCAATCCTGATCTAGGGCAGCAGCTTGACCCCCTCTTGGAAACCATTAACGCTCAGGGCGCTCTTCTCCAAAACATTCAGACATTGCTCCAGAAACCTCAACCTCCCGCCACAACCCTAAAAACTGCCGTCCTCTACGACATCGAGAACCTAGTCTTTAATCAGGGTCAGCGACTCGATCCGGCCAAAGTCAATGAGCTGATTTCCCTCAACAAGATTCTCCAAGCCATTAAAGAAGTCGTTGATCTAGGGGAAATCGCAATCCAGCGAGCCTATGGCAACTGGCAAAATCAAATTCTCCAAGCTCTCAACGAACAACTAGAGCAATCACAAATCGAGCGGGTAGGGGTCTATGGTCGCAATCGTGACCAGCGGAATGCAGCGGACATTCAACTTGCCATTGACGCCATTGCCCTCATCTACGAGTATCCCGACATCAATACTTTTGTGCTCATCTCCGGTGATGGTGGCTTTGGCTCCATTGCCCTGCGCCTACGGGACTACGGTAAAACCGTGATTGGTTGTGCCTATCGGAATGCCGCCAGTGATAGCTTTCAGCGAGTGTGCCACCAATTTATCTGCCTTGAGAATCCTTTCATTGCCCCAGCAACCAATGGCAGAAATGGCACACCTTCACCCCAGCCGTCTCATCCAGCCAATGGCAAGAATCATGGGTCAGCCGTTGCACCCGCATTGGCGCCTCCCTTGCCCGTTGAGCCGCTAAACTATGATCAAATTCCGCTGGGTGCGATCTCCCAACGGGAAACAGAAAAGCTGCTGGAACTGTTGTCCTATTACACGAGCAATGCCGCAAAACGCCAAGAATTAGTAGAGGGAATCACCTTTGATACCGTCTTTTTAGATATTAAAGCGGTCATTCCCCAACTGGAGCCACTACGGTTTGGTTTCTTCAAGCCCTCAGAGTGGGTGGGTTACCTAGCAGATCAGCAGCAATTACCGGTTTGCATTGCTGTAAATAGTCAATTGCGCAAGGCCGTTCTCTGCTGGCGAGACCAGCTGCCCGAACACTGCACAGTCCGTACCTACGAGCCACAGAATATTCACACCATCTCGATTTATCGCAGCATTTTTGCCCACGAAGTGGCAGGGGATCCCCTTTTGGCTGAGGTGGGTCGTTGGTTGGTTGCCCATCGCCCCCGCAATATGGCCTCGAAAAAAATCATCCATACGATCTTTGAGCAGATCCGCAGCCAAGAGCAGCCCATTAGTAAGCTTGGAATCAAGCGGGCGATCGCCAACTATGTCAGAGCGGGTATTCTCATACGAACAGCGAACACCCTCACCCTCAACCCTGCCATCAAGGATTTTGCTACTTTGGTGATCGAGCTACAAACTCGTTTTCGCCAAGCTGTGGAAGCGCGTCTCAGCAAGATTGGCGAAACCATCAATGAGCAGGTCTTTGCCCAAGCGGTTCCCCTCAGGCCTCTAAAACTGCCGAACCCGAACAACCCAACCTAAGATGCAGATGGTGGCTCAATCTGACTGGGCAATTCGAGACAGTAGCCAGCTCCATAGACGGTTTTGATATAGCGGGGATTCCGCGGATCCGGTTCCAATTTTGTCCGCAGGTGGCGAACGTGGACGCGAATTGTTTCAATGTCATCGTCGGGATCATAGCCCCAGACTTCCTTAAGAATTTCACTGGGAGAGACCGTTTGGCCGTGGCGTTGCAGCAGACAGTGCAGCAGCTCAAATTCCAAGCGCGTCAGCTTAATAATTTTGCCAAACCAAGAGACCTCAAACCGCTCTGGTACCAGCGTTAATGGCCCATAGCTGAGGATTTCGCGATGGCCTGCCGTGGCGGGAATGCGATCGGCCCGGCGCAAGAGGGCACGTACCCGTGCCAGCATTTCCTCCAATTCAAAGGGCTTGGTGAGATAGTCATCGGCACCCGCATTAAACCCCTCCACCTTGTTGTGGGTTTGGCTCAGAGCCGTCAGCATCAAAATCGGAATATCTTGGGTACGCGGATCGCGCCGCAGGCGTTGGCAAATGGTGAAGCCATCCACTTGGGGCAACATTAGGTCAAGGAGAATGAGATCGGGAGAGAGTTGCACAGCGAGGGCTTGCCCTTGCATCCCATCTAAGGACTTTGTGACCTCGTAGCCCGCCATTTGCAGGTTAATTGCCAAAACGTCAGCGATCGCAGGGTCATCATCAATGATTAAGATGCGGGGCTTCATAAAGTTGACGGTACTCAATCCTCACGGGCGGCCAACTACCGCTTCTGAGAGAATTATAAACATGGCGGCAAAAACCTTAAGACTTTGTTGAGTTTCTTTAGATTTCCTCAATATTTGACGCCAATCTACGGATACAGACCCTTTCTAAAATATGGGGTGTATCCAGCAGCTAAGATACTGTCCTACATCAGCTTGTACAGTGTTAAGCCTGTTCAGTCTATGGAACACTTAACGAGCTAAAATTGGCCTAGGCCACTTTCTAATCAGCACTTGGCGCAGTCTGAAACCCAATTCTAGGCTAGCATTACGCGGAACAACCTAAACTGGAAGTACGTTCATGCCGCGAGCTTTATGCGGTCTTCAGCGGATTTTCCACAAACCTAGGCTATACTTTGGAAATGCAACTTTTGGGCAGAAACGATTATCCTGTCCTCACTTTGCGAACTGCTCACTCATGCAATGCTGTGGTTTGGATCGAATATGCTTGCTCCCATTTTTGTGGCACAAGCCGCTCTAGCAACTCCACCTCAACATTCATTCACCGTTGTACAGGAATATTCGCCTCGCTCGAATGTTGTTGTTCAGGCCAATGCCGTACCCGTTAACGTAAGACCCCCTGAAGTCCCTTCCCCACCCGCTGCAACGGCCTACGTCACACCCACCAATTTCGCCTATTTTCCCCAAGACATTCGTCCACTTCCCGGCCAATTAGATGATGTGCCGGTCTTTAACAGCAACAGTCCAGAGATGGTGCGCTCTGAGGGGATTCTCCTCTCCACCTTTCCACCCCACGGCAAATGGCAACCGGCGGCTCACCTCAACTATCCCCTAGAGGGACGCTTTGATGTCTTTGCCCACCACATTACCCAATCCAATCGGGCGGTGAGTACGCCAACCCTCTATTTGGGGCTGCTGGCCTATAACCCAACGGATCGCTATGTCACGGTGAGATTTCATCAAGCCGCCAGTTTTTTAAGCACCCCTGATGCCCCTTTCCGCAATTTACCCGCAATCCTCGATAACCCCACGGGCTTTGTCTTCTCAGGGCCGGGGAGTCGTGTCACCAACCAAGTGCTACGGGGCGTGCGGCAGACGTTCTTTCCCTCGCAAGTGACGATTCCCCCTCGCGAAGCTCGGATGCTGGCTAATCTCCCCCTGCCGTTGCCCACTCAATTTCCCAATGCGGTGCTGAACCGCGTCCGCGCAGAGTTCATGCTCAATGCCGATGGCACCGTCGGCCCCAAGTTGCCCTTAATCCCAGATACCAGTCCCTTTGGTGAGGTCTCTTCCTCCAATGGCCGCTCTACTTTAATGTATCTAGAGAGCAATGGCCCGATTTATCTGGCGCAAATGTCCATGTTTGCCCGCCTGAACGAGCAGGGCACCGAACGGGCGCCCACCCTAGAGGAATGGTGGGCAATGCTGCATCGCGGTCAATTGGTGACGCCCCGCGACATTCCACCCACTCCCCCCAACGCTAACCATTTTGGTCGCTTCTTCTATGGCCGTGTTGCTGGTGTCAGTCAAGGCTCTCGCTGGCAAGCCACGCTGACCGATGGCCAAACCCATGGACAAGCTTTAACGATTCCGGCACCGGGGCGAGCCATCTCCTATGGGATTAGTACGCTGTACCGCGGCACCCTTGGCACTGGCCAAATTCAAAGTGCACCCATGTTGGTACGCTATCCAGACACGGCCTACTACGCCCATGGCAATTACGGCGTCCACTATAGCTTGACCTTGCCCTTGGTCAACAATACCCGCCAGTTTCAGTCGGTGGTGCTGACGCTGCAAACCCCTGTCAAGCAGGATCATCGCAGTGTGACGCTGCAATTTTTGGAACCACCGCCTCCCCAAGTGTTTTTCCGAGGAACGGTGCGCGTCCGCTTTACCGATGATTTGGGACAGGCTCAAGAGCGCTATCTCCACTTGGTGCAGCGGCGTGGTCAGCGCGGAGAACCTTTAGTTACATTAAATATGCGTCCAAGTGAAAAACGGGACGTCACTGTGGATTTACTCTACCCCCCCGATGCAACCCCACCCCAAGTGCTAACAGTGGCGACATTGCTTAGCCCTAGCTATGAGAACACCACTCAAGTGCCAGCTGCTCCCAATTCTCTGTCCCTCACACCTGTCACTACACCCTAGGAGTCACCACGGTGGGCGATCGCGGAGCGTGTCCAGAGGACAGTCGCCTTCTCCTGATTGGAGATGTCCATGGTCACTACGAAGGCCTGTGCCGTTTACTTGATCTCATGTCACCGAGAGCGGGCGATCGCCTGTACTTCCTTGGTGACCTCGTGGATCGAGGACCGAGTAGCGCCTCTGTCGTGGAATTAGTGCGCCAGTGTGGCTATGGTGCTGTGCGCGGCAACCACGAAGACATGATGCTCCTCACCTTCGAGGGCAAACAAATCAATGCCGCTCGGCTCTTTGTTTGGTGTAATAGTGGTGGGGATGAGACCCTTGCCAGCTACACTTCCACCGATTTGCTTTGGGAACACCTTGACTGGCTGCATGCAGTTCCCTTCTATCAAGATTTAGGGGATGTGTTTGTTGTGCATGCGGGTCTTGATCCCTGTCTTCCCCTAGAACAGCAAAGCAGCCAACAGTGCTGCTGGATCCGCGAACAGTTTTTAGGCCATCCCACGCCCTACTTTGCCGATAAAACAATTGTGGTGGGTCACACAATTACATTTACATTTCCCGGTGTGGAGGCAGGGAAAATTGTGCGCGGGGCTGGCTGGATAGACATTGAAACCGGTGCTTATCATCGCCGCAGTGGCTGGTTGACGGCGCTCGATTGGACGAATCAATGGGTGTATCAAGTGAATGTCCTCTACGGTGGTACCCGCCAAGGGGAACTGACTCAGTTTTTGGCTGATTTAGGAGATTTTTCCTACAGTATCAGCTAGCGCTGGCGCCACGCCGACCACAAAAGACACGCAATGCCGATATTAATGGCAACGTCTGCCACGTTGAAGACGGGAAATTGAATCAAGCGAAAATCTAAAAAATCAACCACTTCGCCCGTGAGAAAGCGATCAATCCCATTCCCCAAGGCGCCACCTAGTAAACAGCCATAGCCCACCTGCTGCCAGCGATCTAATCTCGGACCTAGCATCGCCCAAGTGATCAGACCCAAGCTAACGATAAGAGACAGCCAGCGCAACCAAACACTGCCGTTGGCAAAGAGACTGAAGGCAGCGCCTGTATTGGTGACATAGGTAATGTGAAAGACACCGGGGAGAATTGGTGTTGTTTGTGGCGGAATTGTTAGGGCATAGGTGGCCACAATCCATGCTTTGGTCAGGCGATCGCTGATTAAGGCGAGGCCAGCAGCCCACCAAAAAAGGGGGTTCTTGATCTTGAGCCGCTTACTACTCATCCCACAGGGCTGAGGGCCGCTACAGAGACCCGTGCTGCCACCTGTTGGGCGATCGCCCGCAGGGATTGAGCCGAAGCAGACTGTGGATGCGCAATGAGAATGGGTTGACCCAAATCTCCCCCTTCCCGCACAGGCAATTCCAAGGGCACTTGTCCTAGAAGCGGCACCCCCATTTCCGCTGCCAAGGCTTCACCGCCGCCGCTGCCAAAAATGTCATAGCGACGATTGGGCAGATCCGGGGGAATAAAGTAGCTCATATTTTCCACTAGCCCCAAGACGGTGACTCCCAACTGCTGAAACATCCGCAGACCCCGCCGCGCATCCCCTAGAGCAACCGGTTGTGGTGTTGTCACGATCACAACCCCTGCCATTGGCACCGCCTGCGCGAGGGTCAGTTGGGCATCCCCCGTGCCGGGGGGCAAATCCACAATTAAATAGTCCAACGTTCCCCAATCACTTTGGTAGAGAAATTGGCGAATGATGCCATTGAGCATCGGCCCCCGCCAAATGACCGGCTGATCTCGATCAATCAGGAAGGCCATGGACACCACTTTCAAGTCGTAGGCCGTAGGAGGTAACAGCACATCCCCTCTTGGCTCCTTGCGCACTTCGACAATCGCATCCTCTAGCCCCAGCATTGTTGGTACATTGGGGCCATAGATATCGGCATCAATAATGCCCACGGCAGCACCGGCTTGGGCAAGGGCAAGCGCCAAGTTGACCGCAACGGTACTTTTACCCACACCCCCCTTACCACTGGAGACGGCGATGATATTTTTAACGCCTGGTACATCGGTGCGATCCGGCAGGCTTTTTTGCTGTGGTGTTTCTGCGGTAACTGCCACTTGCACATCCATCACCCCCGGTAGGGTAAATACCGCCTTTTTGCAATCTTCGACAATAAATTCCCGCAGCGGGCAGGCGGGCGTCGTCAGAACAAGGGTAAAGCGAACCGTGCCATCCTCAATGGCGACATCGCGGATCATGTTGAGTTCCACTAGCGATCGCCGTAATTCGGGATCTTCCACAGGGCGGAGAACGGCCAACACAGACTCAACAGTAAGGGGGGCACTCATGTAGGTGATTCGTTACATTCGCTACTTAGATAGCGATCGTACCACTGTTGGGCAGATTCCCCCGCCAGCCACAGCAGCGATACAGCCAAGGATGCAATAGGCCCAAAAGAGTCAAGAGCGCTCTCAGACGGGATTACATCACCCATATTTCAGAAAAGGACGGTATTCTGGAAAGTATGAGCTATTTGGGATCAGAAGGATTGCAACGTTGACTCACTCCACCCTCCACCAACCCGCCACAGCCGCCGGCCAAGGCCTACAACGCCAACTTATTGTCATTCTTGATTTTGGGTCGCAATACTCCGAACTCATTGCCCGCCGCATCCGGGAGACCCAAGTCTATTCCGAGGTTATTTCCTACCGCACTAGTGCTGAGCAACTTGCCCAGTTGGCACCTAAGGGCATTATTCTCTCCGGTGGCCCCAACTCCGTCTATGACGAGAACGCTCCCCACTGCGATCCAGAAATTTGGAACCTCGGGATTCCCATCCTTGGCGTGTGCTATGGCATGCAACTGATGGTGCAACAGTTGGGGGGCACTGTGGAGCGAGCCACCGCTGGGGAGTATGGTAAGGCGGCGCTCTTTATTGACGACCCCACGGATCTGCTCACCAATGTTGAGCAGGAAACGATTATGTGGATGAGTCATGGCGATAGCGTTACCGAGCTGCCTCCCGGTTTTCGTATCTTGGCGCATACCCACAATACCCCAATAGCCGCGATCGCCCATCCAGAGCGGAAACTCTATGGCGTTCAGTTCCATCCAGAGGTAGTGCATTCCGTGGGCGGTATTGCCCTGATCCGCAACTTTGTCTATCACATTTGCGATTGTGAACCCACTTGGACAACCGCTGCCTTTGTCGAAGAAGCCATCCGTGAAGTGCGAGCCAAAGTCGGCGACAAACGGGTGCTCCTTGCCCTATCGGGGGGGGTGGATTCCTCGACGCTGGCCTTTTTGCTCCATCGGGCCATTGGCGATCAACTCACCTGCATGTTCATTGACCAAGGGTTCATGCGCAAAGGGGAACCCGAGCGACTCCTCAAGCTCTTTCAGGAGCAGTTTCACATTAAAGTCGAGTACGTCAACGCCCGCGATCGCTTCCTTGCCCAACTGGTAGGTGTCACCGACCCTGAAGAAAAGCGCAAACGCATTGGCCATGAATTTATCCGAGTTTTTGAAGAAGAGTCGCAGCGGCTGGGGCCTTTTGACTACCTCGCCCAAGGAACACTCTATCCCGATGTCATTGAATCGGCGAACACCAACATTGACCCTCAAACCGGCGAGCGCGTGGCGGTGAAAATCAAGAGCCATCACAATGTTGGCGGCCTGCCAGAGAACCTGCGCTTTAAGCTGGTGGAACCCCTGCGTAAGCTCTTTAAGGATGAAGTGCGCCAAGTGGGGCGATCGCTGGGTCTGCCCGAAGAAATTGTGCGGCGGCATCCCTTTCCTGGCCCCGGTTTAGCAATTCGGATTCTTGGGGAAGTGACCCCGGAACGCCTAGAGATTCTGCGGGATGCCGATTTCATCGTGCGGCAGGAAATTAACCGCGCCGAGATGTACCACGACTTTTGGCAAGCCTTTGCGGTGCTGCTGCCGATTCGGACAGTCGGCGTGATGGGCGATCAGCGCACCTATGCCTATCCGGTGGTACTGCGCTTTGTCACCAGTGAAGATGGGATGACGGCGGACTGGGCACGGGTTCCCTACGACCTCCTCGAGCGAATTTCTAACCGCATTGTCAACGAGGTGCCGGGTGTAAATCGCGTGGTCTATGACATTACCTCCAAGCCACCGGGAACCATTGAGTGGGAGTAAATTTGCCAGAAGGGCGAGCGATCGGTTTAACTGGGAGAGATGGTGGTGTGAGTGATGTGGCATGAACGGCAAATGGACGCTGGCCCTTGGCTTCAGTGCAGGTGTGTGGCTGCCCCTAGCGGCAACGGCGCAATCTAGCCCACCCCAATGGCAAATTGAAGCTCGGCCAACAACTAACCCAACCTTTGAAGTGGCACCAACGGCGGAAGCACCGCCCCAATGGCAAGCCGTTCCCGAACCTAGGGGCGATCGCCCGTGGCAGCCAGCGACGCCAGAAGAATTGGCACAACCCATTCTCCCCCCTGTGGCTGAGCAGGCACCCACACCGGTCATTGCCGAAGAACCCCAGTATCGCATTCCCCCCTTAATGCGTCCGCCCACCCGCCTCTTTAACTTGGAGACCGCCAATATCCTGCCGGAGCAAACCCTTGAACTACGGGGGGGAATCCGCAACTATGATCCCCAAGTGGCTGGGGGCGGCGGTGGCCTGCAAATTTTCTATGGCTCCATTGACTATGCGATCAATAATCGCTTGCAAGTGAGCTTTAGTGGCAACTACTATGATGACCCCTTGGGGCGCTTGGTAAATGGACTACAACCCGACCTTCAGTTTGGGGCGATCGCTGCTGGTCTTAAATATCAAGTGCATCGCGGCGAGCATCTATCTGTGGCTGTGGCAGGCTCCCTAGAGGCAGTGCGGGTGCGATCGGACAATTTCCTCTTTGTGCCGAGTGCCGCGCGAGCGGGGACGTGGACTGTGGCTGCTTCATTGCAAGCGCCGATTACCTATTCTTTTAATCCTCAGTTGCAGTGGCACTTTACGCCAAACCTCACCTACTTTCCCGACACAGTGAACAAGGGAGGAGACTTTTACGGCACGAACTTCAACTTTGGCAGCGGCATTAGTTGGCAGCCCCATCCTCGCTTTAACCTCTTTGCCGATGTGAATATGCCCGTGGGGCCGGGGGGCAGTGCGGTGCGCAGTAGCGATGGCGCGATCGTCAACCTGCCCGTGTGGAGTGCCGGTGTGCGCTTCCTAGTAAACCCTTCAGTGAGTATTGATCTGGCCGCCACCAACGCCTTTGGCATTACACCTGCAACTCGTACCTTGGCTTTTTTGCCCGGTGCCGATCAAGTAGGTGTCATGGCGGGATTAAGCTATACCCCCAATATGGGACCTGATTTTGCGCCACCCTTTTTGCCCAGTTTTCGCAGTGGGCCGCGGCAACCCCTCACAGATCGCGATCGCCAGCTTTTGCTCAATGGCCTCACCCTTACTTCCCCCAGCACCCTTGATCCGGGGATGCTGCACCTGCAGGGCAATAGCGGCACCACAGGAACCGGTTTTCAAGTGGGCTTTGGTCTTGCCTACGATGCCCAATTTACTATTGCTATTGAACAGTGGGAACGCGGCGAAACCCTGATCGAAAACATCAACTACAGCGGTAACTTGCAGTTGGGGCTAGCAGCTAAGTTGCGTTTTCTCGATCAGACCCAAGGGGATCCCTTTTCTTTGGCCTTTCAAGGCTCATTTAATCGTGGCATTAAGCAAGGAGGGGGTGGCAGTCGTTCCCTAGGCGGCTTGGAACTGGCCTTTATGTATGAGCCGACTAAGAATGTGGCACTGCTGCTGAATCCCAAGTTAGGGATTTTTACTCCCGATCAAAAAGTAGTGGGTGGCGTCGGGGTCGGCCTCAATGTTGAGGTAGTCCGCAACCTCCAATTTATTGCCGAAGCCACTCCTGTCTTTGGTCAAACGGGGGTCTATAGTGCTGGCTTGCGCTATGTCGTACCCCAGTGGGGGCTAGGCATTGATCTCTATGGATCAACGGCAGTCGGCAGCAGTATTCCCAATGCAGGTCTTGTCGGTCAGGGGTCGCCGGGGGTGGGGGTCAACCTCCATTGGCTGTTTGGCGGATCGCGGCCACAGGAGAATTAAAGTCAAGCAAACTCACAAACTCAATAGTTGCTAGTCCCCCCTCAAGCGCAATGAAGGAGGAGAAGGGGCTAACGCCTAACTGCCGTAGATGCCTTTATCATCCCGTTGGAAGACGCGCTTGATGTGCTCCCACGCCTTAATGAGGGCATTGTTTTCATCGTTGGACTCCTTCAGTACCTCGTTGTAGGCTTCGACAAATTTAGACTGAGCAGCCTCCGAGAGCTCTGCGCGCACCTCTGGGGAAATATCCTCTGGCCTAGACAACTGCCCCTCAGGCTGACGCGGAATTTGCATCTCGGTAATGGCCGCCTCTTGACCGCCAGCGGATTGCAAGAGGAGAAAAATCTCCCCTGCTTTGTCCTCCGGTACTTCAACGACTAGCAAAAATTCCCCCGCCTGTACCCGCGTTTGATAAATGGCGGCTTTGTCCTGCGGCATCCCCAAAGAGATCAGTGCGGATCCTAGCCCGGCGCCCAAAGCACCATAGAGGGCACCACTTGTCGCCCCCAAAAGGGCAGCCGCCAAAGGGCCAGCAGCAGCCACAACGCCAATAAAAGGAATGAAAAGAACGCCGACCCCCGTCAGCAGACTCAGCAGCGAACCAAAGATAGAGCCGTAGAGGGCACCAGTGGTAACGCCATCGAGAATAATATCTTTCTTGGTAATAAATCCGCTGATACGGGCTTCAGACTGGAAATTGCGGCCAATGATTGAGATATTTTCCTTGGGCACACCGCGATTTAAGAGCCGTTCGATTGCTTCTTTAACCTTCGCCTCTTCCTTGAAGGTGGCTGAAACACATTTCGTTGCTGGTTGAGCAAAAGTCGTACTCATTGATGGGTTTCCTCATCAGGACATGACCCCAGTATAAATAGGAGCAATTATCATTGACACCGAACCTCTGAGGCGAAAAAACAGAACGCTGTTCCCCCTTGACTAATCGCGGGCAAGATTTTCAAAGCGAGTGTATTGGGGATCAAAAAGCAGCTTGACCGTGCCCACGGGACCATTGCGGTGTTTGGCAATCAGGAGTTCACAAATCCCGCGATCGGGGGTGTCGGGGTTGTAGTATTCATCGCGGTACAGCAGAATCACTAAGTCCGCATCCTGTTCAATGGATCCCGATTCGCGCAAGTCCGACATCAGCGGACGTTTATTTTGCCGCGATTCAACGCTGCGGCTGAGTTGAGAAAGGGCAATGACAGGGACATTGAGTTCCCGCGCCAGTCCCTTGAGGGAGCGAGTAATTTTCGAGAGTTCTTGCACCCGACCTTCTGTGGTTTCTTCACCGCCCATCAGTTGCAGGTAGTCAATCAAAATCAAGCCTAAGCCGTTGGGATGCTCGGCATGCAGACGACGGGCAGTGGAGCGAATCTCCCCAAGGGTGGGATTGGGGGTGTCGTCAATGTAGATGGGCAGTTGCGAGAGAATCCCGATCGCCCGACTTAGGGGTTCCCACTGGTGTTGGCTAATGCGACCTGCCCGTAAATAGTTGCTGTCAATGCGAGCTTCACTGGCAAGAAGACGTTGCACTAGTTGCTCCTTGGACATCTCAAGGCTGTAGATCGCCACCCCCAAGTTGTGAATTTCGGCAATGCGACGAGCAATTTGCAGGGCGATCGCCGTCTTGCCCATTGAAGGACGACCGGCAATGATAATCAAGTCCGATCGCTGGAAGCCTTGGGTCAGGTTGTCCAGATCGTAGAAGTTGCAGCAGAGTCCGGGCTTAATGTTGCCGATCGCCCGCTGCTCCAATTCCGTAAACGTGCGGGTAAGAATTTCATCGGTGCGGGTCAGCCCCTGCTGGATGCGATCTTGGGTGACGCTAAAGATTTGCTGCTCGGCCTGATCCAAAATGGTGTTCAACGAAAGGCTGTTATCGTAACCCAGCTTCACTACGTGGGTACCCGCTTCAATGAGCTTGCGGCGTAGGTACTTTTCCTTGACCAAAAGGGCGTACCGATCAATGTTAATCGCACTCACCGTACGCTCGACCAATTCTGCCAATTTGGTGTGCCCGCCAACTTTGTCCAATAGTCCCTGATCCTGTAACCAAGCGGTAACGCACAGCAGATCCGTTGGGCTGCCGCGACTGTGGAGAGAAACTGCTGCCCGATAGATCTCGCGGTGGGCACTGAGGTAAAAGGCCTCAACGGGCAAAATATCCACCACACGGTTAATGGCTTCCGGGTCTAAGAGAATACCCCCCAAGATCCACTCTTCCGCTTCGAGGTTCTGGGGGGGAATCAGTTGGCTATCGGGCTGAAAACTTGGCTCCTGAACCATCAGGGAGGCTAGCCCTAATCGGCAACGACTTGGATATTGAGTTTGACACTCACTTCGGGGTGGAGCTTGATTTCAGCCGTGTAGGTGCCCAATTTGCGAATTTCGGGCAGCGTCATTGCCCGACGATCAATGGTTTCACCCGTAATGGCTTGAATGGCATCGGCCACATCTTGGGGAGTGACGCTCCCAAAAAGCATATCTTTTTCACCCGCGGGCATCGAGATGGTAATGGTGGCCAGCTTTTCGAGGGTGGCTTTCTGTTTTTCAGCAACGACCTTAAGTTCGGCGAGCCGCTGCCGTTCTCTTTCTTGGAGCCGCTCTACGCGCCGCAGGGCACTGGGGGTTGCTGGCTCGGCAATCCCTCTTGGAAATAGGTAATTACGGGCATAGCCGGGGGCGACTTCGACGACTTGACCCATTCGCCCGAGTTTATTGACGGTTTCATTCAAGACAACTTGCACCCGCTTTGCCATGGGGATCCTCTTTCATTGAACTGGATGGGTTAACAGCAAGCGTCAGCGCTGGTGGCTACGGCTGCTATTTTAGGACAAATATCTATTCTATAGCCTCTGGGGAGCAATTGCGACAAAAAAAGGGCAGAACGCTGTTCCACCCTTGTACCGAGTTTGTTCAACAGTTGAGAGGCTCCCCCACTCCCTTAGAGGGGATGGAAGAGCAAGTCGGGATAGAAGCGATTAAACTCAATCAAAATCCCAGCGGTAATCGTCATCCAAATGGCGGCCAGCACGGGCGCGGTGGAAAGATAGGTCAAAAAGTGTTTCATGGTACGTCGTCCTTATGACAATACAACAAACAGTGAAGCTAGCGCGGAGAAACGGTAATTTCGTTATCTTTGGCGGTGAGTTCACCCGCTGCCAGCTCTTTGAGGGCAGCCAATGGCCAAGCAAACCCCGTGAGCATGCATTTGATGGCAAGGGGCACATCAATAATGATTTCTTTTTCGTTGGCTTCACCGCTATTGCGCACGGCAATCAAGTAGGCGCGACCCACCCAGCCAATCCAGCCGGCAATGTACAGGAAGAGCACACTGGGAATGAGAAAATCACCGGCACGGCTGAGGCGACCATCCACAACGAGGTGGGGCAGACCATCTTGGCCACAGAGAGCTTGGCTGTAGCGCTCAAACCGTTTTTGACCGGAGGCGGGATCAGCAGTGGTATTCACAGCAGCGGCAGCGCGTTTTTGAAAGGCAGGAGAATCTTTACAGGGGACGAGTCCTGCCACATCAGCGGAGGCTAGAGGGGTAAAACCTAGCCACAGGGTCAAGACAAGGAGTAGGGCTAACAATCGACGCATGGAGTGTTGTCCTCAAATGCAGATAGGTCAAAGTGCATTCACGGAGAGAGCAGTCCCTCCCAAAGCTGCCATCATTTTAGCGGATGGGCTTCAACCCAACCCTAGGGGAAAGGTTAATAATTTTTACGAGGGCAAATAGGGACTAATGCTTCCTCTGGCGATCGCTCTATGGTTGATTGGGTCTACCGCACAGACTGCATCTATTGAGCCAGACAAAGTTCCTTTGCTAGACTAGCATCTATTGGTGGACTTCACTTTCAAACATTTACGCATCGGTGGCGCTAGGGGGAGAGCTGACCCACGGTGATTTCTCAACTATGAAAAGTGTTTCTCCTATTTTGCCCCCCATGGATGCTGACCTGACGTTTAATTTGCCCGATCAAAAGATCCTCGAGACCTTACCTCCCCAACAATTAGTGGCGATTATTTTGCGTCAGCAGCAAGTTATTAACCAACTGCGCCATACCCTCTCGCAAATTCCCGGCGCCCCTGAGGTCGTTCATCCTGAGACCCCACCCCCTTCAGAACCCCATCTAGCACTCGTGAGTGAGGACACCGTTTGCTATTTTCCCTTGACGGGGGGGAACTGCTGGACGATTGGCCGCAGTGAAGACAATTCAATTGTCCTCAGCGATCGCTGGATGTCACGGAACCATGCCATGATTCAGCGCATGGGACAGGGGGAGTTTTATCTCATTGATCTTGGCAGTCGCAATGGTACGTTCGTCAACGGTCGCCGCGTCAGTATTCCCGTTGCCCTGCACAATGGCGATCGCATTACCTTTGGCCAAACGGAACTGGACTTTTTTAACGAACCCTTTGCCCCCCTGTTTGTGGAAAATGCCACTCTGTCTTTGCCCCAATCCGAAGGCTCCTCGACAGCACTTCTCCACGTCCGCCGCCTGTTGACGGTCTTGGTTGTGGATATTCGTGACTTTACCAAGCTGACCCGGCAACTCGAAGAGGAGCTACTATCGGAGCTGATTGGTACATGGTTTCATCGCGCGGGTGAGATTATCCGTCAATACGGCAGTTGGGTGGATAAGTATATCGGGGATGCTGTGATGGCGGTTTGGATCCACGAAAGTGAGGAGATTGGCTATCAAGAAATTTGCCACACCCTCTCTGCTTTGGAGGATTTACGGCTGATGACCGGAGAGCTGCACCAGCAGTACCCCTTGCCCTGGCCACTGCGCATTGGTTCTGGCTTGAATACAGGCTATGCCATGGTGGGCAATACGGGGAGTGGCGATCGCCCCGACTATACTGCTCTGGGAGATACCGTTAACGCTGCCTTTCGCCTTGAGAGTGCCACTAAAACCATTGCCGCTGATCTGGCCATGGGGGCAACCACCTACCACTACCTTGTGCAGTCTTGTCCAACCGTTGTTTCCTTTCGCCCCCAAGTGCTGAACCTCAAGGGCTATGATGCCCCTGTACCCGCCTACGTAGGCAGCTTTGATGACCTTCATAGGTTCCTTGCCCAAGCCATCAAAGGTAGGGACACCCTACACTAAACACCTCAAAAAAGGGATTAAGGGACGGCCTCCCTCTGATATTATTGAATCACCTGTAGGGGGCAGCCTAGACATCAGTCTATTGTGGGCGTGATGCCTCAGTTTCCTCTGTCACCCTGCTGGCGATCGGCTACCGCCGCCTGCGCTCGCTGTGCGATGTGGTCAGTTCTTTGCTTTGACTCTTAATGAACCGCTGTTTTTTGTAATGACCTGTGAGATTTGGGAGGTAAAGGAATTATGCAACGTTTGGGCCGCTGGCTAGCACTGGCTTACTTCGTGGGCGTTAGCCTGTTGGGCTGGATTAACTGGAGTGCCCCAACCTTGGCGGCAACTACATCCACCGAGGAAGAACTGGTCAATGTGGTAGATGAGAAACTCGGCACTGCCTTTGGTGAAAAAATTGACCTCAACAATACCAACATTGCTGCCTTTATTCAATACCGCGGTTTGTACCCAACCCTAGCTAAATTAATCGTTAAAAATGCCCCCTATCAAGCCGTTGAAGATGTCCTGAACATTCCCGGTTTGACGGAGCGGCAAAAGGAAATTCTGCGGCAAAACTTGGATCACTTTACGGTGACTGAGGTGGAAACGGCTCTCGTTGAGGGTGGCGATCGCTATAATAATGGGCTATACAAGTAATCACCCTCGTCAACTATAAAGGTCTGTTGGGTTAGCGTTGACTCCCGCAACTTCTGAATTTGATGTCTTAATCATTGGCAGTGGTGCTGCGGGTCTCAGTGCTGCCCTTGCCCTTCCCTCTACCTATCGTATTGGCCTGATCACAAAAACTGACCTCCAGCAATCGGCGAGCGGCTGGGCCCAAGGAGGGATGGCTGCGGCCATCGATCCAACGGACTCTCCCCTGCTTCATGCCCAAGATACCCTCGCCGCCGGAGCAGGACTTTGCGATCCGGTCAGTGTTCAGTTTCTGGTCGAGCAGGCACCTGCCCAAGTTGAGCGTCTCTTGGCGATGGGGGTGGCCTTTGATCGGGCGGGCGATCGCCCGGCGCTAACCCTCGAAGCCGCCCATTCTCGTCCGCGTGTCCTCCATGCGGCTGATACCACCGGGCAAGCGCTGATTACTACACTGCTACGACAAGTCACTGCCGCCTCCCATATCACCCTCCTTCCCAATAGCTTTGTCTTTGATTTGTGGCTAGAGTCGGGGCAATGCTGTGGGGTGTGTCTGTTGCGTCAGGGACAGCTTCAGTGGCTGCGCTCGGGTGCAGTCGTTCTCGCCACGGGGGGCGGCGGTCAAGTTTTTGCGCAGACAACGAATCCGCCCTTAAGTACCGGCGATGGTGTGGCAATGGCATGGCGAGCGGGTGCCCATATTCGCGATGTCGAGTTTTTCCAGTTTCATCCCACCGCTCTCGCCGTTGAAGGAGCACCGCGATTTCTGATCAGTGAAGCAGTGCGCGGTGAAGGAGCGCATTTAATCGACAACACAGGTCATCGCTTTGTGGTGGATTACCATCCTGCTGGCGAGCTTGCACCACGGGATATTGTCAGTCGTGCCATTTACCGTCACCTCCAGCAGAGCCATGCCCCCCATGTCTGGTTGGACTTACGACCGATTCCTCGCGATCGCCTGCACTACCGTTTTCCGAAAATCATTGCTGTCTGTCGGCAGTGGGGCATTGACGTTGAGCAGCAACCCATTCCCGTGTCCCCGGCAGCCCATTACTGGATGGGGGGAGTCGTCACCGATTTGCAGGCTAAAACCAGTCTTCCCGGCCTCTATGCCGTTGGCGAAGTTGCCAGTACTGGTGTCCACGGTGCCAATCGCCTTGCTAGTAACTCCCTTTTGGAATGCTTTGTCTTTTCAGCTCAACTCGCACATCTGTACCCTCAGTCCCTTCCTTTGGCGGTGTCCCCTGTTGGTCAGCAAGCCCTTGAAATTGAGCCAGTGAGCTTTCGGCAGTGGCGCCAAGATCTGCGGGAACTCCTGTGGCAAAGTGCTGGCATTTGTCGCGATGCTCCCACCCTGATGGCCGCTCTTTCCCAAGTAAAGGAATGGCGCCAAGAATTGCTGGCTCATCCGATCGCGATCGCCTTTGGTCAACTGTACCCCAATCACTGCTACACCCTCAGCAATGAAGCCACCCAAGCAACCCTTTGGGAATGGGGTGAGCTACGCAATCTCTTGGACATTGCCTATTTAATTCTCAAAAGTGCGCTTTTTCGTGAGGAAAGCCGCGGTGGCCACTATCGCCAAGACTACCCCCAGCCCGATCCCAATTGGCAAATGCACACCCTCATTTGGGGAGAGCACTGGCAAAAAGCGGCGATTCAAGGCGTCCAGAGTAAACTATAGTTGCTATAGATTCCAAAAATTTTTTGCGGCGATCTATCCCTATGATGCAGTCACGGCGTGTGCAGGAAAGTTTGGTGGGTCTGGTGATCCTTGCCGGCTTGGCCACATTGGGGGTCGGCCTACTCTGGTTGCGGGGCAACCTTGCGGGTGCCAATAGCTATACCCTTGAAGTGGAATTGGACACAGCCCCCGGCTTAGCGGTGGGGACACAGGTGCGCTATCGCGGTGTCCAAGTGGGACGAGTTACGGCCATCGGTTTTGATGCCAATGGGGTGCAGGTGAGTGTGCGCATCAATAATGTGCTGATTCCGCGCAGTGCAGTGCCAGAGATTCGCCACTCAGGGTTTATCGGCCAAGCCTTCTTGGACTTTACGCCGAAGGAGCAGGTGCCAGAGATTCCAGAAGGGGTGACAGCCTTTGCTCCTAAGTGTCAGCCGAATCTCATCTACTGTAATGGCGATCGCGTGACTGGGGTACGCACTGCCAGCTTAGAGGATTTGGTGCGAGCGGCCACTCGTTTTACCACCGCCCTTGAGGAATCGGGGATTATCAATAACGCCAATACCCTTATTTTGGGCGCAACCCGCACCGTTAACCGTGCTGACCAATCGTTGACGAAGGTGACCACTGCCCTCGATAGCTTCAACGCCCTCAGTAATGAAGCCCGTGCTGAACTACGGAATTTTGGCACGGCCTCGCAAGCAGTGACCCGTGCGGCCAACCAGATCAGTGAAATGGTTGAGGTCAACCGCAACACGATTAACTCTGCCTTGCGCAACATTGATGGTGCTGCCCGAGATCTGAGAACCACGCTCAAGGCACTGCGCCCCCTGACAAATCAACTGGAGCAGGGGGAATTGCTGGCCAATTTGGATGCCCTCATTAAAAATGGTGCCGAAGCAGCGGCCAATCTCAATAAAGTCTCTGGGACGCTGAGTAGTCCTATCATTATGCTGTCGATCGCCCAAACCCTAGATGCCGCACGCGCGACATTCATCAACGCCCAAAAACTCACCAATGACCTACTGAAACTGACGAGCGATCAATCCTTTCAGTCCGATTTACGGCGCTTAATTCAAATCCTCAGGCGCCTGCTGGCTTCGAGCCAAGAGCTGGAGCAGCAATTATTGGCCCTCCATGCCACTTCCCTAGGAGAAACTCAGCCACTCCCCCCCAGCACCGCCCCCAGTCCAAGTGTGGCTGCAACGCCCCCCAAAGAAGAGGAAGCTGCCGTGACCAGTGATCCTTAGGTTGGAATTGGTTTAGCGGGCTGTTTCAGTCTTGCCTGTCCGTGTAAAGCGCACTTCGATCCGACGACGGGAAACATCCGGATTGCGGTTGGGAGGTGCTAATTGGCCATTGGCAAGGTAGAGTTGACCCGCAGAGTAGGCACGAAACCGCAGACCTGCGAGTTTGGGTTCCTTGGCTTGAGCTTTGCGCAGTTCATTAGCGATCGCCAGTGCCCGCATGAGTCCAAGATCGGCATTGGAACCGGGCGTCAAACGATACAATGTATTGGTGGCTGCCGCTTCCTCTAGGAGAATATCCAGATTACTGCCACCCCCTTGATTGGGTTGCCCGTCCGTATGGCCAATGATTTCCACCGTGTCAATACCATACTTTTGGCGAGTATCTATAACCATCGAGGTTAACTCTACCCAAATGTATTTGCGAAAGGGGTCTGAGAGTTGGGCACTACCCGCAGGGAATCGAAATTTGTCATTATCTGGAATAAAGAGAATGGGAGGGGGACCCTGTACACTCTTTTGTTTTCTTAATTCATTGATCTGTTTTTGGTTAAAAATGATAAAAATTAACATAAAAAATGTGATCAAGCTCAAAATTAGGAGGCTACTGGACATCAGATCCGTATAGGACATCCAAGGGTTGAAGTCCTCTGAGTCCTGTGGCCAAGGGCGACGGAGTCGACGCATAAACGATGACCTAAGTTTGAGTGGGGACGGGTGCGATTTTTTGGGAGAGAGTCACTAAGTTACGATTGATCTGCTCAAGGGATTGAACGGCTTTGGTCATTGATTGGCTAGAGTCTTGGCTTTGTTTCTTCAATTGACTTAACTGCTCGTTGACCACTTGGGTAATTTGATTCGTGACTTGCTCTAGACGCTTCTCAAGGGCTTTGATCTGACTCTGGCGATCGCCATCGCTTGTGGAGCGTTGCTTGCGATAATTTTCAAAGCTATTTCTGAGAGTTGTTAACTGGTCTGTGAGGGATTTGTATTGCCGATCCAACTGCTCTGTGACACGGGCAATTTGGGTCGCGGCTGTACTCAGTTCTTCGACATAGGAGGTACTCTTTTTCAAAATACTCAGTAACTGCTCTTGATTGGTTTCGTTCTGCTCAATAATATTGGACACTTCTGTGCAAAACTTGCTGACCCCAAAACGCACCTGCCGCAGTTCTTCGTTCCCTTGGAGGAGGTGTTGGCCAACATCGCTGCTGAGCCGTTCCATGGAGCGCAGCATCGTTATGAGTTCCTGTTGGTTTTGGCTGAGGGTGTCCTGTGACTCTTCGGCGATCGCCAGCAATTCCGTCAGTTGATCCGTGACTTGTGCCAGTTCCGTGGACTTCTGTGCCACTTGGCGATTCACCTGCTCAATTTGGTTGACCAAGCCGAGAACGATGTCGTGAATATGTCTAAAGGTGTTCGTGGTTGTGCTTAGATTGCTGGCAATTTCCTCAAAATTCACGTAAGTGCGATTGACCCGCTCTAGGGTTTCTGAAACTTTGCTGGTCAGGGCAATCACTTGACTATTCAGTTCTTGCGATCGCGCCCCCGCTTCCGTGAACTGGTCAATAAACTGCGCTAGTTGCTGTGTTGCCGTACTAAACTTCTCCATAAACTGGCTATTTTCCAGTGTCCGCACTGCTGTCTGAAAGATATTTGCCCCAGCAACAAGATTGCCCGCGGCGTTGTCAATTTTGGCAAAGACTCTCTCTGCTAGCTCAATACTCCTGCTGTGCATTTGCCTAAGATTGGCCAATTCCCGCTCTAGGGGTTCTTCAATTGCCTTAGTGACGGTCTCATGAAAATTCTCTAAAAAAACAGTAAAGTTGCGATCAATGGATTGAATCAACCGCCCCGTGGGATTACGCTGTTCGCTAGCGAGTTCATGCTCCAAATACAGTTCCACTGCCGTAAAAAAGTGCCGCCGTACCAGTGTTGTATTCCAAACAGAATTGATAAATGTCAAGACAATTCCCAACGCCAAGCTGACCAAACTGGACACAAAGGCCAACGCCATCCCCCGCAGCGGATCACGGAACTGAGTGACCAATTGCTGCATCAGGTCTGCCGAGGAGCTAACATTCGCCACTGGCAGGCTAGTGACCGTTGATAGATTGTTCATGATGCTGTAAACGTTGACTGTAATTCCCAAGAACGTCCCCAACAACCCAATCGAAATCAGGAAATTGGGGGTCACTCGCGTCAGGTACTCGACTTGCTCCAGGGACATGCCCCACAAGCGTTCTTGGGCAAGCGTGTAGTCCACCAAGGCAACCGTGTTGATCTCGTCGTACCTTTCTAAACAGCGCGTCATCCGCTGCCGTAGATTCTGAATGAGAATCGGCGCTTGGGAGGTTTGACTGGCAACAGCCCAATCCCAGCGGATAAAGTACATTAACCGAGAAAAAAGGGACCACCGCAGGACAGCACTTAGGAGGGCGATCGCAATCGGAAAGCCAACAAATACTTGAAGGATCCGCGATCCCTCCAGCTCTGCCAAAAACAAATTCAACAGCTCCATTGTTTTTACCTTAGAAATAAGTTACTGGGGTTGATCCTTGCCCGCTGTTGAGTCAACCTCTTCGTTATCCCGCGGGGGCGACTGATTCAGTAAATGATCCGTCTTTATCGTGGCATCCGCCTTGGTTGTGCCTGAGTTAGATTTGCCCCAGCGCTCCTTAATACGTTTGTCCAGTTCCTCAATTAACTCTTCAAGAATTCCCTTTTGGGCAATCCCAGTGAGGCCTTGAATCTCTGTCCCCGCCACGATCGGCACCATGGCAAAGTTAATGTGATCGGGTGGATAAACGCGAATTTCCTCAATGAGTGCCATCACATGTGGGCGATAGCTGCTGCCCCACTCGGCTTGATTACTCACTAGAAACTCAATTACCCCATCCAGTTGTTGGCGAAGAACATCCGTTAATGTTGTGGTGCGCTGATCTTGGTTGCGGATTTGTACCCAAGTCAGTTGATCAATAACGGCTGACCAATCATTACCAAAGGTAATTTTCTTGCCCTTGTTTTTAGGATCAAAGACAAGGTTATCGCCCTCTAGGGCAAACATTTTCAAGCCAAGGCACTTGAAGAACAACTCCTGCACTTCCCGCACTACTTCTGGCGGTGGCGGCAAAATATCTGTGAGCGTAATGGTTTTATTGGTATGCAGGGCGTCAAAATTGCCCGCTTCGCCTCGGTTTTCGTAGGCATACTGAAAATTTTTCGCCGTCAAATCATTGATCAACCGCAGGGGAAAGCCAGCATACTCCGTCATGAAAATCACTTGATGCTGTTCCGACGCCGGCAATTGCACCCGTTGAGCCTTTCCCAGTAGTCCTGTTTCCGTGAGCAGTTGGGTAAAGGCTTGAACATAGGGATCTTCTATGGGGGGTTGGTGGTAGGCAATGAAGAACGTTCGCTTATGGGGAGCATTGTTAAAATAGCCGTCATTGAGATTCAAAGGCAGGAGAATATCCGACTGGTTTTTCAGTGACGTTAAGTAGGCAATTAACTGCTCACGGCTGCCCATTTCCATAAAACGTTGAATTGCCGATCCCCGCAGTGCCAGCATCAGTGTCGAAATTCGTCTATCCACCACTTGATCAAGGGCGGGGGGAATTTCCGCCGGTGCAAACTGGGGTTTTAGGAAGCGTTCTAAACTCGGTGGCATGTCTGTGCTCACCACCACTGCCTTTTGAATCACCTCAGTAGACAGCTGTTCGAGAGCCAAGCGCCGCTCTCCTTCCTTGGGGGGCAACACCGCATTAATCGCATTTTCGGTGTCTTGGGGATTGACAATGGGCAAGCCAATCCGCTCTTGGACGTTGACTTCCGACAGCTTTTCACCCCGCCGTTGCAATACGAGGATATTTTCTTGGATAAAGTTGCGTAACTGCACCAACTGGGCAATTTTTTGATTCGTAAAAGCAATCAGGTCTTCTGTAGCCACCCGCACTTGACGACTCACCTGCGATTGGTAGTTTTGGCGAGCAAGGGTCAGCACCTGATCTACAGCCACCCGAAACGCAGTTTGAATTTTTGTCGTTTTGCCAAAGGGAAGAAATTGCCCCTGAATGGCCTGCACCTCATTTTGCAGTTGGGTGGTGATATTGCGCAGTTCTGCATCCGCATTTTGGGGACGATTCGCCTCGTATTGAGCACGGACGCGCTCGAAGTTGGTCTTGAGTTCCTGTAGCCAGTTAATGGCATTATCGAGGCCAAAGAATTGGTGATCTGGTTGCAGGATTTGCTCTAGAAATTTTTCAATACTGGCTTTGATGCAGAAGTGTTGAATTCTGCAACAAAACTTAACATCCTAAGTGACAAGTAGCTCTGGCTGCCAATCAAAGCTCCAATGCACTATCGAGCAGCGGCGACTCAGTTCCAGTTGCAAATATCGCAATTTGTCTAATAGCTTCCTGCCAAAGTATTCAGGTATCTCCATTAGCTCTAAAATTAAGTACCCAATCAAAACCATATAAATCTGATTTATCACCCCATTCAAACTCTTCGTAATCAGCTTGTCTAATGATAAATGCATCTTTAGAAACTTCCATAAGTTCTCAATCCCCCACCGATGCCGATACAGCTCACTCACTTCCTCATCACTTAGATGCATTAGATTCGTCGCAATACGAAACTCTGTTCCATGCTCATCAAAAAATTGAACCACTCGGTATCTCTCATGATTGAGCTTCATTCTCATGTTATTCTTGATACGCACAACAAATAAACACTTCCTCTCACTCAGCCGCTCTAAAAATCTCCAACTCGCAAACCCTCTATCCATGATGGCAACGGCATTCTCAGGGATCATTTCTAAAATCTCGTCTTGAAAGCTTAGGTCATGTCTCTCCCCAAAAGAGACTACTGCCTTACCCAGGATGTTCTCTGTTAAATCAAATCCTGTAATTAACTTCACTTGATGGTATTTGTAGAACCAAAAGAGCTTACTCGTCAGGGTAATGACGGTTGAATCAATAGGAAACAGCATCAGACTTGAACAACGATGTCTCTTGCGAGCTTGAGACATGAGATGAGTGTAAATCCTCTCAAATAAGGTGGTTGTTCGAGTTTTGTTCGCCTTGGAAAACGTGGACATATCCACTGTAATCCCCGAATGATTCAAGCGATAAAATAAGGCTCTCATGCTGGTTAATCCTTGGTCGAGAATGTAGGTCAACCAGATTTTGAAGAACAATTGAGAGTTGAGGACGGGGTAGTCGCAAGGGCTGAGCTGCTTGAGAATAGACTTGACAAGAACTGAAAAAGATGCCATAGTAAGCTGATTAATTTTTCTTCTTTTGAGGGAAGAATACGACATTTCTTCCCTTTTTTCTAGCCTCTTAAACTATCTTTCAACACTTCTGGCTTTGATGTCATTGGTTACGTCTGACGTCTGCTCAACAATTGGTGTGAGCCAAACTCCCCGTTCTTTGCTGTTGTCCGCAGGGCGCACATAGTTCAGCAATGCCATTGCATTCTGGGGAAACTGCGTTTTCAACATATCTTGTTGCCCACGGGATTGGGCTGCACCAATCTGGCTGTATTGGCTGTTGCGCCAGCCCTCTAAATTGCTACTCACTGTTCCCCCCTGCACGGGGACTTTTTCTAACCGTTGTTTCAGCAGTTGCCCTAGATCATCCGTCCCCCAGTCAAATTGACTGGTATAGAACTGTTGCATTTGGCTATTACTGGGGGCTTGACCAAGACCATTTTTCCAGAACTGTAACACTTGAATTTTAATTTGGTTGCCGGCCAGCAAATTAATCTTGTCTTGGGGGAAGTAAATGCTCGCCAGCCCAGTGGTCATGTAGCGCTGGCGATTCGGACGCGGGTGTCTGTCGTATTCTTCGGTGGCGTCAATAGCACGTAAATTGTCACGGGCAGAAATGGCGGCGGCAGCGGTGGCACTGCTACTTAAAAAGAGGCAAATTTTCTGAGCAATGGTGTTGGTAATTTTCCCCTTGGCGTTGGCATCCGTTGGTGGAATGATGAATGTGCCGCCGGGGGTGGCGTTGGACATCAAGTAGGTGTAGTCGTAGGGCGAGCGCGATTCCTCTAGACGGCGTTCGCCGGGGTATTGGGCATCAAAAATGGTGCCCTTGCGGGTGTAATAGTCCAGTTCCTTAAGGGCAGCGTAGCAGTTGGCCTTGACGACATCGTTGCCACCGTAGAGATCAGGGCTGACGACAAAGTAGCCGTAGGTTTCAAAGTTGGGCACAGTTGCAGCAAAGAGTCGTCGCAAAATGTAGCCGATGTCGAGAAACATGCCGCTACCCGTACCGCCGCACAGGGATCCCGCTACAAAGACCCGTAACCCCGGCATGACTTCGATGCCACGGGCAATCAGGGCACTCGTATTGGCACCGGCCACACGGCCATGGGCTAAGTTCAAGGCTGTGACCACCTGATTGTAGTTTTTGAAGAGGGCAAAGCGACCCACCGCCCGCACGGCGCCTGCTCCCTGCTCAATGGCGCTGAGGTTGCGAATCAGTTGATCGGGAAACCATTCAAGGATATGGTCGTCGGGATTTTGCACATAAGTATTTTTTTTGCGCCGTTCGTAGTTCTGCTTAAATTCATTGACTTCGTTGAGGGAAACGCGGATATGCACTTCCTCGGCGGGAGTAAATTCAATGCTTTGGCCTCGGTAACTGGGAATGGGACCCCCGCGATCGGTATCAATCTGGACAAAGCTAATGATCGGTAGCTCCGCCAAGGAACCAAATTCTTCAATGATATTTTGGCGAATACGTACCAGAACATCTCGCCCAGTGCCCCCTAGCCCCACACAGATAACGGGCATAACGGTCAAATGATTGTTTTCTGCGGCATCTGTGGTAAACATCCAGCCCCCTATGAGTCTGCTGTTAAACGAAAGAAAACTTAAGAAATCACCTTACAGGGTTATCCTGATGATTTCATCCTTGTATGCAAGTAAGACAAAGCCACGGTGTTTGGGAATGGTGATTGAGCCGAAGATGGGTTGACCATCACAGGTTAGAACTCCTGATTCTAAGGCATGAATGACAAGGGTTTGATCTCGTCGTTCAAGGGTGGCGATCGCCACCATACTGGGCAAGGGCACCACCAAGAACGTACCAGCGACACTCCCACCGACACCAATTTTCTGGCCATGCTTGAGGGCAAAGCGATACTCTTGATCACCCACTTGGACAGTCACCGACCAAGGAATTTGCTGTCTGACCCAGCGAGCAGTCAACCAAAGGCCACCCCCTAGGCTCAACATCCCTAAGACACCGACCAGTAGGATTTGCCACCACAGTTGTTCCCAGAGGTAGGCGTTGACGAGACAGACCTCACCTCCACCGGGTCTAGGGGTACAAAATTCCTGTACTGTGGCCGGCACATCCACAACCGTTAACTGAAATTTGCCGGGCTGAATACTGCGCTGCTGCATTGGTAGAGCCGCAAACCATTGGCTGCGCTCTTGGGCTTCTGGGGTATCGGCTAGGCCACAGACACTGTTGGGGACTTCTATCCACTGATCCGCTTGCCCTTGGGGCAGGTTGAGGGGAGCATCCGTAATCCAAATCACCGACTGGTTTTTGATCGGTTGCTGATTCTGGAGGCGGTCTTGGTTGAGTTGTGCCAAATAGCGATAGACAAAGAGTTCGGCACACATAATATCGGTGCCCTGCTCGGTGCCAGCATTCATGGGCACTGCTTCTAAAATTTTGGGAATATCCGCAGACCCTTGGTAGTCAAAGACGACGGACGATCGCACCGTCATGGCAAAGGGCAGAATATGAACGGTGTCTCCTTTGGTTAAAGTCTTTTCGATAATTTGCCGCAGGTGAAGCCGACCTGGATCATTGAGTCCGACACTTTCTGTGAGATCGATCGCCAGCACCACATCCCGCCCCCCCCAACGCCCAACCCATGCCAGCCCGTCCTTTTGCTGGGGAGTGAGGGGACGATTGCCGGGAACCACAGGTGGATTCATAGTCGCTGGCCTAAATGCGAAGATTCCTAGGAGGAAGCGGGTCACCTCTGTTTATCATAGACCTAGGAATAAGTGCGTAAAGCCTAAATTTGCAAGGAATCCGTTGAGGATAAAACTGACCATGGAGAATGCCTTACCCGCTATTTATCTCAGTGTGTTGATTATTTTACTGGGCGTCTCAGCTTGGTTTGTGGTCAAACAAATTCTCAAAACCCGCCGTATTGAATCGACCTTGGCACGCCTCCAACGGAAACTTCAGCAGGAACCGGGTACCACCCAAGAATACTTTGAACTCGGCAGCATCTACCTCACCAAGAAGCTCGCCAGTCAAGCAATTCCCCTGTTTCAAAAGGCTCTGAAGGCGGCTGAAAACGAAGGCGAAACCTACCTCGCCCCCATCTACAATGCCCTTGGCTATGCCTACTTCATGCAGGAGCAGTATGACTTGGCCATTCGCCAGTACAAAGAAGCCCTAAAAAATCAACCGGCGTATGTGACGGCGGCCAATAACCTCGGTCATGCCTATGAGAAGAAAAATTTACCCCAGCCAGCCCTTGAGGCCTATCAGCACACCCTAAAATACGACCCCAACAATGCGATCGCCCAACGCCGAGTCAATTCCCTGAAAAAACGGCTCAGTGGCGCAGCAGCCTAGGCAACCGTCAACCTAGTTAACAAAAAACTGGCTAGGATGTTCCCCAACCAGTTCCCATCAATCATTTAGCTGGATGAGCTAGCCCTTGGCTTAAGCATCTCCTTCGATGTAAAGGAACAGCAGCCCCATCACCACCGTGGGCATCAACCAGCAAACCACGGGAATAAAAATCCAAGGCAAAAAGGATGCAGCGTAAGATCCCATCATAATCAGTGGTTCTCCTTCTGGGTGATCAAAAGCAAAGTGTGACAAAGGCTCTAGTTAAAGAGACCCGTCATGATGCCATCGACAACAGAAAAGTTTTCAAGGAGGAAGAAAGCAACAAAGGCACCACCCATGGCACCCACAAAGAAGCCAGCCGTAAACTGACTCCAACCTTCACTGGTTTTCAGGGGATCGCTGCTGCTGCCACCCTTTTGAAAACTGACTAGACCATAGGCTGCCAAGCAAGCCGTGGCAATCAAAATTAGGGCGATACCAGAGATTAAACCGCCCAAGTTGGCCACATCGGAGTCCCGCAGGGGACCCAGCTTGACCCAAGGGCCAATGAGGAAATAGCCATGGGCCATTCCCACTTCCAAGCCTCGTAGAATGGGCGAGAGGCCTTGACGATAGGCGGGTAGATTGCCAATAAACGTCTTCACTAGGCCAGAGTCAGAAATGGGCGTTGATAGGTGCCCCACAAAGGGATCGCCATTGTATGGCTTAACCAGTTCTTCTGCCATGATTTTTATTTCCCTAGCATTCCGTCATGTCCGCGCACAGGCACAGACCTAAGTGGTTATTCTAGGCAAGGGCGGGCGATCGCGCGAGAGACAGCGTTCATCTCTTCAAGAAAGTTCATGTATCGCAACATCCCCTTACGCAGCCCCGCCCTCAGGTGGCAGTTAGTAGGTGGGCACGCTGGGATCGACTTCCTGACTCCAAGCGTTAATACCCCCTTTGATATTGATGCCCTCAATGCCCGCTTGCTTGAGGATACCCAAGGCTTTGGCAGAGCGACCCCCCATCTTGCAGTGCACCAAGAGGCGATGGCCATTCACTAGACTGCGGATTTTCTCCACACCGGGGCCATTTTCAATTTCTGATAGGGGAACGAGTACAGCGCCGGGAATTCGGGCAATTTCATACTCATTGGGGTTGCGCACATCCACAAGGACGTAATCTTGGGCGCCACTGTCCATGAGGGCTTTGAGTTCTTGGACGGTCATTTCGGGAATGTCTGCCATTTGTGCGGCCTCCTGTGCTTTGGCTTGGCGAATACCACAGAATTCTTCGTAGTCAATGAGCTTGTCAATGACTGGCCGTTCGGGGTTCGGGCGCAGTTTGAGTTCGCGGAATTTCATGTCGAGGGCATTGAAGAGCAAGAGGCGGCCACTGAGGGTTGTGCCTTTGCCAAGAATGATTTTGATGGTCTCCGTGGCTTGGATGACGCCAATAATCCCCGGTAGAATGCCTAGAACGCCCCCTTCAGCACAGGAGGGTACCAAACCCGGTGGCGGTGGTTCGGGATAGAGATCACGGTAGTTGGGACCGCCCTCATAGTTAAAGACCGTGGCTTGACCCTCAAAGCGGAAGATGGAGCCATAGACATTGGGTTTATTGAGAAGCACACAGGCATCATTCACCAAGTAGCGGGTGGGGAAGTTATCGGTGCCATCCACCACAATGTCGTAGTCCGCCATAATCTCAAGGGCATTGGCGGCGCTCAAGCGAGTTTCGTAGAGATCCACTTGGCAGTAGGGATTGATCTCAAGGATGCGTTGCTTCGCTGATTGGATCTTTGGCTTGCCCACCCAAGAGGTACCGTGGATGATTTGCCGTTGCAAATTGGAACTATCGACGACATCAAAGTCCACAATACCAAGGCGACCAATGCCAGCAGCGGCGAGGTACAACAGCAGGGGCGACCCTAGCCCACCGGTGCCAATGCAAAGCACGCTGGCCGCTTTGAGGCGTTTTTGACCCTCAATACCCACCTCCGGCAAAATCAGATGGCGGGAATAGCGTTCATAGTCGTCTTTCGTTAGTTCAATCGTAGAAAGGTCTGGATTTAGCATGGTAGCCCTTCATAAAAAATGCGGCTGATCTAACCCGATCAGCAAAGGTGAGGGGATAATCTTCATTTTACTGAGGGGCGGGACAGGGGATCTGCCAAGGTTTCAATTGTCAACACTTGGGGCGGGGTGGCATCTGGGGGATAGAGCAGGGTGAACTGTACCCAGCGGATTTCTTGGGGTTGTAGCGTTAGCCGCACTAGATCCTCCCCCTGTTGGCCTTGGCGTTGGACAAGGTGAATGATCCGACTTTGGGGGGTGCCTTGATCATCGCGGAAGCGCAAGCGGACACTGCCTCGGAAAAAGATGCGGTTGGGTGGCTCAGCAAAGAAGCGTAATCCGGTGGCAGGGGCGTCGAACTTGATGGGAGTTTGCAGGGCAAGGCGCACTGTCTGGGGGCGATCGCTGGTGTTTTGCAGGGGCAGCACTAGATCATATTCAACGGCATAGTTACCATGGGCAGCATAGGCGGTATCGGGGTAGCGCACCACCAAGGGCGCGGTTTGAATTTGTCCAGTACCCAAGCGCCCCGCCACTAGGGAACTAATGGGATAGGAAAAGGCAGTCCCCGCGGCGGGAATCGGAATCGGTTGCTGTTGGGGATTATGCCAGCGGGAGCCAAGGGCGACACCGGCGACTCGGCCATAGATCATGCTCCCCCCTTGATCGGGGGGCGTGGGGGCGCGATCGCGGGGGGTGACCAGTTCCCCTTGTAGGAGTGTCTGCTGCCATTGCTCTAGGGTGGGCGGCTCCTCACCAAAGCGGGCTAAACTGGCCAAGTAAATTTGGCCACTGCTACGGGCACGAATCAGCAGCGAACGGCCATTAATAGGTGGATCTAGCCCCTTGACGGGAATCGGTAAGTTGGCGATCAGGGCATAACGGCGAGGGGGAATCACGACTTGTGCAGGCCAGCCCGATTGTCGCCGTTGCCGCAGAATATCGAGCATGACGCGATCGCCCGGACCGGCAAAAACTTGGCCGAGATCATTGGCCTGCTGACTGGGCAGGGGGCGAAAGGGAGCGTCGGGTTGACTCAAGTAACTGGCGGCATGGATCAAATTCACCGTTACCGGTTCAGAACTGGGGTTGTAGGCGAGAATCCCTAGGTAGAGGGTCGTGACATCCTGTGGGTCAAGGGGCTTTGCAATATGGTGGGCAAAAATATCAAAGCGATCGCGAAAGGCAAAGTTCAAGTGAGCCTTGGGGGTGGCTTTGCCCTCTGGCGGAAATGTCGACAGGAGAATGCCCGGTCGCTGCACCACCTCTGGGCTATTGCTATTAAACACAGGCACCTGATCAAGGGCACCCGGTAAAGGGAGCACTTTTTGTGGTTTTTCAATCGTTGCCGGCGCCTGAGCCATGACGGGGGAGAGGGCAACGAGCGCCGCACAGCTCCCCAAAAACCAAGGGAAATCAACAGACATTACCCAGACCTAGTAGCTAATTTGCAGCGTTACACTTGCCTCTACCTGTAATTCCCCAGACACCACAGGCGTGTTATCGGCCATGGTTGCTGCCCGAACGGCAAGGGGTCTTGGAGGGGGTGCCGCCTGATTAATTTGAATACTCACCACTTGGCGCGGTTGGAGATTGAGGGCACTGAGCACCGCTTGGGCTTGACTTTGGGCATCTTGGGTCGCTCGCTGCAGGGCAGTGCGTTGGGCAGCAGCAATGGTTGCTTCGGGTGCCGTAAAGCTAATGCTATCAATTGTCGTTGCACCGGCTTGCACAGCAGCATCGAGTAGTGGTCCCACGCGATCGCTGGCAACGCGGAAGCTTACGGTATTGCGACCGATGTAGCCCACCAGTATCCGTCGATTATTGGTGTACTGGTAGTCGGGCGCCAGACTCAGTCCCGTGGTTTGCAATTGCGTCACCTCGCGTCCCCGCAGAACCGCCAAAACCGCATTGGCTCGTTGCGCCACCTCTTGCTGTACCTCCTGCGCCGTACGCCCTTGAACCTCAACCCCAAGGCTGACTTGGGCAAGCGTCGCTGCAAGGGTTTCTGTGCCTCGACCGGTCACTGTCAGGGTACGCTGGACTTCTTGGCTCATGGCGGGTCGCTCAGCAATAACGACAGCCCCCCCTAAAAGGACAGCAGCCAGACCAAGGGGATAAAAAGGCCTCAGCGGATGTTTCACAGTCCTACTCACCACCTAAGAGAATCATGACATGTCGTTTGTCCTTAGATCGTGGAGGCTTGGTTGTCTGTTCCCATCTAGGCCCCAATCCCATGAATCTTAATAAAGTTCGTTCCCTGGGGGGTTTGGGCAGGAATGCCTCCCAAAATCAAAATTTTATCCCCCTCGGTCACAATGCCCCGCTCGCGCAGTTGGTTTTCAGCCACTGAAATCATCCCTTCAAAGGTCAGGGGCAGGGTTTCCAAGAGAATCGGCTTCACACCCCACAGCAAATTCATCCAGTGATAAATACGGGGGCGATCGGTAAAGGCAACAATCATGGGCTTGACCCGCTCCCCAGAGGCAATCGTGGCAGTATAGCCGGTTTCTGTAAAGCAGGCGATCGCCCGCAGATCGAGGATTTGGGTAATCGTGGTCAGGGCTTCGCCGAGGGCATGGGTTTCATCGTTGCGGTAGGCGGGCATATTGTCAAACTCAAGGTGCGGCTCCACATCCGCTGCAATCCGCGCCAACATCTTCACCGCCTGTACAGGAAAAGCCCCCACAGCAGATTCGCCCGACAACATCACCGCATCCGTACCATCAAGAATGGCGTTAGCAACATCACTGGCCTCTGCCCGCGTCGGCCGGGGATTGTGGATCATGCTCTCTAGCATTTGGGTCGCCGTAATGACGGGAATACTGCGGTAGTTGCACTCGCGAATAATTTGCTTTTGTAGCAGCGGCACCTTCTCCACCCGCATTTCCACGCCAAGATCGCCGCGGGCAACCATAATTGCATCGGCTACCCCCAAAATCGCTGAGAGATTTTCCACGGCTTGGGGTTTCTCAATTTTGGCCAGTACGGGCATATCACTGGCGCCGTGAGCCGCTAAGTACTCTCGTAATTCCCAGAGATCCTCAGCCCGTCGCACAAAACTCAGGGAAATAATATCCACTCCTTGTTCAATACCAAATTGAATATCCTGTTTGTCTTTATCGGTTAGGGACGGCAACCGCAGATTTAGATCGGGCAGGTTTACCCCCTTGCGACTTTTAAGCATGCCCCCCTGAACGACACGGCAAGTCACCGTTTGCCCCGTAACGGCTTCTACCACCAATTCCAACAGACCATCATCCAAGAGCACCTGCATCCCCGGCTGCGCCTCTTCGGCGAGATAAGGATAATCAATGCCAATGCCTTGCGTCTCTTCCTCAGCGAGCGGCACGAGGTTGACTTGCTCCCCCTCCACCAACTCAATACTCCCCTTAGGAAGCTGGCCAACACGAATCTTCGGGCCTTGCAAGTCTTGCAGCAGTGTCAGGGGGGTGGCTGCCTCATTGGCCACTTGTCGCAGCAGGGCAATGGTTTCGGCGTGATCCTTGTAGTCGCCGTGGGAGAAATTTAACCGTGCCACATTCATTCCCGCTGCCAACATCTGCTGAATCACGTCCCGCGAGCGACTGGCAGGGCCAATGGTGGCGACAATTTTCGTACGACGAAAGGAGAAGGACATGAGGGCAGGCGCAATCAACCCTTCCCTCACTATAGGCATCCTTTAAGGCATCCTGCGGTGTCCTAGCTTGCATTCGGAGTTAAGTTTTGTGGCAACACTGACTTTGAGTTAGGGGAACGGAGATGGCTATAATTTGCCTCGTGGAGATGACCTCTGGAGGTCGCGATGGCACGTCCCCTAACCCCCGACAATCAGACCCTGAGTCGTCCATGGACATGGCAAGATGGGCTGATCATTCTGGCCTTGATTGCCCTGATCTTTTGGATTGTCAACACTGCTGCTCAGTTTACAGGAAAGTACGATTCCACGATTACCATTCAGCTCAGTCCAAGGGTACTGCCGAGTTACACCGCTCAAACCCTCTTGCGGATGCTGATTGCCTACATCATCTCCTTGATGTTTAGCATCCTCTATTCCTACATTGCCTACTACAATCGCACGGCCGAAAAAATCCTGCTGCCTCTGCTGGATATTCTGCAATCGATTCCCGTGCTGTCCTTTTTGCCGGGGGTGGTGCTGGCACTGATTGCCCTCTTTCCGGGGAGCCGTCTTGGGGTGGAGCTGGCAGCCATCATTCTCATCTACACGGGGATGGCTTGGAATATGACGTTTAGCTTTTATCAGTCTTTGATTAGCGTGCCTCGGGAGCTGCGGGAGGTGGCAAAAATTTATCGGCTAGGGTGGTGGCAGCAGGTGTGGACGCTGGATTTGCCGGCGGGTGCCATTGGCCTGATCTGGAATAGTGTGATGTCAGTGGCGGGGGGCTGGTTTTTCCTGATGGCGATTGAGTCCTTCACCATTGGCGAGAAAACGTTTACCTTGCCGGGATTGGGTTCTTACCTCGCGGAGGCAGCAAACCAGCAGGACTATGCCGCTTTGGCCTACGGTCTGGCGGTACTGATTAGTGTGATCATCATTGTTGATGTTTTGGTGTGGCGTCCCCTGATTGCGTGGGGCGAGAAATTCAAGATGGAAATAGTCGAGGCGGAGAATGTTCCTAAATCCTTTGTCCTCGATTTCCTGCGGCGATCGCCCACGTTGCGAGCGTTTCATCAGAACGTTTTTTCGCCCCTCTGGGAAGGCCTCGATGAGCAGTTGCGTCCAAAACAGCCACGTCAATTCTTTGCACCTGAGAAAGCCCAACGCAGTTGGCCGATCACGGCCATCATCCTGTTTATCTTTGCAGCGCTCGTTGGTTGGGGGGCGATTGCCTTTTTCCGTCAAATGTTTGCGGTCAATTGGCAAGATTGGCAGCGGATTGGCCTAGGAGCTGTGCTGACGACGACGCGGGTGGCTGTGGCTTTGACCCTATCCCTCCTGTGGACGGTGCCTGTCGGGGTGGCGATCGGTCGCAATCCCCGTGCTGCTCAAATTCTCCAACCGGTTGTTCAAATTGCGGCGTCCGTGCCGGCGACGGCTTTGTTTCCCGTGCTGCTGTTAACCCTTACTCGCGTGGGCGGGGGGCTGGAAATTGGTTCTGTGGCGCTGATGATGCTGGGGACGATGTGGTATATTCTCTTCAATGTCATTGCCGGTGCCCAAGCGATTCCCACAGAGCTATTTGAAGCGGCCATCGTATATCAACTGCCTTGGTGGCAACGCTGGCGTACCCTGATTTTGCCAGGGATTTTTCCCTATTTGATTACGGGCATTATTACGGCGGTAGGCGGAGCATGGAACTCCAGCATTGTCAGCGAGTATGTGGAATTTCAAAATCGCACGGAGCAAACCCTTGGCTTGGGGGCAACCATCTCGGCAGCCAGTGTCCAAGGTGATTTTCCTTTGCTAATGGCGGCAACCGCAGTGATGTCGTTACTAGTTGTCCTGACGAACCGCCTTGTTTGGCGCCCCCTCTACCGCTTGGCGGAAACCAAGTATCAACTGCTGTAGGCGGTGACGATGCGAGTCATTGGCCTGATGAGCGGTACCTCTGTGGATGGCATTGATGCGGCTTTAGTGGAGCTACAGGGGGGCGATCGCGACCTTCAAGTAGAGGTGCTGAATTTTTGTACGGTGCCTTATCCAGACAGCCTACGGCAGCGGATTCTTGAGGTCTGTGGTGACACCCCCTTGACCCTTGCTGAATTGGCAGAGTTGGATGAGGCGATCGCCGAGGCCTTTGCCCTTGCGGCGGAAACTGTTCAACAGGGCTATCCACGGGCAGATCTCATTGGCTCCCATGGCCAAACGGTTTTTCATCGCCCCCCTGCTGGCGATCGCTTGGGGTACAGTCTGCAACTGGGACGAGGAGATTGGATTGCTTGGCGCACGGGCATTACCACCATTGCTAACTTTCGTGCTCAGGATATTGCCTTGGGTGGTCAAGGGGCACCCCTTGTGCCACGGGTGGATTGGTGTCTTTTGAGTCATCCTACGGAAGTTCGCTGTGTGCAAAACATCGGTGGCATCGGCAATGTCACCTACCTACCGCCTCAACGAGAGGATCCCGACGGCAAAGGGGTCATGGGTTGGGATACAGGGCCGGGCAATGTCTTGCTTGATCTGGCGGTAACAGAGTTATCAGGGGGTGAATTGACCTATGATGCCGATGGCGCATGGGCACGGCAGGGCAAAATTATCGAACCATTGGTGGATCGCTGGCTGCAAGACCCCTTCTTTCACCAGCCGCCGCCAAAGTCCACCGGGCGAGAATACTTTGGTGTGCCGTTTTGGCAGCGATGCCACACTGATGCAGCGGGTTTAGCCCCTGCGGATCTCCTAGCGACGCTAACGGAATTTACAGCTCGCAGTATGGTTGAGGGCTATCGCCAATTTTTGCCCCAAAAACCACAGCGGGTCTTCCTCTGTGGCGGCGGTGCCCACAATGGATTCCTCAGGGAGCGCCTTCAGGTGCATTTAGGAGAAATCCCCGTGGAAACCACTGCTGCTGCTGGGGTACCAGTGGATGCAAAAGAGGCGATCGCCTTCGCCATTCTTGCCTACTGGCATGTGTTGGGATTGCCGGGAAATCTGCCCCAAGTCACAGGTGCTCGCCAAGCGGTTCCCTTGGGTCAGCGTTGGGTGGGACAGCCATGAAAACCCCATTTCCAGTCATTGTCACCACTGCTGAAATGCAAGCGATTGAGGCGGCGATATTCGAGGCCGGCCTCCCCGTTCCTGCCCTCATGGAAAAGGTGGGGCAACGCCTCAGTGACTTTCTCCAGAAGCATTTTCCTAGGCTGAAGTATTCCTATGTGGGTGTCTTGGCAGGCCCCGGCCACAATGGCGGCGATGCTTTGGTGGTGGCACGGGAACTATGGCACCGGGGCTATGGGGTGAAGGTCTGGCAGCCCTTTGAGCGACTGAAGCCCCTGACGGCGGATCATGCCCGCTACGCTCGCTTTCTCAGTATTCCCTTTATGGAGACGGTGGAGGCGTTGCAGGGGGTTGACCTAATCGTGGATGGCCTTTTCGGCTTTGGCCTAGAGCGACAACTGACGGGTGAACTTGCCGCTGCCATTGATCAGATCAACACTTGGCGACAACCACGGGTGAGCATTGATGTGCCTTCGGGGCTACACAGTGATACGGGAGCAATTTTAGGTACAGCAATTCAGGCCGATCGCACCCTCTGTTTAGGACTGTGGAAGCGAGGGCTACTGGTGGAGGAGGCACAGCCTTGGGTGGGGCAGGGGGTGCTCATCCCCTTTGATATTCCCTCGGCGGTGATTGAAGCGGCGTTGGCCACTGTGTCTCGGCGACATTGCTTAGATGCTTCCTGTTGGCAAGAATTACCCCTGTCGCGATCGCCCATTACCCACAAGTATCAACAGGGACAGCTTTTACTCATTGGCGGCTCTGCCCAGTTTGGCGGCAGTATTCTCCTCAGTACCCTAGCCGCCCGCTGTACGGGTGTGGGAATGTTGGTGGTGGCAGTACCCCAGTCCCTGAAGTCCCTTGTACTCTCACGAGTCCCCGATGCGATTGTTGTTGGCTGCCCCGAAACACCGAGGGGGGCGATCGCGCGCTTACCGGAAACCCTAGACTTGAGCAAGTTCTCAGCCATTGCCTGTGGGCCGGGGCTAACCCCTGAGGCAGTGGCGGTTGTGGAAACCGTTCTCAGGACAGGGCAACCCCTTGTCTTAGATGCCGATGCTTTGAATATCCTAGCGACACTCTCGCCGTGGCCGCTGCCCAGTGCCACAATTTTGACCCCCCACTATGGCGAATTTCGGCGGCTCTTTCCAGATCTGGTGACAGCAGGGGGCGATCGCCTCGATCAAGTGACCACCGCTGCCGCCCGTAGCAACGCCATTGTTCTTCTCAAGGGCGCACGCACAGCCATTGCTTCTCCCAGTGGTGACCTCTGGATCAACCCCCACAGTACGCCGGCCCTTGCCCGAGGGGGCAGTGGCGATGTCCTTACAGGT
The DNA here is from genome assembly GCF_023650955.1 of Thermosynechococcus sp. HN-54. Taxonomy (NCBI): domain Bacteria; kingdom Bacillati; phylum Cyanobacteriota; class Cyanophyceae; order Acaryochloridales; family Thermosynechococcaceae; genus Thermosynechococcus; species Thermosynechococcus sp. HN-54. Next base: position 2,643,308 of record NZ_CP098039.1, on the reverse strand, counting down.
CTCATGGGCGGTCTTTTGGCACAGCAGGAGGCCCTCAGCGCCACCTATTGTGGGGTTTGGTGGCATGCCCAAGCTGGCCTTGAAGCCGAACGAGAAGCCACTTCCTTGGGGGTCTATCCCGAACAGCTCATTGCCCACCTCTTACCGACGCTGCGCCGTGCCCTAACCGCTAGCGTTTAGCTTTTTGGCCAAGAGTTGATTGGTTAACTTCGGATCGGCTCGCCCTCCTGTTTTCTTCATGATTTGGCCAACAAAGAAGCCCTGAAGTTTTGTCTTGCCAGCGCGGTATTGCTCCAGTTCATTGGGGTGGGCCGCTAGCACTTCATCAATCATTGCCTCTAAGGTGGCAACATCAGAAATTTGGCTGAGGCCTTTTTTCTCCACCAAGGCTTTTGGGGAGCCGCCTTGAGCCAGTAATTCCGGCAGCAGATCCTTGGCCATTTTGCTACTGATGGTGCCCGCCTCAATGAGTTGGATCAGTTCTGCCAATTCGGCGGGCTTCAGGGGCAGGGTCTCGATCGCCAGCTTTTGTTCCTTGAGATAGGCAGTAATATCCCCCATGATCCAGTTGGCCGCCAATTTCGGGGGTGCCCCGGCGGCAACGGTGGCTTCAAAGTATTCGGCAACGGCTCGCTCATCGGTGAGCACACGAGCATCCTGCGGTGGTAAGCCCCACTCGGTTTCGTAGCGGTGACGCTTTTGCGCCGGCAGTTCAGGTAGATCCGCACGCCATGCCGCCAGTTGCTCAGCACTGACTTCAATCGGGCCGAGATCGGGTTCAGGAAAGTAGCGGTAGTCACTGGAGCCTTCCTTGACCCGCATGGTTCGCGTTTGCTGAGTGGCCTCATCCCAGAGGCGGGTTTCCTGAACAATCGGTTCACCGGCTTTGACGGCCGCCACTTGCCGCTCAATTTCATAGTCAATGGCGCGTTGGATGGCACTAAAGGAGTTCATGTTCTTAATCTCGACCTTGGTGCCAAAGGTGTTGCTGCCCACCGGCCGCACCGAGATATTGACGTCGCAGCGTAGTGATCCCTCCTGCATATTGCCATCGCAAACCCCCAAGTAGCGGAGGATGCGTCGCAGTTCTTGGGCATATTCGGCAGCCTCTTGACCCGTGCGCAAATCTGGCTCGGAGACAATCTCAACAAGCGGTACACCGGCGCGGTTCAAATCCACAAGGGAGTAGGTGGAGCCAGACAGGCGATCGCTCCCCGCATGCACCAGCTTGCCCGCATCTTCTTCCATGTGCAACCGAGTAATACCAATTTTTTTGCGACGGGCGGTGCCGTTTTCATCCACCAATTCAATCTCTAGATAGCCATGCTGGGCAATGGGCAGGTCGTACTGGGAGATTTGATAGTTTTTCGGCAAGTCAGGATAAAAATACTGCTTGCGATCGAATTTGCTGTAGGGGGCGATCTGACAATTCAGGGCTAAGCCCGCCTTTACGGCATACTCGAGAACCTTTTCATTCAACACGGGGAGTGTCCCCGGCAAGCCTAAACACACTGGATCAATGTTGGTATTCGGGGGTGCGCCAAACTGGGTCGAGCTAGACGAGAAAATTTTTGTTTCGGTACTCAGTTGGCAGTGAATCTCTAGGCCAATCACCGCCTCGTAGGTAAGACTGGCGGGATCCACAGGGGTGGGTTCAGGCGCAACGGTTGCTACCTGCTGCGTCGAGGTTGATGGAGTGGATTTCGACGCTTTTGATGTTTTTGACGTTTTTGCTGCTTGCCGTTTGCTTGATTTTGCCTTTGCCATCAGAAACTCCACAAGGATACCGCCACTATAAAGCAGCTTACAGCCCTTTTCCCAAGGATGGAACAGGCTCAAGGCTGTGAGAGCAAGTGCAGGAGAGCATTTGATTTCTTAGATCTATATCCATTTTCAGAAAAGGGCTGTCTTCAGGGGGGGGGAATTTAGGTGCGACGGCCGCGCTCTTCAATGGGCACATAGGGTTGATTGTGGGCACCCGTATAGACCTGAGTGGGACGGTAGATGCGATTGGCCTCTAATTGTTCCTTCCAGTGGGCTAGCCAACCGGCAACGCGGGCGATCGCAAACACCGGCGTAAACAGATCACTGGGAATCCCCAAGCGCCGATAGACCAGACCCGAGTAAAAATCCACATTGGGATAAATCCCCTTGTAGCTCAGGTACTCGCCCACCACCTCCTCCAGTTTCAGGGCAATGTCATAGTAGCGATCGCCCCCAAATTTATCAAACAACTGTTCTGCCAGCTTCTGCAAAATTGTGGCGCGGGGATCTTTGACCTTATACACGCGGTGACCAAACCCAGCAATTTTTGTCTTATTGCGAACGCACTTTTCTACATAGGGACGCACATTCTCGACACTGCCGATTTCTTCGAGCATATTGATCACATCTTCATTGGCGCCGCCATGAAGGGGGCCGGCAAGGGTACCCACCGCCGAAGCAACCACGGCGTAGGGATCCGTCAATGTGGAGGCCGTCACCCGTGCCGAGAAGGTGGAGGCATTCATCGTGTGCTCGGCATGCAGAATCAGGCAAATATCAAACACCCGTGCTGCAAAGGGATCAGGACGTCGCTCATTGAGCATGTAGAGAAAGTTGGCCGCATAGTCCAGCTCATCACAGGGCATGACCGGATCATTCCCCTTGCGGATCAGTTGAAACGCCGCCACCATGGTTGGGATTTTGGCCAAAAGGCGGATCACCGCTGCCCGAATGTACTCTGGATCGTCGAGTGCCCGCCGCGAATAAAACAGTCCCAAGGCTCCCGCTGAGGCCTGAAGGGCATCCATGGGGTGGCCACTGTCAGGAAAGCATTTCATCATGTCGCGAATGCGGTATTTAACGCGGCGATGGTAGGTAATGTCGTGTTCAAACGCCTCCAATTCTTCCTTGGTCGGCCAGTAGCCCCAAATCAACAAAAACGCAGTTTCCAAAAACGTGCTTTTTTCCGCTAGCTCCTGAATCGGGACACCGCGGTACTCAAGAATACCGGCTTGGCCATCCACATAACTAATGGCCGATTGAGCAACAGGAATACCGTCAAGACCAGGGCTAAATTCGCAAGCAACCATGCGCGCGTGTCCTTAAAAAGGGGCAAACTGAATCGCAATTGCAGTATCTATCAATTTTAGGGGAGAGGGGAAAGATGTTGGTATGTTAAGCTGCATTCTCCCTTCCTTCAAGTTTTGCAACGTTTTGTCGAGGGAAGGGAACGGCCTCGCTACGATCGCGATCGGACATCAAAATGCCTTCGCCCAAGGAGTTGACGCGATGAAACTTGCCTACTGGATGTATGCAGGACCGGCTCACATTGGTACCCTGCGCATTGCCAGTTCCTTCAAGAATGTTCATGGCATTATGCACGCGCCCCTTGGGGATGACTACTTCAACGTCATGCGATCAATGCTCGAGCGAGAGCGCGACTTTACCCCTGTGACCGCCAGTATTGTCGATCGCCATGTCCTCGCCCGCGGCTCCCAAGAAAAAGTGGTGGACAATATCACTCGCAAGGACACTGAAGAGCACCCTGATTTAATTGTGCTCACCCCCACCTGCACCTCCAGCATCCTCCAAGAAGACTTACAAAATTTTGTCCAACGCGCCAGCCTCAGCACCACGGCCGATGTCCTTTTGGCAGACGTGAATCACTATCGGGTCAATGAATTGCAAGCCGCCGATCGCACCCTTGAGCAAATTGTGCAATTCTACATTGACAAAGCCCGCCGCCAAGGCACATTGGTGACAACTAAAACCCCGACGCCCAGTGTCAACATCATCGGCATCACCACCCTTGGCTTCCACAACCAGCACGACTGCCGCGAACTGAAGCAACTCATGGCCGATCTTGGCATTCAGGTGAATCTTGTCATTCCTGCCGGTGCCAGCGTCCACGACCTTGCCCGACTGCCCCAAGCGTGGTTTAACCTTGTCCCCTATCGAGAAATTGGCGGTCTCACCGCCCGCTACCTAGAAACCGAATTTGGCCTGCCTAGCGTCAGCATTACCCCGATGGGCGTGGTAGAAACGGCTCGCTGTATTCGTGCCATTCAAGCGGTTCTGAATGCTCAAGGCGCCAACGTTGACTATGAAGCCTTTATCGAACACCAAACACGGGAAGTGTCCCAAGCCGCTTGGTTCGCTCGCTCGATCGACTGCCAAAACCTCACTGGCAAAAAAGCTGTTGTCTTCGGTGACAATACCCATGCCGCAGCCATGACGAAAATCCTCAGCCGGGAAATGGGCATCCACGTGGTTTGGGCAGGCACCTACTGTAAATACGATGCCGACTGGTTCCGCGCTGAGGTCGCTGGCTTTTGTGATGAGGTGCTGATTACCGATGACCACACGGTGGTTGGGGACGCGATCGCCCGCGTAGAACCTGCTGCCATCTTTGGCACCCAAATGGAACGCCATGTCGGCAAACGTCTCAACATTCCCTGTGGCGTCATTGCTGCCCCCATCCACATCCAAGACTTTCCCGTGGGTTATCGCCCCTTCTTGGGCTACGAAGGCACCAATCAACTGGTGGATTTAATTTACAACTCCTTTACCTTGGGTATGGAAGACCACCTGCTAGAGATTTTTGGCGGCCACGACACCAAGGAAGTCATTCACAAAACCCTCTCTGCCGACTCAGACCTGACTTGGACAGCCGAGGGCTTGGCAGAATTGAACAAGATTCCGGGCTTTGTGCGCGGCAAGGTGAAACGCAACACTGAGAAATTTGCCCGTGAACAGGGCATTACTGAGATCACAGTGGAAGTACTCTACGCCGCCAAGGAAGCGGTGGGTGCCTAAGCTGCATCGGCAGTGCCAAACCTGCATAAAGGTTATCTTTGCAAGGTATAGGAGCTAGCTCTAGCTCTTAATTAGCAATTGCTATGGTGCTGCTGAAACGCTTGGTTGCTCTCGGCTTGATTGCAGCAGGGGTAGGGGTTGCGCCGGGTGCCCTTGCGCAGCGATTGCCCCGTTTACGTCAAGGGATGAGTTATGCCGATGCCCGCCAACGCCTGATTGATCGTGGTTGGCAACCGGTCGTTAATCCTGCCATGCTGAACGCCACAACAACAACGCCGATTGTGGCCTATCTCCTCAGCCAAGGCTACAGCGAACTGATGGGCTGTCAACCTGTGGGGGTAGATATTTGTGCCTTTCAGTTTCGCAATCGCAAGGGGCATCTCTTGGAAATTGCTACCGTAAATTTGCCCGTACTCCCCGGCGGCACGGTTACCAGTTGGGCACTGCGGAAAAATTCTCCCTAGGCAATTCTTGCGTATAATGGGGAGCCGTAACCTTTTTCAAGGAACCGCAGTATGGTGTCTTCTCCGATTAAGCCTGAAGCCCCTGTTCGTCACGATGTCAAAGACTTGAGTCTTGCCCCCTTAGGACAGCAGCGGATTGAATGGGCTAGTCGGGAGATGCCAGTCCTGCGGCAAATTCGCGATCGCTTTGAAAAAGAAAAGCCCCTTGCCGGTATTCGCTTGGCTGCCTGCTGCCATGTGACCACAGAAACCGCCAATCTGGCGATCGCCCTCAAAGCCGGCGGTGCTGACGCAGTTCTCATTGCCAGTAATCCCCTCTCCACCCAAGACGATGTGGCCGCTAGCCTAGTGGTGAACTACGGCATTCCCGTCTTTGCCAAAAAAGGGGAAGACACCACCACCTACATGCGCCATGTCAACATTGCCCTTGATCACCGTCCTAACATCATCATTGATGACGGCTGTGATGTGGTCGCCACCCTTGTCAAAGAACGCCAACACCAACTCAGCGACATTATTGGCACCACCGAAGAAACCACCACTGGTATTGTTCGCCTCAAAGCCATGTTCCGCGAGGGCGTTCTCACCTTCCCCGCCATTAACGTCAACGATGCCGACACCAAACACTTCTTTGACAACCGCTATGGCACCGGTCAATCCACCCTCGATGGCATCATCCGCGCCACGAACATTCTCCTTGCGGGTAAAACAGTTGTTGTTGCTGGCTACGGCTGGTGCGGTAAAGGGACAGCCCTACGGGCACGGGGCATGGGTGCCAATGTGATTGTGACAGAAATTGATCCCGTGCGGGCGATTGAAGCGGTCATGGATGGCTTCCGTGTCATGCCCATGCTGGAAGCTGCCCCCCTTGGCGATATCTTTATTACCGTCACCGGCAATAAGCATGTGATTCGCGCCGAGCACTTTGCCGTCATGAAAGACGGTGCCATGGTAGCCAACTCCGGTCACTTTGACATTGAAATTGACCTCGCCACCCTAAAAAACCTTGCCAAAGAAGTCCGCGTTGTGCGCAACTTCACCGAAGAGTATATTCTTCCCAGTGGCAAGTCCATCATTGTTTTGGGCGAAGGGCGACTGATTAACCTTGCGGCTGCTGAAGGCCACCCCGCCAGTGTCATGGACATGAGCTTTGCCAACCAAGCCCTTGGCTGTGAATATCTCGTCAAAAATAAAGGTCAATTGGCTGCCGGTATCCACCCCATTCCCGCAGCAGTGGATCAAGAAATTGCCCGTTTGAAACTCCAAGCCATGGGCATTGCCATTGACACCCTCACTCCGGAACAAGTGGAGTACATGAACTCTTGGACTTCTGGCACTTAGGCGCCTCCCTCTGGAAAATTACCGACCATAGAGCATTTCGTGCTGCATCCTAACTAGGGCTAATCTCAGGGTGCAGCTTTTTATTTATTGCTTAATTCATTGTCAACGGCAACTTTTCTCTAAAAGTGTTAGCTACCTCAACGGGATGTCATCTTGTTATGGAGCAGTTTTAACTGTTTGGGTTGTTTAGTCAAGTTCAATACCCTGCACCGGCACTACCATTAGATACGGTTTCAGCATACTTTTAATACAAAAACTGTATAGAACCAAGAAAAATGTAGCAAAATTTACAAATGTTCATGGTTCAGGTGCCTAAATTGGGGTTTCAAGGAACCCGTTAAAGACAAGGGCAACAACCGTGAGCAACAAAATTGAAGCCATTAAAAAAGAAAAAGATGGCTTAGCGGTTAAACAAGAGCTAGAGAAATTCGCAGCCATGGGCTGGGAAAACATTCCTGAAGCCGACCGCGATGTCCGCCTCAAGTGGCTTGGGATTTTCTTTCGTCCCGTCACCCCCGGCAGGTTCATGATGCGGCTGCGGGTACCCAATGGCATTCTCACCAGTCAACAACTGCGAACCCTTGGCGAAATTGTGAATCGCTATGGCGAGAACGGCAATGGTGACATCACCACCCGTCAAAACATTCAGATTCGGGGTCTGCTCATTGAGGATATTCCCGAAATCATAGGGCGGCTGCAAGCCTGTGGCCTCACCTCGGTGCAATCTGGCATGGACAATGTGCGCAATCTCACCGGCTCTCCTGTGGCGGGCATTGATGCGGCTGAACTCATTGATACTCGCCCCCTGATTATGAAATTGCAGGCGATGATCACCAACAATGGTCAAGGGAACCCCGAATTTAGCAACCTTCCCCGCAAATTCAACATTGCCATTGAAGGGGGGCGGGATAACTCTGTCCATGCCGAAATCAACGATGTGGCCTTCGTACCTGCCTATCGAGACCAGCGCTTGGGCTTCAATGTTTTGGTGGGAGGGTTCTTCTCGGCTCGTCGCTGCGCTGCCGCTATTCCCCTTGATGCGTGGGTTCCCCCTGACGACGCCGTGATTCAACTGTCGCGGGCAATCCTTGAAATTTTCCGGGATCATGGCCTGCGGGGGAATCGCCAAAAAGCGCGTCTGATGTGGCTGATTGATGAGTGGGGGATCGAGAAATTCCGAGCAGCCGTAGCAGCTAAGCTCCCCTTTGAACTCCTCAGTGCGGCACCCAAGGATGAAATTGACTGGGACAAGCGAGATCATCTAGGGGTGCATCGCCAAAAACAGCGGGGGTTGAACTATGTGGGACTGCATGTACCCGTGGGGCGACTCTATGCCGCTGATTTCTATGAGTTGGCTCGCCTAGCTCAAGTCTATGGGCAGTCGGAAGTGCGGCTCACCGTGGAGCAAAATGTGATCATTCCCCATGTACCTGACGCTGTTTTACCAAGTCTGCTGCGCGAACCTCTCCTCAGTAAGTTTCGGCCTGAACCCCCGCCCCTAGAGCGTGCCCTTGTTTCCTGTACAGGAGCACAATTTTGCAACTTTGCCCTCATTGAAACCAAGAATCGTGCCCTCGCCCTTGCCCGCTGGCTCGATCAGCAACTGGTGGTACCTCAACCAGTACGCATTCACTGGACCGGCTGCCCCAATTCCTGTGGTCAACCGCAAGTGGCCGATATTGGCCTCATGGGCACCAAAACTCGTCGCAATGGCGAAACGGTGGATGCTGTGGATTTATACATGGGCGGCAAAGTGGGCAAGGATGCGAAGCTAGGGACTTGTGTCAAGAAAGGCATTCCCTGTGACGAGCTGCCAGAGTTGCTGCGGCAACTATTGATCGACCACTTTGGGGCACAACCCATTCAGGAAACATCACCACCTCCAACCACGCCATCCGTGGTCATGGTGGTTTCCTAGTCTTGCTTTCTGTTGTTGATTTAGTTAATTCAGGAACTCTCAACCTATGGCTAATCTTTCTCGTCGTCGTTTTCTCGTTACCGCTGCTGCCACCACCGCTGCTACTCTTATTGCCCATGGCTGTAGTAACCAGCAACAAACGGGTCAAGTTGCGCAGCCCACAACAATCGCAGAAACCCCGGAGGTAACCACTGCAAAACTCGGCTTTATTGCTCTGACGGATGCGGCGCCTCTGATTATTGCTAAGGAAAAAGGCTTATTTGCCAAATACGGCATGCCGGATGTGGAAGTCGTAAAGCAAGCTTCTTGGGGCGTTACCCGTGACAACTTGGTACTGGGTTCAGCCGGCGGCGGGATTGACGGTGCCCACATCCTGACACCCATGCCCTACCTGATGACGGCGGGAACCATTACGGGTGGCAAAAAAGTGCCGATGTATATTTTGGCACGGTTGAACACAAACGGTCAGGGCATTGTCTTGGCCAATGCTTACAAAGATTTGAATATCAGCACGGACAGTAGCCCCCTGAAGGAGGCTTTTGCAAAGACGCGAGCTGAACGGCGTGCCCAGAATCAGGAAGAGCAGATCAAAGTGGCAGTGACATTTCCGGGCGGTACCCACGATCTGTGGATGCGCTACTGGCTGGCGGCCGGCGGCATTGATCCTGAGAAGGACGTTTCTGTGATTGTTGTGCCTCCGCCGCAAATGGTGGCCAATATGAAAACGGGAACCATGGAAGCCTTCTGTGTGGGTGAGCCATGGCCCCAACAAACGGTGAATCAAAAGGTGGGGGTTGGTGCGATTACCACAGGTGAATTTTGGCAGGATCACCCAGAGAAATCCTTGGCTTTGCGGGCGGATTGGGTTGATCAGCATCCGAAGGCCACTAAAGCTCTGTTGATGGCTGTAATGGAAGCCCAACAGTGGTGCGACCAGCCTGAAAATATACCAGAAATGGTGAAACTGATTGCTCAGCGGCAATGGCTCAAGGTACCTGAGCAGGATATTCTGGATCGCTCCCTCGGCAAGTTTGACTTTGGCAATGGCCGCACCTTTGATAACCCTAATCTAGCGATGAAGTTCTGGCGAGACAATGCCTCCTACCCTTACCAAAGCCATGAGCTGTGGTTCCTGACGGAGGATATTCGCTGGGGGTATTTGCCTGCGGATACAGACACCAAAGCCCTCATTCAAAAAGTGAACCGCGAAGATCTGTGGCGCGAAGCGGCTAAAGCCATGGGGGTGCCCGCCGCAGAAATCCCCACAACCACGTCACGAGGAGTGGAAACGTTCTTTGATGGTGTGGCCTTTGATCCCCAAAATCCCCAAGCTTACTTGAGCAAGTTGGAACTCAAGAAAGTGTAGATTTCCACCGTAACTCAGAAGGAAGAAAACAATGGCAAGTCGTTCTCTTGGTTTGAGTCGTCCGCGGTGGCACCGCTGGCTAAAGGGCTTAAAACGTTCGCAGGTATTCCGCAAGGTGATATTGGGCGGTGTGGGGGTACTGTGCTTTTTGGTGATTTGGCAATTTGTCTGCATGGCAGGTTTGCTCCGCTTACCAGCGCCCCTGACTGTTATTACTGACACTTGGGAGTTGATCATTGATCCCTTTTATCAAGGGAGTGGTACCGATGTGGGATTGGGGTGGCAAATTCTCACCAGTCTGCGGCGGGTGGCTATTGGCTTTTCCTTGGCAGCAGTTATTGGGGTAGGGCTAGGAATGCTGATTGGCTCTAGCCGGGTGCTCTACGATGCAGTGGATCCTATTCTGCAGGTATTGCGTCCAGTGCCGCCCCTTGCTTGGTTGCCCATTTCCCTTGCGGCTCTGCGGGACAATGAACCAGCAGCGATTTTTGTGATTTTTATTACGGCAATTTGGCCGATTATCATCAACACGATTGTCGGTGTACAGCAAATTCCCAAGGATTACAAAAATGTGGCACGGGTGTTGCGGCTCTCTCGCAAGGATTATTTCCTGAATATTCTCGTGCCAGCAACGGTGCCCTATGTGTTTACGGGGCTGCGGATTGGTATTGGTCTGTCGTGGTTGGCGATTGTGGCGGCGGAGATGCTCATTGGCGGTGTCGGCATTGGCTTCTTTATTTGGGATGCTTGGAACAGCTCCCTAGTCAGTGAAATTATCGTTGCCGTGATCTACGTGGGCATTGTCGGCTTGGTCTTGGATCGCTCGGTGGCCTTTGTAGGTCGCTTGCTTAGCCACGGCGAAGAGGTGCACTCTTAATTCCCTTGAGCGCCAATTTTCCTCAATTGTCTTGATTGTCTTGAACGTTAGGTTGATTAGCCCTATGGCCAAGTCTTTGCCTTTCATTGAAATTGACCATGTGGATCAGGTCTTTGATCTGCCGGGGGGCGATCGCTACATTGCCCTGAAGAATATTCACCTCGAAATCCAAAAAGGGGAGTTTATTTCCCTTGTGGGTCACTCCGGTTGTGGCAAGTCCACCCTGTTGAATATCATTGCCGGGTTTCAGCGGCCTACCAGTGGCGGTGTGGTAATGGCAGGACGGCAGGTGACTCAGCCAGGGCCCGATCGCATGGTGGTGTTCCAAAACTATTCACTGCTGCCTTGGAAAACGGTGTACCAGAATGTGGCCTTGGCGGTGGCGTCAGTGTTGCCCCACCTCAGTAAAAGTGAACAGCGGGCACGGGTGGAGGCAGCCCTGCAACAAGTCCATCTCAGTCAAGCCAGAGATAAATTCCCTGCCCAATTGTCGGGGGGGATGAAGCAACGGGTGGCGATCGCCCGCGCGCTTGCCATTGATCCTCAAGTCCTTTTGCTGGATGAACCCTTTGGTGCCCTCGATGCCCTGACCCGCGGATCGCTCCAGGACGAATTAATGCAGGTGTGCCAAAGCAGCGAAACCACTTGCATTATGGTGACCCACGATGTGGATGAAGCGCTGCTGCTCTCGGATCGGGTGGTGCTGCTCACCAATGGCCCTGAAGCCCACATTGGCCAAATTCTCAAAATTCCCTTTGCCCGCCCCCGCAATCGCCACGATGTGCTCAACCATCCCAGCTACTATGGCCTGCGCAATGAGATGATTGCGTTTCTCAATCAACAGAAACGCCGCCGCCCGCCTTTGGAGGTGCCCACGGCTGCGCCAACAGTGCCAGCAGGCCTGACCCTTGGCTTTATGCCCCTGATGGACAGTGCGCCGCTGATTGTTGCCAAGGAAATGGGCTTCTTTGCGAAGTATGGCTTGGAGCCGGTGACGCTGCATCGCGAAGAAAGCTGGCAGGACTTGGTGATGGGGGTGATCACGGGTCGCTTGACGGGCGCTCAACTGTTGGCGGCTATGCCCTTGGCGATGACGTTGGGGCTAAATGGTCAACCCCCCCAACCCCTCATGACTTCCTTGGTGCTGAGTCGCAATGGCAATGCCATCACCTTTAGTCGCCAGTTGTGGCAGCAGGGGGTGAAAACGGCTGAAGATCTGCGCGCCTATATTCAGCGCACGGGCGATCGCCCCCGCTTTGGTGTGGTTCATGCCGCATCAATGCACAACTTACTCCTGCGGTACTGGCTGGCAGCCGCCGGCATTGACCCCGATTACGATGTCGAGTTGTTGGTGATTCCACCGCCCCAAATGGTCTATCACCTCAAGGCCGGCCACATCAGTGGCTTTTGCGTCGGTCAACCTTGGAATTCCCATGCAGTGCGCGAAGGTATTGGGGTGGTTGTGGCAACGGATCTGGACATTTGGCCGGGGCATCCAGAAAAAGTCTTGGGTATGCGTCCCGATTGGGTTGAGGCCAACCCGCAGCAGCATTTAGCGCTGGTCAAGGCATTGATCGAAGCCTGCGAATACTGTGACACCATCAAGCATCGCGCCGAAATTGCCCAACTGTTGTGTCGCCCAGAGTATGTCGGCTGCACCCCTGAGGATGCCTATGCGGGGTTTGTTGATCCCCTCGATTGGGGAGATGGCATTGCTGCTGCTTTTCAACCCCGTTTTCACCAGTTCTATGTGGATCGCTCCCCCTGTCCTGGGCGATTGGAGGGGCTGTGGATCATGACCCAGTTGGCACGCTGGCAACTCACACCCTTTCCCAAGAATTGGCTGGAAATTGTCGAGCAAGTACGGCGAGCTGATCTCTTTGGGGCAGCAGCACGGGATCTCAAGGTGCTCGATAACGAGCCAGACCGCTGTACATTTGCCCTCTTTGATGGACGCCTCTTTGACCCCGACAATCCGTTGGCCTACATTGAAGCGGCGACTATCCGTCGTGCCCTTGACATCCGAACCGTTGACCCATCCGCAGTTGCTGCGGTTTAAGTTTTGTCCTTTACCGAATCGCACCCTATGGAAACCCTCTATCGTCTTGACCCTCGCCTGACTGCTACCCAACACCTGCGTATTGAAGGGGTGAGCAAGTCTTACCCTAGTGCCAATGGCACCCATGTGGTGCTGGAGGACATTCACCTTGAGGTGAGTAGTGGGGAATTTGTTTGTTTCATTGGCCATTCTGGCTGTGGCAAAACCACCCTCCTGAATATGGTTGCGGGTTTTACAGCGCCAACACAAGGGGAAATTACCCTCAATGGCGTGCCTGTGCGTCGTCCGGGGCCTGATCGCATGATGGTGTTTCAAAACTATGCGCTGCTGCCTTGGTTGACCGCCTACCAGAACATCGAGCTGGCAGTGAAGGCGGTTTATCCGCAGAAGACTCGGCAACGGCGCCGCCAAATTGTGGAGGAGCATTTGGAACTGGTGGGACTTACGGCGGCTGCCCATAAGCGCCCTGCCCAACTTTCGGGGGGGATGAAACAGCGGGTGGCCATTGCCCGTGCCCTTGCGATTCGCCCTGAAGTGTTGATTTTAGACGAACCCTTTGGTGCTCTCGATGCCATTACCAAAGAGGAGTTGCAGGATGAACTCCTGAAAATTTGGCGCAGCCACCGCCTGACGGTATTGATGATTACCCACGACATTGATGAAGCGCTGTACCTAGCGGATCGAGTGGTGATGATGACCAATGGCCCTGCCGCTCGCATTGGCGATATTTTGAAAATTCCTTTTCCGCGGCCACGGCGGCGATCGCAACTCCTTGAGGATCCGCAGTACTACCATCTCCGCAACCAAGTAGTTGACTTTTTGTACACGCGGTTTGGGCACTAGAGAGAGTATGAGTACCCCACGGGTTGGCTCGTTGGCCGTCCAGTCCAGTCGTTACCTCTGCTACTACCGCAACACTAGCGACAGCATTCAGCAGATTTACTTGTCAAATCAGCCCACGTGGCAACGGGTGGTGTTTCCGGGGCAGCAGCTTTTGTTCCATGGTGATGCCACAGCGGATCTGATCATTTCCTCGGAGCAAGGGGTCAGGTGCTGTCCCTGTGAATCCCTACGGATTGAGGAAAAAGGCCGTTCGGTGCCTGAACCAACTGAGCCTGTGTCCTCCCTGTGTCCCTACTGCGGCGTCGGTTGTGGCTTGGAAGCAGTCCCCCAAGGTAAGGGGAGCTATAAAATTCGCGGCGATCGCCAGCATCCCTCCTCCCAAGGCATGGTCTGTGTCAAGGGGGCAACGATTTTGGAAGCCCTTGATCGCGATCGCTTGGCCTATCCCCTCTGGCGAGAGCGACTGGATCAGCCCTTTACCGTAATTTCTTGGGACGAGGCCATGACCCGCCTTGTGGAACGCATCGAATGGGTGCGCCGTCAGCAGGGGGCTGACGCCATTTGTATGTACGGTTCCGGGCAATTTCAAACCGAAGACTACTACGTGGCACAGAAACTCCTGAAGGGGTGCCTCGGTACAAACAACTTTGATGCCAATTCCCGCTTGTGCATGTCCTCGGCGGTGTCTGCCTACATGGCTAGCTTCGGTGCCGATGGTCCGCCTTGCTGCTACGACGATTTAGAGGCCACCGATTGTGCCTTTTTGATTGGCACCAATACTGCTGAATGCCACCCCATTGTCTTTAATCGTCTGCGCAACCACCACAAGCGCGATCGCCGCGTCAAGTTGATTGTTGTGGATCCGCGGCGCACCCCCACAGCAGAAGTCGCAGATCTCCACCTTGCGATTCGACCAGGTACCGACATTGACTTGCTCCACGGCATTGGCCACCTGCTGCTGCAATGGGGACAGATCGATGCGGAGTTCATTGAGGAGTGTACTGAGGGCTTTGCCGAGTATGTAAAGCTGCTAGCAGCCTACACCCCAGAATGGGTGGCAGAACGGTGTGGCATTGCTCAAGGCGATCTCGAACAGGCAGCTCGCTATTGGGGTCATGCCCAAGCAGTACTCTCCCTCTGGTCAATGGGCATTAACCAATCCGCTGAAGGGACGGCGAAAGCCCGCTGTCTCATTAACCTCCACCTATTGACGGGGCAAATTGGCCGCCCAGGGAGTGGCCCCTTTTCACTGACAGGGCAACCCAATGCCATGGGAGGACGCGAAGCGGGGGGGTTAAGCCATTTGCTGCCGGGCTATCGCCAAGTGACGAATCCCCAGCATCGCCAAGAGGTGGAGGACTTTTGGGGGCTGCCGCGAGGGCAAATTAGCGATCGCCCCGGTCGTACCGCTTGGCAAATTGTCGAAGGTTTGGAACGAGGGGAGGTTGGCTTATTGTGGATTGCTGCCACCAATCCTGCGGTGAGCTTCCCCCATTTAGAGCGTGCCAAGGCGGCCTTTCTCAAATCTCCCTTTACCGTTTATCAGGATGCCTACTTTCCCACGGAGACGGCAGCCTATGCCCACTTGATTTTGCCGGCAGCTCAATGGAGTGAGAAAACCGGTGTCATGACCAACTCCGAGCGCCGTGTCACCCTTGCCCCCGCCTTTCGCTCCCCGCCGGGGGTTGCCCGTGCCGATTGGGAAATTTTTGCCGAGGTGGGTCGCCGCTTGGGGTATGAGCGTCTCTTTAACTTTGCCGATGCCGCTGCTGTCTATGCCGAATTTGTGCAACTCACTGCCGGTCGTCCCTGCGATCAATCGGGTCTGAGTCACGAGCGATTAGCCCGTTTAGGCGCTCTACAATGGCCCTGCCCGGCGGGTACCAGTGATGAAGAAGCCCGTAAGCCCAAACGCCTCTATACCGATTGGCGATTTCACACCCCTGATCAACGGGCACGTTTTTGCCTTGCTCATAGTCAAGGGGTGGCTGAACCGACCGATGACATCTACAGCTTTACCCTGACGACGGGTCGCCTCTACGGTCACTGGCACACGCAAACCCGTACCGGTCGCATTGCCAAAATTCAAAAAATGCACCCCGATCCCTTTGTGGAAATGCACCCCGACGATGCCGCAAACTTGCATCTCAAAGACGGGGATTGGGTAGAGGTGCGATCGCGCCGCGGTCAAGTGTGCCTGCCGGTCATCCTCACCAAGGCAATTCGTCCGGGAACCCTCTTTGTGCCTATGCACTGGGGCTTTCTCTTTGCCGATAGTGGTGAGGCAAACCAACTGACCCACCCCATTGCCTGTCCAGTGTCGCAGCAGCCAGAACTCAAAGCCTGTGCGGTGCAGGTGCTGCCCTTAAAATTGCGACAGACGCCCTATACCCCCACCGTGCAGGAAAGTGGTATTGCTCTCAAGCAATGATAGAATCCAATTCCCTGTGGAGGGTTATGACTATCAATGTCCTACTTTTTTGACTTTGAAGCTGAGTTCACGGCTTCATTGCGCTGTATTCCAATGATTGTTCGCTACAAGCTGGATCTGTGTGGGGTCAAGCTGAAGTTGCTCCACTGGCATCAACTCTCCCAAGAGCAGCGGCAATGGCTTGTGGTGACTCCCTGTGACACTCCAGAAGATCAGGCACACTATCGCCAACAACTGCGAGATTGGGTGACCCACAATCATGGTGCCCCCCCCAGTGATTTAGAGATTCCCCAACCCTATCCTTGGGACATCACCACCGAACTGCCAGAGACCGTGCAACAACAACTGACCAAGGTATCCCACCACAGCCTGACGGTGGAGAAATGGGCGGCTCTGACTCCCCTACAACGCTTTGCCCTTGTGAAGCTCAGCCAGCCCGGCCATGAGAATCGCAATTTTTGGCCAGCATTGCAGGAATTTGGTCTGGCCTAGAAAGCTAGGACAGTTGTAGGGGCATTTTTCTGCCAAGGTAGTACAGAGTTGTACCAACGAGGGTGCCCACTAAGAAGCCTTGGGGCACACTGAGGGCGATCGCCCCCACCAAGAGGGTAATCATCCAATTTTCGGGCATGGGGGCTTGATCTTTAATAAAGCTCATGAGTACCCACGCTTCAAACAAAAGAATTACCCCCAAAATCGAAAGAGGAAAAATTTTCAGCAGTTTATCCACACTGGAACCAAAGAAGAGACCCAAGACAAGGTAGAGACTGCCATAGATCACCACCGCCCCACCCGTGCGGGCACCTAGGGCATAGTGTCCTGCTAAACCGCTACAGCCATGGCAGAGGGGGACACCACCAAAGAAGGGCAGGAGCAAGTTGGTGAGGCTATACGTGAGGCCAATTTGGCGAATCGAGAGGGGGCGATCGGGAAAGAGATCGTGGGCAGTTTGCTGGGTTGCAATCACTGCATTGGCGATCGACAGCGGCAACTGCGGCAGTGCCAATATCAGGAGTCCGGGAATCAAGGCCTGAGGCTCTAAAGACTGCACGTGGGGAAGCTGCCAAGCAACAGTTAAGTGCAATTCCGGATCAGCCAGCACCCGGCTCATAGCCACGCCCACGCCCAACAGCACCACCAGTAGGCCTGCGGGTCCCCCCTGTTCCTTCGGCAGTAGTAGCAAGATTAAAAAGCTGATGGCACCTAGGAGATAACCAAAGGCATCACCCGTGGGTAAATAGGTTTTGAGAGCAACGGCGGCCAAGGACAGTCCCAAGCCCAATTGACAGCCCCGCACCACCGGTTGGGGAATCCAGCGAGCCAGTCGGGTCAGGATCCCTGTGAGCGTCAACACCAGCATCATCGCTCCCACTATTAATCCTCCTGCCCAAAGGATGGAGCCGCTGAGTTTTTCCGTCATCACAATAACCGCCATGGCCTTGAGGGGTTGCATCGGCATAGGAAGGCCATAGAGTACCCCCGTGAGAATTTGTGCCACTCCAAACAAAGTGAAGACGCTAGCACTATCCAACTGGGCAGCCATGATAATCCCGACCAATAGGGGCAAATCCGTACCCAAATCCCCAAAACTGCCGCTAAGCTCTTGCCAATTAAAGCGCAGCCGCTCCCGCAACACGCTAGACCTTCTCCAGTATGGTTTGCAATTTCTGTAAGTGTTGAGCCACCCGACCACTGCGGAGGAGTTCGCTGCTGAGTGCGAGTCCGGAATTGAGACTATCGGCTTTGCCCCCCTGCCACAGGTAAAATCCACTATTCCAGATCACGGAGGTGGTGAGGGGCTGCTCTTCTGCGGCAAGAACGGCAGCCATCATTTTTGTAGCAGTCGTTGTCTCCTCTGGCCAAGGCACATTACTGCTCGCCATGCCATACTCTTGGGGATGCAGACGTAGGCGTTGCCAAGGATTATCTCCGTTACGCGCTAGGCCAATAATGGCGGTGCGTTCGCGGGGCAAATCACAACTGCCTTCAAGGCCTTTGACGGTAGTAAATTCGTGAACACCGTGGAGATAGAGGGCATCGCGCATGATCCCTTCCGTAGGCGGATGAACAAACCCTGCTACGAGGTGACTGCGCCCTTGGTAAGGATTCCAGATGAGTTCCAATGTGGCAATGGGAGGGCGTTTACCAATTTGCTCACGGTAGGGGACTAGCCCTTGGGCAGCAGGAAAGTGCCGCGGCAGATAAACAAAGCCTAAACCTGTTTGCTCTAGGCAATGGGTGATTTGTTCTAGGGTCAGGGTTGACCAGTCCACCCCTAGGCAGCGCCATAGATCAATAAGGGGAACGCCTTCCTTGGTGGGCATGCGATCGCCCCCATGTTGGAGGACAGGCAGTCCAGCAGCCGCCAAAACCAATGCTGTTAGAGGACTCAGGGGAAACGTGCGATCGCGACCATCGTAGGGTTGACTGAGGATCATGACTGGGTGACTGGTCTCAAGCGCTGGAATTTTCGGACCTAGCTCGTTGTACGTATCGAGCATTCCCGCCATCTCTTCCGGCGTGGGTCGCTTAATCCGATGGGCAATGAGAAACGCGCCAATTTGGGCTGGAGTTGCCACCTGTTCCAGCATCAGTCGCAACGCTAGGGCTGCCTCAGCACGGGTCAAATCCTTATGGGTGTGGGCACCACTGCCAACTTTTTTCAGGAGATCACGAAAGAGAGGACTCATGGGTAGCCTGCTGGCGGATCAAGGTGAGCAATTGGGCAACGGGCGGTAAGGTCAGGCGATCGCGGGTGGTAGTGGCCAACACCTGACGCGGGGGCGGTGGCGTGGTTAAATCACGAATCACGAGGGTGGGATCGTGGAGCGCTTCCTTGAGCGCTGAGCGCGGCAGCAAAGCCACCATTTCACTTTCGCGGATGACGGCAATAAACGCATCAGGGGTGTTGAGTTCTAGGGCGGGTTGCCAAGACAAGCCTCGGCGGCTAAATTCCTCGGCCACCAAGCGGCGCATGCCATAGCCATCCTTGAACACCACATGGGGAAAATTGGCCAATGCTGGCCATGTCAAGGTTTCGTTAGCTGCAAGGGGATGTTCAGCCGCCATTACCACTTGCACAGGTTCACTATACAGCGGTTCAATCACCCATTCCGACTGTTTGAGAAGATGGCGATCGCCCATGACAATGGCTAAATCCACTAAGCCATCCTGCAAGACTTTGAGGGCGCGATCGCTCCCTAGGGCCGTCACCCGCAACTGCATTTGGGGAAAGGCTTGGCAAAACGTCGGCAACAGCGCAGGCAAAAAGTAGCGGCAAATGGAGTGAATCGCAGCGATGCAGAGTTCCTGCTGCTGGCCATTTTGCATGGCTTTGAGTTCAGCATTGGCGGCTTGCCACTCCTGACAAATGCGATGGGCACGGCGCAAAAAGAGATCCCCTGCTACCGTCAATTTGGCGCGATTCGAGCGGTGCAAAAGTTGAATCCCCAAACTTTCTTCTAAGGCTTGGATTTGCCGACTAATCGTAGGCTGCGTCACCCCACACCGCCGCGCTGCCGCTTGGAAACTCCCCGTTTCAGCAACGGCCAAAAAAGATTGCAACTGATCAAGTCGCATAGTGCCTGCTGTGTTCTCCCGCTGCGTCGATACCGATTGATGCAATTGTGGCTCTCAATCTTATGCTACTTTCGCATAGTAAAGGGTGTTGATTGATACAGTTTCTTGAAAATTTCCTACAGCATACCCGCTTGGTTCCAGCATTAATCCCAATGATTGAATATTGTTATCAAAGATACAGAAATCTTGTCTCTTTTCCCTAAAGGCTTAAAAATGTTCTTTTTGCAAGTGGTGTGTGCTAATAATGATTCCAGAGATCACTGTCAAGCTGCTAAAAGCCAAGCAGGAGAAAGGTTTCACTTTTGCTGAATTAGGTAAACTGATTGGTCAGAGTGAAGTCTTCACAGCAGCGCTTTTTTATCGTCAAGCAACGGCTACAGCCGACCAAGTCAAGCAATTATCAGCAGCCCTAGAGCTGCCAGAATCCGAATTGACCGAACTAATGATTTATCCCGTTAAAGGTTTAGGTCCTACGGTGCCCACCGATCCCCTGATATACCGTTTTTACGAAATCATGCAGGTCTATGGCCTGCCCCTCAAGGACGTGATTCAAGAGAAATTTGGGGATGGAATCATGAGTGCCATTGATTTCACGCTAGATGTTGAAAAGATAGAGGATCCCGCTGGTGCAAGGGTTAAAGTGATCATGAACGGTAAGTTCTTGCCCTATAAAAAGTGGTAGCCATTACAGCATTTTGGGAGCGGCAACCTAGAATGAAAGTTTTTGGAACAAGTTGACCACGGGTAACGTCAATCCGGGAATCACCTCTTCAGTTCCCCGCACCACTAAGTTACGCTATAGTGGCAGTACCCTTGCAAAGTTTATGATGGATGTCGATCGCTGAGGAGTTCCGCCAACTGCAAACGCGCCTCTTGGAGTGCTGGGACGGGACAGAAACCTTTATTCCTGAACTGCCCAAAGGCCCCGGTGGCATTGAGCGCGATATTGTGGTGGTGCCATCCCTGAGTTTTCCCCAACCGGAGCTGGCAAAGATCACAGGCTACACCCACTATGAAGAGCGGCAACTTTATACGCTGATCCAGTTGCGGAATCCGCGTACCCGCATGATCTACGTTACGTCCCAGCCGCTGCACCCCAGCATTATTGACTATTATTTGGATTTGCTCCCCGGTGTACCAAGTTCCCATGCTCGCGATCGCCTGCTCCTGCTGGCTACCTACGATCGCTCCGATAAACCCCTGACCGCAAAAATTTTAGAACGGCCTCGCCTCTTGGAGCGCATTCGTCAAGCCCTGCGTCCCAACCAAGCTTACATGGTGTGTTTTAACTCCACCCCTTTGGAACGAGAACTGGCAGTACGCTTAGGCATTCCCCTCTATTCGACGGATCCCGATCTCCTCTACTGGGGAACCAAGGCTGGCAGTCGGGAACTCTTTGCAGCAGCAGGCATTCCCCATCCGATTGGTACTGGTTTTTTACAGGGTGTGCCAGATCTGGTGCGGGCGATCGCCCACCTACAGGCAAAATTTCCCCACCTCCAGCGGTTAGTGGTCAAACTCAATGAGGCTTTCTCTGGGGAAGGTAATGCTCTATTGGATTTACGACCACTGCAACCCGTAGGCAATCCCGAAGCCCCCGACCACCTCCAGCGGATTGAGAATAGCCTAGAGAGCATGGACTTTCAGGCGCCAAATGAGACGTGGGTCTCCTATCGGCAGCGATTTATGGAGCTGGGGGGAATTGTCGAAGCCTTTGTGGAAGGCGCTGTCAAGCGATCGCCTAGTGTTCAAGGCTGTATTACTCCCAAGGGCAGTGTTGAAATTGTCTCCACCCATGAACAGTTACTCAATGCCCCCAGCGGTCAAATTTTCATTGGCTGTGAATTTCCTGCCCATGCCGACTATCGCCAACCCCTCCAAGAGCTAGGGCAAAAGGTAGGCCTGTATTTAGCCCAGCAGGGGGTAATTGGCTGTTTTGGCGTCGATGTTGTTGCAACCCAAACAACAGAAGGGTGGGAACTCTATGCGATTGAAATTAACCTGCGCAAGGGGGGAACCACGCACCCCTTCATGACCTTAAAATTTCTCACCGATGGCCACTATGAGTTAGCGTCTGGACTGTTTTACAGCAAGCACCGCCGTCCCAAGTATTACATTGCCTCCGATAACCTCTGCCAACCCCACTATCGCGGCCTCCTGCCCAATGATCTCCTAGATATGATTGCCCGCTACCATCTTCACTTTGACTCCAGTACAGAAACGGGCACCGTCTTTCACCTCATGGGGGCACTCTCGGAATTTGGCAAGCTGGGACTGGTGAGTATTGGCAACACTCCCGAAGAAGCCCAAGCCATCTACAACCAAACCATTGGCGTTCTCGATGCTGCGGCGCTATAAGTCCCTAATGTGCCCACCCCCCGCATAGACAGGGGTCTGAGAATCTCGTTACAATTGGCAACGTTCACTGTGAAGAGCAGCCTGTAGGGAAAATCCAGTGCAAGTCTGGTGCTGTGCCGCAGCTGTGATGGGGATCTCCCCTCAGCCAGAATGCCT
The DNA here is from genome assembly GCF_023650955.1 of Thermosynechococcus sp. HN-54. Classification (NCBI taxonomy): domain Bacteria; kingdom Bacillati; phylum Cyanobacteriota; class Cyanophyceae; order Acaryochloridales; family Thermosynechococcaceae; genus Thermosynechococcus; species Thermosynechococcus sp. HN-54. The sequence continues at coordinate 2,621,116 of NZ_CP098039.1, read as the reverse complement.
ACTTGCTGTGGTTCACTCTATTTGCCTGCGTCGCACGGGCATGGAGTTTCAACGTGGTTGTTGCACTCAACGATTCCCTTCTCAATCCCCTCGGGTTTAGTCTCGATTTACCCCCCCTGCCGCAACCGCGGCCGCTTTTACTCGTGGGTCATGGTACGCGCGATCCTGAAGGTCGTCAAACATTTCTTGACTTTGCCCAAGCCTATTATCAACTGGATCCCTGTCGGCCTGTTTTTCCCTGTTTTCTGGAGTTAACGGAACCCTCGATTTTTGAGGTTCTCAGCCAGTGTGCTGCCGCAGGCCCTACAGAGTTGTCGGTGCTGCCAGTGTTACTTTTTGCTGCTCGCCACAATAAGTTTGACGTGACGAATGAGTTGGATCGGGCGCGGCGTGCTTTTCCACAATTGCGCTATCACTATGGCCGCCACTATGGTATTGCCCCCGAAATTTTAACCCTCTGGCGATCGCGCCTCGAACTCTTGGACTCACCGGAATTTAACCCCCAAGGCATTGGTCGCGAGGAAACGGTGCTCTTGGTCGTCGGACGCGGGTCTAGTGATCCTGACGCCAATGGCGATGTCTTTAAGCTAGCCCGCATGCTCTGGGAGGGCAGTGGCTATAAGACCGTTGAGGTGTGCTTCATTGGTATTACCCATCCCCGCTTACCCGAAGGATTTGTGCGGGCAAATCTTCACCAGCCCCGCCGTGTCATTGTCCTGCCCCACTTTATGTTTACAGGGGCATTGGTCAAGAAAATTTATACCCTCACTGCGGAAGCTCAAGCGGCGTATCCCAGTGTTGAATACGTGAACTTGCCGGAAATTGGCTTGCATCCGCAACTGTTTTATCTGACGCGGCAACGGGAAATTGAAACCCATACAGGGCAGGTGGCCATGAACTGTGAAGCCTGCAAATTCCGTTTGGTGGCAGGCCATAGCCATCATCACCCCCATCATCATGATCATGAGCACCACTCCCACAGCTATGATCACAGGGGGCATCACCACCACCATGGATCAAGTGCTGATTTAGACCATCTGCCGAGTTATCACCAACGCATTTGGCAAGTTCCCTGAGCATCGCTCCCCAGCGAAAATGCTAGAGTAAAGATAATTGCTACTTTTTCTCAAGCTTGGATGGGGCTTGTCTATGCGCATTAAATATCCTCCCCAGACGGTTGATCGGGTATTAATTTTCGATACCACCCTGCGGGACGGTGAACAGTCTCCGGGTGCATCGCTGAATGTGGATGAAAAACTGACGATCGCCCGCCAACTGGCTCGACTAGGGGTGGATATTATTGAAGCGGGGTTTCCCTTTGCCAGCGCCGGTGACTTTGAAGCGGTGCAGCGAATTGCCGAAACCATCGGCACCGAAACGGGACCTGTGATCTGTGGCCTTGCCCGCGCCACTTGCCAAGATATTGAAGCAGCAGCTAAAGCCCTCAAGCCCGCCTACTATCCCCGCATTCACACCTTCATTGCCACATCGGATATTCACCTTGAGTACAAGCTCAAGAAAACCCGTGCTGAGGTACTAGAAATTGCCCCCGAAATGGTGGCCTATGCCAAGTCCTTTGTGGATGATGTCGAGTTTTCCCCGGAGGATGCTGGCCGTTCCGACCCTGAATTTCTTTACCAAGTCATCGAGCGGGTCATTGACGCCGGTGCAACAACGATTAACATTCCTGACACTGTGGGGTACACCACCCCTGCCGAGTTTGGTGCCCTGATCAAAGGCATTAAGGAAAATGTCCCCAACATCGATCGCGCCGTGATTTCCGTTCATGGTCACAATGACTTGGGGCTAGCCGTAGCCAATTTCCTGGAAGCTGTGAAAAATGGCGCGCGCCAACTGGAGTGTACCATTAATGGCATTGGTGAGCGGGCTGGTAATGCTGCCCTCGAAGAATTAGTGATGGCACTCCATGTGCGGCGGCAGTACTTCAATCCCTTCCTAGGCCGTCCACCTGAATCAGAAGCCCCCCTGACCAATATCAATACCCGCGAAATCTACAAAACCTCCCGCCTAGTCTCGAATCTGACCGGGATGCTGATTCAACCCAACAAGGCGATCGTCGGTGCCAATGCCTTTGCCCATCAATCGGGGATTCACCAAGACGGCGTCCTCAAGCACAAGCAAACCTATGAAATTATGGATGCCCAGCTCATTGGCCTTGCTGATAATCAAATTGTGTTGGGCAAGCTCTCTGGCCGCAATGCCTTTGCCACCCGTCTGCGGGAATTGGGCTTTGAACTCAGTGAAACGGAACTGAATAAAGCCTTTTTGCGCTTTAAGGATCTCGCTGACAAGAAAAAAGAAATTACTGACTGGGATTTAGAGGCGATTGCCAAGGATGAAACCCAAGGGATTGATTTGCGGGGCTATCAACTGGAATTTGTCCAAGTCTCCTGTGGCGATCACGCCCGTCCCACGGCAACGGTTACCGTACGTACCCCCAGTGGCGAAGAATTGACCGATGCAGCGATTGGTACAGGCCCTGTGGATGCCGTTTATCGCGCCATTAACCGAGTGGTGCAAATTCCCAATCGCCTTATTGAATACTCGGTGCAATCAGTCACCGCGGGAATTGATGCCATGGGTGAAGTCACCATTCGGCTCCAGCACGAAGACCGTATCTATTCCGGCCATGCAGCCAACACGGATATCATCGTCGCTTCTGCCCAAGCCTACATGAATGCCCTCAACCGCCTCTACCGCAGTCTGGAACAACGGGCGTTACACCCCCAAGCCTAGGTAGCAATGACGGAGTCCACTGCTAAGCCCTTGGAAGCCGATGGGGTCTATCTATGCCCTGTCTGTCGCCACGGTCAAATTGCACCGATGGTACTCATGGATACCTATGCCTGTAACTTTTGCCGTCATATTCTCAGCTTGGATTTTAGCCATCAAACAGCGCGGCTCGAAGACAGTGCCATGACCTTTCGCTGGCAATGGACAGGTACTAACTGGCGATCGCTAAACACACCGCCTGTCAGCCTCACCTATACCGCCGTGATTTTGGCCATTTTATTGATTACTTTGCCACCCGCCCTGATTTGGCTGGGTTATCAAATTTTTCCCCCCCTTAGTAGCGAACCGCGTGCCCATTGGTTTCCCCTCTTTTGGGTTGGCCTGACCTTCTGTGCCCACTTGTTGATAATTCTGCGAATTTTTGCTGGGCTGTTACCCACCCCTTTTTTGCGGATTCCCTTTAGGCAGCGTTCTTCTTAGCCTACCCCACTGACACTGACTGCGGAAGCGAGGGTGAAGGTATGGCCAAAACTGCCACCTCTGCACTTTTAGGTACACGAACACCATTCACTACTAGACCGATCACTTTATCCTTAAGCCCTAAATCATATTCCTTAAGTGCCTTAGTGAACGCATCCTTTCTGGTTTGACCCAAGCGGACAACAAATAGCGCCTGATCCACACTTTCTAGCAAGGAATTAGTTTCTGAATAGTGTCCTGTTGGCGCTGTGTCAATAATCACTAGATCAAACGCTTCCCGTATAGACGCAAGAAACAAATGCCACTGGTGAGAACTCAGTAAACTAATTGGCTCTTGTTGACAGTGCCCTGCGGTCAATACCCAAAGTTTTTCAGGATGAGTCTCAAAAAGATCCATCCAATTAGGAAGAGGAAGCACTCCCATCAACAACTCAGCAAGACCTGAGGTATTAGCAATTCCCAACACTTGATGCAAGCCAGGCTGACGAAAATTAGCATCCACAAGCAAAACCCGTTGACCAACAGTAGCCGCGGCAAGGGCTAAATAAGTCGCGATTGTCGTTCGCCCCTCTCCTGACTGAGCAGAGGTCACAGCGAGTACTTGCTGCATGCCTAATTGCCTTAAGTGAGTGAGGAGAAAATAAAAACTTTCCCTAAATATAGGTGCTGCCCCTGCAAGGTGATTCTGCAACCCCCAAAGCGCTAGGGGAGCTTCTAGACGTGTAAAAGAATACTGATCAAACTCCTGAGTGAAGGGGATTTGTCCAGCGATCGGCAGTCGCGTATTTTGTTGCACTTGTTTGACTTCCAAGAAGCGTGAATCCATCAAATCTAAAAGAAGCGCTAACACTACCCCAGCTGCGGTTCCTAGAATCAAAGCAATAGCCAATGCGACGGATAGTCGGATCGTAACTTTGTATTGTTCTATATCATCGATATCCGATAATAGACGCCATGTGAAATCCTGCTGAGCAATTTGTAATTGGAGTGATTGTCGTGTTTGCAGAAGCAGCTGTAGAGACTGCTGCACCGCTGCCATCCGTTGTTCAATTTTACGATAAGGATGAGCCAGTCGTGTGACTCGTGCTAATTCATTTCGAACTCTTGCGATCTGACGGGATAGCTCAACATCCATTCGTTCTAAGGATTCCAGCTCGATTTTAGCCTCAAGATACTTGCCAATCAACCCTTCTGAAACAGTGCTTTGATAACCAATTAGGTTCTCAGGATTGGCCACTTGATTGCGCTGAGCAATTTGCTGTGCTTCCCGCTTAATTTGAGCAAGCAGTAATTGTCTTTCTTCCTCAAGACTCCGTACAGTTGGTGAATTCGCTTGTAAGCGACCTAATTCTTCCGCTAAACGCTTTTCTGTGTCCGTAAGGGTAGTCAGTAAGTTAGTGTAATTAGTCGAGGTACTGAGGTTAGAAGCCACAAGCGCTTCCGCAGGAGACATCCGTAGCTGTGCATTGAGCGCGTCGAACGTTTGGCGTGTAAATTCTATTTTTGAGTCATTTTCATTTTTTGCTGTCAATATATTAGCCAGTTGCATTCGATAGAGGTCAGAATCACTGCCACCCCCTCCTGCTGTCATCCCCCCTGCGCTAGAGCTACTGATAGAATCAGGGCGCAAAACTTGATTTTCAGTACGGAATTGGTTTAACTGATCCTCCAAGTCATCAATCTGGTTAAGAGTTTTTTGGATTTCCTGATTAACGTACCGCAAGTTTTGGAAAATTTTTTCTTGTTTTTCTGCTTCATTAAATCGCGTCAATTCTTCAGAAATTAAATCTAGAGCACTATTCACCTTGCTTCTGTCGTTTGCTGTAAAAGTTACTTGAATAACTTTGGCATTAGCACTATTAGAAAAAAGACGAGAATTACTGGGTACTTCAATTTGAATACTTCGACGGAAAGACTCATAGCTATAATTTTCAGAATTTAAGTCAGGATTTCTTTCTAGGAACTTTTCGTACAGTTGCCTCAGGACGAGATCACTGCTGAGGATTTGCACAAGAGTAGTCGTATCCCCGGCTGTATCACCAGAGGGGAGTGGCAAACTTGGAATTGATTGAATAAGTCCACGAATAGACTCTAAGCTAGTGCCCGACCTCCCTCCGAGCGGCCTAATCGCCTCGACCTGTAAAGAGATAGTATGCTGATAGCTTCTTAGAAATAAATAGTAGTAGCCTAAATAGAGCACAGCTGTGGCAATCCCCAGAATCGTTGCTGGTTTCCAACGCCGCTTGAACCCTGACAGCAGTTCTCCAATGGTAATTTTATCAACAGTAATGGGCTGTAGAAGGCTTTCTGAATCATCATCAGGAGTATTAGGAAAAGTGCGTTCCTGGTCAAAGCTGCCATTCGTATAAGAATTATCCGCAGACATGAACGTAAACCTCAGTATAGTTAAATCGTAATTTGATAAAACTCACAGTACCACTCAATAAATCGCTGCACGCCTATCTCAACAGGAGTTGTGGGTTCGTAGCCTGTGTCTGCCTTAAGGTCGAGTACATCCGCATAGGTATCGGGGACATCGCCCGGTTGCAGAGGTAAAAGATTCACTTGTGCTTTTTTCCCAAGGTAGGTTTCTAAGAGTTCAATATAGCGTAGTAGTTCGACGGGGCGGTGGGCACCAATGTTGTAAACACGCCAAGGTGCGAGACTGGTGGCCGGATCAGGATTTTCGCCACTCCATGAAGGGTTGGATGTGGCAGGTCGATCCAGCACCCGAAGAATGCCCTCGACAATGTCATCGATGTAGGTGAAATCACGACGGTGCTTGCCATAGTTAAAGACAGGCAATGGTTCATTATTCAAGATGGCTTTCGTAAACTTAAAGAGCGCCATGTCGGGTCGCCCCCATGGACCATAGACGGTAAAAAAGCGCAGCCCAGTGGTGGGCAGGCTATAGAGGTAGCTGTAGGTATGTGCCATTAATTCATTGGCTTTCTTGGTGGCTGCATAGAGACTCAAGGGATGATCAACGTTGTCGTGCACAGAAAAGGGGAGTGTCTTATTGGCACCATAGACACTGGAGCTACTGGCATAGACCAAATGCTCGACTTGATGGTGTCGACAGGCTTCAAGGATATGGATAAACCCGACAATATTGCTATCAATATAGGCTAATGGGTTTTCAATGGAGTAGCGTACACCGGCTTGTGCTGCCAAGTGGATGACCCGTTGGGGGGCAAAGTCTGTAAAGAGTTGGTTCACCTCTGTGCGATCTACGAGGTCAATTTTTCTGAATACAAATTGATCACCTGCTGTGAAAGGGTTGAGTCGCTCAAGGCGAGCTTTCTTGAGATTGACGTCATAGTAGTCGTTCAGATTATCGAGACCAATCACGCGATCGCCCCGCTTGAGAAGCTCTAATGCCACAGCATTGCCGATAAACCCCGCCACACCAGTGACTAAAATATCCATCTCTAGTGCCTCTTGTCATTAAAACTTTCTAAAGGCGACCATCCACCTCTTCTTTGGGCAATACCCATTTCACATCATAGAGAACTCCCGGCGTTTTTAAGAGCTTTTTAATGCCAACACAGCCCATTTCGTAGAACTGCTGGTGGGCAACAGCAATAATGATGCCATCCCAATGAGAAGGCTGTAGCTGCTGAATAGGAGTTATTCCATACTCTGCCTCGGCCTGCTGGGGATCAACCAAAGGATCATAAACATCAACCTGTAAACCATAACTTTGAAGTTCTTTAATAATGTCAATGACACGTGTATTCCGCAAGTCAGGACAATTTTCCTTAAAAGTCAAACCCATTACTAGAATACGAGCGTTAGATAAAATAATTCCTTTTATAGCAAGCAACTTAAGAAACTGTGCTGCCACGTAAAAGCCCATATTGTCGTTTATACGACGGCCAGCCAGAATCAATTCGGGATGATAGTTATGGGCGATCGCCTTATAGGTTAGATAGTAAGGATCAACGCCAATGCAGTGGCCACCCACTAAGCCAGGACGAAAAGGCAAAAAGTTCCATTTTGTACTTGCGGCGGCTAGCACTTCTTCAGTATCAATTCCTAATAGATGAAAAATAATAGATAGCTCATTCACAAAAGCAATATTAATGTCTCGTTGAATATTTTCAATTACCTTTGCTGCTTCGGCCACTCTAATTGAACTTGCCTTGTGTGTTCCCGCTGGAATAATTGATGCATATAGACGATCAACCAAATCAGCAACTTCAGGTGTTGAACCAGAGGTAACCTTTTTAATTGTGGTTAAACGATGATTATGATCCCCTGGATTTATTCGTTCAGGGCTGTAACCAACAAAGAAATCTTGATTAAATCTTAGTTTAGATTCCTGCTCAAGAATCGGAACACAAACTTCTTCTGTTACACCCGGATAAACAGTAGATTCATAAATGACTATAGATTGAGGTGATAAAACCTGACCAACACTCTTGGAAGCTTTTCTTAAAGGTTCAAGATCTGGAACCTTGTAATAATCTATTGGAGTGGGAACAGAAATAACAAAAATGTTACATTTTCTTAAATCTTCGAGACATGTTGTGTACATTAGTAAGTAACATGATTGCAAATCATCCTCGCTAACTTCTCCTGTTCTGTCATATCCCTGCTTAAGTTCAGCGATACGTTGGTCATCAATATCATAACCGATGGTGTAATACTTCTTCCCAAATTCAACGGCCAAAGGAAGACCAACATAACCTAGGCCAATCACAGCAATCTTAAAAGCATTAGAAATATCAAGCATGATGCACTCACCTTCACTACTTTGGGCATCTTTCACTTTTGTGAAAAGAATTGCAATATTCTGAGAAGACTAAAATGAACTAAAGAATTTGAGGTATTGAGCATTGATTTTTTTGACATCAAATAACTCTACAGCCATTTGATAGCTATGATATCCCATTGAAGGAATCAAGCTAGGCTGTTCAATAAACTTTTGCATCGCAGTTATCAAAGCATTGACATCCCGAGGGGGAATAACATAACCATTATAGCCGTCAATAACGGTTTCGCGGCAACCTGGCGCGTCTGTAGTAATCACCGGTCGACCCATAGCCATTGCTTCTTGCGTACTGCGGGGAACGCCCTCACGGTAGGAAGGTAAGACAAACACACTAGTACTGGGTAGATACTCTTTGATGTTAACAAAGCCAAACCACTCAACTATACCAAGCTCGATAAATTCCTTAATTTGTGCTTCAGATAAGCTCCCTGGATTGGTATCCAATCCACCAATTAACCAAAATCTAACTTGAGGATACAGAGATTTTAAGTATTTAGATGCCTCTAAAAACTCTAATACTCCCTTTTCAATGAGTAATCTTGCAACTAAAGTAAATGTTAGTGGACTAAAAAAAGGCTCGCAATACGACCATTCTTTAAGATTAACACCTGTTCCTTTAATGATTAGGGTTTTACAAGGAGCTAGGTTGCATGCTTGAGTAATTTCATGACAGTCATCTTTATTTTGAAAGATAATTTTATCTGCAATAGGTAAACATATCTTGTACAAAAAAACGAGAATATTCTTCAATTTTTTTGATTTAAATTGATGATCAGGAGTAAATGCATAGCCTAAGCCCGTGAATAAGGCAGAGCGAAATTTCATATCAACAAATTTCGAGGCTAGTAGTCCCCAAATAATTGGCTTCGAGCTAATAGCCAAGAGACTATCGGCATTAATTTGTTTCATTATTGCAATGATAGAGAAGAGAGATTTAATATCTTCCCAAGGGTTAGTACCATTACGAACAAGGTAAAAATGATGACATATCGCACCCATTTCACTTAGTTTTGAAATTTCTGCTTCTGTATAATCTGGAGCCAAGCAATGAACCTCGGTACCTGTATAAATCAATTCTAAAATCAAATCTCTTCTGAAATTAATTAACATCTGAGCATTATTGCAAATCAATATCAATGACAATCCATTTAGCTTGGGTGTTCTATAGCGATCTTTAATTTCCATCTTAAATAAAAGGATACATGCGATAGGGTAACCACGCAAAAGCATGATCAGCAAATTGGAGCCATACCCATAGTACTAAAAAACTGTAACCAAGCACTAAAAGCATCCACCGATAAAATATTTCTCGACCTTGAGTGAGAAAGAGGTAGGGCAGAGTTCCTAGAACATAGATCTGAATAGGTATTAGGTACAGCGCAAGGCGATCGGCAGCAGTTGAAGAACCTGTCAACAAGAGTGCAAAAGAAAAAATCACTAGCCAAGATAAAGCGAGATAAACTTTTGAAGAAGTTCTAAAGAAGTTACACCCTGTATAGTATTCAATCAGAAAAATAGTTGCAGGCAAGAGATTCATAGTTAGCCGAATTAAAGCGCCCGAAGATGACATTCCTGCTCCGATATAGTAAACCAAAAATTTGTCACTGATGTTAGTAATAGCAATTGCACCAGCTAGAGCTATCAGTAATAATAATGATATAACTAAGATATTAATTATTTTTCCTGTTTTTAGTGCGTCAAATAAAGACACTAATATCGGCACTAATATCAGAAATATTGCTGTCTTATGAAAGAGTAATGCCAAAATAAAAAATAGAGTCGAACTTATTTTTCTATTGGATTCTAACGCCATTAGTGCTAGTAGCTCTAAAGCGATCGCTCCTGCTTGCCGAGTATATCCCATTGCTACAACAGTCGTTAAGTATGGGAAAGCAACCGTTAAACCTAAGTAAGGATTTTTCAGTTTTTGACAAAAAGTAAATAAGCAGCTTGTATAAATCACTGCAACACATAAATTTACAAAATAAATTTCTTGATTAAGAGCAGCAGCAATCTTATTAATCCAGTGATATGCAGGGTCACCAAGTAATGCTTCAAAGCCTATCCATGGCTCATATCTAGAAGCTTCTAGTATATTTATATACTGAAACCAGTCTCCACCAACTTCAAATCTCAGACCAATAAAAGCAACATAAATACCAAAGAGAAATATCCAATACCACTTTGGCATTTCTATAACCGATGGTGTTAATGTGAGTAAGAAAACCAAGAAATAGGGAAGCATAGGCTAGATACTTAGAAACTGCGCTCTAACCACGCTTGAAACATTAATATTTCCCATAGGTGTCCTGCCCAATTGCGTTTCCCTGTTTGATGCTCTTGCCAGTATTGCCAAACTAGATTGGGTTGCAGGTAGCCCTCCTGCTTAAGACGGGTTGGATTTAACAAAGTTGATCCCCAGTCGCGTAGTTCAGAGCGTAGCCATTGAGAGAGGGGAATTCCAAATCCCATTTTAGGACGCTCAATCAAAGGTGGCGGGACATAGCGATACAAAAGTTTACGGAGTACTTGCTTACCCTGCCCCTGTCTGATTTTCATCTGAAGTGGGAGTGTCCAAGCAAACTCAACAATTCGATGATCTAGAAAAGGAATACGAGTTTCAAGGCTAACCCCCATGGCAGCGCGATCGACCTTGACAAGAATATCATCAGGAAGATAAGTCAAAAGATCAAGTGCCATCATATAGGACTCAAAGGGCAGTTTTGTGAGTCCATCGGGTGGACAGGTTGCTAATGAGGTGGGTTCACTGGCGCCTATGACTAAACGTGAGGGCGGATCGAACTGGGATAAAAAGGAAAGGTACATAAGCTGACGAGAGTTTACAGTTAAGAGTTTCCTCAGTTTGTCAAGTCTGTCACCCACCGTTGTGTACCGTAAATGCCTAGGTAAAAGGCGGTTGACGCCACCCATCACTTGATTCCATTGCGTAGGCGTAAGCACATTCAGAACATTTCTTAGGAGCCAACGACCACTTTCAGGAATCCCTTGGACGCGACACCACATTAGGGGTGCTAAAAAGTAGCGGTGGTATCCCCCAAATAATTCATCACCACCATCTCCAGAAAGAGCAACGGTCACCTCTCGGCGCGCGATCACTGACACAAGATGGGTAGGAATTTGAGAGGAATCAGCAAAGGGTTCATCATAAAGCTGGGGGAGTTTGGGAATTACATCGCGCGCCTCTTGACCCGTTAGATAATATTCGGTGTGATTGGTTCCCAAGTGTTGGGCGATCGCCTTGGCATATTGAGCTTCGTTATAGGCATCTTCATAAAAGCCAATGGTAAACGTTTTAACAGGCTGGGAAGAGAGGCTTTGCATTAAGGCTACAACGGTTGAAGAATCTAATCCCCCCGATAGAAAAGCTCCTAAGGGAACATCGGCCAATAGTTGCCCTTGCAAACTCTGCCGCAGAAGATACTCTAATTCGGTAGCGGCATCTGCTTCTGTCCCCTGAAAGGGGTGACTTAGTCCTTCTTCAATAACGGTTTGCAGTGACCAGTAAGCTTGAGGTCGCCCTTGAATGTTGGCTCTGAGAGATTCAGCAGACCACTGGAGATAGGTACCTGCTGGTAACTTCCAAATATTTTCATAGATACTGTAGGGAGCAGGAATCCAACTGTAGCGAAAATAAAGCGCTAGAGCATCGCGATTAATGGAGTTTGTAAACTCAGGGTACGCTCGAATCGCTTTAAGTTCTGAAGCAAAAACCAAGGCTCCATTCACCCAACCATAGTAAAGGGGTTTTTCACCTATGCGATCTCTTGCCAAGGTTAATGTACGAGTCTTGCGATCCCAAAGGGCAAGGGCAAACATTCCTACCGTACGTTTTAATGTCTCTTCAACACCCCAATGGGCAAAGGCGGCTAGGAGCGTCTCGGTATCGGAATGCCCCCGCCAAGACGGTGCTCCCCCAATAGCTGTTAGTTGTTGACGCAGTTCGAGATGGTTATAGATCTCACCATTAAAGACAAGAACGTAGCGACCACACGCCGAAAGCATCGGCTGATGCCCAGCGGGCGAGAGATCAAGAATTGCTAGGCGACGGTGGCCTAGGGCAATGCCCGCAGCCTCATCCCCCCATATTCCTTCGTCATCTGGGCCACGATAGGTAAGGGTCGTGATCATTTTACGGAGGACTGCTGGCCAATCTTGGAGAAAAGACGTATTGATGAAGCCGGCTAAGCCGCACATAAGCGATGGTCTTCAAATGTGTACTAGCGTTCTTTATAACCTAATGCTGCCGAAAATTGTTATTGACTGTAGCGGCGTAAGACACTATTTGCGACTATTTGGGAAAGAGTTGTTGCAGGGCTTCCTCTAGGGTGGGCGCCATGACGATTCGCTGATTGTCCATGACAATGACTCGCGCTAACGTAGGCAGCTGGTTTTGATCGGCTTCAAGGTAAATGGGTTCGACATAGAGGAGCGATCGCTCGATGGGGATAATGAGGAGATTGCCCTGAACCGATCGTGACCCTTGGCGATTCCAGAGAGAGATTTGTTGCGAAATCACTGGATCTTGATTGATCCGCGCCTCCATTTGTTCGGGGCCAAAGACCAGTTCTTGCTTGGGAAAGAGGTAGAGCAGGAGCTTGCCGTAGTTTTGACCATCGGAGCGAGCCGCTAGCCAACCAATCAGGTTCGGACGATTCACCGGTGTAAAGGGGACAAGAAGAATAAACTCCTCGGTGTAGCCAATGGGCAGTTTGGTAATCAAGTAGTAGGGGGCAACGGCTTGGGGTTTTTGGCGATAAATCTCCTTGGGAATTTGCCAGAGGTCTTCGCGGTTGTAAAAGACCACGGGATCTGTCATGTGGTATTTCAGGAGTTGCTCCGACTGCACTTGCATCAGGTCTATGGGATAGCGAATGTGGCGGTAGAGGCGGTGGGGCATGGTACTCAGAGGATGAAAGAGCGTTGGAAAAACCCGCTGCCATGTGCGAATCATGACATCGTCGGGTTCCACCACATAGAAGGTGACGTTGCCGTTATAGGCATCCACAACCACTTTCACAGAGTTGCGAATGTAGTTAAATGAGTGCTCGCCCGGATCGCTATAGGGATAGGAGCGACTGATAGTATAAGCATCAATGATCCAGTACAGATAGCTGACCCCCGCAGTGCTCGGACTAGCTGCAATGTCGTGCTCAGAACGCGGATCTGCCACCACAAGATAGGGTTCACTGTCAAAACGTAAAAAAGGGGCGATCGCCCGCACCCGATCTTGAATCAATCGCCGAAAAAGTACCCGTGAGTCTGGCCGCAAATTAGGGGTCAGCAGCAATTGCCAGTCACCGAAATAAACACTATAGACCAAGCGGCGCCACCAACTGGCAATGGGAACCCCCCCCGTACCATCATAGTGGTTATAGACATTTTCAGCACCACGGGGAAAATCGAGTTCGGGGACATTGGAGGGGGCAAAGATATAGGTATTGGTCAGTTCACCGTAGTAAATTCGCGGGTAGAAAAAGGGAATACTCTCACGGATTTGCGGGGGATTGACCAGTAGCTCACCCGTGTCGCCAATATCGCGAACGAAGTATTTGGGCAAACCATTGGCTTCAGCCGTATTGACAGGACTCATCGTGAAGCCATAACCGTGGGTAAACACGAGGTGCTCGTTAATCCAACTGCGGGCAAACCGCTGAACTGCACTGTAGTCCACTTCGCGGGCAGCAATGAGGACTTGGCGAATTTCTGATTGGTCTTGCTCAGGATCCAGTTTCAGATAGTAGCGATCCAAAAACGCGGATGGGAACCGATAGTAGGAGCGCAGTTGTTGCAGTTGGCGGTTCGTTTCCAGAAGGGGGCGCGTGTCCCAAAGGCGGATATTGCGAGTGGTGGCTGCATTGGCGGCAATGATCTCAGCATTAAGGTTATTTTCCGGCTGGAAGGGTTCCACCCGCATTTTTTCGAGGTCAAAGCCTTCACGGGTATGGGTAATGGTGCGTTGAATGTAGGGAAGTTCCCGTTCCAGTTGATTAGGCTGAACAATAGCTGCTTCAACTGCCATTGGCAAGAGCCAGTCTGCCACAACAACCAAGATCAAATAGCCCAATGTAAAACCAAACAGTCCAGGGGCGATGGGGCCGAGCCGCCGCTGTCGTTCTCCACCACGTCGCATGGCTGACCAAGCAAGCAAACAAGCCACTCCTAAAGCGGAGGCTGAGAGCCAACCATAGAGGGGTAGGCGCACCGTGATGTCGGTATAACCTGCCCCAAAGGCAGCACCATTTGTGGAGTAGAGGAGTTTGTAGCGTTCTAGCCAAAAACTCAAAGCCACTGTGGCAAAAACAAAGGCACTCAAGCCCTGCAAATGTCGCCGTTGCGATCGCACAAAGCCGAGGAATTTGCCATGACTGAGACTTTCATTGGCAAGGAGATAGCCCAAGGCCGTTCCCCCTAAGCCAACAACACTGAGGTTCACCAACCATAGGCGCAACAGTTCCCACAGGGGGATTTCAAAGAGGTAAAAGCTAATGGAATGGTGAAATAGCGGTTCGGTATGAGGATCACTGGCGGCAAACAGTCCCTTGAGGACAACTGACCAACTGAGGCTGGCGATCGCCCCCATGGCGAGGCTTAAAAGAATGCCTATTCCCTGAAAGAGGCCCAGGGGCAACCACAGCCCCAGTACCAATGCTGCCAAACTCGGCACCAGTAGCCAAGGATTCTGCACCATTTGCAGTGATAACTCCGCCACCCGCCAAACACTCAATTGTGGCAGCAGAGGGCTGTTAAACGTAATTTCTGAGCGCTGTTGCCACAGTTGCAGGGCGATCGCCCCAATGTGATAAGTTGCCACGATGAGTAGCCAAATGAGACCGCTGGCACACAACAAAAGTCGCCATAGACCTAGTCCGCGATAGGTACTCTGTGCTGTCAGGGTGGGATCGAAGGTCACGGTGCGTTGACGCCGCAGCCAGTGTTGTTGCCAGCCATAAAATAGTCCCGATAAACCCGTAATCACGATAAACAGGAGGGCTTGCACACTCCAGCGCTGCCACACGACCGCTAGATACCCCAGTTGTTCAAACCAGAGGCTTTCGGCAATCAGGCGACACAGCCCCACCCCAAGGGCGATCGCCAGCACGAGGCCAGAGAGCCAGCGCAACCAACGGGGCATAAACTGTACAACGGAGAGCGACGGCATCAACCTCGAAAAAGCGCTAAAACTACGGTACAGTGCAGCTAGATGCTTTCCTAAGGCCAGTTTAGCGATTTAGCCATGTTCTTGCGCTCCCTACTTGTTGCCCTTTTGAGTTTGATTCTGTTTCTGGGTTCATCAGCTCCCAGTTGGGCGCTTGGAGGTGAATTGCCGCCCCTCAATGCCCCAGCACCCGACTTTTCCCTCCCCAGCAGCGTGGATGGTCAGCCCATTTCCCTCAAGGATTATCGCGGCAAGTGGGTGGTGCTGTACTTTTACCCCAAGGACTTTACCTCTGGCTGTACCCTCGAAGCCCAACGCTTTCAGCGGGATATTGAGCAGTTCCATGCTCACAATGCTGAAGTGATTGGCGTCAGTGCCGACTCTGTGGATTCCCATGAAGATTTCTGTGACAGTGAAGGCCTGACATTTCCATTACTGTCTGACCTCGATGGCCGAGTGAGCAAGGCCTATGGCTCTTGGTTGGGGTTTGTCTCACTGCGCCACAGCTTTATCATCGATCCTGAGGGGATATTACGAGAGCGGTTTGTCAAAGTGAATCCCGCGATTCATAGTCAAGAGCAGAAGTGTTGAAAGATAGTTTAAGAGGCTAGAAAAAAGGGAAGAAATGTCGTATTCTTCCCTCAAAAGAAGAAAAATTAATCAGCTTACTATGGCATCTTTTTCAGTTCTTGTCAAGTCTATTCTCAAGCAGCTCAGCCCTTGCGACTACCCCGTCCTCAACTCTCAATTGTTCTTCAAAATCTGGTTGACCTACATTCTCGACCAAGGATTAACCAGCATGAGAGCCTTATTTTATCGCTTGAATCATTCGGGGATTACAGTGGATATGTCCACGTTTTCCAAGGCGAACAAAACTCGAACAACCACCTTATTTGAGAGGATTTACACTCATCTCATGTCTCAAGCTCGCAAGAGACATCGTTGTTCAAGTCTGATGCTGTTTCCTATTGATTCAACCGTCATTACCCTGACGAGTAAGCTCTTTTGGTTCTACAAATACCATCAAGTGAAGTTAATTACAGGATTTGATTTAACAGAGAACATCCTGGGTAAGGCAGTAGTCTCTTTTGGGGAGAGACATGACCTAAGCTTTCAAGACGAGATTTTAGAAATGATCCCTGAGAATGCCGTTGCCATCATGGATAGAGGGTTTGCGAGTTGGAGATTTTTAGAGCGGCTGAGTGAGAGGAAGTGTTTATTTGTTGTGCGTATCAAGAATAACATGAGAATGAAGCTCAATCATGAGAGATACCGAGTGGTTCAATTTTTTGATGAGCATGGAACAGAGTTTCGTATTGCGACGAATCTAATGCATCTAAGTGATGAGGAAGTGAGTGAGCTGTATCGGCATCGGTGGGGGATTGAGAACTTATGGAAGTTTCTAAAGATGCATTTATCATTAGACAAGCTGATTACGAAGAGTTTGAATGGGGTGATAAATCAGATTTATATGGTTTTGATTGGGTACTTAATTTTAGAGCTAATGGAGATACCTGAATACTTTGGCAGGAAGCTATTAGACAAATTGCGATATTTGCAACTGGAACTGAGTCGCCGCTGCTCGATAGTGCATTGGAGCTTTGATTGGCAGCCAGAGCTACTTGTCACTTAGGATGTTAAGTTTTGTTGCAGAATTCAACACTTCTGAGTCAAGAGGTGTTAGAGCACTTAAGAAAACTACAGGAGCAAATATAGAGAAATAATAGAGAAATAACGAAACAAAGGGAAGCTTATCGTCATTCATCATGAGACTTTCGTCGTTTCCCGGTATGACTGCTGATTCCCTTCCTAATAGTCAAGGGTGCGAATGGACAATTTGCCTAAAGTTTCCATCTTGATTCCCACTTATAATCAAGAACAATTTATTCTTGAGGCAGTTTATTCAGCCTTAAGTCAAACTTATCCAAATTTAGAGGTTATTGTGGGTGATGATAACTCTTCCGACAAAACTCCCTTTTTAATTCGTCAAATCACTGATCCTCGATTAATTTACATTCGTAATCAGCAAAACCTAGGTCGAGTGAAAAATTATCAGAATCTACTCTATAACCATGCCTCTGGGGAATGGGTTCTCTGCCTTGATGGAGATGACTATTTAATTGATGATCATTTCGTAAGTGATGCTATAGAGCTGATTGATGAACGGGTTGTTATTATTGCGGCAAACATCTTCAAATTGTTGCCCAGCGGAGAGAAAGTCAGTTATCGTTTACCAGTAGAAAGTGAAATTTTAGGGCAGGAGCTACTTAAAAAGCTACCGGATAGCCGTTACTTTTTCAAACATGCAGCAACTCTTTATCAAAGAAAAGAAGCAACCTTAATCAACTTTTACTCTTTTGATAGTCCTAGTTCTGATTGGGAATCTCTCTACCGCTTAGCTCAACATGGCAGGGTTAGGTACCTAAAAAAAACTGTAGCCGTGTGGCGTATTCACGGTGCTAATGCTTCAAAGCAGTTGAATGTATATGAACTTCTTGAAAACCTACAGATTTGGGATCGCATTTTTAATTATGCTAGGGATTTGGGCTTCAGCAAATGGTTCGCTGTCTATCTATGCAGAAAGTGTGTTTTGAGAATGTTCAATGGTTTTTTGTTTGACCTGATGAAAAACATTGGTGATGAAGCTGCCGTTTCTTTCAAGACCCTTTTTACGTTGAGTCTAAAAATGAAGGAAAAATACCCGTTCTTTTGGTTAAGCTGGATTTTTTATCCGGTACTTGCTGCTCAAGCCCTAGTGCTCATCATTGGTTTTACGGTTGCCCTGACCTTAAGAAAGAGTGTGAATACTAAGCTCCTTTAGGAGGGTAAGTTAAGGTTCCTGAATCTTCTGAGCAACTTGCTGAATCGCATCTTTATACTTGGCAGGTGCAAGTTCCACTGCCTTGGCATACAGGGGAGCAGCTCCTGTCTTTTTCCCCTGTTCCGTTAGCGCCATTGCCTAGGCAAGAACGGGTCGAAAATCATTGGGGTTCTCTTTACCGAGATTTTGGAAGAGGGTCAGCGCCTCATCGTAGCGTTTTTGAGCCATATAGACATCGCCAAGGAGAGCTGCACAGCCGTAGTATCCACGCTCCCCGGTTGGACTTTGTTGGCTTGCTCTGCCCCTTGGAGGGTCTCTTCAATCAGGCCAATGGCCGCTTGGGGACGATTTTCCTTGAGGTAGAGATCCACCAGACCCCGCAGAGCATTGAGGTTGCCGGAGGATTTGGCAAGAACTCCCTGAAAGGTTTGGGCAGCCCCCTCGCGATCGCCCGTTTGTTGTTGCGCTTGTACCAGCAAGATCGCGTAATCTGTTTGTTCGGGTCGCTGAGCAGCTAAGCGTCGCAGGGGATCAATGACGCTGGCAATTTCCCCTTTGCCCAGTTGAATCAATTGCAGTCGAGCCAGCACCAAGCCTTCCAGTGCCGTGGCATTGTTGGGTTCACGCTCCAGCACCATTTGATAGCCCTTTTCTTGGGCTTGGAGTTCTGCAACTTTATCCCCAGCGGGGGGACTGGCCACAGGGCTAGGGGTGGCTTGGGGTGCCGTAAAGGTACTGGTGAGCAGAGGCATGACAGAAATGGCAATGAAAGGAATCATGCCCAGCACCAACACTAACAGGGTGATCCATTTCTTGCGCATTTCGCCCACCGGCTGCCATTAAGGAGGCCTTGCGCGAACAATTGGGTTTAGCTCAACCGCTGTGGCAGCAATACTTGACTTACTTAGGGCAACTGCTGCGATTTGATCTGGGAACCTCCCTCACCAGTCAAGGGGAAGCAGTCACGAGTATCATTGCTCAGCATTTTCCGGCAACGGCAGAATTAGGCCTTGCGAGTCTGGCGATTGCCCTTGCCTTAGGGGTGCTCATTGGCACTCTGGCTGCGGTTAAGTCTGGAACCGCTTGGGATATGGGTGGGCGTCTCTTTGGCATCATCACCTATGCCTTGCCCCTCTTTTGGCTGGGGATGCTCTTGCAACTGCTCTTTGCAGTGAATCTACGCTGGCTTCCCTTGGGCACCCGCTACCCCATCACCGAAACACCCCCTCAAGGTCCTACAGGCTTGTACATTGTTGATGCCCTTCTGAACGGCAATCTCGATCAATTCCTAACGGCCGCTACCTACTTGCTCCTGCCTGCGGCCACGCTGGCCATCGTCCTCAGTGGCATCTTTGAGCGGATTGTGCGGGTGAATCTCAAGCAAACCTTAGTGGCAGATTATGTGGAAGCCGCCCGTGCCCGTGGTATCCCTGAGCATCGGATTCTCATTCACCACGCCCTCAAGAATGCCTTGATTCCAGTGATCACGGTTTTAGGTCTGACCCTTGCGAGTCTCTTGGGGGGAGCCGTGTTGACAGAGGTGACGTTTTCTTGGCCGGGGTTGGGTCAGCGACTCTACGAAGCCATTACTCTGCGGGACTATCCCACCGTACAGGGCATTGTGGTTTTCTTTGCCGTGATTGTGGTCGCCGCCAGTATTCTCATTGATCTGCTCAATGCTTGGATTGACCCTCGCATCCACTACTAACTTTTTGGCACCTGCCGATAGAATAAAAAACGAAATGACGTAACAAATCTTAACGTTAGGAGGTTATCCGTCATGGCTCTAGCCGTTGGTACACCCGCACCGCCCTTTACTGCCAAAGACACCCATGGCAATACCGTTTCTCTCAGCGACTTCGTAGGCAAAACCGTGGTGCTGTACTTCTACCCCAAGGATGACACCCCCGGCTGCACCAAAGAGGCCTGTAGCTTCCGTGACAACTATGCCGCCTATCAGGGCAAAGATATTGTCGTTTTGGGCGTAAGCACCGATGACGAAACCTCGCACCAAAAGTTCACCGAGAGATTCAACCTCCCCTTCCCCTTACTGGCAGATGTCGATCAATCCATCATCAAAGCCTATGACGTGGATGGGGGCGGCTATGCCAAGCGAGTTACCTATGTGATTGACGGCAATGGCATCATTTCCCATGTTTATACCAACGTGAAAACCGACACCCACGCCAGCGACATTTTGGCGGATCTGGGTCTGTAGGTCGTTCCAAAAGTCAAGGTTGAGTGAGGCGGCTGGAGAAGTTCTGGCTGCCTTTTTGCTAACTGGACGGAGAGAGAGGGATTCGAACCCTCGGTGACATCACTGCCACACTCGATTTCAAGTCGAGCGCATTCGACCACTCTGCCATCTCTCCTAGTGCTTTATATTTTAACTCAGTTACAGAAGCATTGAATACTGCGGCAGAATAGTGATTACTGGCTTGACAGTTTCTGGTAAATGTCGCGATAGGCCTTTACACCTTTTTCAAGGGAAAAATATTTCATCGCTGTTGCACGACACCGCTGACTTAATTCTTCATCCTTTAGCAAGTCTAGAATTTGCTCAATGGCTTGATACATAGCAGCTTCATCAAAGCTTCTCAAGACAACTCCTACTCTTTCCTGCTCGATAATCTGCGTCATGTCACCAACGCCATCGTTGGATACACACGGAACACCACAAGCGAGAAATTCACCTAATTTAGTCGGTGCACAAGCAAGATTGGAGTAGGCGGGCTTTCTAAAAAAGATAGCTAAGTTTAGTATCCTAAGTATCTTTGGAACATCAAAGTAGTCAGCACTAACAATCTTGATAGTAAATGACTGTAAATTAGAAATATTTTGATTAATAGTTTGTTCAACCAATTGATAGCTCGTTCGTGTAACTATTATAAATTTGGAAATATTTTGGCCGGTTAGGCTTAATAATTCTACAAATTTGAGCACTTCAGGAAATAAGTAAAAGCCGCTTATAGAGCCAACATATCCAACTGTTAATTTACTCAATCCATTATTAACTAAATCTCCTGAACCTTCATAGTCAAGGATAGGTTGAGGTGAAAAAAGAGCTAAATCTGTACAAGTTGGAATACAGGAGAAATTTAGCTTGAAATTTTGCAAATAATCAAACTGATTGATTTCATTAATAGCAGCTTGTGTCAAAGACACAATATGATCAGCATTGAGTAAGAACTGCCTTTCAAACCATTTAGCTACATGATATAGCTTACTCCCGACTGGCCAGATTCCTGCATCAACACGTTCGTCAGCCCAAAATCCACGCATATCAAAGATAAATTTCGTTCCTAGCAACTTCCTAAGGAATAGGGCAATAACAGAAGGGACATAGCTACGGGCATGCACAATTTTGACCCGCTTCGTAATTACGATAAAAAGACTAACTATGGTTCCTTGGAGTAAATCATAAGTGGTTGCTAAAGCAGAAGGCGATTTGTGATATCTAAGCGGTATCCAATGAATTTGATGTGAATCAACCTTTTCTTGAATTCTCTGCCGTTGAGTAGAGTTTTGCCAATCGTTTTTCTTTTCAAAACTAAGCACGTAAATATTGTAGCTATCACTTAGCTTTTCAAGATAGCGGAGTACTTGGGACTGTCCCAATGGCTCTAGCAAGCCATCATAAGTGATATACAATACGTTAGTAACCATTGGAAAACATTAAATCTAGGTACTGCTGTGCTATCTTCTCAGCTGAAAAATCGGCTGCTCGTTGTTTAGGGAATTCAGGTTCAGGTGGATTCATCAGCGTTTCAGTGATTGCTTGAGCTAGGGCACTAGAATTACCTACAGGAACAAGCCTACCATATTTGCCGTCTATGAGAATTTCACGAGGCCCGCTGGGACAGTCAGTAGAAACAACTGGCAGACCATAGGACAAAGCCTCAATAAGAACACTAGGCAATCCTTCGTAGTCCGAGGAGAGAACAAATAAATCTGCCGTTTTGTAAAATGCAGCTGGATTCTGGTAAAAGCCGGCAAAGACGACGCGATCAGCAATGCCTAGTTGGTGTGCTAAAGCTTTCAGATTATCTTCAAGATGACCTGTACCAACTAACATTAAACGATGATTCACAAAGGGTAATTGGGCAAATGCTTGCAGGAGCAAGGCATGATTCTTTTGTTCTTTGAGGGTACCTACCGTTACAATGCGATGTCCTCTGGGAGTATTCCATAGTTGCTCTATTTGTTCTAGCTCACTCTCTGTTGGTTCTGGAAAGGTACGGCGAGAATTATAAATGACGGTAATCCGATCTAGAGGGAAATGAGCAAGTTGACTCATACTTTGAGCCACTCCACGGGATACTGCAATGCACTGATCAGCAAGTCGATAACCAATGGCAGTCGAAAGACCCAGTCCCGTGTAGGTCAATACACCCCAGTCTTTATATTGATTTTCTAAGGTAACGTGTTCGGAAATAATGACCTTGGTGCGAGATTGTGAAATCCTTTTACTAAGAGGAGCAAGACAAGTGAGCGGCCACATACTTGCCAACAGTACGTCTGGTTGATGCAGGCTGATATATCTAGAAAGAGGCAGCAAAACTTCGCGAAAGCGTGAAACTTTTAGAGATCGGACTGAGGCGATACTAGAAGCTGTTTCGAGCAGCTCCCCCCTTAATGAACACAGTAAAAATTCAACTGAGTATCCTTTGTTAGTAAACTCTTTGGCTAGCTGAATGCACACTTGCTCAGCACCGCCACAACGTAGATCTGGCAATAGTAAAGTAATTAAGCTCATAGATTCAGATTTTGATTTGCCTTACATGCTAACGAATTATTATCATTAGCATTGATATTGATACAGCTCAAGTTAAGAAAGTTCAACTAGTTTTTTCTTGGTTGCCCTAGACTCCTAGATTTAGAAACTAAATCCTTGATAGCGCTTTGCCAGCCTGAGTAATATTTATAATCTCCTAACAAAAGTAATCTTAGGACATATCTTATCCTATGAATATGGGGCATTGCTTGAATTTTCAATCTTTTCTTTCTTATTAACTCCTTTACTTTACATTCATGTATTTCTCGATTAATTTTCTCTCTCATGGAGTCAGTAATTAATGGAGAGTTTATGATTGCACTTAAGGCATCTATCTCACTATTGAGTTGATCAAGCTCTAGGCTTGGATTGCCATTGTATGTCAGTTTATAAATAATTAAGTCAACAAGTGTCTGCTTTTTCGTGCAACTCACAATCCAACTAGAGGTATTTTCACCATGTCGCCTATAGAGTTGCAGAACGGAAGGAATAACTTTTTTAGCCTCTAGTATATTAGACAACTTATCTAACCAATGATCATGACCATAAAATTTTGTGGGTATTGGCAATGCAATGTCCTTTAATTCCTTTCTAATAGCCATGCAGCAACCTGCTGTAAAATCTTTTTCTGATAGACCTAATGATAATGTTTGCCCTAATTTAGTTAAGCCTGTAGAAGTTCCATCAGCTAAGCAAATTTCAGCATCATTTGTGTAAAGAAGATATTGATCATTTTGTTGAGCAATCTTAATAACATATTCTATTTTGTTTGGAAACCATACATCATCTTGATCGCTGAGGAATATAATGTTCCCAGACGTTTGTTTTAGGGCATTCTCAAAGTTCGCCGCATAGCCCAAGTTTCTCTCATTTTTATAGATCTTTACTTCAAATGGTGCATAATTGGTAAAGTTCTTTAGGATTTGCACTGTGTTATCATTTGAGCAGTCGTCTGAGACAATCAATTCATCCGGTAAGCAAGTCTGCTTCAAGAAACTATCTAGCTGCTCTTGAAGATACTTCTCACCATTGTAGGTTGCCATTGCAATTGAGATGCGCATCGCACAATTTATGAGGCTAGAATAAACGTGCATATATCCTAACATAATATGGGATGTTTAAGTCTGACTCCTATACAATCCTCAAGAAGAATCTTCGGAATCTCCTCTTCAAAAACTTAGGTTATGCGTCACGCAGCTCAGCTTTCTTCTAATTCTGTCATTCGTTGCTTTTTTGTATATCAAGCTATCCTCCAACTGGTTTGTCTATACTTACTTGATTAAATTTAGCTACCATCTTTTGATAAATACTTTTAATGCGCTTTAAAAATATTAATATAGGGTGATTATCGGATAGAACTGTTTTGATTAATTTTGTAACAGTGAGAGAGGAATCTCGCTTTTCGAGTGAGTAAATTAAAAGCTTTATTCTATTGACAGGGGAAGTTTCACGTGGCAAGTTAGGTAGTCCCTCTATCCATTCTGTTGCATAGGCCTTTTCCAAAAAGAGTATGTCAGGCTTAAAATTCAGCAAAATACTTGGCACCTTGATTCCTCGATCATTTATGATGTTCATTAATCGATTTAGATAACTTGAAGGATGATGAAAGGACTGAACTTCAAATGCTAGAGATTGAGTATCGTAGGGAAGCTTTCCATCAAGAATATGATCCTTGATCCCTTGCATAACTATATCTAAGGAATCAGACCTTACCTTATCCGCAATTGAATATCCCTGACAGGGCAGCTTTGGTGCATATATTGGAACACCGATAGCAGCAATTTCTGAGATAACAGTACCACCTGTAAAAGGAAAGCTATCTAGATATGCATCGTATAAATTTATATCTTTGTATAACTTTTCATAGGGTAAAGATTTTATAAACTTAACCTTTTCTAGTTTTTTTTGCGAAACGTAACCTTTCTTCCACCAAGGTTCTTCTCCAGATTGACCAATAATTGTTATCGATATTCTATTATTATCGAAATTGTCGAGTAGTTGATTGATGAATAAAGGATAATTCCATTCTTGAGTAGGTCTTAATTTATCTCCTCCAGCTATCGTCAGAATACTAAAGAATTTTTGGTCATTAGATCGGTAATTAGGTCTGTATTGGATCTTTTTTAAGTGCACCGTATTCAAAGGTATTCCGACTAAATGATGTGCTTGATAGTGTTTCAAGGCTTCTGTTCTGTAGTAACCGTAGCCACTGACCTCAAGAATACTGTTGCAAATACTATGCCCATAATTGAAAACGTGATCAGCGTGATTGATAAAATAAATATCAAAGTGATACTTCTCTTTTGAAAACCATAGCGAAACTGCTGTGTAAATATCAAAGTGATGTATGTGAGACATTACCTTACCTTTTGTTACCAACTCGAAGAACTTATTTTTGCCTCCTAAGCAATAAACTTTGCATTTAATCTGGTTTAAAAAGTTCAGGGTTAGAGGATCAACCCTCCTAGTCACAAAAACCGCAACATCTTGGTTTTGTTTTATCTGCTCCCTTACAGTGGCAGTTAATAAACGAGTATGTCCTCCTGTCTCATAAGTCTCTGTAATGATATGAACAAAATCGTGATTGAGAATTACAGGGTCAAAATCATTAGGGCGAAGAGAGAGCAAAATACTCCTTTCTAACTCCAAATCTTCAGCTATAGGAACTAAGTTTCTTATATTGTAAGTTGCATAAACCTCTGCAAGAAGAGCTTTTTGATAGGGATTTTTTTCTTTGAGGGCTCGCTCCCGAAGACGATAGGCAAATTCCTTCTTCTTGCTTAAAGAACAGTTTTCCATATTCTTCAGAGAGATTTAAGTAAAGCTATAATTCTGCTAATTTGCTCAATCCAGTGGTGAGGACTTATTGGTAAGCTTAACACTTCTTGGGCAAATTGCTCCGCGATCGGGAAGGATTTTTGGCTCAAGTCTAGATGGGCATAGGCGGTCTGACGGTGAGGGGGAATGGGGTAGTGAATGAGAGTACCAATGCCTGCGGCATGCAGTTTTTCTTGAAGGGGCTGGCGCTGGGGCGTGCGGACAACAAAGAGATGCCACACTGGCTCTACCCAAGGGGGAACAAAGGGTAATACGAGGGAGGTTCCTTTCAGTTCCATCAGGTAAAGTTGAGCCAGTTTTTGGCGTCGTTGGTTCCATTCATCAAGGTACTGCAATTTCACCCGTAGGATGGCGGCCTGTAGGGGATCGAGGCGACTGTTGACCCCCTGAACTTCATTAACATATTTGACCCGTGAGCCATAGTTGCGCAGTACACGGATGCGATCAGCAAGGTCGGGATTGTTCGTCGTCACAGCCCCCGCATCGCCAAGGGCACCCAAGTTCTTGCCAGGGTAAAAGCTCCATGCCACGGCATCGCCATGAGCACCAATCCGTTTCCCTTTGTATCGAGCACCGTGGGCTTGGGCAGCATCTTCGAGTACCCAAAGCTGATAATGGCGAGCGATTTCTAGAATCGGGTCAAGGTCAGCGGGCTGGCCATAGAGATGAACAGGCAAAATAACCTTGGTGTTGGCAGTGATAGCCGCTTCAATTTTCAAGGGATCAATATTGTACGTTTGGGGATCAGGCTCTACTGGCACAGGAATGGCTCCGCACTGACTGACTGCCAGCCAAGTGGCAATGTAAGTGTTGCTGGGAACAATCACTTCGTCTCCATGGGTAACTCCCATTGCCCGCAGAGAGAGAACAAGAGCATCCAATCCATTACCAACACCAATGGCATAGCTAGCACCGCAGTAAGCTGCCCACTCTGCTTCAAACGCTTCCACCTCTGCGCCAAGAATGTACCAACCCGAGTCAAGAACACAGGCAACAGCAGCATCAATTTCAGTTTTGAGTTCACGGTAGGCTGCTGCCAAGTCAAGAAAGGGGATAGAAGTCATAGCATCTCCCGTGAGCGTTGCTGAACAAGGACTAGGAATTCGTCATAGTTGCGGATGTAATCGCTTTCATCATAGGGAGCAGAGGCTAAGACCATACACACAGCACCCGAGGAGAAGTTATCGAGGTATCGCCACATCATTGGGCAGATATACAGACCAAAGTAGGAGCGGTTAAGGTGATAACGCTGCCTGCGATCGCCATCATCTAGTACGACATCAAAACTCCCAGACATAGCCACCACAAATTGATGTAGCGCCTTGTGGGCATGGGCACCGCGATCAGCACCTCCCGGAACATCATAGAGGTAGTACACTCGCTCAATTTTGAAGGGAATATGCCGCTCTCCCTCAATGAATGTGAGATTACCCCTTGGATCGGTGATTTTTGGGAGTTGAATGATACGACATTTATCTATAGGACTCAGCATGCTCAACTAGTAGTCCTTCTTGGCAACAATTACCAATTCAGCAGCAATATCCGGATATCTTTCACCTAGCTTCATAAAGGCATGTAGCATTTCTGGTGTCCAGCTCGCCTCTAGTTGTCGATCAGATAGGGGCTTAAGCCAATAACCACCAAAAAATTCGATGGTCAATCTAGCAAGAGTAAAGTCACGCCGAAAGGTTTCGGGAGTATAAATTCGACGGTGGCCATGGTGAACGTCTTTTTCACTCATGGTTTCCTCATGTGGAATTAATCCCATAATCACTGCTGCCTGACGGTGGATTGAGCGCGCATTGGGGACAGCAGCCATGATGAGACCTGTTTTAGGTACTATCCAATTTCGAATGGTACTTAAGATTAGAACTGGATCATCGACATGTTCTAAAACATGTCCCAAAATAATCAGATCGTAAAGGCAAGTGGGCTGAAAGCTTTCAATGAGTGAGTTATATATCTGCAAATCAGGAAACTGCTGACGTAAATTCTCCGCAAAAATGGTAGAGCCTTCTAGGATATCAGGTCGGATACCATCGTTAATGAGCAACTTTGTCATTGTTCCTTCCGCAGGTCCTATTTCTAGGACGCGATTCAAGGATCGAGGGAAATACCTGCGGAAAACTTGATAGGAATATTCAATCGTGGCTACAGCAGTCGGGAGAGTGTACCAACTATCAGATGCAATACTATTGAGGCGCTGAATTTCTGGTATAGACTGCCGATCTATTTCTTTTGGGTCACTCATCACTAGGCTCCTTAAAGTTTAAGTACTAAATTGAAGTATAGACTGCGGTAATCGCCTAATGTCATCTAATATGGTTAGACTATCATACTGTTCTAAGAACTCTCTTGATCTTTGTCCACAAGAGACTCCTATAAATCTCACATTCGCCTTCTCAGCAGCTAGGGCATCTGTCTCACTATCTCCGCAGTGATATAGTGGCTTTACTTGAAGCAGTAAACTTGCTTTTTCTTCAGCAGCATTCTGAGGTGAGACAATATGCAGCCAAGAAAATAAGTGATCAATTTCATTAATTTTCAAAAAAGTAAGTACATTTTCAGGACGCTGTCGTGCAGTCAAAAGCACCAAACTAAAGTTCATCGACTTTAGAGTTTCTAGGCTAGACCTAGACCATGGAAATAGTCTGTCAAGTTTTATCCAACAAGGCTGTTCTATCAGTTCCAGCCACCTGATAACAAAACAGTTAATTATTTTTGAATTAACTTCGGGAAAATAGGAGTTCAAAGCTGCAACTGTGGAAAGGCCAGATCTTTTATGCTTCCAGATAAGCTGAAATTCAATATTTCCTATTCCCAACTCTTTAAGAATGTACTCTGTAACAGCGGCTTGGCGAGGATAACAATCAACTATTGTTCCATCTAAATCAATCGTGATTATTTTTGAATCATTCATCATGTGGTTACCTTTAGTTTATTTCATTGATAAGAAATATGCTCGCGATAGGATCGAGTTACAAAACAGGATTTTGGCATGTCCTTAAAGTAAGGAGCTGGATCCTCGCCTAAGAAATAAGCGAGATGGGCAGACGGAAAATCCAAACCAACGGCAATGGACATTGCTGTAGCTCCCCCAATTCTTGGGTTAATATCTATAATGTAGTTATCATACCCTCTGACTTGAAAACAAAATGAACCGACTAGTTGAAAAGCTTTTGCAATACTTAGAGCAATTTGTGAATGAATTTCATCATAAAAGATATATCCCTTTGTAGTAATACCGCTTTTAATCTCAATACGTTTTCGACAAAGTGTCCTAACAAATCCTTTTTCTGGAATAACAAAAGCATCAACAGTAATTTCTGGATCACCTATCCACTCTTGAATAATGTATTGGCGATTACTTGGGATAATTTTACTAACTATATATTCTAGTTCATTTTGATCATTGATTACTTCTATAAATTGGCTACCATTTCCATATCTTTCTTTAATAATGGCTTTTCCAAAGAAACTGATATTGTCGGATAATGGATAAGTTGTAGGGATATTTAAGTTGATTAAAGATAGCATCTCACTCGATTCTAGCTTGTCGGTGCATAAATCTACAGCCTTTTTTGATGCACAAAGTATAGTTATTCCATAACTTTCAAAAAGGTCTCTTGCAGAAGCAGTTGCACATATTTCTTGATCATGAACTGGATAGAAATAGTTAACATTATTAGATTTAAGCAGTTCTACTGTTTGGATTGCAAAGCTATTTTCAGAAGCTGAAGGTAGCTGTATGTAAGAATCGGAAATGGATGCCGCTGCAACCAAGTGTTTCGGATTGATATCGCAGGCGATAATCCTACATCCTTTCTGACCCCAAGTTTCCTTAAGGGATTGAACTATTGTATACCCCGTTGATGAGCCACTAGAGCCAACAGCTATTGTAATGCCTTCTTGAATCACGATCTAATCCCGATCGGCAGAAATTCGGCAGAAATAAAGCAGCTAATATACACCCTGTTCATTGTAGATCAACTTTGCCAACACTAAGATCGGAGCGGCGGGATTTGAACCCACGACCCCCACTACCCCAAAGTGGTGCGCTACCAAGCTGCGCTACGCCCCGTTAAGCTTTACCAGTATAACATAAGTTCAGAGAACATCCTAGTCTGTGACGGAAATCTTGCCCAGCCACTTCAGGATATAGGCATTCACCTGCTCTGGCGCTTCATCTTGGGGACAGTGGCCAACCTCTGGCAAAGGCACAAACTCCTGAACACAACGAAACTGGGTAAACTTCTGGCCTTCGCTGAGGGGTTCCCAAGGGTCGGCAGCGCCCCACAGAAAATAGGTGGGACAGGTAACCTGCGGCAGGAGGTCTTCGGGTAGGGGACCTTGAGAATAGCGGACAAAGGCTAAAAAGACATCGACAGCCCCCCTCTCTTGGGCAGGAGCGAGCAAAATCTCGACCAGTTCATCGGTTACAGCGGCGGTGTTGGCATAGGCTTGCTGAAGAATGCGGCGCACGGTACGCGGTTGGGCAATTTGGCGGAAAAAGTAGGTGCCAAGGGTACGATTCCCCAGTAGTTGCTGGAGCAGTGTGGTTCCCCAGCGGCGGTACCAAGGGAGTTGCTGTCGCTTGCGATCGTGGAGCTGACGCAAAGAGCAGTTAAGTAGGATCAGTTGAGTGACCCACGCTGGATCGAAAACAGCGGCCTGTAAAGCGACAACACAGCCAATGGAGTTGCCAACGAGAACAGTAGGCTGACCAATGACCTCGCGGCAAAAGTCCAATACCAACGTTGCCCAAGTCTCAAATGTGTAGCGGAGGGCTGAGGGAGCCGGTTTGGCGGAGCCACCAAAGCCCAATAAATCAACGGCATAGACGCGATGGTGGGCAGCGAGGGCAGGAATATTTTTGCGCCAATGCAAGCTAGAGGCACCAAAACCATGAATAAGGAGCAGGGGGGTACCTTGGCTGCCTTGATGGCGGTAGAGAATCGGGTACCCTTGCCAATACCAAGTTTGCGGTGTCAGAGAGACGGTCATTTAGTCGGCTTGAAGAAATTGACGGTAGCGATCGCTCAACTCTTGGACGGCTCGCTCATAAAATTGCTGTCCATGCTCAGGGGTGGCCAAGCTGGAATCTGCCCCCATGCGGCCATCGGGATAGCGGCGGCGAAAATCTGCGGCACTGTAGATAGCATGGCTGGTATTAACATCGGGATTGAGGGGAACCCGCTTGATGGCCTCTGGGTAGAGAAACTGGGTCACTGCCACTTCACTGGGCGTCGCATGAGACCCCTCGCGATCGCCATATAATTCCCGCGCTAGCTGCATCACTGAACTACACATAAACCAATTGGCCAACTCACAGCGTACCTGATCCGCTTCTGGAATGTGCAGATCTGCTAAGACCGCATAGGTTTCAGCAAAGGCCGCCTTAACCGTGGCAATATTGCCGCCATGACCATTGATGAAAAAGAAGCGTTGAAAACCTGCACGCACCAAGCTCACTAAATAGTCGCGAATCACGAGAATCAAGGTACTGGGGCGCAAACTCATGGTGCCCGGAAAGGCTGTATGGTGCAAGGCCATACCCACTGAAATGGTAGGTGCAACCAAGGCTTGGGTCGTTTCCCCGACTCCTTTGGCGATCGCCTCCGCACAGAGGGCATCGGTGCCGATTAAGCCCATAGGGCCGTGCTGCTCAGTAGAACCAATGGGGAGAATGATCCCTTTGGAGGTGTTGAGATAGGCCTCAACCTCTGGCCAAGTCTTCAGGTGCAGTAGGGGCATTCCTCACGTCTCCTCAAGAATTCTAAATCACGTCTTCAAGAACGGCTCGTGTATTTCGCCATGCCCAAATGCCCGCGATCGCCACCACGCCCCCCATCCCCACCATGACAACTGTCAGGCCAAGGAAATCCGAGAGAATCCCCGCCACCGCTAGGGGCACACTGAGGGCAATATTGACAATGTTATTTTGGAAACCAAAGACCTTGCCACGCATTGCCGCCGGCGTCCGAATTTGAATGAGGGTCTGCATGGGAATACCAATCAAAGATGCCCCCATCCCCAACAAAATACTTAAGCCTAGACCCACCCATAGATGATGCACAAAGGCAAAGACCAGTAAGACGGCTGCCATCACTAAAAAGCCAATCAACGGCAGTGGCCGATGATGCAACTTCTCCCCCCATTGACCCAAAATACCCGCCCCTAAAATTAACCCCAACCCTGCGGCGGCCAAGAGAAAGCCAAACTGATTGGGACGCAGGCCAATTTCTTGAGCTAAGCTAACTGCCAACACCGTCAAAGCAGCAAAAACACAATAGAGGATCGTTAACTGGAGCATGGCATTGCCCAAGAGGCGATTCTTGCGCAGATAGTGAAACCCCTCCTGCAAGTCCTGCCAGACATTGAGCTGACCATCACGTTCATGAACCGCTTCTCGGTAGCGAATCGAGGCTAAAACCAACCCCGCCAGAACATACAACGTGCCCACCACCACTTCACGGGCATAGACACCGCCGAGCGCAACGGCACCACTGAGCAATGGCTCGCCAATCGCAAACCCCACCACCAGCGACCCCATCATTGTTGTAATAAAGAGGGCATTGGCCGAGAGCAGGTTTTCCTCCTTGACCAAGAGGGGAATCGCCGCCTGTTCCGCAGGGGCAAAGAATTGGGTCAGAATCGACTCTGAAAAAGCAATCAGGAGCAACAGCGTAAAACGCTTGGGGATAAAAATCAGCGTGAAGACCAGTAGCCCCCGCAAAATATTGGTAATGCTCATTAGCTCCCGCTTGGGGTAGCGATCCACAAATGTGCCTGCCGTTGAGCCAAAGAAGACTGCTGGTAGGGTATTGGCAATCATTACTGCCGAGGCTTTGGAGCCGGGCAGCTCGTAGCTGGCATCGTAGGACACAGCCAGTGTAATCAGCAGTACCAGAAAAATTTTGTCCGCCAGTTGCGAGATGATTTGACCGCCCCACAATTTGAGGAAGTTTTTGTTCCGCATCAGAGCAGCAAACCCTTCTGGACGGGGTTTAGATCCAGAACTCACCATTGCTGTGGCTCACTGACTATGAACACAGGTTTCCTCATTGTTACCAAACAGTGGGGCTGGCAGCCTGAATCCAATATACCGTCACAGCCTAGAATGCACGCCCTGTGTGTGGATCCTTTTAGGCGCTTTTTGGCAGAAGTGTTGAAAGATAGTTTAAGAGGCTAGAAAAAAGGGAAGAAATGTCGTATTCTTCCCTCAAAAGAAGAAAAAGTAATCAGCTTACTATGGCATCTTTTTCAGTTCTTGTCAAGTCTATTCTCAAGCAGCTCAGCCCTTGCGACTACCCCGTCCTCAACTCTCAATTGTTCTTCAAAATCTGGTTGACCTACATTCTCGACCAAGGATTAACCAGCATGAGAGCCTTATTTTATCGCTTGAATCATTCGGGGATTACAGTGGATATGTCCACGTTTTCCAAGGCGAACAAAACTCGAACAACCACCTTATTTGAGAGGATTTACACTCATCTCATGTCTCAAGCTCGCAAGAGACATCGTTGTTCAAGTCTGATGCTGTTTCCTATTGATTCAACCGTCATTACCCTGACGAGTAAGCTCTTTTGGTTCTACAAATACCATCAAGTGAAGTTAATTACAGGATTTGATTTAACAGAGAACATCCTGGGTAAGGCAGTAGTCTCTTTTGGGGAGAGACATGACCTAAGCTTTCAAGACGAGATTTTAGAAATGATCCCTGAGAATGCCGTTGCCATCATGGATAGAGGGTTTGCGAGTTGGAGATTTTTAGAGCGGCTGAGTGAGAGGAAGTGTTTATTTGTTGTGCGTATCAAGAATAACATGAGAATGAAGCTCAATCATGAGAGATACCGAGTGGTTCAATTTTTTGATGAGCATGGAACAGAGTTTCGTATTGCGACGAATCTAATGCATCTAAGTGATGAGGAAGTGAGTGAGCTGTATCGGCATCGGTGGGGGATTGAGAACTTATGGAAGTTTCTAAAGATGCATTTATCATTAGACAAGCTGATTACGAAGAGTTTGAATGGGGTGATAAATCAGATTTATATGGTTTTGATTGGGTACTTAATTTTAGAGCTAATGGAGATACCTGAATACTTTGGCAGGAAGCTATTAGACAAATTGCGATATTTGCAACTGGAACTGAGTCGCCGCTGCTCGATAGTGCATTGGAGCTTTGATTGGCAGCCAGAGCTACTTGTCACTTAGGATGTTAAGTTTTGTTGCAGAATTCAACACTTCTGGCTTTTTGGGCATTCTGGTAAGTAGCAATAGCAAAAATCACCACTTAGGAGGAAGCGAAAATACAAAAACTACCCTTGCCTGTATAGCACATAACAGCCTACCATCTTAGGATTAATCTCTATTTAATTTTCTACGAATAACAAATTATTGTGTTTCAGAAGGGGAGGCCACGATGACTCAAACTCCAGCGGGTACCACCCGCCCCGTCATTGCCTGTATTGATGACAGCCACACGGTACAACGGCAAGTTTCTCTGATCCTGCAACGCTCTGGCTATGATGTATTGACGTTTGTCGATGCCACTACAGCAGTCCCCTCCCTAATTGCCCATCCTCCGCATCTGATTTTGTTGGATTTGAATTTACCAGGGATGGATGGTTACGAGATTTGTCGCCAACTGCGGCGATCGCCCCAACTGGAGGGCGTGCCAATTGTTATGCTCACAGCCAAGGATGATCCGGTGCATCGGATTCGTGCCCGTGGCGTGGGTGCCGTGGACTACATTACAAAGCCCGTCACGCCCCAAGAGTTGCTCAAACGGATTCAGAAGCTCCTGAATGCAGGCATGCCCACACCCGCAGCCGTGACCTTACAGGAGGGAACCCTGCTCTGGTCGATTGCCCACCTGCGCTTAATTCTTTCTCCTGAGCAACGGCAAAAACTGGTTCAAGCGAGTGAAAAGCTGAAACAGGCCATTGCCAAGTCCCCCAATAACCCCAAGCTCTATGCAAAGTTGGCTCTAGGATTATATTTGGCAAATCAATTGGCGGCGGCACGGGAGGTTCTCCAGACACTGGTCAGCTTGGCACCCGCAGAACTCAACTACCGTCGTAATCTGGCTTGGCTAGAGGAGCAGCTGGGCAATAGCAAGGGAGCGATCGCTCACTACCAATACATTTTGCAGCATGATCCCCAAGATCAACGGTCACAGGCGCGCCTCGCCTTTCTCCAAGGGTTGTAACCCGCACTGTTGGTTATTGCTTAATGTCTGCAACAGGCTCTAGGAAGACCTCAATAACACAGAAAATAAACGCCCAGAGGAGGCGGTCTGTTGACAGAAGGGGGGCGATCGCCAGCCTGATCATTGTACTGAAGCACGTCAGTTTATAGAAGACCCATTACCCCAGCCTTGGCTACAACTCAGCTTCCCAGCCAACCACCAAAATTATTCGGCATTTATGGAGATGTTGAAAATGGAACTTGTTAGTTCACTCTAGAATAAACTTAAGTCCCCTTGAACGCCACCCATGAGTGAACCCGTCACGCAATCGCAACTTGCAGAAGTCCTCGAGACCATGAAGGCGATGCAGTCCCAAGTGGCAGAACTCACCCTTGAGGTGAAAGTGGGTCATGCGGAAATACGGGAGAAATTCAACACGATTGATCAAAAGTTCCAGACTCTGGAGGCGAAGTTTGAAGAGAAACTGAACTCAATGGAAGAAAAATTTGACGAAAAATTTAACACGATTAATGAGAAACTGAACACCATAGAAGCCAAAATTGAAGCGGTGCGCTTGGAAGTGCAAACCAACCGTGAGCAGTTAGTGGACTTAGGAAAGCGTCAAGGCTCAACGGGAAATCGGCTCTGGGCACTGCTAGGGGCACTCTTTTTGATGGTGCCGGGACTCTTGGCAAAAATTACGCTGTTTGACCGCGGCTACTAAAAGATTGATCAAAAAAAAGAGGGCTGAGGGAAAAGTCCCAACCCAACCCTCTTGAATCAGTTTCAGTTGAACTTAAACAGTTGCCAGTTCAGCTTGGCGCCGGAAGCTGAGGCGTTCGTTCTCACCCACATCCACCAGAATCGTATCGCCATCGAAGAACTCGCCCCGCAGGATGGCTTTGGCAATGGGAGTTTCCAGTTGTTTCTGGATGGCGCGTTTCAGCGGGCGGGCACCATAGACGGGGTCGTACCCTACTTCGGCTAGGAAGTCGATCGCTTTCTCGGTGAGAGACAAGGTCATGTGGCGATCGCTCAGCCGTTCCTGCAAGCGTTGCACCTGCAATTGGACAATTTGCCGCAATTGATCCTTGCGCAGACTGTGGAAGATGATAAATTCATCCACGCGGTTGAGGAATTCCGGTCGGAAGTGGGCGCGCATTGCCTCCATGACGCGGTTGTACATTTCCCCGTAGCGGCTGTCATCACCGGCAACATCAAGGATGTACTGGGATCCAATGTTGCTGGTCATAATGATGATCGTGTTCTTGAAGTCCACCGTGCGCCCTTGGGAATCGGTGACGCGGCCATCATCGAGAATTTGCAGGAAGATGTTAAAAACATCGGGATGGGCTTTTTCGATCTCATCGAAGAGGACGACTGCATAGGGACGACGGCGAATCGCTTCCGTGAGTTGCCCCCCTTCCTCATAGCCGACATAGCCAGGGGGCGCACCAATCAGACGGGACACGGCATGTTTCTCCATGTACTCGGACATGTCAATCCGCACCATCGCCTCTTCGGTGTCGAACATAAAGGCCGCCAACGTTTTGGCCAATTCGGTTTTACCAACACCGGTCGGGCCAAGGAAGATAAAGCTGGCAATAGGACGGTTGGGATCCGCTAGTCCGGCACGGGAGCGTTGAATAGCCTCCGCCACTGCGGTGACCGCCTCATCTTGACCGACGACCCGTTTGTGCAACTCTTCTTCGAGGTGCAGCAGTTTTTGGGCTTCCGACTCCACCAGTTTGCTGACGGGGATGCCCGTCCACTTGGAGATGATTTCGGCAATGTCTGCCTCCGTCACTTCATCGCGCAGTAAGGAGCGACCACCCACTTGAATTTCCCGCAGTTTGGCTTCGGCTTCCGCTAGTTTTTTGTGCAGCTCGGTGAGCTTACCGTATTTGAGTTCGGCAGCCCGGTTGAGGTCGTAGTTGCGCTCCGCTTGCTGAATCTCGATGTTGACTCTTTCGATTTCTTCTTTGATCGCTTGCAGGCGGTCAATGACTTCTTTTTCTGCTTGCCACTGGGCATTGAGGCGGCTTTGCTCCTCCTTGAGATCCGCTAGCTCTTTTTCCAGTTTCTCAAGGCGATCGCGCGAGGCTGCGGAGGTTTCTTTTTGCAGGGAAAGCCGCTCCATCTCCAATTGCAGGATTTTGCGGTCAATCTCATCCAGTTCCTCAGGTTTTGAGGTGATTTCCATTTTTAATTTGGCTGCCGCTTCATCCACAAGATCAATGGCTTTGTCGGGCAAGAAGCGATCGCTAATGTAGCGGGTGGAGAGAGTGGCCGCTGCCACCAAGGCGGTATCGGAAATTTTCACCCCATGGTGGATTTCATAGCGCTCCTTGAGACCCCGCAAAATCGAGATCGTGTCCTCAATACTGGGTTGATCCACATAGACTTGTTGGAAGCGCCGCTCCAAGGCTGCATCCTTCTCAATATATTTGCGGTATTCATCGAGGGTGGTGGCACCAATACAGCGCAGTTCACCCCGTGCCAGCATTGGTTTGAGTAGGTTACCGGCATCCATGGCGCCTTGGGTGGCTCCTGCACCAACAACCGTGTGGATCTCATCAATAAAGAGGATGATTTGACCGTTGGAGTCTGTGACTTCCTTGAGAACTGCTTTCAGGCGCTCTTCAAATTCACCGCGATACTTGGCACCGGCAATCAGCGCCCCCATGTCGAGAGCAATGAGCTGGCGATCGCGCAGGGAATCGGGCACATCCCCGGCCACAATCCGCTGTGCCAAGCCTTCAGCAATGGCGGTTTTACCCACCCCCGGC
This sequence comes from Thermosynechococcus sp. HN-54, assembly GCF_023650955.1. Lineage (NCBI taxonomy): Bacteria > Bacillati > Cyanobacteriota > Cyanophyceae > Acaryochloridales > Thermosynechococcaceae > Thermosynechococcus > Thermosynechococcus sp. HN-54. Next base: position 2,583,516 of record NZ_CP098039.1, on the reverse strand, counting down.
TCACCAATGAGCACCGGGTTATTTTTGGTACGGCGGGAGAGGATCTGAATGACGCGGCGAATTTCGTCATCACGGCCAATCACCGGATCCAGCTTCCCTTGGCGGGCTAGCAGGGTCAGATCACGGCCATATTTTTCTAGCGCCGCATATTTACCCTCTGGATTTTGATCGGTAACTTTTTGGGAGCCGCGAATTTGCTGAATCGTTTCCCGCAGAACTTTTTCCGTGAGACCAACGTCCTGAAAGAGTTTTTTGCCAAAACGATCGTCCTGGGCAAAGGCTAAGACCAAGTGCTCAATGGAGATAAAGTCATCGCCAAACTGTTTGCGCAAGTCTTCGGCGCGATCGAGGAGCTTATCGAGGCTTTGCCCTAGATAGACACCACTGGGAGTACTGATTTTCGGCTGACGGCTAATAAACTCATCGGTGAGATCCCGCAATCGCTGCACCGAGCAGCCTGCTTTTTGAAAAATTTGTGTGGCTAGACCCTCTTGCTCTAGCAGTGATTTCATCAGGTGTTCACTTTCAAGATTCTGATGCTGGGCTTGCTTGGCCAGATCGGGGGTGCGGGCGATCGCTGCCCAAGCTTTTTCGGTAAATTGATTTGGATTGGATGGTTGCATAGCTGACCCTTTGACCCCTTTTTAGAGTTTTTAACTACTTATATTGTATGGATGGCAAGAAAAACACTTTTTCGGACTTCCCTACCTCAAGGGTAGGATTAACTCGCCACAATTAGTTCCAGCGTAGCTGCTAGAGGCGAAATCGGGGGTGTCTCTTTGGGAAGATGACCTGTTTCTCTATAAAATGTAAGGCACTTCAACTTTGGCAACGCGAGCTATGACGAACTCCCCTGTGACTGAGCCATCCCCCCGTCAAGAGTCGGTTCTGCGCTATTCGGTATTGGGATCCCGCCGCCCTAGCAACTATTTTTGGGCAATGGTCGTCTCCATTGGGGGACTCGGCTTCTTTCTCGCTGGCCTCTCGAGCTATTTGCACCGCAACCTCTTGCCGGTGGGCAACCCCATTGATTTGGTTTTTATTCCCCAAGGCATTGCCATTGGCTTTTATGGGGTGGCGGCGCTGCTATTAGCCACCTATCTATGGCTAGCGATCGCTTGGGATATTGGCGGTGGCTTTAATGAGTTCAACAAAGAAACCGGTGTGGTGCGCATTTTCCGCTGGGGCTTTCCGGGCAAGAATCGCCGTATTGAGGTCAGCTGCCCCATCAGCGATGTCCAATCCGTGAGGATTGTGATTAAAGAAGGGCTAAACCCGAAACGCGCCCTCTACCTTAAAATTAAAGGTCGCGGCGAAGTCCCGCTGACGCGCGTAGGTGCCCCGCTACCCTTGGCAGAACTCGAGACCCAAGGCGCCACGATCGCCAGCTTTTTGGGTGTCCCCGTTGAGGGACTCTAGCTTTAGTCTTCGTGATCGTCAAAGGGATCCGCTAGCTCCTTGGAGGGAGGACCAAAGGAGAGGTAAATGGAATAGCCGGTCACGCCAATGCAGACGGCAGCGAGAGCAATGCTAAGAACTGTTGCAGGTTCCATAGAAGCGTTCTAAATGGGAGCAAGATGTGCTTCTATAATATTACGAAACATTAAAACTCTGTTCATCTCGTTCAAAAAAGGGATTTATGGCACGACGGACTTGGCTAGGGGATCTCCTGCGCCCCCTGAACTCTGAATACGGTAAAGTCGCCCCCGGCTGGGGAACCACTCCCTTGATGGCGGTCTTTATGGGGCTGTTCCTTGTCTTTTTGCTGATTATTTTGCAAATCTACAACTCGACACTCATCCTCGATGGTGTTAACGTGAGTTGGAAAGCACTAGGATAACCCATGAACGTTTTTGGTATCGGTCTGCCAGAGCTGATTGTGATTCTGGTGGTGGCGCTTTTAATCTTTGGCCCTAAAAAGCTGCCGGAAATTGGTCGCAGCCTTGGCAAAACCAAGCGTGCCTTTGAGGAAGCCTCCCGTGAATTCCAAGATGAAATGAGACGGCAGACCGCTGCCCTTGAGCAGGAACAGCAGGCCAAGGCAGAATCCGAATCATCGCGGGAACCCTCTGCTTAGGTGGCATGGTTCTCCAGCCCTGTGTCATTGTCGGCCTTGGGAATCCGGGGGCAGAGTATGCTACGACGCGGCATAATATTGGCTTTCGTGTCCTCGATGCCCTTGCACAGCGTCACAATATTCAACTGACCCCTCAACGTCGCTTTTTGGGAGAGGTGGGGGAAGCGTTGATTCAGGGTCAGAAGGTGCGCCTCCTCAAACCCACCACCTACATGAATAGCTCTGGGCAGTCTCTCCATGCCCTGTTGAATTTTTACAAACTACCCCTAGAGCGAACCCTTGTGGTCTATGATGATGCCGATTTGCCCCTAGGGCGGGTGCGCTTGCGCTTGAGTGGCTCGACAGGCGGACACAACGGCATTAAGTCAATTATTCAACACTGTCATTCCCAACAGTTTCCCCGCCTCAAGGTGGGCATTGCCTTTGGCGATCGCCTGAAGCAACAGGCGGGGCCGCGCAATGCTGTGCCCTTTGTTTTGGGGCATTTTTCGGCTGCTGAACTAGCGATTTTACCCGCTGTGCTTGACCTTGCCGTGGATGCCATTGAGTTGAGCATTCAGTCTGGGGTGGAGGCGGCGATGAATCACTTCAACGGCAAAAGCATTCCCCTGCCGCAGCCATGAACCGCCTCACCCTTCTCGCCGTCGCAAGTTAGAGTAAAAAAGTCGTTGTCGGCGCAGTGATCATGGATATTGGCGAAAGTGTGCGCATGGCGATCGCCACCCTCAAGGCCAACCGGCTCCGCAGTGGGCTGACAATGCTGGGGATTATTATTGGCAATGCAGCGGTGATTACCATGGTGGGCGTGGGTCAAGGGGCACAGCGCTATGCTGCCAGTCAGTTTGAATCCCTCGGTCCGAATACCCTCTTTATCGTCCCCGGTACGCCCCAAGCCCGCAACCGCACGTTTGATATACCCCAAACCCTTGTCCTTGAGGATGCCGAGGCGATCGCCACCCAAGTGCCCACGGTTAAAGAGGTAGCACCGCAAATCCAAGTGCAGCAACGGGTGACCTATCGCGGACGCAATACAAATGTGCTGATTGTGGGAACGACACCGACATTTCCCTCGGTGCGCAATTTTACAGTGGCACAGGGACGTTTTATCTCGAATGAAGATGTGGAACGGCATCGCCGCGTCGTCATTCTAGGCTCTGACTTGGCGAAAAAGCTCTTTATCAACGAAAATCCGGTGGGGCAGCAGGTGCGGATTAAGAATCTTTCCTTTGAGGTGATTGGCGTCATGGCCGAAAAGGGCGCCTTCCTTGGCAACAATCAGGACGAGGCGGCCTATATCCCCATTAGTACGATGTCTTCCCGCATTGTGGGGCAGCGCTCCCCCTATGGGATTTCCCTAACCTTTATCTCGGTGTCTGCCCGCGATGAGCAAAGCATTGATGCAGCCAAGTTTCAGATTACCAACCTACTGCGGCTGCGGCATCAAATTGTTGATGAGGACGATTTTACGATTCAAACCCAAAAGGAAGCCCTGCAAATTATCGGCAATATCAGCAATGCCCTGACCTTGATGTTGGCGGCGATCGCCGGCATTTCCCTGCTGGTGGGGGGCATTGGCATCATGAACATTATGCTGGTGTCCGTGACGGAGCGTACCCAAGAAATTGGTCTGCGCAAAGCCATTGGCGCCACACAGCAGGATATACTGGCACAGTTTATGATTGAGGCGATAATCCTCTCGGCTCTCGGTGGCCTCATTGGCACGGGAGTGGGCGTAGGTGGTGTGATGCTGGTGGCCATGCTGACCCCCTTAGAAGCCGGGGTTGCACCCGTTGCTGTGGCTCTTGCGGTCGGCGTGTCCGGCAGTATTGGTCTCTTTTTTGGGGTTGTGCCCGCCCAGCGAGCAGCACGGCTCGATCCCATTGTCGCCCTGCGCAGTGTGTAGCAGTACCCTTAGGGAATCTCAGATGGAAACGACAACCTTGGACTGGCTAGCTGGTGGTCTGGCGATCGCCATTGTCATTGGTGGCCTGTTGATGATGTTTACCAATCTTTGGACGCGGCGATGACCCTGCGGCGAGGCTTGACGTACCTGCTACTGGTGGCGATCGCGATCGCCATGCTGCTCCCTTTGGTGTGGCTCACCAGTACCGCTTTCAAGTCTGCCAATGAAGATATTTTTGCCTTTCCGCCCCGCTGGCTGCCCGCAGAACCAACCTTGGCGAATTTTGTCACTGTTTGGCAAACCCATCCCTTTGGCCAGTACCTGTTCAACAGTACGCTGGTCGCGGTTTTAACAGTGGGATGCAATCTGTTAACGTCTGCCTTGGCGGCCTATCCCTTAGCCCGTCTTTCCTTTCGCGGGCGTGAGGTGATCTTTACGGCCATTTTGGCCACGATTATGATTCCCTTTCAAATCATCATGATTCCGCTGTTTATTCTGGCGGTGCAGTTGGGTCTGCGGAATACCTATCTGGGAATGATTCTGCCGAGTTTGGCCTCTGCCTTTGGTATCTTTCTCCTGCGACAGGCCTTTATGGCGGTGCCCAAGGAACTGGAGGAAGCGGCTCGCCTCGACGGCTGCTCGGAATTGGGGCTGTGGTGGTTTGTGATGCTGCCTGCCATTCGCCCGGCGTTGGTTACCCTTGGCATTTTTGTTTTTATTGGCACCTGGAGTGATTTTCTCTGGCCACTGTTGGTCATAGATCAGCCAGAGCTTTATACGCTCCCCATTGGCGTGGTGACTTTGGCAGGGACATTTTCCTTGGATTGGCGACTCATTGCCGCCGGCTCAGTCATTTCAATTGTGCCCGTGTTCATTGTGTTTATTTTCTTGCAGCGATATATTATTCCCTCACAAACCGGTGCTGGACTGAAGGGCTAGCGTCCTAGGCCGCGATAGCGAATGGGCTGGCGGTGGGCATATTGGCGAAAGAAGGTTTTAATTTCCGCTGCTCGGCCAAGGGCAATCAAGGTGTCCCCCGGCGCTAGGGGCAGGGTTAAGGGGGGATGGGTCACCAAGGCACCGTTCTGATGGCGGACAGCGACAATAATAAAGCGACCCCGGCCTTTTGCTTCCACATCGGCGATCGCCAGCCCCACAAGGGAGGACTCCAAGGGCAGCGTAAACTCCTCAATCTGGAGATCTAACTGACTCAATAGCTCAATCAGGTGACTGCGTTCCTCTTTTTCCTCAAGAAAATCCAAAACGGTGGGGCGAGTAATGAGCTGCACCATGCGTTGGGCACTGATACTGGAGGGCAAGACGACATGATCGGCGCCAGCAAAACGCAGTTTAGACTCTGTGGCCGGCAACTCGCCATAGGCCAAGATCTGTAGGTTGGGATTCAGACGACGGGCAATCAGCGTGATAAAGACATTGCTGGCATCATCGGGCAAGACAGCCACCACCGTGCGCGCGCGATCCACCCCCACCGCCAAGAGTTCATTTTCATCCATGAGATCGTCACCGCGATAGAAAAGATGGCCGGACTGCTGGGCGAGCCGGAGTCGCTGCCGCTGGTTGTCAATCACCACAAAAGGAATTTGAGCAGCAGCTAGGTTCATTGCCAACGTGCGACCTATGGGGCCGTAGCCGCAAATAATGACGTGATCCTTGAGGTCAGCGAGATGAGAGGGGGTTGTCATTGGGAGTGGCGAGAGCGGGCAGTATATTTGCGAATGAGCTTGGGGGCATCTTGGGCGTGTCCCAATAGAATCAATGTATCGCCCACTTCGACAAGGGGATTGGCGCGAGTCGGAAACAATTGGCCGTCACTTTTGCGTAAGCCAACAATAATAAATGCCCCTTGGCCGCGCACCTCAAGTCCTGTCAAGCGCGTACCCACGTAAGGGTAATCGGGGGTAATCTCCAGTTCCTCCAGGCGAGCGTCAATGTGGCTCAACAGTTCATTCAGGGTCTCGCGATCGCCCGTTTGCTCAAGGAAATCAATGCGCGGCCGCCGAATCAAGTTAGTCATTTGACTGGCACCAATTTTTGTCGGCAAGACGATGTGATCTGCCCCTGCCATGCGTAGCTTTGATTCCGTCGTGGCTAAATTTGCCCGTGCCACAATCAGCAGATTCGGATTCATGGATCGCGCCGTCAGTGTAATAAAGACATTGATCGTGTCATTGGGCAGCACAGTTGCGAGGGCGATCGCCCGATCAATGCCCACCACTCGCAGGGTTTCCTCCTCCGCTGCACTCCCCAAATAGGCCAAATAGCCCAACTGGATTGCTAAATCAATGCGTTGTTCATTGACATCCAAAATCACAAAGGGGGTTTTTAATGCGGATAATTCCTGAGCCATCACCTGACCAATACGGCCAAAGCCACAGACAATGACATGGCGGTTGAGTTTGTTGATGTCGCGGCTCGCCCGTTGAATATCGAGTAGGCGTTTGATCTCCCCTTCCGTAAACAGTTGCACCACCGCACCAATGGTATAGACGGTTGCGGCACTGCCGGCCACAATAATCATCATGTTGAAGAAGCGTTGCGCCGGCGTAATCAGCGGTCGCACTTCACTATAGCCAATGCCAAAGACGGTGATCACGTACATGTAGAGGGCATCGAGCCAGTTCCAGCCAAAGCTGGTGTAGCCCACCACCGCCACCAACATAATCAGAACAAAGAGGGTGATGCCAATAATAAAGCGGTTGAGGGCAGGGGTTGCAGGTAACCGTCGCATAGACCTAGTACTTGCGCTCTTGGGGCGGAAACATGGTGATGGTTACCGGCAGATAGTCAATCCTAATGCCGTCGCTGTAGTAGGTGGCCAAGGTGTGGCGCAGAAAATTAACATCATCCCGCTGCGGATAGTCCTCACGGAAATGGGCACCCCGACTTTCTTGGCGAGCAAGGGCGCTGCTCAAAATCACTTCCGCAACCACGAGGATATTTGCTAACTCAAAGGCTTCTAACAGCTCTGTGTTCCAATAGCGCTGGCGATCGTCGAGACGAATCCGCGCATAGGCTGCCTTCAGCCGCTGCAATTCTTCCAACCCCCTCTGCATTAAGTCAGCAGTGCGAAACACGCCACAGTACTGGGTCATGCAATCTTGAACCTGCTGCCGCAGTTGGGCAATACGCAAATCCCCCGCTTGGTCAAAAAGGTGTTGAATCTGTTGTTCCGCTGCCTGTAGATAGGGCTGGGGGTCAAATTGGGGTTGGGGCAAGCTCGGTAAATCCTTGGCGATCGCGGCACCCGTACGGCGGCCATAGACGACACACTCTAACAGGGAATTACTCCCCAACCGATTGGCACCATGCACCGACACACAGGCACATTCGCCAGCGGCATAAAACCCTGTGACTAGTTCCGTGGCATTGGCGCGCACCTGCCCATTGACATTGACCGGAATCCCCCCCATTGAATAGTGCACCGTCGGACGGACAGGAATGGGTTCCACCACGGCATCCACCCCCGCCAAGCGATGGGCTTCCTCCCAGCAAAAGGGAATGCGACTCATGATTTTTTCCCGACCCAAGTGGCGGACATCGAGATAGACAAAAGGCCCACCGGCAGAGCCATCACTGTGAATCCCTCGCCCTTCACGAATTTCGATGGCGATCGCCCGCGAGGTAATATCGCGCGGTGCTAATTCCATGCGAGTCGGGGCATAGCGCGCCATAAAGCGTTCACCTGCCGCATTGATCAGATACGCCCCTTCGCCCCGCACTGCCTCAGAAATCAAGACTCCAGCAGGGTACAACCCTGTAGGGTGAAATTGAACAAATTCCATATCCTCAAGGGGCAAGCCCGCTCGTGCGGTCATCGCCAATCCATCCCCCGTAGAGGCAAAATCATTGGACGTGGTATTAAAGACGCGCCCATACCCACCCGTTGCAAAAAGAATTGCGGGCGCCCGCAGGATTTCCAGTTGACCGGTTTCAATGTGGTAAGCGACGACCCCCTTGGCCTGCTGATCTTCGACAATCAGCCGCAGCACATACCATTCGCTAAAAAACGTGACGTTGTACTTCAGGAGATTGCAATAGAGTTCGTGGAGAATGGCGTGACCCGTTTTATCGGCTGCATAGCAGGTGCGCTGGTGAGTGTGACCGCCAAAGGGACGTTGGGCAATGCGGCCATCGGGCAAGCGGGAAAAAAGCACGCCCAAATGTTCAAGGTCAATGACGACATCGGGGGCTTCTTGGGCGAGGAGGGCAACCGCATCCTGATCCGCTAGGAAGTCGGATCCTTTGACCGTATCAAAAGCATGGCTTTCCCAAGAGTCTTCTGTATCCACATTTTTCAGCGTGGCGGCAATGCCCCCTTGGGCGGCAACGGAATGGGAACGAATCGGATGGGTTTTGGCCACAAGGGCAATGGCGGTCTCCGGGGCAAGGCGGCAAATTTCCAAAGCAGCACGACAGCCTGCTAGGCCACCACCGACAATCACAACGGCAAAGTCTTGCATTGTCCGTTAATCCAGCATCTTTTCCTATACTAGGTTGGCCATTGGGAGAGTAGCAGCCACAGTATTTCGAGAAACATTAAACAAAGATAAAAACAGTAGCAAAATGATCTTGCGAGCCTCACGCTGAATCGTTAGAGTGGCAATATCTTGCTGGAGGCAGCCGTCCTTGAGTGCATTCTTTCTTCACTATGGGGATTGTAGGGTACGGCATTGGTGCGATCGCGATCGCGCAGCGGTCATGCAACTCATTGCCAGTGTTTTAGAAGAATTTGGCCTCTCTTGGCAACCCGAAGGTGCCGATGCCGATGTGGTGCATGTGGAGGACTACTACCACCGCCGTGGCGGACAATTTTGGGTAGTGGAGAAAGCCTCTGAAGTCGTTGGCACGATCGCCTTCTATCCGATTGAGCGGGGCGAAGCGGCCGTGGAAATTCGCAAGATGTACCTTCATCCCCGTGTGCGCGGTCAAGGTCTCGGGACATTCCTGCTGCACCATTTGGAGGCAGCAATTGCAGCGGCGGGCTACCGCAAAATCTGGATTGAAACGGCGTCAGCGATGACCACGGCAGTCTATTTGTACGAAAAGTTGGGTTATCAACCTGCCACTGGTGTGGAAACGCAGCGCTGCGATCGCGTGTATGTCAAGGATTTAGTGCCCCATGGCATGGCTTCGATGGCTTCTGCCCCCTGTTAGTATCCTTGTCCTGCTGGTTTCACCTGCTGCCTTTAGCCTTTGCCGCCAAGACTTGGCTCGTGCCCTGCAACAGGAAATCCAAAATCCCCAATGGCAACGGGGTCAGTGGGGCATGGTGGTGCGGGATTTAACCACAGGTGACCTTCTCTACGACTACCAAGGGGAAAAGCTCTTTTTGGTCGCCTCAAATGTGAAGCTGACCACGGTGGCGGCAGCCCTTGACTATTGGGGGGCGAATCATCGGTTTATCACCACCCTCAGTGCGCGATCGCCCGACAGAACAACCCTGCGTCTTCAGGGCAGTTTTGACCCGAGTTTCAGCAGCCAAGACCTGCAACAAATGGCGGTCCGTCTTGCCCAAGAGGGCATTCGCCAGATTCAAGTCTTGGAAATCGGTGGTATAACCCCTGTGAGGATGGAACCCACATGGGCGATCGAAGACCTGACGATGGGCTATGCAGCAGTTGTCACGCGCTTCAGTGTCAATCAAAACGCCCTCAATCTCAAGGTCATTCCTCAAGAGTTGGCTCAACCTTTGGCGCTGCGGCAGCCGGAGGGCAGTCTTCCTTGGCCAGTGGTGAATGAGACCCGTACCGTATCGACCGCTGAAGCGGAATTTCTCGAAAGTGAGGTGCGCGGCCAGCAAATGATTGTGCGGGGTCAACTCCACGTCGGCAGTGAACCAGCAGAAATGCGCATTCCTCTCCCTCAGCCCACCTCTTATCTTCAGCAGCAGGTGCAGCGTGCCTTTGCCCAAGCGGGCATTCAAGTGCGGCAGATTCGCCTAGTGGAGACAGCAGACCCCTTACCTGATGTTTTAGTGCCTCATGCTTCACCCCCCCTAGCAGAGTTAATTTTGCCGATTCTCCAAGAGAGTGACAATTTCTATGCGGAAATGCTCCTTGCCGCTCTGGAGGCAGCACAACCCGGCTATCGCCAACGCTATCTAGAGCGAATCGGTGTCCCAGTAGCAGTCTTGGTGGATGGTTCGGGACTCTCGCGGCAAAATTGGCTGACGCCCCATGGTTTAGTCACCCTGCTGCAACACATAGAGCAAACCAATGATGCCTCGCTGTGGCGGCGATCGCTCCCCCTTGCCGGCAGATCCGGTACCCTACGGCAGCGCTTTCGTGGTACGGCCGCTCAGGATCGTGTCTGGGCGAAAACAGGCACATTGCGGGGGGTAGTTGCCCTAGCGGGCTATGTGGAACCGTTGCAGGATCGCCCCCTTGTCTTTAGCATAGTTGTCAATCAAGGGGGGCAGGCGACAGGAGAACTCCGCGCAGGGTTGGATCGAATGGTGGTTCTGCTCGCCCAATTGCAGTCTTGCGATCATATTCCCATGCGGGTTAACAGTAATTTTTAACCTTAAAGCATTAGGGTATATTGTCAAAAGAACTGTTGCTGGTTTTGAAGAAGAATGTTGAAGCATCCAGATATTACCGCAGTAGGTACTTACCAGCGGAAGTAATAATAAGCATTTGTGCCAAGTAGCAGAGAACTGGAAATTCCTAGCAAGTATTTGATTTGGAGTACGAAGAGAACGCATAATGTTCTAGAAGAACTGTAGAAGCGACCAGCGACACCGTCAGTTACGAGGTGCACCTCTGCAAGATAGCCGATGCACTGTGCGGCTCGATTTTGTCGAATCGATCCGATGAAAGCGAGATTCATAAAAATATCATCGGAACTATCCTAATGAACTGGATGGTAGCACTGTCGAGTCAGTTCCTCAGTAAGTTTTGGGTGAAGGATGCAGACGAGTTTTTAGAGAAAAAAGAATAATGAGTCAACTAATGCAGCCAACTACCAGTCCGCCACGCATTAAGTACTTAAAGGTCAAAAACTTTCGGACATTGCGCGATGTAGAGTTTCATGACTTAGGATCGCTCACCGTTTTGCTTGGACCGAATGGGAGTGGTAAATCCACTGTCTTTGACGTGTTTGCGTTCCTAGCAGAATGCTTTGAGTTAGGACTCAGGCGGGCGTGGGATAAGCGCGGGCGTGCTAAGGAGTTAAGAACTCGCAATGCCGAGGGGCCGATTACGATTGAAATCAAATACAAAGAATTGAATTATCCGATCATCACCTATCATCTGAGTATTGACGAGAGAGCAGGTAGTCCAACAGTCGTCGAGGAATGGTTGCAATGGCGGCGGAGGAGTTGCGGCAAGCCGTTTCGTTTTTTGGAATATCGAGAAGGTAAGGGTCGAGCTGTCAGCGGCGAATTACCGGATGACCAAGACCAGCGTGTGGAGATATCCCTCAAAAGCGCAGATTTACTCGCGGTGAATGCATTGGGGCAATTTGAGGAGCACCCGCGCGTGGCCGCATTGCGAGAATTTATCACGGGTTGGTATGTCTCGTACCTTTCAGCGGAACAAGCGCGCGGCCAACCTGAGGCCGGTCCACAGGAACGCTTGTCGCGCACGGGTGACAACCTCGCCAATGTGATTCAATACCTAGCGGAACAACACCCATCGAGACTGGAGGGAATTTTTAACGTGTTGCGTCAGCGTGTACCGCGAATTGAAAAAGTAATCACCGAAACGATGCCAGATGGAAGATTACTTCTACAAATCAAGGATGCTCCCTTTTCCCATCCGGTATTAGCTCGGTTCGCTTCTGATGGCACATTGAAGCTGCTGGCCTATTTAGTGCTCTTATTACGATCCGACACCGCCACCTTTTATCGGCATTGAGGAACCCGAAAACTTTTTGCATCCACGATTATTGTCTGATTTAGCCGAGGAATGCCGCAAGGCAGCCAGTCGCACACAAATGCTTGTGACGACGCATTCACCCTTTTTTCTGAACGCGCTTCGTGCAGATGAGGTTTGGGTACTGTGGCGAGACGAGCAAGGCTACACACAATCAAAGCGAGTTTCGGATATTCCGCGTGTGTCCGACTTTGTTAAGCATGGAGCGTTGCTTGGTCACCTATGGATGGAAGGATATTTCGGTGTAGGTGATCCGCTCGTGCCGTGAATGAAGGAATGCCATCTAGAAAACAAAACAACGAGACGACAGTGATACAACACTTCGAGTTCCTCGTGGAAGAGCCTTCAATGGAAGTATTCCCACACGGACTGCTGCCTCGGTTGCTGCGAAAAGGCCAAACCTTTGGGGTGCACCCATTTCAAGGGAAACAAGACTTGCTCAACAAGTTGGAAAGCCGACTGCGTGGGTATGCGGAATGGCTGCCCACTGACTGGCGCATTGTCGTTTTATGTGGATCGCGACGATGACGACTGCAAAAAGCTGAAGCAGCAATTGGAGAACATCGCGACCAAGGCAGGACTGAAAACTCGAAGTAATTCGCCCTTATGTTGGCAACTTGTTAATCGGATTGCAATTGAGGAGTTGGAGGCTTGGTACTTTGGCGACTGGGAGGCTGTTCGAGCTGCTTATCCAAAAGTATCCCGAACTGTGACGCAAAAAACCAAATATCGCAATTCCAACGCAATTGCTGGCGGCGCTTGGGAAACATTTGAATCCGTGATGCATGGGTACTTCAAAAGTGGGCTACGCAAGGTTGAGGTCGCGCGAGCTTTGGGGCAACATCTGAATCCTAGCCGGTGCAAATCGCCGAGCTTCGTCTGCTTTCGCGATGCCTTGCTGTAATACCAATTCAATTCGAAGACCGCGCTAATAGAGGCTGAGTAATGAGTAATCAGTCCGTCAGAGAACCAGTCACACCCTCTGATCTGGTCGTAAATTTGAAAAAAGTGTTCTGCCGCCGTCACAAAGGCTGGTATAAGCCTCAAGATTAAGGGCAATTTTTCACCCCAAGGAACTACGTTATAGTGTCAAAAAGACTATTCCGAGTCTTGGAGGGTAGTGCCAAGGCCATCGGAGATTGGTGCGGTAGGTTCTTAGGAGGTGTCAAATGCTCACGGAAACTCGTCCCCGTGATGTTCAAGTCGCAGAAATTGCGCCCGGCGTTTTGGTCTTGCGATCGCGCACTTGGGATCGACTCAAGTTTGAAGTGGAGTATGGCCGTCAGCAGGGAACCACTTCCAATTCCTATCTGATCCGAGCACCCCAGCCCGCACTTCTAGATCCGCCGGGGGAATCCTTTACCCAGATTTATTTGCAAGAACTCCAGCAGCACATTGATCTCAGTCAACTGCGGTATCTCATTCTCAGTCATGTCAACTCCAACCGCCTTGCGACCGTCAAGATCTTGCTGGAAAAAGCGCCCCAGCTCATTATCGTCTGCTCTAAGGCAGGGGCAGTGACCTTGCGCTCCACCCTAGGGGAGCAGGTAAATCTCTGGATTCCCCGTGCGGAAACTTCCCTTGAATTAGGGGGCGATCGCCAACTGGAGTTTATTGCTGCCGCCACACCCCGCTGGCCCGATGGCCTGATCACCGTTGACCCTCAGAATCAAATTGTGTTCACGGATAAGCTCTTTGGTGCCCATGTCTGTAGTGATAGTCTCTACGACGAGCAGTGGAAAAAACTGGATGAGGATCGCGCCTACTACTTTGAATGTTTGCATGCGGCGCAAACCCGCCAAGTGGAAAGCATTTTAGATCGGCTCGCAGAACTGACCCCGCCACCGCGCCTCTATGCCCCTGCCCACGGTCCGATTGTCAAGTTTAGCCGTAGCCGCCTTTTTCAGGACTATCGTGACTGGTGCCAAGCCCAAACGGAACAGGACACGAAGGTGGCGCTTTTCTATGCTTCTGCCTATGGCAATACGGCAATTCTAGCCAATGCGATTGCCCAAGCCCTCACCGCCGCCGGGGTGCAAGTGGAGGCCATTAACTGTGAAACCACACCCCCAGCAGAAATGCAAGCCCTGATCCACAGTAGTGATGGCTTTATTATTGGCTCGCCCACCCTAGGGGGACACATGCCGACACAGGTGCAGACCGCCTTAGGATTTATCTTGGCGGAGGGCAGCCAAACCAAGCTGGCGGGGGTCTTTGGCTCCTATGGTTGGAGCGGTGAGGCCATTGATGATATTGAGCAAAAGTTGCTTGATGCTGGTTATACCCTTGGCTTTGAAACGCTGCGGGTGAAGTTTACCCCCACGGCTAGCGATCTTGAAAAATGCCAAATTGCTGCCAACGAGTTTGCCCAAGCCCTGAAGAAACTACGCAAGAGCCGCACCGTCCGCCCCCCCAGTCTCGTGGAAGCGCAAGTGGATCGCACCGAACAAGCCATGAACCGGGTGGTGGGTTCCCTGTGTGTCCTGACCACCCTACCGGAAGGCTGTTTTCACCTCACCCAAGCGGCGGCTATTTTGGTGTCGTCGGTCTCCCAAGCCTCGTTTAATCCCCCCGGTATCACGGTGTCCTTGCCGCAGGAATGGGCAGAAAGCTTGTGCCTAGTGGGCGATCGCTTTGTCTTGAATATTCTCAAGGAAGGCAGTCCCCTCGTGCGCCAATTTCAGCAGGCGCAACGCCTTGGTGAGCAACAATTGGCCACCCTTGGTCTCAAAAGCGCTGAGAGTGGTGCCCCCATTTTGCTCGATGCCCTCGCCTATTTGGAATGTACGGTAGAGTCCCGCATGAACTGTGGCAACCACTGGCTGATCTATGCCGTGGTCGAGAGTGGGGAATTGCTGCAAACCAGTGGCCTAACGGCAATCCAACATCGCAAAACCAGCAGTTAGCACAGAGATCTAAAACGCATTTTCCGCCGTTAATTCGGCCGCTTGTTGCTGCGCTAGCTCCTCGGGATGGGTGAGCAGGTAGAGCATTGGCAGATCTTCTTCGCGAATATGGCGCACTACTAGGGCACCAATCGCCTCGATCGTCTCTGGCGTCAGCTTTTCGGGATGAATTTGCACATCCTCAAGCACCAAACTCAAGTCCCGCAGGAGGTTTTGATGAGCTGCGCGGTGCGATAGGTAAAGGGGGTGGTTGGCGGCAGCCATGAGGGTTTCTTCGTGCTGAAAGTGGCGTTCAGTTTCGGTGGCACAGGCTAATAATTGGGGCTTTACCTGAGTAAATGATGCCCCTTGGGCGATCGCGGAACGTAACTGCTGCAACGTCTCCAGCAGTGCCTGATGCTCCTGATCGATTTCCGCCAAGCCAGACACAAACTCCGCTTGCCATGCCAACCCATCCATAGAGCTATCCTCCAGACTGCAACAGGGAAAGGCTAAGGTACTGCCTTCAGGCTACCAAGCGCCTACTGCCGCCGACAGACACTGTTACAAACCGTAGCAGACTGGCTCTGTTGGACTAAGAAGGTTTAACGGCCACCCAATACTTGCTCATAAAGTGGTGTTGAGTGTCTTTGACCACCAGCCCCGCCTTTTCTAAGCGGATGTTCAGATCATCTTCGATGTAGTTGCGGTAAAAGGGTTCGTGGAAAAGGTTGGCAAAGTTTTCCATCATCGGTCGCTGCTCTGGGGAATCAAGGGCTTGAATCGAGTCGCAAATCACAAAGAGGCCCCCCGGCTGGAGAACGCGGGCGCATTCATTGATCACATTTTGGCGTACTGGGGCAGGCAGTTCATGAAAAAGAAAGACACAGGTGACGGCGCTAAAGTAGTTATCCACGTAGGGTAGGCTTTCAGCATTCCCCTGAATGAGTTGCGGCAGATCACCCGTCTGGGTCGCTAGTAGGGAGTTGGCTTTGCGCAAGTAGGTAGGGGACAAATCAATGCCAAAGAGGGCTGCTTTGGGGAAGCCATAGCGCAGTTGTTTCAGGGTGCGACCCGTACCACAGGCCACATCAAGAATTCGCAGCGGGGGCGTGGCAGGATGAGCAGCAAAATGCTGGGCAATGGGAGCAATCACTCGCCGCCGCATCGCATCTGCCGTACCGCCAAAGAGCAGCTCCACTTGAACATCGTAAAGATTGGCGGAGGTTTCACTGAGGTAGCCGTCGGTTTGGTAGTGGAAGTTTTGGCGATAGTACTGGGGATAGTCTTCTAGACGCACGTCCTTGGCAAACTCCTGAAATTGGCGCGCTCGCGCCCGCTGCCACATCCGCGGCAAATCCAGCCACAGTACAGGATAAAAGCGCAAAAATTCTTCCCAAGGGGCGTCAAACAAGAGGGTAGACGGATACAAGCCCGCAGCGGCGTCTTGCCAATCTTGCTGGAGCAGCGCCTCGTAGCGTTCCTTAATCCACGCTTGCAACTCAGGGCTAAGAGGTTGCGTCCGCTCCTCAGTGGGGAAGAGGGTATTGAGAAGACGAGCACTCAAGGTTTTGTGGGCGATCGCAAAGATATTTTTGCCCCATTGCAGGGCTTGATAGCCACTGTGAAGCATCTCTTCCACAAACGGTAACTGAGAAGCAAAGGGCGTAACCAACATAGTTCTTAACTAAACTTCATAATTTCCATTCCTCACTATATCGCAAACCCTAGGGGCAGTACCCCCGCTCGCGGTACCAAGTCACGGCGTCTCGGAGCGCTTCATCAATCGGCGTCTGGGGCAAGCCCAATTCAGCGACTGCTTTGTGGGCATCGTAAAACATCTTTTGCTGTGCCATGCGCACTCCATCGACGGGGATAGCAGGTTGTTTTCCCAAGGCCCCCAGCACCACTTCATCCAACCAAGCCACGACTAAGGGAATGACGACGGGAATTTCGCCAAGGGGACGTGGCAATCCAGTAATCGCGGCTAGGCGCCCGAGAATTTCTGCCAGCGTGAGGTTTTGGTGGCCAAGGATGTAGCGTTCACCGGTTTTGCCTTTTTCCAAGGCCAAGAGATGACCGATCGCCACATCGCGCACATGGATCAGGTTCAACCCTGTATTGACGTAAAAGGGCATCTGCCGCCGCAGAAAGCGCAGGATGATCTCGCCTGTGGGGGTGGGCTTCGCATCCCAAGCGCCAATGGGGGTGCTGGGATTGACAATCACAATATCTTGCCCTTGAGCAACTGCCTCATGAGCCACCTGCTCTGCCCAGTACTTGGAGCGTTTGTACTCGCTAATCAACTTGTCGGGGGGGCTTTGGTAAGCCTCAGTTGTGGGTTGGCCACTGGGATCCACGCCAATAGCGGCCACGGAACTGGTGCAAACGGTGCGCTCAATGCCGGCCTCACGGGCAGCAGCCAAAACTCGACGGGTGCCCTCGACATTAACGGCGTAGAGGAGGGGGCGATCGCGCCGCCACAGACTGTAATGAGCGGCAACATGGAAGAGGACTTGGCACCCCCGCATCAAGGGCACTAAGTCACTGGTGCGCAGATCCCCCTGCACCAGATCCACATCCCACGCCTTGAGATGGGCAGCCTGCTGCGGTTGGCGCACGAGGGCACGGACGCGATACCCCCTCTCTGCAAGGACTTGTGCCACATGGGTACCGACAAAGCCACTGGCACCGGTGAGAAAGGCGGTGGTGCTCAATCTTCCTCGGCCTCCATACTACCGGGGGGCAAGACGGCTGCGGTGACAATCACATCATCCTCATCTAGGCGTTGTAGACGGACGCCCGTGGCCGATCGCGACTGCGAGGAAATATCCATGACCTTTTGACGAATAATGATGCCGCGACTGGTGACAATCATCAATTCATCCTCAGCATTGACAATTCGCAGAGCGGCCAGTTGATCCTCGTTACTTTTGGCTTTGAACTTGGTGGCGGTAATGCCCATGCCGGCGCGGTTTTGCAGACGGAATTGTTGCACGGGGACGCGTTTGCCGTAGCCATTGGTGGTGATCACGAGTACCCAAGGACCTTCCGTTTGAGCCACGGTTTCCTCGGTTTCTTCAATCTCTGCACTGTCATCCTCAGGGGTGGTGGCAAAACGGTTGGCGATCGCTGCCGGCAAAATGTCCATCCCCACCAACTCATCTCCCGGTCGCAAGCTCATGGACTTGACCCCCCGCGTCGCTCGTCCCAAGGGGCGGAGTTGATCGTGACTCGCGCGAAAATGAATCGCCATGCCCTGACGGGAGCCAATGATAATTGTATCTTCCTCACGAGCACGACGCACCCAGCGCAACTCATCCCCCTCCTCAAGGGAAATGGCAATCAAACCATTGGTGCGGATATTGCTAAAGGCTGCCAGCGCCGTTTTCTTAATGAATCCCTTACGGGTGAGCATCACCAGATACTCATCTTCACTAAACTCTTGGACGGCAATGACGGAGGTAATTTTTTCCTCGCGGGGAATGGGCAGCAGTTGGACAATAGGGGTGCCGCGGGCTTGGCGTGAGCCACTGGGAATTTGGTAGGCGGGTAACGCATACACTAAACCGCGATCGCTAAAGAAGAGAATGCGATCGTGATCATTGCAACTAAAGAAGTGTTCAACGGCATCATCCTCTTTAATTTCTGCTCCTTTGCGGCCGCGACCATCCCGACTTTGGGCTTCAAAGGTATCCACGGGCATCCGCTTGATGTAGCCCTGCTGGGTAACGAGAATGACGGATTTATCATTGGCAATTAAATCGGTATCGCTAATCTCCCCATCCGCCTGCACAATCAGCGATCGCCGCGGGGTAGCAAACTTGGCCTTGAGTTCGGTGACTTCTTTTTCAATAATCTCTAGCACCCGCTGCCGATTGGCCAAAATATCGCGGTAATCAGCAATTTGCCGCTGAAGGTCTGCGTGCTCCCGCTCAATTTTTTCCGCCTCTAGGGCGGTGAGTCGCCGCAGTTGCATCTGCAAAATGGCATCCGCTTGGGCTTCACTGAGGGCATAGGTTTGCATCAATTGCTGGCGCGCAAGGGCGGTGTCACTGGCACTGCGAATCAGTTGAATCACGGCATCGAGATTGGCCAACGCCACCAGCAAGCCTTGGAGTAGGTGATCCCGTTCTTCGGCCTTGCGCAGGGCATAGCGGGTACGGCGGGCGATCGCCTCCTCGCGGAAACTAAGGAACACCTCTAAACTGCGTTTGAGGGTCAGCAATTGCGGCTCACCGTTGACGATCGCCAGCATATTGGCGCCAAAATTCACCTGTAGCGGCGTTTGCTTGTAGAGATTGTTGAGCACCACACGGGGGTAGGCATCCCGCTTTAGCTCAATCACCACCCGAATGCCATCGCGATCGCTTTCGTCCCGCAGATCGGCAATGCCCTCAATTTTTTTCTCATTCACCAACTCGGCAATTTTTTCCATCAGCGCTGCCTTGTTGGTTTGGTAGGGCAACTCCGTCACGATAATCGCCTCCCGAGGTTGGCGACCCGGTGCTTCAAGGGTTTCAATCGTGGCCACTGCCCGCAGTGTAATCGAGCCGCGACCAGTGGTGTAGGCCTCTTCAATCCCCCCTTGACCAAGGATATGCCCCCCGGTGGGAAAATCAGGCCCCGGAATGTAGCGCATTAGCTCGCGATCGCTGATCTGGGGGTTATGAATTAAGGCCACCAGCCCATCCACCAGTTCTCCCAAGTTATGGGGCGGGATATTCGTCGCCATACCCACAGCAATACCGGAGGTGCCATTGAGCAGCAACTGGGGAATCCGCGCCGGTAACACCAGTGGTTCCTGCTGCGAGCCATCAAAGTTATCAACAAAGTCAACGGTTTCTTGCTCGATGTCCTGCAACAGGGCTTCGGTGGCTAGGGCTTGCAGCCGACACTCGGTGTAGCGCATCGCTGCTGGCGGATCATTGTCAATGGAGCCAAAGTTGCCATGGCCATCAATCAGGGGGTGACGCATGGAAAAGTCCTGCGCCATCCGCACGAGGGCATCATAGACCGCGGAATCGCCGTGGGGGTGATATTTCCCTAGCACTTCCCCCACCACACGGGCACATTTGCGGAAGGGGCGATCGCTGGTCAGCCCCAACTCGTGCATGGCATAGAGAATCCGCCGGTGTACGGGCTTGAGACCATCGCGGGCATCGGGGAGAGCACGCCCCACAATGACGCTCATGGCGTATTCAAGGTACGAGCGCGAAATCTCATCCCGCAGCTCAGTGGGAATGATCCGAGAAGAATCAGCAGCAAAGCTCATGGGCGTGTTTTACCAAGCAATTAATCTGGAAGCCTTGTTGTTTAGTTGGAAAATTTAATGATATCACGCCAGCCTGAACGCCAACCTTAACCCCTCTCTGCTGCGGCGTTCTAGCCTTCAAGTCAGCCTCAGCGATCGCTAGTTTGCCGGTTCCTATAGCCAAACCTTAACAATCTCTTGCTTTGGCGTTTCTGGATCCAAGAGAAACCCCTATAATAGCGAGAGACCCTATACGTTGATCCATCACCAGCACTCTCTAATCTCTATACTGTCGCCTTGGCTCCCCCTTTCGAGTCGTGGCGTTTTTCAGTCCCTAGAGCAGGTTGCTGTTGCCAAGACAACGTTTTCATCCCTCAGTCGATTGAACGTTCTCAGACCCATGCAACAATCCACCTTTTCTTCCCCCAAGCATCAAGTTGGTTACCATGGACAGCCTTGGCTTGTAGCCGAGCGAGATGCCTGTGGTGTGGGTTTTGTTGCCCATTGTAAGGGGGTGGCCAGTCACCGCATCTTGACCCAAGCCCTTGAGGGATTGACCTGCCTTGAACATCGGGGGGGCTGTAGTGCCGATCGCGACTCTGGGGATGGGGCTGGCATCATGACAGCGATTCCGTGGGAGTTGTTGCCAGAGTTTGGCATCCCGCGGCAGCGGATTGGCGTGGCCATGATCTTTTTGCCCCAAGGGGCGGCAACAGCAGCGGCGAAAGGTATTGTCGAACGGGTGCTCAGTGAAAATGAACTGCGCCTGTTGGGCTGGCGGCCGGTACCTGTCAATCCCAGTGTTTTGGGGGTGCAGGCGAAACAAAATCAGCCTCAGATTGAACAGCTCTTTGTGGCTTCGAGCAAAGCGAGTGGCGATGAACTGGAGCGGCAACTCTACTTGACCCGCAAGCGCATTGAGCGGGCGATCGCTCAAACCAAAGCGGACTGGCGACAGGACTTCTATATTTGTTCTTTCTCCACCCGCACAATTGTCTATAAGGGCATGGTGCGATCGGTGGTGCTGGCCCAGTTTTATGACGATCTGCGGAACCCCAACTACATCACCCCCTTTGCCCTCTATCACCGTCGCTTTAGTACCAACACCATGCCCAAGTGGCCCTTGGCTCAACCCATGCGCATGCTGGGGCACAACGGCGAAATCAATACCCTCTTGGGGAATATCAACTGGATGCGGGCACGGGCAGCTCAACTGAGCCATCCCTATTGGGGCGAAGCCTTTGCGGATCTGATGCCGATTGTTAATGCCGAAAACAGCGACTCCGCCAACCTCGACAACGTCCTTGAACTGCTGGTGCAATCGGGACGACAGCCCTTGCAGGCAATGATGATGCTGGTTCCCGAGGCCTATCAAAATCAGCCCGATTTGGCGGATCACCCAGAGGTGGTGGACTTTTACGAATACTACAGTGGCATTCAAGAGGCTTGGGATGGTCCTGCATTGGTGGCCTTTTCCGATGGCAAAATTGTTGGCGCCACCCTCGATCGCAATGGCCTACGCCCCGCCCGCTATACCCTCACCAATGACGATCTCGTGATTGTCTCTTCCGAGGCAGGCAGCATTCAAATTGATGAAGCAACGGTGATTGAAAAGGGCCGCCTTGGTCCGGGGCAGATGATTGCCGTTGATCTAGAGCACCAAGAACTGCTTACCAACTGGGAAATTAAACAGCGGGTGGCACAGCAGCAGCCCTACGGTGAATGGCTGAAAACCTACCGCCAAGAACTCACGCCTCAACCCTATGGCGAAACCCCCACCCTTGAAAGCCAGACCTGTCTACAACAGCAAATGGCCTTTGGCTTCAGTGCCGAAGATGTAGAAATGATCATTGAGGCTATGGCCAAGGACGGCAAGGAACCCACCTTCTGCATGGGGGATGACATTCCTTTGGCGGTGCTCTCGCAGCAACCCCACCTGTTCTACGACTACTTCAAGCAGCGCTTTGCCCAAGTCACCAATCCCGCCATTGATCCACTGCGGGAAAAACTGGTGATGTCGCTGGTGACTCGCCTTGGCGCCCGAGGGAATCTGCTGGTTGAACGCCCCGAAGATGCGCGCCTATTGCAACTCAATTCACCCCTAATCAACGAAGCAGAGCTAGAGGAAATTCTCAAGGTACCCTTTGGCACGACTCGCCTCTCGACACAATTTGCGATCGCCCAAGGGCCTGCGGGCTTAGAGGCAGCGGTGAATCGGCTCTGTGAACAGGCAGCGGCAGCCGTTAGGGGAGGGGCTGAAATCCTTGTCCTCAGCGATCGCCACAATCTTGCTGGCGAACCCCATCTCCTTGATGCGGACACCTCCTATATTCCGCCGCTGTTGGCCGTGGGTGCCGTTCACCACCATTTGATTGCCCAAGGCATTCGCCGTCGTGTCTCCCTCGTGGTGGAAACAGCCCAATGCTGGAGTACCCATCACTTTGCCTGTCTGATTGGTTACGGGGCAGGGGCAGTGTGTCCCTATCTGACGTGGGAAACGATTCGCCAGTGGTGGTATAGCGATCGCACCCAAAGCCTGATGGCCAAGGGGAAACTACCGCAACTGACACTGCAACAAGTGCAGGCCAACTATCGCAAAGCCATAGAAGAGGGACTCCTAAAAATTCTCTCCAAGATGGGCATCTCCTTGATTGCCAGCTATCGCGGTGCCCAAATCTTTGAGGCCATTGGCATTGGTGATGACCTGCTTAATAAGGCCTTTATTGGTACTACTTCTCGCGTGGGCGGTCTAACGCTACAGGATCTCGCGCAAGAAACCATTGCCTTTCACCAGAAAGCCTTCCCCGAACTCACCGCAAAGAAACTGGAGAACTTTGGCTTTGTCCAGTTCCGTCCGGGGGGCGAGTACCACATGAACAATCCGGAGATGGCCAAGGCCCTCCACAAGGCGGTGACCAGCAATCGCTACGACCACTACGAGGTCTATCGCCGCCAATTGCGGGAGCGGGTACCCACAGCGTTGCGGGATCTACTGGACTTCCAGAGCGATCGCCCCAGTATTCCCCTCGAGGAGGTCGAACCTGCCAGCGAAATTGTTAAGCGCTTCTGTACTGGCGGCATGTCCTTGGGTGCCCTCTCGCGGGAAGCCCATGAGGTGCTGGCGATCGCCATGAACCGCCTCGGTGCCAAATCCAACTCTGGTGAGGGCGGTGAAGATCCAATTCGCTTCCAAGTGCTCACGGATGTGGATGCCGAGGGGCACTCTCCCCAATTTCCCCATTTGCGGGGCTTGCGCAATGGTGACACCGCCAGCTCAGCGATTAAACAGGTGGCCTCTGGGCGCTTTGGCGTCACCCCTGAGTACCTGATCAATGCCCAGCAAATTGAAATCAAGATTGCCCAAGGGGCAAAACCGGGGGAAGGGGGTCAACTGCCGGGCACCAAAGTCAGCCCCTACATTGCTATGCTGCGGCGCTCCAAGCCGGGAGTCTCCCTCATTTCACCGCCCCCTCACCACGACATTTACTCCATTGAGGATTTGGCGCAACTGATCTTTGATCTGCACCAGATCAATCCCCAAGCCCAAGTCTCCGTAAAACTGGTGGCAGAAATTGGCATTGGTACGATTGCCGCGGGGGTAGCGAAGGCCAACGCCGATGTGATTCAAATTTCCGGTCACGATGGCGGCACGGGTGCTTCACCCTTGAGTTCAATTAAGCATGCCGGCAGTCCGTGGGAACTGGGTCTGACGGAGGTTCACCGTGTTCTCCTCGAAAATCAACTGCGCGATCGCGTGATTCTGCGGGTGGATGGTGGCCTCAAGTGTGGCTGGGATGTCGTCATGGGGGCACTGATGGGTGCCGAGGAATTTGGCTTTGGCTCGGTGGCAATGATTGCCGAGGGCTGCATCATGGCGCGGATTTGCCACACCAATAATTGTCCTGTGGGCGTGGCCACCCAAAAAGAAGAACTGCGCAAGCGCTTCCCCGGTATGCCTGAGCATGTGGTGAACTTCTTCCTCTTTATTGCCGAAGAGGTGCGCTCAATTTTGGCAAAACTGGGCTACCGCAGCCTGAACGAGATCATTGGCCGCGCGGATTTACTGGTACCGCGGCAGGATGTCACCCTGACGAAAACCGCGCCCCTGAATCTGGATTGCCTGACGAAGTTACCCGACACGCGGCACGATCGCCAGTGGCTGCAACACGAAACCGTTCACAGTAACGGGGCTGTTCTCGATGATGCCATCTTGGCACGCCCAGAGGTGCAAGCAGCGATTGAAAAACAACAAACCGTTGAGCTGGAGCTGCCCATTGTCAACACTGATCGCACCGTGGGGGCACGGATTGCGGGTGTCATTGCCAAAAAGTATGGTAACACCGGCTTTGAAGGTCAGATTACCCTCAACTTCCGCGGCAGTGCGGGTCAGAGCTTTGGCGCCTTCAACCTGCCGGGGATGATCCTCAACCTCACAGGGGAAGCCAATGACTATGTCGGCAAAGGGATGCACGGCGGTGAAATCATTATCAAGCCGCCGGCCAATGCCCCCTACGCGGCTGCGGAGAATGTGATTATTGGCAACACCTGTCTCTACGGCGCCACGGGTGGGTTCCTCTTTGCCAATGGCCGCGCCGGTGAACGATTTGCTGTCCGCAACTCCAAAGCCTATGCCGTTGTTGAGGGCACAGGGGATCACTGCTGTGAGTACATGACCGGCGGTGTGGTGGTGGTCTTGGGAACCACAGGTCGCAATGTCGGTGCCGGTATGACGGGTGGCTTGGCCTATATCTTGGATGAAGCGGGTGACTTCCCCGCCAAGGTAAACCCCGAAATTGTCAAGCTCCAGCGGGTCACCTCTGCTATTGGCGCCGCTCAACTCAAGCAACTGATTACTGCTCACCACGAGCGCACCGGCAGTGCCAAGGCAGCAATGATTCTCGAGCAATGGGAGCGGTATTTACCCCTCTTCTGGCAGGTGGTGCCGCCCTCAGAAGCCAATACACCAGAGGTCATTGGCGAGGCAGCCACGGAGACCGACAGTAAGGTTCTGAGTCCCCTGTCTTAAAAAATCGGCTTTTCTTGGCCAGCCTAAAATTGAGGGGAAGGCCTACGGAGAGCGATCGCCATGCTCAGCAAGCTATCCTTTCGCCATAAGCTCTTGCTGGGGACGCTCCTGCCGGTTATTGTCATCTACACGGGTCTATTCCTCTACATTCGCGGGCGGGTGATTCGCCGCAGTACCGCTGACTATGAGCAGTGGCAGCAGGCCATGGTGTCCCTCTATGCAACCCAATTTGATGACACCCTAGAGCAAATGGTAGAGCTGGCAACGGCCAGTGCCCATGCCCTAGAAACCTTTCCCATGGCCAGTGAGCAGGCGCTGTATGCGTTTCTGCGCCGCACTGTCGAAATGAATAATCTCGCCTATGGGGTGGCGATCGCCTTTACCCCCTATAGCTTCTCCCCTCGCAAACGACTGTTTGCTCCCTATGTTTATAAGGACAACGGCACCGTAGTACAAAAAGACACAGGGAAAATCTACGACTACACGCAGCCTAGGTGGGACTGGTATGGTGAGGTGATCCGCACTGGCCAACCGCGCTGGAGTGATCCCTACTTTGATGAGGGGGCAGGGAATGTCTGGATGGTCACCTATGCCGTTCCCTTTCGTCGTCAGGGACAAATTCGGGGTGTGGCCACTGTGGATGTGGCGTTGGCAACGCTCCAACAGGAAATCAATATCCAAGGCCTAGAGGAGGAACAGTTTTTTGTTTTGGATCGCAAGGGACGAATTATTTTTCACAACGATGCTCAGTTGATTGGCCAGTCTATTTTCTACATTGCCAAAGAACAAAATCGCAGTGATCTTGAGGCCTTGGGCCAAGCAATGGTCAGCGGTCAAAGTGGCCATCTGTGGATGCGGGATTGGACTTCCAATGAGCGGCAATGGGTCTTTTACACTCCGATTTCCCAAGCCGGCTGGAGTCTCGCCATCCGTCTCAATGAAGCAACTCTCTTGGTTTTTATCCACGAAGAAACGCGAGCCGGTCTTCTTATTCTTGTTGTGTCTTTCTGTCTGATTAGTCTTGTGACTTGGGGTGTCACCGGCTACATGGTGCGCCCGATTCAGAAGTTAGATGCGGCAGCCCACAAAATTGCCGCCGGTGATTTGGCCATTGAAGGGGATGTGGACACCCACAGCCAAGATGAAGTGGGGAACTTAGGGCGAACCTTTCTCGATATGGCGGGGCAACTCCAAGAGAGTTTTGGTGAACTCCATCGCTTTAATCAACGCCTTGAAGAGGAAGTGACGCACCGGACGGCTGCCCTTGAGGCGGCCAATCAACAACTGCTCGAAAAAGAACGGGTGCTCCATGACCACAATATGGCTCTGGTGCAGCTGAGCCAGTCTCCCCACGTGCAACAGGGGCACTTTCGCATGGCGTTGCAGGAGATTATCCAAGTAACAGCGACAACACTGCGCGTCCAGCGAGCTTCGGCGTGGGAACTCCAGGGCGATCGCCTGAAATGTGTCGTCCAGTACGACCCTGCTGCCAACAACCATAGCCAATCCACCTACCTCACCCAACCGCCCTATCCGGAGTACCTGAAACTGCTGCGCACGGGGGAACCCCTTGTCGTCAATGATTTACTCACGGATCCGCGCACCCATGAACTACGGGAGTATGCCAAGCTGCAAAGGGTGTATTCCCGCATTGATGCCCCTATCATCTTCAATGGCCAATTATTGGGGGTGATTTGTGTCGAAAGCGTTGGCGAGCATCGGATTTGGCTGGTAGAGGAACGCAGTTTTGTTTCCAATGTGGCGGATATTGTCACGATCGCCCTTGCGGCCCATCAGCGCCATCAAGCAGAGCGCGAGTTGCTCAAGGCCAAGGAAGCCGCAGAAGCCGCTAACAAAGCCAAAAGTATTTTCCTAGCCAACATGAGCCATGAACTGCGCACCCCGCTCAATGCCATTCTTGGCTTTAGTCAAATTTTGCTCAGCGATCGCACCCTTGCGCCGCAGCATCGGCAAACCCTTGAAAAGATTAACCGCAGTGGCGAACACCTCTTGGGGCTGATTAACGATGTCCTTGACATGGCCAAAATTGAAGCGGGGCGCATCACCCTTCAGGAAACCACCTTTGATCTACGGCGGATGCTCAAAACCCTTGAAGATATGCTCAAGGTGCGGGCTGAAGCCAAAGGGTTGCGTCTGGTCTTTGATTTGCCCCCTAATCTGCCTGTGGCGGTAACCACCGATGAAATGAAGCTCCGCCAAGTATTGGTCAACCTCGTGGGCAATGGCATTAAATTCACAAACGAGGGAGGCGTATCCCTCAAGGTCAGTTACAAAGCCCAAGATCCGCCGCGACTGGCCTTTGAAGTGAGTGATACGGGCATTGGCATGACTCCGGCAGAATTAAAAATGCTCTTTCAGCCCTTTGTCCAGACCGATAGCAGTAAAAAAGTGAGCGAAGGCACGGGCTTGGGCTTAGCGATTAGTCGCCAGTTTGTGCAGTTGATGGGAGGTGATATCCAAGTCCGTAGCACGAAAGGGCAGGGAAGTCACTTTTATTTTGAGATTCAAATTGGCCTTGGGGATCCGCAAGAACTAGAGGAGGAAAAGACGCAAACCGTTGTTGGCCTGCGATCGCCCACCTCAGAAGTCCGCATCCTGGTAGTGGATGATATTCCCGAAAATCGTCAACTATTAACCCAACTCCTAGAACCCGTAGGATTTCGTTGTCAAGAAGCCTGCAATGGTCAAGAAGCAGTTGAAATTTGGCGGACGTGGCAGCCCCATGCCATTCTCATGGATATTCGGATGCCCGTGATGGATGGTAAAACGGCAACGCGACAGATCAAGAAAGAAGTGGGCGATCGCCTGCGACGCGGAGAAGCGGTTTGCCCCCCGAAAATTCTTGCGGTTACCGCCAGTAGCTTTGAGCAGGACAAGCAGGAACTTCTGGATCTCGGCTGTGATGACTACATTGCCAAGCCCTTCCGTCCGCAAACGATTTTTGAACGACTCGCCGCCCAGTTAAACCTAGAGTATATCTACGAGACTACGCCCCAACCTCCGCCCGCCCGCCCGCCCGCTGTCCTCGACCCCGCCGCCCTAATGGTGATGCCGCGTCCTTGGATTAGCAAACTCCAAGAAGCCGCCAAAAAACTCAACGCCAAGCGGATTCGGGAACTGATTGCGGAAATCCCCCCTGAGGAAGCCGCTCTGATTGAAGGTCTGCAGCAACTGGTGAAAACATTCCGCTTTGATAAGATTGTCGAACTCACGCTGGTCTGATGTTCACCCTGACGCAACTTTGTCCCACTGTGCTGGAAAATGCGCGGCAGTTACACCTCGCGTTGACCGCTGAGGAACGGTGTCGCAGTCGTCTCCATTGCCGCAGCGAGGAGGGGGAATCCCTCTATTTGAAGTTACCGCGGGGAATCACGTTACAGCCGGGCGATCGCCTTCAGGACGAGGAGGGCACGGTGGTTGTTACGGTTCACGCCAAACCTGAACCCACGCTCAAAGTCATGGCTCCAACACCCCTTGACCTTCTACAGGCTGCCTACCATCTCGGAAATCGCCACGTCCCCTTGGAAATTCACACCGATTATCTCCGCTTGGGTGCGGATTCAGTGTTGCAAACGATGCTGGAACAGCGGGGGTTGACGGTGACATTCGAGGTCGCTCCCTTCTGTCCCGAACGCGGTGCCTACCATGCTCACTGATTCAGCACTTTTAACCTTGCTGCAGTGGGTGAGTCCGGCCTTACCCATTGGCGGCTTTAACTACTCTGAGGGGTTGGAAACCCTCATTGCCCAAGGCAAGATCACCTCAGCCGCAGCCGTACAGGACTGGCTAATCTTTGAACTGGCCTTTGGTAGTGCCCAGTTGGAAGCAGCAATCATGGTGCGGGTTTATCGGGCGATCGCTAAGGGTGATTTTGACGCCGTTCACCAGTGGAATGCGTGGCTCTCGGCTGCCCGCGAAAGCGCCGAACTGCGTGCCCAAAATTGGCAAATGGGAACGGCGCTGATGAACCTTTTGACTACCCTTGAAGACTTACCACCAGAACTCCATACTGCCCATGCCCAGCCCTACCCTTGGAATGTCAGTGTCGCCTTTTGCATTGCCGCTGCCCTTGCAGACATTCCCTTAGAAATCGCACTCCTAGGCTATCTCCACAGTTGGGTCACCACCCTGATCAATGCAGCGGTGAAACTGATTCCCCTTGGCCAAACGGCGGGTCAAGTGCTCCTGCGCCAACTTCAACCGCACATTCAGCAAACCGTGCAGCAGAGCTTAAACGTAACTGACGATGACTTAGAAAGCTGTACCTTGGGCTTAGCCCTCGCCAGCATGCAACACGAAACCCTCTACTGCCGTTTGTTTCGCAGTTAATCTTAACCAGTTTGGAATAAAAAATGATTTCCGTTGAAGCCGCCCTTGACCTTATTCAGCAGCATTTGCCCGATTGGGGCACAGAGACCCTCTCCTTGACCGATCCGCGGTGCGGCAGACTAGCCGTAACGATTGCTAGCGATCGCCCCTACCCGCCGATTGACCGCATCATGATGGATGGCATTGCCCTTAATTGGGCAGCCTATCAGTCTGGTCAGCGGGCCTTTCCGATTCTAGGGGTGGTTCCTGCAGGTGAGGTACCGCCAATCCTCACGGATACCCAAGCCTGTTTTGAAGTCATGACGGGTGCGGCCTTGCCCCAGGGCTGTGATCTAGTAATTCCCTACGAAGCGCTAGAGATTCGTGACGGCATTGCCCATATCCTGCACCCCGAAGCATGGTCGCCCTATCAATTTGTCCATCGCTGTGGCAGTGATGCCGCCGCCGGTCAACCGGTTCTGGCCGCTGGTACTCCTCTACACAGTCCGGCTTGGGGCATTCTTGCCTCTGTGGGGCAGACCGAAGTTTGCGTTAGGCGCACCCCGCGCACCCAAATTATTGCTACAGGCAATGAACTGATTCCTCCTGACCACGTGCCCCAGCCCCATCAACTGCGCCTCTCCAATGCCTATGCGCTGATGGCCGCCCTCAAGCGCCAAGGGTACCCCCACGTCAGCATCACCCATTTGCCCGATGATCCAGTACAACTGGCAACCCACTATCGCCAAGCGAGCCAAGAGT
This sequence comes from Thermosynechococcus sp. HN-54, assembly GCF_023650955.1. Taxonomy (NCBI): domain Bacteria; kingdom Bacillati; phylum Cyanobacteriota; class Cyanophyceae; order Acaryochloridales; family Thermosynechococcaceae; genus Thermosynechococcus; species Thermosynechococcus sp. HN-54. The sequence continues at coordinate 2,553,385 of NZ_CP098039.1, read as the reverse complement.
ACGATCTCCTGATTTATTGCGGTGGCGTTTCCAAGGGCAAGTTTGACTACTTACCCCAACTGTGGCGGGATCAAGGCGTGCAGGAGTATATCCACGGTGTTGCCCAGCGTCCCGGAAAACCCCTCTGGTTTGGGGTGGATCACCGTCAGCAAACGGCAGTCTTTGGTTTGCCGGGGAACCCTGTCTCCAGTTTGGTGTGCTTGCACCGCTATGTCTTGGACATCCCACCCCTCTATGCCTGCTTAGCCAGTCCCTTCTCTTTTGAGAAGCCCTTAACCTACTTTTTACCCGTTAAACTAGAAACCACAAAAACTGCTGAACTGATTGCCCACCCCCGTCCGATGCAAAATTCTGGTGATTTTTTGGCCTTGGCTGATAGCGATGGATTTTTGGAACTGCCTGCCTCGCAAGGGGTATTTGCCGCCGGTGAGTGCTATCGCTATTTTCCGTGGAGCTAGGAGTCATGGTTGTCACCACGGCTATTCCTAGCCAGCGGCTGCTGGATGCCCAAGGGCGCCAAATTCGTAAGTTGCGCTTGTCGGTGACCGATCGCTGTAATCTGCGCTGTACCTACTGTATGCCCGTAGATGCCGCCTTTATGCCCCCCCAGACCTACCTGACTCCGGCGGAGTATGCGACGATTGTGGCCGAACTGGTGGAACTGGGCATTGAATCCGTGCGGCTGACGGGGGGTGAGCCACTGTTGCGAGCGGAGTTTCCTGAGATTGTGGCAGCTTTGGCAGCAGTGGGTGTGCCGGAACTGAGCTTAACCACCAATGGCATTCGCCTTGTCCCCTTTTTGCCCCTGCTAGGTTGCTATGGCGTATGGCGTTTGAATATCAGTCTGGATAGCCTAGACCCCCAAACCTTTGCCGTCATTAGTCATGGCCACCATTTGGAAACGGTGAAGGCGGCGATCGCCACCGCTGTTGAGCAAGGGTTTCAAGTCAAGCTGAACATGGTTGTGATGGCGGGTGTCAATGATCACGAGCTGGTGCCAATGGTGGAGTACGCCAAGGCTTTAGGGGTTGAGGTGCGTTTTTTGGAGCTGATGCGCATTGGCTATGCCTGCCACTTGGGGAGCGATCGCTTTATCAGTGCCGCCACCATGATTGAGCGCTTGCGTCAGCATTATGATTTGTGTCCTGTCCCTCGTCCTCAAGATTCCACCTCCTTTAACTTTGAGACCGCCTGTGGCGGTCAGATTGGCTTCATTGCTTCGGAATCACAACCCTTTTGTGGGCACTGTTCTCGTTGGCGATTGTCCGCCGATGGGGTTCTACGGGCGTGTCTATTTAAGGAGGCGGGGGTGTCCCTGCGGGGTTTGAGCAAACCTGAACGCTATGCTGCATATGAACAAGTCTTGGGCATGAAACCGAGCCTACGTGGGGCAGAAGTTCACCATGCCATGCACCAGATTGGAGGCTAAGAGAATGTTCTCCCACATCAATGAGAACCAACAACCCCAGATGGTGGATATTAGCGAGAAGACCGTGAGCGATCGCCGGGCGGTGGCGGAAGCCCTCATTGAATTGCCGCCCGTCTTTCAGGCCTATGTGCAGGGGGGGGAGCTCTTTCTCAAGAAAGGGCCTGTGGTACAAACGGCGATTATTGCTGGCACAATGGCGGTAAAACGCACTGCCGAGGCGATTCCCTTTTGTCATTCGCTGCCGATTACCAGTTGTCGTTTTGAGACCGACATTGAGTCTCTAGAGAGTGGCTTACGAATTCGCCTGCGCTGTGAAGTCAAAACCCGCGATCGCACCGGTGTGGAAATGGAAAGCCTGCATGGAGTGACCATTGCAGCCCTGACAATTTATGACATGTGCAAAGCCCTCAGCCCCCACATTGTGATTCGAGAGGTGCGCCTCCTAGCCAAAAGTGGTGGCAAGAAAACCCTCGGCCAATATCCCCTCTACGGCCTGGTGCTCACGGGCGGCCAAAGTCAGCGGATGGGACAGGACAAAGCCCTTCTCGACTATTACGGCCAACCCCATGCCCAATACCTCTACAATTTGTTGGGGCAATACTGCGAACAGGTCTTTCTCTCGGCGCAACCCAACCAATGGCAGGGGACTCCGCTAGCCGAGCTGCCCACCCTTGCAGATACCCTTCCCCAGATCGGACCCATTGCCGGCATCTTAACCGCCTTGCGTGCCTATCCCGAAGTGAACTGGCTGGTGGTGGCCTGTGACCTACCCTATTTGACTCCAGAAACCCTTGCCCCGCTGTTGCAGCACTACCGCGAAGATGTGGTGGCCACCTGCTATCATCATCCCCAAGAAGGTTTCCCAGAGCCGCTGTGTGCCATTTATACCCCCCAAGCTCTGCCGGTATTTGAAGCTGCCTATGCAGAAGGCATCTACTGCCCTGTGAAAATTCTCCAGCGATCGCCCTGCCAAGGGATTACGCCGCCACAGCCAAGGATTACTGCCAATATCAACACCCCTGAAGACTATCTGGAAGCCCTACACCATGTCCGACGCCCCTAAAACCATTCATCTACGCTACTTTGCCCAGTTGCGGGAGCAAAGCCAACGGGAAGAGGAGGAGCGAGTGACCACCGCCCAAACCTATAGCGAGCTATACCAAGAGCTAAAAGTGCAGTACGGGTTTACCCTTGATCTCAGCCACATTAAAGTTGCGGCCAATGATAGGTTCGTGACCCTAGATCAGCCCATTAAAACAGGGGATAGCGTCGTATTTATCCCTCCTGTCGCTGGGGGTTAATTCACCGATGGTTCTCCAGCAGTTTTCCCTAACCAACACTCCCTTGGAGCCAGCCCAACTCTGGCAGCCCCTTGCCAACTTGAGTGCCGGTGCCTTTGTTAGCTTTGAGGGTTGGGTGCGCAATCACAACCACGGCAAGATTGTGACTAGCCTCGAATATGAGGTCTATCCCGCTTTGGCTCTCAAGGAAGGGGAGCAGATTCTCACAGAAGCGATTGAGAAATTTGACTTGCTGGGGGCGATCGCCAGCCATCGTTACGGCAAACTGAGCCTAGGGGAGATTGCTGTGTGGGTAGGAGTTACGGCGTCTCATCGCCAACAAGCCTTTGCGGGTGCGGCCTACATCATTGACGAGATCAAACACCGCCTCCCCATTTGGAAGAAAGAATACTATCTAGATGAACCAGCCACTTGGGTGTACTGCCGTGAGCATCACCATGATAGTCCGTTTTAGGATGCAAGATGATTTCCATGGTGGCGATCGCCCACCCTTGGATGTGGGCGCGGATTTTTCGATGAAGGTGATGATAGTGCGAAGCGTTGGGTCTGTACTGTAGCGAGGTGCTTAAATGAGAAGGGTTTCTCATCACAGCCTATCGAACCAGTGCAATGAAAGAAGGAGAACTACTAACTCTACTAACTTTTTACCTTCCAGTAGTCCTGTCCGCATCGCCTTTGAAACCATAGCCCCCTAAGTTCATAGTGTTTGCTGTAGTAAATGCTGGATAACAATTAAAGTTATCAACACCAACCTTTTCGCGTTTACTGTTGACCTTGATTATGGCTCAGCAACCTACCTACGATCCCCCCACCCCATCTCGCAAATGTGCACTATGTGTTGGTCTATCGCTCTGCCCAAGACCCCGATCGCCTGCTCAAATCCATCATAAACTTCTCAAGGGTACTGCCACGATAGCGTAGCTTAGGGGTACGGGGAATTGCAGTTCTGTCCTTGAGACGCAGACGATAATCGACAGCATGGTTCTCACCTACGAGTACCGCATCCAACCGAACAACCACCAAGAAGCCCTACTCTTAAAGTGGCTAGAGCCGCGGCGGCGACACTGGAACTCCTGCTGGCGACAAAGACTCGATTGGTTACATCGCACTCGCTGCTTCATTGACCGATGCTCTTTGGTCTCTCAACCCATTGGTGAGATTCCTGAATGTCCAAACTACTATTCTCAATTGGCACAACTGAAACAGACGAAAGAATTATTTCCTGAATACAAGGAGATTTATCATGAGGTACAACAACAGAACTGACTCAGGTTAGAGAAGGCATGACAGCGTTGGCTATTTCCTGATGCCACTGGCAAACGGGGTGGCACACCCAAGTTTAAGAAAGCAGGGGAACTCCGCTCATTCACGTTCCCAAGAGTCAACTGTCCAAAAACGGGTGTGCACATCACGGGACAGACCATCAAGCTGAGCAAGATAGGCGAGATGACCATCACTTTGCCAGAGGGATTTACGCCCAAAACCTGTACTGTCGTCCAGAAAGCGGATGGCTGCTATGTGTGTGTCACGCTAGAAGACAAGACTGTACCTACGCCTGTTCCCAAGGATAAATCCGAGATCAAAAGCGCCACTGGCATTGACTTGGGGTTGAACAGTTTCTTGGTGAGCGCTCAAGGAGAAGAAGTCTCTCCTCCGAAGTTTTATCGGCGGTCGCAGCGAGTATTAGCCAGAAGACAAAGGCAACTGAGCCGCAAGCAGAAAGGGGCTGCCAACTCTCAGAAGTCACGCGCAAAGGTATCCAGACTGCATTTGCGCATCAAGCAGCAAAGAAAAGATTTTCACTACAAGGAGGCCTAGCAACTATGCCGAACATACGACCTGATCGGGGGGGAAGACCTGACCCTCCGAGGGCTGGCCGGGAGCAAGCTAATCGATCTTGGATGCAGCCTTGGGTCAGTTCCTCACCATTTTGGCAGCAGTGGCAGTCTGTGGCGGCTTAGGGGTTGCCCAGCCTGTGAAGCACGAAAGTCCGATAGCGATGTTGGAAGCTTTCACGATACCTTGAGGTTAGTGAAGGAGAATGTCACGCATTGCCAAACTATTTTCCCCAGTGTAGAAAGTTCGGGGTACTCCTCGGATCATTTGACTCCGCTTTTCAAACTTTCTTCATTGAGAAATGAAATCTTCTTGGTGAACGTAGCGCGCTCCAGCAAATACCTCACGGGTGGTGCGGCTATACCAATTGCGAAATGAGGGTCGCTTGAGAATGGGGCGGGTCCAGTGACTACCGCCCTTGAGGACAAAATGCTCGCCATCAAAGTAGGGCGCAGAATAGCCCCGGTAGGGATAGCTCTGGAACCCCGGATAGGGGGCAAAGGGACTTTGAGTCCACTCCCACACGTAGCCCCTATGCAAGAGTCCCTGCTGAGCAGCAATTTCCCACTCCCGTTCACTGGGGAGGCGTTTGCCTTGGAAATGGCCGTAGGCTTCGGCTTCGTAGAAACTGAGTCCCCACATGGGTAAATCTAGGTTCTCAGGAATAGGGTAAAACGGTGAGGTAATTTCCTCTGCTTCTCGCCATTCCCAACCACTGCTAGACCACCATTCCCGCCGATGATAACCACCCGCTTCAACAAAGGTGAGAAATTCCCGCCACGTCAGCGGTGCCGCATCAATCGTAAAAGGAAGCAGCTCCACACTCTGGACTGGCTGCTCGTTATCAAGGGCTAAGAGGTCTTCACTGCCAATGACATAGCCCCCAGCGGGAATCCGTTGGTGATCCTGCGGCAGTAATAGGTTAGGGGGTAATGTGGTGAAAATCCCCTGCATCGCCAGCACCATTTGCATCGTTTCCGTGTGCTGGGCTTCATGCTGCAAAATCCACCACCAGAGACGGACTTCCCGTTGCCACTGCTCGTCGGTGAGGCTGTGGAGGCGATCGCCCGTGCGTTGGCGAATCTCTGCTAGGTAGTCCAGTAATTGGCTGCGCGATGGTAAGTATTGTCGTTCTACCTTGGGGCGGCCATCAGCGGCATACCAATAGCGATCGCGATCGCTAGGCCCTGAACCTTCAGGCAATAGCCAAAAGGCTTCTGTGTAGCCAATGTGTCCCAAATGCCAGCCCACAGGGCTATAGAGGGGATGGGGCTGTGCACAAAGAGCCACCTCGCTCAACTCAGCAACTAACTGGAGTGTAAATTTCCGCTGGTGCTGAAGGGCTTGCCAAAGGGCTTCCCGGTCAAAGGGATTCAAGGGGGTTGAGGTCTCAGAAGGGATAAATCTCTGGTTCACTCTGCAAACTCATCAACAGCAGTTTATTTTCGGGTAAAGGATACCACTCCGTTTGCCGATCTACCGGCTCTGAGGTGAGTTGAATTTTTTCGGCATCCTGACTCCAGTAGAGTGTCGGCGGTGGGGTGCCACGGGAACAGCGGGTGGCCAAGATATACATGCCATCGGTGAGAATCATGGCGACACTGACACTGGTACGCGCGGCCTGCGCCAAGGAAAAGACAATTTGCAGCGTCTGCCGCAGCACCATGACTGGTGACAGTTGCGGATTCAAGACCAATCCATTGCAAAAGAGGGCAAAGAGGTGCTCAGAATCTGTAGAGCCTTCTATGATGTTGTAACAAATATCCGACAGACGATCGCGCATGGGGCGGTAGAGGGTTTGGCGAAAGTTTTCGATAAAGCCGTTGTGCACCCCCAACCAGCGTCCCCAGCGAAAGGGCTGTGTATTCGTCATCTGCACCGGTTGCCCCGGTGTGGCACTACGGACATTGGCCAAGAAGCAGGCAGATTCAATATAGCGGCTCAAATGCTCAGTAAAGTTGACATCATGCCACATGGGAATCGTTTGCCGATAGAGAAAGGGGGGAATATCTTGGCGAGCCGCATACCACCCCACCCCAAAGCCATCAGCATTCAGGAGTCCCGCCGTCATTTCCTGCGGTTGATAACTTTGCACCAGTAGCGAGTGGGGAGCGTCCACCAAGGCATGGGCAAGGGACGCTTTGCGCCCCATATAGGCATAGAGACGACACATAGATTAACATGCAAAGTTGATCAGAAAAGGGTTGTACCGTTGATTCTAGCTTCCATCAAAGGAGGTTTCGGGGAACCTCTGTCCAGTTTGAGGGCTGGCGGCGACGCTTGCTAAAGTGATTAGGAAAGATTGAGGGTCAATGACCTAGAATGAACCCGACGGATTCCCTAGAAGACGATTTTCCCGATGTAGAAGCAATGGTGCCCCCTGAGCAGTCCCAAAGCTTGGGGCGATCGCAAATTCAGCGTACCCTTGTCATTACGGAAACGGCCTTCCTTGCCAGTACCGCTGCCCTGCTGTGGGTGATTAACTTTTATTTACCCATTGGTCCAGTCTTGCGCCTGTTTTTTCCTATTCCCATTGCGTTGGTTTATTTACGCTGGAACCGCCGCGCCGCTTGGATAGCGGCCATTGTCAGTGCGCTGCTCCTTTCTGTGTTGATGGGGCCACCCCGCAGTCTGCAATTTCTCTTGCCCCACGGCATTATGGGGGTCATTTTTGGCGGCTGTTGGGCCAAAAAAGAAGGCTGGGGACGCTCCATCTTCAGTGGCGCAGTGATTGGCACCGCAGGATTTTTCTTTCAGATTAGTCTTGTATCCATTCTGCTTGGGGAAAACCTCTGGATTTACTTCAATCAGCAGGTCACGAATTTTATTGATTGGGTACTGGTCAATCTAAATTTGCTGCTGGAGACAACGGTGACTCTGATCCAAGTTGTGGCACTGCTACTTGTCTTTTTCCAGTCCACGGTTTATGCCTTAGTGGTGCATATTTTGGCATGGACACTGTTGGAGCGATTGGGCAATCCGATTCCAGATCCGCCCCCGTGGCTGCGCACGATCCTTGAAGACCCCCGCTAGATCCTTTCGAGACAACGGCGCTGATAGAGGGCTTGGGGGGTGGCACTGCCGGTACAAAACAGCGTCGTTTTTAATTCCTCAAGGATAAAGTTAATGCGTTGGGCGAGTGTATCCTCTGATTGATGGGCTGCCTGCAAAAAGGGTCGCGCTAACCCTGCGAGGCCGGCGCCAAGGGCGATCGCCTTGGCCACATCAAGACCATTTTTAAGCCCGCCAGAAGCAATTAGAGGGGTATTTGGCAGAGCAGTATGAATTTGCTCAAGGGACTGAGCCGTAGGAATACCCCATTCGGCAAAGGCCTCTCCGAGATACTGTTGACGGGCATCTTGGGCACGCGCCGCTTCTACTTTTGCCCAGGAGGTGCCCCCCGCCCCCGCCACATCAATGGCTGCCACACCCACCTCCACGAGTTGCTTGGCCACATCGGCACTGATACCATTGCCCACTTCCTTCACAATCACAGGCACCGGTAGGGCACGACAGAGAACGCCAATTTTGGTTAACAGTCCCTTAAAGTTGCGATCGCCCCCCGTTTGGACAGCCTCTTGCAGGGGATTGAGGTGCAAAATCAGGGCATTCGCCTCTAGAAGATCGATAATCCTTTGGCATTCAGTGACGCCACAGCCATAGTTCAACTGCACTGCGCCAAGATTGGCCAAGAGGGGAATGGTGGGTGCCTCTTGACGAATGGCAAACGTTGTCGCCACCTCTGGATGCTCCAACAGCACTCGTTGGGAACCGACGCCCATGGCAATTCCCTTGTGCTGCGCCACCCGTGCTAAACGGCGATTGATGTCTCCCGCTTCGGGTGTACCACCCGTCATGGAGGAAATCAGCAGGGGAGCGGCAAGTCGCCAGCCCAAAAACTCGACAGTCAGATCAATCTCGGCAAAGTCCAGTTCGGGCAGGGCACAATGGCGAAAGTGATACTTCTCGAAACCGGTTGTAATTTCCTGATTACTGACATCGCCCTCAATACAAAGCTGGAGGTGCTCGGCCTTGCGCTGCTCAATGGGACTGCTCACCACTCGTGTTCCTAAAGTTGGGCTGCACCAACATTATAGGAGGCAAGGCTCTGATGGTTTTTGCGCTGCTTAGCGGAGAACGGTGGGCAATCTTAACCCTGTCGCCAACAATTTCAGGCCATTGGCCGCTGCATCGCGATAGCGGAGCTGACCACAGAGAATTTGACCCATGCGTCGCAGGGCACTGGGACGTTTGATGGCCACTTCATAGGCAGTGTGGGGCATCTGATAAAAAAGAGTGGCAAGACGTTTTGCCCAAACCATATCGGCTCCCCATTCCTGCTGCACTTGACGCGAGTAACTTGCCAACGCTTCTGAATCTCCATTGAGGGCGCGATCAATGGCTTGGGCGGCCAACATCCCAGTCAACAGCGAGGGACGAATGCCTTCGGCAGTAAACGGATCAACAATACAGGCGGCTTCCCCGGCAATGAGAGCATTTTGGGTATGCAGGCGCTGGTGCCGCTGCCAACAATAGAGGGGGTGGCCGTAGACCTTGACTTGACTGAAATCAACCCCAAAGGTTTCAGCATACGCTGTCCCGATCGCCCGAAGATTTTGTTTGCGCTCTAGGGAAAATGTGCCCACGCCAATCGAGTAGCCATCCCGTTTAGGAAAGTTCCAAATGTAGCCATTGTGAATGCGACCAAAGTCAAAGTGGGCTGCCCTCAGGGAATGATTGGGCATGGCTGCTTCAACCTCAATGGCTGCTCCTATACGCTGCTGACGATGCTCGAATCCCAACCACTTGGCCATTGAACCTTTGGCACCATCACAGCCAATGAGATACTGCGCTGTGAAATCCCCCTTGGGCGTATGCACCCGCCAGCGATCGCCCCCCCAGGTCAGACCTGTGACTGGGGTTTGAGCCTCTACTTGTGCCCCCTGTTGCTGCGCCTGCTGAATCAGAAAATAATCAAACACGTCTCGGCGCACCATCCAAACGGCTTGCTCTGGGGGCAGTTCCAGTACTTGTGCCTCTCCACCCTGCCATGTACAGACCATTTGCGTCAGCTTCAGGGAGATAGCCGGACTAAAGTCAAAGTCAAACCAAGCTTGCACTTGGGGCGACACACCCCCCCCACAGGGCTTGTAGCGGGGCAAGCTTTCCTTTTCCAGAACCAACACCTGATGGCCTCGCTTGGCCAAGTGATAGGCAGCTGCCCCGCCCGCAGGGCCTGAACCAACAACAATACAGTCGTACACCACAGGGTCACTCCTCAGTTGCTCTGCGCAGATGCTCAAAAAATAGCAGAAATCACCTACGAGAAGCTGATCTGACTGGATTCGTAGTTCGGCGGTTCAACCTGGATGACAATGCGAGCCGGTCCATAGCGGTCTTGCAGCAGGGCTTCAATTTGCTCAGTAATGTCATGGGCAGTGGGAATATCTTCGGCCTCGACGATAAGGTGCATCTCAATAAATACTTGGCGTCCCACTATGCCCCGCGAGCTAATGTCGTGGCAATTGACCACCCCTGGCACTGTCATCACCAGTTCATGAATCGCTTCTGGGGCGATCGCCACCTCATCCACCAACCAAGGAATGTTATGCTTGAGGACTTCCCAAGCACTCCAAAAGACGAGAGCCGCAACTGGAAATGCCAGCACCACATCTAACCAATCCCAGTTGAACGTCCAAACCCCAATCAGCCCCAAGAGAACAATAATCGTGGTCCAAACATCACTCAGGGTATGCTTGGCATCAGCAATCAAAACCGAATTATTGAGCTTGTGCCCCATGTGGTGCTCATAGAGGGTAAGGCCAATATTCATGCCAAGAACGAGGATCACAATCCATAGTTCTGCCCCTGTAATCGTCACCGCACTGCTTTTATGCAGCAGGCGCTCAACCGCACTTTGTAATATCTCAAAGCACACCATGCCCAAGAAGGCGGCAATCCCCAATGCGCCCAAAGCTTCAAACTTTTGGTGGCCGTAGGGATGGTCGCGATCGGGATGGGGATTCGCCCACTGCATGGCCACTAAGCCCAAGATGCTACTACCGGCATCGGTCAGACTATGTAGGGCATCAGCCTGCAAACTGAGGGAATGACTGAGAACCCCGACAACCGCCTTAATGACGGTCAGGGCAACATTGACCCCTAGCACCAAGAGCAATACCCATTGGGCTTGTCGGCGGTGGTCGGCCACGGTGATTACCTAACTGAGTGAACTTAAGGATTAGCTGTCTGGGGGGGACGCGCTGATTGGGTGTTGCGTCGCTCTGCTAGGATGCGTTCATTGAGAACCGCTAACGCTCGTGTAAATTGAGGATCGCGATCGGTGGCAATGTCATCGCGAGTCAGTTGTTGGCGCTGCTGCTCAGTGAGGGTAACTTCAATATCGGGTTCAATGCCCTTCTTGTTAATATCGCGGCCACTGGGGGTAAAGTATTTGGCGATCGTCACCGCAATGCCTGCCCCTTCACCTACCGGCTGCACGGACTGCACCAAGCCTTTCCCAAAGGTGCGGGTTCCCACCAATACTGCGCGGTTATTATCCTGGAGAGCACCCGCTAAGATTTCACTGGCACTTGCAGACCCGCCATCAATCAGCACCACCAGGGGTTTACTGGTCAAGAAACCACGACCCGCGCGTAAGCGCTCTGCTTCCCCTTGGCGGTTGACCGTGGAGACAATATCTCCCTGTGGTAGAAACATACGGGCAATTTCGGCACTGGCAAAGAGCAGTCCCCCCGGGTTGGAGCGCAAATCTAGAATATAGCCTTCGACGCCTTGCTTCTCTAGATCGCGAATGGCTGCGCGCATTTCCGCCGCCGCATTGGAGCTAAAGGTGACAAGACGAATATAGCCAACAGGGCCCTGGGGGGTTTGGCGCAAACTGTGGCGAACGGGATGAATTTCAATGCGGGCACGGGTGATCTCGTAGTTCAAGATTTGATCGCCCCGCTGGATGGTTAAGCGCACCTTTGTATTCACAGGGCCACGGATCATGCTGACGGCTTGGTTGAGATCCATGCCCTTAGTGGATTTGCCGTCAATTTTTAGGATCACATCCTTGGCCATTAGACCCATCTCAGCGGCTGGACTCCCTTCAATGGGGGAAACCACCGTGATTTCTTTGGTCTTTTCGTCTTGGGTAATGGTGATGCCTACCCCCGTGAGTTCACCAGAGGTTTCAATTTGCATGGAGCGAAACTGCTCCGGATCCATAAAGCGGGTGTAGGGGTCATTGAGCTTCTCGAGCATTTCCCGTGCCGCTTTGTAAGCATCCTCGGGTTTGGTGTAGTTCCGCGAGAGAAATTCCCGCCGCACGGCACGCCAGTCATTGCCATTGAAGGTGGCATCCACGTACTCACGGTCAATGACCTGCCACACTTCATCCACCAGTTCCTTAGGACTTTGGCGAAAACCCGCTAAACTACGGGACCAGTGCAGACCCGCACCCGTGACAGCCACCAATGCCGTCATGACGACTGTCGTACTGACAACGAGCGTGCGGTGTGTGATTCCCATATGATTCGTCCTAAATTGTCGATCCTTTAGCCTACGCCCAATCTAGCACAAAGACTTGCCTTGGCCGTTGGCGATCGCAAGCTAAGTTTTCCGACGCTCAGCAGGCTCAAAAAGTGCCTAAATCCCCAGTTGCTGGCGAATGCAGTAGCTGACACTCTCGTCCAGAACCCGCTGTGCTTGCTGCTGGCGAGGTGACTGGGGTTGACCACCATTGGGATCAAGGGTCTGAAAGTCGGCGTAGCTCACCCGCTGTTGTAGGTAGTTAATAGAGCACTGACAAATGTTATTCATCATTGAACGGGGGACAAGGGGCGCCGATCGCCGGCCACGCTCAATACACGTCCCCATGAAACTACTCACCGCCACTTGGGGATAGGGTTGGGGAAGGGCACCTGCTGGCAGTGTCAGGCTAGTGGCTAAGCCGCTACTAATTAGGATTAAAGAGAATAATTTCATAAGTAATAGGCGCTTACGCTAAAACCTCCTTGTCATACCCTAGGACGCCCTTTTTCATGCAAAAAGTTTCAATCAGTAAAGGCGCGATCGTAGGCTGCATTGGAACCCACGAGCATTGAGCCAATCCCCGAATCGGTAAAAATTTCCAGTAATAGGGCGTGGGGCACCCGGCCATCAATAATGTGCGCTGCCTTGACCCCCTGAGCAAGCGATCGCACGCAACAGGTGACCTTAGGAATCATCCCGCCAGAGACAACCCCCTCTTTAATTAATCGGCGGGCTTCGGCAATATCAAGGCGATAAATGAGGGTACTGGGATCACGATAATCCCGCAAAATGCCTGCGGTATCCGTCAGTAAAATCAGCTTCTCAGCCCCCAAGGCCGCTGCAATCTCGCCAGCAACTGTATCGGCATTGATGTTGTAGGCTTGCCCTCTCTCATCAGCAGCCACACTGGAGATGACGGGAATGTACCCTTTGTCCACAAGGGCGCTGATCACACGGGTATCCACTCCCTGTACTTCACCCACAAAGCCAATGCTCTCTTCCCCTTGGGCACGAGCGCGAATCAAATTGCCATCTTTGCCACACAGCCCGACCGCTTGTCCGCCTGCCCGATTGATCAGCGTCACAATTTCCTTGTTGACCCGACCCACCAAAACCATCTCCACCACATCCATCGTGGCTGCATCGGTGACACGCAACCCATTTTTGAATTGTGGCTCGATGTTGAGTTTGCCCAGCCACGTATTGATTTCAGGGCCACCGCCGTGGACAACCACCGGGCGAATCCCCACATAGGAGAGAAAGACAATATCGCGAATCACGGAATCTTTGAGGTGTTCCTCCTTCATAGCGGCGCCGCCGTATTTGACCACAAATGTCCGTCCGGCAAAGGCCTGGAGATAAGGCAGGGCTTCACTGAGAACACGAACGCGATCGCTATCGCTGAGCATAGAAGTCTCTCTCGTCAGGCTAAAAACCTAAACAGGGGTCAATGGGGGGCTTCGCAGAGGGGGGTTCCTTTTCAGCAGCGATCGCCAGACGGGCAGCCAACACTGCCGCATAATCACGAATCAGCGACCAAATCAGCGGCGCCAGCCAGCCCCGCAACATCACGGAGCAGGAAATCTGACTCCCACAGACCGTTGATTCTAAACGATAGGTCACCCGTTCCTCTACCCCCGGCAAGACCAAAATGCGTATACTCAACAGTTTCCCCGGTGATACCCGTTCGACAAAAATCTGAATCGGCCACGGAATCCAACGGGTCATGGCTTGGAAAATAAACCCTGGCTTGGGTACAAGTCCGTAGGGCACATTCGTGCGCAAAATCAAAGGATGCCACGACACATCGGCCAAATTCACCACTTTGCGCCAGATCAAATCCACCGATGCAGAGCTAAGGGCTTGATAGGTGCCTGCCAACAGCCAACTGTAGGTCATTTGCTGTTTTTTCTTTTGTTGACGACGGCGATCGGCCACAGTCTCGTTACCCTGCTATTCCTGACGATTTGGATACCACGAAAGAATAAATAATCGTCTGAACCCTTTATTGATCCAAGAGCCTTATCTATATTAGAACGGAATTTTCCGAGCAGGAGTTTCGTAACCCTCTGTAACGATTATTTTTCTAAACGCACGGCATACCACTGAAGGTAGCCACCATTGGGTAATTGCAGTTCACAACCCGTTGTCATGAGGTAGTGGGCACGACTTTCCACATCGGGCAAAGCAAGCAGATCCGGCGTTAGGGAAACATCGGTTCCTGTTAAATACTCCACCAGCTTGGCCTGTAGCTCCATCGGCGTGAGAAATGTCTCATCGCTGGCAGTGGATTCGAGGACAACGTACATCTCTTCTGTAAACATGATTAAGTGTTGCGAGCGTTACCTCTATCTAGATTGACATTTCTTCTATTTCTCCACCAAGGCTCCCCTCTTACTGGGGGGGAGCGCAAACATCTGGACAGCATATACGTTTCCCCGTGCTGGGTTCACAGCAATCCCAAAACCAAAACGGGTAAATTCAGGATGAAGAATATTTTGGCGATGCCCCTCACTGGACATCCAGCCTTTTTGGAAGCGCTCAATCAGCTTATAGTTGAGCACCAATCCGGGGGTGCCTTTCTGCTCCATGAGATTTTCACCCACCCCACCGCGACCGCCTAGAGCGATAAAGCGATCCATTGGCGATTCCCCTTCTGGATTGACATGGCTGAAATACTGGCGCTTGAGCATATCCTCAGCATGTCGTTGTGCGGCCTCTGTAAGTAACTCATCGGCAACAAGGGGCGGCAGGCTATTGAGCTGGCGATCGCGATTCACCAATTGCAGGGCAAAGACCCGTATTTCCGCAAGGGAGCGTTTCGGCTGAGCAGCAATGACATCCACTTGGGGAGCACCAATTTGCCAGTCTTGCCCCCCTTGGCCGTTGTTCAAGTAAGAATACTCCTTGGCTGCTGCAAGGGCAATGCCGAGCATTACGGTAACGTACAAGAAGATCTGTAGGCGCTGCTGATTGAGGTGGCGGCCAGCCATGGCTGAGAAGATTGTTCATCTATTGTCAGTGTACGCGAGCAAGTGCGGAATCCCCTACATTTTCTGCCATTGCCCTCAGCTTGTTTTCCACAGTATTGTGAACAATGGCTTGAAGTCTGCCAAGTTTGCAGTCCCTCAATCATTACCTCCAAGTTACTAAAGGATAGCCACCCATGGCAAAATTAGTCGCATTTCATGAAGAGTCCCGGCGATCGCTCGAACGCGGAATTAATGCCCTTGCCGATGCCGTGAAAATTACCCTTGGCCCCAAAGGGCGCAACGTGGTGCTTGAGAAAAAGTATGGCGCACCGCAAATTGTCAACGATGGTGTAACGATCGCCAAGGAAATCGAACTGGAAGATGCCTACGAAAATACCGGCGCCCAACTGATTCGGGAAGTGGCCGCCAAAACCAATGATGTCGTCGGCGATGGCACAACCACTGCTACCCTCCTTGCCCAAGCCCTGATCCGTGAAGGCATGAAAAACGTGGCTGCCGGCGCCAACCCCATTGCCCTCAAACGCGGCATGGAAAAAGCGATCAAAACCATTGTTGAGGGCATTGCCGAAGTGGCCAAACCCGTTGAAGGGGACATGATTGCCCAAGTAGCGAGTGTCTCAGCCGGTAATGACCCCGAAGTGGGAGCCATGATTGGTGAAGCCATGGCCAAAGTGGGCAAAGATGGCGTGATCACCATTGAAGAATCGAAATCCCTGAATACAGAAATGGACATTGTCGAGGGGATGCAGTTTGATCGCGGCTACATCTCCCCCTACTTTGTCACTGATCCAGAGCGGATGATTGTCCAACTCAACAATGCCTATCTGCTCCTGACGGACAAAAAAATTACCAGCATCCAAGACCTGATTCCCACCCTAGAAAGAGTGGCTCGCAGTGGTCGTCCCCTCGTGATCATTGCTGAAGATGTGGAAGGCGAAGCCTTGGCCACACTGGTGGTGAATAAACTGCGGGGCGTCCTCAATGTTGTTGCCGTGAAAGCTCCGGCCTTTGGCGAACGCCGTAAAGCGATGCTCCAAGACATTGCCATTCTCACGGGCGGTCAAGTCATTTCTGAGGAAGTGGGACTGACCCTAGATGATGTGGAAATCACCATGCTAGGAGAAGCCGCCTCCGTCACCGTCACCAAAGACACGACCACCCTTGTGTCGGAGAAAGGCAATAAAGCCGATATTCAAAAGCGTGTCGAACAGCTCAAGAAGCAGTTGGCCGAAACCGACTCCGAATACGATAAAGAAAAGCTGCAAGAGCGCATTGCCAAGCTCGTGGGCGGTGTGGCAGTGATCAAAGTGGGGGCTGCCACCGAAACGGAATTGAAGGATCGCAAACTCCGCCTTGAAGATGCCCTCAATGCCACCAAAGCGGCAGTGGCTGAAGGGATCGTCCCCGGCGGTGGTGTGACCTTGCTTCACTTGGCCAGTCGAATTGATGCCCTGCTGCCTAGCCTCAGTCCTGAGGAACAGACCGGTGCCCGCATTGTTGCTAGTGCCTTGGCAGCGCCGGTAGCTCAAATTGCTGACAATGCTGGTGTCGAAGGAGCCGTGGTCGTGGAGAATGTCCGTGCCGGTGACTTTAACTATGGCTTTAATGCCGCAACCGGCACCTATGAAGACTTGGTCAGTGCTGGTATTATTGACCCCGCCAAAGTGGTTCGCTCTGCGCTGCAAAATGCCGGTTCGATCGCCGGCATGGTTCTCACCACTGAAGCTCTTGTGGTCGAAAAACCGAAACCGAAACCCGCAGCCCCTGCGGATGGGGGTATGGGGGGCATGGGCGGCATGATGTAGGCTCACTACCCTAATAGTTTGCTATTTTCTCTCCTCTCTAACTGGGGGGAGAGTTTTTTATTGGTGTCTAAAATTGCAGGGCATTCTGGGTTACTTGGGCGATCGCCTGATCCGTGGCTTTGGGCAGATGGTAATACTTGCCACCGGCTTGCCGTGCCAATTCCTTGCCCATGCCTGTGGAGACAAACTTATTCTCGGTATCAATCACCAAGAGCTTGAGACCCAAGGCTTGAATTTTAGCGGCAATTTCCAGTATCTCTGCTTTGATATCGGGCTTGGTCTCTGGCAGTATGGTTTCCCCAAGGGAGCGGCTCAGGGGGATATTGCCCCGACCATCGGTAATGGCCACAATCATCACCTGACCAATTTCACCACTTTGACGGGCATTCAAGCCTACTCGCACCGCTTGGGTGAGGCCGTGGGCAAGGGGAGAGCCACCCCCACAGGGCAGCGTTTCAAGGCGCCGCCGTGCCGCTTCAATGGATCGAGTGGGCGGTAGAAGCACCTCTGCCTGCTCACCACGAAAGGGAATGAGGGCCACCATGTCACGGTTTTGATAGGCTTGGGTCAATAGGCGGAGAACTGCCCCCTTGGCGGAGTTCATACGGTTTAGTGCCATTGAGCCAGAGGCATCGACCACAAAAATAATCAAGGCACCCGCCTTGCGTACCAGACGTTTAATTCGCAGATCCCTGTTTTCAACAATGACGCGGCGTTGGGGTTGGCGCAGGCGACGGGATTTTTGGTAGGGAGCAGCGCTGCGCAGGGTGGCATCCACCGCAATTCGACCCCCTCGGCCACGGGGCAGAATGGGGCGGATATAGCGACCGCGATCTTGGGAATAAATCAGGCTGCGACTCCCCGATTTCCCTTGGCGTTGGGTTAGTTGGGCAAAGTAGAGCACCGACTCATCCAAGACTGTACCATCAGCCTCAAAAACAAATTCCTCAGGAATGGGTGGCGTCTCCTGCTGTTCTTTCGGTGGCGTCTCTGGCTCATCGGCTTCCTCTTCGGGGTCAGACTGCTGATTCTCTGGGGGGGGTGGCGGTGGGGGCGGTTGATCTGGCGGCGGTTCCAGTTGGGTGGCGCGCGGCACAATCACCAGTTCAACAGCGCGGCGTAGATCTTCGGCATTGACTTCGCTGCGGCCATTCAGGGCAGCATGGGCTTTGGCCACCCGCACTGCAAAGAGTTCTGCTCGATGACCTTGAACACCGCCCCGTAGGGCTTCGGTGACGAGATAGGCAATTTGCTGCCGTTGAATTTTCACCTCCTTGAGCCATTCCCGCGCCAGAATAATTTGGGTGCGCAGATCCTCTAGCTCAGCATCGTACTGCTGCAAAAAGGCTTGGGGCGAATCAGCAAATTGGGTGGCATGATCCACCGCTGCAACCCGCTCATCTAAGCCCAGAACCGTATCCGCCGATAGGGCGATCGCAAACCGATCCAGCAGATGGGGTGGCACTTCCCCCTCGTCGGGGTTAAATGTGGCAATTAAAAAGGGACGACAAGGGTGATCTAGACTAATCCCCTCCCGTTCAATTTGGTTGCGGCCAGCACTCAGTACCGCCATCAGGACATTGGCCAATTGCTCATCCAAGAGATTGATTTCATCCACATAGAGCACCCCCCGGTGGGCTGCCGCCAATAGGCCGGGCTGAAAGACCGCTTCGCCCCGCTGCACCGATTGACTCACATCCACAGCTCCCAAGAGGCGATCCTCCGTGACGCCAAGGGGAATTTGCACAAAGGGGGCTGGAATGACTTTGGTGGTCAACTCGACATCGGGATGGCTTTGGCGCCAAGCCTGCAAGCGGCTATCCCAGTCTTGGGGGCGTTCGGGGTCGGGGTTGGCAATGATCGGTACTGGAATCTCTCCCTGATCAATGACTTCAATGGGGGGCAATAGGGCATGAATACCCCGCGCAAGGACGGATTTGGCAGTCCCCCGCCGCCCCGCAATGATCACCCCGCCCAAACCGGGATCAACAGCGGCCAACAACAGCGCCAGTTTAATAGCCTCTTGGCCAATGATGGCAGTGATGGGAAAGGGGGCGATCGCGAGCGTCATTGAATCCCTGTTAAAGGTAAACAGCAGTCGTCATCATCTATCTTACCGAGGGTGGAAACCCTTTCCCGCCTCCTTAGCTAGACTGGAGTTAGAAACCCATAGGAAAGCCTACTGATGAAATATCTTGGGCAGACAATTGCTGCTGTGACTCTTTTGATCCTGACACCGCTGGCGGCATTGGCACGTCCCCTCTCCTGTCGCTCCTATGAGAGTACCTTTGTGGCCACGGAGACCCGTAGCTATTGGGTGAATATCTGTGGAGGCGATCGCCCCGCCTATTACATGGCGCGACACAAGCAGGATCCACGCCTATCGATTCGGCTGCCCCTGCGGGATTGGAGTCCCCAAGGTTATTACTTCGAGGCCGTCAATGGCGAGTACACGTATCTATTGACCAAAACACCCCGCGGGATCTTCTTGACCGTGAATCGTGGTACCCATGAGCTGCTGCGGGAACCTGTTTTGGAGCCGTGGTAAGCAAATGAGCCAAATTGGTTAAAATGGGTTCTTGTTAGCTGAGGCCGCCCTATGGCAGAAGAGATTTTCAATACTGCGGTAATTACGTTTACGCTGGTTTTGGTTGGTTTAGGCGCAGGCTACCTGCTGTTGCGCTTGACCCCGGATGATTAAGCCACCAAATGCCCCTAGCCGGCAAAGAGCACCAGCCACAGGGGCAACAAAAGAATCAAGGCAAAAAGACTAGTCAAAATTAAGCTGGCGGCAAAGGCGCGGTCTAAGTGATAAACATCCGCCAAGATCAGCGTCATAAAGGCGGGGGGCATCCCTGCTTGCAGCACCATTCCTAGGCGCGGCGGCCCTGTGACCCCGATCAGGGTTAACCCTATTCCTAGCAGCAGTGGAACCAAGAGCATCTTAATGGTCAGACAGGGAATCATCCGCTGCCATTGGAGCTTGAGGGGGGCTTCCCCAAGGCAGATCCCCATATAGATGAGGCCAGCAATCACCATTAACCATGCCAAGGTCAGAAGTCCCTGTTGGGCGATCGCCGGTAGGGGATGTTGTCGCAGCAGCAGTCCTAAGCCCACACACCAAAGCGTTGGATTACGACCAATGTGCCAAAGGAGCTTTGATAGCGAGATAACGCGATCGCCAAAACTCGCCGCCACGCCAATGCCAGCACTATAGGAAATGAGCAGCGTTCCCATCAGATCAAAAAACAACCCCCAGCTAAAGTGCTCCTGCCCCAGCAGTCGCCAAGTAATGGGAAAGCCAATAAAACCCGTGTTGCCCACCATGGTTGCCAAGAGAAAAGTGCCCTGCTCCTGCCGCGTGTGAGCGGGATATTGCTGTAACCAGAGCCATGCCAAGCTGACGCCGATCCCCATCCCTAGCCAAGCCAACAGAGGAGCCAATGGACTGTGACCCGTAATCGTGGTCGTGACAATAAAACTAAATGCCGTTAGGGGCGTCCCCACCCAGAACAACCCTTGCGCTAGCCAAGCCCCCGTCGTTGGTGGCAAAAAGCGACTACTGCCATAGCCAATGCCCATGCACAGAAAGATTAATCCGTAGAGTTCAGTGAGGGTCGGCAGTAGGGTAAGGAGACTCTTCACGGGAAAGGGACACGCCTTGGAACAGGAATTCCGGCTTGACCTTGGCCAAAAAGACCAGCAGTGAGGCCGTAACCACTCCCTCCAACATAGCAAGGGGCAGATGGGCAATGACAATTGCCGTCAGCGCTAGCCACTCCCGCTGTTCACCTATGGTTGCTGGCAAGCTTAGGATAACGATTGCGCTAAATAGGAGCACGGCCAACAGCACAACCCCAGCCCCCAAGACCCATCCAAAGAGCGATCGCCCCCTTGGTGGACAGCGATGCCACAGCCCCCGAAAAACAGCAGCGGCAAGGAGCGCAGGAATCCCCATGATCAGAGCATTGAGACCTAGGGTGGTCAAGCCGCCATGACCAAACATCACTGCCTGTAGCAATAATCCCACCACCACGGCTATCATTGCTCCTTCCCCCAAAAGAATCCCCAGACTGCCAAGGAACATGAGATGGACACTGGCGGGGGGCACCGGGATATAAACCGCGGAAGCAGTAAAAAAAGCCGCTGTTAACAAAGCCAAACGGGGGACGATCGCTAGAGTATCTCCGGTCGCCCGTTGCAAACGTCGGCAAGACCACCACAGCAGACCGCCCGTACCGGCGTAGCCCAGTCCACACCACAGGGGGGATACCAAACCATCGGGAATGTGCATTACTCCACCTGGACTCGCCGTCGCGACCACGCAAAGCAAGCAGTACCAATGGCACCCCAGAGCACCGCCAAGACCATGACAGTGATTTGAGCAGGGGTGTATTGACTTAGGGAAACCGTTGCCGGCGTCTTTGGCGCAACGGCAATTGCTGCTTCAGTCGTTCCTTGGCCAGAGGTGGCTACCGGAATGGTCAGCAATCCACCATGGCCGGCTTGACGTACCTGTACCTGCCACTGACCGGGGCGATCGGGCACAAATTGAAACTCCCCTTGGGCATTGGTCGTTCCCGTCATTGCTGGGGTTTGGGGGCGATCGGGGGCAAAGACCTGCACCCTCGCGTCGGCCATGGGTTGACCACTATCGTACCGAGCGGTGATGCGAATAACCTGTTGGGGTTGATAGCGCAAATCCACGCCATGGGCAAGGGCTTTGGGAACCACCAGTCCTAGGGTGACGACAGTTGCTAAAACAGTCTTCATGAGGAAACCTCCCGACAGTGCCCTTCGCCCACATGCCCCAGACTACTGAGGGCTTTGCGCAGGGTTTCAAAGTCTTTGGGGCTAAGTTTTTGCTGTAATCCTGTCCAATCAAGCGTGACTCCCGCAGGGGTGGCAATCGCGGCAAAGGGGTCAAAGCCCACCGCATCTCGATTGATCTCGGCGGTTGCCGGTTCAGCGCCGTCACCAAAAAGATGGTCAAAATGCAGCGTGATCTCTACATCAGCAGCGCTATTGGCTGCGACAATGCCCTTGCGTTCGTCACCAATGTAGTCGCCACAGACAAATTCCAAGGGCTGATTCAATGTAATGTCAAAGGGGAGAGTGACATTGCCCCGCTGGGCTGTTCCCACCAGTTGTAAACTGGGCGCTACCGTCTGCCATTGAAGAGCGTTGAAGTGACCCACCGCCGCCTCAGCACTGCCCACAAGGGGACGCTGATCACTCACCAAATCCACCGTCATCGCATCGCTAAACACAACCGTCACTTCACTTGCGGGGCGATCGCCCGTCTCAGGATCAAAAGGTGGATTGGTTTGATAGGCAGTCACCGTGCCCAACGTCAAATAGACATGGTCAAACTGGAGCTTCCAGCCATCTTTGGTTGTCCATCCCGTTTGCAAGCGCTCTTCACCATTGGCATAGAGCTGGAGAGTGCCCTTTTGCGAGGCGGGGGCACAACTGACCAGTAGCACTGTACTGAAAATCGTGACTATCCCTAAACGTCGGTACAGATTCATTCCTTTGATCACGACTGATCAGGCCAAAAAAAGCCACAGAAAAAGCACCCCTGTAGCCAGTCGCAAAAGTAACAAAGACACTCTTTCTACCTTAGAAGGGACGGCATCGGTTCTACAATGCACGGGAGGGGGATGGCGTGGCGGTATAGTGTCTTTACAGAACGTGATGGAGCGAAAAATGAAACGGGTTTGGGGCTGGTTAGGACTTGTCCTCCTGCTGTGGGGATTGTGGACAGCGCCGAGTTGGGCAGGGCTACAAGACGATCGCTACGATGGGAATATCTTTGCCCTCTATGCCGGCAATGGCTCGTTGGTGCCACCCAAGGTTACCCTGGAGAAATCGCGCCAGAGCGATCGCGCCACACTGCTGCTGTTTTATGTGAACGATAGCCGCGACTGCAAGCAGTTTGCCTCAACCATCTCCCAATTGCAGGGGTACTATGGTCGCGTCACCGATTTCATTGCCATTGATGTCGATGCCTTACCCTTTGGAGCGCAATTCTCCCCTAATGAAGCGGGCTACTACTACAAAGGCCCAGTGCCGCAAACACTGATTTTTGATCGCCAAGGGCAATTGCGGCAGGAATTTATCGGTGTGGTGCCCTTTGAAACGCTCGATGACACGTTTCGCGACATCTTTGATTTGCTCCCAAGATCGCAATCTCTGGAACTGCGGCCGCGCCCTGTGAATGAAATCAATGTGGAACTGGTGCCCCCCCCGCCCACCCAAGGGGAGAATCTGGGCAAGGGAGCGGTAGAGTAGGAGTGGGTTTTGCAGTGAGGTAGAAAGATGGAGTTGTCCACACTACAGGAACGTCTTGCCATTGTTGTCGCCAAGCGGGAGAGCCTCAAAAAGCTCCTAGAACTGCCCGATAATGGCACCCTCAGGATTGACATTGAATCCGCCCTAACGGAACTGGATGAGTTAATTAGCGACTTCAAGCGTACCTTTCCTGACCTCGACATTCCCGCTTAGGAGGTTGACAATGGTGGAGATTACGAGCCGTTGGGTCAAAGTCGTCAATGGCGATCTGCTCATTGATGCCTACTTGGCAGAGCCAGTGGCTGCCGGTCGGTACCCGGCAGTGATTGTGTTTCAGGAAATTTTTGGTGTCAATGCCCATATCCGTGATGTGACGGAACGCATTGCCCGTGAAGGCTATGTGGCGATCGCCCCCGCCATTTACCAACGCTTTGCCCCCGGCTTTGAAACGGGCTACACCGCCGCTGATATTGATTTGGGGCGGCAGTACAAAAACCAAACCAAAGCCGAGGAACTTCTTAGTGACACCCAAGCCACCATTGCCTATCTGCGCGGCCTTGAAACTGTCGATGGGGATGCCATTGGTACAATTGGCTTTTGCTTTGGCGGTCATGTGGCCTATCTGGTGGCTCAGTTACCGGACATTAAAGCCACGGCCTCATTCTACGGCGCTGGGATTACAACCATGACTCCCGGCGGTGGACTACCCACCATTGAAATCACACCGAAAATTCGCGGCACGCTCTATGCCTTCTTTGGCGATCGCGACCAAAGTATTCCCATGGAGCAAGTTAAGCAAATTGAAACGGCTTTGCGCCACCACGGCATTCGCCACCATGTCTTTGTCTATCCAGCAGATCATGGCTTTTTCTGTGATCAAAGAGACAGCTACGATGCAGCAGCGGCGCGAGATGCTTGGGAACAGGTGAAAAATCTCTTTAACACCGTCCTACGGCAGCAACAGTGACAATGACAGCCCTTTTCACAAGGATGCAATATGCTCAACACTGTGAAAGCCATTGGCAGAGAGGCGCAAAGCTCCTTGACGTCCGTTGTATTTCAGAAAAGGGCTGTATTTTGGAGAAATTTTAATTTGGCCCCGTTTCACCTGAATGGGTTCATAGCAAGGGACTATAGTAAAAGTAGATTTGTGTTCCCCATTGCCTCAACAATACCAAAGGCAGTTGCTAAGCTTTAACATTCTTTTAAGTCATCTTCTTTATCCCCGCTGTTGCTGTCTATGACTACTCCTGCCCACAAAGTCCTGCTGAAGCAGGGAGCCCTTGTTCTCAAGCAGTGCAAAAAAGCGCTTCTGGAACGTGATATGGCCGCTCTTCAGCAGCAGGCACGGATTTTACAAGTGGCAGCAGTGGCCTCACGACAAACACTCATTGAGGCGGAAGCGCGGCTGTTGGAGCAGGCAGCCCAGCAGCATCAACCCCGACGAGCAGCGGAAATTCTGATGAAAATCAAAGAGTGCTTGGTTGCCCTAGCAGGGGATCAGCGTGCCCTTGACAGTCTGCCCGATGTCGTACCAGAAGCGGAGGCAGCGGCGAAAAAGCCCCCCTTTATCCAGCGCCCCCATGATGACAGCTATACAAAACGGTTGGGGAATTATCTTGTTGAGGCTGAGCTGGTGACACCGGCACAAATTGAAGTGGCCTTAGCGGATCAGCGCGCTACAGGGGCACGGCTAGGGGATATTTTGGTGGCACGGGGATGGCTGCGCAAGGGCACAATTGAGTTCATCATGGAGCGGGTGGTCTTGCCTGATCGCCGCCGTCAGGAAGCAGAAACCTCCTCTTCGTCATCAGCCTCTCCAGCGGCTCAATTGCCTCAGACATCCCCCACCGGTGGTACGTCAGTGAATGAGCGAGCAACCTTCATTGATAGTGGTTATTCAGGTTCTTTTTAGGGACGTACCCTGTGGCGATCGCGTATTCTCCGAAGATGTTGGCACGGGGCGATCGCGCCCTGCGCTGTAGTCCTTTTTTGCCCGCACTGTTTCAGACAATGCAGCAGCGGAGTGTCGCCCTCCTAGAAATTGCCGGAGAAGCGGGTCTAAAGTCTGGCTTCACGCGATCGCCCTTGCCCGTACTCCTTGCGGAGGCAGAGTTGGACTGGTTAATCCGTGTAGGCCTGCTGCGGCGGGAAGTGGATGGTCAAGGTCTGACGGATCGCTATCGCCTGACCCCTTTGGGGCAGCAGTTAATTCAACGCTATTGCCAATCCACGTGGTCTGCCTCTTGGGGCGATCGCTGGCGCAATCAACTCAGCCGCTGGTGGGGAATGTAACGGTTCTGTAACGACCTGTAACGCATCGGTGATTTTCGCTACCATGCTTTATGAGTGCCGTTAGCAAGAGCGAGACGCAGCATTTTATGGTCAATACCGTCGCCAAACCAGAGTTTGAAGAACTGCGGCCGGGCATTAAAGCCCCTGCCAAGGAAACCATCCTCACGCCCCGCTTCTACACCACCGACTTTGAAGCGATGGCCAATATGGACATTACGGAAAATAAAGCAGAGCTGGAGGCCATCCTTGAGGAATTCCGCTGCGACTACAACCGCCACCACTTTGTGCGGGATAAAGAATTTGAACAGTCCTGGGATCACATTGATGGTGAAACCCGCCAGTTGTTCATTGAATTTTTGGAGCGCTCCTGCACAGCCGAGTTTTCCGGCTTTCTTCTCTACAAAGAACTCAGCCGCAAGCTTAAGGATCGCAACCCCCTACTCGCAGAGTGCTTTGCCCTCATGTCGCGAGACGAAGCCCGCCACGCCGGGTTCTTGAACAAAGCCATGTCCGACTTCAACCTATCGTTGGATCTCGGCTTTTTGACGCAGCACCGCAGTTACACCTACTTTGAACCCGAATTCATCTTCTACGCCACCTACCTCTCCGAGAAAATTGGCTACTGGCGCTACATTACGATCTATCGCCATCTGGAAAAGCACCCCGAACATCGCATTTACCCCATCTTCCGCTTCTTTGAGAACTGGTGCCAAGACGAAAACCGACACGGTGACTTCTTTGATGCTGTGATGCGTGCCCAACCGCAAATGTTGGATCGTCCGCGCACCTTCTGGCAAAAGATTAAGGAAATTCCCCTATCCCTCTCTGGTAAGAAATGGGCACGCTATTTCATGGTCTGCTGGCTACCACCGAAACTGTGGTGCCGCTTCTTCCTGCTCTCGGTCTTTGCCACCATGTATCTTAATGATGTCCAGCGGGAGAAGTTTTATGCCGCTATTGGCTTGGATGCCCGCGAGTACGATCGCGAGGTGATTGCCAAAACCAATGAAACCGCAGGCCGTGTTTTCCCGGTGATTCTTGATGTGGATCATCCAGAATTCTATGAGCGGTTAGAGCGGTGTGTCGAAAACAACGCCAAGCTCACAGAAATTAGCAAGCAAAATGGGGGCTTCCTCAAGAAACTTCCCCTCTATCTCTCGAATGTATGGCAAATGATCAAGTTATTCTTGATCCCCGCTAAGGAACCGACACCGGCTGCGGTGCGTTAATTTCCTCCGCGGCCTAGAAATACAGTGATCTCCATGGGTTGCGTCTGCGGACGTAACCTTTTTTTCATTTTTCCTACAATTGATGTCCGTATTATTACGGAGTGTTGCGGGAGTATGAAAAGAATCTAAAAGCACTTTTGACCACTGGGGATCGCTAAAACTTGCTCCTTGGGCTGCTTCGCCCCTGTGATCGCTGAAAAAGTCGCTGAGGGGAATTTCATAGGATGGAAGGTAGAGAGCCTAAAGATTTTACTTCGGAGTTGATCCCCGCGATGGACAGCCCAATTATCACTCCCACAACTTGCCGCTTTTGCCGCTTCTATTATTCTGAAGGGCGGCGCGGTGGTACCTGCGAAAAACTGAATGTGCCGGTGCGGGGGTTTTGGCGGGCGTGTCCCTTGGCGACAGCCATCCCTACCCGTGAAAATGAGCCAGCGATCGCGGCAACCCCATCAACCACTGCTAGCCCGTTGAGTGCGTCCGTATTTTTCTTTGAGGATGATCCCGAAGCCAACTAGTCACTTCCGCAAGGGTTGGTTGGCCTGCGATCGCTCCCCGTTTTGTGGTCACGAGGGCACCTACCACAGTGGCAAATTCTAAACAAGTGGCCTGCCATTCAGGGTCACGGTAGTTTTCAGGGGTGCCCTGCACCAATTGGGCAATCCAACCTGCGACAAAGCCATCTCCTGCACCGGTAGTATCCACCACAGGCATAGGGGGAGGTTGTAATTTTCCTTGATTCCCCTGCCAGCAGTAGTGAATGGCTTGATCCCCGTCGGTAATGACAACGGCATGATCCGCTGCTGTTCCCCAAAGGGCACGATAGACTGCTTGGGGATCACTATCAGAGAAAAATAACTCTGCTTCCTCCTTGGCCAGTTTTAGGAAATGCGCCTGTGCTAGAAAAGGGCGAATGCGTTCAGGAGCAGTATTTGGATTTGCCCAAAAGATCGGTCGCCAATTAGCATCAATGAGAATCAAAACCCCTCTTTGCCGCAGTTGCTGCACGAGATGTTCAATGGTGGTGGCAGTGGGTTCACTGGCAAGTCCAAGCGTCCCTGTGACGAAAAATCGTGCCCCAGCCAGTAACGATGGGGAGACTTGCTGGCCACAGAACTGCATATCCGCAAAGACAGAAGTTCCCGCTGGCGCAAACCCGACAAACTGGCGATCGCCCCCCACCAGTTGAACGCGCACTTGCCGCGTCGGCACCCCAGCTACCCGCTCGACCGCTTCGATATTGACGCCCAAAGCGGCTAATTCGGCACAGGCTTGGTCTCCCAAGGCATCGTCCCCCACAGCGCCCAAAAAGGCAGCACTCACCCCCAACTTCACCAAACCAGAGGCAACATTAGCGGGGGCACCCCCAAGAAAACACTGGGGGAGATCAGGGGGCACTTCTAAACAGTCAAAGAGGACTTCGCCAGCACAGAGGACAGTAGGTTGGGACATCGCTAATGATTCGCTATAAGGCAATTTAGTTTTTTCTATTGATCCCTAGCCTAGCGATCGCTAGGGGAGTGTGTCAAAATGGTAGCGATTCCAACATCGAGGGACACCGCAACCGTGTTTGTTCTCACTGGTTACGAATATTTTCTTGGCTTTTTGATTATCTGTGGTCTGGTACCGGTATTGGCCTTAGCTGCCTCTGCGCTATTGCGTCCGAAATCGGGGCGGATGATTCGCCTGACCACCTATGAATCGGGGATGGAACCCATTGGTGGCGCGTGGATTCAGTTCAATGTGCGCTACTACATGTTTGCCCTTGTCTTTGTCATTTTTGATGTGGAGACGGTCTTTTTATATCCTTGGGCGGTAGCCTTCCATCAGTTGGGCTTACTGGCCTTTATTGAAGCCTTGATTTTCATTGCCATTCTGGTCGTGGCTCTGGTTTACGCCTGGCGCAAGCGTGCCCTCGAATGGTCGTGAGTGAGTTGATTGCCGTTTAGGTTGGAGCAGCGAACATGAGTGACACCCCCGAAGCCCCCATTGTTGAAGCTGGCCCTGTCTGCCGCCTTCTACAGTCTCAAAACCTGAGTGTGGAATCCCTCGGCACCGATGCCTCTGGCGTAGAAATCATTAAAGTTGATCGCGATCGCCTCCTAGCGGTGTGTCAAGCCCTCTATGCCGATGGCTTTAACTATTTGCAGTGCCAGGCCGCCTATGATTCGGGTCCCGGCCAAGACTTGGTGAGCACGTACCACCTGATCAAGCTCAGTGATAATGCCGATCGCCCCCCCGAAGTGCGGATTAAAGTCTTTGTCCCTCGGAATGATGCCCGCGTGCCTTCGGTCTATTGGATTTGGAAAACCGCCGACTGGCAAGAGCGGGAATCCTACGATATGTTTGGCATTGTGTATGAGGGGCACCCAAATTTGAAGCGCATCCTCATGCCCGAGGATTGGGTGGGCTGGCCACTGCGCAAGGACTACATCACCCCTGATTTCTACGAGTTGCAGGAAGCCTACTAAGCTCCCTTGGTTCCTGCTGATGCTGCCTATTGGTACAGTTGGTCACAGGTACCCGGCCTTGGCCCAGTGTTGCTCAAACGCCTGTGGCAGCACTTTGGCGACTTAAAAACAGCTTGGGAAGCTCCTCTAGCCGCTCTCGCAGAAGTCGAAGGAATTGGCTCAAAACTTCAGGGGGCGATCGCCCGCCAGCGGCAGCAGTGCCAACCCCAAGCCCTCTACGCACAGCACTGCCAGCAAAACCCCCACCATTGGGTGTTGAGTGACCCTTGCTATCCACCCCTGCTGCGGGAAATTCCTGATCCGCCGCCCTTGCTCTACTATGGCGGTGCCCGTGCTACAGAACTCCTGAGTCAATCCACACCGACCGTTGCCATTGTCGGCACCCGTGATCCTTCAGAATACGCACAGCGTTGGGCGCACAAGCTAGGGTATGCCCTTGCCCAAGCCGGGTTTATTGTCGTTTCAGGAATGGCCGCAGGTATTGATGGCGCTGCTCATCGCGGCTGCCTAGAAGCAGGGGGTGCGACACTGGCCGTTTTGGCAACAGGCGTGGATATGATCTACCCACCGGAAAATCGCCCGCTTTACTACCAAATCCGCGAACGCGGCGGGTTCTTGAGTGAGTATCCAAGGGGAGTCGGTGCCGATCGCCCCCAATTTCCCCGTCGCAATCGCATCATTGCTGGTCTGTGCCGTGCGGTGATTATTGCAGAGGCTCCCTACAAATCGGGTGCTCTTATTACCGCTCGCTATGCTGCTGAGTATGGTCGTGATGTCTATGTGCTGCCGGGGCATCTCGATAACCACCGTGCCAAGGGTGCCCTCAGTCTGGTGAATCAGGGGGCACAGATTATCTTGGGAGAAGAAGCTCTCCTCGAACAATTGGGGCATACACCCCCCCTTGATCCAAAACCGTTCTCAGCCCCGCCCCCAACGCTATCGCCCCCCCAGCAACAGATTCTGGAAGCCATTCAACAACTGAGCCAAGGTAGCAGCAGTGTTGCCTTTGATGACATTGTGCAGCGTGTACCGCTGGAAACGGGGGTGGTGATGGCAGAACTAATGCACTTAGAGCTGACGGGCTGGGTAGAGCAGCAGCCGGGGAATCGCTATCGCAAAACTAGCCGTTAAAACGTTTAGCTTGGAGGCTGAAATGACAAACTCCCAAAACCTACAACATCCCCGCGAAGCCCAAGATCGGTTGGTTCTCGAGCGCCTGCGGCAAGAGGGCATCAGTGATTACAACCTAGCGGAGTTAGGACGCCTGCTCATTCGCTACGATGGCTTTCCGGGTGCCGAAACCAATAAGAAGTTAATGGCAGAGCTGCTGGAAAAATGGCAACTCACGGAGGAAGACCTCTTTGAGCGTACCCGTGCCATCCACGCTCGCGGCGGTGTTTACAAGGTGGGCAGCAATAAGCGGGAGGACTGGACTTAGATTTCTTTGCCATAGAGGCGATCAAGGGTACGAAAGTCCTTTTCTGCTTCTTGCCAAAGGAGTCGGTTATCCGGATCGGCTTTCAGCGCGCGATGTAGGTATTCCCGTGCCGCTTGGGGCTGGCGATCGCGAATAAGTTGCCGTGCCCAGCACTGATAGGTGACCGCTTGCCACTGCCGTACTTCGACATCTTGGGGCAGCCGACTGGCCAATCCTTCTACAAGG
Organism: Thermosynechococcus sp. HN-54; assembly: GCF_023650955.1. Lineage (NCBI taxonomy): Bacteria > Bacillati > Cyanobacteriota > Cyanophyceae > Acaryochloridales > Thermosynechococcaceae > Thermosynechococcus > Thermosynechococcus sp. HN-54. The sequence goes on along the minus strand of NZ_CP098039.1, from coordinate 2,522,530 downwards.
GATATGGCACGTTGATAGCAGCGATATTTGAGAAATTCCTGAAGTTGGCGATAGCTGGTATGTTTGAGTTGAATTTCAAAGGCGGAAAGAGGCGGCGGTGTTTGCGACGGACGAGATTGGGGTTCTGATTTAACAGGGGTGGGTCGAAAGGTAGGCAGTACCCGCACGAGTTTTTCGTAAGCCTGTTGAAGGAGAATAAACTTCTCATGGGCTGTGCGATCGCCGGGGTTGACATCAGGATGATAGTGTCGTGCGAGTCGTCGGTAGGCAGATTTCACTTGCGCTAAGGACGCCCCTTGTGGCAACTCCAGAATGCGATAGCACTCTTCTAAATTCATTTCCCAGGGCACAACATGACATCTGCTTTGCATTGTCGGATGTTCACTTCGGTTCTGCAACCAATGTCTTACGCTGAAATCAAGCAGAGCATGCGGAGTAGCACTAGCGTGGCGTCAGCACACATTTTAGGAACACGCATTGATGTAACAACGTACCACCAAGCCTGTGATCTAATTGCTGAGTGGATTCGCCAAGGTAAGGGGGGTTATGTCGTTGCCGCCAATGTCCACGTGGTAATGACAGGGGTGTGGCGATCGCCCTTCCAACGGGTGGTGAATGGTGCCCAACTGGTGACCTCTGACGGCATGCCCTTGGTATGGGGATTGCAGCTCTTGGGCTTTCCCCAAGCGGAGCGGGTCTATGGGCCTGATTTGATGCTTGCTTTGTGCGATCGCGCCCAAGAGGAAGGCTGGCGTATTTTCCTCTATGGCAGTGAATCGCTGGTGCTAGAGCGACTGCAAGGAAAGTTACAGCAACGCTTTCCCCGTATCCAACTGGTGAGTACCTACGCCCCCCCCTTTCGTCCCTTGACCCCTGAGGAAGATGCTAGCGATCGCCAGCGCATTCTTGATAGCGGTGCTGACCTCGTCTTTGTCAGCCTTGGTTGTCCCAAGCAGGAGGAGTGGATGGCGCGGCAAAGCCCCTGCTTGCCGGTGGTTCTTGTGGGCGTAGGAGCCGCCTTTAACTTCCACAGTGGGATTGTCGCTCAAGCCCCTCGCTGGATGATGGCGATCGGTTTGGAATGGCTCTTTCGACTCCTACAAGAACCCCGCCGCCTCTGGCAACGCTATCTAATCAACAATCCCGCATTTGTTGTGCTTTTTGCGGCTCAACTCCTGCGTCACTGGCTAGGCCGATGGCAAGCCAAGAGAGTCCCCAAGGGTTTGTAGGGGAGAGCGTCCCACCTGTTGCTGTGCCCACTGAAGGCTTTGCTGCAATCGAGCCACCAAAGGCAGAGATTTGGCTTGGGGAACGGTCTCAAAGTAATGAATCAAACTGAATCCACTCAAGCGCAACACATAGGCAGCTGTTGCTCCCTGTAAACAACTTCCGGCTAGATAGGTGAGGGAATTGCCCTTGAGCCACTGCCCTAGGGATTGCGTGCCCAGTTCCACAGCTCCCAACTGTACCATCAGCCGCAATAACTCCTTGGCAAGGGGTTCAGCATCTGCCAGACGGAATGAGCGCTGATAGATTTGACCCAAGTCCCACGTGAGGCGTACCAAAAGCCCCCCTGCCATAACCAGATCGAGAAGGGGTAGAGGATTCACTGCCGTTGCTGCTGCTGCCAGCCATTGATAGCGCTCGATGATGAGGGTGGCTCCCTCTCGGCGATACTGGTTGAGGGCAGCTTGAGCCTGTTGATGCAGTTGTTGGGCACGGCGATAGGTGCCGGCTAAGACGAGATTGGCTCGCTCTTGCGTGAGGCAGTGGAGCAGTGGTGAGGTGAGGGACTGAGGATTGTTGATCGTAAAAGCAATGACTTGATCTGGCTTGACTTGGAGTTGTTGCAGTTGTTGGTGTAAATGCAACGCCACGCGATCGCGCTCCTGCGCCATGTCTGAACACCAGACTACCAGAACGTGATAATGGCCTGCTTGCAACACCCGCAGCATTTCAAACTCACTAGCGGTGAGCGCACCTGTGACAGTCAACAGCACCAAGTCCGCTTGGGGTACCGTTGCCAATGTTTGCTGCTGAAGCGTACAGCCATCGAGATGTAGGGTTGCCACCACATAGTACACCTGTTTAAGAGCGTGAGCTGATTGCCCCAGTACACACACCTCCACCATTGACTGGTCTAAGCGCTGTTGTAGGCGGTTGTGGGTTTCCTGAAGGGAGGCTTGGCGGTCTGCTGGCAGTTCTTGCAGGAGAATGCGAGTGTCTGCGAGTTGCTTCTCTAGCAATTGAGGATGCAGAGTAGGCTGGGCAAGGGCAGCATTTGTAGGAGGAGCGGGCGATCGCCGCCAATACCAATAGCCCAATCCCAAACTGAGAATGAGTACCCATCCCCAAGGATGGTCATTTACCCAGCCACTCAACAACAAAAGAATAATGGCGGCAGCAATGGCCATTTCGTTGACTCCCAGCAAGACCCTTTGTTTGTTAGCTTACCGCCCTTTTCACAGGGATGGAACACAGTCAAAACCTTAAAAGCCACTATCAACAGGAAGTGCCCCTCTTTGTATAGCCCCTAAGCAGGACTGTACCCTGACTCGTCAACAGCACTCAAATTCACGAGGACGGAGAGAATGACGGCTAAATTTTGTGGAGGATTGTCGAGCATGCAAGCACCTCTGGATTCAAATATTCTCCGACACGGCTGATATTCAAATACAGCCTCTTGACTCAATTTGAGAGTTTTTGTTAGATTTAGAGGTGCTTGAAAATCTCTGAACCTATTCCCCAGAGCGGGATTGACAACTGAATACTGGCCGAAGCTAAAAATTTTACAGTCACAAAAAAACGAAGTGCCTGAGGTGCTTGAAAAGTGACTGTGCTAACCTAGTTATAGAGGCATTTCCAGAGTGCCGCTGTGCCTCTACCACTGATGCCGTAAGGCGTTGAGCACGGCCACAAGGGAACACCCCAGAGACGCGGTGAGGGTAGTGCCTCTACCACTGATGCCGTAAGGCGTTGAGCACATGCCGACGGCGCGTGCGGCGGGAATGAGTGTGCCTCTACCACTGATGCCGTAAGGCGTTGAGCACTCCCTTGGGTATTGGCACCGCGGAGCGGCTCGATCGGTGCCTCTACCACTGATGCCGTAAGGCGTTGAGCACTTCTTGTCGGCGGCGCCCCCAACTCGACTCATACGTGCCTCTACCACTGATGCCGTAAGGCGTTGAGCACAGGCAGAAAACGCAAAAAAAAAAAAAAGAAAATTTCGAGTGCCTCTACCACTGATGCCGTAAGGCGTTGAGCACTCCGCAGGTTGGTAGAGGAGGAGAAGATCCGGGAAGTGCCTCTACCACTGATGCCGTAAGGCGTTGAGCACGGACTTCGATCAGGTCTGGCAAGTTGGCATGGTAGGGTGCCTCTACCACTGATGCCGTAAGGCGTTGAGCACCTCCCAGACAGCCTCGCAAATTTCAAAACTAGATGTGCCTCTACCACTGATGCCGTAAGGCGTTGAGCACGAAAAGGGTATCTAAATCTATCTGTAAAAAGGGGTGCCTCTACCACTGATGCCGTAAGGCGTTGAGCACTTTTAAGGATTTATCTATCGAAGAGGATCTACCTTGTGCCTCTACCACTGATGCCGTAAGGCGTTGAGCACTCCAGTGCCAAACTTTTCGGTTCCAATACCAGCAATGTGCCTCTACCACTGATGCCGTAAGGCGTTGAGCACAAATCCAGCCAAGGGCATTCAAAATAGAAGTTGCCGTGCCTCTACCACTGATGCCGTAAGGCGTTGAGCACGCGTGGGCCGGGGTTTCTTTGATCCTATAAATTAGTGCCTCTACCACTGATGCCGTAAGGCGTTGAGCACTTATCAGGCTCAGATGGGCACTGCCAGTGCACTTGTGCCTCTACCACTGATGCCGTAAGGCGTTGAGCACCGCCGGAAGCCATGCTCTCTTTGCAAATACTCGAACGTGCCTCTACCACTGATGCCGTAAGGCGTTGAGCACATTGCCGAAATAACTTTCAATACTGGGGAAACTATGTGCCTCTACCACTGATGCCGTAAGGCGTTGAGCACATTGCCGAAATAACTTTCAATACTGGGGAAACTATGTGCCTCTACCACTGATGCCGTAAGGCGTTGAGCACAAGCCAGTGGGATGCCGATCAAACTGGCCAGGGTGCCTCTACCACTGATGCCGTAAGGCGTTGAGCATATTCCTAGTAGGTGCGACCCAAGGGGGGTGTCCAAGGGGTTTCAGGTATGGTAACCACAGAAACGAGGCTGCCAATGCCTTCAATTTCGACGCGCACGCGATCGCCCACCTGTAATGCACCAATTCCTGCGGGTGTCCCCGTCAATACCACATCCCCCGGCAGCAGCGTCATCACATAGCTAATGAAACTCACCAACTTTGCCGGTGAGAAAACCATTTGATCAATCGTTGCTGACTGGACGGGTTGTGCTGCCTCATTAATAAAGGTTTGCAACCGCGCATCACTGGGAACCTCTCGCACAATCCAAGGCCCTAGGGGGCAAAATGTGTCAAACCCCTTTGCCCGCGTCCATTGTTGCTCCCGCTGTTGAAGATCTCGAGCCGTGACATCGTTGGCGATCGTGTAACCCCAAATATGCTCAAGAGCTTCATTTTCAGGGCAGGCACGGGTACGACGACCAATGACCACCGCCAATTCCCCCTCATAGTCCACGCGCTTCACTTGAGGGGGATACCAAATGGGACAGCCAGGGGCTTGAACTGTTGTCGGCGGTTTTAGAAAAATCAACGGCTCAGGGGGGACACTATCACCCATTTCCGCAGCGTGCTTCACATAGTTGCGTCCCACAGCAACAATTTTTGAGGGGGAGCAGGGAGCCAGCAGTTGGTAGCTATCGGGACTGAGGACTTGGTTCGTGGGCTGGCCGTGGAGCCACGGTGCCGCATCCCAAATCATCACTTCACGATTGAGTTGCAGTGTGCCGTAATGAATCTGTCCCCCCGTGGTCTGCACCCGCACAAACCGTTCCACCATAGTGAATTAGTCCCCTTTGCTCCTTGCCAAGAATGGCAAACTGCGGTGCTAGAATTATAAAGCCTTGCTTTTTGCATTCGTCAAAAGGCCATTTGTCCAAAGGGAGTTGACCTGATGATTATTCGTAACTACGAAACGCTGTATATTGTTCGTCCCGACGTGGGTGAAGAACAACTGGAACAAACCATTAGCCAATTTCGCACTTTTTTAGAAGAACAGGGCGCTACCAAGCTCAAGGTGCAAAACCGCGGTAAGCGTCGCTTTGCCTACCCGATCAAGAAACTGCGGGAGGGCTACTACATTCTGATGACCTATACCGCTGCCGGGACGGCGATCGCCCCCTTGGAACGCGCCATGCGCCTCAACGAAAACATTCTCCGCTTCATGACGATTGTCCTTGAAGAAGAGACCGACACCGAAGACGCCGAGGACGAAAATCCTGTTCTTGCGCGTGCCTAAGACAGCACACTGTTCCAAATTCACTTGAAAGGGGGGCATCATGGCACCATCTCCCGGTTCTTGGAAGTGCGATGGCGTACCTAAAAATGGTAAATCCTACCCCAATGCCAGTGGTGCCCACTCCCCCTATGAAAACTTTGGCCCTGACTGTGATGTGTGTGGCCTACCCCGTGAAGCCATGAATCCTGCCAGTGGTAATAGCAGTGCTGGGGCTGGAAAATCGAAACTACCGCTAGTTGCTGCTGCCCTTGGGGTGGTTCTATTGCTCGCGGGTGGTATTGGTTTCCTCGGCTATCGAATCTTTATTGCCAGCCGCGACGTCAATACTTCACCCCTGACGGAAGCGACAGCCAGTGGCAAGCAACTGGTGAGCAAAACCACCGCCCGCAACACAGCACACATTAGCCAAGGAGAGCGCATCCTGATCAGTGAACCCAATCCGCAGCGAGCAGCCCTGAAGCAGGAAGCCGCCCTTGCCTTTGATCAGGGAGATTGGGCACAGGCGATCGCCAAGTATCAAGAACTGGTCACCCTCGATCCCAATGATCCAGAGGCACGCATTTATCTCAACAATGCCCGTGCCCGCCAAGCTGGCAACCCGATGACGATGGCCACCGTTGTTCCCATTGGTACTAGCCCCGATACTGCCAAGGAAATTCTGCGGGGGGTAGCTCAGTACCAAGAGCGCTTTAATGCCAGTGGCCCCAGTCGTGCCCTTGAAGTCGCCATTGTCAATGAAAACAGCCCCAATGGTGTGACCAGTTTGGCCGAAGATTTGATCAACAGTTCAATCCAAGGGGTACTAGGTCATGGCACCGATGCCAATAGTCGTGCCGCTCTACAGGTCTATGAACAAGCGGGGATTGCCGCTCTTTCTCCCTTAACCACGACTGTCACTCCCCAAGGCAACGGCACAGTACAGGTACAGACGCTATCCCTGAATGAAAAGGGGCAACAACTCCTCAATACCTACCTTGACAATGCCGCCAATACTCTCGCCCAAGCCGCAGCGAAAAAAGTCCCTAATGCCAAAGTGGCTGTTCTCTACAACAGCGATAGCCCCTACAGTGATGAACTGAAAACTAAATTAGTCGCTGCTCTGCCTCGGTTTGGTGCTCAAGTGGTGCAACAGATGGATGTGGCTGCTGCCGGCTCTAATGCCAATACAGCAATGACCACAGCACAGCAAGCGGGAGCCAATGTGGTAATTTTGGCTATGAGTCGCGCACGGGTGAATGATGCCGTTGCCCTTGCCATTGCCAATCAAACCCAAACCACCCCCGTGCAGTTGTTTGGTAGTGATCAACTCTACAGCCCTGATTTATTGATCAAGGGGGATAGCGCCATCAATGGCATGATTCTGGCGGTGCCTTGGAGTACCAACCCCAGTGATCCCTTTGCTCAGCAGGCAGCACAAGCGTGGCGGGGTCAGATTAGTTGGCGCACCACTACCGCCTACGATGCAACTCAAGCCCTTGCCCAAGCGATGATTCAAGGGGGCGATCGCGCCAGCACGCAACAACTCCTGCGCCAAGGGGTGCAAATTCAGGGGCAAACCGCCAAGGGAACTTTTGATCGCGTTCCCCTGGTTCAAGCAGCACCCGGTCCCAATGGTCCCAAAGGCTCCAACTACCAGTTCAACCCCCTCCGTAGCCTCTAAACCACCGCAACGGTGGCAACTAATGCTAAGCTATTGCCCGTTGGTGTTTTAGGAATCTCCATGTCTGCAAAAATTGGCATTATTGGCGGGAGTGGTCTCTACAAGATGGATGCCCTCACCGATGTTGAAGAGGTACGTCTGACTACGCCCTTTGGTAATCCTTCCGATGCCTTTATTTGCGGCAAGATTGAGGGAATTCCCGTCGTCTTTTTGGCGCGCCATGGCCGCGATCACCATCTGCTGCCAACGGAGATCCCTTTTCGTGCCAACATCTATGGCTTCAAGTCCCTTGGGGTCGAGTACCTCCTCTCTGCATCTGCTGTGGGGTCGTTGCAGGAACAAGTGAAGCCCCTCGATATGGTGGTGCCGGATCAATTCATTGACCGTACCCGTAACCGCATTTCCACATTCTTTGGGGAGGGTATTGTGGCGCACATTGGCTTTGCCGATCCGGTGTGTCCTGCCCTTGCCGGCGTTCTTGCGGATGCGATCGCCGATCTCAACCTGCCCGATGTCACCCTCCACCGCCAAGGTACCTATGTGTGTATGGAAGGCCCTGCTTTCTCGACGCTGGCAGAGTCCAACCTGTACCGCTCGTGGGGAGGAACGGTGATTGGCATGACCAACCTACCAGAGGCCAAACTGGCTCGTGAAGCGGAGATTGCCTATGCAACGCTGGCGCTGGTTACGGATTACGACTGCTGGCACCCAGAGCATGACTCAGTCACAGTGGAGATGATTATTGGCAACTTGCAGCGCAATGTCAAAAATGCCCAAGCGATTATCTGTGAAACCATCAAACGCCTCCATGCCAATCCACCAGCCTCTAAAGCCCACCGTGCCTTAAAGAATGCCATTCTCACGCCCCTTGACAAGGTACCCGCAGTCACCAAGGAGAAACTTCATCTGCTCTTGGCCAAATATCTCTAACTCATAGACTCTGCTATATTCTGATCGCTATCAAAGTTGATCTGCTCACACAGTTGCGGGTAGGTCGTCTTGGGACTGAGGCAGCGACAGCGGTTGAGGGCAGCGGCAAGGGCTTCAATTTTAATCGGTTTACTGATATAGTCATCCATCCCCGCCGCAAAGCAGCGCTCGCGATCGCCCGCAAGGGCATTGGCCGTCATGGCAATAATCCAAGGGCGTTGACTAGGAGGCCATTGGGCACAGATGCGTTCGGTTGCTTCTAGACCGTCCATCTTCGGCATTTGCACATCCATGAGCACGACATCGTAGGGGCGTTGTTGTAGTGCTTCAAGCACCTCTAGGCCATTGGCAGCGACATCAGCGCGGTAGCCCATTCGCTTGAGAATATGCAACGCCACCTTCTGGTTCACCGCATTGTCCTCAGCCAGCAAGATGCGCAGGGGGAAGCGGCTCCCCAAGTTAGGATCGATCCCGGTTTTCACCGGAGTGACCTGACCGAGGCTATCACTGCTGAGTACCTTAATCAGGGTTTGTCGGAGGGTGAGGAGGCGAATCGGTTTGGGGACGTGAGCCGTAACGAGTTCTTTGCGACTGGCGGTTTCCAGCCAACTCAGGGGAGTCAGCAGGACAATCGGTTGTTGGTTGAAAGAGGCCTGTGATTGCAAGCGTTCTGCCAGCTGAAGCCCCGACATTTTGGGCATATTCAAATCAATGACTGCCAAATCCCATGGGGGCGGTGCTTCTAGAATCAGTTGCGGATCGCCATATCCGACGGGAACCATTCCCCAGTTTTGCAGCAATGTGCAGAGATTATCGCGGCTGGCGGCATTATCGTCCACGACAAGAACCCGCTTGTTTGCCAAGGCAGGATGAACGGTCGGCGGCACGTAGGGCTTTTGCCCTTCAGCGAGGATCGTAAACGTAAATGTGGTGCCTTGCCCCTCGACACTTTCGACGGACATATCGCCGCCCATCAACTCACAGAGGCGTTTGCTGATCACTAACCCTAGGCCGGTGCCACCATACTCGCGGGTCGTCGAGGCATCCACTTGACTAAAGGGCTTGAAGAGCCGATCCAAGCGATCGCTAGGAATGCCAATGCCCGTATCCTGAACTTGAAATTCCAGAAACGTTTTCTCCTGCCGTTTGACCACTCTCACATGAACCAGCACTTGACCTTCGTGGGTAAACTTAATGCCATTGCCCACTAAGTTAACGAGAATTTGTCGCAGCCGGGTCACATCCCCTGTGATTTGGGCAGGGGTTTCGGGGGTGCAGGTGTAGAGCAACTCTAGGTCTTTTTCCTCAGCTTTGCTGGCGAGGAGGCTGAGGACATCCTCCACACACTCACGCACATCAAAGGGTTGCCGCTCGAGCACCAGTTTGCCGGATTCAATTTTCGAGAAGTCGAGAATGTCGTTAATAATTGTCAGGAGTGCCTCGCCGGCTTGGTGGAGTGTCTGCAAAAAGTCCCGCTGCTGCTCATTGAGGGGCGTATCTAAGAGCAAATTGGTAAAGCCCAAAACTGCATTCATGGGGGTGCGGATTTCATGGCTCATGGTGGCCAAAAATTCACTCTTGGCACGGTTGGCGAGTTCGGCTTGGAGCCGCGCCTGTTCGAGTTCTTGGTTTTGTTGAGCCAATAATTGGCGCTGCTGCTGTTCATGGCGCAGGAGTTCTGCTTGGGCGATGGCAATTCCCACTTGCGCCGCTACTGCTTCAAGGAGTTCAATTTCGTCAGGGGTCCACTGCCGCTGGCGATCGCACTGGTGCAGGCCAATAATGCCGTTGGGCACTCCCTTATAGGACGTACGAATGGCTAGCATTGACTTAATTTCAAACTGGCGGCACAGTTTCTCTGCACTGGCAAGGAGAGGATCCTGCGTCACATCGTGGGAAACAACGGCGGCATCGCTACCTAAGACTTGGAGGGCGTGGGGGTTATTTTCCACAGGCACATTGACCCCCTTCATCGATGCGTAGCCCGGTTGCAGGTATTCGGCCACATCGGGAATGCGGGGAGGCGGCCCCAGCTCGTAGCGGTGAATCAAACAGCGACTAACCCCAAAGGCTTGACCAATTTGGGTGACGGTTGTTTCAAAGACCGTTTCCGTATCGAGGCTCTGACGAATCTGTTCAGTAATTTGATTCAGCAGCAGTGCCCGCTGCATTTGCTGTTGCAGTTGCTGACGTTGCCGGGTTTCCTGTTCAAGGAGTTGCACTTGGGCAAGGCCAATCCCCACCTGTGCCGCCACACTCTTGAGCAAACTTTTAATCGCATCCGTCCACCGCCGCTGGCGATCGCACTGGTGCAAAATGAGTAAACCATTGGGTTGATTGCGATAGGCTGTGCGCACAATCACCGCAGATTTCACACTCAGGGCTTCGCAATACTCATGAAGCGCAACGAGGCGGTTATCAGTCGTCACATCATCGCAACTAAATACTTCATCAGAGGCAAAGACCGATTCCAAAAATGAGCTGCGTATCTGTGCCAAATCAAGGTCGCACTCATTGACGGAGGGTACCCCCGGCGCACAGTACTCGGCCACTAGTTCCATCGGGGAAGGGGCATTCTCCTGATAGACAAACAACAGGCAACGACTGACATTCAGGGTTGTCCCCACCTGCTGAACTGCCGTGCGGCAAATGTGCTCCCGTTCAATTTGCTGGCGAATCTCCTCAGTAATGCGATTGAGAAGGAGGGTGCGTTTCACCTGCTGCTGTAAAAACAGTTGTGCCCGTTGCCGTTCTGTGATATCGCTTTGAATGCCAATGTAGTGGGTAATTTCGCCAAACTCGTTATAAATTGGTGAGATGGCAAGTTCATTCCAGAAGGGTTGGCCATTTTTACGGTAGTTGCGCAGCACCACACGGCAGGATTGGCCTTTTTTAATGGCATTGCGGATAGCCTCTGCCCCCGGTTGATGGCGATCGCGCCCCTGCAAAAAGCGGCAATTTTTGCCAATGACTTCCGTCGCCCGATACCCGGTCATCCGCTCAAAGGCAGGATTCACATAGATAATGGGATTATCTGGTTGGCGGTAATCGGTAATCACAATGCCATTAGTGCTAGCAATAATGGCTCGCTCCCGCAGTCGCAGCTCCGCCTCAATTTTTTTCTTGTCGGTAATATCAACCGCTAGCTCCAAAAAGCCAATGAGTTGCTCTTGGCTATCATGAATCGGGGTGACTGACAGGGACACAGGAAAGCGAGAGCCATCCCGCCGCACAAATGTCCACTCCTGCTCATCCGCTAGGCCACGCCGTGCCCGTGCCACCAGTGTCTCAAACCCCACAGGAACTGGCTCTCCCAGTTGGGCACTGAGAATCTGCGCATAGCGCTCCACCTCTTGGGGATCATGGAAGCGTTCGGGAGTGGCTTTGCCCACCAGTGCTGAGGCGCTATATCCCAGCCATTCTTGGGCCGCTCGATTCACCAGCGTAATGATGCCATCGGTACGGGTGGCAATAATGGCGTGATTACTACTATTGAAGACCGCCTCTTGGAGGCTACTCATCTGCTGAATATAGGCCAGTTGTTGCTGAGTGACCTCTAGGTGGTGGCGGATCTCCAGTTCACTAATCACTTGGCGGGCAAGGGTACGTAGGGTTTGTTGTTGAACAGCACTCAACTGCCGCGGTTGATAATCCACCACACAGAGGGTACCAATGCCATAACCCTGCGGCGTCACCAAGGGCATCCCCGCATAAAAGCGGATATAGGGTGGGCCACTGACAAAGGGATTATCGGCAAAGCGCGGATCAAGGCGGGTATCCGGTACAATCAGCGGCTCAGGCTGGAGAATCACGTGAGCGCAAAAGGCGACATCCCTTGGGGTTTCACAGGCATCTAACCCCACCTTAGACTTAAACCACTGCCGCTCGCGATCGATGAGACTAATCAGGGCAATGGGAGTTTCGCAAATTGCCGCTGCTAAATTGGTAATTTCATCAAAGATCGGCTCCGGAGGCGTATCTAAAATCCGATACTGCTCAAGGGCACGTTGCCGTTCCGGTTCATTTGCTGGCAATGGGGCAGCAGGCATAGCCCAAGTGTACCGCCTTTTTGTAGGAGCAAGTCTTTCATCAATTATATGAATTGCACTGGTTCTAGGGAGAATCCCCTAGGGGATGCAGAATAAAACATCTCTCTGTGCAGGACTTGTAGGGCAGTCACAGGACAAAAAAAGGATGTAGAACCTAGGCCTACACCCTTCATCAATCGTTATTTTCAGACTGTGGCAATTTTAGCCTGCCCAACCCTTGGCAGCTTGATCGAGGACGTAGGCAGCCACATCTTGAATTTGTTCATCGGTGAGACGACCAGCAAAAGCGGGCATGGCATTTTTGCCGTGCTGCACTTGGTAAATAATGGCATCCTCGGAGTACATGCCAAATTGCTCAAGGGCTTCTTTTTTCAGGGTTTTGTTGGCCATCACCACATTGCCGCCCCCCATGTGACAGGCTGCGCAGTTGCCGCTAAAGACTTTGGCACCATTGGCTAAATCTGCTGCCAAGGCCGCAGGGGTGAGGCTGACAAAGAGAGCGATCGCGATCGCGCAAACGCAAATGAATAGCTTTTTCAACGGAGTTCTCCTTTCATGGAATGCGTCAGGGTCTGGACAAAATGATGGATAAAGTCCCAAAAATCAAGGGGTGTAAGACTCACCAAAGGTCAGTGTAGCAAAGTTCCCAACCTAGGGGGCACTGTCTGGAAAGCTTTCTACGCCCCAACCGGGCGCCACGGCTGCCGCTCGCAAAATAAAGGCAGCTAAGGTCTCCAGCTGTTCTGTGGTCAACCAGTCCTCACTCACGCGGCGGCAGGAATAACTCTCTTCGCTGCCATCGTAGGACCTCGGCGATCGCTGGAAAGCAACGAGGCTGGCAATTGTATCCCGTGGGGGGGTTGCCCCCTTGAGATCCTTTAGAGAGAGTGACACCAAAGGATTGGGTAACGTGCTGCCACCGACATGACAGTTTTTGCAGTTTTCCTCAAAGAGCCGCTTGCCACGGGTCAAATCCGCTGCTGTGAAGGTTTTGGTCTCACCGCGATCATTGAGGGGCAATTCTACAGTGTCCGTTACCTTGAGGTATTGGATCACATAGTTATCTACCCCGCCGGCTGCCAGTGCCGTTGCCGGCGCGATCGCCCAGCCTAGCCATAGAATCAAAAGGCTGCCGCAGAGCAAGGCAATGGGGCGTAGCCACGAGTGAGGTTGGTGCATGAGTTGGGAAAATCCTTCTTGAGTCGTAATTAGTAGTAAATTTTACCGCCACCCCACTTGTCACCTAAGATCTTGGGTTCGACAAGGATGTGACCGGCAATCGCCACCAAGTCTTTTTCCGTCAAATTCCGCATTTTCGGGAAAATGTCGGCGCTGCGCAGACTGGGGTGCACCTCAGCAATTTCCTGCTCGCCATCGTAGGTGGTGGGGTTTTTCATGTAGTCCACCAAACCTTCGATATTATCTCGCGGCGGTGTGGCCAAGGCGAGGGTTTCGGTGCGCAGATCCAAATTGGGGTTGGTTTTGGTGATTCCCCCCACATGGCAGGAGGCGCAAGCATACTGGAAGAGACGCTTACCCTCGAAGTATTGCTTTTCCGTCAGGGTAATGGTTTTTCCTTCACTGTTGAGGGGAACGGTCAGGACGTCAGGGGTCAGTTCAGCGGCCAGTGCTGTACCCATGGTCAGTTGCCAGAGGCAAAGGCAAAGGGCAACCGCAAGCCAAATGCATTTTTTTAACATAGTTCTCCCAATAAGCAGGTCTTACGAGTGCGGTGATGTGTCCCGTTGATCATGCGGTGGCGCGGAGTCCGTCAACGCCAAAATAATTGCTTTGGCATCTTCAAGGGGCAGGCGCGTTTGCGGACTGGTATAGCGAATACCCAAGCGATCGCACAACCCACAGACGGTTTCCACGGAGACACCGTAGTCCGCTGCCAAATCAGCGATCGCAATATCCACAAATCCCATGCTGCGACTCTCCGCTTGGGATCAACGACCAAGTATCATTATCATGCCATTGCGCGGCTTCTTTACCAAAAAGGGTTCCCCTCGCAAAGAGAAGTGCCGCCACAGCGTACACTGTTGATGTGGCCGTTCAGATGGAGTTTTCAATGAAACGAGTCCTGGCGATTATCCTTGGGGGCGGTGCCGGAACACGTCTCTATCCCTTGACCAAGCGTCGCGCCAAGCCTGCGGTTCCCCTTGCTGGAAAATATCGCCTCATTGATATTCCTGTGAGCAATTGCATCAACTCCGAAATCAACAACATTTACGTTCTCACCCAGTTCAACTCGGCCTCCCTCAACCGTCACATTGCCCGTACCTACACCTTTCCCGGCCTCACGGGCGGCTTTGTCGAAGTGTTAGCAGCCCAGCAAACCCCAGAAAATCCCAATTGGTTTCAGGGTACCGCCGATGCGGTGCGCCAATACCTCTGGCTTTTGGCCGACTGGGATGTGGATGAGTACCTGATTTTGTCGGGGGATCACCTCTACCGCATGGACTATCGCCTGTTTGTCCAACGCCACCGCGATACGGGTGCCGATATTACCCTCTCCGTCTTGCCCGTTGATGAAAAGGCTGCCTCTGGCTTTGGCTTGATTAAAGTCGATGGTACAGGGCGGGTGACCGACTTCCGCGAAAAACCTACGGGTGATGCCCTACGAGATATGCGTGTGGACACGACCCGCTACGGCCTCAGTGCTGAGGAGGCCCATCGCAAACCCTACATTGCCTCGATGGGGATTTATGTCTTTAAGCGGCAAGTCCTCATTGATCTGCTGCAACAGATGGCCGACGCCACTGACTTTGGCAAAGAAATCATCCCCGCTGCCGCGCGTTCCCACCTTGTCCAAACCTATGTCTTTAATGGCTACTGGGAAGATATTGGCACGATTGGATCCTTCTACGAAGCCAACCTTGCGCTTACCCAACAACCCCAGCCTCCCTTTAGCTTTTACGATGAAAATGCGCCGATCTACACCCGTCCCCGCTACTTGCCCCCCAGCAAGATTCTCAGTTGCACCATCACGGAGTCCATCATTAGTGAGGGCTGCATCCTCAAGGAATGCCAAGTTCACCATTCGGTTCTAGGGGTGCGATCGCGCGTGGAATCGGGCTGTGTCATTGACCATTCCCTGCTGATGGGGGCAGACTACTACCAAGACTCGGCGCAGCGCAGCCAACTTCTATTGCAACATAAAATTCCCATCGGCATTGGTGCCAACAGTGTCATCCGTGGGGCTATTGTGGATAAAAACGCCTGCATTGGCCGCGATGTCAAAATCATCAACAAAGACCATGTCGAGGAATCCAACCGTGAGGATCAGGGATTCTATATTCGCAGTGGCGTGGTGGTGATTCTCAAAAATGCTGTGATCCCCGATGGCACTGTTATCTAAGCCATAAGCAAATTTGAATTGGCAAGCGGGGAAAACCTGTGTAGCATATCAACAGTAAGCCTCCAACCCTCTAGCGGAACTGCCATCTATGCCCACGATAGAGACTCGCACTGAACCCATGGTCATCAATATGGGGCCGCACCATCCCTCAATGCACGGGGTTTTGCGGTTAATGGTGACCCTTGATGGCGAGGATGTGATTGACTGTGAGCCGGTGATCGGCTACCTCCATCGCGGCATGGAAAAAATTGCCGAGAACCGCACAAATATCATGTTCATTCCCTACGTCAGCCGTTGGGACTATGCGGCGGGGATGTTTAACGAAGCGGTCACAGTGAATGCGCCGGAAAAATTGGCGGGTATTCCCGTGCCCAAACGCGCCAGCTACATCCGCGTGATCATGCTGGAACTGAACCGCATTGCCAATCACCTGCTGTGGCTGGGTCCCTTTCTGGCGGATGTGGGTGCCCAGACGCCCTTTTTCTATATCTTCCGCGAGCGGGAGTACATCTACGATCTCTTTGAAGCGGCCACAGGCATGCGCTTCATCAACAACAACTACTTCCGTATCGGCGGAGTGGCTGCCGATCTTACCTATGGTTGGGTCACCAAGTGCCGTGACTTTTGCGACTATTTCCTGCCCAAAGTCGATGAGTACGAACGCCTGATCACCAACAACCCCATCTTTGTGCGTCGTTTGCAGGGCGTAGGCAAAATTAGCCGCGAGGAGGCGATCAACTGGGGGCTATCAGGGCCAATGTTGCGGGCATGCGGTGTCAAGTGGGATTTGCGCAAGGTCGATCATTACGAGTGCTACGACGACTTTGATTGGGAGGTGCCCACCGCCACAGAGGGCGATTGCCTTGCCCGCTACATCGTTCGCATTCAGGAAATGCGCGAATCGGTAAAAATCATTCGCCAAGCTTTGGATGGCCTGCCCGGCGGTCCCTACGAAAACCTTGAAGCCAAGCGGATGTTGGAGGGTGCCAAGTCAGAGTGGAATGGCTTTGACTATCAGTACTTGGGCAAAAAGCTCGCTCCCACATTCAAAATCCCGAAGGGGGAACACTATGTGCGTGTTGAATCGGGGAAAGGGGAGCTAGGGATTTATCTGATTGGCGATGATAATGTCTTCCCTTGGCGCTGGAAGATTCGGCCACCGGATTTTAATAATCTGCAAGTGCTGCCCCAGTTGCTCAAGGGGATGAAAGTGGCGGATATTGTTGCTATCCTTGGCAGTATCGATGTGATTATGGGATCCGTCGATCGCTAGGAACCTCATTGAGCCAGCAGCGAGGACGCCATGGCTGTTCAATTGCCGTTTCTCACCTCCACCAACTTCAGTGGTCTCTTTAATGAGCGGTTTTGGCAAAATGCGTGGCCACTGCCGCCCCAAAATCAACTGAAGCGGGGTGCACTAGTTCCAGATGTGGAGCTACCCGGCGTAGGCTTGAATACGCCTGTTCGCCTTGCAAACGTGTGGAAAGAGCAGCCACTCCTGCTGGTGTTTACCCGTATTTTTACGGAGCATCAATACTGCCCACTGTGCTACCCCTATCTCAAGGCTTTGAATGAAAACTATGAAACCTTTCAAGGCAAGGGGGTGGCGGTTCTCGTGGTCACCAGTACCGATGCCCAACAAAGCGAAAAAGTGAAGGCGGATATGGCCTTGAAGATGCCCCTGCTCTATGACCCCAGTTGCCAAGTCTTTCGCAAATACCGCACGGGCCAAGCCTTGGGGGCACCGCTACCCGCACAATTTCTCATTGATCGCGAGGGCAAGCTCCGCTACAAGCATCTCTTCTCGTTTTTAGAACCCAATGCCCCCCTAGAGCGACTGCTTCAGGAAATTGAGGCTTTGGAAACGACGGCACCAGCAGTGGCGACAACGTAGGCGGGCGCGAAACTCGCTAGGATAGAAGGTATCTCTTTGGGGCTGTAGCTCAGTCGGATAGAGCGAGCGCCTCCTAAGCGCTAGGCCGTGCGTTCAAATCGCACCAGTCCCGTTCTTGACCCTTAAAATGAAAGACAAATCTTGGTGAGGGTGGTTTTATATCTGTGGTAGAGCGATCGCCAAAAGACTTGCTGCTCAGGGAACTTCAAGGGGCAATTGATGACCTTGAGGACTACCAAAGCGCCCGTAGCTACGAAGCGGCAAAGAGTGCCCTTGAAAAATTGCTGTTCGAGTGCAAAGCCACTGGCACCGAAAAAGCCTCCCTCGCGCGGGCGATCGCTGAACTAGAGGACAGGCTCGATAAGCTCCACTACGGGGTGGTGCACATTGCTGTCTTTGGCATGGTGGGGCGGGGAAAGTCCTCCCTGCTAAATGCGCTGCTAGGGGAACCCTACTTTGCCACTGGACCCATTCATGGCGTGACCAAAGAGGAAGCCAGTGCCCTTTGGCAAATTTCTGAAGCCCAGCGGGGTAATCCGATTCGACTCATTGATACACCGGGGTTGGACGAAGTCAATGGCGCAGCACGGGAGCAATTGGCACGGGAAGTAGCGGCTCAAGCGGATTTAATCCTCTTTGTTATCGCTGGAGACTTGACCCGTCTTGAATACCAAGCCCTCAGTGAGTTGCGGCAGGCGGGCAAGCCAATGCTTCTGGTCTTTAACAAAGTGGATCAGTACCCAGAGGCGGATCGCGAGGCCATCTATGCCAAAATCCGTGATGAGCGCGTCAAAGAGCTTCTTTCCCCTGAAGAAATCGTGATGGTAGCGGCAGCCCCCCTTGTGCCCCAACTCAAGCGGGACAAACAAGGCCGCGTCCAAGTGACCATGACCATCGGCGCCCCTCAGGTGGAACCCCTGAAACGGAAAATCTTAGAGGTGCTAGAGCGCGAAGGGAAAGCGCTGATTGCCCTCAATTCAATGCTTTTTGCCAATCAAGTCAGTGAAGAGTTAGCCCGCTACAAGCTGGAACTGCGAGAGGAAGAGGCGAACCAACTGATTTGGAAAGGAGCTGTCACCAAGGCGCTGGCGATCGCCCTCAACCCCGTCACCGTTCTCGATATGGTCAGCAGTGCCGTCATTGACTTGACCACGATTCAACTGCTCTCGCGCCTCTACGGCATTGAACTCACAGAAGCAGGCGCCAAGGAGCTACTGCAAACAATCGCCCTCGCCATGGGCAGCATTAGCTTAGGGGAATTGGCCGTCAACTTGGGACTGAGTTCCCTCAAGGGACTGTTGGGACTCGCAACGCCGATGAGCGGGGGAATTGCCCTTGGCCCCTATCTCTCCGTGGCCATGACCCAAGCGGGGATTGCTGGCTTTGCCTCCTATACGATGGGGCAAGTGGCCAAAACCTACTTTGCCAACGGCGCAGGCTGGGGGGCTGCTGGGCCGAAAACCGTGGTGCAACAAATCCTCAGTCAACTGGATCAGCGCCATATTCTCAATCGGCTCAAGTCAGAAATTCAAGCGCAGCTCTACCCTAGCTAAAATTCAGGCCTACTTGAGCGAGACGGGCTGCACCATAGGCGGCCTCTGTTTGGGGTGAAATGGCAACGGGAACCCCTAGGTATTGTTGGCGGAGGGCTAACCAGGCGGGATTACGGGCACCGCCCCCAGCCGTCCAGACCCGTTTCAGGGGGGAGGCACCCAAACGCTGTAATTGTGCATAGCCTTGGGCTTCAATGCGGCTGAGACTTTCGAGGAGTCCCTGCAAAAAGAGGCGAGGGTCGTCGGGCCGGGGTTCTAGGCGAGGTTCAAGGTCAGGATCATTGATGGGAAAGCGTTCGCCCCGCTTCAACAGGGGGTAGTAGTCCAACCCTGTGGGTTGAGTCACATCAATTTGGGCACTGAGGTGCTCTAGTTCCGCTGGGGTGAAAAATTGCCCTAGAATGGCTGCGCCACAGTTGGAGGCGCCCCCCACTAGCCAGCGATCGCCTACGGCGCGCGAACTGCGATCGCCCAAGCGATGACTGTAGATGCCTGCTGCCAAGTCCTCTACCCTAGAGGCACTCAAGAGCTTGAGCACAAGGGTTGACCCCAAAGAGGTGACCGCCTCACCCACTTCCGAGGCACCACTGGCCAAAAAGGCAGCAATGCTATCGGTGGTACCGGCACACACCTCACACTGCGGCGATAACCCCAACTCAGCCGCCCTAACTTTTCCCAAGACTGTACCGGGAGCTACCACTTTTGGCAACAGAGACTGTAAAGGAGCTAGCGTGGGATGATTAAACCAGTCAGGGTAGGTTTCTTTTGCCGGGTCGTAGCCCAACTTCAGGGCATTGTGCCAGTCGGAGATGCCCAGTTGACCGTGGAGCAAAAAAGCCAGCCAATCCGCTTGGTGTACTAAAACAGCGTTGACGGTTGGGTAGTGGGTCTGGAGCCAGAGCAGTTTGACTAGACTACTGGTGGCACTCAGGACAACATGATCCGTGGCTAAGATCGGCCGCAGCGTTTGAACATGATCGTGGGCGCGATCGTCGTTGTAGAGAAGAACGGGTGAGCAGGGCTGTCCCTGAGCATCACAGAGGAAAACGGTGCTAGAAGTCGCATCAATGACAATCCGCTGAATTTGCTGACGGATAGGGTTTGGAATCTCTAAAATCAACGCCCGCAGGGTTGCTGCCCATTCTTGGGGTTGATCGGGCTGGTGCAACGGACGACGGGCAGTGGCGAGAATCTTGCCTTCAGGATCGATGGCGATCGCCCGCGCCCCCGAGGTACCAAAATCAATCCCCAATACCGTAGTGGTCACTCTAATAATTAAGCCCTTACGAATACTATTGGACTAATCTATAACTATCTAAAAAGATAACTCCAAAACTCATTCGGATACTTTTTCAAGAATAAGTTAACGGCTTCAGCAGGTCTGACATCTCCTTCAAATTCCTTATTTTCAATCGCAGTTATCATTGCATAGAAAAGATGTAACCAAATATAGTCGTTCACATTAATATGTCGTATCTCTAACCGATGACCAAACCGATGTTGGAGTGATCTCCAATTTCTAGCGGCAGGAGAATTGTTTGATTGAGGAAAACGAATCCGATTATCTCGATAAATAAATAATGTTGCTTCCTTTTTATCAGCAAGAAAGCTTTGAATTGCTCGAAAACAAGCATTAACATTAATAGTTGGTTTTCTACTTGTTTCTGGATTATTCATAATTATTACATATTTTTTACAATGCCCTAAGTAGATGATTTGATCATTAATTGGCATTTGGATAGCATACTGTGTAAGACTAATATTAGGTTTGACAATTTGAAGATAATTTAAAACGCACTTTAGTACTCCTAACTCATGATAATTATTTTGATAGCCAATTTTTCCATAATCTTTAGCTAGAATATATTTCTTTTCCCTTAAAAATTTATACAATTCTTCTTCAAAAGATATTTTTGAAATTGTTCTTTCTTCTAAAATTTTGATCCGCTGCTCCAGATCATTGATTTTTATAATTAGATTCTGCACCTCTTGTGTTACTTCCGAAATAGCATTTGGGTAATGTCCAATAGAAAGATCAGAAAAATTAATCTCATTGACGATCTTACGATATAGGTTTGCAGCCAAAATTAATGAGCTGCGAATTGACTCAGAATGAACAATTTGATGTAATTCCTCTAAGTTGAAAAAAGCTTCTGCAAAAACACCTGCAGGCTTAAGGCGTTCATTTAAGATAGCCAAAATTTCATCTGCTGTTGGCTCTTGTATAGAGATAGTATTGGCACTAAGACGCTCAATTGTTGATTTTTCAAGGGTATCCTGAAAATACTGCCAAGTAATTGGAAATAAATTGAGAATAAATAATGTATTGCGGAGATTTGTCATTAACTCCCGCAAAGCCTCACCTAGTTTTAGCAAAATTGGTCTATTATTAGGGTTAGCTAATCCTTCAAGTTGGTCAAAAATAATCAGTAGTGGCTGATCTAAGGTAGATAGAACTGAAAGACTAATAAGTGCTTGCAATGCAAAATCGTTGCTTGTTAGTGTTTCTCCCCAATCAGGTAGGCCAATTTTAGTCTCTTCATCTTCTTCAATTCCACTACCTGCTAACCATCGAATGATAATATCACGATAGTATTCTCTGCGATAACGACAATATTTTATTAATCCTTTAATAAAAATTTCAGAAAATAAGTTATTAAATCGCTGAGAATTATGCCAACGTAGTAAATATTTTTCAAGTCTTTCAATCCTTTCTTCACGGGTCTTAGTTTCATTATTTCCACTTTCACAAAACAGATATAATCTATCTTTTGATAGTTTTTCTAATAACCATCGGTCATCTTCATTATTTTGATATTTACTCAGAATACTGAAGAATATATTGGAAAGAAAATACTCCAACTGTGTATATCCCTTCTCTACAGGTTGCACTAAAGATTGCAAAACACTACTGTAAATGTGATAGAGAACATTGTTTTCATGAGCTGGTTGTAGAATAAAAAATAAGCGGTTATATTTAAGCAATTGTTGAGCAATTCGCATGGCCATATGGGTTTTGCCACTGCCTGCTTCACCCAAAATAACCACTCCTTGACTCTGAAGATTATTATCCTCACGAATTTCTTGAACTAGTTGATAGATATAGCGATACTGTGGCTCTTGTACCTTAAATGCATCAGGAAAATCTTGAAATGGTGTATCTACTCGAACACTACTAAAAACATTAGGATATTTTTCCTGTTTGAGCTTGTAGCGGCAAAGATATCGATAAAGTTCATAAGTAAATCTAGCATCATATTGAGCATCATGAGCGTTACTTAACGTGAATCCCCTGCCCTGATGATTAATCTTAAAGTAGGTGCACAATTCTGCTAGTCCATAAGAGGGTAAGCTCGGGAATAGTCGCCGTGCTAGCTGTTCTGTACACTCATATTTAAGTTCACCGTCTAAATCTAAGCTAGATCTTAATGTTTGTAGGTCTGCACCTGCATTGTGAAAAACACATATATGTCCATTTAAGAGAGACTTTAAGTCATGACTGATTTCGTGAAATTTCTTTTTATTGGCATGCTTATCATTTGCTGATTCAGTATAGGCCTCATAAATAAGATGACCTTTTGCATCAATGACAGCAACTTGCTTGAGAGGATTTCCTTCTGTATCAATAACAAGATAAGACACCTTTAGACTCCGAACGTAGGTCTGTTATCATACACGTTTCACTTCATAAGCTAGAAGCCCTAGGTTGAAGTAAATTCTACTTCAGAATTTTGGAACTGTCTGTTATTTTTTGCAAAATGATAATTTTAGTAAAGCAATGTAAAAAGAGCCGTATCTAGCTCATAGCCAAACATCGCCGCCATGCCTTTAATTTTTTCAGCAGCAGGATAGCCCTGTCCCTGAAGCCATTGCCAAAGGGTAAACACCTTGGCCATCACAAAAATATCAAGGGCTTGGGGGTTAAAGATAATGCCCTGCTGCGGATGGAATTCATGGGGAACGAGCATCGCTCCATAACGCACGAGTTCCCCCGCTGACCAATCCAGTAAATAGGGCAGCCACGGGTAGGAGACATCGGCACGAATAAACCACAGGCGCACGGGCGCCAATTCCGAAAGCTCCAGATCAGGCTCATCGGCTGGCCTGGGATAATCAATAATAAAACGCAGCGCTTGGTGATGATCCAAAAGTTGCTGCGCTGCAATCAGCGGATCAAGAACTCGCTGCAGGGGAGATAAATCCAGACGATCAATCTGATCGGGCGTTAACTGGATTGCGATCGCCACCACTCATTCTCTCCCCAGCAGTCAAGTAGTTAGAGCACCTGCTGGACTTCGGCAATTTCCGGAATGGCTTCTTTTAACTTGCGCTCAATGCCCATGCGCAGCGTCATCGTCGAACTCGGACAAGAGCCACAGGCACCCTGTAGCCGCAGCCGCACCACAGGCCCTTCAATTTCTACGAGTTCCACATTACCGCCATCGGCCATCAAATAGGGGCGGAGTTCATCAAGGACTTTTTCGACGTTTTCTTGACTTAGTTCAAGGGTTGCAGCCATTGTTACTGTCCTTGGTGTGTTGTTTTCTTCACATTACTCCTCAGTTTAGCACTTGTTGGGGCGATCGCCCTTTGGCAATTCTAGGGGGTGGCAATGGATCTGCCTCTAGGGAAATCTACTGAACTGGTGTGAGGAAGCGCAACGCTCAAGGATACAATAGTAGCTTGGTGAACTGCACGGTAGGACATGATTTCCAGTAACGATTTTCGCCCCGGTGTGAGTATTGAGCTTGATGGTGCCGTCTGGCGAGTGGTCGAATTTTTGCACGTCAAACCGGGGAAAGGCTCCGCCTTTGTGCGCACAAAACTCAAAAATGTGCAGACGGGTAACGTCATTGAGCGTACGTTTCGGGCTGGGGAGACTGTTCCCCAAGCCACCCTTGAAAAACGCACCATGCAGCATACCTACAAAGATGGTGAAGACTATGTCTTTATGGACATGGAAAGCTATGAGGAGGCTCGCCTCACGCCAGCGCAAATTGGCGATCGCGCCAAGTATCTCAAAGAAGGCATGGAAGTGAATATTGTCAAATGGGGCGATCAAGTTCTTGAAGTTGAGCTACCCAACTCCGTCGTCCTAGAAGTGGTGCAAACGGATCCCGGCGTGAAGGGAGACACCGCTACCGGCGGATCGAAACCCGCCATTGTCGAAACCGGTGCCCAAGTCATGGTACCGTTATTTATCTCTGTAGGCGAGCGGATTCGCATTGATACTCGCTCAGACACGTATCTTGGCCGCGAATAGGAGTAACGGGTGTGGAGCTTGACCTCAACCAAGTACGCGAACTGCTACTAATGTTTGACCAAACCAGCGTCACCGAACTCAATCTCAAGAGTGGCGAACTGGAACTGCAACTGCGCAAGCGTGAGCAATTCAGTGGCAGCACCCCCGTGGTTGTGGCACCCGCTCCCGTCCCAACCGTACCCTCCGTGCCCGCCTCTGCGCCCACCCTTAGCCCTGAGCCTGAACCAACACCACCCCCAGCTAGCCGCAAAACAGTCGATATTGTTGCGCCTATGGTGGGCACCTTTTATCGTGCTCCCGCTCCCGATGAACCTCCCTTCGTAGAAGTGGGCGATACAGTGAAAAAGGGTCAGGTGGTCTGCATCATCGAAGCAATGAAGTTAATGAATGAGATTGAGTCAGAAGTCAATGGCCAAGTGGTGGAAATTCTCGTGCAAAATGCTGAGCCAATTGAGTATGGTCAAACCCTCATGCGCATTATGCCCAACTAGAACTTTTAACAAATCTTAATTGGAATTCTGGATCAATACATTTCACTCTTGTGATCATGACACTTGCGGTGCAGCGGGTAAACTTTTAATTGCAAAAATATATTAAGCATTGAGGCGCTTCAACCCAATAATTCAATGCTTTCAAGTCTGCGCTCTCTTGCCGAGACGGTAATCAAAAAATTAGAATTTAGAAACATTGACCACCACTGCCTGACGAGGTTGGCCTGTGCAAGCAACTGGAGCGTATATCCTTATTGATACCCTATGCCGTCACGGCGTTAAGCATATTTTTGGCTATCCTGGTGGAGCGATTTTACCGATTTATGATGAACTTTACCGTGCTGAATCCAAGGGAATCATTCAGCACATTCTGGTGCGCCACGAACAGGGGGCAGCCCACGCCGCTGATGGCTACGCTCGTGCCACAGGTCAAGTGGGAGTGTGTTTTGGTACGTCAGGGCCAGGGGCAACGAACTTAGTGACCGGCATTGCCACAGCCCATATGGATTCGATTCCGCTGCTGGTGATCACGGGTCAGGTGCCGCGTTCAGCCATTGGTACCGATGCCTTTCAGGAAACAGATATTTTTGGCATTACACTGCCCATTGTCAAACACTCCTATGTGGTGCGGGCAGCCAAGGACATGGCACGGATCATTGCTGAGGCCATTTACATTGCCACCACCGGTCGGCCTGGGCCTGTACTGGTGGATATTCCCAAGGACGTGGGGCTTGAGGTCTGTGAATACGAACCGGTCGAGCCGGGTCAAGTGAAGCTGCGGGGCTATCGTCCCACGATTCGCGGCAATGCTCGTCAAATTGCCCAAGCGGTTCAATTGATGCGTGAGGCCAAGCGACCCTTGTTCTATGTGGGGGGCGGCGCGATTACAGCGGGTGCTCACGAGGAGGTGCTTAGGTTAGCCGAGCTATTCCAGATTCCGGTGACAACAACACTCATGGGTAAGGGGGCGTTTCCTGAGTCCCATCCCCTCTCCGTGGGTATGTTGGGGATGCATGGCACTGCCTATGCCAACTTTGCCGTCAGTGAGTGTGATCTACTGATTGCCGTGGGGGCGCGGTTTGACGATCGCGTGACCGGTAAGCTGGATGAATTTGCCTCCCGCGCTAAGGTGATTCACATTGACATTGATCCTGCCGAAGTAGGCAAAAACCGTGTGCCTGATGTGCCGATTGTTGGCAGCGTTAAACCAGTGCTTCAGCAACTCCTCAAGCACATTGAAGACAGTGGTGAAGCCGTTGAACCCGCCACCCAAACGTGGCTAGAGCGCATCAAGGTCTGGAAAGAGGACTATCCCCTCGTCGTGCCGCAGCCCAGTGGTGAACTCTCGCCCCAAGAGGTGATTGTTGCCTTTGGTCGCCATGCGCCTGATGCCTACTACACGACTGATGTGGGTCAGCACCAAATGTGGGCGGCGCAATTCCTGAAAAATGGCCCTCGGCGTTGGATCTCCAGTGCCGGCTTGGGCACGATGGGCTTTGGCATGCCCGCAGCAATGGGGGTGAAGGTGGCATTACCCGATCAACAGGTGATCTGTATTAGTGGCGATGCCAGTTTCCAGATGAATTCCCAAGAGTTGGCCACATTGGCTCAGTACGGTATTGCTGTCAAGACGGTCATTATTAACAATTTTTGGCAGGGAATGGTGCGGCAGTGGCAGCAGGCCTTTTACGAGGAGCGTTATTCCCATTCCAATATGGCCAAGGGGATGCCCGATTTTGTGAAATTGGCGGAGGCTTACGGAGTTAAGGGGTTGCGGGTGAGCGATCGCCACAATTTGGATGCCATTGTCCAAGAAGTCTTGGCCTACGATGGCCCAGTGCTCCTAGATGCCCATGTCACCCGCGATGAAAATTGCTACCCGATGGTTGCCCCCGGCAAGGCCAACTCCCAAATGCTGGGACTGCCGGAACGCAAGGTGCTCGAAAAGGCTGCCGAATTGATCTATTGCGCCAACTGCGGGGCAAAAACTATCTCTAGCCATCGCTTCTGTCCCGAGTGCGGCAGTAAGCTCTAGGAGGCGTTCCCCCTTGACTTCAGGACAGGGAGGGTTTGCAGGATTTGCGGCTTGGCTAGATATGACCCCCGCCGATGCTGATGTCCTTACTGTGGGCGATCGCCAGCGCGTGTTTCCCTTGCCTTGGAAGCCGGAGGTGGCATGGATGCCGGCCAATTTACTCCAAGGCGATAACACCCCCCTGAAACAACCCCCCCGTTGGGTGCTACAACAGGTGCTTCAGTAGGCGACAGACTTGGGCTTTCGTCCCCGCACTGGTGTTGAGTGTGAGTTTATGCTCCTGAGGGCGGACGGTCAGAGCCTTTCTGATGCAGCTGATACTCAGGTCAAGCCCTGCTATGACCAACTGCGCCGCTTTGGGGTGATTCGCGATATTTGCGATGGCATGCAGACCCTCCGCTGGCAACCCTACCAGAATGATCATGAAGACGCCAACGGCCAATTTGAAATGAATTGGCTCTTTGATGATGCTTTGGTAACCAGCGATCGCCACGCCTTCTTTAAGTACATGGTCAAAAGTATTGCTGAACTCCACAGCTACTGCGCCACATTTATGCCCAAGCCCTTTGATCACCTGACGGGCAATGGCTGCCCATGCACCTTTCCCTTTGGGATATGGAGGGCAAAACCAATCTCTTTCATGATGATCAGGGGGAGTTGGGGCTATCGGCTCTGGCCTACCACTTCATTGCTGGTGTCTTGGCCCATGGGGAAGCCCTCTGTGCCTTTACCTCTCCAACCGTGAACTCCTACCGCCGTCTCAGTGCCCCTGTCACTCTTTCTGGTGCCACTTGGTCTCCTAGCACCCTGACCTACACCCGTAATAACCGCACCCATGTGATGCGGATTCCGGATTCTGGACGCTTTGAACTGCGCTTAGCCGATGGTGCGGCGAACCCCTACTTGCTAACGGCGGCAGTCATTGCCGCCAGTTTGGATGGCATTGTCAACAAGCTAGAGCCGGGGCCGCGCTACGACAACAACAGCTACACCGACCCTCTCCCCAAGGGCACAGTTAAGGAAGTGCCGCAAAATCTGATGCTGGCGCTAGAAGCCTTGGATCGTGACCCCCTCTTTCGCGATCGCTTGGGCAGTGATTGTGTGGATGCCTATCTCAAGCTAAAATCCTACGAATGGCAACAGTTTCGCCATCGGGTTACCCCTTGGGAGCGCGAAACCACCCTTGACTGCTAAACCCTTGGGCAAGCTTGGGCAAACAACCGCCGCGGCAAGGGCTGACGAAAATGAAAGAGAATGGTGTTTTGGCGGCGATCGCGGGGATCTGGCGCTCGTTCCCACAGGGTCTCAAAGGAGAAAAAGGACACGCCTAGCCCCAATCGCAGCGCTGCCTCCACCTTGGCATCTACCAGTTCAATCGGCACCGGATTGGTACGTAGCCCCGTGAGGACACCAACGGCGGTGGAAATTTGGGTTTGGGCGTGGAGGATCTCTGGCTGAGTTAATTGTTGGACAAAACTGGCGAGATTGTAGCGATAAACCTGAACCACCACTTCATCGAGGAGTCCTAAAGCCACCCATTGCGGCCAATCTTGAAGAAAACTTTGGTAGGCCGTTGGCAGTGTTGTTGGTGAAACAGAAAAAATAGCATTAGGAAATTCCTGCTTCACGCGCTGCCGTAAGGTTTGGACAAAAGCGGTCAATTTATCAGCTCGCCAACGCATCCATTCCGGATCACGGGGATTCTCTGGAACAGTTTTTTTCCTTTCCTGTTGATAGAGGGCACGGGTGTAGGCATCATAGCCAAACTCCACCGGCAGACTGAGGTGGTCATCAAACTGTACACCATCAACCGGGTACTGCCGCAGCACCTCAAGGACAATGTTGGTGAGAAAAGCTTGTACCTCAGGATGAAAGGGATTCATCCAAGCCACTTCCCCAGCAGCAGTTAAGCGCGTCGTTTCACCATTGACCCCTTGGGTAAGCCAGTCTGGATGAGCCAGAGCCAGTTCTGAGGTTTCTGGCACCATAAAGCCAAATTCAAACCACGGAATGACCAATAGATTACGGCAGTGCGCCTGCTGGGTGAGTTCTCCGAGAATGTCGTAATCCTGAATCCCCCGCAGGACAAAGGGCTGGATTCCCAGATTCCTCGCAGTGGCACTGGGGAAACTGACATAGCCAGAGTTCCAAACAACGGGGTAGAGGGTGTTGAAGTTGAGGCGCTGTAAATCATTGAGGGCTGCCTCCAAGCGCGGGCGATCGCGCAAAATTGGGACATCATTCTGGGTCAGCCAAACGCCGCGAATGAGGGTTGAGTTTTGCGCCTGTACCGGCCAGATCGTCCAACAAAGACTCCAGCAGAAGAGCACGAACAACAGCCACACACGACGACGCAGCATAGGTTACAACGCTAGGGGACGGAGATGCCCTGACTCTAGGAGCCAAATCTGAGTACAGACGGTACGCAAAAATGCAAGGTCATGGCTGACAACCATGCCAGGAGTCGCATCCGCTTGCAGAAACTCAATCAAGGTGCGACAACTCCGTTGATCCAAGAAGGCGGTGGGTTCATCGTAAAGGATCAGCATAGGCTGCATGGCCAAAATGCCCGCGATCGCTACCATGCGTTGTTCTCCCCCCGACAGTTGATGGGGCACGCGATCGGCCAAGTGGCTGGTTCCTGTCTTGGCCAAGGCTTGCTGAACTCGCTGCTGAACCTCTGGAGGGGAACAGCCCAAGTTTTCTGGGCCAAAGGCGACATCCTCGGCCACGGTTGCGCCAATTAACTGATCCGCTGGATGTTGCAGCACAACCCCCACTGCCGGTTGAAACTGTCCCGCCACCACTGACTGCCCCAAACAGGTAATCGTTCCCCGCTGTGGCTTAAGGACAGCCGCACAGAGAAGCAGCAGGGTTGTTTTCCCAGAACCATTGTCGCCAATGATGCCAAGGCGATCGCCCCCCTGCACCGTGAGATTGATCCCCTGTAGCAGTGAGGGCGTTGCCCCATAGCCAAAATGGAGATCCCTGATTTCCAGCAGGGCAGTCACCGCTTAGAGCGTCAGCGCTTGGGGATTGGTTTCAATGAGTTTGGCTAAATCTTGGAGAAAGGCAGCAGCATCGGCACCATAGATCACGCGATGATCACAGGTGATATTCACCTTCATCTGCCGCTTCACCCCCAAAAGGCCATCCTCGGTGGCAACCACCGTCGGACGCGAGGCACCCACTGCCAGAATTGCCCCCTGACCCGGTGTGAGAATCGCATCAAAGGAGTCAACGCCAAACATCCCGAGGTTAGAGAGGCTAAAGGTGCCGGTGCTGTATTCATCGGGTTGCAGTTGTTTCGCCCGTGCCCGCTCCACCAAGTCTTTCCAAGTGCGCGAGAGACTGTAGATGTCAATTTGATCAGCGTTTTTGAGCACTGGTGTAATTAGACCGCCACCCGGCATCGCCACGGCAACCGCAATGTTAATGTCGCGGCGGTATTGAATCCCTTGCTCCGTATAGTAGGCATTCATGATCGGGTGTTTTTGCAGCGTCAGGGCGATCGCCTTGGCCAAGAGGGCTGTCATCGTTACCCCTTTAGATTTAATCTGCTGGTACAGCCGATCCAGCGCATCCGTTGTAATCGTGTAGGCCACATGGAAGTCGGGAATGCCGAGGCTGGCCACCATATTCCGCACCACCGCATTTTGCAGCGTTGTGAGCGGCACCAAATCGTCCTTGGCCACAACCGGGGCAGTGGCAGATGTTGCGGTGGGTACAGGTGCAGGGGGTGTTGCCACAGATGGGGTAGGAGTTGCAGGCGCACCAATCAAGGCTTCCACATCGGCGGCTGTAATTCGACCATTGGGACCCGTTCCCTTGAGGGTCTTCAAATCAATTTTGTGTTCCTTGGCCAATTTGCGGGCGCGGGGGGAAGCGATCACTCGCCCAGATGGCACAGCGGCAGTACTTGGGGGAGCAGCCACGGGTGTCGTTCCTGAACCATTAGTGGTGGCCGCCGCGGTTGTCGTCGTCGGAGCCACAGCACTTGTGCCGCTACCAAGGGACTTCGCCTTTGCCTGCGCTTCCGCAATTTCTGCTTCTGTTTCTGCCACAAGGCCAATGGTGGAACCCACGGGTGCCACTTCTCCAGCCGCCACGGTAATCACCGCCAAATAGCCATCGTAGAAGGACTCGACATCCATGTCGGCCTTATCGGATTCCACAATCAGCACGGTTTCGCCTTTGGCCACCTTATCGCCGGGAGATTTCAGCCAAGAGACAATTTTCCCTTCGGTCATGGTGGAGCTGAGGGCGGGCATGAACAGTTCACGAATCATAGGGGCTGCTATCCTTGGTTGGCAATAGATAGGGAGTCAAATGCACTAAAGATCACGAAAAACGAGGGGCAGCACTTAGAGGGTGCCACGAATTTCTTCGATGACGCCATTGCGCAGGAGAATCTCCACCTGCATTTTTTGGATCAGGTTGTCCCCTTTGGTGACATAGAAGAAGTTATCCACCTGACCTTGATCCACTTCTTGACCCATTTGGAGGCGTTGTACCTGATCCAGTTGCTGGAGAATCAGATTTTTTTGCTGCAGGAGTTGTGCCTTTTGGTTGTTGGCTTGCCCTTGAACGTCTTGAATGCGGGCATTGATTACGTCTGGCGCTTCAGTACTTTTGCGCAGTTCCTCAATCACCTGCTGCAATTGAAAATCCAACTGCTGAATTTGGCCATCCACTTGATTCAGTTGAGCCTGAAGCTGCCTTTGGGCATCGTCTTTCCACTCAGGAGTAACGATTGCTTTCACCATAATCTGGCGCCGCAGGAGCAGTTTAGTATCCATAGGGTCTGTCATGGAGATTACTCAAACATGGCGTTAATCATATCGCGGTAGCGATCGCTCACGACATGACGGCGAATTTTTAGGGTTTGGGTCAAAAGACCATTCTCTATCGTAAAGGGTTCGAGGACAAAGCGAAATGTGGCAATGCGATCATCCGGGCGATAGCCGGGGCGATTTTGCACTTCTCGCAACAGTTCTTGGCGATAGAGATCAATAATGACTTTGCTCTCCAGCGTAACCACTTCACCGCTGCCCGTCGGCGCTGGACGGTTTGGCAACTCCAAGCGGTATCCCTTGGCAACCACCCACTGCTCCAGAGCTTCCAAATTAGGCACAATTAGGGCACCCAAGGCTTTTTGATCTTGACCCACTAGCATAATCTGGTCAATATAGGCGCTGCGGACACAGGCATCCTCAATGGGCTGGGGTTCGATATTTTCACCGTTGCTGAGAACAATCGTGTCCTTCTGCCGCCCGGTGAGTACCAGATCGCCATTGGGGGTGAGATAGCCTAAGTCACCGGTGTCAAACCAGCCTTCGGCATCCAGCACTTTGGCGGTGGCCTCCGGTTTGTTGTAGTAGCCGCGCATCACCTGTGGCCCCTTGGCCATTACTAGTCCCTTTTGCCAGAAATCAAGGGGGGCTTTGGTTTCCGGGTCAACAATTTTAATGGCGGTATCGGGAATCGGGCGGCCAGCAGATCCCCGTAAATTGGCCCAAGAGCGGCGAGCGGTCAGCACTACGGCAGTTTCTGTGAGGCCGTAGCCCACCAGTACTTCTAGGTTGATGACTTCATAGAATGTGTCCAAATGGGGGGCAAGGGCACCGCCACCACTAATCACCTGTTTAATCTCACCGCCCGTGGCTTCACGAATTTTGCTATAGACACGCTTCTCCCCCAGTTCGTAGAGGGGCTTGAGGAAAAAGGTTTGCAGACGGGCAACAAATTTTTGCCAACCGCTGGGATGGGGGTTGGTCAGACTCAGACCGTTAAGCAGTCGCCGTTGCAGGACATATTGCTGACCCACACCGAGGAAAAACTGGGCAAGATGCCGTTTCATGGCCGGCGCATCCCGCAGTTGCTTTTGCACGCCTTCATAAAACCCTTCCCAGATGCGGGGCACGGCAATCAGGTAGTGGGGCTTACACCGTTTTAAGTCATTCTTGAAGTGACGGAGGTTAGTATAGGTTTGGCTACAGCCACAGGCAAAGAGAAAGTACTCGGCTACCCGTTCGTAGGCATGCCAAATGGGCAAGATACTAAGGATGCGATCGCCCACTTGGGGCTGCACAATCGCCCAAAGATTGACAATTTGACTCAGTAGCCCCCCATGGGTGACCATTACGCCCTTGGGTTGACCCGTGGTACCGGAGGTGTACATCAGCGTTGCCAAGTCATCGGGGGTAATTGCTACCGCCCGCACTGCGCCGTATTGTCCTTCGGTAAAGACTTGACCAAAGTTCAAAAGCCGTAGGGGAAAATGCTCAAGTTCTGGAGGTTCTGCACTCAGGAGGACAACGGTTTCCACCCGTGTATCTACTAAACCCTCTTGGAGTTTGCGCAGGGTAGCTAAGTTTTCAATCAGCAGCAGGGTCGAACCACTGTCGCGCAAAATATAGAGAAGTTCTTGGGCGTCTGCGGTACCACTGCGAACCACATTAATGGCACCGGCCATCATGCTTCCTTGATCGGCAATTAGCCAACGGGGACTATTGTCAGCAAATAGAGCCACGCGATCGCCAGCAGCGACACCCAGCGCCTGTAGCCCAGCAGCAAAGCGTTGAATGCGTTGATAGAGTTCACTGTAGGTAATGCGAGTGGCCGGCTCTTCGTAGGGCGCATCAACGGCAACCACCTCCCCATGGCGTTGCGCTAATAGAGGCCAAATTTCTGGCAGTGACTGGAGGGTTTTGTAGGCCAAAAAGTGATCGGGTAACGAGGCATCTTGGGGGAGGCCGCCGGGGGGAGTGTAGGTGTAGGCCGCACTGGTCATTAATCTGACTCCAGACGCAACACCTCGATAATAGCCCCTCAATGGGACACCTCATGCAGGTTTAGCAATTTCAATGTGAGATCATAAGAATCAGTTACTTAGCAAGCAGTCCTATGGTGCCCTTTGTTCTTGCCTCTGCCTCGCCGGCGCGCCGCCAATTGCTGCAACAAGTTGGCATTGATCCCATTATTCAACCCAGCCACTTTGATGAATCCGTGATTCAGGCAACTACTCCCACGGAACTGGTGCGATTACTGGCACGGTGTAAGGCAGAAACAGTGGCTCAAACCTACCCACCCCCCGCCCTCATTTTGGGTTGTGATTCTGTGCTGGTTCTGGGGGGAGAAATTTATGGTAAACCTGCCTCACCTGAGGTGGCGATCGCCCGCTGGCAACACATGCGCGGTCAAACGGGAGAATTGCTGACAGGCCATGCCTTGATTGATTTGGCACAGGGGCGCACCTGTGTCGAGGTGGAGTCCACCCAAGTGGTTTTTGCTGAGATCAGTGATGCTGAAATTGCTGCCTATGTGGCCTCGGGTGAACCCCTTGCCTGTGCGGGCTGCTTTGCCCTCGATGGTCGCGGTGGAGCCTTTGTTGAGAAAATTGTCGGTACCCCCAGCAATGTGATTGGCTTGAGCTTGCCCCTGCTGCGACGGATGCTGTTGACTTTGGGATATACCCTTGGCGATCTGCAAGGCAAGAAATAAACCTCTAGCCTAGACAAGTCCAAGTGCTTAGGGTATGCTAAGAGATTGCGAGTTAAGGAACTGTCATGAACGCCCAAGAGATTATTCGCTCAATTGAAGCGGAGCAAATGAAGACTGACTTGCCCGTGATTCATGTGGGCGATCGCGTTCGGGTCGGAGTCAAAATTCAAGAAGGCGGTAAAGAGCGCGTGCAGCCCTACGAAGGGGATGTGATTGCCATGCGCAACACGGGCATTAATCGCACCATTACCGTGCGCCGTGTCTTTCAAGGCGTGGGCGTTGAGCGCGTCTTTTTGCTACATTCGCCACGAATTGATAGTATAAAAGTAATCCAGCGGGGTAAAGTCCGCCGTGCCAAACTCTACTACCTGCGCAACCTCGTGGGTAAAGCCTCGCGCATCAAAGCACGGTTCGATCGCCCTCTGTAAACAGCCTTGCGTCCTTAGTTCAGTTGGTAGAACGTCGGTCTCCAAAACCGGATGTCGGGGGTTCGAGTCCTCCAGGGCGCGTTAATTAATCTGATCTGAAGGTTTTGGCCTCTGAAAATCCTTTGCAACAGGAATGTACTGGACTAAATGCTTGAGTATCCGTGCGACTCGGATGAGATTGCGATCGCTATCGGCAAGCAACGTAAAGTTATGGGATAGCGCAAATTCATTGCCAATGAGTTTCACAAAAAGATAGTCATAGCCATTCGTCACCAAGCCAAAAGTAGGGATATTGCGGTCAGGACAGGCAGACATATAGGCAAGGGCTTGGGGCACAGCCCGTAGGACACTAAAGCCACTCCGTTTACCTTCAATCACAACTAGCCAG
The DNA here is from genome assembly GCF_023650955.1 of Thermosynechococcus sp. HN-54. Classification (NCBI taxonomy): domain Bacteria; kingdom Bacillati; phylum Cyanobacteriota; class Cyanophyceae; order Acaryochloridales; family Thermosynechococcaceae; genus Thermosynechococcus; species Thermosynechococcus sp. HN-54. The sequence continues at coordinate 2,487,518 of NZ_CP098039.1, read as the reverse complement.
AAGTTGTCCCGAATGGTCAGCGCATCTATCCGTCCCTCTAGGTTGATTCTGCCCTCTTCACTATCAACTGTTGTTTGGATTTCTACCCATGTTTCGCCGCGAATGCGATAGGGGGGGTCACACAAGCCTAATGCGTCTAGTAAGGGAGATAGTAAAATAATATTGAGTGTTCCTTCACTCACTTCACTCTCTTCTAAGTAGAGTAAATACCGTTGGGATAAGCGGTTTAATATCTCTATTTCCCTATCGCTGAGCTGTGCTGTTTCCGATTGCCACTCAGGAAAAAAGTTAGGGTCGGTGGATTTAACGAGGCCTAATTTGGTCTCTAAATCCCGAAAGTTGATGATTGCGCGAGCGATCGCCGTTGCAGTAGCCATTGTTAAAATTTTTAGCGAACTTGAGAAACGAGTGGTATGCCGCGATCGCTCCCCTGAAATTGCAGCGCAGTGCGTGCGAGTTCCAATAATTGCAGTTCAGGGGGATAGCGCCTTTCTTGCTTGAGGCGTTGAATGTCCTGTTTCCCCAGTTGCCAATGCAAGCGTTTGGCCAGAGCTAGCAGGACATCGCCGCGATCAATCACGCCAGCAACGGCATCGGCAGGAGTCAAAACAGTCACAAAGCGCTGCTGCTGCTCCTCTAGGGTGCAGACAACCTTGGCGAGAGAATCGGTTTCTTTGACGGTGGCAATTGCCCTCAGGGGAATGGTTAATTCTTCCACAGGGGTCACCTCCCAGCGGCTGCGTTCCACATGGTTCAGGGCTTGGGCATCCAAATAGCCCCGATAGCGCCCATCAGTAGCGACAAAGTAAGCCGTGGGCTGGCGATCGGCCAGCAGCAGATAGCGATCGGCAAACTCCCGCAGGGAGAGCGTCCCCTCAATGACGCGAAAATCCCGTGTCATGGCCTCGGCAGCCGTGAGAGTGAGCAGTGTTTCTTGGAGCTGGCTGAGACGGTGATAAAGTATCGCATTTTGCAGGGCAAACCAACCCAACAGTCCCAACCACAGACCATTACCACTGCCAAGGAGTGTCAGCAATAGCCCAAAACTAATGGCTAGCCATCCCAACACCTGTCCCGATCGCGCTGCCCAACGCATCCCCTGAAAGCGATTGCCCGTCAATTTCCAAACGGCTGCCTTGAGCACTTGGCCACCATCGAGGGGAAGCCCCGGCAAGAGGTTAAAGACCCCCAAGACAAAGTTGATATTGGCCAGATAGAGCAACAGTTCATGGAAAGGATGCTCCCTTGGCAGGATCACAGCGGCTGCTTGCAAGAGGGCAAAGAGGGCAAAACTCACCAAAGGACCCGCGATCGCCACCTGAAAGGCTTGACCGGGGGTGTTGGATTCCCGTTCAATGGCCGCCATGCCGCCAAAGAGAAAGAGAGTAATTGAGCGCACGGTAATCCCTTGGGAACGTGCCACCAAGCTATGCCCCAATTCATGGAGCAGCACTGAGGCAAACAGCAGCAGGGAAACCAGGAATCCCATCACCCATACCAGTGCTCCCCACTGAGGGTAGGTGGCTTGCCAGTCACTGCCATTGAGAAATGTAAACAGCAGAATCACTAGAAACCACGACCGATCAATGTAGAGGGGAATGCCAAAGACATGCCCCACTTGCCAACCTTGTCCCATGCCCACCTCAGTGCGTCGCGCTCTTTATCTATTATCGCCCCAGATTTCAGGAGCGGCGAGTTTACCAATAATTTATGTCTAAAAACGTTACGTTCTCACCGCTGGCTTAGAATAGAGGCAGCGCTGCTAGAGGAGAGTGCAATGTCCCAAGCGTCCGTACTCGTGTCTGCCAATGGCCAAGTCCTAGAGGTGTCCTTTGATCCCTTTTGGCAGGGGTTACAGGAGTTTGCCTCCCACCTGATGTGGTCACTGTGTCTCTCGCTTCTGCTCAGTCTTCTCCTCAGCCTAATCAGCTACGGGTTGAGTGCTGCCTTTGGGGTACCCGTGTTGCCCTTCTTTTTGATTGTGGTCTAAGTCCTGGGGAGTTGCCTATGTGGGGTTTACTGATTACGTGGCTGGTGACCGGTATTAGCTTGTTTATTGTGTCGCGGCTCTCGTTTCTGGGGGTGGAAATTGATAAATTCACAACTGCGCTGTGGTCGGCCATTGTCTTTGGCTTGCTGAATGCCACGTTGGGGGCTATCCTGAAATTCTTTGCATTCCCCTTTATTTTTCTGTCGTTTGGTCTAGTGGCGCTAATTATCAATGCCGCCATTTTTGCCCTTGCGGCAGCCCTTGTCGATGGCTTTAGACTACGCAATGGTTTTTGGAGTGCCTTCTTTGGCTCGATCGCCCTCAGTATTGTCAACTGGGCTTGCTTTAATCTACTTGGTCAGGCCGGCTTGCTCTAGGATGCCTTTCCGAGATAGCCGCGAGGGGTAATCAGCCAATCATGGAAGCGGCGAGTACTGGCATTGCCGATCAGCACCAAGCTAAACATATCCACCGTTTCCGGTTCCAAGGCGCCAAGGGTGGTTAAGGTAATGTGCTCCTCGGCACGATAGGCGGCACGGACGATCGCCACGGGTGTTTGCGGTGAACGATAGTCTAAGAAAATGGCTTTGGCGTCCACCAATTGCTGCTGGCGATCGCGCGAACGCGGATTATAAAGGGCGGTCACAAAATCGGCTGCAGCCGCAGCGCGTAGGCGCTTCTCAATCACTGGCCAAGGGGTCAGGCGATCGCTGAGGCTAATGGTACAAAAGTCATGCATCAGGGGTGCCCCCAAACGAGCCGCCGCAGCATTGACGGCACTCACCCCCGGCAACACCTCCACAGGTAAATCGCTGATACCTGCTTCTGCTAATAGCTCTAGGACTAGACCCGCCATGCCATAGATCCCACAGTCGCCAGAAGAGACCACGGCGACATTGAGTCCCCACTGGGCTAGATCAATGGCATCTTGAGCGCGTTGCCGCTCTTGGGTAATGGCATAAGCTGCCACCATCTGTCCCGGTCGCCGTAGGGGGGTCAGCAGGTCTAGGTAAAGGTCATAGCCCACAAGCATATCAGCGGCCAAAAGGGCGGAGCGTGCTGCGAGGGTGAGCTGATCCAATGCCCCCGGACCGGTGCCAATGAGGCTGAGGGAGCCTTGCCGGGGAATGAATTCCCGCTGTGCTTGGGCAAGGGCGATCGTCACCGCACCGCGTTCACTAGGGCAACGGTAGATTTGCTTCGGCACGATCAATTGCCCTCGATCACTGGCCAATACTGCCGCTGCTTCAGCCACACTGGGGGTTCCCATTTCTGCGGCCACAATTGCTGAGGGAGTGGGTACGGTAACGGCGGCTAATTCTTGAGCGGAAAACCAGCGAGTTGGCCAATGGTGCGCCGCAGCCACCTGACATAAACCCACCTCATCGGCTTTGCGATCAATACTGGCAATGCCGGCGATCGCTAGCGGACTTAACCCGGCTTGAGCAAGAGTATGATCAATCGCCTCTTGGATCAGGGCTGCCGGTGTTCCCCGTTCACAGCCAATGCCTAGCCATAGTACCCGTGGATGCCAAGCCACACTTGAGGTTAGAGAAGCGGCTAAGACTTTTTCGGTGATCCAAACGGCATTGTTCTCTGGTGGTGTGGTCACCACCTCAACGGGTTGATCGGGACTGAGGCCAGTGCGCCACAAAGAACTACCGCAGGTTTGATACACTTGCAACGGTTTCCCTTGAGCCTGTTGGCTGGCGATCGCGTTCCAGTCGCCGCTGCCCTGCTGCCAACCCAAGGCTTTGCCCCACGTATCCACAGGAAAGTAGCCCTGAGCGTGACTGGCTCCCGTAAGAATCGGGGTTGCACCAATGGTGGCTCCGAGGACTTGACACAGGCGATCGCCCCCGGCGCCATGACCGCCCAGCAAACTCAGGATCCACTGGCCATCCTCAGAAAGCACGCAGACGGGGGGATCCTGTTTCTTGTGGCTTAGTAGGGGAGCAATCAATCGCACCACCGCGCCGCAGGCCAAGGCAAAGATCCAAGCGCGATAGTGGCACCAGTGGTTTTCGAGATGTGCTGCAAGGGGGCGATTGTAGGTTTGTACCCTAGGGTGGGTGGATTCTAAATGGCTAGGCACCCAAATGCTCAGGGGAACCCCTGTTTCAACAATGCGCTGGAGTTGGGCCAGTCCTTGAGCCGTGGTGGCGATCGCCCCAATCGGTTGATAGTCCGCTAACAGTGGCATGCACTACACATCAAAGCGATAGCGCACTGCACCCGTTTCTGGATCATTAAAGACAGTGGCATACCCCAGCCGCTGTGCCTCAAAGAGGAGTTCCTCAACAGTTTGGGCATCAAAGTGGGTATAAAGGGCTGCTTGGGCGGCTGAGAGAACGCCCCCATGTTCCTTGGCCACTTGCAGTAAACGGTGCATCGGTGTTGTGGGCATTGAGCTGAGGTCGGGTTGCTCCCATGCCGCGAGATAACGTCCCCGCAAGTAAGTGTTGCGATGATCCACCATCCCCGGAATCAAAAACAGATCAATCAATTGGCCGACGCCACAAAAGCCAAAGGTGATCAGGTACAAAAACCCCATAATCGGCTGCCCTACATAAAAGCGTTGCAGGCCGCAGAACCCCACGAGGCTGAAGCACCACAGCAGATAGGCTACCCCCACCTTGAGGAATTTTGGCGGTGTCTGGAGGCGTTGGCGATGTTTAGACAAGGGGAGTGTTTGCAGCATGATCTCAGGAGGATGTCGCTCATTCTCATCCTAACCTAAGTTTCTGAGAGCCACTGAGGGGGCTAGCGATCGCCCCCCCACAAGAGACCCTTAGAAATTTGGCTGATGGCGAATCAGGTTGAGAAACTCCTCACGGGTTTTTTGGTCATCCCGAAACACGCCTAGCATTGAACTGGTCACCGTCCACGAGCCGGGTTTTTGGACACCGCGCATCACCATGCACATGTGGCTGGCTTCCATGACCACGGCTACCCCCTTGGGATCAAGAACTGTTTCAATGGCTTCGGCCACTTGACGGGTCAACCGTTCCTGCACCTGCAGCCGCCGTGCATACATCTCGACAATTCGCGCCAGTTTACTGAGGCCAATCACCCGCTGGTTGGGAATGTAGGCCACATGGGCTTTGCCAATAAAGGGCAACATGTGATGCTCACAGAGGCTAAAGAAGTTGATGTCGCGCACTAAGACCATTTCGTCGTGGCCTTCATCAAAGATGGCGCCGTTGACGAGGGCCTCAAGGGATTGACTGTAACCACTGGTGAGAAATTGCATTGCTTCGGCTACCCGCTTAGGGGTTTTCAGCAACCCCTCGCGATCCGGATCCTCACCCACACTCAGAAGAATCGTGCGCACAGCCGCCATCATTTCTGCCTTGGCAACCTCAGGGGGGGGTGGGTGGGGAATGGCTTCTTTACCTTGGTGCGTGTTGCGATCGGGCAAAATCGCAGGCGTCGTCGCTTTACCGTTAATGATCGAATCGGGCATATTGAACGTTGTCATAGAGAAAGTGACAAGTGAAGGACAAAGGGAGCCTAGAGGGTTCCGCCAAGGGGCATGACCACTAGCTCTTCAACAAAGGCCGTTTGTGGCAATTGCGTCGTGTACAAAATTGTGTTGGCAACGTCTTCTGGGGTTAACATCCCCGCGCGGTCAAAGTCTCCAGCAACATGCTCCCAAATGGGGGTGTCAACAGCGCCAGGACAGATGGCAATCACGCGGATACCATGGGCACGCTCTTCAGCGGCCATCGTTTTGGTCAAAGCCATGAGGGCAAACTTTGAGACACAGTAGGCGCCCCAGTCGGGAAAAACATGTCGCCCAGCAATTGAAACAACATTCACTATCGTACCGCACTGGCGGGATCGCAGTTGCGGCAGAATCGCTTGGGAGCAAATCAGGGCACTGGTGAGGTTGACGTTAAGAATCTGCTGCCAGTCCGCCAAGGGTTGATCAATGAGGGGCGCCGTTCTGGCCATCCCCGCATTATTCACCAAGACGTGGACATCCCCGACACTGGCCAAAATCTGATCGAGGCGCGATCGCAGGGGTTCAGGATCGCTAAAATCCACACTAAAGGTATGAGCTTCAACCCCACAGGCCACCACTTGGGCATGGACAGCGGCAAGCTTCGCGGGCGATCGCCCCAAGAGCACCACATTAAATCCGGCGCGGGCAAAGGCAACCGCGGTGGCTGCCCCAATGCCACTACTGGCTCCTGTGATGAGGACTTGTTGGGTCATACTGCTTGACTAAAGACCCCCATGCGCCGGAATTTCTGGTAGCGCAACTCCCGCCGTTCACTACTGCTGAGGGCTTGCACTTCGGCCAGATTTCGCAAGAGGGCGGCCTTGAGGTTTTCCGCTGCTTCCACAGGGTTGCTATGGGCAGCGCCCACGGGTTCGGGCACAATTTCATCAATGATTCCCAGCTTCAGCAGATCGCGAGCCGTGATTTTCAACGCTTCCGCTGCTTGGGGGGCTTTTTGGGCATCGCGCCAGAGAATGGCGGCACAGGCCTCCGGGGGCGCCACACTATAGACGGCATGCTCAAACATCAGCAGGCGATCGCCGACACCAATGGCCAACGCTCCTCCTGAGCCGCCTTCGCCAATTACGGTGCAGATGATCGGCACCTCAAAGCGAAACATCTCCCGCAGATTGTAGGCAATGGCTTCCCCTTGGCCAAACTTTTCCGCCTCCACCCCAGCCCAAGCCGCTGGCGTATCAATAAAGGTGAGGATGGGCATCTGAAAGCGGTTGGCATGCTCCATCAGGCGCAGGGCTTTGCGATAGCCCCCTGGGGAGGCCATACCAAAATTGCGAGCCACATTGTCCTTGGTATCCCGCCCCTTTTGCTGACCCAACATCACAACGGGTTGACCATTGAGCCGACCCACGCCACCCACAATGGCTGGATCATCGCTGCCCCGGCGATCGCCATGGAGTTCAATCCACTCTTCACTAATGGCTTGGATGTAATCAAGGGTACTGGGGCGGCGGGGATGGCGAGCCACCTGTAGGGTTTGCCCCGGCGTCAACTTACTGAAAATTTCATAGCGCAGTTGCTTGGCGCGCTCTTCCAGTTCACGGATTTGCTCCGAGACATCAACGCCAAACTCCGAAGACTTATCCCGCACTTGCTGAATTTGGGCTTCTAGCTCCACGAGGGGCTTTTCAAACTCCAACAGAAGCGTGCGACGTTCGTTTGCCATAGGCGATTGGATTCCTTTTGTGTTACTGAGTGTTCAACAGTAGTGGCTTAAATCCGTGTTTGCGAGAGACTTCACCAATTTGCTGCATCTTTTCCACCGTAATTTGATTGCGCCCCCAAGAGAAATTGGTGTGCCAGCCCTCAAACTCTAAAAGCATGGCTTCCGCAAAACAGGCAAACATCTGCCGTGAGGGCACATCCATATTCACAATTTCCATAATTTTCCAGTCAATATCGAGGGCGTGCTCGACAATGCCGCCATTGAGAACATGAATCTCCGGGTGCTGAATTTTGGTGCCCATATTTTTCGGGTAGCCGCCATCAATCATCAACGAGGGGCGTTTTAACTGCTCAACGCTCAGCTCGACTCCTTTGGGCATACTGGCCACCCAGACAACAATATCTGCAAGGGGCAGCGCATCCATTAGGTCTAGGATTTTCCCCCGTCCCAGCTCGGCCTGTAGCTCCAGCAGGCGATCGCGATTCCGTGCTACCAGTAAGAGATCCTGCACATCCAAACAGGTATTCAACCAACGGCAGACGGCACTGCCAATATCGCCCGTGGCACCACAAACGGCAACCGTGGCTTGGCGCAGATCAATCCCCACCTGAGGCGCCGCCTGCTCAATTTGTTGGCAGATGATGTAAGCGGTGTGGGTATTCCCCGTTGTAAAGCGGCGAAAGTCTAGCTCGATATTACGAACGTGGGACATTTTCTCCAGATCAAAATTTTCAAAGATGATCGAGGAGAAGCCCCCCAACGCCGTAATGTCAATGTTGTGCTTTTGGGCATGGGCCATGGCATTGATAATTTTGCGGGTGGCCGCTTTCACCCGCTGTGTCGCCAGCATTTCCGGCAAGAAGCAAGACTCAACGTATTTTCCATAAATCGTTTTGCCGGTTACGCTTGTCACCGTAATCTCATCGACGATCTGCGGCGGTGCCATACACCAAAATTCCAAGCCTTGATCGGCGTATTCAGGATAGCCTAGCTGATGGGCAACGGCTTGAGCGTGCTCCAGATTCGTCAGATGACCAATTAATCCAAACATACAAGCGTGCGGTGACTAAAACGTAACGATATATTAAGCCACCATTATGCCGCAGTCAGGCCATAAACCGACATTTTCATAATCTCGCGGGTGGTAAACCCGATATTTTCTAGGGCACCGCTGTACTGAATCATGAAGTCTTCCACAAGGGCATCTTTTTCCATACCAAGCACCTTGGCATCGGCTTCCACTTGGTTGAGCATTTTCCAAACCAAGGGCAAGTTGGCGCGATTGGCCTCCTCGATTTCCCCTTTGACGGTTTCAAAGTTTTCCTTTAGCCAGACTTCGCCAAAGTTCAGGTGAGTGTACTCATCCTTGACCACCCCCTCAGTAATTTTGCGGGCAAAGGGATCAGCCATTGGGATATAGATGTTGTAGGCCGCGATCGCGAAACACTCGATGATCAGCGCTTGAATCAGAAGGCAAGTGGCAATTTTCCCTTCCGCTAATGCTGCTTGAAAGTTACCGTGCAGCTTTTCAAAGAATGCCTTGGCAAATTCCATATCGGGGGTTACACTCAAGTTGCGCCCGCAGGCTTCAAACCCCTTTCTGTGGCGAGCTTCCATTTTGGCGAGGCGGGTGAGTTCCTCTTGATGCTGAGGCAACAGTTTGACTAAATTCATGTAGTTGTCGTGGGCTTCCTGTTCGCCTTCAATGACAATGGCGTTGATGCGGCTGTAGGCATCCTTGTAGCGATCGCTATGGTAGTCCAGTTCTGGGGTGGCGGTGGCCGTTGTCATTGCGAACTCTCCTAAACGCAAGTCTTAGGTACAACCCTCTTCACAAGGGTGGAACACGCTTAAAAGAGTGAAAATCACTGTAGAACAGGATAGCACCCCCTTTACGCATCCCAATCCCACATTCTCGAAAAGAAGTGTAGCAGGGCTGTGGCTATCATATCGCACCAGCGATCCCGTGGCGAGGGGCAGCGTGCCAGAGATTTTCGAGTCCCTGAATAGGTGAATCTCTATGAACTCATGGAACTAGAAACTGCTCGTATTCTCTGGAGCCGGCAGGTCTGCAGGTGGCTGAGCAGGCGCCGGTGCCGAGCGAATCGGACCATTGTAGTCAATGCGAATCATCGGGTTGCTAGGATCAGGGTTGACCGTCACAATACTCTCAATCGTTGCTGGTTGGGCGGGTGGCCCGCCGAGGAAACGAAAGGTGAATGTCCCGTCGCCATTGTCCACATAGGGGGATTGACTGGCAGGTCCAAACATGGATGCTTCAGCACGGTATTGACTCAAACCGCCATTTGCCCGCTCTGCCGCTTGGCGTGCCCAGTTCCGTGCCCGCTGAAGCACTGGGTTGTCTACCCCAAAGGGATTAAAGTTTTCCTGTGGCGGTGTTGCTGTCTGTGCCAGCACTGGACTGACACCTGTCAATGCGGACGCTAACATTAGGCTGACTGTCATGGGGCGAAAGGACATCAACGAAAACTCCCACTCCTAAACTTTGCTTTGGCAATCATGTACCTCTGAAGTGACGAGCAACTGAATCTTGCAGTTCCAAACCCAATATGAACCTTGCCCTAAAATAGGGGATCCATAAAGGGGATGCAATCCTCTCCCACCGTGCCTCTTGGGTTTTTGGGCGCATGAGCCTTGTAAACTTCCCACCGACTAAAGTCGGGGGCTTTCAGTAGCCCTAGGCAATTTGGCAAGCCAAACCGCCTGAACTTCCAGCAAGCGTTACGCACTTGCCCAATAAGGAAATGACGAGCGCGCCATTCAAATCAGCGTCACCTTGCCAACCACAATGACCACAAGCAAACTTTTTGCCCTTGCCATAGGACTGCGAAGGTTCGGGATGAAGATGCAGGCAGCGATGGCAAGTTTGGCTGGTATACGCTGGATTGACGGCAACCCACCTCACGCCCTCTCGCAGACATTTGTACTCAATAAACTGCCGTAACTGATAGAACGACCAGCAATTTGAGCGTCTGCGTTCGGTTTTGCTTCGCGGTTGTTGATTCAGGCGCTCGCGAATTCCCATCAAGTCCTCAATCGCGATCACCGCATTGAGCGCTTTCGCTTCACGGACAATCGCGGCACTGATGGCATGGTTGAGCCACTCTTGAAAGCGTCGTTCTTTACCCGCCAGCCGTTTCAAGAGTTTTCGGCAAGACCGCCTTGAACTTCTGGTGCCCTGCGAGGCTCGTTTTTGAATGGACGCTCTCACGCGATGAAATCGTTCTCGACGTTCGTTTAACGGATTCGCATCCCAACCTCTCCCTGTACTAGTTTTAGCAATCTCTCGTCGCCCCAAGTCCACACCAATGACGGTGCAAGGTTCAGAGGGTGCAGGCACCTCTTGAGTCACTTGGATGTGGATGTAGTAGAAGCCATCCCGATGTTTGCACAACTGAGCAGAGGTTGGCCTTCGCCCTCTCAATTGGTTCCTTTGGTATTCACCCATATCGAGTTGGATGGTCTCTCGACGACCCAAAAGGGTCAGGCGAACCGACTCGTCTTTTTCCTGAAAGGCAAAGATGCGGGCGTCAAAATCCGCCGAAGTTGAGTTAAACGCTTTGACCACTTTACCTTTCAGTTTGGCGGTCTTGCGGTTGAAACCCGAACAGCTTGATTAGCGCTCAACCCAAACCGAGAACGAAGTTCACGATAAACCCTGTTTTGAATGGTTATCTTATTCGTTATCGTTGGTTGAACGGTGTTGTTGGTAAAGTTGCAAGCATCGGCAAACGCTTTCAAGAATCTCTCGATTTCGAGGGACTGTTCCGGCGTTGGTCGAAGCTTGCAAACGACTGTTAGGGTTTGTTCCATAGATAAATTCTATCAACTCTAGCACCGACTAAAGTCGTCTCTGTCTTTCCTTGCCGTACTAAAGTAACGGGGCTTCCAGACATAAATTCGGTGAAAAGAGCCGGAGTCGAGAAGTCTGTAATAGACGGATGCCTCGCCCCTATTGATACAATGGGTAAAATGATAGGCTAAAACGATTGCACCATCTAAACGCACTGCGGTGCGCAATCCACAGTCTAGAGGGCATAACCTGAGTCAACCTATGAGTGATGAAACCGTAACCAACCCCGCTGCTGAAGCCCAAGACAGCGAAATTACCCCCGATGTCGTTGAGAATCATGCAGAGGCCACCACGAGCGAAGAGGGGCAAGCTCCGGAGCCTGCCTCTCCAGAGACTCCTGCGGATGCAGCGGAACTGCTAGAGAAAATTGCTGCCCTTGAAGCTGCCAAGGCTAGTCTTTCGCAGGTGGTGGAGGAGCGCAATAGCCAATATATGCGTCTTGCCGCTGACTTTGAAAACTTCCGCAAACGCACCCAGCGAGAAAAAGAGGAGCTAGAATTACAGATTAAGTGCAGCGTCATTGCTGATTTGCTACCGGTGGTGGATAGCTTTGAGCTAGCTCGTACCCACATTCAAACGGAAACAGAGGCGGAAGAAAAAATTCACCGCAGCTATCAAGGGGTTTACAAGCAACTGGTGGAGTGCCTCAAGCGCATTGGCGTTTCGGCCATGCAGGCCAAAGGTAAGCCCTTTGATCCCAATCTCCACGAGGCGGTGCTCCGCGAAGCCACTAATGAACACCCTGAAGGCACAGTAATTGAAGAATTGAAGCGGGGGTACATGCTGGGCGATCGCGTGTTGCGCCATGCCATGGTCAAAGTGGCCGCTCCGCCGGAAGAGGGTAGTGCTAGTGACACGAATCCCACCAATGATGTGACGGACGTATAGGGGCACTTTGAGGGAATGCCACGCCGCTACTACATCACCACCTTTGGCTGTCAAATGAACAAAGCCGACTCCGAGCGCATGGCCGGGGTCTTGGAAGCCATGGGCTTAGAACCTGTGGCTGACCCAGATGAGGCCGACGTGTTGCTCTACAATACCTGCACGATTCGTGATAATGCTGAGCAAAAGCTCTACTCCTACTTAGGGCGGCAAGCCAAGCGCAAGCATCAGGATCCCAACCTCACCCTAATTGTGGCTGGTTGTGTGGCCCAGCAGGAAGGGGAGCAACTGTTGCGACGGGTTCCCGAAGTGGATCTCGTCATGGGGCCACAGTATGCCAATCGCCTTGGCGAGCTGCTGGAGCAGGTGTGGAATGGCAGCCAAGTGGTGGCTACAGAGCCACTGCATATTGTTGAGGACATTACGAAACCCCGACGTGACAGCACCGTTACCGCTTGGGTGAACGTAATCTATGGCTGTAATGAACGCTGCACCTACTGTGTGGTACCCAACGTACGCGGTCAGGAGCAATCGCGACGACCCGAGGCAATCCGCGCTGAAATTGAGGAACTGGCAGCCCAAGGCTACAAGGAAGTGACGCTTCTCGGCCAAAACATTGATGCCTACGGTCGGGATTTGCCGGGAATTACCCCGGAGGGGCGGCGACAGCACACGTTTACGGACTTGCTCTATTACATCCATGATGTGCCGGGTATTGAGCGGATTCGCTTTGCCACCAGTCACCCCCGTTATTTTACAGAACGCTTAATTCGCGCCTGTGCCGAACTCCCGAAGGTCTGTAAGCATTTCCACATTCCTTTTCAATCGGGAGATAATGAAATTCTCAAGGCAATGGCACGGGGCTACACCCGCGAGCGTTATTTGCAGATCATTGAAACGATTCGCCGCTATATGCCAGATGCCGCCATTAGTGCCGATGCCATTGTCGGCTTTCCCGGCGAAACCGAAGCACAATTCCAACGCACGCTGGATCTAGTGGCGGAGGTGGGCTTTGATCAACTGAATACGGCAGCCTATTCCCCGCGTCCGAATACGCCAGCAGCTAGGTGGGAGAATCAAGTGCCGGAAGAGATTAAAGAAGACCGTCTGCAACGGCTGAATCATTTGGTGGCTACGATCGCCAGCGATCGCTCCCAACGCTATCTCGGACGGGAAGAGGTAGTGCTGGTGGAGGGGGTCAATCCTAAGGATCCCCAGCAAGTCTATGGTCGCACGGATGGCAACCGCCTCACGTACCTGCCCGGCGATATTGAGACCCTACGGGGACGACTGGTGCGTGTCCGCATTACCGAGGCGCGAGCCTTTAGCCTCAGTGGGGTTCCTCTTGCGGATCACTCCTTAGTTTGCTGATTCAGTCGGTTCTAGATCGCACAAATGACTTCATCGCGGCAGAGGGTGGGATCCACATAGGGCAACATCGGCTTATCGCCGACATAAATGCCCAGCCCTTGAGCCGTGCGAATCAAAAAGCTATTGGGATCCACATGACGTGGGCATTTAGCAACCACATCGGCAATGGGCACGGTCACCACTTGGCCGGCCTGCCACGCCACCATGCGATCAAATGTTCCTTGCGCTGCTAGATCCACAGCGGTATTGCCCATGCCTGCTGCGAGGAGACGATCCATGGCCATGGGGGCACCGCCCCGTTGAATGTGACCTAGGACTGAAACCCGTAGCTCAATGGGAATCGGACTGTACTGGGCAATTTTATCGGCAATGTACTGGCCAATACTGCAATGGCGGCGCTGATTGGCATCCTGCTCCAGTTCTTTGGCGCCTTCGGCAACGACAATGAGGGCAAACTTGCGTCCCCAGCGATCGCGCAACTTCTGGAGGTGCTGGCAAATGCCTTCAATGGAGTAGGGAATTTCTGGAATCAGAATAATATCAGCGCCCCCAGCAATGCCCGAATACAGAGCCAAGTGACCCGCAGTACGCCCCATCACTTCCACCACAAAAACACGATCATGGCTCGCGGCGGTGGAGGTAATTCGACTGAGGGCTTCGACAACAATGTTGACAGCGGTATCAAAGCCAATGGCGCGATCGGTCAAGGCGACATCGTTATCAATGGTTTTGGGTACAGCAAGGAAATTCCAGTTTCCCTTTTGCGCCAGTTGATGCAAAATTTTCAGGCTGCCATCGCCACAAATGGCAATGAGGGCATCCAAGCCCAATTCATAGTACCCCGCAATCACTTCATCGGCATGGCCAAGGGTATCGCCCTTATTAATTGCTCCGAGAATGGTTCCCCCCATGTTGAGCAGTACATCCATTCCCCCGAGGCCTTCTGCATTGAGGGGGATCGCCTTCCGCTCAATTAACCCCTGAGTCGCGTGGAGAATGCCAAGCACCTCCCAACCGTAACTTAAAGTGGCATGGGCAACAATGGCACGGATGGCCGTATTTAGACCTGGGCAATCTCCGCCACTGGTGAACACACCAAGTCGTTTGCGGCTGGTACTCATGAATACTTGCTCCCTATATGAACGGTTGTGGCTTCAAAGCCTGCCTCTGCACCTAACAAGGGCACCGTCAACATCCTAGCGAAGGTCAATCGCCCTTGACTGCTTGAGTTAAGAGCTTGCAACATCCTTAGGAATCGTTGAATTTTCCAGAGGGGAATATCTGATTGAGAGGATCGATTAGACTGGTAATCTATGGAAATTCCTCGCCTACACCCTGATACGATTGAGGCTGTGCGCCAAGCGGTCAACATTGTCGATGTGGTGGCCGAGCACGTTGTCCTACGCAAGCGCGGGCGAGAATACGTTGGCTGTTGTCCGTTTCATGAGGAGAAAACCCCCAGTTTTACGGTCAGCCCCCTCAAGGGCTTTTACTACTGTTTTGGCTGCGGTGCCGGGGGCAATGCCATTAAGTTCCTAATGGAACTGCAAAAGCGCTCCTTTGCCGAGGTGGTGCTCGACCTTGCCCAACGCCATCAGATTCCCGTACGCACCCTCGATAGTGAGCAAAAACAGGCACTACAAGCGCGGCTGTCCCTTCAAGAGCAACTGTACGAGATTCTGGCGATCGCCACCAGTTTCTATGAACACGCCCTGCGGCAGCCCATTGGTCAAGTAGCCCAGGACTATTTGCAGCGACAACGCCATCTGAAAGAGGACACGATTCAGCAATTTCGCTTGGGCTATGCCCCTGCGGGTTGGCAAGTGCTCTACACATATCTTGTGGAGCAAAAGGGATACCCTGCTGCCTTAGTTGAGCAGGCGGGCTTGATTATGCCTCGGCGAACCGGGGACGGCTACTATGACCGCTTTCGCGATCGCCTGATGATCCCGATTATGGATGCCCAAGGACGGGTGGTGGGGTTTGGCGGTCGTACCCTAGGCAACGAAGAGCCGAAGTATCTCAACTCCCCAGAAACCCCTATTTTTAACAAGGGGCAATTACTCTTTGGTCTTGATAAGGCACGCCAAGCGATTGTGCAAACCGATCAGGCGATTGTTGTTGAGGGCTACTTTGATGTCATGGCTCTGCACCAAGCGGGGTTTCCCCAAGCGGTGGCCAGTTTAGGGACTGCCCTCAGTCAAGCCCAAATTAAGTTGCTACTGCGCTACACCGAGTCGAAGCAAATTATTCTCAACTTTGATGCCGACCCAGCGGGACAACGCGCTGCCGATCGCGCCATTGGCGAGGTTGCGGATTTGGCCTATCGGGGGGATCTGCGACTGCGCATTCTCACGTTACCGGCGGGTAAAGATGCGGCTGACTTTTTTACGGATGCTGCCGAGTCCTTAGAGGCACGGCGCGATCGCTACCAAACGCTCTTAGATCAAGCCCCCCTCTGGCTCGATTGGCAAATCCAAACCATCTTGCAGCAGTACGATCTCGACCAAAGCGATCAATTTCAGCAGGCAAGCCAAGCCCTGAGCCAACTCTTGGGCAAACTCCCCAATGCCACACTGCGTAGTCACTACATTCACCACTGTGCTGAGCTATTGGGACGCCACGATAGTCGCTTTATCCTCCGCCTTGAAGAATCCCTGCGGCAACAGGTGCGGGGTCAGCGCTGGCAGGGGCGATCGCAAAAATGGCAACGTCCGGCAGACTATAACCTCCGTCAAGCGGCGGAAGAACAGCTGCTGCGCCTCTACCTCCACTGTGGCGACTATCGCCCCCTGATTCGCCAAACCCTACAAGCGCGGGATATTGAATTTAGCCTCTCCCACCATCGTTGGCTGTGGCGGCAGATCTTGGCCATTGAAGAAGAATGCTGTGCCGGTCTGCCGGCGCCCGATGATCCCTATACCACTGAGTGGCCACTGCATTTGCCAACGGAGACAGGAACACAACTCACGGACTTAGATTTGGTCACGCACCTTTTTGATCGCCTCGGTGAGACGGAGGAAGCTGCCCTGATTACTCCTCTGCTGCATTTAGATGAAACGACTGCCGTCAGTCTGGATCGTCCCGAACTCGTGATCCAAGCAGCGGCGGCAGCCCTTGAACGCATTGCTGTTGAAAAGCGGTGTCGCTATATTCTCCACTCTTGGCAGGAAACCGTTGCGCTGATTTTAAGTGAATCCCTCGCCAGTGAAGCCCTACGCCAGTATTTGGATCGCCTGCTTACCGACAGCGACAGTGAGATTGACGATATTCCTGGTGTGGCGCCGGAGCGGCTGCAAGTGCTTGAACAACTGCGCCATGACTACTACCAGCATCGCCAATACCTCCAGCAATTGGATCAACAGCGCTGTCCGCCCTTGGCTGCAATTCGTGGCTATGCCTAGGTTTGCTCCCTGTAAGGGCGCAGGACTATTGTCCTAGATAAGCTCTCAAGACCTGAGGATGGGTTTGAATCTCACTCGGAGGACCGTCAACCAAGTTTTTCCCTTCGGCCAAGACCCAGATGTGCTGACACAGGGACATGACCACGTCCATATTATGTTCAATAATCAAAAACGTCACGCCCTCTTGATTCCAGCGCAGGATGTGATCGCAGATTTGATTAATTAAGGTGGGGTTGACACCTGCGGCTGGCTCATCGAGGAGCACCATGCGAGGACGGTGCATCATCACCCGTGCCATTTCGAGGAGTTTGCGTTGTCCCCCTGACAATGCGCCCGCATAGTCGTTGGCCTTGGCAGCTAACCCGACGGACTCCAAAATCTCCCATGCCCGTTGTCGCAGTTCCTGTTCCTCTTGGCGAATGCGCAACGGTTGTAGCCAACTATTCCAGAATTTCTCCCCGGTTTGCAGTGGCGCGGCTAGGAGCATATTTTCGAGAACGGAGAGGCGCGAGAGCACACGGGGCACTTGGAAGGTGCGCAGGAGTCCCTGCAGGGCAACTTGGTGGGGGGGCAGATGACTGATGGGGAGGCCGTCAAAAATCACGCGGCCTTGATCGGGGATGAGGAAGTTGCACAACAGATTGAATAGGGTGGTTTTGCCGGCACCATTGGGGCCAATGAGACCGGTAATGCTATCGCGGGCAACGCGGATTTCTACGTGATCCACCGCACGAATGCCACCAAAACTTTTACACAGCCCCGTGGCCACTAGGAGATCGGATGGCAAGACTGGACTAATACCGCTAGAGGCTGGCGCTAAGGAAGGTTCATCGACCAAGGCTGAGTTCCTCCTTTTTGCCCAAAATACCTTGGGGTCGCCACATCATCAAGATAATGAGGACAAGGCCAATGAGCATCATCCGCAACGCCTCGAGGCGACCGCCATCAAGGGGAATAAAGCGGGTTAAGGCAGTGTAGGCCCAAAAGAGGGCAGCTCCCAAGAGGGTGCCCATGTTGTTTCCTGCTCCCCCTAAAACGACAATCGTCCACGCCTGAAAGGTAATTAGGGACACAAAGCCGTCGGGGTTAATAAAGGTGAGCTGCCAGGCATAAAAAGAGCCGGCTACAGCCGCGATCGCCCCCCCTAAAAGGAGGGATTGCATTTTGTAGGCAAAGACATTTTTACCCAAGGCCTTGGCCACTTCTTCATCCTCACGGATGGCTTTGAGTACCCGTCCCCAGGGGGAGTGGATCCAACGCTCCAACTGCCACACCACCAAGGCCAAGACCAAGACCAACAGCCACAACAGCCCCGCGCGGTAACTAAAGTCCCACAGACCAAGGGTCAGGGCTTTGACCACCAAGCCGACAAGGGCAGCGGCCAAGGTATTCAGGGCAATGGCAACCACGGTTCGTTTTTCTTGACGCCAACCATAGCTCACGAGGGCGATCGCCCCACTCAGCGTCACCAGTGTCAACACCAGAGGAAAAATGGCAATTCCCCGTCCTAAGCTCAGGGGAAGCAATGTCGCCCAAAGGCTGAGGGTACCGGCAATCAGCAAAGCCGCATAGCTAGGGAGTAACCACTGGGGGTGCGATCGCCCATACTGCCGCTTTAGCCATTGCCACCACTGCCATGCAGCCGCCCCCACCACAGCCCAAAAAAGAGCAATCATCCCTAACTTGGTTGGCACATTGGGATTGAAGTCTGCAAGGGGCAGCGGAAATCCATACACCCCCCGACCCCCTCGGGTTAGCCAATCCTCATTGAGGGCAATCAAGCGGACAATTTCCGCCATACCGATCGTGACAATCGCAAGGTAATCTTCCCGCAGCCGCAGCGTGGCAATCCCCATTAAAAAGCCCAGTCCCATTGCCAACACCACCCCAGCAAGGACAGCAAAAAACATCGGCACCCCAGCAATTCCCAACAAAATGGTGGTGTAGGAACCAATGGCGAGAAACCCTACATGACCAAAGTTAATTAGTCCTGTATAGCCCCAGTGCAAATTTAGCCCTAGACTAAAGAGGGCGAAGGTGGCAGTGAAGATACCAAGGGAAATGAGATAGCCAACCATTGAGAGCCTTGAGATCGCTTGAATGGGGGCGATCGCGCCCCTGAGGAATCAAAACGACTCTATTTTATACATCAATCTTTGCCCCTGTGCCTACAAAACAAGTAGCCGCTTTTTTGGCACACTGAAAAGCACAATTCTCATTCAAAGGGATGGGTGTCTAGGGCAGTGACCACCCATTTTCAGCGACAACTCCAACATCTGCGCAGTAATGTGCTGCGACTCGGCACCCTTGTCGAAAGCGCCTGTCAGCTGGCCTATCGTGCTTTGGTGGAGCGTGATTTTCTCAGTGTGGAGCAGTTGATCCAAAGGGAACGGGAAATTAATCGAAGTGCCCAAGCATTAGATCGTGAGGCGATCGCCCTAATGACGTTACATGCTCCAGTAGCTGAGGATCTACGATTTTTGATGATGGTGTCCCACCTCTGCCGCGATCTGGAGCGGATTGGCGATTATGCCCTTGAAATTGGCCGCGCAAGTCAAACCCTGCTGCGCTATCCACTCACCCCCTACCTTGAAGACATCCGCTTCATGTTCGAGCGATCGCAACTGTTACTATCGGAAGCGCTATCCGCCATCGCCGATTCTAATCCTGAGTTGGGGCTAGCCCTCGCCAATCATGATGACGCGGTAGATGCCGACTATCACCGTCTTTATCAGCGACTGTGTGCCCCCCTCAATCCCCAAGAGTCAGTGGAGTTGCGCTTGCTCCTGCTGTTGTTGATTCACAATCTTGAACGCATGGGTGACCATGCAACAGCAATGGGTCAGCGGGTTTCCTTCATTGTTCAAGGGGAACCCACCTAGGAGAAATTTGCCTTTTATGCCCACTGGGCGCTGAATTCAGTCCACAACCTCTGAGAATAGAACTAGTCCTAATTCATAGCAACGTTGTCGTGCCTGTGCTCGAACCAGAGGATGGGCGTGTTGGGAGGTAAGGCATGCGCTTTAGCCGTCGTTCTTTTCTGTACGGTGCTGCGGCACTGACACTGATGCCGTGGTTTTGGCGGGCGACGGGCGGCTCTGTTGCAGATGCTCTCCCCCCTTGGCGAGCACTCCTGATTGGCATTAACCACTATCCCCAATTGGCGGGAGTACCGCCCTTGGCGGGTTGTCTGACGGATGTTGAGCTGGTGAGAACCCTCCTAATCGAGGGATGGGGGCTGACGGACAGTGACATTACCCTCCTGACGGAACAAGCAGCCACACTCGATGCTGTCAGGGAAACCCTAGGGGTTTTGGAACATTCAGGGCAGCCCCTGTTGTTTTACTTTAGTGGCTACGGCACCCTCTGGCAGCAACAACCCGCCCTAGTTTTAGCCAATGCCACTGCCGCGGGTCAGGGAATTTTGCCGCTTTCTGAACTCCTGCGTACCAAAGGCGTACAGCTATGGCTTGACACCCGTTTTAGCCCACCACCCATTGCCGGAGGAACGCTACGCTGGCGATTTGTGCCTTTGCAATCCCTTGAGGCACGGGGGAGAGCACAGATTCCTAAGGATCATGTTCTCTGGGCAGATTTGGGGGTGGAAACTCACTTAAATGGCCTCCCCGTGGGACTGTTTACTGCCAGTTGCAGTCATTATCTGGCGGCTGTGGGGGGCGATCGCTCTTTGGCAACGAGCTTGATGTACATTGCTGATGAACTGCGCTGGCAAACGGGGGCGGAAATTTATCTAGTGAGCAATGGCGTACCGGGGAATCTCACCCTCTCCCGCGGCTTTGATGGGGTAGTGCACGCAACGGGGCACGATCGCGCCCTTCAAGTCTGGTGTGGCGGCCTCAGTCCTTGGTTGTTGGCTCATTGTCATCCCCACAGTCGCTGGAGCACTGCTGATGGTGCCATCGTCGTTGACATGATGAGTTTTAATGGCATCCTAGCTCAGGGGGTCAGTAGTCAGCCCCTCCAGGTGGGCGATCGCCTCTATGAGCAACAACGACGCTTGGGGAAAAATCTGCACCTACAGGTAGCACTGGACACCAAGCTGAGCAAAATCGAGCGGGTAGATGCGATCAATGCCCTGACCAACGAAGAGAAAGTTGCCGTACTCAACGGCAGTGACTCCCTGCCAGATGTGGTTCTCACCAAAAGTGAAACAGTGGGCAGCTATGGGCTGGAATGGCCGGTGGGAACTTTACTCCAGCCCAGTTGCGGTGGTACCACTGAAGCCGCCAAAGTAGGCATCCGCCGCCTGAGTCCCCTGCTCAGTGCCCTGCTTGCTCAGAAATGGTTGACACTGACCCTGAATCCCACCTCTAGTCAGGTGGCCGTGTGTACAACGCTTGAACAACTATCGCCTACGGCAAAACTCCTGAGCCGCCAATCTCCGCCCCGCAGCCCCACTCCCTTCCCGGATGTTTTGAGCACGAAGCTACCAGCCACGAACTTAGAAACACCCCTCACCTTGGCCAAGGGAGAGACCTGTCGCTGGAGCCTCTACAATTATGGCGATCGCCCCCTCAATATCGTTGCCTTTGCTTGGGACAGCAATCAGGGGATTCTGCTGTTGCCCCTGCAACCGCAGTCGTGGCAGTTGGTGGTTGCCCCCGGCTTAAACGTCCCCCTCTATACATGGACACTGAATCACCCCTGTCAGTGGCTCAAGGTCTTTATCATTAGCAGCCACCGTCCCTTCACCCGCTTCAGTCAACTAAGCAGTCACCCTAATCATTCAGAACCCTTCCTGCTTTCGGGCGAAGAGAGTTTGGCCTTAGTGCTAGGGCTGTTGACGGATCTCAGCAGTGAACCCGAAGGCAATGAATTTTGCTTAGATGTGCGGGAGTGGTGCACCCAAGGATTCACGCTGCGGGTCGTTTAGGCCAAGCGCCGCCGCAATAGAGGCTGAATGAGTAGGCTCATCCCCACGGCAACAGCCAAAAGAATCAACAGTGCCGCGCCCAAGCTTAGCGATCCCCAAGGCGCCACCATGACCACATCGCTAAACTGCCAATCGGGGTGCAAATAGACATAGCGAATCGGTTCAATGGCCAAGCTGAGGGGGTTGAGGCTAGCAATCCACTGCAACCAACGGGGCATAAACGACAGGGGAACCAAGGCAGTACTGGCAAAAAGTAAGGGTAGGTTGATGACAAAAATCACTGCCAACAGTTCAATGTGTCCGGGCAAGGCAAAGGTGAGTCCGAGACTCAAGGCTGTCACACCAAAGACCAAGATCAGTACGGTGGCCAAAACCACACCAATGCCCGCCAAATTCGGTAGTCCGGTTCCCAGCAGTACCCCCAAGCTGGCGATCGCCACCACCTGAATCAAACTCAGGCTGGTAATAAACAACGCCGAAGCAAGAACAATCGAAAACCGCGAGGCCAACGGCGCCACCAACAGCCGATTCAAAAAACCAAACTCACGGTCAAACATCACCGGCAACCCTGCATTGAGGGCACCACTAAAGGCGGTAAAGACAATAATGCCGGCGCAGAGAAACTGGCCATAATTGGTACTCTCGCCAAAGAGACCCTGCGGCACATTCTGGAAGAGGGCACCAAAGAGGATCAGCCAAATTAAGGGTTGTACCACTCCCGCCACCAGTGTAGAGGGGCGGCGTTGCAGTTGAATAAACAAGCGACGGGTTAGAGCGAGGGTTTCTTGGACAAATTCCCCTGAAAAAATACCGGGAACAGCCGTTGCTGAAGCAGTAGTCATAACGCAACTCCAAGATCAAACCTGCTTTCTAGGGTAGCAAGGGACAGGCTCTAAACCTTGGCGGCGCCTTTCTTCTCAGTCTTTTTTGGCTTGGCGGGTGCCACCTGCATTGCCCAGTTGCGGGTGAGGATCATGCGGGGGTGAATTAAACGATGCTGGTCAACCAACCACAACAGCGTGCGATCGCACACTCGCCACACCGCCTCCTGTAAATTTTGGTGAGCCACCTTGCGCAATTCCTCTAGTTCGACCGTCTGCCCCCGCCCTGGCTCCAAGCTATCGGCCAAAAAGACCACACAACTTAAGGCATCCATGCCCGGCTGGCCCAAGGTATGGTTGGCAACGGCTGCTAAGACCTGTTCATCGGTAATGCCAAATTGCTGCCGCGCCACAAGGGCACTCACATCCGCGTGAAGCAAGTGGGGATCCGCCTCATCCACCTCCGTAATCGGCAACCCCGCCTCCCGTGCCATGCTCAATAGCCGCTCCGGTGGAAAGTACTTTGCCAAATCGTGCAATAACCCCGCCCACGCCGCCCGATCCACATCCAAGCCATGGTGGAGAGCCAGCTCCGCCGCCATCGTTTCTACCCGCAGGATATGTTGGAGTCGTGGCGCAGGCACATTTTCCGTTAACCACGCCAAAACCTGCTGGCGATCGCACAGGGAATCTTTAGCATCAGTTGTCACAAGTGGGGTCATAGCCAAAGCCACAGCAGGGATGATGAAGTGCTACCCTTGTATCATACCGAAGGCTCTTTTCACAAGGTTGGGAAACCCTCAAAACAGTCAAAGCTACTGTCGGGCAGGATCAGCTTCCTCCCTATGCATCTCATATTTTAGGAAAGGGCTGTAAGCTTTTTGTCAAACTTCCGTAATTTCACGGATAGGGTGAGGCAAAGAAAAAAGAGTATCGTAAAAGTACGGAGTCGTCCTGTGGAAACTACTGAATCATGCGAGCGGTGGGGCATTTTCCTGTAAGTTTTGACTGGAAAATAGGTAATCCTAGTATTGAACCCCCTCACCTCCCTGTTGAGCATGCTGTTCATCCCCTTGGCTGCTTATGAGTTACTGCCTAAATCCGAACTGTGTCAAGCCAGACAACCCTGATGGTTTAGACGTTTGCCAAGCCTGTGGCAGCAAACTTTTGCTGAATGATCAATACAAGGCCATTAAAGTTTTGGGACGGGGGGGGTTTGGCACGACCTTTTTGGCCGTGGATACGAAACTACCGGGCAATCCTAGTTGTGTGATTAAACAGTTGCGACCCGCAGCCACGGCTCCCCATATCATGGCAATGGCACGAGAACTCTTTTTGCGGGAAGCAACCACCCTTGGCAAAGTTGGCAATCACCCCCAACTGCCTCGCCTCCTTGGCTACTTTGAAAATGACAATGAATTTTATCTCGTCCAAGAATATGTGGGTGGCCTCACCCTGCAACAGGAGGTCAAACGCTTTGGCCCCAAAAGCGAGGAAGAGGTAAAACAGGTTTTGCAAGAAGTCTTACCCATCCTCGATTACCTGCACAAAAATGGTGTGATCCACCGCGACATTAAGCCCGCCAATCTAATCCGCCGTGATATTGACAACAAGCTGGTGCTCATCGACTTTGGTGCAGTCAAAGACAAAGTCACCCAAGCGATGGTGGAAAATGCCCCAGAACTATCCACATTTACGAGCTTTGCTGTGGGCACACCGATGTATGCGCCACCAGAGCAAATGGCCATGCGTCCTATCTACGCCAGTGATATCTATGCGCTCGGTGTTACCTGTGTCTATCTCCTGACGGGTAAATCCCCTAAAGAAATTGAGCGGGATCCGCGCACGGGCGAATGGCATTGGAAGCGGTATGTGAAAAATATTTCCCCTGAGTTTGCTGCCCTCCTCGACAAAATGCTGGAGGATGCCGTCAAAAATCGCTACCAAAATGCGACAGATGTCTTAGCCGATCTACAGCGCCTTCAGACCAAACAAACAACTGCTGTGGCTGCCCCTGCCGTTGCAGCAGAGGATGATGACCTTAGTAGTGCCCTTTCGGCGCCCCCCAGTCAAGGCCAACCGCGGGTGCCAAGGTCAGCTAAACCCTCTAGCTATGCCTCCTCGGTGAGCCAAAATGCCCAAGCCGCTCGATTGCGACAATCGCGAATGACAGGCACACAATTGGGTGGCCCCCCTGTTGTAGGCACAGGTCCGGGGCAGCATTTGCGCCCCAAAGTTACCCCACGGCTGACGGCAGCACAGGTTATCACAGCCTATAAACGGGGAGAACGGGATTTTGTGGATGTCGATCTCTCGAATGTTGTATTGCGCAATGCGGATCTCTCAGGTGCTAATTTTGCCAATGCCAATTTTACCAATGCCGATTTGAAGGGCTGCATCCTCACCAATGCCGTATTGCGGGAAGCCAATCTCCAAGGCGCCAACCTCAGCGACGCCAACCTGTGTGGTGCTTATCTGGTGCAAGCCAACTTTGAGAAGGCGAATTTGAAGGGGGCAAAATTGCAGGATGCCTCGATCTCAGGCGCGAACTTTACCGGTGCCGATATTTCCGGGGCAGACTTTAGTATGGTCTCGGGCATGGTTCAAGGCCAACTCGATCGCGCCAAGAAGAACTGGTTTACAAAGTTGCCTAAATACTAAGAACTCAATAAAGGGGGAGGGCATCCCCCTAACTCTCCTAGGATGTAAGACACTTGTCGGAGTCACAGCCGGCAGGCCCTGCTTCCATCAAAGGCTGGGTATAGCGGGAGAGGGCTTCATGGAAATCATTGACCCGCTTGCGCCGGGCAACGGCTGCCACTTCCTGCTCGTACCGTTCTTTGCTAATGGGTTCAAAGGGGAGGCGGGGGAAGGTTTCATGGGCATCAAAGCGGGCTAGGAGAGCAGCAGAGATATACCCTTGATCCTGCTGAATGGCTGTGTAAATGGCAGTGGCAAGGGGTTCTACTTCAGGCTCGCGTAGCTCAATGGTGGCACTGGTGTTGTGGGTGGTATAGTGCTGCTGCACCTGCATATAGAAGTCAAACTGCGCCAAGGCGGAAAACTGGCTAATGTCAATGGTGTCTGCCCCCGGCAGATCTGCCCAAGAGACAGCAACGGGAATTTCTACCAGCCACTCGCTACACCGCGGATCAAAGGGATCATCAAGGAGCTTACCCGTCTCATCCTTGTCGGACTGGGACGGAATGATATTGTAGCCATAGTCATAGCAGGCCATGGCCACCGGGTCGCCCTTGCGGAAGGTGATCCGCCGGATAAACCGTTGGGCTTTGGGGGGATGCCAGCCGGGGGAGGCACCCGTGAGTAGGGATTTGGTGCCGGAGGGTTGGACGGTGGTACAGCGATTGGGACGCTTGAGGCCGTGGCGATCGCAATACTCCCAGACCGTGTCATGGACAATTTGCCGCCAGCGTTGCAGAAAGGCTGCTT
Organism: Thermosynechococcus sp. HN-54; assembly: GCF_023650955.1. NCBI lineage: Bacteria > Bacillati > Cyanobacteriota > Cyanophyceae > Acaryochloridales > Thermosynechococcaceae > Thermosynechococcus > Thermosynechococcus sp. HN-54. The sequence continues at coordinate 2,461,637 of NZ_CP098039.1, read as the reverse complement.
CTTGGGCTTTGAATTCGCGCCCTTGGAGGGTATCGGATCGTCCCGCTGCCCACCATTCCAACCAAGGTACACCAAAGGCATGGACAAAGAAATCAAATAGCCCCGTAAAGCTCACACCCACAATGGGATCAATGGCGCGGGAGTACTGATAGCGATCGACAACAAAACGATGGTTCAACAGCGCTGCCACTGAGAGCGCACCGGCTTTGAAGGCTTTTTCTTGGGTTATCGTATCCGCTGGATCAATTTGATTCAGGTGAATTTCTGCAAGGTTGCAGTGGAAATCACTGCCGACAATTTCACCACAGGGATTGAGGCCATAACGACCCAAGCGGTGAGCCAGCTCCCGCTGATCCATGGTGGGCAACAGTTGCCGCAAAAAAGCCTCTCCCTGTTGGTTTTCATAAGCACGGAGGAAGGCGTGCTTCAGTTCAGGGGTGGTCAAAAGATCGACATTGGCGCGGGCGATCGCCTCCCCTGCCCATTGAATGGCACCTTCCCCTGAATAGAACTGACTGCGCACCGCATTGATGCATTCTTCAAGGCTTGGCTTAGTGTGAAAGACACGGGTATGGTTGGCCATGCGCAGGGCATCCCGCTTCGGATCAATGCGCCAATTGCCTTGCTCATCCTGCTGCCAGAGATTTTGTTTAGCTTGGGCAAAAGCCTCATCATCACTTGCCCCCTGACGCATGCCGGCTGATCGCCTCACATTGCCAGCAACGACCACCACAGCGGCTTCATCAATCAGCAGACAGCACTCGACAGAGGTCAACTGGCGGCCCACCGCCGCATTCAACAAGGCCGCACAACGGTGGTAGAGGTTGGGTAGCTTTACTGGATTGGCAACCCCCCCAAAGCCCTTGAGCCGCTCACCCGTGGGACGCACATCACTAATGTCAATCGTCACCTGAACTGAACCACCGAGTTGGGGGTTGCTGGCTAGTTCAAGAAGTGTTTGATAGGACTTCACCCACCCTTGGCGGCTATCCCCCACGTTGATTTGGCAGGTTTGCCCCGTCAGGGTTACGGTGGTTTGCTCTTGGCGCGCTTCCTTGGGGGTTTGGCCAATTTCCCCGACAACGGTCACCTCTAGGCGATTGCAGATGGGGGGTAACTGGGAGATGTATTTCTGCTCTAGGATTGCCCCTGTGCCACAGCCCTGCATGGCCAAGTCCATCATTAGGCCAAAGGAATCCCAATCCACCACATTGGTGCTAGTGCAGTTGTAGGCACCGGAAAAGTTCTCGGGCTGGCGTACCCAATCAGTTCCTCCCACCCACAGCCAGCGCCCAGAGGGCAGCGCCTTTAGCTCCTGCTGCATTTCCCGGAGCAACGCCACTTCTGCCTCAGTGAGGTGTCCTACTTCTTGCAGGCCTTGGAGCGTGCGATCGCACACCTGTTGCCAACTCTCCCGCTCACCTGCTTCATTTTGGCGACTGTAGGTGCGGTAAAACACGGGATAGGCTGTTGGGGCAGTGGCGGGGAAAGTGGTTTGGGGACGGGGAGGATTTTGCACCATAGGGGCAGGACTCAATGGCTAAATACTAGGTGTAGTGTAGCGAAGCCCTTCTTTGGGGTCAATAAGCACTAATTATAGAGATGGCTGCAACTGCCCTGCTACGGCGAGAGGGAGATGCTAAGATAGCAGGGAGTTTTTGCTGTGAGTCCAGAGTCAATGGTTGCTGCTCCCCCACTCCCCTTTAGTACCGATGCCTTTGACCAAGTGGTGATGACCACCTATGGTCGCTTTCCCATCACGCTGGTGCGCGGCGAAGGCTGCCGCGTTTGGGATGATCAAGGCCGCAGCTATCTGGACTTTGTGGCGGGGATTGCTACTTGTACCCTCGGTCATGCCCATCCGTCCTTGGTGGAGACGGTCAGTCGGCAAATCCAAACCCTGCACCATGTCTCTAATCTCTATTACATTCCTCAACAGGGGGCGCTAGCGCAGTGGCTTGTGGATCACTCCTGTGGCGATCGCGTGTTTTTCTGCAATTCTGGTGCGGAAGCCAATGAAGCGGCCATTAAACTGGCTCGCAAATATGCCCATACGGTTCGCCACATTGCCAACCCGATCATCATTACGGCTCATGCCAGCTTCCATGGGCGGACGTTAGCCACAATTACGGCTACGGGTCAACCCAAATACCAACAACACTTTGACCCCTTGGTGCCCGGCTTTGCCTATGTGCCCTACAACGATTTTGCGGCATTGCAGAGCCTTGTTGAGCAACTAGATCAGTCTCAACCCCAAGTGGCCGCTATTCTGTTGGAACCGCTACAGGGAGAGGGGGGAGTCCGTCCCGGCGATCGCGCCTACTTTGAGCAGGTACGCCAACTCTGTACCGAAAAAGGCATTCTCCTGATTTTCGATGAAGTCCAAGTGGGCATTGGTCGCACGGGATCCCTGTGGGGCTATGAAACCCTCGGTGTTGAACCCGATATTTTCACCTCCGCCAAAGGCCTTGCCGGCGGCGTTCCCATTGGTGCGATGATTGCCAAGGAGTTTTGTGCCGTCTTTCAGCCGGGGGATCATGCCAGTACCTTTGGTGGTAACCCCTTGGCCACGGCAGCGGCGCTCACCGTTTGTGAAACCCTTGAAAAAGAGCATCTCCTCGAAAATGCGCGCGATCGCGGGCAGCAACTGCGGACAGGACTACGTGAACTGGCAGCAGCCTATCCCCATGTCATTGCTGAGGTGCGCGGCTGGGGTCTGATCAATGGTTTAGAACTCAAACCAGAGATCCCTCTCACGGCGGCGGATGTCGTCAAAGCTGCCATTGGTGAGGGGCTATTACTCGTGCCCGCTGGCCCCAAGGTGGTGCGCTTTGTCCCGCCCCTGATTGTCAGTGCCGAGGAGATTGATGCTGCCTTGGCAGCAGTTGCCCGCACCTTGGAGCAGTTAGCTGCCTAACCCCTGCATGAGCGCTGCAGAGGAGAACACACCAGAAAAATATCCGGGCTGCTTCGCCACCTCAATGGGCTGTTTTGTTCCAAGCATTTTGTTTGTGCCCTGCTGGATCATCTCTGCTTGGCTGGCCTTTGCCCTTGGTTCAATGGGCTGTGCCGTGTCCCAAAAATACACAGCGTTTCAGAAATGGCTCAAAGGGAGCATGGGGTCGGTGGTCTTTGTCGGCGGTGGTGTTGGTTTGCCCATCGGGGCTGGCCTGCTGACGCATCGGCTACTCAAGCGCTAGCAGCGTTTCAGAGACTAGAGAATATCCTTGCGCTTCTGACATACCCCCACTAGTCCCAGCATCAACCCAATAATGCCCCCTAGCCGCAGATTGTTGGCACTCACGTTGGCATTGAACGTGTGCCCCTGGAGACTCCAAAAGCGATCAATCAGGGCTTCACCGCTGGCGATCGCCCGCCCCCGCTGCTCTTTCCAGAGCGCAAATTCATCTTGCCAGCGCTCCATGGCTGCCTGATAGTTTTTGACCCGTTGATTGTACTCCTGGACGCGATCGCGATAGGCCTGATCAAACTCTAAGACTGAATTGGGCAGTGGCGGTGGATCACCGGGTTCGCGGGGTTGTGGGGGTTCTGGTTGATCCACAGCGGGGTGGTATTCCTTGCGCACTCCCGGAAAGCGACACCGTCGAAAGAGGTTATCGTCAAAGCAGGGACACTGTTCCAAGGCTTCGGGACTCAGCTTCTCCCGTACCAATTTCGGTTGCTGCCAGCAGGCATCCCGCGCCACATCCTGACCAAATCCCAAAAGGGAAACGACATTGGCATAGCCCCAGCGGGTCAGGGTGACATCACTGATCAAATTGCCCACGCCCCCTAGATCCTTCAGGGGAATAATGGCACCCGCAAAGGTAATCTGGGGCACGAGAAAGAGAATGGTGAGTAAAGGAGCCACTGTTTGGGTGGGTGAGAGGGCAGAAACGAGTAGCCCCATTACCATGCCACCAAAGGTCACCAGAAACAGCGTTGCGTAAAGGCCGGCGATCGCCCCAACACCGAGGCTGAGATCTATTGCCAAAAACTTCATCACCAAGAAGACGGCTGCTTGGTACAGTGCCAATACCACCGCCGATCCAAGCTTCGAGAAGATATAGGGCCACAGCCCCAACCCCACCATCCGTTCCCGGCGATAGATCTCCAGCTCCTTGACAATTTCCCGCATCGTCGCTAGGCCCCCCACCATCACCGCAATCAGCACAGTGACGAAGGCCATTGTAAACGCCTGCCCCGCATCCCCCTGATCTGGATCGAGAATCGTTGGCTTCCAGAGGACAAAATCCAAGGCTCCCAAAATCGGCGCCAGGGAGAGCATGAGAATGAGTGCCGCCCGATCCTGTCGCAAAATGGCAAGATTCCGCTGGGTGAGAATCCACCACTGCCGCCACGGTGCCACTTGAGGCAGGGTTGTTTTGGGGCGTTGGGGTTGAACTTGACGGGTTGCCCCTGTATCAACATTGAGGGGGCGTTGGCGCTCCACGACATAGGTTTGATACAAATGGGACTGGCGATAGCGCTGCTGCCATACGGCTGGATTAGGTTCGCTCTCAATCTTGAGGTAAATTTCATCAAAATCTTGGACATCAAAATAGCTGAGAGCCTGATCCGGGGGTCCAAAGTAGGCAAGGTGACCGCCTCGTGCCAAAAACACCACCAAATCGCAGAGCATGACATTTTTGGTGGCATGGGTAATCAGCAAAATCGTCCGCCCTTGATCCGCCAACTGGCGCAACAGCCGCATCATTTGGGTCTCCGTTCCCGGATCTAGCCCTGAGGTGGCTTCATCAAGGAAAAACAAACTGGGGCGGGTGAGCAGTTCCACACCAATTGACACCCGCTTGCGCTGACCCCCACTTAGCTGCCTGACAAGCACATCTCGGCGTGCCGTCAACTCCAACTCAGCAAGCACCCGATCCACTTGAGCTTGTCGTTCCTTCTCACTAAAGTCAGCGGGTAGGCGCAGTCGTGCGGCATAGTCCAAGGCTTGAGCCACCGTTAGCTCACTGTGGATAATGTCATCCTGAGGTACATAGCCAATCTGGGTGCGGTATGTCCCAAAGTAGCGATATAAGTCGTAACCGTTGACTAGTACCGTGCCCCCCGTGGCGGGGCGAAAGCCGTTGAGCGCATCGACGAGCGTTGATTTACCGGCACCACTCCCACCCACAATGGCCACAAACTCACGGGGCAAAATTGACAGGGAAATGTCCTGAAGGAGCTTTGTTCCCTTAGCAGTAGTTTTGCTGAGGTGAATGGCATCAAGGCGCAGGTTGCCACTGTCATTGTGGGGAATAATGGTTTCATCGGGGGTGAACAGCGAACTATAAGGCCCAATGCGTAGCAACGCACCTGTTGGCAAGGCCACAGGTTTGCGGGGTTCAAGGCGCTGGTTGTTCACAAACGTGCCATTGGCGGAGTCCAAATCAACAACGTACCACTGTCCGTCTTGGAGATAGAGGCGAGCATGGAAGCGCGAGACAACAGGATGATCCAGCACCATATCATTGCTGGGATCTCGGCCAATCCGAACCTGCTGGCGATCGCGCAATTGTAGCGGTCGAGTCTGCTGCACCACCTCAGTGGCAGGCATCAACAAATATGTCAACCGCAGGGATTCCCCCACATGGATCACATCCCCCGGTGCCAAGGCATGTTCACTAACTGTTGTTCCGCGCCAGTGGAGGCCATTTTTGCTGCCCAAGTCAATAATTTTGTAGTGATCGCCCGATCGCACCAACTTGGCATGGTGGAAAGACACAAAAGGATGCTCAATGGTAATGTCCGCCTTGGGATCGCGACCGAGAATCAGTTCCTCCTTAAGGAGGGGAAACTCCTGTAACCATTGGGGCGTCGCTACCTGCAAAATAGGCGTACTCGCAGCCCCCATGACCACCGTACCCGGCAGTGCCGTTGTTGCCATGCCCTCTGGATCAAAAATGGCTTCAAAGTCACCCATTTGCAGGCGATCGCCCGCCTTCAGAGCCACAGGGGTGCGTGGCCGCAGTTTCGTTCCATTTAGAAAAGTACCGCTGGCACTACCCAAATCCGCCACTTGGTAACCGCTCTCTGTGGCCAGAATCAGCGCATGGTGGCGGGAAATCCCTTCGCCCGCAAGAATGACTTGACTTTGGGGGTCGGTACCAATCAGCACGCGATCGCGCCCCAATTGAATGTGCTGTCGTGAACCATCCGCTGCCACGAGTTGAAGAATGGGTACAGCCATACCGATTGTTAAGAAACCCCACCCTATTGTGTCACTCCAAGAGCACTGCCCTTTTCACAGGGATTGAATACTCTCAAAACAGTTGAAACCGCTATCGGCAAGGAACAGTTCCGCTGTGGTGGCGGCGGACACATCACCCCTACTTACCCTTTATTCTAAAAAAGGGATGGAATAAAAATTTTCTGTCGCGGGAACAAGAAGAAACCCTAAAGTATTAGTCGTTACGAAATCGTTGGTATTAAATTTGCTAAATTAGCATCCAATTCATCCAGACATTGCCATCCTGTTACAGGTTCTCGTAGCGTCTCCCAAAAATGTAGAACAGATTTCTTTTCCCGTTACGCCGCTGTTGTTGTGGGGATGTATTCATGTTGATGCACGTTGAAATTATTGAAAGTAACCCCCACCTGCGTTCCCTGCTTGGCTGGCACCTACAGCAAGTGGGGCACATTGTTCATCTTGCCAGTGGTTGTCAACAGGGGCAGGAAGTATTTCAATTGCGACATCCCGATTTGGTTGTTCTCGATCTGGACTTGAATGAGGGCAATGGTTTGGAATTATGCCGCTGGCTTCACTACCAAAACACTGTTTTGATTTTAGTTCTTTCCGCCCATGAGGAGGAGGCGGATGTCGTGACGGCGTTGCGGGCAGGTGCCGATGATTACTTGGCCAAGCCCTTTGGCATGCAGGAATTCTTGGCTCGCGTGGAGGCCTTGGCACGGCGAGCACGCCCCTGTTTACCCAGTGTTCTCAACTTAGGTGAGTTACAAATTGATTTGGTGCAGCGGCGAGTGGTGGTACGCAATGTGCTAGTGGATTTGACACCGCAGGAATTTAGCCTACTCTATGTTCTGACGCAAATGGGGGGCACGCCCTTGAGTCGTCAGGAACTGCTACGGCGAGCTTGGCCAGAGAGCATTGACAATCCCCGCACCGTGGATACGCATATCTTATCTTTGCGTAAGAAAATTGAAGTAGATCCACAGCAGCCGCGCCTAATTCAAACCGTGCGCAATGTGGGTTATCGGCTACACCTTGAACCATTGAATGGCCGCTATGCTCAGAATGGGTATAAACCGCCGTCTCGTTCCCCGCGATCGCCCCGCCATGTATTGGTCTAAATAGCCTCTAAACAGCCTCTAAATCGGTCTGCATCACCGCCGATGAGTGATCCCTTTGCGTGGTTAGAACCTGCCCTCAAAACATTACAGCGTGCCCATTGGTACCGCCAGCCAACCTTCAGTGGTTCCCCCGGTGCAGTGGTTAATGTTGGCGAGCCGCCCCGCCCATTGATTAACTTTTGCAGCAATGACTACTTGGGTCTGGCCAACCATCCGCAGGTAAAAGCAGCCGCTATCGCAGCCATCAAACAGTGGGGCACCGGGGCGACCGGGTCTCGCCTTCTCAGTGGTCAGCGTCACCTCCATGAACAACTAGAGCGAGCGATCGCCCAGTGGAAAGGTACAGAAGCAGCCTTGGTCTTTAGTTCCGGTACCGCCGCCAATCTCGGTACCATTGCTGCACTGGTGGATCAACGGGACTTGGTACTGGGGGATGCCTACAATCATGCCTGTCTCAAAAAAGGCGCCCGCCTCAGTCATGCTACGTTCTATGAATACCCCCACAACACTGTCGCTGCCCTTGCCCAACTCCTAGAAACCCATCGCTCCCAATACCGCCGTTGTCTGATCCTCACGGATGGTGTCTTCAGTATGGATGGGGATGTCGCCCCCCTAGAGGAGATATTGGCGCTAGCCGAGGCCTACACAGCCATGGTGCTAGTGGACGATGCTCACGGTACAGGGGTATTGGGAACCAACGGTGCCGGTACCTTAGCCGCCTTGGGGCAATCTAGTGCGACCGTCATTCAAATGGGTACCCTCAGCAAAGCCCTTGGCAGTTTAGGGGGATACCTTGCTGGCCCCCAAGCTCTGATCACCTATCTGCAACACCGTGCCAGCACATGGATCTATAGCACTGGACTCTCACCGGCGGACACTGCTGCTGCCCTTGCTGCCCTTGAGCAACTACAGACCGAGCCTTCCCTACGCCAAGCTCTAGAGGAGCGCATTCAACAACTAGAAGAAGGACTGCAAGAATTGGGTTGCCCCGTTTTGCCCCGTCCGCTACCGACCCCCATCTTTTGCCTGCCTGCTCCCGATCCAGCCACTGTTGTCCAATGGGGTCAGACATTACAAGAGGCTGGATGTTGGCTGGCGGCGGTACGGCCACCGACTGTGCCCTTTAGTCGTCTGCGCATCACCCTAAGAGCCGATCACACCCCTGAGCACATTGATCGATTACTGGCAGCGTTGGCTGCACTTCTAAAGCCCTGTTAAGAAAGGGTGACGATCGCTGTGTATTTCGCCTAGGCTGGAGATATAGCCCTTTTCTGAAATACAGGCTACATCTAGGGGATGCCATCTTCACCGAGACTGGCTTTCACAGTGTTGAGCGTGAGCGTGTGCGATCGACGTGAAAAGGGCTGTAGATCATCCCGCCAGATGGCCAGCTGTGCCAAGGAGTGAGCTATGGTAACTATTTGGGTGAGCGAGCAAATCGATCCCTCCGGTCTCCTTTATGCTTGCATTGCCTGTCGTGATGAAGCTCAGGCAAGAGAGTGTGTGCAATCCTTTGAAAAAAACTTGACCACAGAACAAAAAGCAGCCGGTTGGCACGTGCGTCTGCGCACCGTTGCCTCTTGGGATGAGGTTCCTAGTACTGCCTTGAAGCTCTGTTAGTTTTTGCCGCAGCCGTGCATAAGGGCGCCTGATCAGCGATTAAGGTCAGTGGGGACGTTGCTCTCCCTGCACCTTTGCTATCATGGGTGCGATGTGCTCATCATTTCTTTTTCTTTGGAGGATGCCGCAGAATGGAGTTTGAAGCCCTGTTACTTGGTTTAGAACCACTCACCGTGCTTGCCCTTGGGGTTGGTGCTGTTGCTGTTGCCCCCGTTGTGGGTGCCGTTGACTCAATGACCGGTCACAACTTGGCAGAGCAAGCTCGCAATGCGGCAAAATCAGGCTTGATGTGGGCGTTTGAAGCCTATGAAAAGGCACAGACGGCTGTCGCCGAAGCCAGTGAGTCTTTCCAAGACTTAGTTGCCGAAGCCCGCTCAGAAATGATGGAGCAAAAAGCAGCGAAGGCCGCCGCGCCTGAGGAACCCCGCGAAGTGACGATTAGCTAAGTTTTACTGTCGGTGCCTAATTGAAATGCCTTTGGGGTAGTTCTGCTGCCCCATCTTCTGGTTAATTAGCGACCAGCGGGTGGAAAATAGATGACGGGAAAGACGCAACGGCGAATAATCTCTCCAGCAAAGCTGGGGATTGATAGCTCCCAAATTTTACCGACAGAACCAGAGGAAACTACAATCCCATAGATGTCGCGATCGTGGGCAGCGAGTTGGGCTTCAACGACAGGGCTACCAAAGCGAATCTCGGTTTCAACGTTGAGACCATAGCCCGTGAATTCTTGCTTTAGCTCGGCAAGAATTTTTTCAGCCTTTGGACGTTGTTCGCCAACTCCCAGTTCCCCTTTGCCCGCATCGCTGATAATCCAGCAAAACGTGAGTGACGCAATGCTCGTTTGATCGGGCTTTTTCACGCCTTCCCGCAGTTTTTGGACAAGGTGTTGGGCGGAGGGGCTGTGGTCGTAGGGCACGAGCAGATGGCGAAAGAGATTTTGGCAGCGGAGATTGAGTTCTGCACTTGTCATGACCCACAACAGTTGTGGGCGCATAATCATGACGGGCACTTTAATGCGTTGCAGCACCTCAATCGTTGTACTGCCGAAGAGCTTCTCGTCCAAGAGATTGCGAATCGGACGGCTCGCCAGTACCAAATCAATTTGATGCTTTTCGACGGTGTCCAGAATGGCATCGGCGGGGCGGCGATTTTCGATGATCACCTCTGCTTTCAGCTCCGCTGGCACTTTAGCGGGATCAAGTTTGAGTAGTTCACGCGCCTGTTGCAGCTTTTCTTCCCGTAGGCGGGGTTTGTCCCCATCCTCATCAATGGGGCGGGCATGGAAGAAGATCAGTTTGCGAGCACCTGCGGTTTTCAGTGCCTTAAGGTAGTGGGTAAGTTTGGGGAGACCATCATGGAGATCCGTTGGAATCAATACGTTCTTAAACATGCTGTTGCTCCCCGATGCCAGACTCTAATTGCAGATTACCTTAGAAGGGGGGGGCACGCTACTAAGTTATTTTCTATCTTAGTAAATAATTGTTCCCTCTCCCCAGCAGAAGGAGGCTCTGCTGGCAAATTGCAAGGGAAATCCCAACGTCTTTGCGCCAGTTCGGCGATGATATACAGGCAATCTGTAGAGCACAGGACGACAACCCAAGGGCAACTTTTCGGAAAACCCCATCGTCAACTTCAACAGGAGTCACTAAAATAAGGATGGATACAGAGTCATCATTAACTTCAATAATGTATCCATTACTACTAAATCCCTGTGAAGCAAGGAGATTGTCTATCGTGATGCGATTTTCATTGAGATTTTTCTGGGATGTCGCGCCTCGCTAAGGGCGATCCAAAGTGAATCAGAACAATCCTTTTGCCATAATAATGCAGCGATAAATTTGCCTTTCTTAGGACATTCGTTTAACTGATTGCAATTGCCTTCTTAAAAAGGTGAGGAAGGAGATTTTTCGCTGCCAACTTCAATGATTGAGTTGAGGTGTTGAGTTGATGACAATTTTCACGTTCGGGCAGCGCTTGCTCCGCACGCTCCTGTGGCCGTTACGGCAGTGGTTAGAGCATCTAGAGGTACACGATCGCCAGCTTGCCCATCGTCTATGCCGCTTGATCCCCGCCCAGTGTCCCTTTGAACGCGATATTGTGGTTGCAAAATGGCACATTCACATTCCGCCCCTGTGCCACCTGAATCCCCTCTATGAGGAATTGATGGTGTTGCGCTACCGTGCCCTTTGCTACTTGGCGGATGAGTGCCATGAAGATATTAGTGCCTACTGTTAGTGCCTAGGGGGTGCACAGGTGTGGCGATCGCTCACCTCCTTGTGGGTGCAGCAGCCCTGTTCCTGTTGTGGTCGGGCAAGTCCCCAAACGATCTGTAGGGATTGTGAACGGCGCCTCAAGGCATGGGAAGTGCGCCAACGCCAACGCTACTGGCGGGGCAGTCTCCCCCTTTTTCCTTGGGGATACTATCAGCAAGACCTCAAGCGGGCGATCGCCACCATGAAATACAACAACCACCCCGAACTGGGTGCCCTCTTTGGCCAATGGTTAGCCCTGAGTTGGTTTGAGGCCAAGGTGGCGCAGCGTCTCCCCTTGCAGGTGGTGCCCATTCCTCTCCATCGCGACAAATTAAAGAGCCGCGGTTTTAACCAAGCGGCGCTCATTGCTGAGGGTTTTTGCCGTGCCCTTGAGCTGCCCCTTGCGCCAGCCGGCTTAATCCGCCAACGAGCAACCCAGTCGATGTTTCAGCTGTCACTCACAGAACGCCAAGCCAATCTTGAAAATGCCTTTCGCCTCGGGCAGGGTCTGCAACAACAGCGCTGGCTGCTGCTGTGCGATGACATTTACACCACGGGGACAACCGCGCGAACCGCCGCCGCCCTATTACGGGATGCCGGGTACAAGGTTTTAGGGATCATCACAGTGGCAGTAGGGCTACCCGATCAACTCGCTGATCCCAGCGTCAAGGAGACGAGCATCAAGGCTTCTGTCCACTCAACCACTGCACCGTAGGTATCTCCCGTGTGCCCCCGCAACTGCCACTGAAACCATGCCGGGATCAAGAGGATTAAAAGCAAGCCAAAGAGGAATTGTCCCAAGGGCAGCGGGAGAAGGAGGGTGAGCAACAGCACAAGCAGACCACTCGGCCAGAAGTCACGGGGAAAGGTGCAACTGGCTTTATGGATGTGACCCGTACCTTGGGGTTTCAAATAGGGGTAGCGGGCGATCGCCCACACCTGAGCAAGGCGCCCCAGCACCAATACCCACACCAAGACGCTACCCTTCTCTAGGCGACTTAAGCTCGTGACTTTTAAGAGCAGGATCACAATTGCGGCCATGACGCCAAAAGCACCCGCTCGGCTGTCCGCCATCACCTCAAGTCGCCGTTGTTGATCCCTAACGGCTAAACCATCGGCCGTGTCCATGGCACCATCCAAGTGCAAGCCACCGGTCAATGCCAACCACAGTGCTACCACCAAGACACTGGTAACCAAGGGGGGAACCCGCAAGAATTGCAGCAGCCACTGCGCTCCCCAGAGGAGCGTTGCCAACAGTAGCCCCACCCAAGGACACCATTTTGCTACGCCAGCCAACCGAATCGGCCAAGTGGCGGGAAGGGGCAAGCAGGTATAGAAGGCGATCGCCCCCAGCCATTCCATCCAAATGGGCCTCATGGGCGGGTTTGAATCTGCGCCACAGTTCGCTGCTCAGGTTGCAGCAATTGAGCTACCCGCTGAATATCAGCAGGGGTAATGTCGTTAATCGCCTCTAAACGGGTAAAGAGTTGCTGCCAGCCGCCGCCTTTGACGGCATACTCTGCCAAGAGCTTGGCCATCCCCTCATTGGACATCAGGTTTTGTAGCAGTTCCATCCGCAGTTGCGCTTTTACCCGATCCAGCTCTGCCACCGTCACGGGTGTTGTTTGCAGTCCCTTGAGTTCTTGGGCAATACCAGCGGCAAGGGCAGCGGCTGTTTGACCCGGCGCCGGCGCCCCATAGATGAGAAAGCGGTTGGGATATTTATTGCCGGGAAATCCCACGTAGGCTTGGACATTCAGGGCTAACTTTTGCTCAAGGACAAGGGAACGATAGAGACGGGAGGTGCGGCCGCCACTGAGAATGCGTGCCAACATTTCATAGGTGAGGTACGCTGGGTCCCGCAAAGCTGGGCAGGGATAAGCTTCAATGTAAAGGGGTTGGCTAGCCAATTCAAGGGTAATTTGCCGAGGCTCCGTTTGCAGCGGTTCGGGGGGAATCGTTGGGGTCTTGGCGGCACTGTTGGGATAGCGACCAAAATAAACCTTGGCTAAGGTTTTGACCCTTTGGGGATCAAGATCTCCCACAATCACCACTGTCATTTTGTCGGGGGTGTAATACTGGCGAAAGAAGCGTTCCACATCGGCACGGCGTAGGTTTTGAATATCCTCACGGTAGCCAATGACGGGTCGGCGGTAGGGATGCTGGCGAAAGCTCGTGGCCAAAAAGGCCTCAAAGAGTTGCCCCGTGGGGGAATTTTCAGTGCGTAGCCGCCGCTCCTCAAGAATGACTTCCTTTTCTTGGTAAAAGTCGCGAAAGACGGGCTCCAAAAAGCGTTCCGACTCTAGGGACATCCACAGTTCCAATTTGTTGGCGGGAAAACTGTAGAAGTAACGGGTGGCATCGGCGGATGTGGTTGCATTGAGACCCACGCCTCCGGACTGTTGGACAATTTGGCCATATTGATTGCGAATGACGTAGCGATCGGCCGCCTGCTGCACAGCGGCAAATTTCGTTAAAAGCGCCTGCCGTTGCCGCTCATCGGTGGTGGCTTGCAGTTGCTCAAAGAGGGCGTCCAATCGGACTAGCTTTTCTTTTTCGGCAGCATAATCCGTTGTGCCGATGCGGCGAGTGCCCTTAAAGGCCAAATGTTCTAGATAGTGGGCTACACCGGTTTGTCCTTCGAGTTCATCCACACCCCCCACATCTACATAGGTGAGAAAGGAGATAATGGGCGCTTGGTGTTGCTCCATGACAATGAAGTGCATTCCATTGTCAAGATAAAACTCACTAATTTGATCCATGGCACGCTCAATGTAGGGGCGAATCGTTTGGGCATCGGCAGGCCAGCAGAGGGCGATCGTCCCCCAAACGAGGCAGAGGAGAATTTGCCAGAAATAAACTTGCCCGTGGCTCCGTTGCCGCATCAACAACCTTAGTTGGCCTCCAGCCAGTTAGCCGCCGCGTAAATGTCCACCGCAAGGGGCACACTCAGGGGAACTGCCGTACTCATGACTTCAGGAATTGTTGTTTGCAGTCGTTCCCAAGCGGCAGGGGGCATCTCGAACACCAATTCATCGTGGACTTGGAGCAGGAGGCGGGCTTCTTCAGGGGAGAGCAAGGGGGCGAGCTTCACCATGGCGCACTTAATAATATCGGCACTGGAACCTTGAATCGGGGCATTGGCTGCCGCCCGCAATAGCCCGCGCTCATGGTTGCTCATCTTTAGTTTACTGGGATCGACATCGGCTAGGGCTTCCAAGGGCTTGCCCCGCAGGGCGTGCAGTTCAGAACTTTCAAATTGAAAATAGCGCCGCCGCCCCAAAAGGGTTTCCACATAGCCTTGGCTGAGGGCAAGCCGTTCCATTTGCCGCAGATAGTCAAAGACCCGTGGGTAGCGATCGTAAAACCGCTGAATAAACACCTTAGCATCGGCCACACTCACTCCGGCCTCGCGGGCAAACCGCTGCGCCCCCATGCCGTAAATGACGCCAAAGTTAATAATTTTGCCCAAGCGGCGTTCACTGGCACTAATGTCCGTTTTTTCTAAGAGAAACTGAGCCGTGAGGCGATGGACATCCTCCCCTTTTTGGTAGGCCTCTAGCAGGGCAGTTTCTTGACTGAGGTGAGCAAGGATGCGCAGCTCAATTTGGGAATAATCGGCTGCCACCAGCAACCAACCCGGCTCTGGCATAAAAGCCCGGCGAATTTGCCGACTAAACTCGGTGCGAATGGGGATATTTTGCAGATTGGGGTTGGAGGAGGAGAGACGACCCGTGGCGGTCACCGCTTGGTTAAATTCCGTATGCACGCGGCCTGTGTCTGGGCGTACAAGGGTTGGCAATACGTCAACATAGGTGGATTTGAGTTTGGCAAGGGTACGATGCTTTTCAATCACCTCAATCACCGGATGATCATCCCGCAACTTTTCGAGGGTTGCCGCATCGGTAGAATAGCCGAGCTTGGTTTTGCGAGTCTTTTTGGCATCTAGTCCCAACGTGCCAAAGAGGAGTTCACTAAGTTGCTTGGGGGAGGCCAAGTTAAAAGGCTGTCCCACCATCTCCCAAGCTTGGTGTTGCAATTCCTCTAGTTCCTGCTCAAGGGCTTGGGAGAGCTGTTGTAAATAGTTGCTGTCAATGCGAATGCCAGTGGCTTCCATTTCCGCCAGAATGGGTTCAAGGGGCAGTTCCACCTCTAGGAGCAGTTGCCGCAGCCGTGGGGTCAAGTCGGCGTCTAATTTTTCCTTGAGAAGATAGGTGGTATAGACATCAAGGCCACAGTACTGCGCCACCATCGCAGGGGGGAGATCTGCCAGGGTTTGGTCTTTGCCGACAAGACTGCGGTAGGTTTGGGCTTGGAGGGGCAGATAGCGCTGGCACAAATCCTTGAGGTTGTGACTGGCTTCGGGATTAATCACATAGCTTGCCAGCATCGTGTCAAACACCACGCCCTGTAATTGAATCCCCTGAAACCGCAGCACCAAGCGGTCAAATTTGGCATTTTGCAAGACTTTGGGGTAGCGATCGCTCTCTAAAATCGGTCGTAAAGCGGTGAGAGTCTCTTGCAAGGGAAGGTTTTCACCCTCTTTGTGTCCCAAGGGTAAATAGGCCACCTGATCCGCAGCCGACCCCCAACAACAACCCAACCCCACTAGAGCCGCATCACGGGGGTTCAAGGCCGTGGTTTCCGTGTCCCAAGCCACGGGATGGCTCACATCTGTACAGGTTTCTAACTGGGCAATCAGCCATTGCAGTTGCTCTGGCGTTTCAATGAGTTGCACATTCAAGGGGGCGGGGGTATCCGTCGGCGCAAAAAACCACGTGTCATCGGGATCGGTCTCTAAATCGGGCAGCGTCCCCCCCAAGCGGAGGTGCCAGTCCTGAAGGTGCATCCGCAGGGCACGAAACTCCAAGTGATCCAAGAGGTGATCCAGCGTTGGCCAATCAAAGGGACTCAGATGCAGTTCCTCGAGGGGGAGTTCCAAGGGGACATCGAGGACAATTTGAGCCAGTGTGCGGGAATGGCGGGCATCGGCCTCCCCATTGATCAGCTTCGTTCTCAGGCTTGGGGGCGTAATCTCGTGGATATGGGCGTATATGTCCTCAAGGGTGGGGTATTGATTGAGTAACTGCACCGCTGTTTTCGGGCCAATACCCTTAATACCGGGAATGCGATCGCTGGCATCACCACAGAGGGCTTTATAGTCCACAATTTGCTCTGGCCAAACCCCCATTTTTTCCTTTACCTTGAGGGCATCAAAGGCCTCTAGACCCTGCTTGCGTTGGCCAAGGGTATGCCCTAGATACAAAACCTGTACCTGACCCTCGCGATCAATCAATTGAAAGAGGTCGCGATCGCCACTGACAATGGACACCTGCCATCCCTGGGGTCGTAAGCGATACACCACCGTGCCAATCACATCATCCGCTTCATAGCCCGGCTGACTCAACAAGGGCAGACGCAAAGCCCGCAACAATGCCTGCAAATTGGCAATATCGGCAATAAAGTCCTCTGGCGTTTCTGCTCGCCCCGCCTTGTAGTTTTCATCGGCTGTGTGGCGAAATGTCGGTTCCCCCAAGTCAAAGGCGATCGCCACATGATCCGCCTGCTGCTGATCCAAAATCTCCAGTAGCGTCTTAAGAAAACCAAAACACACACTGGTGGGAATCCCTGTGGAGGTGCGCAACCCCCCCTCCCGCCCCTTACTAAAGGCGTAGTAGGCACGAAAAGCCAAGGAATGGCCATCAATGAGCAAGAGATTGGGGGCAGACATAGAAGCGTGAAGAGGACAGCTTTTCCATTATTAAAGAATTCGGGCTAATACCTCACCCCTGAAAATGGTAGAGTCTCAACGGCTAAAGTCGCGGCGTTTTTGGCAGAAGGGTAGAGCCACTAACATCGCCAGAATGAGAATTCCTTGATGGCGCCAATGGCGTTGCACATCTACGGTAAACATGTAGCCTTGGTCTCGCTGGAAGCGGCTAATAATCCCTTGGGCTTCATTGATGGCACGACTGCGTTGGCGGTTCCACTCAGAATATTTGAGTTCCCACTCATCCATGGCCGCCTGATAGGCTTGCAGCCGTTGCAGATAGTCTTGGAGCGCTGCTGGATCATTGGGGGGATCGCCGGGAGACGCTGGTCGCGGCAGGGCGGGTTCATCCACTTCGGGGACATACTTGGCGCGGATACCGGGGAAGTTGCAGGTCTTAAATAGACCGGGACCATAGCAAAGACAAAAATCCCGCTGCATCTCCTCGGTCATTTTTTCCCGTTCTTCCTCTGGTTCGCGCCAACAGGGATCATTGGCAATGTCCTCCCCCATGCCTGTGAGCTTGACCATCGCCTCAAAGGGCCACTTAATCACCGTCAGATGATTGATAATCTGCCCCGGCAACCCAAAGGTAGAGACGGGCTGAATACCCCCACTAAAAATGATTTGTGGCACTAAAAACATCAGCACGAGTAGGGGCACAATGTTCTGACTAGGGGCAAAGGCAGACACCAACAGTCCCATCGCCATACCGCCAAAGATGGCTAGGGCAAGGGTGATGTACATGGCAAAAGTGACACCCCAATCCCCCGGTAAATCCACCGCCAGCTTTGTTACCGCAAGGTAGGTGGCCGCTTGGTAAAGGGCAAGACCGAGGGCGATCGCCACCTTCGAGCCAATGTAGGGCAACAGCCGCAGGCCAATCATCCGCTCCCGCCGATAAACTTCCACCTCCTTGACCAACTCGCGCATCGTTGTCATCGCACCAATCATCACAGCAATCAGACTGGTGACAAAGATCATCGTCAGCGCTTGACCGGCACTCCCTGTTTCCGGATTAAAGAGATCCCGCTGCCAAGAGACAAAACTTAGACTACCGAGCAGAGGCGCAATTAAGAGTGTCAGCAGCAGGTGAGTGCGATCTTGGCTGAGAATGGTCAGGTTGCGGCGGGTGAGAATGAGAAATTGTTGCCAAGGGGAGATTTTGGATTTGGGTTCGCTGCTGCGACGGGATTTGCCCTTGGTGCGCCGTTGACTTTCATCGGGCATGTGAGCCAGCACTTGCTGTCGTCCCACGACATATTCCTGATAGAGGCGCGATCGCCGGTAGGCTTGCTCTAGCTCTTCTGAGGTGGGGGCATTGGGATTCTTCTCCTTGTCGAGGGCGCGGTAAATGCCAGAGAAATCCTCTAGCTTGATGCCACTAAAGCGATCGCCAAAGGTAGCACGGAAATAGGGCAACAGTTGATCAGGAGGCCCAAAGTAGGCTAGGCGGCCGCCCTCCGCTAGGTAGATCACCAGATCACACTCACGGATATTTTGGGTAGCGTGGGTAATGATCAGAATCGTTCGCCCCTGATCCGCCAACTGCCGCAGCAAAAACATCAGGTCGGCTTCGGTGCCCGGATCTAGGCCAGAGGTAGCCTCATCAAGGAAGAAAAGACTGGGTTGCGTGAGCAATTCTGCCCCAATACACACCCGCCGCTGCTGGCCGCCACTGAGACGGGCAATGGGCACATCGCGACGATGGTTCAGTCCCAATTCTGTTAACACGTCTGTCACCCGCTGTTGGCGTTCCGCTGGGGTTGTATCGGGGGGCATCCGTAGTTTTGCCGCGTATTCCAAGGCTTGGGCGATCGTCAGCTCCTCGTGGATGATATTTTTCTGAGGCACATAGCCCAATTGCGCCTGAAAAGCTTGATAGTTGCGGTAAAAATTTGTGCCATTCACCAATACGGTGCCCGTTGTTGCCGGCCGCAATCCATTTAGGGCATCGAGGAGGGTTGACTTACCGCTACCACTAGGCCCCAAGATGGCCACAAACTCCTTGGGCATGATCGACAGGGAAATATCGTGGAGAATTTGCGTTCCCTTGCCCACCACCTTACTGAGGTTGATGGCATCAAGGCGCATATGACCCGATTCAGCGTACTGGGTCAGTGTTTCATCTACATTCAGGACAAGGCGATCGCTGCCAATGCGAATGCTGTCCCCCACCCGCAGCAATGTCGGTTCTTCTACCTCCCGACCATTGACAAACGTACCATTGCTCGATCCCAAATCGCTGAGAATCAAATCAGCGTTGCGGCGCTCAATTTTGGCATGGTGGCGCGAGACCGTTGGGTGCTCAATAACCAAATCATTACTTGGATCGCGGCCAATGGTGAATGTGCTGTAACCCACCAGTGAAATGGTTTTCACAGGGACGGTGGAGGTTGGCTCTGATTCAGGAATTGCCAACACGGTTGCTGTGCTGGTCAAACGCAACTCCGTTGCTGGGCTAAAGGCAACGGCATGGCGCTGGGTATCAATGCGATCAGGCAACTCCTGCCCCACATAGGTGAGGGTGACAAATTCCGTCAGCGCATAACTCTCGCCCACTCCCAAATGCACATTCATTGTTGAATGCGGATCACTGAGATCCACCACTTGCAGATGCTGATCCACAAAGCGTAATTTCAAGTGGCAGGGCAGTAGTTCAGGCGTATCCACCACCACATCACAGGCGGGATGGGTTCCCAAAAGCGTCGTTTGCTCCTGTAGCCCCCAACACTGTCGCCATGTTTTTGTGCGCACTTCAATCACGGGGACTTCAGTATCTTTGCTGACCTCGGTGGCACGAGGTTGATAGTCGTGGTACTGCCAGATGAGGCGAAAGCGCACAGCAGAGTTGCCCAGCGTAATCAAGTCGCCATCTTCGAGGGGAATGGGGGTATTGGGCACGATGGGTTGGCCGTTGAGATGGGTGCCGGACTTACTGCCAAGATCAGTCAAATGGACTCGTCCCTCTTGCCAGCCAAAGTAAGCATGGTGGCGGGAAACGGAGACATCGTTGAGAACAATATCGTTATCGGGGGCACGGCCAATTTTCAGTCCGCTGGTGGGTAACTGGACGCCCTGCTCACTCACTGATTTGACCAGTTCTAACCACGCTGCTTGAGTCATGACCTTGGCGCAAAAGGGGCTTGATGCCAGTCAGTGTACTGGATTCTGGCCGATCTGACAAAAGACGCCCGCCAAAGCTCAACACGCGCAGAAACCTGCATGTTTCCCTATTGCGAGGATGGCAAAGAAGGCGTCGGCCAATAACTCGCCACTTGTGACCATAGAAGCTGCGCTTGCTCCCAGAGGCGATGGGGACCAATACCAAAAAAGATTTGCAATAGGAAAACAATCAGCGCAATTTTAATCCCCGTACCGAGAGTGACCTTGAGGACAGTGATCAGCCAGCGGAGCACAAACCAACTGATGGCGATCGCCCCTAGGGTGATCAGAATTTCAGTCCCCGTCATCGCCGCACGAGAATACTTTGGCCATGGGTATCGGTTCCACAGGTCTCCAGAAGTTGATGCTCTGCGGCCAAAGCATGCACCAAAGCCGTAGTTTCTGGCGTGGGTTCCCACGGATCGGGGTTGCCGTAACAGTAGTAGGTTTCTACCCCATCAATGCCCCGTGCCACCGCCGCTGGAATCAGTTGTTCAGCAGGTAGTCGATAGCGTGCTGGATGCGCCAAAATTGCCAAGCCTCCTGCCTCATGGAGCGCCGCAATCACCCGTTCCGCCTGTGCCAATTCGCCTTGGGGGGCAGTGCCCATTGCATAAAGATGCAGGATCGGCGCGTGGGGGTCGAAGCCATAGCCAAGGATGTGGACTTCGGTATCGAGCAGTTGGGCGGTAATTTCAATGCCGGTGTACACTTCAGGGCGATCCGTTCCCGGATAGGCTTCTATGTACGTCCGAGCCTGAAAATAACCCTCTAGCGCATGGTGATCGGTAATGGCAAAGCCCTTGAGGCCATGGATCATTGCCTGTTGTGCCACTTGCTGCGGTGTTAGCTGGCCATCCGAGCAAATCGTATGCAGGTGAAAGTTATAGCGATAGGGACAACTGGTTGCCGTCAACGTCCGAAAGAGACCTCGGAGGATCTCCGCCTGCGTCACCATTAGTGCAGCAAGGGTCATAGGCATTACCAAATCTTACGCTGTTACCTCTTTAATATAAACTTTCTTTAAGAAACTAGGGATAAAGATTCCTAATAGGGCGATTTATGCACCTCGATGGCGTGTGCTAAGATACAATTTGGCTCGGAATCATGCGATCGCAACGCCTAAACCTTGTCAGGTCCGGAAGGAAGCAGCAATACGGGATGCTTGTGATAGGCGTGATCTCCGGGTCACCCTTCTGAGAACTGCGAACGATTCATGCCTGCCACTGCCCTTAGCCTGCCCATCGATGAGATTCGCTACGATGAACGGGGTTTAGTGCCAGCGATTGTCCAAGACTATTTGGACGGCACTGTGTTGATGCTGGCGTGGATGAATCGGGAATCGCTACAAAAAACGCTTGAAACAGGTCGTACGTGGTTTTGGAGTCGTTCGCGCCAAGAACTCTGGCCCAAGGGTGAAACCTCTGGCCATGTGCAGTGGGTAAAAAGTATCCGCTACGACTGCGATAGTGATGCTCTGTTGCTGACGGTCGAACAGGTGGGGCACAGTGCCTGTCACACAGGGGAGCGCAGTTGTTTTCACCGCCACGGTGCCAAGGGGGAATGGATTGAACCGCCGCCCGCCGATACCCTCTCGCAGGTGTATGAAGTGGTTTGCCAGCGTCGCGATGTGCCCCAAGCCCAGTCCTATACCTGTAGTCTCTTTGCTGCGGGCGATAACAAAATTCTCAAGAAGCTGGGGGAAGAAACTGTAGAAGTTGTCATGGCCTGCAAAGACGATGATCCAGAGGCGATCGCCGGTGAGGTGGCGGACTTGTTTTACCATACGCTAGTTGCCCTTGCCTATCATGGGGTGTCTTTGCGGCAGGTCTATGAGCAGCTTCAATTGCGGCGGCGCTAGTTGATTGCCGTTTTCCTTGTCAGCACTGGCTCAACGTGGCTACAGTGCTAGATACAGGTAATTTACATAACTATACAAATGGCAAAGCAGGTTGTCGTCATTGGCGGCGGCATTGGGGGTTTGACAACAGCGGCGTTGTTGGCGCGGCGGGGCTATCGCGTTCAGCTTTTTGAGCAGGCAGCCCAATTGGGAGGCTGTGCCTCCACATTTCAGCGGCGGGGGTTTACCTTTGATGTCGGTGCTACTCAAGTGGCGGGTTTGGAGCCGGGGGGGATTCATGCCCAGATTTTTGCTGAATTGGATATTCCCCTACCCGCAGCTACGCCCTGTGATCCCGCCTGTGCTGTCTATCTGCCCCAGGAAACAACGCCCATTAACGTTTGGCGCGATCGCGATCGCTGGCAACAGGAACGTCAAGACCACTTTCCCGGCAGTGAGCGATTTTGGCAAGGCCTTGAACACCTCTTTGCCATTAGTTGGCGCTTCCAACAGCGGCAGCCAATTTTGCCCCCTCGCAATGGCTTTGATCTGTGGCAACTGGTGCAAGCCCTGCGTCCCGATACCCTTGTCACAGTGCCCTTTAGCCTGATGACGGTGACCGATTGGATGACTCTCTGTGGTGTCGGGGGCGATCGCCGGCTGCGGCAGTTTCTGGATCTGCAACTCAAGCTTTACTCCCAAGTGGATGCCAGTGAAACCGCCCTGC
The DNA here is from genome assembly GCF_023650955.1 of Thermosynechococcus sp. HN-54. Lineage (NCBI taxonomy): Bacteria > Bacillati > Cyanobacteriota > Cyanophyceae > Acaryochloridales > Thermosynechococcaceae > Thermosynechococcus > Thermosynechococcus sp. HN-54. Next base: position 2,438,943 of record NZ_CP098039.1, on the reverse strand, counting down.
TCTATGCCGCCACTGCTCTGTGTCTTTCCCAAGACCCCCACGGCCTCTACCATCTCCACGGCAGTATGCAGGTTCTCAGTGAGCGGCTAGCCACTGCCTTGCGGCGGGATGGCGGCCAAATCTACACCCGGCATCTGGTGCGTCACATTGAGGTGGAGCAGGGGCGTGCCGTCGCCGTCCAGGTGGAAAACTTAAAAACCAAAACCCGTCAGCGGGTCGAAGCAGATCACATTGTGGCCAATGTCCCTGCCCAAAACCTGCCCCACCTCCTTGGCGATGCCATTCCCGCAGGCTATGCCCGCCGCCTAAAAACGCTGCCCCCCGCCGCCGGTGCCTTTGTCATTTACCTTGGCGTTAAAGAGGCCGCCATTCCCAAAGGTTGTCCGCCCCACTTGCAATTTCTCTACGACCCTGAAGGCCCGATTGGCGAAAATAACTCCCTCTTTGTCTCCGTCAGTCAGCCGCAGGATGGCCGTGCCCCGACCGGTTATCGCACCCTGATTGCTTCGAGCTTTACTGAAGCGAATTTTTGGCATCAGCCCGACTTAGACTATGCGGCCACGAAGGCGCAATACACCCAAACGGCTCTCGAACGCCTTGGTCGCTTCTTTGATCTGCGGCCAGAGCACATTGTCCACTGTGAAGCGGCAACCCCCCGCACCTTCTGGCGCTATACGGCGCGCATGGATGGCATTGTCGGTGGCATTGGTCAACGTCTGAGTACCTTTGGCCCCTTTGGCTTGGCCACTCGCACCCCGATTCCCCACCTGTGGTTAGTGGGAGATTCCGTACATCCCGGTGAAGGCACTGCCGGTGTCAGCTATGGTGCCCGTGCCCTTGTCCAACAAGTCGTTGCCAGTGATACAAATTTTGGTAAAAGTTACTATAATAGAGAGACACCTGAGCCAATTGATTAATAAGGAATAAAGATCCGCTGTGTTTGCCACCCTTGCTCCCCCCCAACCACCCCTCCCCCTTGATCTGGTTGCCGCTATCCAAGACCTGAAGGGGGAACTGAATGCAATCATTTTGGCCCACTACTACCAAGACCCGGCGATTCAAGATGTCGCCGATTACATTGGCGATTCCCTTGGGCTGTCGCGGCAGGCCGCCAGTACCGATGCCGATGTCATTGTCTTTGCCGGGGTGCATTTCATGGCAGAAACGGCCAAGATTCTCAACCCCGATAAGCTGGTACTCCTGCCGGATTTGGCAGCGGGCTGTTCCTTGGCCGACAGTTGCCCCGCCGATGCCTTTGCTGCCTTCAAGGCGCAGTATCCCGATCATCTGGTGATTTCCTACATCAACTGCACTGCCGAAATCAAAGCCCTGAGTGACATTATTTGCACCAGTTCCAATGCGGTGAAAATTGTCCAGCAGCTTCCTACGGATCAACCTTTGATTTTTGCGCCCGATCGCAACCTTGGCCGCTACGTGATGGCACAAACTGGACGGCAAATGGTGCTGTGGCAGGGCAGTTGCATTGTTCATGAAACCTTCTCAGAGCGGCGCATTCTCGAACTCAAAGCCGCCTACCCAACAGCGCAGGTGATTGCCCACCCCGAATGCGAAGAGGCGGTGCTCCGCCATGCCGATTTCATTGGTTCAACGACGGCCTTGCTCAACTACAGCCAAACCCAAGACCACGATACATTTATTGTCGTGACTGAGCCGGGGATTCTCCACCAGATGCAACGGCGCAACCCCCAGAAAACCTTTATCCCGGCGCCCCCTCAGGATCAAACCTGCAATTGCAATGAGTGCCCCTTTATGCGCTTGAACACGCTAGAAAAGCTCTATTTGTGTATGCGCGATCGCCAGCCCCAGATTGAACTACCAGAGGACGTGCGCCTTGCGGCCCTCAAACCGATCCGACGCATGCTGGAGATGTCCTGAAGGTTTCTGACTTCAACGGGAGGTGTGCACCTTTACTGTGACGATTCCCCGCAGTCAGGAGTTGTTTGTGGATTTAGGAACCCTCGTCTGTCGGTTAGGAAACGCAACGAACTAAATCTCAGCCACGGCTCGCTCAATTAGGCGACGGGCAAGGGTCTGGACGCCTGTATGGTAGTAGTAGTTAGTACTCATGTCCAAAAAGGCACCCAAGTAGTCGAGGTTGTCCTTGGAGAGTTCAATAAAGTTTTGCAGGCTATTAATGACTTTTTGGGGGGTTAACTCGTGGCTGCTGACAAATTGATTCATCCACCCCTGCACGGCATTAAAGCTCTGAATAATAAAGCCCAATTGACCGCTGGGATTGCCGCCCGGCACGACACTGCCAATCGCTTTGAAGGTGGGGTTTTCCTGCAAGTCATTGGGTTGCAAGCTTTGCAGTGTTGCCAAGCATTTCAGGAGAAAATCAGGCCCTAGGGGAATCAAGCCATCAAAGCAGATGAGGGCGGCCATCCGCATCAGCGATTCCCCACTGTAGTCGGCAAGGGCACGCAAAAAGTCGCCGAGGCTGTCACCGGGAATGCCATTGATTTGACAAAAGGCGAGAATTTCCACAATCAGCTTAATACTGAGGTCAATCGATTGCGCCCGCTCAGGCTTGGGCGTAATTTTGTCAAGGAAGCCGAGGAAGGAAATCTTCTCGCCCACTTTATTGGCAAGGGCGGCAGCGCCTAGGAGGGCATCAGTGTTATCGACGGTTTGATAGAGCCACAGTGCCCGCTGATAGCCTTGGGATTTGTCGTTAAAGAGCCGCACGGCGCGATCGCCAATTTGGCGAATCAGGTTAGGATCCGTTTCCCCCGTCACATGGCGGATCGTGTTATCAAAACCAACGATATTTTGCCACTGGCCGGGAATGATGAAATCCAAGGACTTGAGGGCCATAACGGTGATGCCCCCAGTGGGGAGTTGGTCAACGATTTTATAGATAGCTTCGCTCACGGTGGTCTCCTTAGGGGGCAAGTTGGGCTAAACCAGCAAGATCAAATTTTTCAATCCATTCGCGGCGATCGCTGGCGGTAAAACTGGGATCACGGGAGAGTACCTTCACCTGATAGCGGTTGGCCACCAGAATGGCCGTTTGTGTGGTTCCCACCTCTACTGCTGGATAGCCGGCAATCTGCATCGGACTGTTTTGAAACTTGGCGGCGGCCTCAGGGGTGCTAATTGTATCGGAAATGGCCAGCATCGCCAGTTCTTTGCCATCTTTTTTCAGCTTGGCCTCAGCAAAGCCCTTTTTCTCTTGGACATAGATACGCTCAAAGCCATTTTCTTCGGGAGGAAAGAAGCGATTAAATTCACTTCCTTGGGTGGCTTCACGACTCACTGCCGCTGGGGCATTGCGCTGGGTGCTTTCCTGTTGCACCTGCTCATAGGGGGAGAGCGGGGTGGGGGCGCAACCGCTAATGAGAAGCGTAAGGGCTAAAACAAGTGCCGTCAGCCAGCGTGCCATGGGAATACTCAAGACCACAAGCCAATCATAGCCTAGACGGGGAAGCCACAGGCTCAGTTTGACACGCTGTGAATTTCTACCTTAATTTCTTGCCACTCGCGATCGCTCAAGGGTTCTGGGGTCAGCCTTACCTGCCACTGCGCCTCAAAGGCGTCCAAGAGAGCCGTTTGCACCACCTCTAAGGGCGGAAGGGACTGCCGATGGGGAACACTGCCAAATACCTGCTGCCATAGATCGGGGTCGGGGTGAAGGACAATCGAACCATGTTGCAGGACGCGATCGCCCCGCCACGCTTGGGCACTGCCAATGACTTTCTCACCGGTCGGTAAAACCAAATCGGCCCCTGTTGCCCGTGCAAAGCAATTGAGGGGAGCGTGGGAAGGATAGGGTTCTTGTCCAAATTGAAGTGGCCACCCCAAGCGCGCAAACCCCACCCTCAGGAATTGACACAAATCGGCATAGACCTGCCGCCGCCGTTGCCCCAACCCCCACACGACCAAGCTGTACGTGAGATCCCCTTGGTGCAAAACAGCTCGTCCCCCTGTGGGTCGCTGCACCAGTTCAACCGCTTCTCCCTGCCAGTGGAGGTGGTGCCAATGCTCAGGAATGTGCCGTTGACTGTAGCCAAGGGAAATCGCCGGCGGTGACCAAGTGTAAAACCGCAGACAGGGGCGATCGCTCCACTGCCACAGCCACCGATCCACCGCCATTTGCACCTTTCCCGGCGCCGCAAAGGGGGGAATATACCGCCACGTCATTCAGAAGTTGCTTCTGCCGGATGGTAGGCTGCCGCATCCCGCCGACAACCCATATAGGCGAGAATATACAACTCCTTGAGGTCTTGGATCAGCGGATAGCGGGGATTTGCACCCGTGCACTGATCGTCAAAGGCCAATTCGGCCATGCTCTCCACCTGTTCATAGAAAGCCTGATCCTCACTGTTGAGGGCTTCCTTGATCGTGGCCGGAATTTCTAACTGCGCCTTCAAGTCCTCAATGGCCGCAATCAGGCGCTCCACTTTTTCCTCTGGGGTGCTACCGCCCAATTCAAGAAAGTCGGCAATTTGAGCATAGCGCTCCTTGGCCCGGGGATACTTGTACTGCGGAAAGATGGCCTGTTTCAGGGGGGCATCGGTGGCATTGTAGCGAATCACATGGGAAATCATCAGCGCATTTGCCAAGCCGTGGGGCAAATGGAAGGTGGAGCCAAGTTTGTGCGCCATTGAGTGGCAGACCCCCAAGAACGCATTGGCAAAGGCCATGCCGGCGATCGTGGCGGCATAGTGAACCTTTTCGCGAGCCTCTGGGTCAGCCGCCCCCAAACGATAGGCGCGGGGTAGGTACGTAAACAGCAGTTTGATGGCCTCTAATGCCAGCCCCTCAGTAAATTCCGTCGAGAGCACCGACACATAGGATTCCAAGGCGTGGGTGAGGGCATCAATGCCGCCATAGGCTGTGAGTTTCTTGGGCATGTGCAGCACCAAGTCGGGATCGACAATTGCCATCGTAGGCGTCAGGGCATAGTCTGCTAAGGGGTATTTAATCCCCACGCGATCGTCGGTAACCACCGCAAAGGGCGTTACTTCTGAACCCGTCCCCGAGGTCGTGGGAATCGCCACCATGATGGCTTTTTGACCCAAGGGGGGCAGTTGGTACACCCGCTTGCGGATATCCATGAAGCGCATGGCGAGGCCGTCAAACTCCACCTCTGGATGCTCGTACAACAGCCACATCACCTTCGCTGCATCCATGGGTGAGCCACCCCCCACGGCAATAATCACATCGGGCTGATATTCCCGCAGCAGTTCTAGGCCGCGATTCACCGTACTCAGGGTCGGATCTGGCTCTACCTCATGGAAAATGTCGTGCTTGATGCCCAGTTCTTCGAGGGTGTGCACAATCGGGTCAGTGATCCCCAAGTCAAAGAGGGGCTTATCAGTAACCAAAAAGGCACGTTTTTTCCCTTCTAGTTCTCGCAACGCAATAGGCAAACAGCCGGGTTTGAAGTAAATTTTCGGCGGCACGCGGAACCAGAGCATATTTTCCCGGCGATCGCTCACCGTTTTAATGTTCAACAAGTGATGGGGACCAACATTTTCCGACGTGACGTTGCCGCCCCACGTACCACAACCCAAGGTCAGCGACGGATCCAACTTGAAGTTGTACAGGTCCCCGATCGCCCCTTGGGAAGAAGGCGTATTAATCAGAACCCGTGCCGTTTGCATGCGGTATTTGAAATAGGCAATGTCATCTTGATTGCGGGGATCAGTGTAGAGCACAGAGGTATGCCCCATGCCGCCAAAATTCACTAACTGTGCCGCAATTTCCACCCCTTTGTGGAACTGGGGTGCCCGATACAAGGCCAAGACGGGACAGAGTTTCTCGTAGGAAAATGGCTCCTGCGGCCCCACTTCACTGACTTCACCAATGAGTACCCGCGTTTCTGGCGGCACTTGGATATTCGCCATCTGGGCAATGGTGGCTGCCGATTGACCGACAATCGCTGGATTCAGGCGACCTTCCTTGAGCAGCAGTTGTGCTACCCGTTGCCGTTCCTCAGGGGAGAGAAGGTAAGCACCCCGCCGTTGGAACTCCGCCTTAACCGCGTCATAGATCTCATCAACGACAATCACCGCCTGCTCCGAGGCACAGATCATGCCATTGTCAAAGGATTTACTGAGGAGAATCGAACTCACCGCTGTGGGAATATCGGCTGTGGCATCAATGAGCACCGGTGTATTGCCCGCCCCGACCCCGATCGCCGGATGGCCAGAGGAATAGGCCGCTTTTACCATCCCCGGCCCCCCCGTAGCCAAAATCAATTTAATTTGGGGGTGCTGCATCAGGGCTTGGGAGAGTTCAATGGTGGGTTCATCAATCCAGCCAATAATATCCGGCGGCGCCCCGGCAGCAACCGCTGCATCCAACACCACCTTGGCTGCCGCAACCGTACACCCCTTCGCACGGGGGTGGGGTGAGAAGATAATGCCATTGCGGGTTTTCAGGGCAATCAGTGCCTTAAAGATCGTGGTTGAGGTGGGGTTAGTAACCGGCACAACACCGGCAATGACCCCCACGGGTTCAGCAATTTTTTGGATACCGAAAATGGGATCATCCTCAATGACCCCGCAGGTTTTTTCATTTTTGTACTTGTTATAGATGTATTCCGAGGCAAAGTGATTTTTAATGACTTTATCTTCCACGACCCCCATTCCTGTTTCTGCCACGGCTTGTTTGGCAAGGGGAATCCGCGCTTGGTTGGCCGCCATGGCTGCTTGGTGGAAAATGTGATCCACCTGCTCTTGGGTAAATTGGGCGTACTGGGTCTGTGCCCGTTGGACGCGCTCAATCAGTGCTTCAAGATCAGCAATGCTTTGAACGGGTGGGTAACTGGTTAAGGTTGAGGCACTCATGGACGACTCCTTCAGAAATAGGATTTTCTAAACTGGCTCAAATCAATGGGTTATTGAACGTTGAGATCATATTCACGGAACAGGGCGATCGCCCGCTGGACATCCTCTGGACTCGCCGCTGGGGTATCAAAGAGTTCATAGGGCAGTCCTAACTGCTGCCATTTGTATTCCCCCATCTTGTGAAAAGGCAACACCTCTACCTTCTCAACATTGCTGAGGCCAGCCACAAATTGCGCCAACCCGCGAATATTGTCGGGATCATCCGTCAGCCCCGGTACCAAGACGAAGCGGATCCATGTGGGCTTATGGATCTGATCAAGGTACTTGGCCAACTCCAAAGTGGGGGTAATTGTGACACTGGTAACCCGCCGATAGGTTTCCGGTAGGAAGGATTTAATGTCCAGCAAGACTAAATCAGTTGCCGCCACCACCGGCTTAGCAGCCTCCAAAACCACATAACCTGAGGTATCTAGGGCAGTGTGCAATCCCAACTCGTGGCAACGCTCAAAAATTTCGCGGACAAACTCCGGCTGCATCAGGGGTTCACCACCGCTCACTGTCACGCCCCCTTGGCGCAGATAGGATTGGTAGTGCTGAATATCGGCAATCAGTTCATCCACGGTTACGAGTTTGCCCTGATGGGGTTCGCGGCAGTCGGGATTGTGGCAGTACAGACAGCGTAGTGGACACCCTTGGGTAAAAATGACATAGCGAATACCGGGGCCATCTACCGTGCCACAGGTTTCAACGGAATGAATATAACCTGTCACCTTTTGTTTTTCGGGTTGTTTTTCAGGGAGTGTGGAAACCATCATTGGAACCTCGGTGACAACAGAGAGCTTTCATCCTGCAACAGGCAACCTTACGAGGTCTCAAGAACCTCCCTCACAATTTGCTCCTCTTTCAATTCCTCTTTGCAAAGACTTCCCCTCTGGTTACGCAGTGTTGATATTTTTCTCATGGGTGTAGCATTCTTAACAGCTTTTGCGTTCCCCCTAAGCATTGAGCGGTCTTATCTACCTCTTTGAACTTCCCCTACAGCCTTCCCTACTGTGCCGAATGTTTTTCAAGCCAGTGTAATCTCAGCATAGTCAGGAAAAGAAGGGTTTGCACCCTCTCTTAATTAACTCTTAGGATTATGACGCCAATACTAAAGGTTTCCTAACTTCTTTAAGAGTGTTTAAGACAAGTTCTGAGTGTTAATGGCCGTGGGCGATCGCTCACTCAAACCTCAGAAACTATAGAGATTGAGGCCTGTGTTGACGCTCTGAATCTTGCTTTTATTCTACAAAATTTCCTTTGTCTAGGCCAATTGTGCGATTGTTAACAAAAAATTAGCCTTGCGATCGCGCACATTTGCGAGCCTCAAGCACGGCTGCGTACAACGCTGCTTCAAGCTGCTGCGTTAATTCTTGTGCCTGTTGTTTGAGGTTGCCCTCGCGCTCGGCGGGTGTCCACAGGGGCGATCCAATCCAAAGTGCGACACGGGCACGAAACTGCGGCTGCGGATCGTAGGCAATACCAACGGGAAAAATCGGCAGGGGGCGATCGGCCTGCAAGACAAGACGAGCAAGACCGGGCTTGAGGGGACGGACCACTTGATCTGGGACAATCCCGCCTTCAGGAAAGATCACCAACGGCTGACCGGCATTGAGAATCTCCAGCACATGGCGCAAACTACTGGGCTGGGGCCGATTGAGGTTGACCGCAAAGGCACCCAAGCGGCGAATCAACCAGCCCTGCACCCCGCTAAACTCAATGGCATTGGTCATGAAGCGAAGGGGATAGGGCCACACCAAGGGCAAAATGACAGGGTCCCAACGGCTACAGTGCTTGGGAGCAAGGACAAACCGACCCTCTTTGGGTAAGTGCTCGCGACCCACAATCGTCAGCCGCGAAAAGTAGAGGGGCAAAAAGAGACGGTGAATTGGCCAGAGTCCCCAGTAAAGCCATGGCGAGATATGAGATGTGGTGGGTGCTGTTTTTTGCTGACGCATCCGTGCTCCTCCCTAGCCACCCCCACTACAATAGTAGGCTTGTAGCCCCTTGCCTCTGTCGAGGAACAAGCCAATGTCGCAGCCGACCCATCGCTTTGATGCCCGTGTTTGGGGGCAGTTTCTGCGGATTGCCCAGCCCTATTTCTTTCCCCGCGATCGCCGAGGCAGCAGTGTCATCTTTATCCTGCTGCTTTTTCTGGTCATTGCTCTCATGTTTGGCGTCCTCTTTGGCCTCACGGCAGCTATTACCTTTGGCCTCAATGCCCTTGCGCCCGAGCTGATGGGACAAATTGCCGGCGGTCTCATGGCGATGATTCGCTCCCTGTGGGCACAGCCCCTTAGCCGCAGTATCCTGCTGGGGACAGTAATTGTTCCCTTGGGCGTCTTTGCGCTGCTCCGCCCAGCCCTGCTCCCACGGTGGCAAGCGTGGGCACTCTTGGGGTTACTGCTGATGCTTTCCCTCTCCGTGAGTGGACTCAACGTGATCATTAGCTTTGTCGGGCGCTTCTTCCAGACGGCACTGGCGGAGAAAAATGCTGAAACCTACTGGCGCTTCCTCTGGGTCTATGCTGGCGTTTTTGTGGTGGGGACACCGATTGTCGTCATTTATCGCTATGTGCGCGAATATCTAGGGTTGCGCTGGCGGGATTGGCTCACCCGTCATTTTTTGGATCGCTATTTCCAGAATCGAGCCTACTACACCATCGAAAACCAAGGGGAGATTGATAACCCTGACCAACGGATCACCGAGGATGTCCGCTCCTTTACCCAAACCTCGCTCCAGTTTTTGCTGATTATTCTTGGCGAAATTATTGATCTGATTGCCTTTAGCGGCATTCTTTGGAGTATCTCGCAAACCCTAACGCTGACCTTGGTGGGGTATGCCATTGTTGGTACGATTGTGACCGTTTTGATTGGGCAACGCCTGATTTGGCTGAACTTTAACCAACTGCGGCGCGAAGCCGATTTTCGTTATGGCTTGGTTCATGTGCGGGATAACGCTGAGTCCATCGCCTTTTATCGCGGTGAAGGCCAAGAATCGGTGCAGGTGCGGCAGCGCTTTCTGGAGGTACTGCGGAACTTTAACCTCTTGATTGGTTGGCAGCGCAATCTTGATTTTTTCACGACGGCCTATAACTACTTTGTCATCATCGTGCCGGCGGCGGTGGTTGCTCCCCGCTACTTTGCCGGTGACATTGACTTTGGCGCCATTAGCCAAGCCAGTTTTGCCTTCTCTCAGGTGCTGGGGGCGCTCTCAATCATTGTGAACCAGTTTACGAACCTCACGGGGTTTATTGCTGGGATCGAGCGTTTGGCGGAGTTTGATGAGGCGCTGACAACTCCCCCCGTACCACCCCAATCGCAGATTGAATTGGTGGAGCAGCCCTACATTGCCCTAGAGCATGTGACCGTGGATACGCCGAATTTGGCACGGCGGCTCGTGGCGGATGTGACATTTGCCCTTGAGGCAGGGGAAAGTGTCGTGATCATGGGACCCAGTGGGGTCGGTAAAAGTTCGCTACTGCGGGCGATCGCCGGACTCTGGCAAACGGGCAGTGGCCGTATTATTCGTCCGCCGGTGGATGAGGTGCTTTTTTTACCCCAGCGTCCCTACATGGTGCTGGGTACCCTGCGCACCCAACTGCTTTATCCCAGTGGCGATCGCCAGACCCCCGATGATGTCCTTTTACGCGCCCTTGGAGAGGTAAACTTGGCGCACTTGCCAGATCGGGTGGGCGGTCTGGATGTGGAATTGGCGTGGGATGATGTGCTGTCGCTTGGGGAACAACAACGACTGGCGATCGCCCGCCTGCTGCTGAATCACCGTCCCTACGCTATTTTGGACGAAGCCACCAGTGCCCTCGACTTGGCCAACGAAAAACGGGTCTATGAGCATATTCAGCGCACCACCCGCAACTACATCAGCGTGGGTCACCGCGAGAGCCTCATCCAGTACCACACCTATGTCTTAGAACTCAGGGGCGATCGCGAATGGAAATTTTATGCTGTTAGTTAGTCATGGCGACAAACTGTTTTGATATTAACAAACTCCAAGAGTCCTGCCCGTCCCAGTTCGCGACCATAGCCCGATGTCTTAATCCCGCCAAAGGGCAAACGGGGATCCGACTTGACCATGGCATTAATAAAGACGGCACCCGCTTCGAGATCCCGCACAAGCCTCTCTGCTTCATCGCTCTCTTGAGTCCAAGCACTGGCACCCAAACCGAAGGGGGTGGCATTGGCTAGCTCAATTGCCGCAGTCAGGGACGATACCCGAAAGAGCATTGCCACAGGGCCAAATAGCTCTTGGGTAAACACGGGGTTATCTGGAGTCACCTCTGCCAAAATTGTTGGTGCAAAGAAATATCCCTGCTGACAATGACTCGGTAGATCGAGAGAGCGGCGGTAAACTGCCTTGGCGCCATGGGCAAGGGCGAGTTCAACTTGGGCCTGGAGTTCATCACGGATGGCGGCAGTGGCAAGGGGTCCCAGTTGGGTGGTGGGGTCTAGGGGATCGCCAATGACCCACCTCTCAAAGGCGGCTTTCATGCCCTCGGCAAACGTATCATAAACAGCCTCATGAATAATAAATCGTTTGGCAGCAATGCAGGATTGGCCATTGTTAATCATGCGGGCTTGGACAGCGGTGGCGATCGCCTGAGGGAGATTGGCACTGGGCATGACAATAAAGGGATCACTTCCCCCCAGTTCCAGAACCGTTTTCTTGAGGTGCTGACCCGCTGCTTGAGCTAAACTTTTGCCCGCCGCTTCGCTGCCAGTGAGGGTGGCAGCTTTAATCCGCGGATCCGCCACCAGATCAGCAACGGCGCTGCCGGGGATGAGCAGGGTTTGAAAGACCCCCGCAGGAAAGCCCGCTTCACTCAAGAGCCGGGCGATCGCGAGGGCACACTGCGGCACATTAGAAGCATGCTTGAGCAAGGCCACATTCCCCGCCATCAATGCCGGTGCCGCAAAACGAAACACCTGCCAAAAGGGAAAATTCCACGGCATCACTGCCAAAATAATCCCAAGGGGCTGATAGTGAATGGCGCTGTAGCTAACCTCTGTAGGAATGAGTTCAGGCCGCAGGAAAGCCGCCCCCTGCTCGGCATAGTAGCGACAAACCCACGCGCACTTGTCAATTTCAGCCCGCGCCTCGGTAATTGGTTTCCCCATCTCAAGGGTCATCAAGCGAGCAAGCGTATCCCGCTGCTGTTGCAGGAGATTTGCTGTGTTTTCTAGCCACTGGGCGCGCTGATCAAAGGAGGTGAGGCGATAGGTCTCAAAGGTCGTCGTGGCTTGGGCAACAGCTCTTTCTACTTCTTCAGGTTCCAAGGGCGAAAAGGTTTTTAGAACCTCAGCGGTTGTGGGATTAACGGACGCGATTGCCATAATTAAATTTCCCTATTTGGGTGACGCCACTGATCGCTAGCGTCTTGCACACGGGTTCAGTATGCTAATTCTAGCGTTTGTTACAATCCCCCTCGCTTTGCTGAATGGGGCGATCGCAAACCATCGTTGTGCATTCTCATCGCAGTTTTGGGGCGCGCTTTTATGGCAACCATCGTTGATATTGCAGTGAATACTCCCGGCTTTTCCACATTGGTGACTGCCGTGAAGGTCGCGAATCTAGTGGAAGCGTTGCAGTCGCCGGGGCCTTTTACGGTGTTTGCTCCCAATGATGAGGCCTTTGCCAAGCTGCCCGACGGCACCATTACCTCCTTGGTGCAAAATCCTCCCCAATTGGCGCGGATTCTCAAGTATCACGTCGTTGCCGGCGCCTACAAAGCCGCAGATCTGAAAAAGATGGGGATCGTCACGTCCCTCGAGGGTTCCACCATTCCGATTCATGGCGATCATCCCTTGGAAGTCAAAAACGCCACTGTCCTTGCCGCTGATATTGAAGCGGAGAACGGTATTATCCATGTCATTGACACTGTGATCCTGATGGGACTGGATCCAGCGCACTCATTTCAGGCCACGGATGTTCCCTACAAAGTCTAGTCCTCTAGGAGATTTCCCGCACCAGCAGCCCTTGGTAGATTTTCTCCTCGACCAACTGGCGGTAAAGCTCTAGCTCTTCGTAGGTGACTTTGCCATCGGCGCGAATTTGTTGTTTGATCTGTGCCATTTCATCTGCCGTCAGTATGCCGTCAGCGATCGCCCGCTCTAAGAGTCGCTTGAGTTGCGCCAATTCAGCTTTATCGGCCTCTGAGAGAGGGGTGCCATTGGGCTGATAACGTTTCATGGCCATCTCGCCTCCATAACCTCTCTCCCCTATTCTGACGCTAGCACACTGGGATGGAGGCCACCGCCGTCTAAATCTTGATAAAGTTTATAAAAGAATGGTTTTGGGCAGTTCTTAACGCTGAGATCAATAGGCATGCAAACATCAGAAATGAAATACGGTGAACGCGCCATTCAGGAAGGTCAACTGATCACATTTCCCAATCCGCGTCCCGGTCGCGAATACACGATTGATATCACACTGCCAGAGTTTACCTGCAAGTGTCCATTTTCAGGCTATCCTGACTTTGCCACACTCTATGTCAGCTATATTCCCCATGAGAAGGTCGTGGAACTGAAAGCCATTAAGCTTTATATCAACAGTTATCGCGATCGCTACATTTCCCATGAAGAAGCGGTGAATCAAGTCCTTGATGATCTCGTGGCTGCCTGCGATCCGCTGTATATGAAAATCAAAGGGGACTTTGCCCCCCGTGGGAATGTGCATACGGTAATTACGGTCGAACACCGTCGCCAACCGCAGAGTTCATGCTAGAATCATAAGTTGCAATACTGCGGACGTAATTCAGTGGTAGAATGTCAGCTTCCCAAGCTGAACGCCGTGGGTTCGAATCCCATCGTCCGCTTCCTCTAAAACCCCCAAAACTACGCAATTTCGGGCATTTAGGGATTCTGAGATGCCCTTAATAGTCTCAAATGCGACGATGAGATAGGTATTTTCGGGTATGTTTGGGTACCCTTTGTGGGTAAACAGTAGGTAGACATTCAGTTTCGATTTGGTGTCCACACGAACATGAAGCTGTTTACCCGCAAAAATAAGCGGGCTTCCAAGGGTAGCGTCTCCATTTGGATAGCATCCAACACTTGGCTCAACTCCGAACGGGTTACAGGTTCACTCATCCCCAGCCTTCTTTACTAATCCTCTCATGCGCATAACCCTTTGTGACTGCTAGGATGGGAGTTACCCTTAAATTTTCAATTTTTCAATAAGGATTTCTGATGCCAATGGATGTTATCCCCGCCATTGATTTACTTGACGGCAAATGTGTGCGCCTAGTGCAAGGGGACTATGGTAAGGTCAAGGTTTTTCATGATGATCCTGTAAAAGTCGCCCTCTACTGGCAACGGTTGGGTGCTCCCCGCTTACATGTGGTTGACCTCGATGCGGCCAAGACGGGAGAACCGCGAAATTATGATCTGATTGCCAAGATTGTCGCCTCCCTTGAAATTCCTGTACAGGTGGGAGGCGGCTTGCGATCGCGCCAAGCGGTTGCTGATCTTTTCCTCCAAGGCGTCAATCGCGCCATTTTGGGTACCGTGGCTCTTGAAGATCCAGAGCTAGTGGCCAGTTTGGCTGCAGCATACCCTGGACGCATTTGGGTAGGGCTGGATGCTCGCGATGGCTATGTGGCCACACGGGGTTGGCTAGAAACCTCAACCATCTTGGCAACAGATCTCGCCCAAAAAATGGCAGCAATGGGGGTGGCGGGGTTTGTTTACACCGATATTCAGCGGGATGGCACCCTCCAAGGCCCGAATATTCCAGCCCTGCGGCAGTTATTGGCAGCAACTGATCGCCCGGTCATTGCATCGGGTGGCGTGAGTTCTCTGACGGATATTCTGAGCCTTTTTGCCCTAACGCCTCATGGCCTATCGGGGGCGATCGTCGGCAAGGCGCTCTACACCAAGGCAGTGGATTTGCGGGAGGCTATTCGCGCGGTTGGTCAAGGCCGCTGGCAAGATATTCCCCCAGACCTAGGAAGCACGACTTGGGCATAAGTGGCCTAAGATTAAGGCGTTGTTACATCGTTGAGCAGAATGTTAAAGCACCCTGCACTGCGCTCCCTTGGTAAAATTTGGCGGCTGTTGGATGCAGGCGATCGCTGGCAACTGGCAGGAATTGGTGTCTTGATGCTCATTGGCAGTATTTGGGAAGCCTTGGGGGTCGGCTTAGTGCTGCCTTTTATTGCCATTATTGAAAAACCCAGTCGCCTCAATGATCTTCTGTTTTGGCGTCACAGTGCAGTCCCCTTAACCCCACAAGAAGAGTATCAATGGCTGCTCATTCTCAGTATTAGCTTTGCTGTCCTGTTTATCTGCAAGAACCTGTTTATTGCAGGGAGCAACTATCTTCAGTTGAAGTTTTTGAACGAAAAGCAGCGAAAATTTTCAGTCATGCTTTTACGCAGTTATTTATTTAAGCCCTATACCTTTCATCTGCAAAATAATACGGCAAAGCTGATTCAAAACGCTAATGGTGAAACTACAAATATCTTTAATAACTATTTATTACCATTACTGATTATTATTTCAGAATCAATGATTGTCTTTGCCATTTTTACAGTCATTATTCTTAGTAATCCTTTTGTTTCAATTATTGTTATTACAGTGTTAGGGGTTCTCTCCTTTTTATTTTTTAGGTTTTTTCGTGAGAAGCTAAAACAAGTGGGTGCTCAGCGGGTTCATTATGCCCAAAAGGTGGTGCAAAGTATTAATCAGGGACTGGGTGGTATTAAGGAAGTCAAGGTACTCGGTCGTGAGCAGGTTTTTCTTGATGTCTATGAGCAAAATTTGATTGAGGATCGTAGAGCTAATTTTTTCTTGAATTTTATTAACCAACTTCCTCGATCCTATTTTGAAACCCTTGCAGTCATAGCCATTATTCTGATTATCATTCTGACCTTGATTCAGCGGGGGTCAATGACTCAAGTCTTACCCCTGATCTCTTTGTTTGCTGCTGCTGCCTTTCGTTTGCTACCCTCAGCGACTCGACTGATGGTGAGTTTGAATAGTGTCATTTTTTACTCGGCTTCTGTGGATATTATTTACGATGACATTTTGGAGGCGCGTTCTCTAGAAATTCACAAGGCAGAACCTGTCGCTATCAAGCCCTTTCGCGATCGCCTCGAACTGATTGATGTTCACTACACCTATCCGAATGCAGCAAGGCCAGCGCTCCAAGGCGTTTCCCTAACCATCAAACAGGGGGAAATGGTTGGCTTTGTCGGATCCTCAGGAGCAGGGAAAACGACGATTGTCGATTTGATTCTGGGACTCCTAGAACCTAGCCAAGGGGATATTCGTGTGGATGGTGAGAGTATTTATCAGAACCTGCCCCAGTGGCAACGACAGATTGGCTATATTCCCCAAACCATTTATCTTTCCGATGACACGCTGCGGCGCAACATTGCCTTTGGCTTGGCGGATGAGGCCATTGATGAAACGGCTGTGTGGGCGGCGGTAGAAGCGGCTCAGCTAGCCACCTTTGTGCGTAGCTTGCCTGATGGCTTGGATACTGTTGTTGGCGAACGGGGGGTGCGCCTTTCGGGAGGACAGCGGCAGCGAATTGGTATTGCCCGTGCCCTTTATCACAACCCCTCCGTGCTGATTATGGATGAAGCCACAGCGGCTCTCGACAACCAAACGGAAGCAGGGGTCATGGATGCAATCCAAGCCCTGAGTGGGGAGAAAACGATTATCATGATTGCTCACCGTCTCAGCACGGTTATGGAGTGCGATCGCCTGTACCTCATGGCCAATGGCCAAGTGGCGGCTGTGGGCAACTATCAAGAACTGCTGCACATCAGTCCGGAATTCCGAGCGATGGCGCAAGGGTATCAGGGAGCAACCTAGCAACCACCTTGTATTTCCTTAAGGGTGCGTGCCATGAGGACACTATGGGTACCGCGCTCTGGCTCGTCTGGCGCTGGCTGCCGTTGACGGTAGGTGCCATCGGGTTGCAGCTCCCACGCTTGGCGATTGTCGGCCAACATAATTTCCAGCAGTGCTTTGAGTTCCGTTTGAATGGTTGGATCTTGAATGGGGGTAATGGCTTCAACACGGCGATCCAAGTTTCGCGATCGCCAGTCCGCACTGCCAATGTAATACTCTGGCTCCCCATTGTTGCCAAAATAGAAAATCCGTGAGTGCTCCAAGAAGCGACCAATGATACTGATCACGCGAATGCGATCGCTCACCCCCGGTACCCCTGGTCGCAGACAGCACATGCCACGAATAATGAGATCAATTTCCACACCAGCTTGAGAGGCTTCATAGAGGGCACGAATCACCTGCGTATCTGTGATTGCATTCATCTTGGCAATAATTCGGCCGGGGTGACCATTGCGGGCGTGTTCAATCTCACGGTAAATCAGTTGCAGGGTGCGATCGCGCATGGTAACCGGTGCAACGAGGAGCTTGCGATAATCCCGTTGGCGGGAATAGCCCGTGAGGACGTTAAACAATTCTGAGAGATCTGCGCCCAATTCCTCACGGCAAGAAAACAGCCCCAAGTCCTCGTAGAGTCCCGCTGTTTTGGGATTGTAATTGCCCGTACCAATGTGGACATAACGGCGAATTTGCCCCGCCTCTTGGCGCACCACCAGAACTGTTTTGGTGTGGGTTTTCAAGCCGGGGACGCCATAGACCACATGCACACCCACTTTTTCTAGCTTCCGTGCCCAGAGGATATTATTCTCTTCGTCAAAGCGCGCCTTCAATTCCACCAAGACCGCCACTTGTTTGCCATTTTCTGCCGCCTTGATTAGGGCACTGACAATCGGCGAGTCTCCTGAGGTGCGATAAAGCGTCATCTTAATCGCTAGCACCTGTGGATCGTGGGCAGCCAAGGTAATAAATCGCTGCACCGTTGCTGCAAAGGAATGGTAGGGGTGGTGCACAAGAACATCCCCCTCACGAATCAGGCTAAATAGTTCATTAGCCACGGCTTCCCAGTAGTCGGTGCCGAGAGTTGTGATTTCACTGGTGGTGTCAAACATTGACTCCCGCTCCTCCACCCGCTGGAAACGGGGTGGCACTTGGGGGTGCCATTCTGGATCCTTCAAGTGGGGCAAGGGCAAGCTCATAAAAGCGAAAAGATCATTGAGGCACAACAGACCATCGAGTTCATAGACATCAATTTCCTCGAGATCCATCTCCTCCATGAGAGTTTGCCTCAACAGTGGTGGCAGACCGCGCTGCACCTCTAGACGCACCACCGAGCCAAAGCGACGCTTGCGAATTTCCTGTTCAATCGCAATCAGTAAATCATCCGCCTTGTCCGTTTCTAGTTCGAGGTCGGCACTACGGGTAATGCGAAAGGCAAAGTAGGCTTGAATCTCCATGCCCGGAAAGAGGGCACCAAGGTTGTGGGCAATAATTTCTTCAAGGGGAACCCCAACCCAATGGGCGCCTTGGGGCGAGTGCAAATGCTGAGGCAGGGCAACAAACCGCGGAAAGCGATTCGGGACTTTAACCCGTGCCAATCGCTCTTGGCCAGATTCTGGGTCTCGAATCAGAACCGCTAGATTCAAGCTGAGGCTGGAAATGTAGGGAAACGGGTGCGCTGGATCCACCGCTAGGGGGGTGAGGACAGGGAAAACCTGGGCCTGGAAGTAGTCATTCAAGTAAGCCTGCTGTTCGGGCGCCAGTTCATTAAAGCGGGTGAGAAAAATGGCTTCCTTGGCCAAAAGAGCACGCAGTTCCTGCTCGAAATAGCGGTGTTGCTCAGTAACAATCGGCAGCAGATATTGGCGTACAGCTTGCAATTGCTCTGCAGGGGGCATCCCGTCAGCCCCGCCTTGGACAATGCCACTTTCGACTTGCTGCTTCAAACCCGCCACCCGCACCATAAAGAACTCATCCAAGTTGGAACTAAAAATGGCCATAAATTTGAGCCGCTCTAGTAGCGGTGTGCGGGGGTCGTAGGCCTCGTGAAGAACCCGCTTATTGAATTCCAGCCAGCTGAGGGAGCGGTTGAAGTAGTACTGGGGATTCTGGAGGTCAATGGGGTTAGAGACTTTACGGCGAGGGGACTTCGCAGGGGTCATAGCCGTTTGTTCTACGTTGTCAGTTGCACTAGCATCCACTGTACTCGATTCCCCTTTAGCAGCGTTGGTACCGATTCCAGAGCGTACAATGAGAAGGTTAACGTTTGCTAATCGTGGAGATGTTTTGCGAATATGGCCGACGTGGGGGCGACGGGCGCTGAGATTCGGGCAACACGCATTGAGAAAGCCAAAACCCTGCAAGAGCGGGGCATGACTCCCTATGCCTATCGCTGGGAACGGACGCATACGGCTGCTGTTTTGCAAGAGAAATATGCCCACTTAGCTGCGGGCGAAGCGGTGGGCGATCGCGTGAGTGTTGCTGGTCGCATTATGGCGCGGCGCGTCTTTGGCAAGCTCGCCTTTTTTATGCTTCAAGATGAGAGTGGCACGATTCAGCTTTACCTCGATAAGCAAACCATTACCCAAGCGATGGGAGAAGCTGCCTTTGCCGATTTGAAGCACCTCACCGATGTCGGCGATATCCTTGGCGCTGTGGGCACCCTCAAACGCACGGAAAAGGGTGAACTCTCCGTCGTGGTCGAAACCTACAGCCTGCTGACGAAATCATTGCTGCCCCTGCCGGATAAATGGCATGGCCTCACCGATGTGGAAAAACGTTATCGCCAGCGCTACGTGGATCTCATCGTCAACCCCCAAGTCCGCGATACCTTCCGCAAACGGGCGCTGATTACTGCCGCCATTCGTCGCTACCTCAATGAGCAGGGCTTTATTGAAATTGAAACGCCGGTGTTGCAGGCGGAAGCTGGGGGGGCGGAGGCGCGTCCTTTCATCACCTACCACAACACCTTGGAAATGCAGCTTTACTTGCGCATTGCCACAGAACTGCACCTGAAGCGCCTGATTGTCGGTGGTTTTGAGAAGGTCTATGAACTGGGGCGCATCTTTCGTAATGAGGGCATCTCAACCAAGCACAACCCTGAATTTACCTCCATTGAGGTCTATCAGGCCTACGCCGACTACAACGATATGATGACGCTGACGGAGGCAATCATCACCACAGCGGCAATGGAGGTGTTGGGCACGCTCAAGATCACCTACCAGGGGGAAACGATTGATCTGACGCCCCCGTGGCGACGGGTGACCATGCACGATGCAGTGTTGCAAGCCACTGGGATTGATTTTCGCCAATTGAGCGATCTAGCAGCGGCGAAGAAAGCAGCCCAAAAAGCAGGGGTAAAAGACTTAGACACCTGTGATACGATTGGCCGCGTGCTCAACGAAGTCTTTGAGCAAACCGTTGAACCCACATTGATTCAACCCACATTTGTGCTCGACTACCCTGTGGAAATTTCGCCCTTGGCTAAGCCCCACCGCAGCCAACCCGGACTGGTGGAGCGATTTGAATTATTTATTGTTGGTCGCGAACATGCCAATAGTTTTTCGGAGTTAACGGATCCGCTGGATCAACGGCAGCGTTTGGAAGAACAGGCACGGCGCAAAGCGGCTGGGGATTTGGAAGCCCATAGTGTCGATGAAGATTTTCTCACAGCCCTCGAATACGGAATGCCACCGACCGGCGGCTTAGGCATTGGCATTGATCGCTTGGTCATGTTACTAACCGATTCGCCTAGTATTCGCGATGTGATTGCTTTTCCACTGTTGCGTCCCGAATAAGCGATTGGGGTGGTCAACTTTGAGCTGTTTGCTAAAATCTTAAGCATAATTTGCCGAATGACTGATTTGCTTTTGCTAAATGACTTACGCTGAATGGAGGCATGGCCAACAATGTCAGTGCAAACCATTGAAAAACCAGCAACCGTTCGCAAGTTGGCTCCCCGCTATCGGGTGCTCCTTCACAATGACAATGTCAACTCCATGGAGTATGTGGTGGAGGTATTGCTGAAGACTGTGCCGAGCCTCACCCAGCCCCAAGCCGTGGATATTATGATGGAGGCGCACCTAACGGGGGTGGCCTTGGTGATTACCTGTGCCCTTGAGCACGCCGAGTTTTACTGTGAAGGCCTGAAAATGGCAGGACTGACAAGTACCATTGAACCCACTGAATAAGCCGTTTTTGTCCCAGGTGTGGCGGCAGATGATCCGCCGCCCCTTTTGGCTTCGCATCTTTAGTTTTGCCCTGACGCTGGTACTGCTGTGGCTCCCCTTTGGCTTGAGTATCTATTTTCTCTGGGGGAAGGGGGGAGCTGCCAGCTTTGTCAATATGGGGCTGTTATATCTCATCTTTATTCTCTTGCTGCGAGTCTGGGGACGGCGGGTACACCAGCAGCGATCGCCCCTCGTGTTTTACGGACTGAAGGGCGGCTGGAAATTTGGTCGCGATGCCTTGCTGGGATGGCTAGGGGGGGTATTTTTGGTTGCCCTCTTGTTTGCCATCGAGGCTCTCCTTGGCTGGGTAACGTGGCAGGGACTACCCGATCGCTTTGGTCTGCTGCTGTTGGATGGCGTCCTAACCGGTGTGGCGGTGGGCTTTGCTGAGGAATTGCTGTTTCGCGGCTGGCTATTGCAGGAGCTAGAGCTAGAGTACCAACCATGGTTTGCCCTAGTGCTCAATGGGCTGATTTTTGCGGCGCTGCACTATCTGCATCCCTTGGAAGTGATTTTGGCCACATGGCCGCAGTTTTTTGGTTTGGCACTGCTGGGTTGGATTTTGGGGTTGGGCAAGTGGGTCTTTGGCGGGCGATTGGGCTTTCCCATGGGACTCCACGGTGGCTTGGTCTGGGCCTATTTTGGTGTGAATGTGGGCAAGTTAATCAGCTATACAGGAACAGCGCCAGAGTGGCTGACGGGCATCAATGGCAACCCGATCGCTGGCCTAATGGGGGTTGGTATTTTAATCGTAGTGGCCTTAGGACTTAGCTACCGCGTCGCAACCGCACCATAAAAAAGCCATCCATATCCTCCCGTTGTGGCCAAACGGTGATCCAGCCTTCCGCAGTTGCTTTGAGGGGAAAGTCTGGGGGCGGCGGTTCAATGTGCCACTGCGGATGGTGAGCCAGAAAGTGTTGAATCTGGGCTTCATTTTCGGCAGGTTCTAGGCTACAGGTGGCATAGACAAGTAAACCGTGGGGTTTCACCCACTGGCAAACATTGGCCAAGAGTTGAGCTTGCAGGGGCAAGAGTTCGGCCAACCGTGTCTGTAGGGGTTGCCAACGGGCGTCGGCATGGCGGTGCAGCGTTCCCGTTCCAGAGCAGGGTACATCTAAAAGCACGCGATCGCCAGTTGCTGCAAAATCTTGGGCGGTGGCACTATCAAGGGGGTGAATTTCAATGCTCTTAAGGCCGAGGCGATCGCGATTTTGCTCTAATTTCCGCAGGCGACTGGGGGTGCGATCGCAGGCAATGACACGGCCTTGATCTGCCATCAGCTCAGCAATATGAGTGGTTTTGCCCCCCGGTGCCGCACAGGCATCAATGACAACCTCACCCGGTTGGGGAGCCAACAGATGACTCACCCATTGCGCCGCCCGATCCTGAACCGACCAGTAACCTGCGCGATAGCCGGGGAGTTCCTGCATGGGTTGGCCACAGTGGGGGAGGAGGAGTCCTTGGGGCAAGTCGGGAATCGGTTGCAGAGTATAACCGGCTGCCTCAAAGTCGGCAATCAGCTGGCTAGCGGTTGTCCGCAGCGGATTGAGGCGGAGATCGAGGCGGGGGGGCTGATTGAACCACTCACAGAGGGCAATGCATTCCTTGATGTCCAAACGCTCCAACCAAGATGCCATTAGTTCATCGGGAAAGCTATAGCGGCATCCCAGCTGGGAGACCAAGGGTAGGTGAGCAATGAGAGCCTCAAGCGGATCGGTCGTGGAGCGGGTGTAACGGCGCAACACCCCATTGACTAGTTTGGCAAAGCCACCTAAGCCAGTCTCTTTGACGAGTTCAACACTGGTGTCCACGGCGGCATGGGGAGGGATGCGATCCAGATAGCGCAGTTGGTAAAGACCTAAACGCAGCACTAACTGTACTTTCAAGGGCGGCAGTTGCTGACAAAACCCCTGAATCAGGGTATCTAAGGTGCGCTGTTGGCGGATAGTCCCATAGACCAGTTCAGTCACGAGGGCGCGATCGCCCTCCTTGAGAGATCGCTGCTGCAAGACCTGATGGAGCGCCACATCGGCATAGGCACCTTTGGCCACCCGTTCTAGGGCATCAAGGGCAAGACGCCGCGCACTTAGTTCCACGCCGATTGTTCAATCATTTCCCGCTGTTCACTGGTGGCGATCGGCCATTCGGGGTTGTCACCGCCAATCACGAGCGTTTTTAAGGGCACATAGTCCTCACTAAACTGATTGAGGGCATTAATGAGAACATCCAAGGCCAAAGCATCACTGGTGCCAAGATCAAACCAGCAGCGTGCCCAGCAGTCGTTGTATTCAAACTCGCCCATATTGTGCATCACCGCCATCATAGAACTGTCGGCTTGGGCGTGATCGTACTCCAAGTGACTGAGATCTAAGCCAGTTTCTTGGACTTGAAGGTTTTCGGCATTAAAGCCCCCCAGTTTCCCCAAGAAAAACCACGAGTTAAAGACTTCCTCAAGGTACTGTTGCTCAATAGAAGAGGGTGGTGCGGCAAATTCCACCCAAATCCACAAATCAAAGGGATCGACTTCGCGAAAGATCACATTCATGCGCCAACTCCCATTAAACCCTTCTGGAATGCAGGTCGTTGCTGGAGGCGTGCCACATAATCTGCCACAGCAGGATAGGGACTTAAGTCCACCTGAAAGAGCATCTGGAGATAGGCGAGTACTGATCCGAGGGCAACATCAGCCACCGAAAAGTCATTGCCAAGGATGTAGGGTTGCCCCATGAGGGCTGTCTCAATGCCCTTGAGAAGGCGTGGCAGCTGGCGATCGCGCGTTTCGGGGGGAAACATCGCCTGTGTCAGGGTAGAGTTGGCAAACAGCACCCACTGATAGACTTGGGCAGCAGCAGCCGCGTCCTTCGGTAATTCATCATGCACTTGCGCCAAATAGAGCAGAATCGCCCCTGATTCCCACAGGACAACGTCCCCATCAACAATCACAGGCACCTTACCCATAGGGTTGAGTTTGAGAAATTCAGGCTGATGTTGTTCCCCAGCCTGTAGATCCATCAGCACAAATTCATAGGGAATTCCCAATTCCTCTAAATACCAACGGACAATACTGGCGCGGGATTTGGCACCGCCATAGAGCTTTAGCATAGGTCAGTTGCAGCAATGAATTACGTCAGTTAAATCTAAATCAATTATGCTCCCTGATCAGTCTCAATTTGATTTCTCAAGGAAGCCGTCTCTACCGCCCTTTTCTAAACAGCAGTTCTAGAGGCCATTCAGCAACCAGGGTGGCTAACTGCGCATTGGTGTATTGACCCCAAGGCAGTACTCCCAGCACCGGCACTTGGGTGAAGCGGCTGAGAAATTCTGGAGGTGTCCACTGTTCAATCTCCGTGTCGCTACAGGGGGTGACACAGTTGAGAATCAGACCGCGAATGTCCAGCTGATACTGCCGTGCAAGGGCAACATTGGCAACAATTTGGGCGATCGCCCCCAAGCGCACCGTTGCCACCAAGACAAGGGGCAACTTCCAAGCGGCTGCCAAATCCGCCACCGTCCACTCCCAAGTAATGGGCGACCCTAGACCCCCAATCCCTTCGACCAAAAGGTAATCAAATCGCTGTTGAAGCTGCTGATAGGTCTGCCACACAGGGGCTAAATCAATCGTGCGATTTTCCAATTCGGCAGCGATCGGAGGCGCTAGGGGTGCCGCAAAACTCAGAGGACAGACTTCACTGGCCGTTTGGTCGAGGGGCAGCGTTTGACAGTAGTAGTCCCCGTCTCCGATTTCGACCGCAGTCCCACTTTGCATCGGCTTGAGAATGCCCCACCGTTGTTGGGGACGATATTGATGGGCATAGAACCACAGTGCCCGTGTGATCATTGTCTTGCCCACACCAGTATCCACCCCCGTAATCAGTAGGGACTGGCAATGCTGAGAAATAGTGACTCTCCCCTAACGTGAAAATGCTCAATATATTATATCTATTTCATTAAATGTGACGGCAAAATAATGTTCGGCAATATCGGTCGCAAATCATCCACAGAGACAGGGCCAAAGTTCATAATCGTTGGATATTCAAGGGTGAAGTCCACGAGGGTTCCCCGCCGTCCATAGGAACAGCGCCCCCCATCCACAATTAACGGCACCTGCTCACCATAGTATTTTTGGGCATCCTCAAAACTGACAATGAGTTCCGTCCCCACTTTCACCGTTGCTGCCACCAAAAAGAAGGGCAAGGCAGCCACGAGATCGTAGATAAAGCGATCGGGACAAGCTAGATAGACACAATCAAAACCCTGCATAATTTGTGGGTCTAGGTGGGGCTTGCCCTTGACAATCATAGTGACGGGGTAGGGGAAGTGAGCCAGCATTGTTTTTGCCTCTTGGGAGAGGTCTGCCACTTCAGCCGCGCGATCGCCCCAAGTGAGAATGGCTAAGGGCTGTTCTGTACTAAAGTGCTTGAGACGGCGCAGACGCGCAATCGCCTTTGGACTCGTGCCATTGGCGACAAAGCTATAGACCGTGGCCATCGGCAGAATAATGACCTGATCCTGCTGCAAGTGGGTTTGAATCACTTGAAAGCTGCGGGTATCAGCGGGTAGCGATCGCGCCAAGGTGGTCATGTTGGATACTCCGAAAATAGTAGAAGGTAAATTTGTCCTTGATCTCTAGCCTATAGTCAATAGGTTTTAGGGAGAATTGAGAATAGATTGCGTTTAATGATGAGTCTGATAAGCATGATCGCAAGCGGTGCAGTTTCAACTACCCTAGGAAATAGTCCTTAATGAAATGTATGCCGCGCAACCATGGCCGAAACCTTAATGTTTAATGCCCTTCGTGCTGCCATTGATGAAGAGATGGAGCGTGACCCCACGGTATTTGTGCTGGGGGAAGACGTGGGACATTATGGCGGCTCCTATAAAGTCACCAAAGACCTCTACAAAAAGTACGGTGAATTGCGCCTATTAGATACCCCCATTGCCGAAAACAGCTTTACCGGCATGGCCATTGGCGCAGCGATGACGGGCTTGCGTCCCATTGTCGAGGGCATGAATATGGGCTTTTTGCTCTTGGCCTTCAATCAAATTGCCAACAATGCGGGCATGCTGCGCTACACCTCTGGCGGCAACTTCAAAATTCCGATTGTCATTCGTGGTCCTGGTGGTGTGGGGCGTCAACTGGGGGCAGAGCACTCCCAACGGCTCGAAGCCTACTTTCAAGCGGTGCCGGGCTTAAAAATTGTTGCCTGCTCAACACCCTACAATGCCAAAGGCTTGCTCAAGTCTGCCATCCGTGACCCGAATCCAGTGATGTTCTTTGAGCATGTGCTCCTCTACAACCTCAAGGAGGATATCCCGGAGGAGGAATACCTGCTGCCCCTGAATAAAGCCGAAATTGTCCGCACTGGTGAAGACGTAACGATTTTAACCTACTCGCGGATGCGCCACCATGTGCTGCAAGCGGTCAAAACCCTTGAAAAAGAGGGCTACGACCCCGAAGTGATTGACCTCATCTCCCTCAAGCCCTTGGACTTTGAAACCATTGGTGCTTCGATTCGCAAAACCCATCGGGTGGTGATTGTCGAAGAGTGCATGAAGACGGGGGGAATTGGCGCTGAACTCTCAGCCTTGATTATGGAACGCTACTTTGACGAACTGGATGCGCCAGTGATCCGCCTTTCCTCCCAAGACATCCCGACGCCCTACAACGGCACGCTAGAGAATCTCACAATTGTGCAACCGCCCCAAATTGTAGCGGCTGTGCAGAAGCTGGTGCAGGGACAGGTCTAACCATGGGGAAATATCGCGGCTGGCTAATTGCTATTTTGGTGTTGCTGATGGCCGCCACGTGGGTGATTGTGCGCACACCGGCTCGACTGGGCTTAGATCTGCGGGGGGGCGCCCAACTGACGTTGCAGGTGCAAACAACGGACAAGGTGTCGCAAATTACCCCCCAAGTGTTGACGGCAGTTCAAGGGGTGGTGCAACGGCGGATTGATGGCTTGGGTGTTGCCGAAGCCGTGGTGCAAACCGCAGGAGATGATAAGCTCTTGGTGCAATTGCCGGGGGTGACGGATCCGCAGCAGGCGGAGCGAATCCTCAAGGGGACAGCGCAACTGCTCTTTGCTGCGCAGAAACCGGGCACAGAAGCTCAACTGCAAATTGAGCGGCAACTTCAGTCGCAATTGCTCTTGGAGCAAGCCCAACTCTTGGCGCAGCAGGCCGAAAATGCCAACAATCCCGAAGCTCTCAAGGAGATTGCGGCGAAGCTAGAAAAAAATCGTAAATCCCTTGAAAAAAGCCAGCAGGCGATCGCTAGCCTCTTTACGCCCTCAGATTTAACGGGAGCGATGCTCAGGGAAGCCTTTGCCAGTCCCGTGGCTCCCGGCTCCCCCAACTGGAGTGTGATTGTCCGCTTTGACAGTGAAGGGGCGGAGTTATTTGCCAAGCTCACGAAGGAAATTGCGGGTACAGGTCGAAGTCTGGGGATTTTTCTTGACGATCGCCTGATTAGTGCGCCAACGGTGGCGGTGGAATATGCAGAAACGGGGATTGTCGGAGGAAGTGCAGAGATTTCCGGTGGCTTTACTGCCCAAACGGCTAATGATTTAGCAATTCAGTTGCAAGGGGGGGCACTGCCCGTTCCCCTCGAGGTGGTGGAAAACCGCACTGTGGGCGCTTCGCTGGGTCAAGATAGCATTCGCGATAGCCTCTATGCCGGTTTAGCGGGCTTGGTGTTAGTGCTGATCTTTATGGTGGCCTACTACCGCCTGCCGGGACTGATTGCCGACATTGCCCTGATTCTCTACGCCATTTTGACCTACGCCGCGTTTCTGCTTTTCGGCGTCACCCTAACCCTACCAGGGATTGCCGGTTTTATTCTCAGTATTGGTATGGCCGTAGATGCCAACGTGCTGATTTTTGAGCGCACCCGTGAGGAGTTGCGGGCGGGGAAAACGCTGTACCGTGCCGTTGAGGCAGGGTTTGATCGCGCCTTTGCCAGTATTCTCGATAGCAATGTTACCACCTTGATTGCCTGTGCTGCTCTCTTTGCCTTGGGAACAGGGTTTGTGCGCGGTTTTGCCGTGACCTTGGCCATCGGTATTGGCATTAGTATGTTTACGGCTCTCACCTGTAGTCGCACGTTCCTGTTCTACGCCATTAGCATTCCCAGTCTGCGTAAGCCCAACTGGTTCTGTCCCAAACTGGAGAGCTTCCGATGAGCTTTAGTGTCAATCGCCAGCGATCGCTCTGGTGGGGGTTGTCCCTTGTCGTTATTCTCAGTGGCTTGGTGGCCATGGCCCTCTCTTGGATATCCCTTGGCAGTCCCCTGCGGTTGGGCTTGGATTTTATTGGTGGCACGCGATTGCAATTTGAACTAGCCTGTAGCGCCACCGCCAATTGTTCCCAGCCCATTGATATTGATGCGGTGCGTCAAGTCCTCAACCAAGAGGGATTGGGCAACAGTAGCCTGCAAATTGTGGATCAGTATGGGGTGAGCATTCGGACAGTGCCCCTCGATGTTGATCAGCGCACGCGCCTCAGTGCTGCCCTTAGCCAAAAAATAGGGGACTTTGACCCCCAGAAAACCCAAATTGAGACTGTAGGCCCTACCCTTGGCGAAGAAATCCTGCGATCGGGGCTGCTGGCGCTCTTGGTGTCGTTTATTGGCATTACGATTTACCTAACCCTGCGTTTTCAGTTTGACTATGCCTGTTTTGCTTTAGTGGCGCTGGTTCACGATGTGTTGGTGACCACGGGAGTGTTTGCCATTTTGGGGCTAGGGGCAGGGGTGGAAATTGATAGCCTCTTCATTGTCGCGCTGCTCACCATCATTGGCTTTTCGGTGAACGATACGGTGGTCATCTACGATCGCGTGCGGGAAACCCTGAAGCTTAACCCAAATCTCGGCATTAAAGAGGTGGTAGATCAGGCGGTGGTGCAAACCCTTGGTCGCTCGATTAATACCACCTTAACGACCCTACTGCCCCTGATTACGATCTTCATCTTTGGCGGTGATACGTTGCGCTACTTTGCCCTAGCGTTGATCATTGGTTTCACGACGGGAGCTTACTCCAGTATTTTCATTGCCAGTACCCTCCTTGCGTGGTGGCGCGATCGCCAGCCGCCCCGTCCCGCTGCGAATACACTGGAGACAACGCCTACGCCCTAGCTGGTTGTGCTGATTCCCCTCACCCAAGAAAAAGTCCGTCAATTGGTGCCGCTGGTGGCCACGGGTTCCCAGTATCGCTACGTCTGGGGCAAACTTCAGGACTTTCTGCGACGCCTCACTTTCTCCGTGGTGGCGGTGGCGATTGTCGCCTTTGGTTTGAATTTTCTGGGGGATAGCACACAGCTTGTCTTGGGACTCATTGCCGGTCTCTATTGGCTCTGGGCACCGGCTGTCTTGGCTACATTGCGCAATCGTCGCCACCGGCGGTTTCCCTATGGGGGCTTTTGGCGCGGGCGCGTCTTGGATGTCTATGTTACGGAAGAGTTAATTGGCAAAGAGGAAACCGTTGACGACAAAGGGCAATTGGTGATTATTGAAAACCGTGAACGGTGTTTGAATCTAGAGATTGGTGATAAAACCGGCTTTGAAACCAGAGTACGGGCCAAGTTGTTGCGCCAACACCGCGGGATTCGCCCCGGTGATGTAGCGGAAATGCTGGTTCTCTCCCGTCGTCCTGATCTTGCAGAGATTGAACTGATTTCTGAAGTCTTCCTGCCCCGCCATCGCCTTTGGATTGGCACCTACCCGATCTTGCAGCGGGATGCCTTTATCGATCTATCGGAAACGCTGCGGCGCAAGGCGCGTTCTAAAACCCCGCGGCGATCGCCCCAACCACGACGTTCCAGCCTGTGATACCTTAAAGGAAAGAAATAAAAGTTAACAATCTTCGATATTCCTTTGACTGCTCTTACGTCCCCCTCGGTTTTTCCTGCGCTGCGCCTTGGCTCACGGCTGGCTTGGTTTCTCTTTGGCTTTGCTGCCTTCTTGGTGTCGGTTCCCGTCTTTATTGAGGCGCCCCTCGTGCGGACACAGCCTTGGCTGAGTTTGGCTCTGATGCCGCTGCTGCTGGGTCTCAGTCTTTACCTCCAACGCCAACCCCGCTACCGTTATTGGGGCGAGATGCTCTACGGATTTAGCTGGTGCTGGGGAGCTGGCTCTCTGTACTGGGGGTGGTTGCGCTGGGAACCCCTGTGGCATTTGCCTGTTGAGGCACTGCCAATCCCCCTGATGGTATGGCACCTACGACAGCGGCAGCAACTGGTGGGGGTGTTCTTTTTTTGGGGATCCTTTCTGGGCACTGCCATCACTGATGCCTACTTTTACCTCATTGATGTGATTCCCCATTGGCGCGCCATCATGTACCTCGAAGGGGATGTGATCTCCGTTCAGGAAATACTAGGTCAGGCGATCGCCCAAGCCCAGACCTTTGGTGGCCAACTATGGGGAGTGCTCCTCAGCCTCAGCTTACTGCTCATTGGCCTACTTCCCCTCTTTCAATCCCAGATTCGTCGTGGCTATACTGCTGTTTTGCCCGTGTGGGGATTTATGGGCGCTGTCTTGAGTACACTCGTTGTTGATGGTCTCTTTGGCCTCACTATTGGCCTAATATCAATGAGTTAAAAGAGTTAACCTCTGTCAGCGCAAATGACTAAAATCAGCACAGAGGGATTTAACGGCAGCTATGGGGCTTTTTGCTCACCTTTGCTTAACGAGTTCGGCCTTTCTCTTTGCCCTTGAGGGCTATTATCGGCTGAAGTTAAAGGGAATGAAGGTGGCCAACCCTAGCTCTATTCGTGAGTTACAGCAATGCCAGCAACAGGTGGCTCAGGAAATCGGTAGCGGCAGTTGGCGCGAGTACGTGCAGGTGGTTGGCCAAGTCACCACATCTCAACCCTTGCTCTCGGAAGTGAAGCGCATTCCCTGTGTCTATTACAAAACGATTATCAGCCGCGAGTATGAAAAAGATGGGAGAGATCGCCGCAATCGTCGAGAATGCCAGTCGGAAGTCATTGGCCGCCATGAGCAATCAACCCTATTTGTTCTGCAAGATCATCAGGGGGAAATTGAGGTGAACCCCCTCGGTGCTGAGATTGAAGCAATGCAGGTCTTAGACGAACTGCGACCAGCGGATAAACCCCATTCCTTTGCCTTCTCCTTGGGGTTTCTGTCATTGAATTGGCGCTTTGGTAGCACGACGACGCTGGGTTATCGCTATCAGGAGTGGGTGCTGCCCTTGGGGCAACCTGTTTCGGTGGTGGGCATGGTCTCGGATCAGGGGGGTGTTCTCCGCCTGCAAAAGCCACAAAACCGAGGACAAAAATTTATTATTTCCCTGAGTGTTGAAGATCAGCTTAGCCAAGAGTACAAGCGGCAAAAACGGAAAATGACCTATGCTTCCCTGAGTGCCGCCCTCTGTGGTGTCTGTGGTTTAGTCTTTGCCTTGTTTTAGGCGGGGCTTAGTCCGGTTCTTGCTTCGGGTTTTGAGGTTGTACCCAGATGATCCGCCGTTGATTGGCGGCAATTAAATTGGCTTCCTCTTGGGCAATACGCTGCCGTGCTTGGGGTTGGCGATCGCGCTCCTGTTCCCGTTGCAATGCCTTGACCCGCTCCTCTAGCTTGGTTACTTCCGCCTCAAGGGCATGGAGCTTTTGCAGTTGACTGAGTTGATAGGGCACTAGCTTGGCGATCGCCCCAAGGGCAAAGGCGAGCAGCAATAGATTCACTGCAATTTTGGCACTGGCTTCCCACGCGATCGCAGGAATTTTTCGAGCAGGATGAACCATGGCTAAACTGTGAGCGGTGATGTGTCTATCAGTATAAAAAGAAAAAAGCAGCTCCCCTCTCTTAGGAACAACATCGGGAACCGCCTGATAAATTTTAGTTTGGAGAAATGAAGTTATGCAGCCAGTTGGGAAAAACAGCTGTGACTACTTGTACAACTCCGTCGAGAGCCGAAATGCCAACACCGCAGGCAGTAGAGCAATCACAAGGGCAACATAAACTTGGGTATCGGTCAGCGCCATGAACAACTCCTTTTATGGGATAACAGTCGCGATCAAGTGCTGTATTTATTACTCCATAGGCGCTTACCTTTGGCAACGCTTGCTCATAGTTTGTAACATTTCGCAGCTAGGTCTCCGGGGTCACCCTAGGACGCCAGAGAGGCAACTGTCGCAGGATTGTCAGCATTGAAAGCCCAGTAGCTAGCAGTGTCAGCACACTCAGCCCCACCAGGAGAACATAAAAGGGACGCCCCGCCTCCCCCCAATAGGTTCCCTGATGTAGGCGCAGAAAAATTGCCGCTTGTTCCTTGGAGAGGCCAAACCAATTGCGCCCAAGGCGATAGGCAATTCCTGTGGTGGCGCTTACCAGCAAGGGCAACGCGGCAATAGCCGCCAAGAGATGATGCACCCGCCGTGCCGACCACTTCGCAGGGAGCGATCGCCCCCACAATAGACCCAGACCCGTGGCAATAATGCCCAGCAATCCCAGACCAAGGACTAAAACGTATAGGGGTACGCCCCATTCCCCCAGATAGCGGCCTTCATGGAGGGTCATCATCGCCCGCCCAAAGTCTTTAGATAGCCCAAACCAACTGCGCCCAAGACGATGGGCGATTCCCGTTGTGGCCGAGATCAATAGGGGTAGGGCAAAGACTAGGACAAGGAATTGATGCCCCTGACTGATGATCTTGGTAAGACGCTGTTTCAGAGCACTCATCGTTCCACCTTCATTGGTAAGGGAATCGCCAAGGTAAAAGCCGTACCGCGATCGCCCGCATAGGGACTGGTGACCTGTAAACTCAACCCATAGGGACGCAGCAGATCCTGAGCGATCGCCAAGCCTAGACCACTGCCCTCAATCCCACTGTCGGCTTGAATCCCGCGGTAGCCCCGTTCAAAGAGCCGTGACTGCACGTCCAGAGGAATGCCACAGCCGGTATCCCAAACGGTTAATTCTAAGACTGCGGGCATGAGGGTCAAGCGTAAACCAATTGTGCCGCCTTTGGGGGTGTACTTGAAGGCATTGTCTAACAGATTCCCCACCACTTCCTGAAGCATCCGTTCCTCTAGCCAGATCGGGGGGAGTTGAGGTGACATTTCGACCACAAAGGTTTTGTCCTCCATTTCCGCACGAGCTTTGGCGGCGGTGATCAAGGGGGAGAGGGTTTCAGCTAGATCGAGGGGTTTACCCACAAGGGATAGGGGCTGGCTGCCCGTGAGGGCGGGAATATCATTGCGCTGTTGGCGATAGTCCTCCAACAATGCCATGAGCCGTTCTGTTTCCTTGGCAATACCCTCCGCGAGGGGGCGCCCCTGGTGATCAGGTTCCAACCGTTTGAGCAAGAGCTTGACAAAGGTGCGAATGGCGGCCACGGGATTGCGCAGTTGGTGGAGCAGATCATCAAAGCGTTGCTGCTGTTGCTCTAGGGTCTGGGCAGAGGAGGCATGGCTGAGCCACTGTTGCCGTTGATCAAGGACGCAGGCGATCGCCAGCGTTTGTGCCACCTGTTGCAACTGCGCCTGCTCTGCTGCCAACCAAGGACGGTGTTGCCGCTGTGCCACCAGTACCCCCAGCACCCAATTTTGGTACATTAGGGGCAGGATCAGTTGATTGGCCAAGGACGAGACGACCTGTTGAGGGTAATGGCTTAAAGGCGTCTCTGCTGCTTGTGTTGGCGGTGGTAGTGTCGGGGGAAGCGGTAAGCTCAGGGGGGGTGCCGCCTCTGGATAGACAGCAACGGGAGACCATGAGGGGGAGTCATTGAGGGTTTCACTAAGATAGACCGCCAGTGAAGAGGCACCCAAGTTGTTGACAACAAGTTCTAATTGTGTACGACAGAGGGCAGCAAATTCTTCACTGGCTGGCCAGAGCATCTAGGCAGTAATCCCGGAGTGACTCAACGATTGGGGAAGCAGCGCCTGAAAATCACCACTCCCCTTTGTATATTCTTCCAGCAATTGCTTTTCAATGGGAAGCAGGTTGGGATCCGGGTCAGTCTCCTGTTCCTTGAGGGTTTCTTCGATCAGTCCCATTTGCTCCTCTGCTTCCGCAAGGGCATTGAGGAGTTCCTCATTGACAGGGGCACCGCCATTTTGACTCACGAGCAATTGGTAGCGATCGCGCAGGTCATTGAGTTCTCGCTGCAGCGCTTCTTTTTCAGCAACGAGTTGCTCACTCATCTGCTTGTAATATTTGAACGCCATCAGAAAGGGGACGAGCTTTTCCCGCAGCGTCATGTGGTCAATATCGAGTTTGGTATAGCGTTCTGCCAGTTGGCTATAGGCTTGGCACAGACGTAGGTAACGTTGGCTGAGGTTATTCATAGGTGAGATCTAAAAGTTTAGCTGTTGACAAGCTACCCTCTATCATAGACGGGCAACCCATTGCTCACCATTGTGGCGGCTGAACAAATTACGGCAATGTAAAGTAAGTTACAAAAATTTTAGTTTAATCGTGATCCCCGACTCACAAGCGCCAGTGCCCAGATGGCCATGGGTCGCAAATACATGCAGGCACGAAAGGTACCCTTGGCCGTAATGGCCTCCGGCGTACGAAATTGCAGACCATTTTCGTAGATTTGGCGGACAACAACTTCGGCTAAGTGCCAAGCCTCCCGCTTCATTCCCCGCAGCCACAAAAAGGCGGCCAAGCCAAAGTTAATTCCAATCCATACTTCGAGGGGATGGGTGGCATGGGGATTTTCTGGCTGACCGTTGGGCAATAAACCGTTGGCGGCACCCAACTGGCCGTTGTGAAATTCGAGGAAACAGATGTCGTAGATCTTCCGTAGGGCGCGATCGCAACAGTCAGGAGGCACAATATCCCCCAGCCCTAACAACTGGGCGTAGAACTGGCCACAGAGCTGATCCGCCATGATCACGTCAGAACCACTGCCCGTATCAAGACGGTAGTACTCGCCATTCCACAGCAGTTGATGGTAGCGGGGGCGAGCTTGCTGGAGCCACTGACGGTAGGTGGTCACCTGCGGTTGTTGGAGGCGGGTACCGAGGGCGATCGCTGCCTCTAGGGCTGCCAACCACAAGCCACCACAGTAGGCACTCACCCCTTGGAGTTTCCAGTCATCGTAGGTTTGATCTGGGGCACCGCCATTTTCTGGCAGGCCATCGCCATCGCGATCAAATTGTTTCAAGTAGTCCAAGGCTGCCACCACCGCCGGCCAGCACTCGCGCGCAAAATCGAGATCCGTGCCCCCAGTGAACAAAAAGTCGCGATAGACCAAGAGCACAAAGTCCGAGGCCAAGTCTTTCCAGAGATTACAGTCTTGGTAGGCCGTGTAGTTGGTCTTTTCCCAAGGGTGCTCATTGGGCGCACCAAGATCGTGGGGCACGGCATTGGCCAGCTTCCGAGGTGCTTTGTAGGCGGTTTCGGGGTCACCGCGATAAAAGTAGCCAATAATTCTCAACGTGGGATCAGCGGTGGGAATAGCCCGCGCAAAGGCACGCATGACAGATTTTTCCAGTTCTGGCCACAGTTGCAGCAGGGCAAAGGAGCCATAGAGCCGCACATCGAGGCTTTCATACCAGCGGTAGTCAAGGCATTCTAGAACAGCAAACTGTCCCACAGGGGCGCGATCGCTCGCGGTACTCCAAAGGGTTCCACCACTACTGAGGACATAAAGCTCATTGCACAGTGCCATCTTGAACCAGTCGGGCCAGTCGGGGTGGGTGAGGATTGGCTCTTGCCAAGTGCGAATTTGCTGTTGCCATTCTTGGTAATGGTCTAGGCCACGGGCGGCAAGGGGGATAGCATTTGTGCCACTGCGATCGCAAAAATCCGTGTAGCGGCGGTAATCGATCACACCCTTGCCAAACTCAGTCACCGGGAAGTCCCACGCCAAGACCACGGGAATTTGTTTTGTTTCCCTAGGTGCTAAGGAAAAGCGCACAGCAAAGGCGGCGGCCACCTGTTCTCCCGCTGCCGCTGGGGTTGGATCATTGACGACCGGTAGGGAACCCTCCACAGCAAACTGCTGCCACAGCTCTGCACCATCTCCCTCTGGATGCCAACGGCTGCAACCAAAGAATTCACCGAGGCCGGCGGGGATCAGTGCTGCCCATTCACCATCGCCTTCTTGGGGTGGGTTCGGGTGGGGCGTACGGCGCAGTCGCCAACCTTGATAGGACTCCGTTTGAATCAGTTCATTAAAATTGCCTTCACTTTGACGCCAAGGGGGAGTGTAGGTATAGACAGGGCTACCATCGTCACGGATTTCAATGGCCGAGGAGGGTGTGCTGTTGCGAAACCAACCGACGGTATTTTGCCACGAGAACATCAAGCTTAGGGTGAGGGACTGATCCGTGGGATTGCGGAACGTCCATAGAAACACCGCCACAGGATAACTGGTTTCTTGGTAATTGTGGGGCAGAATCGGGGAAAACTGTTCGCAGGTCATCTGGGCACTAAAGACCCCCTCATAAACAAACCAGCTGCGCGGATAGCGAGCTGCATAGGTTCCTTTGCCGGCAGGATACCATTGCCAACTGCTGAGGCTGCCATCCTTGGGTGCACTCCCTAGGGCGTAGGCTTGGGTCTGCGCTCCCTGCTCAAAGAGACTAAATTGACAGGCCGGTAGGGTACGAAAAATGTGCTCTCCCCCGTCAATATGCCAGAGATTAAAATCCCCAGCAGACGAACGGCCAATGCAACCCGCCCCAAAGCCGCCAAGAGGCATGCCATGCCAAGGGCCATCATCTAAATTGCTGGCATAGCGAACGCGGTAGGGATTCTCCCAGCCTTGGGCGATCGCCCGTGTCCAGGCACAGTTGGCAAATTCAATCACACCACTTTCCGAAGATGCGCCTAATCCAGAATACCGCTTCAGCGCTGCGCCATCACTTGGCACTTAGCACAGAGGCCAAAAAACTCAAGGGTATGGTAGAAAATCTCAAAGTGATGGGACTGCCGTAGCTCAGTTTCTAAATGCTGTACTGGACAGTGATCAATGGTCACTGACGTGCCACACTGCAAACAGGTGAGATAGTGCTGATCTTGCTGCACCAAGCTATAGACCAGTTCGCCGCTCGGCAAGGGGCGGGCTTGCACCTCACCATTGATGCGTAGATGATCTAGGGTGCGATAAACTGTTGCCAGACCTAGGGGCGTTTGCCGTTGCCGCAGTTCTAAAAAAAGCTCTTGTGCCGAGAGCGATCGGCCACTGGCTCTAAGGGCATCGAGAATAATGACTTGGCTACGGGTGCGTCGCGGCGGCATAGCAATAGGACAACATTACCTTGATTTTACCGTTCCGCTTGCAGCTGCAATTAGGTGAAAGATGGGAACTGGCGGCCAATCAGTTGGATCACCCAGCCTCGCCCACGATGGCCTTGACCCTCATGGATGTCCCGCTGGATTTCAATAGCGTGGAGCCACTCTAGACCCGTCAGTTCTCTCTTCATTTCCTCTAAATCGTGCAGCAGTTCTAGGGTGGGGGGTCCCCCTGTGCCCATCCCTAGTTGTTTCTTGCTGTAGGTTTCGCTCAGATAGAGGCCTTGGGGCTTGAGGGCTTTGACAATGCGCTGGTTGACTAATGTGCGCAGCTCTGGCGGCAGATGGCAAAAAATAGCAATAATCCCATCCCAAGCATTTTCACCAAGGTCAAAATCCCGCAGATTGCAGTGATGGGTAGTAATGGTAACTCCCCGTTCTTGAGCAAGGCGCTGGGCTTTGGCCAGTCCCACTTGGGAGGCATCCACAGCCGTGACGACATAGCCCTGTTGAGCAAGATAGACGGCATTGCGGCCTTCTCCTTCAGCGAGGGAGAGAATTTGCCCTTGGGGTACAAAGTCATGGGCATGGGCTTTGAGGAAGTCGTTTGGCTCCGTGCCGTAGAAATAAGTGTCTCCTTGAAAGCGAGTGTCCCACATAAATTATGAGTTCTTTGTAAGGTTGTCCTTAACCAACCTAGCGGAATTCGCTATCCGAGTAGTTCATATAGATGATGACTTGTCTCACTGAGCACCTCCAGTTTTCTACAGTCTAGTTGCTTGCGAATCTTTACTTGCAATCGCCCCCAAAACGCGAGCAATTAAGTAAAGGGAGCCACAGACCACACAGCGATCGCCCGCCCTATCGAGTGCCTCAGTCACATCCTTAAAAAAGCGGCATTCCCCTAACTCAGGGCAACAGGTGTAGGCAAGTGCCTTCAATTCCTCTAAGTCAGCGCTAGCGTGATCCGGTACAGGCACCAACCACAGGCGATCGCCCCCTCGCAGGAGATGTTTGAGAATCCCTTCATGATCCTTATTGGCTAGCATCCCCACTACCCAAGTCACCTCTGTCCAGCCCAGTTGATCCACGTATTGCCGTAGGTAGGCGGCCGCAGGAGCATTGTGGGCACCATCAATGAGCAGTTTGCGCCCTTGCCACTGTAACCATTGCAGTCGTCCCGGCCAGCGGGTTTGTGCCATTCCCTGTTGAATCGCTTCTCGGGAAATCTGCCAGCCTTGAGATTGTAACTGTTGTAGCGTGGCGATCGCGATCGCTGAATTGGTTAACTGCATCTCTCCCGCCAAAGGCAAGGGGTACTCGATGCCACCCCAAGTCGCCCACCCAGACCGATCAGCAGACCACTGTGCCGGTTCTGGCCAGATCGCTGGGCACGCCAAGGCTTCTAGACGCTGGGCAATCACTCCCTTTGCCTCCGCGGGAACAGGGCCAATGACGGCTGGCACTCCCGGCTTGAGAATACCCGCTTTTTCGCCCGCGATCGCCCCCAAGGTATTGCCCAACCGCTGCCAATGATCCCAACCAATAGAGGTAATCACACTCACCAAAGGGGGCTGACACACATTCGTGGCATCCAAGCGTCCGCCTAAGCCCACTTCGATTACCGCCACCTCCACCTGCTGCTGGGCAAAATACAGCCATGCTGCCGCCGTCACCACCTCAAACTGACTGGGAGGATAGGCAAGCTGTGGCAAGACCGACTCAATTTTCTGGATCAGCGCCAAGAACGTTTCAGGAGCAATGGGTTCGCCCTGCACACAGATGCGCTCACACCAACTCAACAGATGGGGCGACGTATAACGCCCCGTTCGATAGCCCGCCGCCCGCAAAACACTATCCAAGTAGGCACACACCGAGCCTTTGCCATTGGTCCCCGCAACGTGGATCAAGGGCACCTGTAACTGGGGAGATCCCAAAACACTCAGCAGCGCTTGAATGGGTTCAAGCCCAAGGCGCACCCCAAAGCGGGCATAGGGACTTAGCGCCGCCGTCAGCGGATCACTCACAGCCTGATTGAAGCGGATTAGCGGGGTTCGCGACGACCATTGCGCCATGTGGCCACAATGCGGGAGCCATCCGGCAGCGTAAAGACCCCCTGTCCTTCAAATAAGCCATTGCGAAACTGTCCAGCATAGCTCGTGCCATCCCCAAAGGAGAGTGTTCCTGTTCCATGATACTTGCCCGCCAGAAACTGCCCCTCATAGCGGGTACCGTCGGGAAAGGTGAGCACCCCCTCCCCATGGTATTGACCATTGAGAAACGTGCCCTCGTAGCGTTGACCGTTGGCCAGTTGGAGAGTGCCCTTGCCATTGAAGATGCCATCCACAAAGCCCCCTTCGTAGCGTCCGCCATCAGCATAGGTGAGCACCCCCTGACCGTAGTAGCGGCCATTGCGAAATTCCCCTTCGTAGCGGTTGCCGTTGGCCATTGTGAGAATCCCTTGGCCATTAAAGCGACCATTCAGCAATTCCCCTTTGTAGGTGCTGCCGTCGGGAAGTGTCATGGTGACGTCCCCAGTGACCCGCCGCCCTTCATAGACGGCAATTTGAGCAGTAACCGGTGCCACTTCTAAAATGACAAGTCCCAATCCAACCAGCAAAGAATAGGTCACCCGGCGGTGGACAACAGCAGGATTGGAGTGATGCGGATGAGTCATACTGGACACTCCACAAGGGTGGACAATAGCAACTTCTCTAACTGGCACAGCTTGGCTCCTATGCAGAATTGAGGCGGAGACCCAAGATTTTTGTATTGTGGAATACATTTAGCTAGTGACTGCTTCAGAGATGATGATCGTATTTGTGCCAGACTTTGGAACCCAGCCCTAAGACTTTCTTGGAAATCTTGGCGAGGGTTTCGCAAGTTTCAACTGTTTTCTTTGTGGATTGGACATCTGCACCTATGAAACTGCGTTCTGTCTTGCGACGGGGGCTTCGTCTTCAGCATCCTCTGACTCGAATTCTCTACCTGCCCACTCGCCGTACGCTATTCACCTTTGCGCTGATGATTGGCTTGCTGAGTGCGACGGCAGCATTGGGGCAAGACACCGCCGCCTCCCCAGAAGTTCCCGAAAAGGTGCAGGTGGCACTCAATACGCTCTGGGTGATTTTTGCCGGCGTGTTGGTGTTTTTCATGAATGCCGGCTTTGGCATGTTGGAGACTGGATTTTGTCGTGCCAAGAATGCGGTGAATCTGCTTTCAAAGAACTTGATTGTTTTTGCCCTCTCTACGATTTCCTTCTGGGCAATTGGTTTTGCTCTCATGTTTGGCGATGGCAACGGCATTGTTGGCGGCAGTGGCTTTTTTTTACTAGGGGCTGATAATAGCCCGGCAACAGGTGACGCCTATCAAGGCGTGTATGACTCCCTGAGTTGGGCAGCTGTTCCTCTCTATGCCAAGTTCTTTTTCCAACTGGTGTTTGCCGGAACATCCGCAACCATTGTTTCTGGTGCTGTGGCGGAGCGGATCAAGTTCTATGCCTTCTTTATTTTCAGTTTGCTCTTGGTGGGCATCGCCTATCCAATCACTGGCCACTGGATCTGGGGTGGCGGTTGGCTGCAAAAGTTGGGCATGTGGGATTTTGCCGGTTCGACAGTCGTGCACTCCGTAGGTGGATGGGCAGCGTTGATAGGAGCAGCCCTCTTGGGACCGCGGCTGGGACGTTTTTTACCGGATGGCTCAGTGATGGCGATTCCGGGGCACAATTTTGCCATTGCCACCTTGGGTTGTCTGATCCTCTGGCTGGGTTGGTTTGGCTTTAATCCGGGGTCAACGATGGCCGCAGATCCGGGGGCGATCGCCCACATTGTTGTGACCACGAATATGGCGGCAGCTTTTGGGGGCGTCACCGCAACAGTGGTTTCCACGCTTTACTTTGGTAAGCCCGACCTTTCGATGATCATCAACGGGATTCTGGCGGGACTAGTGGCCATCACAGCCCCCTGTGCCTTTGTCACCATTGAGAGTGCGACGTTAATCGGCATTATTGCCGGGATCATTATTGTCTTTTCGGTGGTGACAATTGACCGCCTGAAAATTGATGATCCAGTGGGTGCCATTTCCGTACACTTGGTCAATGGCATCTGGGGGACTTTGGCTGTGGGTCTTTTTGCCGATGGACCGGGGCGCTTTTACGAAGCTGGGGCAGGGCCTCTCAAGGGATTGCTCTGGAGTGGTGACTTTACCCAGTTGGGGCACCAATTAGTGGGGGTGATGGCGGTGGGCGGGTTTACCGTTGCCTTTAGTACCGCAGTGTGGCTACTCCTCAATGCCACCATTGGCATCCGCGTTTCGCCAGAAGAGGAAATCGAGGGATTGGATATTGGCGAGCATGGTATGGAGGCCTATGCGGGCTTCCTCTTCCGTGAGGAAGTCAAAGGATTTGTGGATCTCCTAAAGCGGATGTCCGGCAGTGGTCGCTCCTAGGGTAGGCTTAACGCTCCTATTGACACTGGGGGCGTTGCTGGTTCTTAGCCCCCTCCTGGTGGTGCTCTGCACCTCCGGCTGGCCACCGGGAACCTTACCGACTCAATTGCTGCCGCCCCAAGGTTGGACATGGCAAAGCTACCAAGCAGCGTGGCAGCAGGGAAACTTTATCTTGGCTTTTGCGAACTCAACTGTTGTGGCCTTAGCGGTGACGGCGCTCCAGTTGGTGACCTCCGCCTTGGCAGGTTATGCGTTGGCGCGGCTTTCCTTTCCGGGGCAGCAGACAATTTTGCTGCTGATGCTGGCGACGCTGGTGATCCCGTTTCAACTCCTAGTGATCCCGGTGTTCTTGATTCTGAAGGCGGGTCATCTGATCAATACCTATGGCGCCTTGATCTTGCCGACGGCGGCCAATGGCTTTGGCGTCTTTTTGATGCGGCAGTTTTTTCTCACATTGCCTGTTGCGCTTGAGGAGGCAGCTCTCTTGGATGGGGCAAATCGCTGGCAAGTGCTCTGGCATATTCTCTTGCCCCTGAGCCGACCGGCCTTGGTCACGCTCTTTATCTTCACCTTCATTGGGGAGTGGAATGATCTCTTTAAGCCCTTGGTCTTTACCACTAAGCCAGAACTGATCACGGTGCAGCTGTCCTTGGCCAACTTTCAGGAGCAGTTCACCAATGATTGGCCGTTGATGATGGCGGCGGCGGTGATTGCCACTGTACCGGTGATGGTGGTGTTTGTGTTTGGGCAACGGCAATTGATTCGCGGGATTGCCACCACAGGGTTAAAAAACTAACTGTTCCGTTCGGAAAACCGTACTGCAACACGAGTTGCGATCGCTAACTGTCTGTCGCTACATTAGCACTCGAAGGGTGAGAGTGCTAAACAATTGCAAGTGATGCTCTTGCCCCTCAGAAACTGCGCGATGAGCCGTGCAGTGAGTGCTATCAATCCATACTCTTACAATTGGGAGAACAGTACGCTATGGCAGCCATATCTCTAAGCGTTTCAACTGTGAAGCCTTTGGGCGATCGCATTTTTGTCAAAGTCAGCGAAAGTGAAGAACGTACCGCAGGGGGCATCCTCCTGCCCGACAACGCCCGTGAAAAACCCCAAGTGGGCGAAGTGACCGCCGTCGGTCCCGGCAAACTCACTGAAGACGGCAAGCGTCAGCCCATGGATGTGAAAGTGGGGGACAAAGTGCTGTACTCCAAATATGCCGGTACCGAAGTGAAACTGGCGGGTGAAGACTACGTTCTCCTCTCAGAAAAAGACATCTTGGCCATTGTTGGCTAAGTCGCTGACACTCCTTCATCTCTGTGCGATTTTTCATCACTGTTGAACGATTGAGGTAGGAAACACATATGGCGAAGCGCATTATCTACAACGAAAATGCTCGTCGTGCCCTCGAAAAAGGGATGGACATCTTGGCTGAATCTGTGGCCGTGACCCTTGGTCCTAAAGGGCGGAACGTAGTTCTGGAGAAAAAATTTGGGGCGCCGCAAATTGTCAATGACGGTGTCACCATTGCTAAAGAAATCGAACTCGAAGATCACATTGAAAATACCGGTGTGGCTCTCATCCGCCAAGCCGCCTCGAAAACCAATGATGCTGCCGGTGACGGTACGACTACGGCAACGGTTCTCGCCCATGCCATGGTGAAAGAGGGGCTGCGCAACGTTGCTGCGGGTGCTAACCCCATTGCCCTGAAACGCGGGATTGACAAAGCCACTCACTTCCTCGTTGAAAAAATTGCTGAACACGCCCGTCCAGTGGAAGATTCCAAAGCCATTGCCCAAGTGGCGGCGATCTCTGCAGGTAACGATGAAGAAGTGGGTCGGATGATTGCCGACGCCATGGACAAAGTGGGCAAAGAAGGCGTGATCTCCCTCGAAGAAGGCAAATCCATGACCACCGAACTGGAGGTCACCGAGGGGATGCGCTTTGACAAGGGCTACATCTCCCCCTACTTTGCCACCGACACCGAGCGCATGGAAGCCGTGCTCGATGAACCCTTCGTACTGATCACCGACAAGAAAATTACCTTGGTGCAAGATCTGGTGCCGATCCTCGAACAAGTGGCTCGCGCCGGTAAGCCCTTGGTGATCATTGCTGAGGACATCGAGAAAGAAGCGCTGGCGACCCTTGTGGTCAACCGTCTGCGCGGTGTCTTGAATGTGGCTGCGGTGAAGGCTCCCGGCTTTGGCGATCGCCGCAAAGCGATGCTCGAAGATATTGCTGTCCTCACAGGCGGTCAAGTGATTACCGAAGATGCCGGTCTGAAGCTGGAAAACACCAAGCTGGATATGCTCGGTAAAGCCCGCCGCATCACGATCACCAAAGATCACACCACGATTGTGGCGGAAGGCAATGAAAAAGCCGTCAAAGCTCGC
The DNA here is from genome assembly GCF_023650955.1 of Thermosynechococcus sp. HN-54. Taxonomy (NCBI): domain Bacteria; kingdom Bacillati; phylum Cyanobacteriota; class Cyanophyceae; order Acaryochloridales; family Thermosynechococcaceae; genus Thermosynechococcus; species Thermosynechococcus sp. HN-54. Next base: position 2,394,945 of record NZ_CP098039.1, on the reverse strand, counting down.
TGCGAGCAAATCCGTCGTCAAATCGAAGAAACTGACTCCAGCTACGACAAAGAAAAACTGCAAGAGCGGTTGGCCAAACTGGCGGGTGGTGTGGCGGTAATTAAAGTCGGTGCTGCCACCGAAACCGAAATGAAAGATCGCAAACTCCGTCTGGAAGATGCGATCAACGCCACCAAAGCCGCCGTCGAAGAAGGCATTGTGCCCGGTGGTGGAACCACCTTGGTGCACTTGGCTCCCCAGCTGAGCAATTGGGCCGCTGAGCACCTGACGGGTGAAGAACTGATTGGTGCCAACATTGTCGAGCGTGCCCTCAGCGCACCCCTGCGTCGCATTGCTGAGAACGCGGGTCAAAATGGTTCTATCATTGTCGAACGGGTCAAAGAAAAACCCTTCGATGTGGGTTATGATGCCGCCAAAGATGAATATGTCAACATGTTCGATGCGGGTATCGTTGACCCTGCCAAAGTCACTCGCTCGGCTCTGCAAAATGCGGCCTCTATTGCCGGTATGGTGCTGACCACCGAGTGCATCATCGTTGACAAGCCCGAACCAAAGGAAAATAATCCTGCGGGCAGCGGTGGCGGCATGGGCGGTGACTTCGACTACTAAGCCCAACTCATCGGTGAATCCCTCAAACTCACTGGGTTCACCACAAGTAACCTAAGTCACACTCAGAGCGGGGAAACCACACCCCGCTTTTTTATTGCGTGGCGCCAAACGGGTCTGGCAGCGTTGCTATAATAGCCCTCAACGTAACGTTTTTTAACATTCGCAGTTTGCAGCATGGGCGATCCAGTGCCTACGGGTGAAATTCGGGTTCGGGGTGCACGGCAGCATAATCTGAAAAACATTGACCTCGATCTGCCCCGCGATCGCCTGATTGTGATGACGGGGGTCTCCGGTTCAGGCAAATCCTCGCTTGCCTTTGACACAATTTTTGCTGAAGGCCAACGCCGCTATGTGGAGTCCCTGAGTGCCTATGCGCGGCAATTCCTTGGTCAGTTGGATAAGCCCGATGTGGATGCCATTGAGGGGCTGAGTCCAGCGATTTCCATTGATCAGAAGTCCACCTCCCACAATCCCCGTTCAACGGTAGGCACGGTCACAGAAATCTATGACTATCTGCGGCTGCTCTATGGCCGAGCCGGTGAACCCCATTGCCCTCACTGCGATCGCTCGATTCGCCCCCAAACCATTGATGAAATGGTGGATCAGGTGATGCAGTTGCCGCCTCAGACGCGCTTTCAAGTCCTTGCTCCCATTGTCAAGGGGAAAAAGGGGACGCATAAGAAACTGCTGTCAAGTCTCGCCAGTGAAGGTTTTGTGCGGGTTCGTATTAATGGCGAGGTACGGGAACTCAGTGATGCTATCGAACTAGATAAAAACCATGTCCACACGATTGAAATTGTTGTGGATCGCCTTGTGCTCAAAGCCGGCATTGAAGAACGCTTAGCCGATTCACTGCGAACTGCGTTGCACCATGCCAAGGGCACAGTAATGGTCAGTGTGGTACCCCGTGAGTCTGGGGAATTGGAGCAACCCCTGCTGTTTTCGGAGAACTTTGCTTGTCCTGAGCATGGGGCGGTAATGGATGAGCTATCTCCTCGGCTTTTTTCCTTTAACTCCCCCTATGGTGCCTGTCCAGAGTGTCATGGCTTGGGCTATTTGCGCAAATTTAGCCCAGAGTTGATTGTCCCCAATCCTGAACTACCCGTCTATCTGGCGATCGCGCCCTGGGCGGAGAAAGAGCACGACTACTACTTGGCTCTCCTCTGTGGCATTGCTGAGGCCTTTGGCTTTGACATCAATACACCGTGGTACCGCCTAACGGAGTTGCAGCGGGAGGTAATTCTCTACGGCACCGACACACCAATTCTTATCCCCGCTGATTCTCGCTACCGCAAACGGGATTACTACCGCCAATTTCAAGGAGTGATTCCAATTCTCGAGCGGCAGTACCGCGAGGCCACCTCCGATGCCTACAAACAAAAACTGGAAGAGTACCAAGTCAATCAAACCTGCCCTGCCTGTCAGGGGCAACGCCTTAAACCGGCTGCTTTGGCTGTGCGCTTGGGGCAATACCGCCTTACGGATCTCACCAGTGTCTCGATTCGTGAGTGTTTGGCACGGATTCAATCCCTGCAACTGAGTTCCCGCCAACAGCAGATTGCCGAACTGGCCTTGCGGGAAGTGACAGCACGGTTACAGTTTCTCATGGATGTGGGGCTAGATTACCTGACGCTGGATCGCAGTGCGGCAACTCTTTCTGGAGGCGAAGCCCAACGCATTCGCTTGGCGACTCAAATTGGCTCTGGTCTAACGGGGGTGCTCTATGTCCTCGATGAACCCAGTATTGGCCTGCATCAACGGGATAACGATCGCCTGCTGCAAACGCTGTTTCACCTGCGGGACTTGGGGAACACCCTAATTGTGGTGGAGCACGATGAAGACACGATCCGCGCTGCCGATCACATTGTCGATATTGGCCCAGGAGCGGGAATCCACGGCGGCCAGATTGTGGCTCAAGGCAGCCTAGAGGCGATCCTCAACCATCCCGACTCGCTAACGGGGGCTTATTTGTCGGGGCGCAAGCGCATTGAAACCCCCAGCGATCGCCGGCCGGGAAATGGCCAATCCCTGATTCTCAAAAAGGTGTCTCGCAACAACCTCAAGGACATCACCGTAGAAATTCCCCTTGGCAAGCTGGTGTGTCTAACGGGGGTATCGGGGTCAGGCAAGTCAACCCTCATGCACGAAGTCCTCTATCCTGCCCTGCAGCACCATCTCGGTCACAATGTACCACTGCCCAAGGAACTCGGTCAGATCGAAGGCTTAGACGCCATTGACAAAGTAATTGTCATTGACCAGTCCCCCATTGGCCGGACGCCCCGCTCGAACCCTGCCACCTACATTGGCGTTTTTGATGTCATCCGTGAGGTCTTTAGCCAAACCGTTGAGGCCAAGGCACGGGGCTATAAGCCAGGGCAGTTTTCCTTCAATATCAAGGGCGGACGCTGTGAAGCCTGCGGTGGCCAAGGGGTGAATGTGATTGAGATGAACTTTTTGCCCGATGTCTATGTGCAGTGTGAGGTCTGCAAGGGGGCACGCTACAACCGCGATACGCTGCAAGTAAAGTACAAGGGCTGCTCGATCGCCGATGTTTTGGATATGACCGCCGAGACGGCACTGGCCTTTTTTGAAAATATCCCCAAGGCGGTGAGCAAGCTGCAAACGTTGGTAGATGTGGGCTTGGGCTATCTGAAACTGGGGCAAACTGCCCCCACCCTCTCTGGGGGCGAAGCCCAACGCCTCAAATTGGCGGCTGAACTGTCGCGGCGTGCCACGGGCAAAACCCTCTATCTGATTGATGAACCCACCACGGGTCTGTCCTTTTACGATGTGCATAAACTCCTCGATGTATTGCAGCGCCTCGTGGACAAAGGCAACTCGATTCTGGTGATTGAGCACAATTTGGATGTGATTCGCTGTGCCGATTGGATTATTGACCTTGGACCAGAGGGGGGCGATCGCGGGGGAGAAGTGGTTGCTGTCGGTACTCCTGAAGCGGTGGCACTGATGCCCCAATCCTACACAGGGCAGTACCTTGCCAAGGTGTTCAATCGCGCCGCTAGCCATCCGCAGTAGTAGAATACAGGTTGCTCTGCGTTGCTTTGTGCCTATGCCCATGCTCACCATGACCCTCTGCATTTCCTGTCCCGATCAGCGGGGGTTAGTGGCTAAGTTGGCGCAGTTTGTCTATCGCTACAACGGAAACATTGTCCATGCCGACCACCACACCGATGCCGTCGCGGGCATTTTTCTCTCTCGCCTAGAGTGGGAACTGGATGGCTTTGAGATTCCTCGCAATCAGATTGCCGCCACATTTATTAACTATGCGCATCAGGAAAAAGTCTTTGCCAGTTGGGAGGGGGTGCGCTGGCAACTGCGGGCATCAGATATTCCCTATCGCTTGGCCATTTGGGTGAGCCGCCAAGATCATTGCCTGTGGGATTTGCTGCTGCGGCAGCGGGCGGGAGATCTCTTTGCGGAAATTCCCCTGATCATCAGTAACCATGAGCATTTACGCCCGATTGCTGAACAGTTTGGCATTGACTTTCACTATATCCCTGTGACGCCAGAGACCAAGCCCCTTGCTGAAGCCAAGCAACTGCAACTGCTCAAGGACTACAACATTGATCTGGTGATACTGGCCAAGTATATGCAGGTGCTTAGTCCTGAATTTATTGAGGCCTTTCCCCAAGTGATCAACATTCACCATTCCTTTTTGCCTGCCTTTGCGGGTGCCAATCCCTACCACCGTGCCTATGAGCGGGGGGTGAAAATCATTGGTGCTACGGCTCACTATGCCACAGCGGATTTAGACGAAGGGCCGATTATTGAGCAGGCAGTTGTGCACGTGAGCCATCGGGATACAGTGGCGGATTTGATTCGTAAGGGCAAAGATTTAGAACGGGTGGTCTTGGCACGGGCGGTGCGGCTGCATTTGCAAAATCGGATTCTGGTGTATGACAATCGCACGGCAGTGTTTGCCTAGGGGCTAATTAGGGGGCAGTTGCCTTTTTGCTGAGGAGCTTGAACTTTGGAAGCCGTTTGACAATCTGAGCCGTTTCGACGCTCAGCCGCACCACTCACTTCAGCAAATCAATGATGTAGCGCGGGCCATTTGACCAGTCGTTGGGGTCATTGCGAATTTGACTGTCTTTGTCCACAGTGACTTGATAGCGATTCATCACCCACTCAGGGGCAGGCTTGCCGTTTACCCCATAGTCATAGGCCTCAAGGGGAATCCCCGTTAGGGTGACATGGCGGTTGTAGATAATCGTGGTCTTATCCACTTGCTGCCCTTTTTGGGCAAAGCACATCTTTTCAAGACGATATCCCTTTACGTTAAGCGTCAGTACATCGGCAATGTGGGCACAAAAGAAAATGGGATCGTGGCAGTCACAGCCTATGGATGAGTTGCGGGGATGATTCTTCCCTGAAGCTTTGAGGTGTATAAACCGAGAGAACGGATGAAAGCGGGCAAGGATGATTCGTGAACTCCAAGAGCTAGGCTTTGTTTTTGGATTGGTGCTCGCTGATAGCTTATATGGCGAAAGTCAAGGGAACTTTGTGTCGGTCTTGGAGGCGTTACACCTGCCCTACATCTTGGCTATCCGCAGTAACCATGGCCTGTGGCTACCTCAAAACCAACCAGTGTCCCAAACCCCGTGGCAACCGTTTCAGCACACTTTTAGCAATGGCACCACCGAAGTGCGTTACAGGGCAGAAGTCATTTATGGCCAGCGCCGTGGCCAACAGTACTGGTTACTCACCACCGTCTTTGTGAAGGTGTGTGCTCCTGCGGTCAAACTGCCAGAGCGTGGCAACCCTTATGGCTTTAGAACATGGATTGAGTATGGCCTCAAGTAAGCCAAAGATGCCTTGGCGGACTTTCGCATGACCCGTTATGGGCAAATCGAGCAATGGTGGGAGTTAGTCATGAGGGCGTTTCTGATGGCCAGTTTATTTGCTGAGCAATTTCAACGAGTCGTGTCCGCTCACCCAGCAGCAGTTTGCGCAGCATCTTAGGTGGAATAACCAACGGAGGTGGAAGAACTTATTAAACAACCTGCGACTGATTATCCAACCCCTGATTTGCTTCAATGGGCTGAAGCGCTGGTTAGGGGTCTTTCCGATTCCATCGTTACAGTTTGGCTTTGCCCAACTCATTCATCAGATGAATGCCTTTATTTGTCCACTTTTGCATCAATGGAACCAGCAACGTATCTTTTCATTTGCCTAAAGTGACTAAAGAAGGATAAATCTCGGAAGCTGATGATTGCCTGAGCGATCGCGGTGACCACGATGACTTCCCTCCCAAAGGTCGGGTTGGTTTGCAAACGGACAGTGGCGTTTTCAGCCTAGAGGTTCTGATTGAAGACATTGATGCGCCACCAGCGGATATTTTCTGCTTCAAAGCGGCCATCCAAATCCACTCGTACTGAGAAGTCAAACCAAGCAGCCGGCGGAATTTCCATCCCCCACAGGCGATCGCTCCCCAGAACAACGCTAATCAGGCACTGCAAAAAGCCGCCATGACTAATACACCAAACGCAGTCCTCATCGCTGTGGCGTCGGAGTTGTTTCCAAGCCTGTTTTGCCCGCTGCCAAGCCATGGCCATTGACTCTGCTTCGGGGACTGGAATCAGGTAGTCACTTTCTTCTAGCTCTTCACAAAGCTCGGGATGTTGCGCCTGTGCCTGCGCCCATGTCAGTCCTGTGAAAATCCCCTGATCAATTTCAATCAACTCCGCTAGCTCTTGAATCTTTAAGTCGGGACAGGGATTGATGAGCGTAGCCGTATCGTGGCAGCGTTGCAGTGGACTTGTGTAAATGGCATTCGGCGGCGGGAGTTTTTCTCGCAGGGCAAGGGCTTGTTGCCGTCCCCGTTCTGTGAGGGGCACATCTTGCCGTCCTAACATGACACCTGAGGCATTACCCACAGCCTCACCGTGGCGGATCAAAATTAAGCGCATTGTGTAGCTCTCTCCTAGGGCGGCAATTGGCAAGTGCAACCCCTGATCGCTAAAATTATCGTACTGTGTGGCTGCACTCTATCCTCAGCCTCAAATTTATTCATATTTCTTGACTGCGTACCTGTGCCTGTAACACTCTCTGCTCCCCCCATCCGTCCTGCTTGGCATGGCCTGATTCACGCCTACGGCGACTTTTTGCCCGTGAGCGATCGCACTCCGGTGGTCACGCTCTATGAAGGCAATACACCACTGATTCCCGTGCCTCAAATTGCTGCACGGATTGGCCGCAATGTCTCGGTTTATGTCAAGTACGATGGCCTCAACCCGACGGGGAGCTTCAAAGATCGCGGCATGACGATGGCCATTTCCAAGGCGAAGGAAGCGGGAGCCGAAGCCGTGATCTGTGCCAGCACAGGCAATACCTCAGCCGCTGCTGCCGCCTATGCCCGACGAGCTGGACTGCGCGCCTATGTCTTGGTGCCCGAAGGTTATGTTGCCCAAGGGAAACTCGCCCAAGCCCTCCTCTACGGCGCCGAAGTCATTGCCATTGAGGGCAACTTTGATAAAGCCCTAGAGATTGTGCGCCTAATGGCGGAAACCTACCCCGTGACGCTGGTCAATTCCGTCAATCCCTATCGGTTGGAAGGACAGAAAACAGCCGCCTTTGAGGTGGTGGATAGCTTGGGTAATGCCCCCGATTGGCTGTGTATCCCCATGGGTAATGCGGGAAACATTACTGCCTATTGGATGGGCTTTTGCCAGTATCGTGAGCAAAATCGTTGCGATCGCCTACCACGCATGATGGGCTTTCAAGCAGCGGGTTCTGCTCCCCTTGTCAAGGGTGAGGTTGTCACGCATCCGGAAACGATTGCGACGGCCATTCGTATTGGCAATCCTGCCAACTGGCAACGGGCGATCGCCGTCAAAGAAGCCAGCCAAGGTGCCTTTAATGCCGTTACCGATGAGGAAATTCTCAACGCCTACTGTCTGCTGGCCTCTGAGGAAGGTATCTTCTGCGAACCGGCTAGTGCGGCTTCTGTGGCGGGCCTCTTGAGATTGGCCGATCAGGTGCCCAGTGGTGCCACGGTGGTTTGTGTGCTGACGGGCAATGGTCTCAAGGATCCAGAAACGGCGCTCAAGCAGGAGAGCGATCGCTTCCACCGCCACATCGAACCCACTGAGCAAACTGTGGCCAAGGTAATGGGCTTTTAGAAGCCGCGCTCCGCTCGCATCAGGTGGCGACTCGCCTTCAAGAGTTGTACTGCCGCTCGATTGGTGGCTAAGTTGGCAACATTGGCGGTGGTGGGTGCCGGTGCTGTCAAGCTGGCAGGTTGGGCTAACTGCTGAGCACGGCTAAACAGATCGCGCACGGTGGGGTTGCCCCCACGAAAGTAGGCCATTTCTGCTTCAGTGCGGGTCAACTCACGACTCACTTCAAAAGGCGCATCAAAGTAACTGCGGGAGAGATCCGCTTGACCCATGCGAGCCTCACCGAGGTTGCGAGCGGCTTCATAAATACGGGTGGCGGCTTTGGCAGTTTCCTTCGCTTGGAAATAGTTGCCGCTTTGCTGAAGTTGCTGGGCTGAGGCCAGTAGGCGATCGCCCAAGCTCAAGAGACTGGCATCTACCCCACTCATGGACTTTGCCCGCATCCCCTCATATTGCGCCTTGGCGAGGTCTCGAAACGTACTCCGCGCCTCCTGTTCCACAGAGCTAGGTGAAGGAGAGCCGGGACGGGCCATTGCCGCTGGCACGATCGCCAGCGGTAGGAGAATCGCTGCAACAGTGGTTGCCAAAAGAGGTTGCCATCGTAGAGTCATATCCTATCCTCCAATTCAACTTGAGTAAGCAGATCTGGCGCTTGGAGCAGTGGTCTGTGCCAGATATAGGTTGAGAATATCAAGTGAAAGTGACGTAAAAGTGACAGCCGATCCTAAGGAGCAAGGGGCAATCTGACGGTAAAGGTAGAACCTTGATTCTCTTGGCTGTGAACTGTGATGCTGCCCCGGTGGAGATGGACGATTTGGCGCACAATCGCTAGTCCTAGCCCTGAACCGCTAATGCCCTGTTGCCGCACCCGCTCGTCACGATAGAAATAATCAAAAATATGGGGCAGAGCCGCCTCACTAATTCCCATGCCTGTATCGCTGACGTGAATCACTGCTGAGCTTCCCTGCGATTCTAACTGAAGAGTAATCGTGCCTCCCTTGGGCGTATAGCGATCGGCATTGGTGAGCAAATTGAGCACTACTTGCTTGAGCATCTCGCGATCGCCCTGAATGAGTAGAGGAACCGATGGCACTTCGAGATGAAAGGGATGACTGGCTGTGCTTGTTTCCTGCCATTCTTGGGCGACTTGCTCGAGAAAGGGCACTAAATCAAAGGATGTGGCAAAGTCTGGGGGAGACACCCCCTCATAGCGAGCCAGAAAGAGCAAATCATTCACCAGTTGTCCCATGGCCCTCGCCAGTGCGGCCACTTTTTCTAGCCGGGGTAAGGATTGCTCAGGGGCTTGTCGAGCCAGCAGGAGTCCCACTTGGGCATGGCTGAGAATCGCTGCAATGGGTGCTCGCAGTTCGTGGGAAGCATTGGCGGTAAATCGAGCCAAGCGATCGCAGGCGGCCTCAAGACGCTGTCCTCGCAGATCCACTTCCTGATAGAGTTGGCGAAACCAATGAATCGCTAAGCCACTACTGCCCAACCCCACCACCACGGCCAATAGGAGCACAACGGTATTGATCTGCCGCAGCGCCTCTAAATGTTGTTGGCGATCGGCCAAAAGGCGATCTTCTTCGCTCATGAAGGCGTTAATGGCAGCACGGGAACGATCCATTGCCTGTTTTGCTTGCTCCAATTGCCGATAAAAGTAGAGTCGTTGCTCCGTCTCTGCCAGAGAAAGGTTGGGGGCGTCCTCCAGTTGCTGTGCTAACAAGTGAAAGGTCTCTTCTACTAAGGATTTGAGGTGCCGAAAGTGATCTAACTGGTGTGGGTTATCGCTGATCAGTACCTCTAAATTCTCAAGGGTTAAGGGCAATTGGGCGGCGGCAGTGTAGTAAGGCTCAAGAAAGCCCACCTGTTGCGTGAGATGATAGCCGCGCACACCTGTTTCAGCATCAATGAGGTGATTCAATAGCTCCCGTCCCTCAAGCTGCACCCGTTGCGTATGGCGCACCCAGCCTTCGTAGTCCGCAATGCTAGCACTGAGCCAAATCAACACCCCCACAGTACTCAAGAGACAGCACACAGGTAGGGCAATGATGACAATGCCCCGCTGGGTGGGGGGCAGTCGCTGCCATGCTTGAACCTTTAGACATAATCCCTTCAGCATCGCTTTAGGAACTGGCTTGTAGGCGGTAGCCCATGCCGTAGATGGTCTCTAGCCAGTCAGCACACCCCAGCTCCCCTAGGCGCAGGCGCAAGCGGCGAATTTGGGTACTGACGGCGTTACTTTCTGGTTGGTTGTCCCACTCCCAAAGGTTCAGTTCCAGTTGTTCGCGACTAATCACTTGCCCCGGATGGCGCAGAAAAAACTCCAAAAACTGGTATTCCCGTGTGGAGAGCACGATCGCGCGATCGCCCCGTTGGAGTGTCATTGAGGGCAAATCTAAGACTAAATTTTGCAGATGTAATTGATCGCCTAGCCATTGGGGCGATCGCCGGCCAAGGGCACGCACCCGTGCCAACAGTTCCATCACATCGACTGGCTTGATCAAATAATCATCGGCACCGGCATCTAGCCCCATTACTTTGTCGGCAGTGGTATCCTTGGCGGTGAGCAGCAAAATTGGCGTGCTCTTTCCCAGTTGGCGGTACTGGGTACAGAGTTCGAGGCCACTGACTTGCGGTAACATCCAGTCCAAGATCAGCAGGTCATAGGTTTTTTCCTGCATCAGCCATTGGGCTGTTTCTCCCTCCTGAACCGCATCCACCAGATGCCCCACGTGAGAAAGGGCAACACTCAGTGGCTCTAATTGCTCTGGATCATCTTCCACGAATAAGATACGCATGGAACCAACCGTACCTCAGTCGCTTCAAGAAAAAAGAAAATTACTCCAATAACTTCAGTTCTTGGCCTTTGTTGAATAGCCGCAACACCAGTTTCTCTAACTCCACCCACACAAATACCAGCGTGCTAAAGCCGATGCACACCGCTAGCTCAGTACTAGAAAGCAAATAGGTGCCAAAGAACCGCCGCAGGGGTGCCGCATAAATTAGAAGCAGTTGCAAGATTGTTGTTAGGATGACCGATCCCCAAACATAGAGGTTGGAGCTGAGATTCATTTCAATGGTCAGCCGACTACTGGAGCGGGCGGCAAGGGCATGACCCATTTGCGCTAAGCAGAGGGTTGTAAAGACCATCGTTGTCCAACGGCGCGGATCGAGACCCTCCTCTAAGTGCTCGGCGGTGTAGCCATAGGCCCATACCATCAGGGCAATGCCAGTCATGGCCAAGATCAAGCCCACACGGATCATATAGGAACCGAGGCCGCGGCCAAAAATGCTTTCATTGGGTTGAATCGGCGGGCGCTTCATCACATCTGGGTCGCCGGGTTCCACAGCAAGTGCTAGGGCTGGTAAGCCGTCAGTGACTAGGTTCATCCACAGGATTTGTAGCGGAGTCAGGGGCACGCCTCCTAGTCCCAGCAAGGGTGAACAGGCGATCGTAATCACTTCACCGATATTGGAGCCAAGAATGTATTTAATAAAGCGACGAATGTTGCTATAAATGACGCGCCCTTCCTCGGTGGCAGCAACGATGGTGGCAAAGTTATCATCCAAAAGCACCATATCGCTGGCTTCTTTGGTGACATCGGTGCCTGTGATTCCCATGGCCACGCCAATATCTGCTTGTTTGAGGGCCGGGGCATCATTGACGCCATCACCGGTCATGGCCACAATTTCACCGTGGCGTTGCAAGGATTTCACAATCCGCAGTTTGTGCTCTGGGGACACCCGTGCATAGACATTCACGGTTAGCGTCGCTGCATCCAATTCTTCGCGGCTTAGTTTTTCGATGTCTTGACCTGTAAGGGCGCGATCGCCCCACTGACAAATGCCAATTTGACTGGCGATCGCCTGTGCAGTCAGTTGATGATCTCCCGTAATCATAATCGGGCGAATCCCCGCAGTGCGACAAGTGGCGACGGCCTCCAGCACCTCCGGGCGGGGTGGATCAAGAATGCCCACTAGCCCCAACCAGATTAACTCCCGCTCACTAGTATCCACACTCTCGGCTGGTGGCAGCTCTGACCAGTAGCGATGGGCAATGCCCAAGACCCGCAGACCCTGAGCGGCAAAGCGATCGTTTGCAGCCAGAATCGCTTGGCGATCCTCCAGCGTCAGGGGTTGAATCTCCTGCCCCACTTGGCGCCATTGACAGCATTCCAAGGTCAGTTCCGGTGATCCCTTGGTCACCATCCAGTAGGGTTCCCGTAGTGGAATGTCAGGAATGGACTCGCTGCGGTAGAACGTACTCATCCGCTTGCGATCGGCATCAAAGGGAAACTCCGCCACCCGCTCAGCCTTTTCCTGCAATGCTTTGAGGTCAATCCCGCCTTTAGCGGCCAAGGGCAAGAGGGAGCCTTCTGTTGGATCCCCCAGAATCACCCACTCTGCTGCGTGTTGTTTGAGAAGGGCATCATTGCACAGCGCGCCTGCCAAAAGGAGCAGTTGCCGTTCGTACAGGGCTGAGGGGTCATTGGTATTCGCGTCGTAAAATTCCCCCCTCGGTTCATAGCCAGTGCCGCTCACCTTGGCCTGATAGGAGGTGGTAGCCACTGCCTGCACCACCATTTTGTTTTGGGTGAGGGTACCTGTTTTATCCGAGCAAATGGTCGTAACACTCCCAAGGGTCTCCACTGCCGGCAGCCGACGAATCAGGGCATGGCGTTTCACCATCCGTTGCGTTCCCAATGCAAGGGTGACGGTAATCACGGCGGGCAAGCCTTCGGGCACCACTGCTACGGCCATACTGAGAGCAACTTCAATCAGATGCCCCAACAGGGAAGGATCATAAAGACCACCGGCAATGACCACAATGCCCACAAGCACTAAGGCAATCGCGACTAGGTGATTTCCCAGTTCGGTCATCCGTTTTTGCAGAGGAGTGGGTTCTTGCTCAACCCCTTGGAGAGCAACAGCTATTTTTCCGAGTTCCGTATCCATGCCGATTGCTGTCACCACCGCCACGCCTCGGCCTTGGTTGACCTCTGTCCCCGCAAACACCAGATTGACGCGATCGCCTACTTCTGTATCATTTGGCAAAATTTTCTCGGCATTTTTACTGGCCGCTTCGGCTTCACCCGTGAGTGCCGCTTCGCGGATTTGCAGATTGACCGCTTCTAGAAGGCGACCATCGGCTGCCACTTTGACCCCTGCTTCTAAAAAGAAAATGTCGCCAACCACCAGTTCCGGGGAATCAATTTCCATGACTTTCCCCTCGCGCAGGACGCGCACCTTGGGCGCCGCCATGCTTTTTAGGGCAGCGAGGGCTTCTTCCGCACGGGCTTCTTGAACGTAGCCTAAAATGGCATTCAGAATCACCACCAGCAGGATGGCAATGGCGTCCTTGGGAAAAGGAACTGAATTCTCGCCAATTGCCTCAAGGATGTCCAACGTACCTGAGACAAAGGCCACCACCAGCAGCATGATCAGCATCACATTGCGAAACTGATCGATGAAAATTTGCCAGCGGGGTCGGCGGCCATTGTCAATCAGTTCATTGCGACCATACGTTGCCTGTCGCCGTTGGACGTCGGTAAGGCTCAGCCCTTGTTGGCGATCGCTACCAAGGCGGTCAATGACTTCATCAGCACTGAGAGCGTGCCACAGGAATTCAGGCTCAATGTTGGCGGGGGTCATGGCAGGTGAGGAAATGAACTGTTTTTATCCTTTCTTTATCTTCGTCTATTTTGCTGGAACCATACCAAACCGCTGCCAATAGTCCTCATAGCGCGCCATCAGCGTCAGAGGTGGCTCAGGCTGTGTCCAAAACTCTACGAGGGTGTGTCCCGTTGCCCAAGTATCTTGATCTAAAGGGCTACGACGTTGTAGCAGCAAGGGTGCCAAGGTTTTCAGATCAAAGGGGCGCGTTGGTACCTCTATGCGATCGCTGGCATTTTGCAACAGCGTGTAGAGTTCATAGGCCAGTTGCAATTTACAAAGAATCACCGGCAGGTGTTCTAGGGGCAGTTGTTCAGCGAGGAGCCATGCGGCGGCGGGAGACCCCGTGAGCATTGTCGAAAGAAACTGGAGTACTGGTCGCTTGAGCAAATCGGTAATACCCTGACTGGTGGTGATGCGGTGGCAATAGGTGTCAATGAGCCGGGCAGCAGTTTGGAGCCGGGTCTGGCGATCGCTCAACCAGCGAGCCATGCGGATCTGCTTGGCGGGGGCAATGAACTTCACAAGGGTTTCACTCAGGGCATCGAGTCCCCAAGCGGCTCGTCCTTCCGTGGCATTGACAATGGGCAGAAGATGGGGCGTATAGACCGCCAACTGTTCTTGACGATAGGCCACGGCCTCGCGAATACTCACTTCTTTGGGACGGGTGCCCCGTTGCCAATCATAGGGGGGCTGCCATTCCCGCAGGGGGCGTAGGCGATCCACTTGGGTCACCGCAACCACAATCGGCAAGTCCCTCACCTGTTGGCGAATCAGTTCCAGAGCGGTAAGGTCGGGGGCAAGGGCCGGATCGAGGGCAGGAGTGAGCAACAGCACCAGATCCATGCGCGGCAGTAATTCCCGCAGGCGAGCTTGAATATCAGCACCGCGAATATCCTCGTAGCCGGGGGTATCCCAGAGCGTTAAATCCTCTTGCCAACGGTAGTGCTGGATGTCGTTGGTGTTGGGCAGAGGGGAAACCGCGGTGGTGGGTGCTGCAAATAAACTATTGATCAGGCTGCTTTTGCCTGCGCCAGTGCGACCCACCAGAACAACGTTAACTGGCTCCGTTTCGGCACGGGCAAGGGGCAGACTCTGCTCTAAAATGTCCTGTAATGTCCCTGTATCTGTGTGCGAGGTGGGAGTGGGCAATTCCAGTTGGGTGAGGCTACCGCTATAGAGGGCGATCGCCCGCAGTCCCAAGGCCTTGAGCACCTGCTCCCGCAGCGTCAATCCCAAGTTAGCAATCAGGGCTTGATTCGCCTTCTGCTGCTGCTCTTGAGTAAACGTTTTGGCGATCGCCACACTGGGATTGAGGAGCCACTGTGCCCAGTTCCAAGCGGTAAAGCCCCAGCGGGCAACGGGAGCCACCTGCCGCGAGAGTTCATAGGCGCGCACTGCCTGCCCCACGGTCACCCGCGACAAAATCGGGTTGAGGGTTTCGAGCCAGCGATCCACATCATCAATCGTGTCCCGCAGCAGGCGATAGGCTTGGGGCACATAGATTTGCAACAGTGGACGTTGGGCATTGGGATAATAGACCTTGGCAATCTCACTGACGAGGGTTTGTGCCCGCTGCCAAAAGAGCGGCCAATTTTCCCAAGGGGGTGGGTCTTGGCGGCTCTGCTCAAGGGTGTGTTGGAGAATCTTGAGGGCGCGTTGATCCGTTTCTGAATCACTGCTCCTCGGCAGATCAAAGGGACGGGGGTCAATCTCTGTCGGCTGACCCTTGAGCCAATGGGCAACTCCCCACCGCCACAGCAGCAGAATCACCACGACTACTGCCCAGACCCAACTCAGTCCCCAATTATGAATTTGGATTGAGGCGGCGGTGAGGATAAAGGTGGCGATCGCCCCTAGGGGTAGGACAAAAAGAATCCACTGCCACCCAGAGAGTCCCATGGACTAGGTGGTCACCAGTGACTCAAAAGCAATGCGCTGGGCGTGCCCCCAAAAGGCCTCAAGGTTATAGTATTGACGTTCCTTGGGCAACTGCACGTGGACAATGACATCGCCGTAGTCCATCAGCACCCACGAACATTCCGCTTGGCCTTCAATATGTTGGGGTTGGCGTTGGCAATGTTCGAGAGCCGCCTCCTCAATTCCTTGGTAAATGGCGCGCACTTGGGTTTTTGAGAGTCCCGTAATGATCACAAAGTAATCGGTTAAGTAGGACACGCCACTTACATCCAAAAGGCAGATATCCACGCCCTTGCGATCGTCGGCGGCATAGGCTGCGGTCCATGCTAGTTTAAGGCTAGGGTCAGTAATTGCGGCCACCCGTTGCATCTGTTGAATAGTCAGGCTGCTCTCTCCTAAACGCACTCCTTTATCCTTTGATTTTACCTATTGGTTTAGGGAGGCGCAGGACAAATTTGTTACAAAACCTTACAAGCGTTGTCCCCCACTGGCTGTGGTATCCCCGCAACGGACAATGGTACACTGCTACCGCTAGACTCCTCCAGCAATTAGCCAACTATCAAGAGCAACTCCAACAGCAGCAGCCCACTCTCCTCGTATTGGCAGAACCCGATCCCCTCTCCTTTCTCAGTGGTTTTCTCGCAGCGCTCTCCACAGGGACGCCCCTATTGCTGGCCAATCCCCAATGGCAGTCCCAAGAGTGGCAGCAGGTGGCAGCAATCCTACCCCAGAATTTTATGGCTTGGGGAACGGTGCCCCCCCTCGACCCCCAAGGCTCTGGAGAACCATTGCCCCAGGGCTGGATTCTGATTCCCACTGGCGGCACTCAAGGGCGGTTGCGTTGGGCGATTCACACAGTGGCGACCCTTCAGGCGGCAGTAATGGGGCTGCAAAGCCATTTACAACAAGGGGCGATTCACTGTCTCAGTATTTTGCCCTTGTACCATGTCAGTGGCCTGATGCCCGTGGTGCGATCGCTCTGGACAGGTGGACAACTCTATCTCGGTACCCATCTACGGGACTTACGGCAAACAGCACCTCCTGCCAGTGTAGATCTGTGGTTATCGCTGGTGCCGCGGCAACTGCAACAGGTGCTCACAGACCCCCTACCGTGGCTAGCCGATTTAAGGGGCATTTTTGTTGGCGGTGGCCCCACTTGGTCGCAACTGTTAGAGCAAGCAGCAGCCGAGAAGCTCCCCCTGTGTTTGAGTTATGGCATGACAGAAACCGCAGGCATGATCTGTGCCCAACGGCGCGGTGAATTTTTGGCGGGCGATCGCTCCTGTGGTCAAGTCTTACCCCATGCCCAGATGGATTTAACCGCTACGGGCGAGATTCAGATCCAAGCGGCCTCCCTTGCCCTTGGCTATTACCCTCAGTTATTCCATGAAACGATATTCCAAACGGACGATCGCGCTCAATGGCGGGGCGATCGCCTCTACATTTTGGGACGCAGCAGCCGCAAAATCATCAGTGGCGGCGAGAATATCTACCCCGAAGAACTCGAAGCCTTACTACTGAACAGTGGCCTTGTTCAAGACATCTATGTTTACGGTGCCCTCCACCCCCTTTGGGGCGAACAAGTCGTTGCCCTCTATGTGGGAGACTCCTCCCCTGAGGAACTCAGCCGATGGCTCAAACAGCAGTGCAGCGCCTACAAATGCCCTAAGCAATGGATTTCTGTGCCCCAAATTCCCCGTACCCCCCAAGGAAAAGTGCGATTGTCTTCAATCAAAGAGGCGCTTTGAGGTTTTCCTGAGAGTAATTGGCTGTAACTAGCTGACAAAATACGCAAAAATCAACATTTCTAGCCTTACCTAACCACCCTGCCCCAAGAGCTACAGAATTCAACTCATCAAACCTCTCCCCGCGCATGGGCAGCATTTATTAAAGCGAATCGTATCTCCAGAGGAAACTACAGAAACTTAGTGGGAGATGACCAACATTTAGCTAAGTGGCACTCACGCTTTCGCCTTGCTAAGAGTTTTCAAGGATTAAATCTCGGTGATAGCTACGGGCAAGAGACCACACAAATCTATTCATCCCTTAGCCGGGTATTTTTTGCCTACACAGCTTTTGAAGTCTATTGCGCAGCGTTTGGATTGAAAGCAAGTCATGAATCACAAATTGACTTATTACTGGATAGGATCGAGCAGCAGCAAGTCATCAGCAAGATCAGAGAAATCAACCCTAAGAACAAGCTAATTGACTATCTGCTATCCTAATCAAAACTTCAGAGCTGCGACAGCAGTTAGATGGTTGCAAAAGGGTCAACAAATCAATGTAACTTATATTGCCAAAAATATACGCCATGTCTTTGCCCATGGCAAAATTGCAGCCCATTCTTCGGAATTGTCATGTCGAAAAATCGACATTTGTAAGCTTGTTTGCAAATTCCTTTTGGAGACAATGGACAACGACTTTGAAAAGCGAGTCACTCAGGCTGTAATCGCTCTTACTGATGAAACACCTTAACTCGAATTCAAGCTTTCATCGAGTTGAAGGGCTATTGCCTAGCACAAAGTCAGCGGCAGCAAAAATAAATGGGCAGGAATCCCCTATAAAATAGGCATAATCTCCTGCCCAAGAAGCTTGAGGCTAGCCAACTACAGAAGCAGTGCTACGGCGTCGCCGAATACCTGTCGTAGCAGTGGGGGTAACGTCAATCGGTTGCAGGAGCAATAGCACGGACGCATTGCCCTGAAGTTCACGGCGCACCAGTCGTACCAGTTCGCGCTCAAGGTGAGCTTTGACCCCTGGCCAATCTATATCGCCATTGCGGGCATATTCACTCCAGCGATCGCTCAAGGCCGTTTCAACGGTGGCATGCACCCAAGCCTGCCAGGCCTGTGCCTCAATAGCGGTGACCACACCTCGCAGGTGAACTTCAGGAGTCGCTTTGAGTGTCCCATCACTGCCCACCGCCACTGCCACGGTGATAATCCCTTCCTCAGCCAGTTGTTGCCGCTCTTGCAGCACATGGGCCTTGACAATACCCCCGCGATCCAGTAGCTCAATGCCAGCAGGCACCTTATCTACAACACGAATCGAGTCACGGGTGAGTTCTACAACATCGCCATTGTCAATAATCACCATATTCTCAGGGGGAATGCCCATGCTCTGCGCTGTTTGGGCGTGTTTTACCAACATGCGGTGCTCGCCATGCACGGGTAAAAAGAACTTGGGCTTCGTCAACGCCAGCATCAGTTTTTGATCCTCTTGGCAGGCATGGCCAGAGACGTGGATGCCCTGTTCGCGGCCATAGATGACTTTTGCTCCCTGCATCATCAGGCGATCAATCATGTTCACCACCGCAATCGTGTTCCCCGGAATGGGGTGGGCAGAGAGGATGACAGTATCCCCTAGGCGGATTTTAATTTTGTTGTGTTCTCCCTTGGCAATCCGCGTCAGGGCAGACAGGGGTTCTCCTTGGGAGCCAGTGGTTAGGTACATCACCTGATGATCCGGGTACTTGTGCATCATGTGCAGCGGCACAAAGAGATCATCGGGGCAGCGAATGTAGCCCAACTGCCGTGCATGGGCAATGACATTGAGCATCGAGCGACCCAAGACGGAGACGACGCGGCCGTATTTTTGAGCCAGTTCCAAGGCCATGCTCAGACGATGGACTGAGGAGGCAAACGTGGTAAAGATAATTCGCCCCTCCGCTTGGCTAAAAGCCCGATCTAAGTTGGGGAAGACCGATCGCTCTGAGGGGGTGTAGCCAAGCACTTCCGAGTTGGTGGAATCGCTAATCAGGCAAAGAACGCCCTTTTCACCATGTTCCGCTAGCCGCTGAATGTCAAAGCACTCACCATCCACGGGTGTAAAGTCAAACTTGAAATCCCCCGTGTGGATAATCACGCCAATGGGGGTATGAATCGCCACTGAGAAGCTATCGGCAATGGAGTGGGTATTGCGAATATACTCCACAAGGAAGTTTTTGCCCAAGCGCACCATCTCCCGAGGCTGCACCGTGCGGATTTCCGTGCGATCGGCAACACCGGCCTCTTCAAGTTTGCCTTGGAGCAACGCCATAGCAAGGCGAGGGCCATAGATGACGGGAATATCAAACTGCTTGAGATGAAAGGCAATGCCACCAATGTGATCCTCGTGGCCGTGGGTGACAATCATCCCCTTGATTTTCTCGCGGTTTTGCCGCAGGTACGTCATATCGGGCAGGACGATATTGACCCCATGCATGCCATCGGTGGGAAAGGCCAGCCCCGCATCCAGCAAAATAATTTCATCTTGAAATTCAAAAACGCAGGTGTTCTTGCCAATTTCGTGCAGCCCACCGAGGGGAATAATTTTTAGGGCAGCAGTTGCAGCGGATTGACTCATAGGTCTCCTTACGATGAAACGAGCAAAACAAAGTGCAGCTTGGGAAATGCCCAGCGTTGTCTTAAGACTTCAGTAGGCCAAGGTGATCTAAAACAGGCTTCAATTGGCTAATCACAGCGTCACTCGCAGACGTGAGGGGCAGTCGGGGTTCACCCACCGCCCAACCTTGGAGACGGAGGGCAGCTTTAATTGGAATCGGATTCGTCGTCACAAATAAAACCTTGAACAGTGGCAGCAGTTGACAATGAATAGCAGTGGCTGTGGCCGTCTCTCCTTGGACAAAGGCTTGGATCATCTCTTGAATGCGCGAGCCAACAAGGTGACTGGCCACACTGACTACACCATAACCACCAACGGCCAGTAATGGCAACGTTAGGGAATCATCGCCGGAGTAAATGCGAAAGGTCGGCGGTAGGGCAGCACGTAGGTCACTGGCTTGATCAAGGCTGCCGCTGGCCTCTTTGATGGCAATAATGTTGGGGTATTCAGCAAGACGGATGACGGTTTCAGGGAGCAGGTTTTGCCCCGTGCGGCCGGGGATATTGTAAAGCATCAGCGGAAAGTCAGGAACGGCCTTGGCGATCGCCTGAAAATGGGCGTAGAGTCCTTCTTGAGGGGGTTTGTTGTAGTAGGGGACAACCAAAAGGGCACCATCGAGTCCCAATTCTGCGGCTTTGGCAGTGGCATGAATGGCTTCACGGGTGGAGTTGGAACCCGTACCGGCAATCACCTTGGCTTTGCCTGCAACAGCCTGCTGTACGGTTTGAAAGAGTTGGAATTCTTCTTCCCAAGTTAGGGTGGGCGATTCGCCGGTGGTGCCACAAACCACAATGCCATCGGAGCCATTGGCCACAAGGTACTGTGCTAAATCCGCCGCTACCTCGTAGGCGATCGCGCCATCGGCTGTAAATGGCGTAATCATGGCGGTAATCACACGTCCAAAGTCAGTCACAGTCCACCCTCAGCCAAGTCCCGTTGTAGTTGCCGAATGGTGACCGCGCGGCTATACACCCGCCGGCGATCGCCCAAGGTTTCTAGAATAATGGCGCCGCGTCGCCAGCTTTGGGGCGATCGGTAAATCGTTAAATTAGCATTGGTCTCAACAGCTTGATAGGCATTCTCCTTGAGCCATGCCTGTAATTGGGGAACCTGAGGGAGTGCGACAGCAAGAACTTTCGTGTGATTCAAATAGGCGGCGATCGCCCCCACTACCCCGCCTATAACTAACCCCCAACGATAGGGCAGGGGAGACAACAGACTCCAATGGCAAATTTGGCTCAAACTCAAGGCAGTGATGGCGGTGACACAGGCAAAGTAGTAAATGAAGACCACCTTTACATCTAAGCCTTCGATGGCGGGGGGGTCGGCAGTTGTCGGAGGGTTGGGCATAGGCACTTAGTTGAGGGCTTGAGCACGCTCGTAGGCCGCTTTTATCGTTTGCAGGAGGGTTCCACGCACACCGGCAGCTTCCAGTACTTCAAGACCCGCAATGGTTGTCCCCGCAGGACTGGTGACGGCATCCTTGAGTTGCGCTGGATGCATACCGCGCTCATTAAGTAATTGTACTGTGCCTGCTATTGTGCCATAAACGAGTTCCTGTGTCAGCGATCGCGACAAGCCCACCGCCACCCCCGCATCGCACAGAGCCTCCACAATCAGGGCAACAAAGGCAGGCCCTGAGCCAGAAAGCGCTGTGACCGCGTCCATTTGCCCTTCACTGACGGCCACCACTTGGCCTAGCACACCTAGCAAATTCTTAATTTTTGTAATCTCTGGTTCAGTGGCCGCGCTATCGCTAGCGAGGGCAATCATGCCTGCCCCTACCTGTGCCGGTGTATTTGGCATCGCTCGGAAGATCAACCGCTGGGGAAACAGCCGCCGCAGCCGCCCACTATTGATCCCTGCCATAATTGAGAGGGCAATCCCCGTGCCCTGAGCGACTGGAGAATCCGCCAGCTCTGACTCAATATCAGCAAAGACTTGGGGCTTGACCGCCAGTAGCAGCGTTTCGGCTGTGGCCACCTCTAGGTTGGTCGTTACCCTCACGCCGTAGGTGTGGGCTAGATACTGCTGCCGCTGGGGCGATCGCGCCGAAACCCACACCTGCTCTGGCAAGAGACCATCCGCCAGCAAGCGCGCAAGCATGGCTTCCGCCATACGGCCACAGCCAATGATCCCAAAGGTCGGCACCCTAGGCACTACGCTGTTTCTGGGCATCCATCCCCCAAGCGGGCGGTGGGGCAACCGGTGTGGTAGCTGGACGAACTCCACCCACTTGCGTACTCACTTGCACACAGCTAGGGGTAAATAGAAAAATGCTCTCACCAATGCGTTCTTGGTGACCATCAATGGTGAAGGTGGCACCGGCAACAAAATCCACTGAGCGTTGGGCTTGCTCTGGCTCCATCAAGGTGAGATTCAGCACCACTGACTTGCGTTCCTTGAGGGCTTTGATCACCTCAGGCATTTCACTAAAACTGCGGGGTTGCATCACCAGCACTTCCGCCACCGCACCCCACCAACGGCCGGCATTGGGCATGCCAATCACATTAGAAGGAGAGGATCCTGGAGGTACTGAGCTAGGAGTAACTGAGGGCTGTGAATTGGTGTCAAACTCATGGCTGAGGGTTGGCCGCGATGCGGGCAGCGGTTCCACGTCAGATTCCGTGGTTAGTGTTCGTGCCGTTCCTTGAGGGTATTCCTCATCGTAGATGTCAGTCTCTGGGGTTAGACCCATGAGGTCACGGAGTTTGCCCAACATAACGACTCACTATTGCTCCTAATAAATGTATGAGTTGTAGGAATTTTCTGACATGCCGTAGCTGAGTCACCGCGACAGGTCAGAGGGATAAAAGCCAGATGATATGTTTCATGTCTTAACAATCCTAGTTTCGTGGCTAAAAGGGAACCTATGCACAAACGTCCACGAGAGTTGAGTTAAAACAGGAGGGTTCAACTGGCCATTTTACAGGAAACTGAGAGAAAAAGATGAAGTTGGCCTTAAGTGTCTCGCTTTTGCCTTGGGTTTGTCAAGGGTAACGATGCCCTATGTTGGTCTGGCTATGGGAATGCGAAACCAAAAGATCGCCCCCCGTGGGTGGTTGTCTTCAATGCCGATCTCACCACCATGGGCCGTAATAATTTGCCGACATAGGTATAGCCCTAAACCAATACCGGTGCGATGGTGACTTTCACTGCCACGGTAATACAGATCAAAGAGGCGCGATCGCTGGTCAGAGCGGATACCGACCCCATTATCCTGAACGGTGCAGTAAACCATGTCCCCCTGAGCCTCCGCTGTGAGGGTGATCCTCAGGCCGGGGCGATTGTGTTTTAGGGCGTTGGTGATCAAATTCTCATAGACTCGCCGCAGTTGCATGGGATCAACAGGCACAAGGGGCAAGGTGGGGGGGATGTCGAGTTTCACGGTGGCCTTATTTTTCTGGAGCAGCGGTTGCAGATCCGTCAAAGTTTCATTCACAAGGGCAGCTAAGGCAGTGGGGGCGATCGCCAACGACGGTAGAGACTGCTGATCAACGTGGATGTGCAGGAGTGTTTCAATCAAATGCAGTTGACGCTGCTGACTCTGTTGAATGCAGGTGAGTGTACTGCGAGGGACAGGAATTGTCTCACTGCTGTGGGTTTGCAAGAGATGGTTAATGACCATCAGCGTCCCCAAGACGGGGGTGCGCAGATCGTGGGAGACGGCGTGCAAAAAGACATCCTTGAGGTGGTTTAATTCCTCCAGTTCCCGCATTTTTTGCTGCAACTGCTCGGTGCGCTCTGCTACTTGGTGTTCCAAATTGGCATTTAAGGCAGCCAGTTGTTGGTATAGCGCCGCTTGCTGGAGGGCGATCGCCACCTGAATGGCCAACTGCTCCAAAAAGGCTCGCTCGTAGGGTTGCCACTCCCGTTTCCTGTCACATTGGTGGACTCCCAATAAAAAGCATTTGCCGTCAGGCTGATGTTGGATAGGAATCAATAGGCAAGATTGAATGTGGTAAGCTTCGTACACCTCTTGCAGTTGGGGATCAGCAATTTCAGACTGATCACAGGAGAGGGTGGCTGGGGTGGTGAGCAATCGTGAACGATAATGCACATTGTGCAGCAGAGCCTCTAGGTTAGTGTGCCACTGCGGAGCCATATCGGCGGCGACGATTTGAATTTCCTCTGTCCTAGGTTCAAACGAGACAATAAACACGCGATCGCTAAGAAGGTAGCGGCGGACTTCTACGACTGTCGTACTGAGGATGTCTGGCAGTTCAAGTGTTTGACGGATTCGCAGGGCAATCTCCGCTAACAACTGCTGGCGTTGAGCAGCCAATTGGGCATTTTGTTCTGCTGCTTTGCGCTGCGTAATATCGCGAACTCCCAACACCCGCGCCCAGCGCCCCCGATAAAGAATCGATTTTCCTTGGACTTCGACAATCAGTGTTTCACCCCTTTTGGTGCGGGCAAGGGCTTCAAAGGGGACATCAAGGGGCTGCTCAATCCGCTCTAAAATCAGCGATCGCGACTCTGGATGTGTCAGCAACAACACCGACTGACCCACTAGCTCTGAAGCAGTGTAGCCAAAGAGGCGTTCGGCGGCGGCATTCACATCGAGAATTTGCCCTTGCTCATGGATAATCACTGCCTCAGAGGTGGCTTGAAAGAAGGTGGCTAAGCGGTCTTCGCTTTCCTCTAGAGCTTTGAGGGCGCGGTGGCGATCGCGACTCTCCACCGCAAGGGACACCAGATCCGCTAGGGAAGCAGCAAACTGCTCTTCGGCAATGGTCCACTGGCGAGGCGGCCCCACGTGCTCGTAGCAGAGGATGCCAATCATCACCCCTTCGACCCAAATGGGTACATCCAGCAGTGAGGTAATGCCAAGAGGTTCGAGGTAACTTTGGCGAAACTCTTGGGTACGTGGATCAACCCAAGCGTCATGGGCGGTAATCGTCCGCTCCTCTTGCAAAGCCGCAAAATAGCGAGGATAGTCGCTGGCCGTCAGCCTCATCCCTGCCGTAAACTCTTGCGGCGAGTGTTGAAACAAGTGCACACATTCAATGTGCTGGCGATCGCCCGAATAAAACCAAAGACTTACCCGTGCCACATTGAGACTGCGGGCACTCGTACAGAGAATGTCCTGCAAAATCTCCTCAAAGTTTGCCCCGTGGAACGGCTGCCGCCGCGCCAGTTCTACCAAAATGCGGTTGAGACTTTGCAGTTGTTCAATCACGGGGGTCATGAAGAGGCGGCAGATTCAGGGATAAATTCCAGTGCCGCTGAGTTAATGCAGTAACGTAGTCCTGTGGGTGGCGGGCCATCCTCAAAGACATGGCCTAGGTGGGCATCACAGACATCACAGAGAACCTCCGTGCGCACCATGCCATGGGAAAGATCCCGCTCCATGCGGATATTTTTGGGGTCAAGGGGTTGCCAAAAACTCGGCCAGCCACTGCCAGAGTCATACTTTGTCTCGGAGCGAAAGAGCGGCGTGCCACAGCAGACACAGCGATAGAGTCCGGGCTTTTTGTTATTCCAGTAGCAGCCCGTGAAGGCGCGCTCCGTTCCCTTCTTGCGGGTGACATAGTACTGCTCAGGGGTAAGTTGAGCTTGCCATTCCGCATCTGTTTTCACAACCTTAGCCATGCTTGCCTCAGAAATAGACAGTCATCCTACTCCTCAGCATAATCAGGGACATCGGGAAGTTCCAGTCTTTTTGCCAAAGGTTCCCTGCCAAGGGGAAAATGTAAGGGCAATCTTGACCTTGTTTGGTTATGCCGGTTTCGCTGCCCCTTACTTTTGATTTGTCCTCTGAGTCCGAGTTTTATACTCAGGTCAGCGCTGGAATTCAGGCAGCACAGCAGGCCAATTGTCAGTTCTTCAGTTTAGGCATCTCCTTACCAACAGTTGATCCCCTAATGCTGTTGGCTGGCCTGATGCAGGTCAGTGGCGAAAGTGAGCATTTTTACCTTGAGCAAGCGGGGGAGATCGTTGCTGCCTGTGGTGCAGTGGCGACCAGCAGTGTTCAGGGACATCAACGGTTTGTGGAACTCCAGCATTTTAGTGAACAAACCCTCAGCCGAGTGTGGGCGATCGCTCCAGCCGAACCGCGTATATTCTGTCAATTTAGTTTTTGGGATCACACAGGCTCTAACCGGGGGGTCTTACCCCGCTGGCAGGTGATTCAGCGTCTGGATCATGTTTGGCTCACCCTCAGTTGTCCCTTAGAGACCAGTACACCCCATCGCCTTTGGCAAGACTGGCAACTAGTGCAGCGGGCACTGGCACACATTCTCGCTGATCCGTCCCCCTGTCCACCGCCGCTGGCGATCGCCCTACCCCCCCTGCCTGAGCAATATGACCAATTTATTACCAGTGTCAAGCGTGCGCTCAAGCTCCTAGAGGAGGGAGACCTCGAAAAATTGGTTTTGGCCGCCGCCCTCACCCTAAAGCAGCCTCAGGGGTTTAACTGGTTGGGAACGTTGCAAAACCTACGCCAGCAGTACGCCAATTGCTACCTCTTCAGTGTTGGCCAAGAGCGGCAGCAGGTCTTTTTGGGAGCCAGTCCCGAACGCTTGGTCAAGATTGCCAATGGCGTCCTCTGTGCCGATGCCTTGGCGGGTTCCCGTCCCCGGGGGCAAACCCAACAGGAGGATCAAAGCCTGCGCAATGGCCTTTACCACAGCCCCAAGGAACGCTACGAGCATCAGGTCATTGTTGAATTTCTCTGCCAAACCCTCCAACAGTTGGGCATGACCTGTGAGGTGCCTGCCAAACCGCGCATCCTTGAGCTAAGTCATATCCAACATCTGCAAACGCTGATTCAGGCACCGCTGCCTCAACCAATTCATATTCTCCAAGTGGTGGCGGCCTTACATCCTACGCCAGCAGTGGCGGGGTATCCTGCTTCACGGGCACAACACTGGCTTCGGCAACTGGAACCCTTCGATCGCAAGGGCTATGCCGCGCCCCTTGGCTGGATCACACCCAGCGGTGAAGGAGAATTCATTGTTGGTATTCGCTCTGCCCACCTTCAGGGCAACCATGCCCATCTCTTTGCTGGCGCAGGGATTGTTAAAGGCTCCCATCCTGAACGGGAATGGCAGGAAATCCTCTGGAAATTTCAGACGATGATCTCTGCTTTGGCTTAGCGCAGGGGGGGCTGCTTTTTGCTCATCGTCAACATGGGCAAGGGTTGGGACGATTGCGGCGGCAACGCATATTGGGGAACTTTCTCAGGGAGAGAACGTTCGGGCGATCGCTGGAGCAGGCGGTACAGTAGGGCACTCCCCATCAGACCTAAACCCAACAAGAGCAATCCATTGTAGCCACCTAAGCCGCCAATGGTCGAATCCACCCCTCCCATCAGCAGGAGGAAGGCGGAGATGGGTTCTTTGCGGTAAGCTCTGCGCAGAAAGCGAGGATAAATCATAGGCGATCGCTGGGTACTCACCATTAGAAGAATACGAGAATGCTCACGACTTGGCGTTAAATAGGTTACATTTTAGCGACCGTACGCCAAACAAAACATTTATCTCTCAGTAACAATTCCATCAAGCGACTTACTTCTATCCTGACAGATCCAAAGGTCAATTGGCATTGAGGAAAAAAGGGGGCGATCGCCCCCAAATGATCTCCTAGTAGGTTTCCACGTGCCAACGGCCTTCTTTTTTGAGTGTGCCCTTGAGGAACTCTTGCCAATCGGCACCATTTTTGGCAGCAGCAGCGGCCATCGCTTCATCAATGCCTGGCTCCATCCCCTTGAGGCCACACATATAGACATGGGTGTTTTTCTTCTGGAGGAGTTGCCAGATTTCATCCGCATGCTCAGCAATGCGGCCTTGGATGTACATTTTGCCCCCGTCGGGGGTTTTCTGCTCACGGCTGATGGCATAGGTGAGGCGGAACTGATCCGGATGCTTCGCCTGAAGTTCCTCTAACTCATCCTTGTAGAGGATATTCGCGGTATAGGCAACACCAAAGAAGAGCCATGTCAGACCTTTGAATTGATAATCCGGATTATTTTCTTTGAACATGCGCCACAAAAAGGCACGGAAAGGAGCAATGCCAGTGCCCGTCGCCAACATAATGATCGTTGCTTCGGGGTCATCGGGCAGAAGCATTTCCTTACCCACAGGCCCGGTGATTTTCACTTCGTCGCCGGGTTGCAGTTGGTTCAGGTAAGAAGAACAGACCCCATAGATGGTTTCGCCAGTTTCTTTGTCTTTGTACTCTAGACGGCGCACACACAGGGAGACGGTTTTGTCATCTTGAAAGTCGCCATGGCGAGTCGAAGCAATGGAGTACAGGCGCAGCTTGTGGGGCTTGCCATTGGCGTCAGTACCCGCAGGGATAATGCCAATACTTTGGCCTTCGAGATAGCGCAACTCGGTACCAGCAATGTCAAAGATGATATGCTTGACGGTTCCCTCGCCCCCTTCACGCACTAGCTCTTGGTTGGAGATCACCTTACCAATGCACGGATTGTTAGGACGATAGATATTGACGGGAATATCAACTTTCTTTTCTTTAACAGGGACAGCACCATTATTGGATGCGGGTTCCGTGGTGGCAGCCAAGGGCGCAGCCGCACCATCGAGGGATTGAATGCTAACAATTTTGCCCCCCCAACGGGCAATCTGCTGCATAAACTGACTCATGCGGTCATAGGGAACGTTGAAGAATTGACTGCCACTGTTGCGGATGGCGTAGTCGGTTTTATTGGTTTCAGCATTTTGTCGCAGTCCCACCACTTCATAGCGAAACATCCGACTGCCAGAACTGGTCGCATTGTACATGGGCTACACAATCTCCAAAAATTAACTCAGCTTTACATTCTGCAACACAACGTCCCAACCGCGATCAACTGTCACGTTTTGGCTACGGGATTGCCGTGCTTTGGCCACCCACATTATATCTAGCAGGGATAGCAAAAGGGGGATTTCCCTAGGGGTAGGGCTGAATTTCTTGGCTGGAATACACTGGCTCACTTATCCAAGCATAGGTTTGCAACACATAGCGATCGCGCCCTGAGCGTTTGGCCTCATACAAAGCTGCATCCGCAGTGGCCACCAGTTCCGCCATTGGACAGTCTCTAAGGGTTGCGGTCACAATGCAAATGCCGGCACTGACGGTGAGGTAGGGTTGCACTGGGGAACTAGCATGGGGAATCTCAAGGCTGCGAATGTAGTTAAAAATCCGCTCTAAAACGCAAATAGCAACATCATGGTGAGTCTGGCGCAGCAAGAGAATAAACTCTTCACCGCCATAGCGAGCCACTAGATCTGCTTCCCGCACTTGGGACTTAATGGCATGGGCAACCCGTTGCAGGGCGCGATCGCCCGCCAGATGGCCATAGGTGTCGTTGTAGCGCTTGAAGTGATCAATATCCAGCAGGGCAATGGCAAAGGGGGTATGGGTGATGGCCGATTCTCGCCAAGCCGACCGCAGACAGGCCTCAAAGGCACGCCGATTCGCTAGTTTGGTCAGGCTGTCTTGCTGTGAGACCCCCTGTAGGTGGCGATTTTCCGCCTCTAGTTGTTTTTGCCGCTGCTGTAGCTCCACAATCAAAGCTGTTTGCCGCGCCATCTGCTGTTGCAACTGCTGAAACTGTTCCCGTTGGACGATAAACTGCCTTAGAAACCGAGGTTGGCGAAAGAGGCGCAGCAGAATCAAGGGGGGCTGGCAACGGTGGATACCCACGGCTTCCACTTCAATTTTTTGGCCTTGCTGGCCTCGGAGAGTGCCGGGCACCATTTGCGTCGCCTGTTGCCAGAGGGGCAGCCATTTATTCAGTTTCTCTGGGGGAGTGGCCACAAGTTCCCTGAGGTTGCGATCGAGCACACTGCCACCAAAAAATTCACGGCCACTTCGGTTAATGGCCACAATGTTGCCCTGGGCATTCATGACCAGCGTTGGCTCTGGCAACAGATCAATCCATGCGCCAATATCGAGTGTAAAGTCGCTCATCTTGACCCCGCTGGAATGAAGTACTTGACTGGCTTAGACTGGCTCAATGCGATAGTATTCTCGCCCCTTGGCGGCTGAGGCAGCGGCAGTAGGTTGGGTATAGATCACCACGCGGCACCCTTGATCCCCATTAGCGATCGCCTCTTCAATACAGACCTTGGCATAGCCCAAATGGTGCGCCACAATCACGCCAAACACATTCGAGGTCATCATGCACAGGGAGGGGTGACCAACGACACCACTGCCTAGGGGGCAACGCTGATTCCCTAAAATAATGCGTTCCTCATCCTGCTCAATCAGGAAAAATCCCCCTTCAATGCGATTTTTGAGGTCAATAAGAATTTGAGCAACCGTCTTGGCATCAAGGGGGCGATCGCCAAGGGCTTGAGTGTAGAGAGCGTTGATTTGATTGCCCATTTGCTGCCCCACGAGGGCGATAAACCCAGAGGCATCATCTAGCCCGACAACATCTTCAAGGGTTTCTGCCACTAATCCTAGCAAATTTTGCAGAAAGCTAGCGGACTGTAGGCCAATGGGCAGATTTCCCACATTTATGTGAGCCTCAACTGGGAACATTTCCGTTGCTGTCATAGGAGTTGTCCTAAGGGAACAGGGTTTAAGCGACTTTAGCACTCTTTTCCGTTGGTCATGCCTAGAGCACTTGATGTTGCCATGAAGCCCTTTTGAGGTGTTGCTAACCGTGCTCAGTTGTTACCGAAAGGGTGTAACTATATGAATCTATGGTAAATAAGCCACGGGGAATGATAAGAATCCGTAAAGAATTCTTTACATCTTCTTGATTAGAGGAGCATGCGCGAGTCAACGATCACGCTTATTCGGCGTTTTGCGATCGCTGGGCTTGATAGACTTGCCAACTCTCGACAACGCGACCAAAATTGGTACGGAATTCTCGCCAACCGAGCCAACTTCCCTGCTCGTGCTCATCCCAGGAGGCAGAAAGAATCCCATAGCTCAGACCCAGCGCACCAAGGCCAAAGAGACCGAGACTAGCGATGACAACGGCCACATTGGGCAACTTAAACCAGCCCTCATGGACAATGAAATAGCTGAGGGGAAACGTCATCAATCCCAAAAGAGTGGGGGTACCGCAGAAGATGGCCATCCGGGTAACCATCCGTTGGCTGACAATTTCTGGAATGCCTGTACTTTTGGCTGGCTTGGCTGGGGATTTTGAGGTATTAGAACGGACGGCTGCGGCGGCAAGAGCTTTGGCAGACTTGGTTGCTCCTTTTTTCTTTTTAGGCTCAAAAGGCAGATCCGACCGTTTTGCCATTGTCTTTAACCCCGAATTCCTAGACGTTCAATGAGTTGGCGATAGCGTTGGGCATCGTGGCGATGGATATAGGCCAATAGCCGCTTGCGACGGCCAATAATTTTCAGCAGCCCTCGGCGAGAGGCATGATCTTTTTTATTTGCCTTGAGATGCTCGGAAAGCTGCTTGATTCGCTCTGTGAGGATGGCAACTTGGACATCCGCAGAGCCAGTATCGGTACCGTGGATCTGGTAGGTGTTGATGATTTCTTGTTTGACGTCGTGTTGCAGGGCCATGGTCATCAGTTATGAACAGCGCGATCTATTATCATACTCCGATCTTTTGAAATAATAAACTCCTTTGAGCGCAACCATTCTGCCCGTTGGCTGCCACTGCACCGTCCTAAGAATTACTGACATTAGTGCTGTTTTCCTCAATGGGGGCGATCGTCAGCAGTTCCTTAAGGGGTTTTTCGCTATCGGAGACGGGAGCTTTGGCCGTTGTCAGTTCGGTATCAATGTTAAAGGTGGCAAATTGGGTGAGAATTTCACGGCAAAAGACCTCCGCCGCTCGCGATCGGTAACGGTTGGGATTGGTAATCAGCGACAGGGTGCGCTTCACCACGACATTTTCGATCGGCATCCGCCGCAGGCTACCCAGTTGTAACTCCTTATCAATGGCAGAAATGGAGACAAAGGCAGCTCCCAAGCCTGACTGCACGGCGTTTTTAATCGCCTCAATGGAATTCAACTCCATCTCCACCTTGAGGCGGCGGGGGTCAATGTTGGCTCGCTGGAGCACCTGATCAATGACCTTGCGAATGGTGGATTGGGCATCTAGGGCAATAAAACTCAGTTTGTACAGATCCTCTTTGGTGAGGGTTTCCGCGGCCGCTAGGGGATGATCCACCGGCAATACTAGTGCCAGTTCATCCTCGGCATAGGGGGTGACGGTAATTTGCTCGCTGAGTTCTGAGGGGACTTCACCACCAATAATCGCCAGATCAATTTGGCCGTTGACCAAGCTCCAGCAGGTGCGGCGGGTGGAATGCACATGAAGTTGAACAGCAACTTCGGGATATTTGCTGCGAAACAGACCAATCATGCGAGGCATCAGGTAGGTGCCGGTGGTTTGGCTTGCCCCAATGATCAATGTCCCTCCCTGCAATTTTTGCAGGTCTTCGATGGCACGGCAGGCTTCATGACAGAGGGAGAGAATTTGATCGCCGTAGGCCAGTAGGAGTTGTCCGGCTTCGGT
This sequence comes from Thermosynechococcus sp. HN-54, assembly GCF_023650955.1. NCBI lineage: Bacteria > Bacillati > Cyanobacteriota > Cyanophyceae > Acaryochloridales > Thermosynechococcaceae > Thermosynechococcus > Thermosynechococcus sp. HN-54. Next base: position 2,362,773 of record NZ_CP098039.1, on the reverse strand, counting down.
GAGTTGGGCGCGGCGTCCCCCGCGATCAAAGAGGGGAACATCCAGTTGGCGCTCAAGGTTTTGCACCTGTAAACTGACTGCGGGTTGGGAGACGTAGAGGCTGTCAGCGGCTCGCTTAAAGCTTCCTTCGAGGGCGATCGCCTTTAGGATGCGCAATTGATCAAGGGAAAAGGGCAGTTCGGACATAGGCATTGAGGCCGTAGGCGTGCCACTAAGAGGCGTTTTTCTGAACTTATCAGGAATCATGCCCAAATTGATATCTATCCCCGCAAAAGAAAGTTGAGTTTGGTGTGCCAGTGAACTAAAACAGCACATCTAAACCTCATTGTAAGGGTTGGGTTTCCTCCTCACGATCGCTGAATTTTGTTGCAATTTATTACATTATTGCACTATGCCAGCCCCTGCCAACCCCTGAAGCCACACCGTTGGATTCGCTGTTCGCCAGACGCCTGCCCAGTCGTTCATCGTCCAGCCCTAGGATAAACCCACGCATTGTTACGGAGCCGCAATAGCTGGGAACAAGGCGGATTTGCCTTCGCTAAAATCGGTCTAGCGATGCGCTAAGAGCGCTGCTGCCCCCTTGCCCGAGGAGTTGAAATCGTGCCCTACGTCTGGCCAAAGTGGCTGCCGATGCCTATAGTTGCAACCACGCTGGGAGTGGCTGCTGTGGTAATTGGCGTTCGCCAACTGGGACTGCTACAGCCATCAGAACTCGGTCTTTATGATTTTTATGTGCGATCGCAACCCGCCCGCGATCCTGATCCACGCATCCTGACCGTGCTGATCACTGAGCAGGATATTCAAGCGCAAAAAACGTGGCCGCTGCCGGATGCCACGGTGGCCGATCTACTCACCCGTCTCAATGCGGCTAGCCCTCGTGCCATTGGCCTTGATATTTTCCGCGATTTGCCCCATCCTCCTGGCCACGAGGCGCTGCAAAACATGATTCGCATCAATCCCCGTATTATCCCGGTGTGCAAATCAACGGGTGAAACCGCCGAGCAACCGGAAGTGCCACCGCCACCGAGTATTGCCACAGCACAGGTGCCGGAACGGGTGGGCTTTGCCGATATTCCCCTCGATAATGATGGCGTTATTCGCCGCAATCTGTTTGTGATCAGCAATCCCAAGGCACAGCGGTGTACAACGCCCTTTTCATTTGCCCTGATGCTGGCACTGCGCTACCTCGATCAGGATCCAACACACACCATCAAACTGGATGACAATGGTTTGACCCTCAATGATGTCCATTTTCCCCTGCTCACCAGTGATGCCGGTGGCTATGTGGGGGTCGACGATCGCGGCATGCAAACCCTGCTCAAGTACCGCTCGCGGACAGCGGTGGGACCAACGGTTTCCCTGACGGATGTACTGACCGGGCGGGTGAGCGAAGACCTCATTCGCGATCGCGTGGTTTTGATTGGTGTGTCTGCCCCGAGTATCAAGGATATTTTTCTCACTCCCTATAGTGGCAGTGATGCGGTGACCCAGCAAATGCCGGGGGTGGTTGTCCATGGGCAAATGGTGAGTCAATTTTTGAGTGCGGCGCTAGACGGAGAAGACCCCATTTGGTACTGGCCGCTGCCGCTGGTGCTGGGGTGGATCCTGCTGTGGGCGGGGGTGGGGAGTGTCCTTGGCTGGTGGTTGCGGCAACCGCTGTGGTTGGGTGTAGCCGTAGGTGGGGGACTCATTGTCCTCTTTGGCGGTGGGTTTGGCATTTTTGTGATGGGGAGTGGCTGGATTCCAGTGGTGCCGCCGGCGATCGCTCTGGTGCTCAGCAGTGTGGGCATGGTTGGCTATGTGAGTTATCAAGCCCAGCAGGAGCAAAAATCCTTCAAAGAAAAAGTGCAGGAGCAGGAAAAAGCCCTTGCGCTGTTGCGATCGCTGATGGCCGAAGACACGGCAGCCCTCAATGCCGCGCTCCAGCAACCCACAGAAATTACAGGCAAACCCCGCTCTCTCCTCAGCGGTCGCTACAAAATCCAAAAAGTATTGGGGTCGGGGGGCTTTGGTCGCACCTATCTGGCTCAGGATACCCAACGACCCGGAAATCCCCTCTGTGTGGTCAAGCATTTGCGACCGGGACGCACCGACGAGCGCTTTATGCAGGTGGCGCGGCGGCTGTTTAATACTGAGGCAGAAATTCTTGAGAAGCTAGGACGCCACGATCAAATTCCCCTCTTGCTCGCCTACGTTGAGGAAAATCAGGAATTCTACCTCGTACAGGAGTTTATTGAGGGTGCTTCCCTAAGTGAGGAACTGAAACGCAAACACACGGAAGCTGAGGCCATTCAACTCCTACGGGAAATCTTGGAGGTGCTGAGTTTTGTCCACAGTCACTATGTCATTCACCGCGATATTAAGCCCGATAATATTATTCGCCGTGCTAGCGATCGCAAGCTGGTGCTGATTGACTTTGGAGCGGTGAAACAAATTCAACCCCAAGAAGTGGAGAAAACCCAAGGCAGCACCGTGGTTATTGGCACAATGGGCTACGCTCCCCCCGAACAACTCTCTGGACAGCCCACCCTCAGCAGCGATATTTACGCGGTGGGCATGATTGTGCTGCAAGCCTTGACGGGCATTAAACCTCGTGATCTACCACGAGATCCGCGCACGGGTGAAGTGGATTGGCAACAGTGTGTTACAGTCAGTGAGGCTCTAGCGGCAGTGCTGAATAAAATGGTGAAATTTAACTTTAGCGATCGCTATCCCTCTGCCAAGGAAGCCCTTCAGGACATGCGACGCTTAGGAACTCCTGCTGCCTCTGTTTCATGAGACATCCTGTGTTGCTGTCTGAACTGCCCCTTGGTACGCCGGCACGCATCAGTGCCATTGAGGGGACAGCCGCTTGGAAACGGCGCCTTGCAGCAGTGGGGTTTACCGTTGGCCAAACCGTCACCCTGATGGGGCGTGCTCCCATGAGTCAAACATTGGCAGTGCGCGTGGGAACCTTAACTGATGTCGCTATCCGGGCAACCGATGCCAGCACCATCCGTGTGGAACCGCTGAACGATGCTCAGTGCCTAGAGACTGGGGACTAACTGCGGATTCTCGCGGTTGGAACCCCTAGCTGCCGCCGCCAGCAATCCATAAAAGAGGGGATGGGGAGCATTGGGACGGGAGCGGAACTCCGGGTGAAACTGCACTGCGATAAAGAAGGGATGCGCTGGATACTCGATAATTTCCACTAGACGGCCATCGGGCGACGTGCCTGTGATTTGGTAGCCGGTCTCCAAAAAGAGGCTGCGATAGGCATTGTTAAATTCATAGCGGTGGCGGTGCCGCTCGTAGATAACCGTTTCGCCGTAGAGCTTTTCTGCTAGGGAATTGGGGGCTAAGCGGCAGGCATACAACCCCAAGCGCATGGTTCCCCCCAAATCCACAATGTCCTGCTGTTCGGGCAACAGGTGAATGACGGGATGGGGGGTATTGGCATCAAATTCAGCACTGTTGGCATTTTCTAAACCCGCAATATGGCGTGCCCACTCAATCACCGCGCACTGCATTCCCAAGCACAGCCCCAAAAAGGGAATCCCCTGCTCACGGGCATATTGAATGGCGGCAATTTTCCCTTCGACCCCGCGAATGCCAAAACCTCCCGGCACAACGATGGCCGCCACATTGCTGAGGGCATTTTCCACCCCGTTTTCAACCACTTCCTCCGAGTTGACCCAGCGGATACGCAGTTCTTGATCAAGGGCGATCGCTGAGTGCCGCAGGGCTTCCACCACTGAAAGATAGGCATCGCTAAGGCGGACATATTTGCCAACAATGGCCACCTCCAAGGGCGTATGGGAGCGATACAGCCGCTCCACGAGGGCTTGCCATTGACTGAGATCTGGCTGCCGCTGTTCAAGGTTCAAGAGACTCAAGACCTGAGTGGCAAGGCCTTCGCGCTCAAGCAGCAGGGGCACTTCATAGATACTTTTGGCATCCGGAGAGGGAATGACGCATTCCACAGGCACATCACAAAATTGGGAGAGCTTTTCCTTGATGCCAGGGACAAGGGGGCGATCGCAACGGCAAATGAGAATATCCGGTTGAATGCCAATGGAGCGCAATTCCTTCACTGAGTGCTGGGTGGGTTTGGTTTTCATTTCCCCCGCTGAGGGTATCCAAGGCACCAAGGTCACGTGCATAAACAGCACATGGTGCCGCCCCACCTCCGTGCGAAACTGGCGGATTGCCTCTAGAAAGGGCAGCGACTCAATATCGCCAACGGTTCCCCCAATTTCAATAATCACCACATCGGGGTTTTTGTCCTTCGCCACCCGCAGAATGCGTTCTTTAATCTCATTCGTAATGTGGGGGATGACCTGCACTGTTCCCCCCATATAGTCGCCGCGGCGCTCTTTGTTAATCACGGCTTGGTAAATGGAGCCCGTCGTGACGCTATTGAGGCGGGACATGGGTGTATCCGTAAAGCGTTCGTAGTGCCCCAAGTCCAAATCCGTTTCGGCACCATCATCGGTCACAAACACTTCCCCGTGCTGGAAGGGACTCATCGTGCCCGGATCCACATTGATGTAGGGATCCAGCTTGAGAATCGACACGGAATACTGCCGCGATTTCAATAGGCGCCCCAGACTAGCGGCGACAATTCCTTTCCCAATACTGGAGACCACACCGCCAGTCACAAAAACATATTTCGTCATTGCTGAATGCTAGTGCTAAGCCGCAGAGGGCATACTCATCAAAACCTACGCAACTATTCTCGCATATTGGGGCATGGCGCCTAGGAGAAATTATTCACCAATTCCTTAACGACTTGGGATTGCTCCTCAATGCGCTGCCTCAGCCGCTGGCACACCAGATCACACAGCGGAAAGATCGTCGGGTCAGCAATTTCATAATAGACGGTAACCCCTTGGGGTTGTCGCCGCACCAGACCAGCCTGAGCAAGAGTTTTCAAGTGCTTTGAGACATTGGCCTGCCCCAACCCCGTCTCTTGAATAATCTCCGAGACATTGCGTCGTCCCTGTTTTAAGGCACAGAGCACTTGCAGGCGACTCGGTTCCGACAGCACTTTGAAATACTCGGCAACGTGGGTGAGCAAGTCAGGGGAGGGGAGGTCAACCATAGGGGGTATCGCACACTAGAGACACAGATCAAGATAACTTAACTTAGTAATTCTATTATATGACTGTAAAGTAAATAAATCACCCCACCCTAGGGAGGGTGAATGCCGTGAGGAGCGTTAGCGCAGTTTCACTGGTAACTTGATGGCAGATTTGGGCGAGGTGGCCGTTGTGTTTTTTTGCCGCAGGCGTTGGGCATAGAAGGAGGCCGCTTCATCCCCTCGTGCACATTCTTGGGCAAAGTTAATCAGATGATGCCCGACCACACCCACGTGGATCACCTGTTCAATTTGGCCTTTTTTCAAGGCGGGCCATGCTAGTTTCCAGAAGGTCTTGCGGTAGCTGCCCCAAAGCCCCACGTGCCAGAGCAGATTTTTCATGATCCGCAGTCCCCGCAGGATATTTTCGCGGCTGAGGCGAGCTGGGCTATTGGGCACCGCAATGCGGTTGGGATAGGTGTGTTCCATTTGATAGGCAAACCGCTCGTAGAGAAACTCCGGTTCATAGGCGGTTGTGATGGTGCGGCGCCACATTTCCACTACCTCTTCGTAGGGCATGAGGAACTCGACATTGGACTCGCGATTTTCATCATGGTTGAGGCGACCTTCTGCTTCAAGGCGGCGCCAGAGAGGTGTACGGGGTAGGGCGTGCAGCAGGTTAATCGTCAAGGTGGGGATGTGGGAGGCGCGAATAAACTCAAGGATGCGATCGCCCGTTTCTGGGGTATCCGTATCAAAACCAATAATGATGCCAGAGACCACTTCCATGCCGTAACTATTGAGGGTTTGCACGGCCTCTAAAATCGGCATACTTAGGTTTTGATCCTTGTGAATGGCATGGAGGGCTTCGGGTTCTGGGGTTTCAATGCCACAGAAAATCGTGCAGAAATAGGCTTCCCGCATCATTTCCAAAAGTTTTGGGCTTTGGGCAATGTTCAGTGTGGCTTCACAGGCAAATTGCAGCGGGTAGCCATTGGCTTTTTGCCAGTCAATGAGGTGGGGCAGCAGTTCCATGACGGCGCGACGATTGCCAATGAAGTTGTCATCCACAAAGTAGACCGCCCCCGGATTGCCTGAGGCTAGCATGGTGTCCAATTCCTTGAGAATCTGCTGCGGCGTTTTCAGGCGGGGATTGCGGCCATAGAGTTCAGGAATATCGCAAAACTCACAGCGAAAGGGACAACCACTGGAAAATTGAACACTGCCGAGGAAATAGTTTTCCATGCGCACATGCTGATAGGCGGGCACCGGAAATTCACTCAGGGGCAAGCGGGCAGTGGTTTCAAAGATGAGTTGCTGGGGTGGACGCTGGCTGCCATATTCATCAAAGTAGGCAATCATCTTGTCGGTGGCATCCCCCAATTCTCCTAGGTGGAGAATATCCACATCAGGGTAATATTCTGGACAACTCGATACAGAAGGTCCGCCAAGGGCAGTGAGTTTACCGTGACGATGGGCAATTTCGTTAATTTCTAAAATTTGTGGCCGCTGAATGTGCATGCCACTGGTGATCACAATATCCGCCCAAGCGTAGTCCTCCTCGGTTGCCGGCTGGACATTTTCATCAATAAAGTGCACGTCCCAAGATTGCGGTAGGTAGGCAGCCACGAGAAGAATCCCTTGGGGGGGCATAAACGCCCGGACAGTGCCCATGAGGGGGTAGGCGTGGTGAAACGTACCAAAGGAGCGACTGTAGCGGGGAAAAATGCAGAGAATGCGGCGATGGTTGCGGGGGGTATAGGGGACTCGACCGCCGGTCATTTCGGGAACCGTTTTCAGCTCCTCAGTGTTCCGACTCAGGTTCATGACCTACCACTCCTACCTACGCAAACTTCTAATTAGGTATAGCCTACAAATGCAGCTATCGCCTAGGTTTTAGTAGCCTTTGGCACTGAAGTCCAGTGTTAGCGGTATCTCTACGCGCTCAATCTGGGTTCTAAATGTGCCATCGGGATGCAACCACAGCTGACGAAATCCAGGGCCAATGGGTTCAAGGGAAAATTCAGGGGCAAGGGGCAAAAACTGGATACAGGTGGAGGGGCAGCCCAAATACGTCACCCCTTGCCGCTCCGTGGCAAATTCCTGATGGATATGGCCAAAGAGGACGAGTTTGACTTGAGGGTGGCGATCCAATACAGCAAAGAATTGTTCAGGGTTTTGCAGCCGGCTACTGTCGAGCCATGGGGCGCCCGTTTCAAAGGGGGGATGATGTAGTGCAATTAAGGTGGGGCGATCGCTCGCAGCCCCTAACTGTTCATCCAGCCAATTGAGGGTCTCGGTGCTGAATTCACCATGGACTTTGCCATCAACTTGAGAATTCAGCAAAATGCCCTGCCAAGCGCCAAGTGGTATCTGGCGATCGCCCCTCAACGGCGGATGCTCAAGCGCCGGCAGCATTACCCTTGGCTCATCATGGTTGCCGGGAATCCAATATACGGGGCAGGTAAAGTCCCCAAAGGCGGTGGCCAACCGTTCGTAGGTAGCAGCGACGGGTTCTTGGGCTAAGTCTCCTGTGAGTAGCAAGGCGTCAGCAGGAAAACGATTGCGGATGGCTGCTAGAACCGCTGCTAAGGATTGTGCTGTGGGCAAGCCAAGGAGTCTGCCTTCATCGGTGGCAAATAAATGGAGATCTGATAACTGGATCAGGTGAAAGGGATCATTCATAGACTCGCTGGGGTGTGGGGACGCTGGGCAGGAAACTGACCTATTTGACTGAGGTTGATCGACTACTTTTGATCGACTACTTTAACGCTGACCGAGGTTGCCGATTCACGCAAGCGTGTGGGCAAGGGAAGTTGTTGCCACCAACGTCCTAGGACTTGGCGCTGATTGATGATGTAAATGCTCATGAGCGTCAGACCCACCCCCACCAACTGAACTTGACTCAGCGTTTCCCCCAAGATCCAATGACCAAAGGTAAGGGCAAAGACAGGGGTGAGAAATGTCAGGGCACTAAGACTGGTGAGATTCCCCTGAGCAGCGAAATAGAAAAAGACACCGTAGGACAGAGCACTGCCAAAGAGAGTGGCATAGCCAAGGTTGAGGACATCTGACCAGTGTAGGTCTGCCCAAGGCGCAGGCGTATTCAGGCTCGGCAAGAGCAATAGCGGCAACCCACCCAAGACCATGTGCCAGCCTGTAGCCACAACGGGATCCGCATAGCGTGCCAAGGGACGCATGAGAATTGTCCCCACCGCCATCGAAAGGGCTGCCAACAGCATCCACAGTTCGCCTCGCTGCCACCACTGTCCCCAAGGAATGCCTTGCCATGCGGTGGGTTGATGGAGCAGGGTGATGAGATCATCTCCTAGACCGATGCCGCTAATGCCCAGTAACCCAAGGAATAGCCCCAGCCAGCCCCAGCCGCCAACCCGCTCTTGATACAGCCAGCGCGACAGCAATGCCACCGCAAGGGGTTGCGAATCAATCATCACTGACCCCAGACCTGCCCCGGTTTTGGATAAGCCGGTGGCAAGAAACCCCTGAAATAAAAGGCCATCCACAAGGGCAAACAGACTAATCCATCCCCACGCCCGCAAGCTATTGGGTTGGGGTTTACCGAGGGCGATCGCCACCGCTAAAACAAGCAGCCCTGCGGGCACTAGGCGCACGCCGGCAACCCACAGCGGTGAGGTATGGGGCATGACCTCCTTCATGGCCACCATGGCAGTTCCCCAAAAGAAAAAGGGGGAGATTAAAATCAAGCGTTGCCAGAGTGCGGTCACAGGCGTTGCAAAATCAGGAGAAATGTTAAGGATTATTGCGATTCGTATCCTTAAATTATAATCCTGCCGTGGGAAACGGCAACTTCAGGAGGGAATTGCCAAGTTGATTTGCTATAACAAGTTCTAACGACCTCCCTAGCATCCTAGGGAAGCTTCAGGCAGTGGGTGAGGAGCCGCAGCAGGAAATGAAAGCACTAGAGGTTTGGCAACGGTGGTTCCGGCGGGTTCCTAAGTCAGCGGAGCTAGCGATCGCCCCCGTGATGACAACAGCTACTGAATCTATTCCCTCCCGCTGGCAAGCCTATCGCCAACGACTCATGGCCTACGAGGGCTGGCCTTGGCTGCTCCCTTTTTTAATCTCTGGGGCAACCCTGATGACCGCCAGTGCTTGGCTATTGGTTTTACCCCCCTTGCCCGATTGTCGTCACCCCGGCCTCGTCATGAGTGATGGCGATCGCCTCTACTGTGCCGATCAAGCAGCCCTCCACGGCAACTTACCCTCTCTCGCTCAAGCCATTGAAACCGTCAGTCAGTGGCCAGAAGATCACCCCCTTTTTCCCCAAGCTAAGCGGCGCATGGATGAATGGTCAGCCGCCCTACTCGTGATTGCCCGCCAACAGTTGAGCCAAGGCAATATCGAACTGGCAACGCTGCTCCTCAAAAAAATCCCCACCACCGCAGCGAGCTACTCCCAAGCCCAAGAGCTACTGACGGCAACGAATGTGGGAGAAGGTGGAAACTTGTTGGCCACGGCTGAGGCGGCGCTGCGCCAGCAAGATTGGGGATTGGCATTACTACAAGTGAAATTGATGAATCAGTTGGGCACCGACTACTGGCGCGAACAGGCACAAAAGCTCTCGGTGCGCATCTCCCAAGAACAGGATGCGTGGGTACAACTGGTACAGGCACGGGATTTGGCGGCGTGGTTAACGGCCAATGAACTGGCGGAGGCGGTCATGCTGGCTCTGAAAATTCCCCCAGAGGCGGTTGTCTATTCCCAAGCTCAGGCGGATATTCGTCGTTGGATTCCCGAAGTGTTTGTGTACGCTGAAGAACGCCTAGCGGCCGGCGATCGCGAGGGTGCCTTGGCACTGATTGAAAAAATTGCCCCAGCCCTCGATGTCTCCTACCATGATCGCCCGATTGTGATCTTGGGGCAGGCCAAAGCCCTTGCGGCTAAGGGAACGGTTTTGGGCTACTGGGAGGCGATCGCCCGCGTGCAGCAGATTCCCACCACGGATCCCTTCTATGAATCGGCTCAAGCCTACCTCAAGACATGGCAGCAGCAGTTGCGCAACCAGCAGCATCTTCAGTGGGCCACATGGCTCGCCAACTCCCGTTTGCGCTGGGGGTATGCCTTGGCCATTGCTCAAGCCCAGCAGGTACCCCTTGGTCAGCCGAAACGGGGTCAAGCTCAAGGTTTGATTGCCCTTTGGCAACGGGATCTCGGCACGATTGATGAGCAGCCCCTGCTCCATGCAGCGATCGCCCTTGCAGAACGGAAGCAGTATCAAGCCGCCCTAGGGGTGCTCAAACACTTTCCTGACAATGCAGTGCTCGCTCCAGTGGTGGCCAACTACCGCAATGAGTGGCAGGAAAAACTGGAGGCAATTGAGGATCGTCCTATTCTGGATCGGGCGATTCGCCTAGCACGGGAAGGCAAGTTGGAGGAGGCCATTCGCACGGCTGAGCAAATTGGGCCTGATCGCGCCCTCTACCGTGAAGCCCTAAACAAAATTTGGCAGTGGGATTACGAACTAGCGGTGCGCCAACGTCAACAGGCAGCGCCAACTCCCACTTGGTGGGAAAGCCCCCCTAGTCCCTCGGAAAGTCCCTCTGAACCAGTAATCAAGCCAGAATCCGCTCCCCCAGCAACACCCACGCCAGAAGCAGTGACGCCCTCGCCAACCCCTGAGGCATCTCCCACGCCTACCCCTGAAACCACGGCTGCCCCTGCCAGTCCTTCACCAATCCCTGAAGCCACGGCTGCCCCTACGCCGACACCGGTTCAACCGCCACCAGCGGAACCCGAACCAACCGCTACCCCCTAGCGATCGCCTGCCATCGTAAAATAGAGGCTCTGTGCAGTATCAGTAGCCCAGCCATGCGCCTATCGCAAATGCTCTTTGTCACGCTTCGCGATGATCCAGCGGAAGCAGAAATTCCTAGCCACAAATTGCTCCTGCGGGCGGGGTACATTCGGCGGATTGCCAGTGGCATTTATAGCTATCTGCCCTTGATGTGGCGAGTGTTGCAAAAAGTAAGCGCCATTGTCCGTGAGGAAATGAATCGCAGTGGTGCCTTGGAGTGTTTGCTGCCGCAACTGCAACCCGCTGAACTGTGGCAAGAGTCAGGACGCTGGGATACCTACACCAAAGCCGAAGGGATCATGTTTTCCCTCACCGATCGTGCTGAGCGGCAGTTGGGACTAGGCCCCACCCATGAAGAGGTGATCACCACCCTCGCCAAGGACTTGATTCGCTCCTATCGTCAGCTGCCGGTTCACCTGTACCAAATTCAAACAAAATTCCGCGATGAGATTCGTCCCCGATTTGGCCTGATGCGCGGACGCGAATTCATCATGAAGGACGGCTACTCGTTTCACGCGGATGTGGCGAGCCTCAAAGAAACCTATCAGGTGATGTACGATACCTACAACCGCATTCTGCAGCGCTGTGGTTTGACCTTTCGAGCCGTGGAGGCGGATTCCGGTGCCATTGGCGGATCCGGATCCCACGAATTTATGGTCTTGGCGGCTGCTGGTGAAGATGAAGTACTCTATACCGCTGATGGCCAATACGCTGCCAATGTGGAAAAGGCGGTTTCCTTGCCCCCTGACCCTGTACCGACCACCTACAAAAAGACGGCAACGCTGGATACCCCGAATACAGCGACGATTGATGCCCTTGTTGAGTATTTGCAGTGCCATCCCACCCAGATTGTTAAAAATGTCCTCTATCGAGCTGTCTTCGATAATGGGCGGGTTGGATTGGTGTTGGTGAGTATTCGGGGTGATCAAGAGGTCAATACCGTTAAGCTACACAACACCTTGACCTCCCTAGCTCCCAACTATGGGGCAACCAAATTGTTGGATCTGCGAATAGTGGAGGCCAATACAGCCCAAGAGTGGGCAGCAACACCGATTCCCTTTGGTTACATTGGCCCTGACATAGAAGATCGGGTTATTAAAGCCGATCCTCAGATCATTCCCCACTGGATTCGCATTGCCGATCACACCGTCACTGAGTTGAAGCAGTTTATTACAGGAGCCAATCGCGATCAACAGCATCGGGTGGGTGTCAATTGGGGCAAATCCTGTCCATTACCGGCCATTGTGGCCGATGTTCGCAAAGCCCAAGCGGGTGATCGCGCCTGCCATGATCCAACGCAGCACTTAGAAACAGCAAGGGGCATTGAAATTGGCCATATTTTCCAGTTGGGGACAAAGTACTCTGAGGCGATGAAGGCCACCTACACCAATGAACAGGGCGCGGAGGTACCGTTGGTGATGGGCTGCTATGGTATTGGCGTTTCCCGCTTGGCTCAGGCAGCAGTAGAGCAGCACCACGATCAACATGGCATCATTTGGCCGCTGGCGATCGCCCCTTATCAAGTAATCATTGTCGTGCCCAACATCGAGGATCAGCAGCAAATGCAGGTGGCCAATGACCTGTACAAGCAGTTTCAGGCGGCAGGGATTGAGGTACTCCTCGACGATCGCGATGAGCGGGCAGGGGTGAAATTCAAAGATGCGGATTTGATTGGCATTCCCTATCGACTAGTGACTGGGCGCGCGATCGCCAACGGTGAAGTGGAACTCGTGATTCGGGCAAGCGGTGCCAAATCCACCCTCCCCTTAACTGAAGTTGTTCGTTATCTTCAAAAGGAGATTGCTCAGCAGTTAGCCCCATGATTCTCAATCCCCAACAGCGCACGAAATTGGATAGCCGCAGTGATGCTCTTTTCTACGCGGCACCGCGCTTTGTCACCCATGTGGATGATTTCTTTCTGGCGCGCCTCACGGATCTCTACCGCCAATACCTGCAGCCGCAGATGCGGGTCTTGGACTTAATGAGTAGTTGGGTGTCGCATCTGCCGCCGGAACTATCCTTTCAGGAAGTGGTCGGCCATGGCATGAATGCGGCGGAGTTGGCTCACAACCCGCGGCTGGATCGCTACTTTGTCCAGAACCTCAATGAAGAGTTGGCCTTGCCCTTAGAGGACGCCAGTTTTGATGCCGTACTGATGGCGGTGTCGGTGCAGTACCTCCAGTATCCTGAGGCAACCTTTACAGAAATTGCCCGTATCCTCAAGCCTCAAGGGGTTGTCATTGTCAGCTTCTCAAATCGCATGTTTTTTGAAAAAGCGATTCAGGCGTGGCGTGAGGGTACAGAGGGCGATCGCGTGCAGCTAGTGCAAACCTATATCCACAGCATTCCCTCCCTCAAGGTGATCGAAACCCATCTGCCCCGTCGCTGGTCTTGGCTAGGATTTACTGATCCTTTCTATGCTGTTGTGGGTCAAAAGCAGTAGCCGCAATGGTCAGAGGAGGCGTCTATGAGCAGTTTCGTGGTGCCCTCCTTGGACTCCTATGGGGCATAGCCAAAGAAGATCTCAATCTCGCCCAGACACTGCCGCACCAATGGTTGACCCACAGCCAAGGAGATTGGTGGAGCCAGCTGCCACAGTTGCTCGCGGCATGGGATCAACCCCTGATCTCAGTACCAGCAGAGTTGCAAGAGATCCAGACCCTCCTACATGAATACCTAGAGGCGGCTTGGGCACCTGAGCCTTTACCGCTACCCTCCACCAGAGAGGACATTGTCCGCTATGCCCTCGCGATCGCCCCTTGGGACTTAGAATTAGCCCATGAAATTGTTATCAAGCAGCAACCCAGCGCTGGTCTTCTCTTAAGCTGTCTTTTTGGTGCCTATTGGGGCGCCTTAGCTCTCCCCCTCAGTGCATGGGAGCATTGGACACCCACCGTAGCTGAAGTGCTGGCGAATGTGATGGCGCAATGGACAGGGGGCATAGGAACCGAGATTGCAGTTGCCCCCAAGGCCGGACTAAAAAACTGGAGAGGGGGCTGCATTCGGAATATAGCGCTCTAACTGTGCGCCCAAACCCCGCAGCTTGGCTTCAATTTGCCAGTAGCCCCGATCTAAGTGCTGCAAGCCATAGACGTGGGTTTCGCCGTGGGCAGCCAGTCCAGCAACAACTAAAGCCGCTGTGGCACGTAAATCCGTACCTGTTACGGGTGCACCGGAAAGATGAGGCACCCCTCGGATGGCGGCGTGATTCCCTTTGACGCGAATATCGGCACCCATGCGATTCAGTTCAGCCACATGGCCAAAGCGATTTTCAAACACCGTTTCGCTAACTAAACTATTCCCCTCACTGATGGCCAGCAACGTCATCATCAAGGCCTGCATATCCGTGGGAAAGCCAGGGTAGGGGAGTGTTTCAATGTCGGTGGCACGATAGCGCTGGGCAGGGGTAAAGCGGACACGGGTGGGATCGGGAAATTCAACCGTTGCTCCCATTTCTGCAAGTTTGGCGATAACTGGAGTCAGGTGGCTGGGAATCACGGGTGCGAGGGTAATGGCTGAGCGAGTGACAGCAGCGCCCAAGAGAAATGTGCCCGCTTCGATGCGATCGGGGATAATTTCGTATTCAGTGCCGTGGAGACGATCGACCCCGACAATGGTGATCGAGTTGGTACCTGCGCCATAGATTTTTGCCCCCATTGCGATACAGAAGTTGGCTAAATCCACCACTTCGGGTTCTTGGGCGGCATTTTCGATCGTGGTTTCCCCCTCAGCAAGGGTGGCGGCCATCATCAGGGTTTCGGTGGCGCCGACACTAGGATAGTCCAAATAGATCCGCGTTCCCTTCAGTTTGGGGGCACTGGCGGTAACCACACCGTGATCAATCGTGACTTCGGCACCCATCGCTTGCAGACCACGCACATGCAGTTCCACTGGGCGAGCACCAATGGCGCACCCCCCCGGCAAGGGGACGCGAGCAATTCCCAACCGTGCCACCAGAGGGCCAATGGCAAAGAAACTCGCCCGCAGTTGACTGACCAAACTGTAGGGGGGGTCATTGGTATTCAAGTCTGTGGCATCAATGGCAATTGTCTCAATGCCGAGGCGTTGTACCTTTACTCCCAAGGCCTGTAGAATCTCTGCAAGACGGCGAATATCTGCTAAATCTGGAACGGCATGAAGAACTGTCGTGTCTGCTGCCAAGAGTGCCCCTGCCATTAGTACCAGTGCGGAATTCTTGGCTCCGCTAATCCTCACCTCACCCGATAACCGATAGCCCCCCTGAATTCTTAGGTGTGCCTGTTCTGTTGTCAGCGGCGTCACGGTCGAGGTTAGCATATTTCACTCTCACAGCCAAAAGAATTCCAAGCGATTATAGCGGATCAGGGGGAATTTTATGCAAAGATCAATACTGACAGTGAACATTCAGGTGGTTCTAGAGAAGGTGAGTGCAGCCATAGGTTCTGCTCCTGCGGTAAAGCCAATTTGTCAGCTTGTCTAGTGTGCTCACTGGATCTCAAAGAGAGCTGTAATTTGGGTCAATGATTGAGTGAATTGATGGAACACCAAAATCTCAGTGATTTACTGCGGCAAGAGGCAGCCAAACAGCGTCAAGCCCCCAGCAAGCGGAGTCGCCATCAGCCCACCAAGGCAGAACTTGAGCAAGAATTGGCGACCCTCAAAGCAACATTAGCCGCAGTAGAAGCTGAGAAAAACGCCCAACGCATTCAAATAGAACAACTGCAACAGGACGTGCAAATGTGGCGCGATCGCGCCCAAGCTCTTGAAACAGACTTTCAGGAACTTCAGACTCGCCAGCAAGAACTACACGCCGAATTTGAAGAGGCCAAAGCTGTGATTCGCCAACTCACAGCACCTCAGCCCTACCGTTTTGAGGACGTAGGATTTAAGCCCTTGGTCAATGAGATTCCCACGCCCAATCCCAATGCCTCCCACCTAGGCGATGCTGAAATTGGCTGGTTTGACTAGGAATTCCGTTGGCCATCTAGGGACTCTTTGAGAAGATTAAAAAAAATGTAAAGACAGGTAAATGAATTATTAAAATTCCCAGAGCGGTAATCTAATGTACATTTCCTAGATCTGTATTAGCCTTAAGTTAAGTTATTTCCGATTCCTTCAGAGCCACAGTTTGCATGAATAACTCCGCCACTCCTAACGGTCACGCTGTTAATTCAGTTTCTCCCTCCACGACCCCTACCAACGATGAACACTGCGATTTGTATATCGAGAGCGATCGCACAGGGATGACAGTGCAAACCCTGAAGCGCGCTTTTGTTGATAACTTGCACTACATCCAGGGCAAGGATGCCATGTTTGCTACGCCCTACGATTACTTCATGGCGCTGGCCTACACGGTGCGCGATCGCCTGCTGCATCGGCGGATTAAAACCGCCCAAACCTATTTTGAGCAGGATGCCAAGGTGGTCTATTACCTGTCGGCAGAGTTTCTCATTGGTCGTCTGCTCCTGAACAACCTGATGAACGTCGGCCTCTACGAGCAAACCAAACAGGCCATGGCTGACTTTGGCCTTGACCTCAATGAACTCATGGATCGTGAACCCGAGCCGGGGCTAGGCAATGGCGGTTTGGGACGCTTGGCAGCTTGTTTCCTCGACTCTCTCGCGACTCTTGAAATTCCTGCTGTCGGCTACGGCATTCGCTACGAGTTTGGTATTTTCGAGCAAATCATTACCAATGGCTGGCAGCACGAAGTGCCCGACAACTGGTTGCGCTTTGGTAACCCTTGGGAGATTGCCCGTCCCGATTACAACGTTGAAGTTAAGTTTGGCGGTCATACTGAAGCCTACACCGATGCCCAAGGGCACTACCGAGTGCGGTGGGTTCCTAGCACTACCGTTTTTGGCACGCCCTACGACACGCCAATCCCTGGCTATGGCAAAAATACGGTGAACACCCTGCGCCTCTGGAGTGCGCGTGCCGCTCAGGACTTTAACCTCCAAGTGTTCAACGCTGGTGACTACACCCAAGCGGTTTCGGAAAAAACCTTTAGTGAGAATATCTCGAAAGTTCTCTACCCCAACGACAACACCCCCCAAGGCAAAGAATTGCGGCTGCAGCAACAGTATTTCTTTGTCTCCTGTTCGTTGCAGGACATTATTCGTCTCTACTTGCGGCGGCACACCAGCTTTGATGCTTTCCCCGATAAAGTGGCCATTCAGCTCAACGATACCCACCCCGCTATTGGTGTGGCTGAACTGATGCGCCTACTGGTGGATGAGTATCAATTGACATGGGAAAAAGCGTGGGACATTACGCAGCGCACCTTTGCCTATACCAACCACACGCTGCTGGCGGAAGCCCTCGAACGCTGGTCGGTGGATCTCTTTGGTCAACTGCTACCGCGCCACTTGGAAATCATTTACGAGATTAACTACCGCTTCCTGAATGAGATTCGCCTGCGCTACCCCGGTAATACAGCACGGTTGGCACGGATGTCCCTCATTGAGGAAGGTCATCCCAAGCAGGTGCGCATGGCGCATTTGGCCTGTGTCGGCAGCCATACGGTAAACGGGGTAGCCGAACTGCACACAGAACTGATCAAGCAGGAGCTGATGCGGGACTTCTACGAGATGTACCCCAACAAGTTCCAGAACAAAACCAATGGCATTACCCCCCGCCGTTGGCTATTGATGAGTAATCCCCGCTTGGCCAGTCTGATTACCGAAACGCTGAAGAGCGATCGCTGGATTACCCACCTTGAAGACCTGCGGGGTCTAGAACCCTACGCCACGGATCCCGCCTTTCAGGCCAAGTGGCAGCAAATTAAACAGGCGAATAAAGAGCGCCTAGCGGAGTACATCTGGCGCAACAACCAAATTGAAGTGGATCCCTATTCCCTCTTTGATATCCAAATTAAGCGCATCCACGAGTACAAGCGGCAGCACTTGGCGGTGCTCCACATCATTACGCTCTACGAACACATCAAGGCCAATCCCAACATTGACATTCAGCCGCGCACGTTTATTTTTGGCGGCAAGGCGGCTCCTGGCTACTTCATGGCCAAGATGATTATCAAACTGATCAATTCTGTAGGGGACATGGTCAACCACGACAGTGATGTCAATGGCCGCCTCAAAGTAGTGTTCCTGAGTAATTATTCCGTCTCCCTTGGGGAAATGGTTTACCCTGCTGCGGATCTGTCGGAGCAAATTTCCACTGCTGGTAAGGAGGCCTCCGGAACCGGGAATATGAAGTTTGCCCTCAATGGGGCGCTGACGATTGGCACCCTCGATGGGGCAAATGTGGAAATTCGCCAAGAGGTGGGGCCAGAAAACTTCTTCCTCTTTGGTCTGACGGCTCAGGAAGTGATGAGCTTGAAAGCGGAGGGCTACAATCCCCGTGAGTACTACAACAGCAACCCAATGCTCAAGAAGGTGATTGACAGCCTGATTTCCGACTACTTCAATCCGCGTGAGCCGAGGCTATTTGAACCGATTGTCAGTTCCCTACTCAACGAGGATCAATACATGCTCCTAGCGGACTACCAATCCTATGTGGACTGTCAGCAACGGGCCGCCCAAGCCTTCCGCGACAAGACCCACTGGACACAAATGTCAATTCTTAATGTGGCACGCATGGGCAAATTCTCCAGCGATCGCACGATTGCCGAGTACTGCAAAGACATCTGGCACGTTGAACCCGTTCCTGTTTCCTTGGACACGTGTCGGCCTGCTTTTCGCCCCAGCCGCATCAGTCAAGCCAGTAGTCTTTAGGTTCCTGCCCCTTTTGCTCTACACTAGGGCAAGTCTCAAGCAGTGGAACAAAATGAATGGCAGGAATCGGCGCAGCCCTACGGGTTTTTCAAAGTCGCAAAATGGCGGCACTGCTCTTGTTGGGGTTCTCGTCAGGGTTGCCCCTGTTTCTCACCAGCCGAACACTGCAAGCATGGATGACTGTTGAGGGCATTGACTTGACCGCCATTGGCCTCTTTAGCCTAGTGGGGTTGCCCTACTCACTGAAATTTCTCTGGTCCCCCTTGCTAGATCGCTATACGATTCCCTTTTTGGGACGGCGGCGGGGCTGGTTACTGCTGATTCAGGTGCTCCTCTTGGGGGCGATCGCCCTCATGGCGGTACAGGATCCCAGTACGAGCCTGCGGCTGTTGGCGGTGAATGCCTTCGCCATTGCCTTCTTGAGCGCCAGCCAAGATATTGCCGTGGATGCCTACCGTGCCGATGTCCTAGAACCCCTTGAAATGGGGGCGGGTGCGGGTATTTACGTCCTTGGCTATCGCATTGCGCTCTTGGTCACGGGTTCCCTAGCCCTAATCCTTGCGGATCAACTGCCCTGGCCCGTGGTTTACGTCCTAATGGCGCTGCTGATGCTAGTGGGCATGGTCACTACCCTTTGGGCACCGGAACCCGAAGTCCATCCCCCGGCTCCTCCTTCATTGGCGCAAGCAGTGATTCGCCCCTTCCTTGACTTTTTCCAGCGCTACGGCTGGGGAACGGGGCTGATTATTCTGCTCTTTATCTGCCTCTACCGCTTGGGGGATGCCCTCACAGGGAACATGATGACCCCTTTTCTGTTGCAGCAGGGCTTTAGCCAAACCCAAATTGGCGCGGTGCAAGGGGGTGTGGGGTTGATTGCCACCATTGTTGGTGCCCTTGCCGGCGGGGCAGCCATCAGTCAAATCGGTATTCACCGTGCTCTGTGGATCATGGGGGGATTGCAAGCCTCCAGCAATATCTCCTACTTTGTTTTGGCCAATGCCGGTACCAATCCAACGGTGATGGTGGCCGCGATCAGTATTGATAACTTCTGTGCGGGGCTGGCGATCGCTGCTCTGACGGCTCTCTTAATGAGCCTCTGCAACCCCCAGTTTAGTGCAACGCAGTATGCGCTGCTCTCCAGTCTGTTTGCCTTTAGTCGGGATATACTAGCAGCCCCTGCGGGCAAAGCGGCAGAGATCATGGGGTGGCCGCTCTTTTTTCTCTTTACGATTGGCGCTGCATTACCAGCCCTGCTGCTTTTGCCGTTTTTTGCCCCTTGGCAAGCGAAGCCAGCCTTTCCCCGCCCCGGCAGTGATGACTGAAAATACTTAAATGTAGATGTCCTCAGCAAATCCGACAATGACGACGCTGATTCCCGTTCCCCTTGGTGAACACTCCTACCGAATTGCCATTGGTGCCAACACACGGCGACAGTTGCCCGCACTTTTGGCCGAACATACGCCCTTGACACCGAAAGCCCCTGCCCTCATCGTTTCCAATCCACAAATTTGGCGGCACTACGGCACGGATGTGCAAGAGGCATTAACGCAAGCGGGCTGGCAGGTCACCCCCTGTATTCTCCCAGCAGGGGAACGCTACAAAACCCTCAGAACTGTTGAAAAGATTTATGATGCTGCCCTGACTCAGCGTTTAGAGCGGGGTTCCACCCTCTTTGCCCTAGGAGGTGGTGTGATTGGGGACATGACTGGCTTTGCAGCGGCTACTTGGTTGCGGGGCATTGCGGTGGTGCAGATTCCCACGAGTCTCTTGGCAATGGTGGATGCAGCGATTGGCGGGAAAACAGGGGTGAACCATCCCCAAGGCAAAAATCTCATTGGTGCCTTTCATCAACCCCGTCTTGTGGTCATTGATCCCGATGTTTTGGCAACCCTGCCCCCCAGAGAATTCCGGGCTGGCATGGCAGAGGTAATTAAGTACGGCGTGATTTGGGATGCTAAGCTATTCGATTTGTTGAGTCAGTTGCCGCGCTTGGATCGCATGGCTGCTTTGCCTGCTGAGCAGTTGCTCCAAATCCTGCAGCGTTCCTGCCAAGCGAAGGTGGATGTGGTGAGCAAGGATGAGCGGGAAGCGGGTCTGCGCGCCATTTTGAATTACGGGCACACCATTGGCCATGCCTTGGAAAGTATGGGCAACTATCGTCTTTTGAATCACGGCGAGGCGGTGGCCATTGGTATGATTGCCGCTGGCGAACTGGCGGTGGCCTTGGGGTATTGGTCAGCGGAAGCCGCCGCCCAACGGGCACTGATTCTCAAAGCAAAACTACCGACAACGATCCCGGCTCACTTTGATGTCGAGGGACTGCTGGCACTCCTTCAGCATGACAAGAAGGTTCAGGCGCAAAAGGTGCGGTTTATTCTCCCCACTGCCATTGGCCATGTGGAAATTTTTGATCAGGTGCCGACCGAACTGATTCGAGAGACGCTCCATCGGCTCCAAGCCTAGCTAGGGGGTGCCGTATCTAGCAACGCTTTTTTGCTCGCTTTCAGCTCTTTCCAAAGGTTTTTAATTTGCTCATAGGCTTCCTGAGGGGAGAGCTTGCCACTGTTTTCGAGGCCAGAAATGTAGCTCACTCGGGTGGCAAACTCCTGCAAGTTGGCATCAAATAAAAAGTTTTCGGGTGTAAACTCACCGTAGTAACGGCTGTGGGGATGTAAAAATTCGTATTTATTCATTGCTTACCTATCCTTTTCCCTCAGGGGTTAACCTATTCTTAACTTCATTTTAACCAATTCCCCTCGGATAACCGTAGCTGCTGTAACAAAAACGTGCTCTCACCGGTGGGCAAACGGAGCTTTGTTAACAATTATGGGCAAAAGATTAAGCATTATTAACTTTGATTGATCAAATAAAGGAGACTTATCACACTACATATACGAGAGTGATCCCTAGCGATCGCCAGATATCAATGCTCTGATTTAGGAAATGGATAGATGATGCACGGACTCTCTTTGGCTCCCCGTTATCGCTTAGATGATGTTGATCCTTGGCTCTTGGGAATTGATCCCAGCCGTCATTATTGGCTGCAAGTCAATGGGGATTCCCGACAACGGGTGGCCGTTCCGGGGGTCTGTGTCCAGAGCATCTCGGAACTGCGGGAGATCATGGAGTCCGTGCGATCGCTCCTACCGGGGCAGCAGTTGCAAATTCAGCGGGCAGCCACCTGTTTAGAAATTCACTGTGTGGCTGAAAATCTGCTGGCGATCGCCCACCATGTTGACGGTGCTCCCGTTTGGCATCTCTTTGATCGCGAAACCCTCGAAAGTTTGGTGATGAGTGCCCATCCCCACTGGCAATGTCGGCCTGAGGATGTGGAATTGGGGCGGCAGCAACTATGGCAGTCGTTTCAGTTACCAGTGGCCGCCTGAGCCGTGTCAAGGGCTTCACTGATCCGCCGCAGCACGCCATTGATAAAGCGGTGGCTGCCCTGATCGCTGTAGCGTTTGGCCAGTTCAATGGCCTCGTTGATCGCCACTTGCTTCGCCACGTCAAGATAGCGCATCTCTGCGACGGCAATTTCAATAATGGCGCGATCTAAGTGCGTCAGTCGCTCCAGTTGCCAATCCACCATTGAGCGATTCACCAGTTCTTGAATCTCCGTTTGGTGTCGCTGCAAACAGCGCAGTAGGGCGATCGCGTAGGTTTGAACTTCCTCTTGATGGGCAAAGTAGAGAATTTCGGGTAAATCGAGAGCAGCGCCTATTTTGTTCAAGCCCTTTTCCGCCCGCTTGAGGGCATCTTGAAGCACCATCTGTGCCTTTTCGAGGTGGGGCAACTGAAACTCACTGTGGTGGAGCAGTCGCTGACTTTCACTAAGTTCAGTGCCGGCCTGTTCGAGGGTATCGCGCACATCACTCGCCAGCGTACGTACGGCTGTCAGGATCAAGCTGCGGCAGTCACTTTCATCGAGCAGTTTCGGTTGGCGTAACACCTGAGCGGCACTCAGCAACGCCAATTCACGGGCAACACGACGAGCAGTAATCATGGGTAAATCCTCAAAAACAAGTTCTTAACGCAACGAAGCAGGGGCGGGGGACAGGGTCGAGGTCGGAGCCGATCCCGGTGTCACAATCCCCCCGGAAATAATCAGCTTAAAGGCATCCTCGATCGAAATATCCAGATCTCGCACATCCCGCTCACTGGCAATCACATACCAACCGGTGGTGGGGTTAGGGGATGAGGGGATAAATAGACTTAACATCGGCTCGGAAAAGACCGTTTGCAATGAACCATTAATTGTGCCAGTGACAAAGGCCACGGCCCACAGACCCGGACGCGGATATTCTACGAGCACCACCCGCCGAAAGCGATCGCGCGAGTCCCGCAGAATCGTCTCTAGGAGTTGTTGCAGCACTTTATAAATGGTGCCTGCCAAGGGAATGCGCTTGAGAATGCTCTCACCTGTGTTCAAGAGCCACTGGCCAAAGATATTGCGTGCCATCAAGCCAATGAGCAAGATCCCTGTTAAGGGCACAGCAATGCCCACTGCCACATTGAGCAGATCCACCAGCAGGGGGTGCCATGTTTTGAAGGGATTCACTTGCTTGGGAATACGGGTGAGGAGATCCAACACCCAACTAGAAACAGAAATCGATAGCCAAATCGTTGTTGCCAGCGGGATCACCACCAGCAGACCAGCGATGAGATCATTTTTAATTGCTTGTTGGAGTCGGTGCAGCACAGATACTCGCACGAGCAGACTTCTGTTTCTAGCTTAGCGGTTGCTGCCACTGCGGGCACGGTGAAAGGCCAAACTGCTGTAGAGCATGAAGGCGGCATCCCAAGGACTGTCCTCACGGCGAAAGAGGTTAATGTGGGGGGGAATTTTACTCAGGAGTTCTGTAAAGTCCAAGGCGGTTTCTGCAAAGCTGGTGAAGTCTTGCCATACGGGGCGATCGCCACAGTGCTGCTGCCAGAGGCTCGACAACTGCCGCCACTTCACCCATGAGGTGTTTTGATCCAAATCCAAATCACTAGAGATAACTGTTGCCACTTGGTTCAAGGGAATGCCTTGGTGAAACTGGTAGCCCCCGCGATAAAAACGTAGAATTTGATTTTCCTCAAAGAGGTGGAGATCACAGCATTGAGCATGATCCTGAATTTGTTCTTTGCGAGTCACCTTACCTTGGCGATCGCGATCAAACACCTGCTCAAAAATGGGCAGTAATCCTTCCACCCGCTGGCTCACCTGCGACCACGCAAATGTCAGCTCCACTGGCTCCGGCGATAGGGAACTGGTACAGACCACACGAGGCTGTGGGTCTAAGGCCGCAAAATAACGTACCTGCAAGACCGGTATTGCTGTCAGCGCTTCAAACGGAACACAAAAGAGGGCAAAGCCCTGTCGTTTCAGCTCTTGGCAATAGACCGTGAGTTCCGCAAAGTTGCCCGTGCGGATCAACCGCCAGCCCCGCGACGGAATCAACAGTCGCGCCGTGTAGGGGTCAATCTTAAACATGGTGGCCAAAAGACGAGCAAGGATCGTCCGCTGCTCAACAGCAGCCACCCCTTCAAGGATCAGAACGCCCTGCTGCTCGACTCCCACCACGGCATGGGTTTCTAAAATGGCCTGTTGCCGCTGCTGTTGGCGAATTTGCTCGATTTTTTCGAGGCCACACCGAGCCATTTGCGTCAGCTTGGGGCCACAGTTCAGCCGCAGTAATTGGCGAAAGTCTGCCTCAGCCTCCTCTAGTCGCTCTTTCTTGAGATAGAGTTGACCTCGGCACAACAGCACACGGGGATCCTCAGGAGACAAGGCTGCGAGCAATTGTTCCGCCTGTTGGAAATTTCCTTGCTCCAGTGCGGTCAAGACCTCAGTCAGCATGGCAGCCAGCCCCCAACGTTTTTCTCTATTCTAGGCAACGCTCCCTAGCCACCAAATAAGCTGCCGAGGAAGCCTTCTAATCCGCCTTTGCCCATGCGCTCGCCGCGAATTTTCGCCAATTTCTCCAAGAGTTCTCGCTCCTCATGACTGATATGGGTGGGAATTTCCACATCAACGGTAATGAGGTGATCGCCCCGCGCCACAGGATTGCCCACCCGAGGGACACCTCGACCCTCTAAAACCAACACAGTGCCGGGTTGAGTCCCGGCGGGAATCTTCAGTTCGGCTTCCCCATCCACCGTATTCACCGCAATCCGACAGCCGAGAATCGCTTGCAGGTAGCTAATTTTAATCCGCGACAGGATATTGTTACCTTCGCGCTGAAACTCCGGATCTGGTTCAACAAAAAGATAAACGTAGAGATCCCCGGGTGGGCCTCCCCGTAGACCGGCATCCCCTTCACCAGAGACCCGTAGCCGCGTGCCATTATCAACTCCAGCAGGAATCGTAATTTTCAACTTTTTGCTCACTTGGACATGGCCCTGACCGCCGCAGGACTCGCAGCGATCCTCAATCACCACCCCAGCGCCACCACAGGTCGGACAAGTGGTCAATTGCGTAAAACTGCCGAAGGGGGTCCGTGCCGATCGCCGCACTTGACCCATTCCCCCGCAAGTACTACAGGTCACTGGCCGCGTACCGGGCTTTGCCCCACTCCCTTGACAGGTCTTGCAAGTTTCCAAATGATTAACACGAATTTCCTTCTCGCCCCCAAAAACGGCTTCGCGAAATTCCAGTTTGAGGTCATAGCGCAGATCTTCACCGCGGGTTGGCCCCTGCTGTCGCCGCCCACTGGTGGTAAATCCACCAAATCCACCCCCAAAGAAGGTTTCAAAAATATCGGCGAAGCCACCCATGTCACCAATGCCAAAGTCACTGAAGCCAGCAGCGCCGACACCACTGACCCCGGTTTCACCAAAGCGATCGTAGTTGGCTCGCGCTTGGGGATCCGAGAGCACCTCGTAGGCGCGGTTGATTTCCTTGAACTTTTCTTCAGCGCCCGGTTCTTTGTTGACATCGGGGTGATACTTGCGAGCCAAGCGCCGATAGGCTCGTTTTAATTCTTCAGCATCCGCAGAGCGTGAGACACCCAAGATCTCATAGAAATCACGAGCCATAGCCACCGTTACCTAAATTAATCAACCGCTTCATAATCTGAAACAACTGTTTCTTCATTATCGCTGATCATTGTGGCATCACTATCTAAAACTTGAGTGGCTTGGGAACTAATCGTAGCCCCCCCCATTGTCGGGGTTGAGGTCATCATTGAACCGCCTGCGGTCTGTTGATACACCACAGATCCCAAGGTGACCAAGGCTTGCTGCAGGGCTTCCATTCGCTTGCGAATTTCATCGGGGGTAATGTTGTCATCCACCATTGCTGCCTGCATACTCTGAACCACTGGCTCAATCCGTGCTCGCAGATCCGGGGTCAAGGTAATGCCATGGTTTTTGATCGTTGATTCATAGCTGTACAGCAGGGCATCAGCTTGGTTGCGCAATTCGGCAATCTCTTTCTTGATTTGGTCGGCTTGGGCATAAATCGTTGCTTCTTGGCGCATGCGCTCGATTTCCATGCTGCTGAGGCCACCGCGATTGGTAATGCGCACACTTTGTTGGCGACCGGTGGCGCGATCGACGGCAGACACACTCAGGATACCGTTGGCATCAATATCAAACGTGACATCAATTTGCGGTACACCACGAGGGGCAGGGGCAATGCCGGTAAGCTCAAAGCAGGCCAGTTGTTTATTATCTTTTGCCATTGGACGCTCCCCTTGATAGACAGCAATTTCCACGACCGTTTGACCATCGGTAGCCGTGGAAAAGGTCTGCGTTTTACTGGTAGGGAGGGTAGTGTTGCGTTCAATGATTTTGGTAAATACACCCCCAAGGGTTTCCAAACCCAGCGAAAGGGGAGTGACATCGAGGAGGAGAAGATCTTTGACCGTCGTTTCCTTGCCAAGAATTCCCCCTTGAATGGCCGCCCCTACGGCAACTGCTTCATCAGGATTAACGGAGCGATCGGGATTTCTACCACAGAATTGCTTCACTAACTCCTGAATCGCAGGAATACGGGTGGAACCACCGACGAGTAAGACGCGGTCAATATCCTGAACGGTCAGACCCGCATCGGCGATCGCCTGCTGCATGGGTTCGAGGGTGGCCTGAACCAAGTGGGCGCAGAGTTCCTCAAACTTACTGCGGGTGAGTTCGATCTCAAGGTGCTTCGGACCGGTTTCATCAGCCGTAATGAAGGGCAAGTTAATTGAGGTGCTCAGGGTTCCCGATAGCTCAACTTTGGCTTTTTCGGCGGCCTCCCGCAGGCGTTGCAGGGCCATTTTGTCTTTCGAGAGATCAATTCCCTCCTGTTCCTTGAAGGAGGCCAGCAACCAATCGAGGATACACTCGTCAAAGTTATCGCCGCCAAGGTGATTGTTACCGGCCGTGGAGCGCACCTCAAAGACGCCATCCCCCAGTTGCAGAATCGAGACATCAAAGGTGCCGCCGCCAAGGTCAAAAACCAAAATGGTTTGATCTTGATCCTGCTTGTCAATGCCGTAGGCCAAGGAGGCGGCCGTTGGCTCGTTGATAATGCGCATTACCTCAAGGCCAGCGATCGCCCCCGCATCTTTAGTGGCTTGGCGCTGCGCATCACTAAAATAAGCAGGCACGGTAATTACAGCTTGGGTCACGGGTTCCCCCAGATAGGCTTCCGCATCCTGCTTCAGCTTTTGCAGGATCATGGCGGAAATTTCTTGGGGGGTATAGGTGCGATCGCGAATTTGCACATCCACCATGCCATCGCGACCCGGCACACAGGTATAGGGCACCCGGGCACGTTCTTGATCCGTTTCCTCCCAGCGGCGACCAATAAACCGCTTGATACTAAAAACGGTGTTTTCAGCATTAGTGACGGCTTGCCGCTTGGCTAGTTGACCCACCAACCGTTCGCCCGATTTGCCAAAGGCGACAATACTGGGGGTGGTGCGCCCGCCCTCTGCACTGGGAATTACGACGGGATTCCCCCCCTCTAAGACTGCCACACAACTATTGGTGGTTCCAAGGTCAATGCCAATGACTTTACCCATAGCCGTAATTACTAATTCCAAAGATGCGTTTTCAGGAGAAGACTGTTCGTAGGAAGTCTTACTCTTTGCTTAGAGTGCCGCAATAATGATGTTATGGTAACACCGGAATTCAGAAGAACGCCTGTTTAGTAACAATCCTAGTGAATTGGAACAGGGTTGGCCACTGTTTCACGAATCAGCGCCACAGCAATGCGGTTATCTCCCCGATCGATAATGGCAACATTGATATTTGGCCCAAAAAACCGCTGCATTTTCGCTTGCTTAGACTGCCATACCTCTAGGGGTACTGCAGGAGAGTCAAATTCCAAAACTAATGTGTAAGCACCCTCCGTTAAGGTTTCGGCGATCGCCACCAAAACAGGACGCTCTGCATCTGAAGGGCTGAGTCCCAGACTCGTCAATGTACTGTCCAGATGTGCTTCTTGGCCATAGCGATAGCGGGTGACATCCTTACGGATTTGCGTTTGGGTTGGCGTCGCTTGGGCACGGGCAGCAATTACCTCTGGAGTTGGCGCTTCCCGATAGGGCACTGGCTTGAGTTCCGCCGCCTTAAGAGCAAGTCCTCCCAACAGCAGGGGCACACCGTAAAAAAAACCAGCAAGATTCAACGTGGCATTTCCTGTGGCATAGGCCGCTACCCCTACCACCGTCAGCAATGACCCCACAATTAACCCCAGTGTCCCCAGCGAAACCGACCCCAACATGATCCTCAAACCCCTAGCGGTAATTCGTAAATTGTAACGGCACGGGGTAATCCTCCGTTTTCAGGCGTTGGATCACCGCTTGTAAATCATCCTTGGACTTGGCACTGACCCGCACCACATCCCCTTGGATCGAGGCCTGCACCTTCTTAAATTCATTGCGGATCAGTTTGCTAATCTCCTTGGCCAATTCAGAATTAATCCCACGGCGCAACTTGATCAGTTGTTTCACCCGTTGACCTGCCGCCGTCTCCACAGGGCCATAGTCAAAAATTTTCAGCGACAACTGCCGCTTTGCCACTTTCTGCTGCAAAATCGTTTGCACTGAATTCAATGTAAATTCACTATCCGTGTGAATCGTCAGTCCCTCTTTGGTTAACTCAAGGGTGGTCTGGGTATCCTTGAGGTCATAGCGGGCTTTGATCTCGCGCTCCGTTTGATCCACTGCATTGACCAGCTCCTGCCAGTCAAAGTCACTCACAATATCAAAGGAAAATGTGCTTGCCATGCCTAAGGTTTTTGGGGATTCACTTGACCAATAACCTTTAATTTACCGTCATCGGTGACCTGCCAAATGTCATAGACCCCGACAACATCGCCATTTTCATCAATGTCCACATTGCCACTGGCACCTTGGTAGTTAATTTCTTTGCCTTCCCGCAATAGAGCTAGGGCGGCGCACACATCATCCACTGCCTCGCCCGGAGGGTTGGCCACTTCTCGCACTTTGCTGCGAATCCCTTCACCGGTATTTTCGCCTGCGGCTTGGGCAGCGAGAACCAGAAGAGCCGCCGCATCCCAAGCTTGAGCACCGAAGGCGGGAAGATCGCTTCCTTTTTTGGTACGCCACAGTTCTCGCAGGCGACTCAGGGCTTGACCATCAGCACCGGGAACCGTCCCCTTGGCACCGGCAATAATGTATTTGCCATCGGGGGTACGTCCCACTTGCTCAGGGAAACTATCCGATTTGACACCGTCTGTGAGCAAGATAGCGACATCTTTGGTTAAGCCTTGCTCGAAAGCTGATTTTAGGAGCAAGCTGCCCGTTTCAGGATACAAAATAGCGACGACTGCATCAGGGTTTCCGCCAAAGGCGGCAGCGGCTTCTGTGGTAAAGGTGGTTGCCCGTTCATCATAACGGGTGGGGCGATCTTCGTTGATCACAGTTCCCCCTAGAGCTTTGAAGGCGCGGGTAAATTCCTGCTCAAAGCTGCGGCCATAATCATTGTTGATCACCACAGTGGCGACTCGTTGATACCCCTGTTCTTTGGCCAGTTGGGCAAGGGCTTGGGCTTGGTAGTTATCGGGGGGAGCGGTGCGTGCCCAGTAGCCGTTAAAGTCTCCTTTCTTGGCGCGTTCGGTGAGGAGGGTACTGGTACTGCCGGGGGAAATCAGCATGACCCGACCCCGCGTGGCAATATCGGCGGCGGCATTGGAGACACTACTGCCAAAGGAACCAACCACCCCTGCGACCCGGTCAATCTCGACTAATTTGGTCATGGCTTCGGCGCCGGAGGCGGGATTGGATTGATCATCGGCAGCAATGAGCGTCACGGGCTGCCCATTGACGCCACCACAGGCATTGACGGTTTCCACCAGCAGCGGTACCACCTCAGCAATGGGGGTTCCCACCGAGGCCAAGTCACCGGTGGAGGGCAATAGTGAGCCAATGCGCAGTCCTTCGCCCGTTGAGGTGGTTGTGTCGGCCTCGCAGGCTCCAATGGTCAAGAGGAGGAGTAACCCTGCGCAGATTTTTGCGGCTGCCCATCCGCTTGACGGCTGTTGACCCATAGCTGTACACCCTCACAATTTGCCAGCATCCTACTGCACCTAGGGGCATCTTGCAATAAACGAGCGTGCCAGTTGCAGCACCAGTTGCAGCATGAAAAAAGGGCACACCAATGCACCCTTCGACATCAGTCGCCCCTTTGAGATAAGGAATGGTTGACTTCTACATACCTAGGTAGAAGGACGAACTTGCCGCGCCATATTTAAGAATGCCGCCATATTGGCACCCGGACGACGACGAGCAAAACGGGTGTAGGGAACACTGGGGGTGACAGGGGTAGGTGTGGGTTCTGCCGAAGCTGTGGTAATGGGGGTGGGTGCTGCGGCAACGGGTTGAGGAGCAGGAGCAGGTTCAGGGGTGGGGGCAGGTTCTGCCGCTTTAGTAGGGGCTGGCGGTGCAGCAGGGGCAGCCTTGCTTTCCTCTAGTTCAATGTAAAATTCGCTCTTTTTGCCAAATCCAAAAAGTTTGGCGATCGCCCCAAATAGGCCAAAGATCGCACCAAAGAGTTTCTTCAACAGATTCATCTAAAAGCCTCCCAAGTGGTCGTTGTGAGTGAAGATAGCAGAGGACACAGCCCCAAGGCATCCTGAAGCTGTTGAGACTTTATTATCGGACGCTCGGTAGCGCCAATCAACCTGAGAAGCCTGTAACTGAATATGGAAAGTCTGAGAGGGCATATGTTACATTTTTCAAAGTAAAGCAGCGGTTTCGCAGGACTAATCACTGTTATGAACAAAGTTTACGACTGGTTTGAGGAACGCCTCGAAATTCAGGCGATCGCTGATGACATCACCAGCAAGTATGTGCCGCCCCACGTAAACATTTTTTACTGTCTTGGTGGCATTACCCTCACCTGTTTTTTGATTCAATTTGCCACGGGCTTTGCCATGACGTTTTACTACAAACCGACGGTGGCGGAAGCCTTTGCCTCTGTGCAGTACATCATGAATGAGGTCAACTTTGGCTGGCTGATCCGCTCCATTCACAAGTGGTCGGCCAGCATGATGGTGCTGATGATGATTTTGCACGTCTTTCGGGTTTACCTCACCGGTGGCTTCAAGAAACCCCGTGAACTGACGTGGGTAACGGGTGTGGTTTTGGCGGTGATTACCGTCAGCTTTGGGGTGACGGGTTACTCCCTCCCTTGGGATCAAGTGGGCTATTGGGCAGTCAAGATCGTGTCCGGTATTCCCGCTGCTATCCCAGTGGTGGGTGACCAACTGGTGGAACTCATGCGCGGTGGTGAAAGTGTCGGTCAAGCCACGCTTACGCGCTTCTACAGCTTGCACACCTTTGTGCTGCCGTGGTCGATCGCCGTCTTTATGCTGATGCATTTCCTGATGATTCGCAAACAGGGTATTTCCGGTCCCCTGTAAGCCCTGCATCAAGAAATGTAACAAAGACTGCCATGCATGGCGGTTCCCCTTGTTATGCTCCAAGTAATCTCCCCCTTGCTGACCCTCTAGGAGAACGATTGATTTATGGCAAAAGTTTTGAAAAAGCCTGATTTAACGAATCCGGCACTGCGGGCAAAACTGAAAAAAGGCATGGGCCACAACTACTATGGCGAACCCGCTTGGCCCAATGACCTGCTCTATATCTTCCCTGTGGTGATTATGGGCACGATCGCCCTTGTGGTCGGCCTAGCGGTCATGGATCCGGCGATGGTTGGTGAACCCGCGGATCCCTTTGCCACGCCCTTGGAAATTTTGCCAGAGTGGTACCTCTACCCGACATTCCAAATTTTCCGCGTGGTGCCCAACAAGCTGCTGGGCGTCCTCATGAATGCTTCGATTCCCTTGGGCTTGATGCTGATTCCTTTCATCGAAAGTGTCAACAAGTTCCAAAATCCCTTCCGTCGTCCAGTGGCCATGACGGTCTTCCTCTTTGGTACCTTGGTGACGCTGTGGCTAGGGATTGGTGCTGCTTTCCCCTTGGATAAGTCACTGACCCTCGGCCTGTTCTAGGAAGAGCAGAACACACCTGATTCGCTGCGCATCTGGCGATCGCTGGGTGCGCTTTTTAGTTGGCATTTTGCGGGTCAATTTTTTCAATAAAGGGGCGAATTTCATTTAAGTCAATGTAGCGATCGGTGGCATTGCGCAGTTCACGGGCAATCATGCCTTCAGTGGAAACAACCGTGATGTGGGTATTTTTGGAACGCAGCAACTCGATTGCCCGCTCAAAATCGCCATCGCCACTAAAAAGAACCACGCGATCGTACTGACCAACCGTATTGAACATATCAATCACAATTTCAATGTCTAAATTGGCTTTTTGGTAATACTTGCCAAGGGTTTCATCGTAGTACTCTTTTAAGAGTTTTGTGCGCACCGTGTAGCCCAAGTTAATGAGGGCATCGCGAAATGAACGCTGATCTTGCGTGTCCTTGAGGCCGGTGTACCAAAAAGCGTTGACTAATACAATGTTGGGATCGCGGGTAAAGAATTCGAGAACACGACGGGGATCGAAAAACCAGCCATTTTTTTGCTGGGCATAGAACATGTTATTCCCATCGATAAAAATTGAGAGGCGTTCTTGATGGGGAAGCATCATTAGGAAGAACCTATAGCTCAGTTGTGTAATAGGACAACAGTTGATAGCAGCTTGAATAGCAGCTGGATTTTATACATTTTATAGGGGGGAGTTTGGCATCATTCAAGTCAGAAAGACCTAATCATACCCTAAGCAAGGAAATAGAAATCAATCTAGTGATCAGTCTTGCGATCGCTCGTGATAAGAAAAACAAAAGTTAGGTGGTTGTTCAACGGGAACACTTTTAAGAAAAATAAAACACTTATTAACGATTGTTTAATCACTGAAATTTATTCTAATAGAACTGCATGGCAGATGCCATAGCCCCTGAGCTAAAAGGGAGTATTAGCGATCGCCCCTTAAAAACCAAAAAAGGGGGCAGTGCCCCCACGGGTTAACTTTGCCGCTGAATCTAATAGAGAGCACGCACGGGGGGAGCCGGCATGACCGCTGGCGGTGGTGGGGGGGCAAAGAAGGGCTGTTGGGGCGGAGGCAGGGGGGACTCGACCATCAAATTGCAAGGGAAGGGGGTGCCGTACATTGAGGTGCAGAAGGGGCTGTCGAGATCACGGGTGCGAATGGGGGGGGTATTGCTTTGCTGGTACCATGCATCCGTAGAAACGTAGTTGACCCGCCGTGCTCGATTGATGATGTCATTGTCGCGATAGGTGGGGGCTCCAAACATAAACGCAGCATCGCCTGCAATCGAGTCATCCTGCCAGTACCCTTGGGTACCATCAATGCGATCTATGGCTTGGGGTAGGGTGGGTTGGCTAATGGGAAATTGCTGGGGATTGATGGGTTGGCGGCGACTTTGGGCAGTTGCTGGAGCGACCACCGCTGCCAACATTACCACGCCTACCAGTGGCGCAAATTTCATGCCCATAGGTTGATCTCCATAGGTGTTTTACACTTCGGCAACAGTGATAGGCCGAAAGGGGCTTAGGCATCCTTACAGGTCTTGCTTAAAATTAATTCTAAATTGACTCCCTTAGCCCCCTGCAGACGACTGTGCCGCTTTTTGCAGCATTGAGTTTTTCCGCAATCCAATCCCCTTAAAATGTCGGATGCCCAGTTAGAGCGAATTCAGGCTGCCCTACAAGACTACTGGGGCTATTCTGAGCTGCGATCGCCCCAAGCAGAGGTCATGGCGGCCTTGTTACAACGACAGGATGCCTTAATTGTTCTTCCTACAGGAGCGGGCAAAAGTCTCTGTTTTCAATTGCCAGCGCTGCTTCAGGGGGGATTGACGCTGGTGATCTCGCCGCTGCTTGCCCTCATGGAAAATCAGATCACTGAATTGCGGCAACGGGGTCTTGCGGCCGCAGCCTATCATAGTGAACTGCCCAGCAGCCAACGCCGCCAGATTCTCTCGCACCTAAGAGACTACCGTTTGCTGTATCTTTCGCCGGAGTCGCTATTTTCTAGCCCTCTTTGGCAGCGCCTCTGTTCAGCGCAGGTGCACCTCAATGGCTTGATTGTGGATGAAGCCCACTGCCTCGTTCAATGGGGCGATCGCTTTCGACCGGTGTATCGGCGCTTGGGAACAGTGCGACCGACCCTTCGCCAATGTAAACCTCAGCACCCACCCCTAGCGATCGCTGCCTTTACTGCCACCGCCGATCCCCGTACCCAGCGCACGCTCATTGAGGTCTTGGGGTTAAAGCAGCCCGTGCAGGTGATTCACAGCCCCTATCGTGCCAATCTCCACTTAGCGGTGCGTTCTGTCTGGAGTCGGGGGTATCGCCGCCATTGTCTCCAGCAATTTCTCAACGAGCAGCAGGGAGCCTCGGGACTCATCTATGCCCGCACCCGCCGCGACTGTGAGAGCCTCGCTATGTGGCTAAGCCAGCAAGGATACTGCACCACTGCTTACCATGGTGGACTACCGGCAGCACAGCGACGTTCGATTGAAGCCGCTTGGTTAGAGGGACACATTCCCTTTGTGGTCTGCACCAATGCCTTTGGCATGGGAGTCAATAAAGCCAATGTGCGCTGGATCTGCCACTATCAGCCGCCGCTGCAACTCAGTGAATATCTCCAAGAGGTGGGCCGTGCGGGGCGAGATGGTCAACCGGCACAGGCACTGGCCTTGGTGAGCGATCGCTGGGGCTTGGATCGCGAAGATCAACAGCGTTGGCAATTTTTTCAACGCCAAAGTAAGGAAATTTACGCGCGGGCGATGGCACTTCAGGCGCGTCTGCCTCTCAAGGGTAATCTTCAGGAACTGCGGCAACACTTTCCTGAGGTGGAACTGACGCTGGCACTACTGCATCAACAGGGGAGACTCCGCTGGCAAGACCCCTTTCACTATTGCCGTCAACCCTTGGCACAGGTGCCACCCCCACCCCAAAATACGCAAGAACAGTTGATGCAAGAGTTTCTCTATCACCGCGGCTGCCGCTGGCAGTTTCTTCTCCAAGCCTTTGGTTTTGCTACTGAGGCAAGGGGGTTGCGTTGTGGCCATTGCGATCGCTGTCGGCTCCCCCGCCGCAGCTGTAAAATACCGTGAATTCCCAGATTTGTAAGACTGGGACTTTGTGTACACTGGCACATAGAACGGTTAGTTTGTCATTGGTCGGCAAAGGTTGCCCAACGGTCATTCTGTTACCACAAGGTAGGGGTTGCGGGCATGGGGCTACTACAAGTTGAACAAATTCGTGAAATACTTCAGGACGTGCTTTCAGAACATGCCGTTGTGGTTCAAGTCAATCAGTTTCGCAACCAATTAAACATTGTTTTGAACAAGCCCCCCGGCACCGTTGCCCATTATTCTGCCCTAGTCGATCTGCTCAAGTCTCGCTTGGGACAGTTTCACCTTGACGATATTGCCCGCATTAAAATTATCGGTCGCATTCAAGGCTCCCCCAAGCCCGACTGGGAAGAGGTGATTGATCTGCGTCCCCCCAATCCAGCGCTGGCGGCTCCAGTTTATGCCTCCTCGGCTCCGTGGGTGGTGGCGATCGCTGCCGGGGTTGTCAGTTTACTTGTGATCTTTAGCTATCATCTCGGTCAGTGGCAGCAACAGCAACGAATGCAGCAGTTGATCGAGGGTACCCTTGCTCAAAAAGGGGTCGCGATGACGGACTTTAAGTGGCACATTGAGGGGGGCACACCGTTTATTGTGGGTGTTCTGAAAAATTACAGTGAAGACCACTTTCGCCTGATCCAAGCGGATTTTGAACTCTTTGATAAGGGCGGGCAGCGAGTTGGGGCAGTCTCGGTACAGGTCTATGGCCTTGGCCCTGAGGAAACATGGCAATTCCGGGAACCAGTGGGCAATGATCAGGCAGTGCGAGCACGACTGGTAAAATTACAGTCATTCAATTAAGTCTTCCCCCAAAAGGGGTTTAGTTAAAATTCTATGGCTCACCTTAAAGCCCTGATTTTTGATGTGGATGGCACCTTAGCGGACACCGAGCGGGATGGCCATCGCGTTGCTTTCAACAAGGCCTTTGCTGCGGCGGGTCTAGATTGGGAGTGGGACGTTCCCCTCTATGGTCAGCTGCTGGCGGTGGCGGGGGGTAAAGAGCGCATGAAGTATTACCTTGATCGCTTTCGTCCGGATTGGCCGCGTCCCCAAAACCTGGATGCCTTGATTGCCGATCTCCACAAAGCGAAGACCCGCTACTATACGGAACTATTGGCGGAAGGTGCAATTCCCCTGCGACCAGGCGTTAAGCGGCTCCTCACTGAAGCCCGTGCAGCGGGGTTACGTCTAGCGATCGCCACCACGACGACGCCTGCCAACGTGACTGCCCTTTTGGAAAATGCCCTTGCTGCTGATGGCGTCAGTTGGTTTGAGATCATTGCCGCTGGGGATGTGGTGCCAGCCAAAAAACCGGCGCCTGACATTTACTTCTATACCCTTGAAAAAATGCGCCTCTCGCCGCAGGAGTGCCTTGCCTTTGAGGATTCCGCCAACGGCATTCAGGCGGCCACTGCCAGTGGCTTGACGACGATTATTACAATTACCGACTACACCAAGGATCACGATTTTCGCGATGCGGCTCTTGTGCTGGATTGTCTAGGGGAACCGGACTACCCCTTTCAAGTGATTCGCGGTGAGGTGGGCTGGACAACCTATGTGGATGTGCTGCTGTTGCGATCGCTCCACCAGCAGTGGACAAGCACGCTGACTCATCGGTGATTTTCTCGCTACAGCGTTTTACATTAGAGATACTTACCCCTCCTGATGCGTAAAGAACACAATGTACACGATTGATTTAATTCTGCGTCATGTCCCCATGCCCGTCAGCATTGAGCGCAAAGAAAGCGCAGCAGCAACCGCAGTCTATCAGCAAATTCAGCAGGCCATGGCCAGTGGCACGCCGGCTGTCCTTGAACTCACCTGCGATCGCCAAGTGGGCAAGAAGTTAACTGTCCTCACCTCAGAAATTGTGGCGGTGCAAATGGCCGATAAGGATGCTCCCTCCAGTGTCACTAGTCGGGGTGGCTTCTTTGCTCAGTTGGTGCAGCAAACCAGCAACTAAGGGAAAATCTCTCAATAAAGTTTAGTTTTTCTTCGCAATGGTGAGTCTTTGCCGCTAGGATACTAAGCAGACTGATCCGTAGGGGAACGTTGAGCGAATCCTCCCCGTCAAAAAGTCAGGTGTCTGTGGTGTGTCGTCAGTAGGGTTATTTATGGTGAAGCGTTTCCTACCGGTTCTGGTTCTCTTGGGGTGTGGTCTTGGCCTCATGAGTCCTGCCCTTGTCCGTGCCCAAGCCAATCAGGGGTTTACGTTTACGTGGGGGGAAGGCCCCAGTGGCCGACAGCAGTTGCAGTATCACTTGGAGAACGGTACGCCGGGGTTTATGGGCGATCGCTATTGGCTGCGCCTTGGTCAGCAGAAGGTGGCCATCAATCGCATCAACATCACCTACCCCGACTACTACAACGGCATCATTGATCCTAAAGGCATTGAAGTGCGAGTAGGGGGGAATCGTGGTAATAGCTTCTTCCAATTTCGCCGCGATCCCGGCAAAAAAATTGAGCTAGCCGAGGTCTCCCTTGATCGCGATAACCGCGTCATTGACATTGTGCCCGCTGAGGTGATTCCGGCGGGAACCCCGGTGCAAGTCGTTCTCAACAATGTCCGCAACCCCAATAATGGCGGCATGTACTATTTCAATGCGCGCATTGGTTCCCCTGGGGATATTCCCCTGATGCGCTATGTGGGCACTTGGATTCTCAGCATTGCCAATAACTAAGCCAATAACTCACTGGGACTCAATTTGCCAATTTGCGAACTGGTTCGCCATCCCTAGCAAGAGTGGAGCGATCGCCCTAAGCTAGTTTTGGTGTGCTAGCCCGTGTTCACCGAATTTATGTCTGGAAGCCCCGTTACTTTAGTACGGGGAGGAAAGACAGAGACGACTTTAGTCGGTGCTAGAGTTGATACCATTTTATCTATGGAACAAACCCTAACAGTCGTTTGCAAGCTTCGACCGACTCCGGAACAGTCCCTCGAAATCGAGAGATTCTTGAAGGCGTTTGCCGATGCGTGCAACTTTACCAACAAAACCGTTCAACCGACGGTAACGAATAAGATAACCATTCAAAACATGGTTTATCGTGAACTGCGTTCTCGGTTTGGGTTGAGCGCTAATCAAGCTGTTCGGGTTTGTGCCAGAGTAGGAGCCAACCGCCAGACCGCCAAACTGAAAGGTAAAGTTGTCAAAGCGTTTAACTCAACTTCGGCTGATTTTGACGCCCGCATCTTTGCCTTTCGGGAAAAAGACGAGTTGGTTCGCCTGACCCTTTTGGGTCGTCGAGAGACCCTCCAACTCGATATTGGTGAATACCAAAGGGAGAAATTGAGAGGGCGAAGGCCAACCGCTGCTCAGTTGTGCAAACATCGGGATGGCTTCTACTATATCCACATTCAAATAACCGAAGAGGTTCCTCAACCTTCTGAACGGACCACTGTCATTGGTGTGGACTTGGGGCGACGAGAGATTGCTAAAACCAGTACAGGGAGAGGTTGGGATGGGAATCCGTTAAACGAACTTCGAGACCGATTTCATCGAGTGAGAGCGTCAATTCAAAAACGAGCCTCGCAGGGCACAAGAAGTTCAAGGCGAGCTTGCCGAAAACTCTTGAAACGGCTGGCGGGTCAAGAACGACGCTTTCAAGAATGGCTCAACCATTCCATCAGTGCCGCGATTGTCCGTGAAGCAAAAGCGCTCAATGCGGTGATCGCGATTGAGGACTTGACGGGAATTCGCGAGCGCTTGAATCAACAACCGCGAAGTAAAACCGAACGCAGACGCTCAAATTGCTGGTCGTTCTATCAGTTACGGCAGTTGATTGAGTACAAATGTCTGCGAGAGGGGGTGAGGTGGGTTGCCGTCAATCCAGCGTATACTAGCCAAACTTGTCATCGCTGCCTGCAGATTCATCCCGAACCTTTGCAGTCCTATCGAAAGGGCAAAGAGTTTGCTTGTGGTCATTGTGGATGGCAAGGTGACGCTGATTTGAATGGCGCGCTCGTCATTTCCTCATTGGGCAAGTGCGTAACGCTTGCTAGAAGTTCAGGCGGTTTGGCTTGCCAAATTGCCTAGGGCGACTGAAAGCCCCCGACTTTAGTCGGTGGGAAGTTTACTCCTCGTAACTGATGTTGAAGTCCATCCAATCGCCACTGCCGCAGATTTCCCCGCTGCTGACTCCATTGATGTACCGCTTGGCAGGAGATGGGGTTCTCCGCGGCTATTTTCGCACCCTTGAAGTTACAGGGCAGGATCATCTCCCTAAAACGGGACCAGTGATCTTGGCACCGACCCATCGTTCCCGTTGGGATGCCCTGATTATTCCCTATGTCACAGGGCGGCGGGTGAGTGGGCGCGACCTCTATTATATGGTCTCCCATGATGAGATGCTGGGGGTACAGGGCTGGATCATTGGTCGCTGTGGTGGCTTTCCTGTGAATACCAAGGCACCATCTGTGAGTGCACTGCGCACGGGTGTGGAACTCCTGCGCCAAGGACAAGCCTTAGTGGTCTTTCCGGAGGGGAATATCTTTCGCGATCGCCAGATTCATCCTCTAAAGCCGGGCCTAGCTCGCTTAGCTCTTCAGGCTGCCCAGCGCTGTGAAGAAGCGATTAAAATTGTGCCGATTTTACTGGAGTATGCTCAGCCCTACCCCCGCTGGCGGAGTGATGTCAAGGTCGTCATTGGCGCCCCCTTGAGTACACACCATTACGATTTGAGCCGCCCCAAACAGGCTGCTCCGCAGCTGACCCGTGATCTGTTGAGGGCACTTCAGCAGCTTCAGGAGGGGCGATCGCTCCTGTGTTTCGCTTAGACCTTCAATAAGCATCCGTAGGTACAATTAGCGCTTCAAATTGTTGGCGAATCTGATCAGTGACTTCCTTGACGGCCTGCCGTGCCCCTTGGCGATCGCGACGATACAGAGGCCAATAGGTGTCTAAATTCAGTGGTTCACCGACACTAACTCGCACTTGGCGCAGTCCTACCAAGCGATTCACGTTTGGGCTTTTTCCCTCTAGCCAATCAAACGTTCGCCAGAGAATCAGTGCCACATCAGCAAAGCGATTAATCGTGAATTTTTCACGGATATAGCTACCTGTAATCGAGGTAAATCGCTCCGCGAGACGCATATGGCGCAATCGGACATTGGCTTCTTCGGCCAGCCAATTCGCTAAGCAGCGCTCGACGGACGAAAGCTGGTCTAAATCCCCCCGAAACATGCGCTCCCATGCGGCCTGCTCAATCCGCCGACACCGACTCACAAAGTCTTCACTGGGCTTGAGACCAAAATAAGACTCTGCCACCACAAGGGCACTATTGAGGAGTCGCTGAATTCGTGCTGCCAATTCGGCATTGGGAGAGTCAAAGGGGGGCAGTTCGGGAAAATCTTGGCGATAGGACGTCGCATAAAAGGTTTCTAAGCGATCCAGCAGGTGCATCGCTAAATTTAGCAGGCGGCGGTAGAGGTCTTCTGGTTGGGTACTCTGAGAATTTGTGGGGCAGCCAAGGCGGTTCTCTAGTTGTGCCATCAGTATTGCCATGCGTTCCCAAGAGGGCTGACTGAGGGTGTACTGAATGCCAACGGGGAGAATGACCACAGGGAGCGATCGCCCCGCCTTGGCCAAGTCTTCTAGGCACCAAAATCCCAGTTGTGCCACGCCCGGCTCTAAAGGTGCCACTAGTTCGTTGTGTTCATTGGTTGCTCCCTCTGGGGCAGCGGCGAGGGGAAATCGTCCCTCCAAGAGTAGCTCCCGTGCCGATCGCAGGGCTTGGCTATCGAGCTTGCCGCGCATAATTGAAATCCCCCCTAGGCGTGAGAAAAGCCAACCAATTTGCTCCCCTGCCCAGAGGGGAATCCCGCGATCGTAGAGAAAATACCCATTTGTTGGTGGTTGCAGCCGAATACCCAGTCGCCGTGCCGTCTGCGGCAATAGATGCCACATTAAGTAGCCCATCACCAAGGGATCATCCGTGCAGGGATGCCGAA
This sequence comes from Thermosynechococcus sp. HN-54, assembly GCF_023650955.1. NCBI lineage: Bacteria > Bacillati > Cyanobacteriota > Cyanophyceae > Acaryochloridales > Thermosynechococcaceae > Thermosynechococcus > Thermosynechococcus sp. HN-54. Next base: position 2,321,671 of record NZ_CP098039.1, on the reverse strand, counting down.
AAGCAATCAGCAGCCGTACCTGCCCCTGTTGAAACTGTTCATAATAACGGGCAAGGGTTTCAACATTGATCCCTGCGACATGCTTCAGACCCAAACCATAGCGGATGTAGAGGGGCAGGAGTCGCGCCACGATCCACCAGACGGGGTAGCTAAACCGCTGAGGTAGAAAATGCAACGGGGGCTGGGCACTAGCAACCACACTGGACATGACGCAGACTCCTCAGATGCAACGGCTAGACTGAGGCAGTGGCCAACTCCGCAATCAATTGCTCTAACATCGGCTGATCGGCCCAATAGACAGCATTACAGAACTGACAGGTGGCTTCTGCCTTCGCCTCTGTGGCTAGAATATCCTTTAATTCTGCTTCTCCTAGGAGCTTGAGTGCCGCTAGCATCCGTTCATGGGAACAGCCACAGTGGAAGCGCACCATTTGCCGTTGGGGCAAGATTTGCAAATCCATATCCCCAAGGAGTTCCTGAAAGATATCCGGCAGTGTCCGCCCCGCCTGTAGCAGCGGTGTAAAGCCCTTAAGATTGGCAACCCGTTCTTCAAGGGTGGCGATCAGGTGTTCATCATTGGCCGCCTTGGGCAGCACCTGTAACATTAACCCACCCGCGGCGGTTACCCCCGCCTCTTCGACAAACACACCCAACATCAGGGCGGAGGGGGTTTGCTCTGAGGTGGCGAGATAGTAGGTAATATCTTCGGCAATTTCCCCCGAGATCAACTCTACGGTACTGGAATAGGGATAACCATAGCCAAGATCGTGAATGACATAGAGATACCCCTGATGACCCACCGCTGCACCCACATCCAGCTTGCCCTTGGCATTGGGGGGCAGTTCGACACGGGGGTACTGCACATAGCCACGAACTGTGCCATCGGCTCCCGCATCGGCAAAAATGGTGCCTAAAGGACCGTTGCCCTGAATGCGCACATTCACCCGTGCTTGGGGCTGTTTGAAACTGGAGGCAAGAATTAAGCCAGCAGCCATGGTTCGTCCCAAAGCAGCCGTCGCCACATAGGAGAGTTGGTGGCGTTTGCGGGCTTCATCGGTGAGTTGAGTGGTAATGACACCCACGGCACGGATGCCTTCAGCCGCAGCAGTCGCTCGCAACAGAAAATCTGCCATGATCAACCTAAGAAATGTTTTGTTACATTTAGTGTGACACACTCCCACTGTTGACTACTGCAAGGTCAGGCAGAAAAAGCTCAATCAGGGGGTGGATGGCCAACATCGAGGAGACCCCTAGCATTAACGTTAGAAAATTGGCGATGATAGGCAAGCAATAGTGATTCAGCGTCCAGTGATGTCTCCTATGGCCATGCCCCTCACTGTTTTGTCGGCTGCAACTGTCTTGGCAGAGGCGACTGAATTGCCTCAGGGCGGCTTGATTACTGAGATTCCGACGCTGGCGATCGCCCACCGCTTGGCTCAACATTTCCGCCGCCATTGGCCTTTAGATACGCTGTTAACGCTGATTGATGCCCAACACCACAGTCTTCCCCTCACCCTTGGGGAATTGGCAGAGCTAACTGAGGCCAACTGTCCTTTACAACTTTATGTTCCGCCCCCCCTACCAGAGGCCTTGACCCAATTTCAACGCTTGATTGATGTCGTCCGTGAATTGCGCCATCCAGAGCGGGGCTGCCCTTGGGATTTGCAGCAAACGCCAACCAGCCTGATTCCCTATGTCCTTGAGGAGGCCTATGAAGTGGTGCATGCCTTGCAAGAGGGCGATACGGGGGCGATCGCCGAAGAATTGGGAGACCTGTTGCTGCAAGTTGTGCTCCAGAGTCAACTGGCCCAAGAAGCCAACCAATTTACCCTTGCCCAAGTCATTCAAGGGATTACTGACAAATTGATCCGCCGCCATCCCCATGTCTTTGGCGAAGTAGCCCTGACAACCGCTCAAGAGGTGCGCGACCAATGGGAGCAGATCAAGGCCACTGAAAAGGGTACCGAGGAACCCATCCCCCTGAGTCAAAAACTGCAACGCTATGCTCGCACCCTTCCGCCCCTAATGGCGGGGATGAAAATTGGCGAGCGGGCAAGCCGTGCCGGTTTGGATTGGCCAACCATTAGCGGGGCTTGGGAGAAATTTTACGAGGAACTGGCGGAATTTCAGGAGGCACTGCTCCAAGGGAATGCCGAACAGCAGACTGCCGAATTAGGGGATCTGCTCTTTAGTGTGATTAACCTAGCCCGCTGGTGCCAACTGGATCCCGTGAATGCGCTGCAACAAACCTACCAACGCTTTATCCAACGCCTCGAATGCATTGAGGCGGCCATTGATCGCCCCCTTGAAACTTACACGCTAGAGGAACTCGAAGCCCTCTGGCAGCGGGCTAAGGTACAGTTGGCCGCAGAAAATCCCACTGAAGCACCCTTAGAGACGAAACCCGAAGAGACCTAATCCATTGCTGCCATTGCCACCTTCAGTTCATCCAGATTCCACAGGGCACCCCCCAGCGCCGTGGGATTGGCACCGACCACATGATTGCGAAAAGCCGTGAGGGAGAGGGGATTCACCAAGTAGATAAAAGGGAGATATTCCTGAGCCAGTCGCTGCGCTTCAGCATAGATTTGCTTGCGCCGTTCCAGATTGAGTTCCTGTGCCCCCTGCACATAGAGATCGCTAATGCGTTGTTCCCAGTCAGCCACGACCCGACCTGTAATGGGCGGTTGATTGGGTGCCGGTTGCTGATTGAACGTATGCAAAAGGCCATCCACCCGCCAGATATTGGCACCACTATTGGGTTCATTGCCACCGCCCGTAAAACCAAGGATATGGGCTTCCCACTCTAGGGAATTGGACAGGCGATCCACCAGTGTACTAAAGGCCAAAAATTGCAGATCTACCTGCATGCCGATCGCCCCCAAGTCCTGCTGAATTTGGGTGGCAATGGCCTCGCGGATTTTGTTGCCAGCGTTGGTCACCAAGGAAAAGCGAACGCGGTTTCCCTGCGCATCAAAGAGTCGCCCTTGGTCATCGTAGCGAAAGCCCGCTTCTTTCAATAATTCCTTAGCTTTGGCAACGTCGTAACTGTAGGTGGGCAGTCCCTCCTCCGGCGAGAAGTAAAAAAGACTTTGGACGGGAATGGTGGAATGCTGGGGTGCCCCTAGGCCTTGGTAAATGTTGTTAATCATCCGCTGGCGATCGAGGGCATAGGCCACCGCCTGCCGGAAGCGGACATCGTTAAACCACTCCGATTTCACGGGATCCACGAGGGGCTTTCCATTGCGCCGCCCGCGATTCAGATTAAAACACAGAAAAAGGGTGTTGGGACTTGGCCCGCTGTTGTAGATGCGAAACTGACCCCGCTTTTCTTCCCGCTTTAGGAGGGAAAACATCTCAGGGGTAACGGCAAATAAATCCAGACCGCCGGAGCGAAATTGCAGCATGGCGGTGTCGGTGGATTCAACAATTTGCCAAATAAACCGTTCAAGATGGGGCAGGGGCGATCGCCAGTAAAAAGGATTACGCCGAAAGATCAACCGCTGGCTATTCACATAGCGATCCATGACAAAGGGACCATTCCCCACAATCTGCCGCGGATCCGTATCCGTTCCCCACATAGACAGGAACTTCAACCGCCCTTGGCTATCCCGTTCTCGTACCGCTTCCCGCAACAGATGGGCAGGCAAAATCGGCAATCCAGTATTGCGTAGAAACGGGGCAAAGGGTTCAGGCAGCTTAAACGTCACTTGGCGATCGCCTTGGGCTGTCACTTCAGGTAGCAACCCCTTCTGGCCAATGCGGAGAATATCGCGGCTACTCGTGGGAATTTCCGGATTGAAATAGATCTCGTTGTAGGTGAAGACGACATCCTCACTGGTGAGGGGAACCCCGTCCGACCACTTTAGATTGGGTTTGAGTTGAAAGACAATCTCTAAAGTGTCTGGCTTGATGTCCCAAAATTCAGCAAGGGCAGGCTCCAGTTCACCAGTCAGGCCATTTTCTTGAATCAAGCCGGTGTAGAGGTAGCCAAAAACATTGGGCGATTCTTGACTTAGGGCATAGTTAAACGTTTTCGGGTCTGAGGTGATGGCGGTAACTAACTGGTTTGCCCGCGGAGTAATTAAGCCAGCACAGCTTCCGAGGCTAAGGGTGCACAGACACACCAGTAGCGCAATCAGAGGCCATTGCCACCCGCGCATCAGCCGCCACCAACAATCGTGACAATTTCCAAGCGATCGCCCGCCTGCACATAGGTGGTTTCCCAAAACTGCCGATGCAAAATCTCACCATTGTATTCAATGGCAACAAGGCGGGGGTGAATATTGAGCAGGTCACAAAGTTCTGGAATTGAGAGCGATCGCCTCAAGGTGTGAGGAGTGCCATTGACATGAACGACGATCGCTGGCTCAACAGGAACCATAGCCGTAAGGGCGTATCTAACCTAGAGAAACTGCGCAAGGGTTGCTTCAATTTTGGTTTTGGGTACGGCACCGACCAAAATATCGACCTTTTGTCCTCCCTTGAAGATCATCAGCGTCGGGATGCTGCGAATGCCGTAGTCGGTCGCTACCTTAGAGTTTTCATCGGTGTTCACCTTGACGACCTTGACTCTACCCTGATACTCATTGGCAATTTCGTCAACAACGGGCGCTACCATGCGGCAGGGTCCACACCAAGGCGCCCAAAAGTCCACCAATACAGGAATATCGCTATTTAATACTTCTTCTTCAAAGGTGGCATCCGTGACGGACAATGCACTGGACATAAATCAGAACCCTTATAACGAATTAGCAGCCTTAAGAATATACTCTAGCAACCTTGAGGCCGACCTTGGGCTTTGGATTATTTTTTGATTCTCCAGACCCTAGGCAGTTTTAGCTAGAATTCATTTGAAGTATATCACGTCACCTCAAGCATACAGGAGACTCTCTCGGTGGCGTATAATAGGGTTGCCGTTTCCCATCAAGAGGATGTCAACTATGGCAACAAAATCTGCAAAACCCACCTACGCTTTCCGTACCTTTTGGGCTGTACTGCTGTTGGCCATTAACTTCTTGGTTGCTGCCTACTACTTTGGCATCCTCAAGTAGGAATTGAGAGGAACGGACTGAGGGGGCGTCTTGGCCCCCAATCATTGAAAATCACTTCAGCGCGCGGCCAAAGGGCAGGAGTGCCAAAATCATTAGCTTGAAGTGCTGTTGGGCAAAGGGCAGGCCGATAATTGTAACCGCTAAGATCACTCCCCAAATTAAATGATTGAGGGCAATGCCCCAACCCACAACCAATAGCCACAGAATATTAAAGATCATTGTTAAGGTACTGTTGGCATTGGGCGCCTCAACAATCTGCTTGCCAAAAGGAAATAGAGCGCTCCAGCCAAGTTCTATGGCTTTAATCCCAAAAGGAATGCCAATGATCGTGAGGCAGAGGGTCAAGCCACCAATCATATAGCCAATGCCCGTCAGGAAGCCACCAAAAATTAGCCAAATGAGATTGCCCAGAAGACTCATCAGCCACTCCTTCAAACATTGCCTGCCTCTAGCCTAGCAAGCCTCCAGTCAATAAGCCCTTGCACTCGAAGAACCTGCGGAGCGAGTCTGATCTTGCTGATGCCAGCCTAGTGCTATTTGGGTAAGATAATGCGGAATCCCGGCGGGAAATAGTCATCCCCTAGGTAATTGTTGGGAATGGTACTAGTGTTACCATCCCGCAGGGCCAAGTAACTGGGTGACATGATTTCGATCCCTGCTTCGTTACAAGCATCCTGCAAGTTTTCGTGAAGTTCCGACATAATGCAAGGGACGCGAGGCCAATCACGGGTATAGACATTCAGTTGATAGCTAATATGAAAATCGTTCAGTGCGGTTTGCCAAACAAAAGGAGACGGTTCCGCTAAAACCCCCTCAGTGCGGCGACCCGCTTCAATCATGGCGGCATAGACCTCCCGCCAGGGTACATCATAGCCAAGGGTAATCGTGGTTTGCAAAATTAAGGGGCGGTCTAGTTCGCGGATAGCAACGGACAGGTTGGTGACATTGCTGTTGAGGAGTGAGGAGTTGGGAATAGTGACGATTTGGTTGTTGGGACGACAGATGCGGGTGACCAGTAAGGTTTTTTGAACAACGATTCCCTGAACATCACCAATTTGAATGAGATCCCCCTGTTGAAAGGAACGAGTATAAATGAGAATGACACCACCGACGACGTTGGCGATCGCCGAGGTGGAACCCAAGGAAAAGAGAATCCCCAAAAACACAGAAATGCCCCGAAAGGCCGGTGAATCAAAGCCGGGTAAGTAGGGAAAAACCACGACTGCCGCTAAAGCAATAATTAGAATTTGCAGTAGGTTGTAGGTCGGTTTTGCCCAGTCGGTATAAAAGCCGGGAATCAGCAGGCGCTCACTTTCAATGGCGCTAAAAATAGCCCGCATCCCCTTTAGGATGTAGTAGGTGATAGCGCTAATGAGGGCGATCGCCACCAAATTGGGAAGATAGTTGCCAATACTCGTGAGAATAAATTCAAGGGAACCCAAGAAGTGGTTGAGGAAATTCTTGCCAAAGGTGCGTGTCCAAGGAAAGAGATTGAAAACAAACGTTAGGTACAGATAGAGAACAAACAGCAGCAGTATCAGGCGGGTAAACTGGAATATCCGCAATAGCCAATGCTCCACTGTTTCCTGAGAAATAATCTCAAAATTTTGCAGGCGTAAAGGGGGAATCCGCTCCCCACCCCAGCGACTCACAGGGGGAAAAACCTTGGCGGAGATGCGAAGAATAACAGAACAGAGAATCAGGGTGAGAACAGTTGTTAAAATCGCCAAGATGGTATTTTTGAGAAGAGTTTGGGGCACGCGATCTTGACGATAACGGCTGATTGCTGCGCGAATGCGCTGGGTCAGTTCAACGGCGACTTCTTCTTGACTTTCCAAGCGATCGCCCACATCCGCTCTTGTAATGGTGACGAGCGGGCGGTTCCCCTGCACAACACTGACATTCTCGCGATCGCCAACACGTTTAATGGTGATGCTCTCAACGGGAATGTCTTCATCCTCTGCCACTTGTAGGATACGATGTTGAATTGCTGCTGCCCGCTCCTCAGGGGTAAAGGAGCCAATGCCTTGGCGCACCTCAAACAAAACTTCGCCATCGAGGGTGACTGGGTATTCCTGAATCTCAGGGGGCGGTGGTGGCGTTGCAGCAGTTTGAGCCATTGAGGGCACCCGTGCCTGCCCCCCTACCAGTAAAAAAGCGAACAACAGGCACAGGAAAAAGCGTGTCCAAAAGTGTGGCTTTGTCATAGATGGCGGGGATGCAGGCAGTTCATTACTCCATTTTTGGGTGAAATTCTTGCCTGCCGCTGCTTTAGCGAAGATACTTAACAATGGGTGGCCAAGTATTCCGCCAGTGCCTCGGAACCGCCAATGTATTTGCCGTCAATAAAGACTTGGGGAACTGTCGTTGCCCCGGTAACCGCTTGGAGCGATCGCAGGCTAGCCCCCTCACCGACAACAATCTCATCGTAGTGAATGCCCTTTTCCGCCAGCAGGGTTTTTGCCTTGGCACAGTAGGGGCAGCCCCGCTTCGTAAAGAGCGACACACATTGCCGCTTGTAGCGGGGGTTGAGGTAGCAGAGCATCGTTTCCGCATCCGAGACCTTGAAGGGGTCGCCGGGTTCTTCGGGTTCAATGAACATTTTTTCGATGATCCCATCCTTCACCAGCATTGAATAGCGCCAAGAGCGCTTGCCAAAACCAAGGTCTTCCTTATCGACAAGCATGCCCATGCCGGCGGTAAATTCACCATTACCATCGGGAATGAGGCGCACCTTCTCCGCCTGCTGGGTTTTACCCCACTCATTCATGACAAAGGCATCATTCACGGAAATGCAGAGGATGTCATCCACGCCACATTCGCGTAACAGAGGTGCCAATTCGTTGTAGCCGGGGAGATGGGTCGAGGAACAGGTAGGGGTGAAAGCACCCGGCAAAGCAAACACGACAATAGTTTTGCCATTGAACAAATCATTGGTGGTCACATTGACCCATTGATCGCCTTCACGGGTGCGAAAGGTGACTTCGGGAACACGTTGCCCTTCACGGTTGGGTAGCATGGTGGAGTCCTCTACATAACGTTGCTTTCTAAAGCGTAGTCGTCATGACTTTAATTTGTCAAGTCGTCATGGAACAGCAAATTGTTCATGCCACAACAGGGCGAGTGCGCTTTCGCGTGCCGCGTGTGCAGCGGGACCCCGCCTACGGAGAGTTATTGGTGCAGTTGCTAGAATCTTTGGCCATTGTCGAGCGGGTACGGCTCAATCCCCAAGCGGCAACCGTGGTGGTGGAGTATCAACCCCATTCGCTTGATGAAGCAGCGGTCTATGAACGCTTGAATCACTGTTTTCAGCAGGCCATGGTGGCCATGCCCCAGCCCCTTCCTGCCAGTGCGGCTCCTGCGGATGCGATTGCCCTCGAAGACTACGAAGCACAAGTGGAGGCTGATGCTCGCCTTGAAACCGATTGGGAACGCTTGGGACTGCCCTTGGTGGCCTTGGGGGTTTCACTGCTGAGTGTGCCCTTGGAATTGCCCTTGGTGGTTGTCGGGGCAACAGTCTTGGCCAGTGCTTGGCCGTGGTTTCAACGGGTAGGGCATCAAATCAGTCAGGGGCATCCCCCCAATGTGGATTTGCTCGATAGCCTCTGGATGGCTGTGCACACGGCCAATGGTCAGTTGTTGGCGCCTGCATTGAAGACCACGTTAGTCGGGGCACGGGCAGATCTGCGCGATCGCCAGCGACGACAACAGTTGCATCTATATCCCAGTGTTTTGATGGCTCACTATGAACAGCTCACAGTGGAACGTCAAGGGCAGTCGCTGATGATCGAAAGTCAGGAGTTGCAAGCCGGTGATCTCCTGTGGCTACGACCGGGGGATGTTGTGCCAGCGGATGGCTGCGTTGTTGCCGGGTTAGCGGAAGTTGAGCCTGCTCATTTTGAAGCTTCCCGACAGGTGTGGGTGTGTCGTCCCGGCGAGGCTCTCTATGCCGGCTGTCAAATTCTCACGGGACAACTCCAGCTGCGGGTGGTGCGCACCGGTTGGCAAACACGCCTTGGTCTGATTACGGATCTGCTACACACTGAACCGGTCTATGACAGTGCCCTTGCCCACCAACAGGGGGAATTTGCCCGCCATGCCGTGCTGCCAACCCTTGCCCTCAGTGGTGCCCTCTGGCTGGCTACGGGTGCCTACGGGCCGGCGATCGCCCCGTTGCAATTTGACTTTGGTAGTGGTGTGCAACTGTCCCTACGGACGGTGATGCTTTCAGCACAGGTATTTGCCGTGCAACAGGGGGTCTATTTACCCACAGCAGGTACTCTAGAACAACTGGCGCAACTGGACTGCTTGGTGATTGATGCGCGGCAGGGTCTCCCCCAGCCCCAAGAGGCACAACTGCTAATTCACCAATTGCGACAGCTTGGCATTCATACCTATCTTCTGCAGGATCACGGCATGCCCCTTGAGGGCACCACCGATCTCACGAGCGATCGCCTCGCCGATCTTCAGACCTACCTCAGGAGCAACGGTCGACGGGGCGGATGGCTGAGTTTTGGTGAAACGTGCTCCTGTCCTGAATCCACGTGCTTGCCGATTCGCTGGCAGCCCCCCACCTTTGCTCCCAATGCCAAAGTGGTGATCCTGTTGGATGGGGATTGGTCTGCCCTTGGCCGTGGCATTGCCATTGCCCGCGATGCCCTAGAGCGAACCTATCAAAATGTGGCCTTAATTGCCCTACCCAACTTGGCTGTCACCTTTGGTGGGATGTTTTTCGGCCTGCATCCGGTGGTGAATGTCGTCACCAACAACGCCACTGCCTTTATGGCCGAGTTTTGGCAGGGCAACGCACCCCAGTTTCGCACAGAGCTATTGCCGACCTCACCAAGGCCTGTACCCCTGCAACTGCAACCGTTGTACCCAGAGTCCCCCCAACTGGTTGTGGCCTAATTGTGGCTCATCCAGCCTTTAATAGCGCTGCCTTAAGAAGGCAAGAATTGACCACAGTCCCGTCAACCAACTGGCCATGGCAAGGGCCAAGAAAATGCCGCCCGGTAGCATTGTCAGCCAAGCGATTCCTCGCAAAACGTAGAGAATGAGGAAGACGGTGAAACAAGCAGCAAAAGCATAATAGGCGATGTGCACGGCAAATTGGGTAATGAAGTGTTATAGTGATCTCGTAATGTAAGGGTATGGGACTTGTCAACAGTGAAACAATTGACGTTGATGGGCTATCCCAACATCACACCTTGGTATCTCGAAATGGGGTTGCGCCAACGGCGAGCAGCCATCCCTGCACTCTCAGTCGTGGATCATTGCGAAGGACCGAGTATGAGCTGATCGGCCTGCAACTGGAGGTTCACACCGTTGTGAACTGGGTCGATCAGAAGTGTTGATCACGTTGAGCACTGTTACGGCACTTCAAGTTTTTAGCTATTAGAAACCATGAAAACCCCTCAGCGGGTTAAGCAATGCTGTGGTTGGGGTAGTTCCCGCCTGAGCGGCTGCGCCTGCTGTGGAATTAGCTTGCGAGGAACGACCGATGTCTGCATTTGCTACCCCCATTACCCCTGCTCCCATTCCCGAAAATATCAGTTTGACAGAACTCATTGATAAATACTTCACTGCCTATAACTCAGCACGCTTGCGGGAAATTTGCCAACTGTTGAGCCAACGGGTGTTTCAGCCAGAAGTGACGGTTGGTCTGAGCCTCTCAGGCGCCATGACGCCGACGGGTTTGGGGATCTCTGCCCTTGCGCCTTTGGTGCGCGCTGGGTTTATTGATTACATCATCAGTACTGGGGCTAATCTCTACCACGACATTCACTATGCCCTCGGCATGGATCTCTATGCGGCGCATCCTTTTGTGGATGATGTGCAACTGCGCAAGGAAAGCAAAATCCGCATTTATGACATTATCTTTGACTACGATGTCCTCCTTGAAACCGATGCCTTTTTGCGGCAAGTGCTGCGTAGTGAAATTTTCCAGCGCCGTATGGGTACAGCGGAGTTTCACTACCACTTAGGGCGCTATGTGCGGGAACTGGAAGTGCAGCGGGGACAAACCCATTCCTGCTTGCTGGCCACAGCCTATGAGTGTGGTGTGCCTATTTACACCTCCTCTCCCGGTGATAGCTCCATTGGTATGAATGTGGCGGCGATCGCCCTCGAAGGCTCGAAACTGGTCATTGACCCTGCCATTGATGTCAATGAAACCGCAGCCATTGCTTACTTTGCCCGTGAAGCGGCTGAGGGCAAGGGCAAGAGTGCAGCGTTAATTATTGGCGGTGGTAGTCCGAAAAACTTCCTGCTGCAAACCCAGCCGCAAATCCATGAGGTCTTGGGGCTAGAGGAACGGGGACACGATTACTTTATTCAGATTACCGATGCGCGTCCGGATACAGGTGGCCTCTCGGGCGCTGTGCCCAGTGAAGCCGTCAGTTGGGGCAAGGTGGATCCCCAAGGGTTGCGGGATACGGTGGTCTGCTACACCGATAGCACGATCGCCCTCCCCATCCTCACTGCCTACTGCCTGAGTCGCTGTCAACCCCGTCCTCTCAAACGCCTCTACGATCGCCGCGGCGAAATGGTCGAACGCCTCCAGCAGCTCTACCTACAAGCACAACTTCAGCAAAAGGTGAAAGACCTGCCCACTGAAGCGTCTGTAGCCACCTATCCCTGTGGCACGCCGATTCGTCGCAGCTAGTCACAGCGCCGGGGGATCCTCAGGGATCCCTCGAAGGCTCGCGCCAGATTTTCTGGGGTAAACACCTCACTGGTGCGGCCATAGGCCAAGATACTGCGGTTCACCAGCACCACCTGATCACAAAAGGTGGTAATTGAGGAGAGATCGTGGGTGGAGATGAGAATCGTGTGCCCCTTCTCCCGCTCTGCCATGAGGAGATCAATAATCAGTTTCTCCGTTTTCACATCCACACCCGCAAAGGGTTCATCCAAGAGCAACACCTGTGCTTCTTGGGCAAAGGCGCGGGCAAGGAACATGCGTTTCTTTTGGCCTCCTGAGAGTTCACCAATTTGGCGGTACCGCAAGGGCCATAGTTCCACCTGCTCTAGACTTTCCCGTACCCGCTGGCGATCGACCGCTCTCGGTTGGCGCAGCCAGTTCATTTTGCCATAGCGCCCCATCATCACGACATCCCAGACCCGTAGAGGGAACTGCCAGTCCACATCTTCGCTCTGGGGGACATAGGCCACAAGGGACTGCCGTTGCACGTGCCGGAGGGGTAAGCCATGGATGCGCACCTGACCTCGAATGGGTTTAACAAACCCCATGATCGCCTTGAAAAGGGTTGACTTGCCAGCCCCATTCATGCCCACTACCCCACAGATGGTGCCTGCGGGCAATTGCAACGTTGCTCCATGGAGAGCAAGGTGACGGTGATAGGCGACCGTCACATCTTGTAAATCAACGGCAGGGCTAGAAATCATGGTGGTGTCCTCCCAATAAGACCGCGAATCAGGGTGTTGATGTTGTACCGCAGCAAGTCAAGGTATGTCGGTGCATTGCCGTCAGGGGGCGATAGGGAATCCACATAAAAAATGCCGGCAAATGTGGCCCCAGACTCCCGTGCCACCTGTTTTTGGGGACCAGCATTGACCGTACTTTCACAGAACACAGCGGGGATTTGTTGACGCCGCACAATGTCAATCACCCGTGTCATTTGTTGGGGCGTCCCCTCCTGATCGGCATTCACCGGCCAGAGATACACTTCCTCAAGGTCATAATCCCGCGCAAGGTAGGAGAAGGCACCTTCACAGGTGACGATGTAGCGTTTGTTGGCAGGGAGAGCTGCTAGGGCTTGACGTAGCTCTTGATCAAGGGCGCGAATTTGGGCTTTGTAGGCTTCGGCGTTGGCGGCATAGAGGTCTGCGCCAGCGGGATCAAGTTCTGTTAGCGCCTTGCGAATGTTCTCAACGTATACTAAGGCATTTTGGGGTGACATCCACGCATGGGGATTGGGTTTGCCTTGATAGGCATCCTCTTGAATGGGAATAGGGGTAATCCCCTCTGTGAGTGTGACACGGGGCACATTTGGTAGGCTGTTGTAGAAGCGATCGCCCCAACGTTCGAGGCCAAGGCCATTTTCTAAAATGAGAGCGGCTTCCTGCCCCCGCACCAAGTCACTGGGGGTAAATTCGTAGCCGTGGACTTCAGCTCCCGGTTTAATCAGGGATTCCACCCGCAGGCGATCGCCCGCCACCTGTTGTGCCATATCGGCAAGGACTGTAAACGTGGTCAGCACTAAGGGGCGTTCATTTTGATTGGTTCGGGTTTGGCGAGTTTCCTCAGGTTGTTGTGGCGCAGGGGCTGCACACCCACCCACCAAGAGAATTCCCACCAGTAACCAACTCAAACCGCGCATTATATTTCATAATCCTTTCATAATTCTCAGCCTAACACAGGATGCCCAAGAAAATGAAAGAAAAATGAAAACCTCCCCCTTGGAGGGCGATCGCCCCGTCCGATACACTGAGGGGAGACGAAGTCATGGGAAGAAACGGTGAAACGACGCAAACGCTGGCTTGCTCTTCTGGTGATACTGCTCCTCTGGTTGGGGACATTCCTGCTGCCGCCGCTGGCGATCGCGCTGCCTGTTGAACATCCGTTAATTGCTGCTTTGCCCCAAGGGAATGCCATTACTGATCCCAAAGCGCTGCTCCGTTGGGCCTTACCGATTGACAATCCAACCGTACGAGAACTGCAAAGGGATCTAGAACAAATCTCTTTTTGGGTGCGCGGCAAACAGTGGTCAAAAATTGCCAGCAACGTTAGTAAAGCCAAAGTAATAGTTCGCGATCGCGCCGATGAACTGCTCAAAAGTCTCCCTGCCGAGAAACAGGAGGCAGCCAAAACCCTGTTGACAGAGTTAGAGACCTCCCTCGACAGGCTACAGGAAGCCGCCAAAGCCAAAGATCGCAGCCAACTCTTGCCCGCTAAAGCCGCCGCCCTCGATAAAGTGGGGGACTTGGAGGCCATGATGGTACAAAACTTTAGCTATACGCCTCCCAAGGGCTACGAGCATCTGCCGCGATTGCTGGGTCGTGCCACCGTGGAAATGGAAACCACCAAGGGGAATCTCACGATTGTTGTCGATGGCTACAGTGCCCCCCTGACCGCTGGCAACTTTGTGGACTTAATCCAACGCCACTTCTACGATGGCCTGCCCTTTACTCGTGCTGAGGAATCCTATGTGCTGCAAGCAGGGGATCCACCGGGGCCAGAGGTGGGCTTCATTGACCCAAAAACCAACCAATACCGTGCCATTCCCCTTGAAATTCTGGTGGAGGGCGACAAGTATCCTCTCTATGGCATCACCCTTGAGGATGCAGGGCGTTACTTAGAACATCCTGTGCTCCCCTTTTCCGCCTATGGTACTGTCGCCTTGGCGCGTCCCAACGATGATCCCAATGGTGGCTCATCACAATTTTTCTTTTTGCTCTTTGAACCTGAATTGACCCCCGCAGGACTGAACCTCTTGGATGGTCGCTATGCCGTCTTTGGCTATGTCGTAGAGGGAGAAGAAACCCTGCGACAACTGCGCCAAGGGGATAAGATTCTCTCCGCTAAGGTGGTGGATGGCCTTGAAAATCTGGTACAACCGGCGTAGGTTAGGATGTCCAGTATAGACACCGTTGAGAGAGTGCGATGATTGTCAAGGTTGCGCCTGCCCTTTGCCTGCTCCTAGTCAGTACCCCTGCTTGGGCCGCCAATCCAGCCCATTTGGAACAGCTGCGGCGCACGGGCAATTGCCCCAACTGCGATCTCAGCTATGCTCGGTTACGGGGGCGGCATCTTCAGGGAGCCGATCTGCGGGGAGCCAACCTCAATGCTGCCAACTTGCGCGGAGCCAACCTCAGCCGCGCTAACCTCAGTGGTGCTGTCCTCAATAACGCTGATTTAACGAAAGCCAATCTCACCAATGCCAACCTCACTGGAGCAAGCCTACTCATGACCCGTTTAGATCGAGCCATTCTCGTGGGGGCACAGTTGGTGGAGGCGATTCTAGGGGGGCGCGATCTCCTAGCGCGAGTACGGACAGTCCGTGATGCCACCTTGCCCAATGGTCAAAAGGCCTCCTTTTTAGAAGAACCCACCCGCCGTCGCTAGCCTATGGGGATTGCGATCGCCAGCTTTATTATTTTGTTCTTGCTCAGCGAAGCCGTATTGCACCTGCGGCAGTGGGTGATTCCCTTACCGGTCGTCTTAATTGCTGCGGTTGGTTTGGTGGTGGCCTCCAATTGGTCGCTGTTTCGCCGTGAGTAGCCTACCCATCCTAGACATAACAGCTAAATGTCTAGAGGAACTCCTCGCGTGGCATCAGGCGCACCATCCTCAACTCAGTGCTCAATGGCAGACCCTTTATAACTTGCGCGATCGCCTGCACCAGAGCGCATGGCACATCGTTGTCCTCGGTCAAGTCAGTCGGGGCAAGTCTGCCCTTTTGAATGCCCTCTACGGCGAAGCGATTTTTCCCGTGGGCGCCATTCATGGCACGACTCAATGGCCGCGAACGGTTCGCTGGCACTGTCAGGATCAAATTGTTGATCTGACGGACACCTCTGGTCTTGATGAAGTCGCGGGGAGTGAACGGGAAGCCATGACGTGGGCCGCAGTGGAGACAGCCGATCTCGTCCTTTTTGTGACCCAAGACAGCCTCACACCTGTTGAATGCCGAGCGCGCGATCGCCTGAACAGCCTTGGAATTCCCCACAAGCTCATTCTCACCAAGGCGGATCTCTACCCGCCAATGGCTGAAGGTATTGCTGTGAGCAGCACAACGGGGCAAGGCATTCCCGAACTGCGACAGCTTCTTCAGCAGTGGCTACAACAGGAGGCTCCCCGTGCCCGTGCCCTGCGAATTCTTCACCAAGCCAGTCAAGTTGAACAGAGCCTAGGGGCAGCGCTTGGCACTCAAGACACGTCGGCATGGTTTTGGTTAACCGCACAGATGATGGGTAGCCTGCTGCTGCCGGGGGGCTTTTTCGATGTCGTGCTGGCGATGATCAGTACCCTCGCCTATATCCGCAAAGCCTGCCAAGCCTATGCCGTGCCGTTTCCCCTACCTGCCTTTGGGAGCTTGAGTCAGTTTGTCTTGCTATGGTATGCGGCGATTTATCTCTCCAGTTGGCAAGGTCTGACCTTCGGCAGTGAACTCTGGGGAGTAAATACCAATGTTGTCCTACAGGGGGGAGTGATCTTCTGGGGCTACCAACAGATTCGCCGCCGCCTTGATCCCTATCTTCAGCAGGGCTATCAATGGGGAGCCTATGGTCCCCAGCGACTGTTGCAGCAACTCCATCAAACCCGCGCCAATGTCACCGCCTCCGGCTGATCTTGGTATTTGCCTCGCCGCCTTTCATAACTGACATCGCAGGGTTCACCCTCAAAAAAGAGCAATTGCACTACTCCTTCATTGGCATAGATGCGGCAGTCTGCACTAGATGAATTCGAGAATTCTAAGGTCAGATGGCCTCGCCAGCCCGCTTCTGCCGGTGTCAGGTTGGCAATAATCCCCGCACGGGCATAGGAACTCTTGCCGATACACAAAACCGTCACATTTTCGGGGACCTGTAGCCGTTCTAGCGCCACCCCAAGGCCGTAGGAATGGGCGGGCAAAATAAAAAAGGCGCCATTGGCATCCTCATGGAGGGGCGCAGATTCCAGATTCGCAGGATTAAAGTTTTTGGGATCGACCACTGTTCCCGGCACATGGCGAAAGATGCGAAACTCCTTGGGGCTGAGGCGAATATCGTAACCGTAGGAAGAAAGACCAAAGCTAATCACAGGCTGCTCGGCCACTCGCCGCACCAGTGTGGGTTCAAAGGGCTGAATCATGCCTTGGGCAGCCATCGCCCGAATCCAAATATCATTTTTAATCATTGCGCTGCCGCAACCGCACAAACAACCAATGTATCTTACAGCCCTTTTCACATCAATAGAACACGCTCAACACTCTGAACGCCACTAGAGAAGAGAATTAACGCTTTGCTTCCCGCTGACCCCAGCAATAGCCGAATTCAAACCAGATGAGCGAATTGACAAAATAGATAGCGACCACGGTTAACCCTTGCCATAGTTGACCCAACTCAGGCCAAAGCCATGGTAATAGACCAAACCCAATGGCTATACCCACTAGCAAACCGATACCCGTTCCCCCTGCTATGACGAACATGATGAACAAACCGCCCAGTTCTAGGCTATTGGGTAATTCTCGGCGAAATAGCCGAAAATAAAACTGCATGAGATAGAGATGCGGCCATATCAGCAGGAAGATGACCGCCAGCAAAAGCTTAGAGCACAGGCTTCCCACACTCGGAAAATCAGAAGCAGCCTTGCGCCCCAGTATAGCTAGGCACTCTAAATCCGATCCAACACTCGAATCCCCAGTAGGGAGAGTCCCAGTTTAAGGGTCTGGGCAGTGAGATAGGCGAGGATCAAGCGGGATTGTTTTGTTGGCTCAGGGGCGGCGAGGATCGGGCAGCGATCGTAGAACTGGTTAAAAAGCTGACTCAGTTCAAATAGGTATTGGCAGAGGCGGTTGGGCAGTAGCTCGGTACTGACAAGGTCAAGGGTTTCCTCCAGTTGCACAAGATGCTTGGCCAGCTTCTGCTCAGTTTCATCCTCTAGGTGTAAGGGGGTGTCTGGTGAGAGGGTACGCCAATCAATGTCGCCGCGCCGCGTCAGTCCTTGGACGCGCACATAGGCATAGAGCAGGTAGGGGGCAGTGTTGCCCTGCAAGGAGAGCATCTTGTCATAGCTAAAGACATAGTTACTGTTGCGGTTTTGGCTGAGATCCGCGTACTTGACAGCACCAATACCGATCGCTCGCGCCACCGTGTCAATGAATTCAGGAGATTCCCTGCGACCTTCGGCGGCAAGGCGTTGCTCTAAATCCGCTCGACTGCGGGCGATCGCCTCCGTCAGCAAATCCATGAGGCGAATCGTTTCCCCAGACCGCGTTTTCAAGCGTTTGCCATCTTCCCCCAGCACCAAACCAAAGGGGACATGGGTCAACGTGACATGGGGAGGCACCCAACCTGCGCGCTGCGCCACTTGAAACACTTGGGCAAAGTGGGTGGACTGGCCAACATCGGTAACATAGATAATCCAATCTGCTTGGTCTTTGTCAATGCGATAGCGCAGGGCGGCTAAATCCGTGGTTGCGTAGTTGTAGCCCCCATCGGACTTCTGAATAATCAAGGGTTGGGGTTGACCCTCTTTATTGGTGAAACCCTCTAAAAAGACCACCTTGGCACCTTGATCTTCCACCAGTAGGCCGAGAGCTGCTAAGTCCTCAATCACCGCCGGCAAAAAGGGATTGTAGAAGGACTCTCCTCGCTCCGTGAGCTGAATATCCAGCAAATCGTAGATCTTTTGAAACTCGCGGCGCGATTGCTCACATAGAAGCTGCCACGCGCGGCGACTCCGTTCTTCCCCCTGCTGAAGCGCCACCACCTGCTGCCGCGCTTTTTGCTGGAACTCAGGATCGCTGTCAAAACGCTGCTTGGCTTTTTTATAAAAGCTGACTAAGTCCCCCAAATCAAGGGCATTGGCCGTAGTCAGGGCGTCAGGATAAACCTCATCAAGGTAGGCAATCAGCATGCCAAATTGTGTGCCCCAGTCCCCCACATGGTTGAGCCGCAGCACATCGTGTCCTTGAAATTCAAGAATGCGGGCAATGCAGTCACCAATAATGGTGGAGCGCAGGTGACCGACGTGCATTTCCTTGGCAATGTTGGGGCTGGAAAAATCAACCACCACTCGGCGCGGCTTTGATACAGGGGCAATGCCCAAGCGATCGCTCCCTAAAGCCGCTTGCAGGGTGCGTGCCAAAAAGTCTGGCTTGAGACGAAAATTAAGGAAGCCGGAACCGGCGATTTCAACGGGCTGACAGATATCTTCAACGTTAAGATGTGCCACCACCGCTTGGGCTAGTTCACGGGGGGCTTTGCCCACCTGCTTGGCGAGGCTAAGGCAAACATTAGATTGATAGTCGCCAAACTTGGCTTGGCTGGCCGGCAGTAGCAGCAGCTGGGGATAGCTGTCTAGGGGAAGTACTGATTGTAGGGCACTGAGGAGGCGATCGCCCAAAAGCCGTAAAGGAGCCACCATTAACGTTTGCGCCCCCGTCGTTGTTCTTTTTGCTCCGCTTGCAGACGCCGGCGATCGCGCCACTCCGCAAAGGTGAGATAACCAATGCCGCCCGTCACGAGAATGAGCAGCAATAAAGCAACAAGAACCAACAGATCGGCTAGTGAAACGGTCATACCCTCAGCCCTACGTCGCTACATGCCGTGGCGACCCCAGACCACAAAGGCGATCGAGAGCGTAAAGACACTGAGAACACCCACCCAACCGAGCGTGATAATATCCATGGCATGCGATCCTGAACTCAATGCAGACCTCATTTTAACTCAGATAGATTATCTTTTCTTTATTAGAGTTATTAGAGGCAGGCCACAGGCAATGACGCAGGGGATGACAGCAATTGAAACCGCCATTGAGCAAGGAGACCTAACCGCTGTCCAGGAGGCGATCGCCAACGGTATCGAGATCACAGCAGAGGCACTAGCCCTAGCCGCTGAACTGGGTCACACCGAGATTGTCAATGCACTGATTGCCGCGGGCGTAGATGTCAACCAAGGGGATAGTGAGGGTTGGACGCCCTTGATGGCCGCCGCAGGGGGCGGGCACACAGCAATTGTTGAGACACTTCTTACAGCAGGAGCCAATGTCAATGCCCAAACAGCCTTTGGTCTCACCCCTTTGATGGCGGCAGCGGCCAAGGGACAAACGGCTACGGTTAAGCAACTCATTGCCGCAGGTGCTGATCTAAACGCCAAGGATCAAAATTCTTGGACCGCTCTGGTGTGGGCGCTGGATGGGAAACATACCGACGTGGTGGCAGTCATTAAAGCCGCTCGCGCACAATCTTTGGCACCATGATGAAGTATCTGAGCCTATTTCTAGCAGCAGCCCCCTCAAGTATTCTCATTGCTCAACTGGCGCGGACACAACGCTTACGAATCGCCTTGATTGAAGCCGCTCAAATTGTTGCCATTGTGGCGATCGCGATTGTCACTGACTGGCTACTGCAAAAGGGCATTGATCAACTGCAACAGCGGCTTGATCAGAAAGTCAGCCACCCCTCCCAACCTTGGATTTCCTTAGGGACGGCTCTATTGCGCCTAGCGTTGCGAATCCTACTTTGGTCATTGGTTTTATCTTGGGTGCTGCAATCCGTAGAGAGTTTAGCGCCTTGGCACGAACGCATTGACAGGACGATTCAGTTTCTCCTGCAGCGGGTCGGCGTCGTGTTTAACACCCCCTTCATGGAGTTAGGGCGAACGCAAATCACCCTAAACTTTCTCTTTTTAATTCTCTTTCTCTCCCTCGCAGTGATTTTTACCTCCCGCTGGGTCAGCGAGTGGCTCAAAAACCGAATTCTCATGCAGTTGCGGGTGGATCGCGGCAGCCAAGAAACCATCACCCGCGTGGTTAGCTATAGCCTGAGCTTTATTGGCTTTATTATTGTTCTGCAAACCGCAGGCATTGATCTCAGTTCCCTCACTGTATTGGCGGGGGTTTTGGGGATTGGTTTTGGTTTTGGTTTACAAGCCCTCGCCAGTAACTTTATTAGCGGTTTAGCGATTTTGCTGGAACATCCGATCAAAGTCGGGGATTTTATTGAAGTGGATGGCCTGCTGGGCACCGTTGAGAAAATCTCCATTCGCGCCACGATTATCCGCACCAATGATAGCCAATACGTGATTGTCCCCAACAACCGCTTTATTGAAAAGAACGTCGTTAACTGGAGTTACGGTAGCCCCGATAGCCGTATCCATATCCCTGTGAATGTCGCCTATGGCAGTGATACCGTCCTTGTGACCGAAGCGCTCCTGAGCGCTGCCCGCCAAGATCCTCGTGTCTTACTGACCCCACCCCCCAGTGTTTGGTTTCGCAGCTTTGGTGAAAATGCCTACCTCTTTGAACTGCTGGTGTGGATTAACCGTCCCCAGGATTCTGAACCCATTAAAAGTGCCCTCAATTTTCTCATTGAGCAGGAGTTACGGCAGCGGCACATTGAAGTTCCCTTTCCCCAGTTGGATTTGCGGTTGCGAGATTTGGGGGAACTGCGCTCTTTGGTGCAGTATTACCAGCGTTCAGTGGCAAGGGCACCCGAAACCTCCACGGTTGCTGAGCCGGCTACTGGAGAAGTAACCAAAGCTGAACCCTCCCTTGCTGACATGCTGCGCAATATCAGTTGTTTTTCCCGCTGTTCCAATGCCCAGTTGCAAATGCTCATTGAGCTAGGCAATCGCCAGTTTTACGGTGTGGGGGAAATTATCTGTTGTGAAGGGGATCCGGGAGATGCCTTTTACATTGTCCTTGAGGGATCCGTGGAAGTGCGCTCTGAGCAGTTGGATCAAATTTTAGCCACGCTCTATGAGGGGGATTTCTTTGGCGAAATTTCAGTGCTAACGGGCATGCCGCGATCGGCGACGGTGCGAGCCTTGGAAGAAACAGTTCTATTTGTGGTACATCGCTCAGCGGTACAGCGACTACTGCAAGCCCAGCCCCAATTGGCGGAGGAAATTGCCCACGAACTGGCAGCGCGACAACAGGTGCTTCAAGAACTGGGCCTAGTCGATTCCCAAGAAACGAAGAGCCTGCCCCCCCTGCATTGGATTCGCCGCCGTTTACAAACGCTTTTTAGTGTTTAGGGGGTTAGACGTTCAATCAAAGTGCAGTGTTGGGGAAACTGCTGCTGCAACTGCTGGCGATCGCCCAATTCAAAATCGCGAAAGTCAAACCCCGGTGCCACGGTACAACCCACCAGACTAAAACTGTCCGGCGCATCCACTGTTGCCCCAAACCAGGCCCCCGCCGGTACCACCTGTTGTAATTGCTCCCCCTCTGCGATATTGATCCCCAAGCGCAGGGGCTGATACTCTCCTGTGGGTAAAATCACGTGAATGGTCAGGCAACTACCCGTATAAAAGTGCCACAGTTCATCACTGGTAATACGGTGCAGCCGCGAACAGGCCGTGGCGGGGAGCAAAAAGTAGATACTTGTGCAGTAGGGGCGATCGTCCCCCTGAAAGCCTGAAGGCAAAACAGCTGCGGGAATGCTCCCTGCTGAGCGATAGACCTCGCGGAAATAGCCCCCCTCTGGATGGGGTTGCAGGTCAAGTGCCTCAATCCACGCCTTAGCTGGCCAAGTATTCATACATTTGCTGGCGCCGCCGCCGCAGGTGATCGAGGGCTTGCCGCTCCAGTTGCCGTACTCGCTCCCGACTCAGGTTGAGTTGCTCACCCACCTTGGCAAGGGACAGTTCCTGACCATTCCCCAACCCATAGCGCAGGGTGAGTACTTGCCGTTGTTGCGGGGTGAGTTCCGCCAGCCACAGGTTGACATCGTCCCGTAGAGCCTCCACCGTGGTAAATTGCTCTGGCGAAAGACTGTCATCCTCGAGCAGTTCACCGAGTTCAGTGTCCTGATTGTCCCCGACGCGCAGATCAAGGGAAACGGGTTGGCGCGCAAGGGTCAGGTATTCACGGATTTGCTCCGGTTCGAGTTCTAGGGCTGCTGCCACCTCAGCAGGGGTGGCACTCCGTCCCAGTTTTTGCGCCAGTTCCCGTTGAGTGCGTTTGATCTTGTTCAGCTTCTCGGTAATGTGGATGGGCAGCCGAATCGTGCGCGCCTGTTGGGCGATCGCCCGCGTAATTGCCTGACGAATCCACCAGTAGGCATAGGTAGAGAACTTGTAACCTCGCGTGGGATCAAACTTCTCCACACCGCGTTCGAGGCCAAGGGTGCCCTCTTGCACTAAGTCCAGCAATTCTAGGTTGCGTTTTTGATACTTCTTGGCCACTGAAACCACCAGCCGTAGGTTGGCTTCAATCATTTTTTGCTTGGCTCGTTCGCCGCGCTTAAGGATATTGCGCAATTCCGTTGGCGTGAGATTAGAGGCAGCCGCCCATTCTTCAAAGGTGGGTTCACGTCCCAGTTCTTTGGTGAGAGCCTCGCGTTTTTCCCGCAGTGCCATCATTTGCTGCACCTGTTTACCCAGAATAATTTCCTGTTCATGGGTCAGCAGCGGCACGCGCCCAATTTCCTGTAGGTATGTGCGCACCATATCGGTGCTAACAGTGGGTGTAGGGGATGGAGTTTTGGAAGCGGAGTTCATCATAGCAGCACAGATTCTAAACAGTATTTGGCAAGGAAGAATGTAGATAAAAGATTTATCGAGATGAAGATGACGACTCGCACTGATAAAGCTGAGGTTTGTATAGCGTTAGCCTAGCAGGTGAGAGGGAGTTGGCCTGTATCCTAATCTACTTAGACTTAAATTGTGCCCCGAAAGTTGCCAATTCATAACAGCCGATTCCTGAAATAAAGATTAAATTTTGTCAAGTAGAGACGGGGATCAGGAGATCCGCAAGAGCTTTGGGGGCAAATTCGAGGGCAAAAACATGGCCGAAGGCAGTCACAAACCGCTGGCGCACCTCCTCTAAGGTAATGTCGGCACAAAACTGCCGCAGGTTCCCGACGGGGCGATCGCCAATGCCACAGGGGACAATGCGACCAAAGCCCTTCAAATCGTTCACCACATTGAGGGCAATGCCGTGGAAGGTAATCCAGCGGGTCACCTTGATCCCGATCGCCGCCACCTTGTACCCCTCCACCCAAACACCGGTGAGGCCAGCAACGCGTTCCCCTTTAATGCCATAGTGCCCTAGGGTTTGAATCATGACTTCCTCCAACTGGTGGAGATACCAATGCAAATCGCAGCGGTGGCGGCGTAAATTCAAAATTGGGTAGGCCACCAATTGGCCGGGGCAGTGGTAGGTGACATCGCCTCCCCGCTCAATGCGCAATACCTCAATGCCCGTAGCCACGGGATCAAAGTGAAGGTGAGCTGTGGTTGCCCCTTGGCCAAGGGTATAGATGGGGGGATGCTCAAGGGTAAGGAGGACATCGAGAGCGGCGGGATTCTGACAGCGCTCAGCCACAAGCTGCTGTTGCCAGCGCCAAGCGTCGCGATAGGGGATGATCCCCAAGGCACAATGCCAACCGAGGGTAGTTTTCATAGGGGGTGCCAGATTGTCAAGGTCTAGAGGATAAGAATTATCACAGAACACGAATAAAGGTGAAGAGCCTCAGGATGCCCTGTAATCCCCGATACGAAGATGTTAGGGTGGAAGTAGATCAGCCTTAGATTTATCTGTTTTTTGCTCAGGGGAGGCAACCCTATGAGGCTAGTGATTCACGGTAAAAACATTGATATTACGGATGGCATTCGCAGCTATGTGAACCAAAAAATTGAGCGAGCCACCAGTCATTTCCAGAATGTGATTAACGAAGTTGATGTGCATCTTTCCGTGGCTCGTAACCGTAGTACAGCCCCTAAACAAACCGCTGAAGTGACCCTATTTGTTAATGGCTCAGTGATTCGCGCCGAAGAAAGCAGTGAAAATCTCTACGCCAGTATTGATCTCGTTGCTGACAAAATTGCCCGCAAACTCCGCAAACTCAAAGAAAAACGCCAAGACAAGTCCCGCGCTAAAGACACTAATAGTGTAGTGGAACCCGCAGTGGTGACGGATTTGCTGGGCGATCGCACACCGCAACTGCCCGAACAAGTGGTGCGCATGAAATACTTTGCCATGCCCCCCATGAGTATCCAAGAAGCCCTTGAGCACTTGGAAATGGTGGATCACGACTTCTATGTCTTTCGCAACCGCGATACGGGAGAAATTAACGTCGTCTATGAACGCAATCATGGGGGCTATGGGGTGATTCAACCCCGCCCCACTTCCCAAGACAATCATCACGCTACGGCGAAATCCATGGTGAAAACCAGCCACTAGCAGGGGTGTTGTGAAAATTCCCGCAACTGTTGATCGTCCTTTTCACAGGGAGGGCGCACCCTCAAAAGTGTCCAAGCAATTAGAGGAGAGGCTCATATCTGAGGTATCCCTGATTTTAGAAAAGGACGGTAGGGTGGTAGTGAGATGAATGTGAGGGCAATCCATGGGCTCCACGACCCCCTTGACCAATGGTGGTGACTTGAACTTTCAGAGCATCTTTGAAAACGCAGTTGTGGGAATTTTCCAAACGGATCTCGCGGGAAACTATCTGTGTGCCAATCCTGCCCTTGCCCACATTTACGGCTATGACTCCGTTGCTGATTTGCTGGCGGCACAGCCCAATGCCCATGCGCGGCTGTATGTTGACCCCGAGCAGCGGCAGCGATTTATTGACCTGATGGCGCAGCAGGATACACTGACCAACTTTGAATCGGAGATCTACCGCCGCGATGGCAGTCGCTGCTGGATTTCGGAAACCTGCCGCGTGGTGCGGGATACCAATGGCCAAATGCTCTATTTTGAAGGGTTTGTCCAAGATGTCACGGCTCAACACATTGCCCTAGCCCGCCTGCAAGCCGCAGAACAGGACCTACAGCAAAAAAATCAAGAGTTAGAGGCCACTCTCCATCAACTGCAAAAAGCCCAACAGGAACTGATTCATGCGGAGAAAATGGCGGCCTTGGGACAACTGGTGGCCGGGGTTGCTCATGAAATCAATACCCCTTTAGGAGCCATTCGCTCTTCCATTGAGACGATTAATCTCTGCACTGAGCGATCGCTGCCGCTCCTACCCACAGTGGTTCGCCAACTCTCTGATCCTGTCTTTGAGCAATTTGCTGCTCTGTGTGGTCAGAGTCGCAGTGAATCCCTTGCCCTCTCCAGTCGGGAACGGCGGCAGTACAAGCGCCAGATCATGGCACAGTTAGACGCCCAAGGAATCAGCAATACCGATGGTTGGGCAGAAACGTTGATTGATCTAGGGGTGCTCAGCCCTGCACCCGAACTCTTGACCCTGTTGCAGACGCCCCAAGGCCAACAGGTTGTCGAACTTGCCCATCAATTGGCATTGTTGGATCGCAGTACCCACACCATTACGACGGCGATTGAGCGAGCGGCCAAGGTGGTGTTTGCCCTCAAAACCTATGCCCGCATGAATCAAAATAGCGAGAAGGTCTCAGCCCAAGTAGTGAATGGGATAGAAACAGTGTTGACCCTTTATCACAACAAGCTCAAGCATGGGGTTGAGGTGGTGCGACGCTATGAGCCAGTGCCGCCGATTCCTTGCTATGCCGATGAACTACGCAGGTATGGCCAAACTTTGATTCACAATGCCTTGCAAGCAATGGAAGAGCGCGGGCGCTTGGAAATTGTGGTACGTCAAGCACAGTCTCATCTCTGGGTAGAGATTATTGATAGTGGCTGCGGGATTCCAGCGGCGGTGTTGCCCCGCATTTTTGAGCCATTTTTTACCACCAAGCCTGCGGGTGAAGGCAACGGTCTCGGACTCGATATTGTCCGCCAAATGATTGACAAGCATCAAGGCAAGATCGAGGTAACCTCCCGCCCCGGTTGCACGCAGTTTCGGGTTGGTTTACCGATAGATGATGCCCCCCATGTCTAAGCCAGTCATCTTATGTGTGGATGATGAACGAGTCATCCTTGAGAGCCTGCGAACCCAGCTGCGAACGGCTTTTGGCGATCGCTACCTCTATGAAACCGCAGAAAGTGCCGAGGAAGCGCTAGAAATTATTGATGAATTTCAGCAGGACAGCACCGAAATCATCGTCATTGTCTCCGATTGGCTGATGCCACGGGTACGAGGGGATGAGTTTCTGGTTCAAGTGCATCAGCGGTTTCCCAAGGGGTTGAAAGTCATGCTCACTGGCCAAGCGGATGAGGCGGCCAATTTGCATCGCTGTTTGTACAAGCCTTGGCACAGCGAGGAACTGGTGGAAACTATCCGTTCGGGTCTTTCTTCAGAGGGCTCCTAGGGACGCAGGATCAACTGCCATTCCTGCGTTTGGCGATCGCGCTGAAGTTCGCTATTTTCACCAATGACATAGGGTCCCCAATAGCGTTTGGAACCATCGAGGGTAAAAGCCAAGACAATATCCCCCGACTGGAGGGTGAGCTTACCTTCGGGCAGCGTTAATAGTAATCCCTTAATATTGCCTTCCATAGGAGCAAAATCCCAGTGAACTGCGCCTTGATCAGGATGGGCGCGATCGCGGGCAGCGAGCAACACCACGCGCACTGGAAAGGCCGTTTGATTACTGATGCGTAGCCCATTCGGCTGCGGGTTGGCTGGCGCTTGGGGAGTGGGTAACGGCTGAACAGGAGCTGTTTCTGGTTCTACTTCGACAATGGGTGGCGGTTGGGTCAGCAGGTCTGGCTCCCACCAGAGCGTAAAGTGCAGTTGCGAAAGAATAATCGCACCAATTACCCCGATCAGCACTGCCACGAGGTAGGGAAGAAATTTAATTCGGATAGACATAGAGATTAGGTTACTGCGGATGCCGCGCCTTTCTTTCCAGTTTAGAGAGTTGTGGCAGAAACCGCAGTGGGCAAAAAAGTTTGATCTCAATTGCCAGTGCCCTGAACTTCAGAGAAAAGTCGTTCTTGCAAGCGTTGCAAAGAAATCTGGGCTGCCGTCGCCACATGGGGATGCTCATCTTTGGCGAGGTATTCCAGAGCGGCTTGGGTTTTCGGGCTAGGCAGGTTGCCTAGAGCTTCAGCGAGCCGTTGCCGCACCAACCAATCCTCTGCAGTCACAAAGGGCAAAATATCTTCGACAACACTGGGATCGCCAATTTCCCCCAGAGCGGCGATCGCCCCTTGGAGCATCACGACTTCCTGACTTTTCAGCGCCGATCGCAACACATCCACCGCGCGGGGATCCTTGAGATTCCCCAGCGCTACAGCCGCACTAAAGCGCACTAACCAATCGGTGTCTTCATAAAAGGCGCGCACCAGAGGTTCAAAGGCACGCCCATCTTCGAGATAGCCCAAGGCGCCTGCAGCATCGGCACGAATACCATAATCAGGTTCACTCTCAAGCAACTGCACCAGAATTTCAAAACACTCCGGTGTGGATTTGACACCAAGGGCAAACACAGCCATTGAGCGAATCTGTAGATTTTCGTCCCAAAGGACTTTTTTAATCAGGGGTACGGCATCCGCAGAGGGGACATCCCGTAGCGCCGCTAGCGCCAGCAGGCGATCGCGGGAATTGGGACTTTCCAGTTGATGGGCAAGCTGTTCGAGGGAGGGCATGGCAGTAACCTGAAAACTAATTTACAAAAATTAACAATATATCCCCCATTATAAGTAAAGTCTCCCCAAAGTAAAACCAGTGGAAAGACTCCTGCTGATCTCTTGGGGAGAACTTGCCCAACAAATATCTAAGATCCAAGTCCTAGGCTGCTTTTGCTTTTTGCAGGAGCTTTTGAACCTGCTTCACTGCATAGGGCAGAATATTGCGAGCTGCCCAGCCCGCAGCCAGTAGGACAGGTAACAGGACAATCAGGACACGCCAATCCATACCCATAACCTCCCAAAATGTTTTCTGAAAACTTTATGAATTATTGTACAGGCTTCTCTAAGGAGAGAAAGGGGGACGCGATGCAACAAAGAAAGATTCTGAGGCCAGACCTTTTCTAAACCATTGACAGGCTATCCCTCCCTAATGCTGACTTTCAGAGTTTTAAGTGTGTTCTCCCCTTGGGAAAAGGTCTGTATGATTGGTTTAACTCCTTTAAGGCCAAATCCTGATGGGCGAAGACAAAATGACCCTCCGTGAAAACCAAACGGCGGCTGCTCTGCGTCTCAGTAAAGTGTTAGCAGCTCGTAATCGTTGGCGCACGGGTTGGCAGTCCCTACGTTCGGTGTTGATGCCGATCGCCATGGTCACTGTCTTGGTGGCTTGGGGGCTGGATTGGGATGCGGTGGGTGTGGTGGCTGCTCTAGTGCTGGGGGGACTGAGTTTTCCCTTGGTCTGGACTTCGACCTACCACTGGTTTACGGAAGATCTAACGGAACAGCAACGGCAGTTCATTTTGGCCTCACTGGGCCTGAGTTTGACGGTGGTGGCGCTCATTGCCATGACCGGGGCTATGGACTGGATTCGGTCACGGTTTCAAGGCACGAACTGGGATGCGGTGGGGGCACTGGCTGAGGGCTTCGGTGCCTTGGGGCAAATTTTGGTGGCGCTGTTGGCAGCCTATGTGGCTTGGCGGCAGTACGTCATCTCACGGGACTTGACCACTCAACAAAACCGCATTACCCAACAGCAAACCATTGACAGTTATTTCCAAGGGATTGCCGATCTCATCCTTGACGATGAGGGGTTATTGGAGGATTGGCCGCCGGAGCGCGCGATCGCGGAGGGACGCACTGCCGCCATCTTGGGGGGACTGGATGCCGAAGGCAAGGCCAAAATCATTCGCTTTTTGTCAGGAGCAAAGTTACTATCGCCGCTAAAGCGCGATCGCCGGCTGGGACGGGCGATTTTTGATGGGCTAGGTGGCTATGAGGAAGATGTTGAGTATGGCGTGCGCGTGATTAACCTTGGCAGTATGCTAGCCGGTGCTGATCTCAGTGGTACCGACTTACGCTGGACCGAGTTGAGTGAGGCCAATCTCACAGGAACGCTCTTTCGCAACTGTAATTTGACACGAGCCAATCTGGCTGGTGCGATTTTGCAAGGGGCAGATTTCACCAATGCCGATCTCAGTCGTGTTCGCTTCTTTTATGGCACCGCCGAGCAGGCCAGTCCCCGCGATCGCCTCAATCCCCCCAACTTTCGCACTGGGGCGCAGACGGGTGCGGTGGTTGAGGATGTCAACTTTACAAATGTGAAAAATCTTTCTGAAGAACAGCGCTACTATTGCTGTGCTTGGAGTGGCAGCCGTTCCCGTGAAACAATTCCCGGTGGCTGTGAGGGAATTCCTAACAAGCTAGGACGCTAGCACCTAGTTAGTAGCGCGATCGCGGGCGATGATTCGCCACGGAGAGGACCATACCTAAGCCAAGATAGGTCGCCAGCATGGCTGAGCGGCCATAACTCACCAGCGGTAACGGCATTCCTGTCACGGGGAGCAAACCAATGGTCATGCCAATATTCACCACCACTTGAAACAGGATCATGGCAAATAGACCAATCGCCAGCAATGAGCCAAAGTCATGACCTGCACTATTGGCAATTTGCAATAAGCGCAAACCAATTAACCAAAAGAGGCATAGGAGAACTAAACTGCCAATGAACCCCGTCTCCTCAGCGATCGCCGAAAAAATAAAGTCCGTATGCTGTTCGGGAATAAACCCCAACTGGGTCTGAGTGCCTTGAAAAATACCTCGCCCCCAAAGGCCACCGGCACCAATGGCAATCCGCGATTGAATCAAGTGGTAGCCAGCCCCAAGGGGATCTTTGTCGGGGTCAAGAAACATGAGAATACGGGTTTTCTGATAATCCTTGAGCACACTCCAAAGCAGTTGCCCCAAGCCAGCCCCCCCTAAATTAAGCACCAGTCCCCCCAATCCGCCGACCCAACCCAAGGGCAAGCTCCGCCAAGCGACGACTGCCATCGCTAGTGTCCACACCAACCAGATGAGGAGATTCAGTTGGTAGGGCAGAGGCAGGGCAACGAGAATCGCCGCCACCAAAGGGGAAAGCATCAAGACAATCCAACTGCCGGGCGTATTCGCCCAGTACAGCATCGTCAATGTAATGGCAATGAAAACAAGGGACGTGCCCAAATCCGGCTGCGTCAAAATCAAGAAAAAGGGGGGTGCGGTGGCTGCAAACACACTCAGAATTCCCTTCAGGGAGTGGCCTGAAATGCGGTGCAACAGTGCCGCTTGGGTAAGAATGAGGGAAATTTTGGCAAACTCCGAGGGTTGCAGGTTAAAGCCGCCAATCGCCAACCAGCGCTCTGCTCCCTTGGCCTCTACCCCCACGAGATCAACCGCCAGCAGCAGGGCACAACTAAGGCCGTAGATGACCCAATGACTGCCCATAAAGACCGATTCCGGGACGCGGGCAAGGATCAGGGCAAGAATCGTACCAATCCCCCCCACTAATAAATGCTGGAGACTATCGTTTTCCTCTAGGTGCAGTTGACTACTGTGAATGAAGACCGCCCCAATGACAGTCGTTGCCCAAACAGCCCCCAGCAGCAGCCAATCCACGCCTCGCCAAGGATAAAACCAGCCAAAAGTCCGCCGTCGGAGTACTCGCCAAGTCATCGGCAACTGTCCTGTCTCTCCTACGGGGTTAGTCTATCGATTGCCCCAAAAGGTTGCAAATGGACAGCTTGGACAACCGACATGAAGCCTTGCCTTGGTGTATTATCCGAAAGGTTGAGCTTCTATTCCGACAAGGAGCGATCGCAGTGGCAACCCTAGGGGTCAACATTGATCATGTGGCAACGATTCGCCAAGCCCGGCGCACGGTTGAACCCGATCCCGTAGCCGCAGCTGTTTTGGCAGAACTGGGGGGAGCTGATGGCATTACCGTACATCTGCGCGAAGATCGTCGCCATATTCAAGAGCGGGATGTGCGCCTCCTGCGACAAACGGTACGCACCCATTTGAACCTAGAGATGGCTGCCACCTCCGAAATGGTGGCGATCGCCCTTGACGTTCGCCCAGATTACGTGACATTGGTACCCGAGCGGCGCGAAGAAGTCACCACCGAAGGGGGACTAGATGTGGTGGGTCAGCAGGAACCCTTGACCCAAGTGGTGAAAACCCTTCAAGGAGCAGGAATTCCTGTGAGTTTATTCATTGACGCGGATCCTGCCCAACTGGAAGCCGCCGCCAAAACCACGGCTCAATTTATCGAACTGCACACCGGTCGCTATGCCGAAGCCAAGGGGGAAGCGGCGCAACAGCAGGAATTAGTAATTTTAGCTCATGGTGTCCAACAGGCAAAATCATTGGGCTTGCGGGTGAATGCAGGTCATGGGCTGACCTACACCAATGTGGGGGCGATCGCCCGCCTTGAAGGGATTGAAGAACTCAATATTGGCCACACGATTATTAGCCGGGCTGTTCTTGTGGGTATGGTGCAAGCAGTACGGGATATGAAAGCCCTCATTAGCCCTTGAATTCAGCCTTGAGGGCGTCATCGTAATCATCCGCTAGTGTCGCCACAATCGTAATCAAGCGGGCAATTTCACCCGCACTAATGCCCCCTAGGGTACGGGTAGCCACGACTTGAACCTGTCCCTCAGCAATGGCAAAGTGTGCCTCGAGGGTAGTGAGCCAGTTCAACGTCAGCAGTTTACGATAGAGTGCCAATTCATCCGTTACAGGCAGGGGCAACACCGGTGACCAAATCGTGAGAAAGTCCTCCTCCGTGTGGCCACTCAACTGCACAAAGACCTCAGCACTACCGTAGCGAAACATCCAAATCTTGCCACTGTCCGTTTGGCCAACGAGGGGGGCTTCCCCTTGGTGAAGGCCAGAAATGACAGTTTCAATAATCTCAACCCAATTTTCAGGAGAGGTCTCAGAGGAGGTTGAGGGAGCAGGCTGTACGTCACTGACCATAGTCATTCCTTTGGTGAATCAAAACAACGAGTTTAAGTTAGAGGACTTGGTGCGTATAGGCGTGTTGTTTGACGTTATCGGCAGCAGTGACAATGCGTTCAGAGTTCAGCACCCGCTTGCGTTCAGTAGAGGTATTAAAGTTGCGATAGGTTTCGCCAAGGGGAATGTGGCGGGTACTTTGGGGACGGGCAATGTAGGTACGTACGGCTGCTGCTAGGCGATCGCCATAGTCATCACATAGATGGGCACTGGGGGGAAACTGCTGCTGCACCTGCTGCAGGTCTTGGGCAGTACCATAGGTGAGGGCATGGGCTTCACTATAGGAAGTGGGCAAGCCATGGAGCAAGGCTTCCAAAGCCGCTGAGGGAATCGGCTCAATCACCTCTACGGGCTGGAGTTTTCCCTCCACTTGCACAAAACAATGAGCTAGTCCAAGCACCACATAGGCTTCTGGGGGGGGAATCTCTTGACTCATTGCAACCTCACAATCATGTGGCTCCCCTCAAGTCTAGCCTGCTTTTCGAAAAATCAGTGTAGTGGGCAACATAGAGATAAGCAGCCGTCGTCATCGGAGAAACGGCTAAGATCATCTAGGCCTATTTCAACATGACTGCTGTCACTATTGCTGTATAGTAAGCGTTCTAGGGTCTATGGAAACGGCAAACTCAATGCCAGCAACAATCGAATCCCCTGAAGTTGAGCTATTACCCCCGATGTTGGCAGCACTGCCCGACCCCCAAGGGGTGAGTGTGTGTCCTCGGCGGGCACGTTGGCAATTGGATTTATTGTTGCTTGCCCTAGAGTGCGTTGATTTGCATGCCTCCGAGTTGATGCTGCAAGTGCTGCGGGATCTGCAACTGCAAGTGATGATCCCCAATCGGGTCGTATTTTGGCAAATTCGCTGCACCAATCCCTTTCGCCAAATTACCCAGCGTACCCCCTTGCCCTTGGCAGAAACAAAGGCACTCACCGCAGTCGTTGTGCAAGTGGCGCGGCGGCAAACGGCAATCCTGCGGCATTTACTTTTGGTGTTGGATCAATTGCAGGCGCAAAATTTGCCCCCAGAAACCTATGCCCCCTTGGCGGAGTATTTAGATCGCTTTCGCCGCCATTTTCGCAAACGCATGAACCTCCAGCGATCGGGTCTCTTTCTCTACAAAAATAACCAAGCCCTCAATGAGTTGGGTCTAAAGCTGTTGGCACAACTTCTGCTCTGTGCAGGCACAAAGGGCATGGAACGCCTCTGGTTTAGTTTATTTGACGGGGAAGTGAGTTAATGCTGCTGCAACGCCAGTATTCATTGCCCAATTGCACACTGCGAATTGAAGGGCTAAGTGGTCAAGCCGGCCCAGAGCAGTTGGATATTGTCACCCTCTGCGAGTGGGAAATTATTGGCCAGAATCAGCGGGTCAAGGGCGGGAAAGAATTCCTTGTGGCGTTGCTCAATAGTGTGCCCGCAGCGGCGCAAACGTGGTTGAGTGGTGTCAAGTTACGGCGATCGCCCCAGTACCCGATTCAGGTCGAGATTCAGGCCTTTAATCAAGTATCCCTCCATATTCCGCGCAAGCTACTGCAAGCGTCCCCCGAAGAGAATGCAGAGTCACCCGCCGAAACCCTAGAAGTCCAGCTCACTTGGCTGCAACTGGCGGATTTAGTAGAGGCGCTAGATCAGCTCTGTAGTGATAGCCAAACACTGCCTACCCTGATACCAACATTCCATTCCCTCCCCCGGCGGGCGATCGCCCCTGCGGTGCCTTTGCGCAAACAACTGATGCCCTTGGGTATTGGCGCCGCTAGCTTAGCCGTAATGGTTGCGATCTTTTTCCATCTACCGGTGCCCGAGCGTCGTCCCCCCCGCGAGGAAGCCCTGCCTCCCACCCCCGAGGCCGTCACGCCCTCACCAGCACCCACGACACCACAACCCCCGAATCCTTAGGCCGAGCTTGGAAACTGTCGTTTAGTTTTTTGATGCTTGGAATAAACCATGGTAATCACTGCCCCTAGTGCTTTTTGGCCCCCCGTTGCTCGCGATCGCGTTGCCTTTATTGCCCCCAATGCCACCCTTGTTGGCGATGTCCGCTTGGGTGAAGGCTGTAGCATTTGGTATGGCGCTGTGTTACGCGGTGACGTGGAGTACATCGAGATTGGTGCCCACACCAACGTTCAAGATGGTGCCATCCTCCATGGCGATCCGGGACAACCCACGATTCTCGGTGCAGAAGTGACTGTCGGGCATCGCGCGGTCATTCATGGGGCAACCGTTGAAGATGGCTGCTTAATTGGCATTGGCGCCGTGATTCTCAATGGCGTTCGAGTCGGAGCTGGCAGTATTGTCGGTGCAGGAGCAGTGGTCAGCAAAGATGTCCCCCCACGCTCTTTGGTTGTGGGCATTCCCGCTAAAGCGGTGCGAGAAGTGAGTGACACTGAAGCCGCCGATCTACGCCAGCATGCGCGCAAGTATGAACAACTGGCCCATGTCCACAATGGCACAGGCACCGATCTGGGATTCTATCCGTAGAAGCTTGTCCTAAACTGCCCCTCATCGTGTTCAGTGTTCGCCATTCTTAGGAAAAGCGCTGTCATCTGCTAGAATTCTGAAGGATTTTCTCGTAAGAGTTCAGCCAATGACTCGTGCACGGATTGCTGTGGATGCCATGGGGGGTGACTATGCTCCCGATGAGATTGTTGCCGGTGCCCTCAGAGCCAGTGAAGAATTAGATGCCGATATTCTCCTTGTGGGTGATCCGGTGCCCATTCAGCGCTACCTCAATGAACATGCCCCCACAGCCAAGCCCCAAATTGTCGAAGCGAGTGATGTTGTGGAAATGGGGGAAGAACCCCTGACCGCCCTGAAAAAGAAACCCAAGGCCTCAATTAACGTGGCGATGGATATGGTCAAAGCAGGTGCGGCTGATGCGGTTGTTTCTGCTGGTCACTCAGGAGCAGCGATGGCTGCGGCACTATTGCGCTTGGGCCGACTCCCCGGCATTGATCGCCCCGCCATTGGTGCAGTCTTACCCACCCTTATCCCCGGTAAATCCGTTCTTGTCCTCGATGTCGGTGCCAATGTGGACTGCCGCCCCAAATACCTTGAGCAATTTGCGGTCATGGGTTCGATCTACAGCCAGTACGTCTTGGATGTCGAAGATCCCAAGGTGGGCTTGCTCAACATTGGTGAAGAGGACTGCAAAGGCAATGATCTCGCTCTCAAGGCGCATCAACTCCTGCGGCAAAATCGCCAAATCTCTTTTTTGGGCAATGCCGAAGGCCGCGATGTCCTGTCGGGACAATTTGATGTCGTCGTCTGTGATGGCTTTGTCGGCAACGTTCTGCTTAAATTTGCTGAATCCTTGGGTAGCGTCCTCGTCCAAATTCTCCGCGAAGAGCTACCTCGGGGCTGGCGGGGGCAACTGGGTACGGCACTGCTGCGTCCCAATCTCCGCAAAATTAAGCAGCGGATTGATCATGCGGAACATGGGGGTGGTTTGCTGTTGGGGGTGGATGGCATCTGTATCATTAGCCACGGCAGTTCCCAAGCGCCCTCGATTTTTAATGCCATTCGTTTAGCCAAGGAAGCAGTGGATCATCGTGTTTCAGAGCGGATTCAGGCCTGTTATCAGCATGCCGTTGCCGTTGAGGATCAGGCTTAGTGACTGTGCAGGGCGTTAAATTTAGCGGCGTGGGCGCGGCAACCCCCCGTCAATGCTTGACCAATGCCCACCTCAGTGCCCTTGTGGATACCTCTGACGAGTGGATTCAATCCCGTACGGGCATTCAAGAACGGCACGTGGCAGCTCCTGACCAGCGCCTTGTGGATTTGGCCAGCGAAGCGGCGGGCGCAGCCCTACAGATGGCCGGCCTAGAACCCACAGCAGTAGATTTGATCATCTTGGCTACCTCTACGCCCGATGATCTCTTTGGCACCGCCTGCTTGGTGCAAACTCGCATTGGGGCGCTAAATGCTGTGGCCTTTGATTTAACGGCTGCTTGTTCTGGCTTTCTCTTTGCCTTGGTTACGGCGTCTCAGTATTTGCGCACGGGTGCCTACCGCAGTGCCCTTGTCATTGGCGGGGATATTCTCTCTCGCTGGGTGGATTGGGGCGATCGCCGGACGTGCATTCTCTTTGGCGATGGCGCCGGCGCGATGGTCTTGCAAGCCAGCGATGCTGATCAGCTCCTCAGCTTTGAATTGCGCAGTGATGGCCGCCTCAACGAGCACCTTACCCTTGCCTTTGCTGGTACTCCCCAGACCTTAGGGGATAATCTCGCGATCGCCCAAGGGGGATTTGCTCCCATTGCCATGAATGGGCGTGAAGTCTATCGCTTTGCCGTCACCCAAGTTCCCGAAGTCATTGAGAAAGCCCTGCACCGCGCGGGGTGTACGGTTGAGGAAATTGACTGGCTGGTGTTGCATCAGGCAAATCAACGCATCCTTGATGCTGTGGCTGAGCGTTTAGGCATCCCTCAGGAGAAAATGATTAGCAATGTGGGTCAGTGTGGTAATACCTCCGCCGCCTCGATTCCCCTTGCCCTTGCGGCTCCAATTCAACAGGGGCATATTCAACCCGGAGACTTAATTGCCACCGCTGGCTTTGGTGCTGGTTTGACTTGGGGAGCTGCCCTGTTCCGCTGGCAATAGCCTATGCAAGGGGACACTGACCTGCGTACATTAGCGATGCGGGTAGAGGCCATTCTATACCTGAAGGCGCAGCCCCTGACCCTTGCTGAACTAGCAACCCTCGCCGCCACTGCTCCTGAGGCCGTTGAACTGGCACTGATTGAGCTACTCAACGACTATGCCCATCGCCAAACCGCCCTTGAAATTGTGCAAATTGACGATAAATACAGCCTGCAACTCAAGCCCGCTTTTCAAGAACTGGTTCAGTCCCTTGTCCCTGTTGAATTGGGAGTTGCAGCACAGCGCACCCTAGCACTGATTGCCTTGCGGGAGCCAATTCGGCAAACTGAGGTGATTGAGATGCGTGGCTCCAGCGCCTACCAGCACATTCAAGAACTCCTCACCCTTGGTTTTATTCAGCGGCGGCGGGATAGCCAAAGTCGCTCCTACATCCTCCAAGTCACTGAGCGCTTTCACCAGTATTTCCAAGTGGATCAACTGCCAACTATTGCGGAGGAGACGGCGGGCGATTCACATACTCACTGAGCAACTGGGAGGGTAAATCATCATTTGTCGCTAATTGCAGATTCAAAAGGGCAACTGCGAGCTTGTCTTGCTCTAGTTTGTTGCGCCCCAAGGCCTTGAGAATCCGGCGCAGGTGAGCGGCAATTTCAGCACCATACATCGTCAAATTTTCATCGGGCAGAGCCGGTAACCAATCAATTGCTCCATGTTCTACTGCCCATTGTCGCTGCATAGGGGAAATGTGGTTGTCGTAGCGGTCAATAATGAAACTGCGCAGCTTGGGATAGGTTGCCTTGATCCAGTTCAAGAGGTTGCCAATATCCGGTGTTTCTAGTTGGGAGTCAAGGAGCAAGAGATCTGGGTTGCGCTGCATCAGGGTTACCAAATCACTGATAATGCGGCGACTGTTAATTTGCCCCGATTCAACAATCACTTCTAGACCCTGACTCCGCAGCAGTTCTTGCCAAATTTGTCCCTGAATGCCGGGGGGTTGAATAATCAGAATGGTGGGCTGAAGGGCAACAGGAGCGTCCGGCGGCGTGGTGGAAACCGCCTCATCGGTGCGAAATTCGAGGGTTGTTTTGCCAATAACAAAGCGATCGCCCGTTTTCAGGAGTGTTGGCACCTGAATCATTTGACCATTCAGCACACAGCCATTGCGACTCCCCAAATCAATGAGATAATAATCATCATTATCCAGCCGCTGAATCATGGCGTGGCGACGCGAAGCCCAGCGATCCGCCAAAACAATTGTGCAGTCTTTGCCTCGACCAATCACCCATGAATTTCCTTCGGTAAGAGGGACAATATAGGTGCTGGCCTCTGTTGAGATGACCAATTGTGGATACTGTGTTAACAAAGTGATCTCTCTTCCAACTGCCTCTAGGAATGAATTGGGTCTTTCAGCGTTCTATTCAAAATGTCTATTCAAAATGATAGTCGGGACATTGAATGGCGGCTTCGGTAGCTGCCCAATTGGGATGCAGTGAGCACTTTAGCCGATAGTCTCCTGAAAAGAAGCGACAGCGGGCACAGGGAATTTGATGCAAGCGGCGAGCGATCGTCAGCCCCTCCTGTGTAAATTGCCACATCGTCCACGCCAAAGTTGCTACTAGTAACCATGCAGCACAAAAACAAATCGGCACTCGCAATGGCTCTACCGCGTGTACAAAAGACGATAGCCAAATTACCATAGACCGCCAGCGGGGAAACTAAACTAACGTGAGCAACTGCTCGTCATTAATTACTTCCTATAACAATTTTACCACTTGGCTATACAAGTATGAAGATTTTGCAGTCGTTGGTGGCTGTTTGCAACAGTTCTTATCGTTACCCGACGGTTCTTTTCTACACTATGGGTGAGGTATCTCAAGGTGACGACAGTTTCTGCTACCGCAGATTTGACTCTCTTGAGCCTCTTCGATCCTTGTGAAAAGGCATCTGCTGCTGATTCAGACCTGAGAACAAAGCGAGCGATCGCCCATGCCTATCCTGAATCCTAAAACGCAAAATTGTCCCTGTCCTTGGCAGTTCCTCAGCATATACTAAATTTGAGTGGGGGAAATGCCCCTACAGCAATTACGGCGGAAACACGTATGGGGATTCAAGAGATTGTTGAACAAGCACTGCGCAATGGCTATCTGACACCAACCCAAGAGGCAGAAGTAGGACGCATTTGCGACAAAGCCACCGAACTTTCTGTGGAAGACTACATGGCCTTAGATCGCCTCATGGGTGCTCTCTTGACGGGTCAAGTGGTGGCGGTTCCCCGCAAGCAGTTTATCAACGTTATGGAAGAACTGGTGCTCACAGAAGCCATTACCCGCATTGCCGCCATTGAAGCGGAGCAAGACTGCGCCTTGGATTTGGGGGACATTGCCGCCTATGCCCTCAACCGCCTGCCCCCACTCTATGCCACGACTGAAGAGGGAGCACAATATCAACGCCAGCGTGCCGAAGAAGAGTTGATGGACTTAATTCGTACCCAAGTCCAAGAGGCCATTAACCACAGCATGGCACGGCCGCAATTTCATCCGGAGCGATCGGCCATTGGCAAAACCTCCGGCAAAGAGGTCTTTACTCAAGTCAGTTCTTTGCTGCAAGCCTATGCCAATGACTATGAGCGTCCCAAGGGAGAGTCCGCACGGTGAAAATTTGGCTGTACGATACCACCCTTCGTGATGGCGCCCAGCGGGAAGGCCTCTCCCTCTCCCTTGAGGATAAGCTGCGGATTGCCCGTCAACTGGATCGCCTCGGCATTCCTTTTATTGAGGGGGGTTGGCCGGGCGCCAATCCCAAGGACGTACAGTTTTTTTGGCAGTTGCAGGAAATGCCCCTCCAACAGGCAGAAGTGGTTGCCTTTTGTGCCACCCGTCGGCCTGGACGCAAAGCCGCAGAAGAGCCGATGTTTGAGCCGATTCTAGCGGCCGGTACCCGCTGGGTAACGATTTTTGGCAAATCTTGGGATCTGCACGTCACCGAAGGTCTCAAGACCACCTTGGCAGAAAACTGCGCCATGATTGCCGATTCCATTCAGTTCTTGAAATCCCATGGACGGCGGGTGATCTACGATGCTGAGCATTGGTTTGATGGTTACTTCGCCAACCCTGACTATGCGCTGCAAACCCTTGAAACCGCTTTAGCGGCGGGTGCCGATTGGTTGGTTCTCTGCGATACAAATGGCGGTTGTCTGCCCCATCAAATTCGGGCGGTGGTGGCTGAGGTAATCGAGCATTTCGGTGCGCTGGATTGCTTGGGCATTCACACCCACAATGATGCTGGTACAGCCGTAGCCAATGCCCTTGCGGCGGTTCAAGCGGGGGTGCGAATGGTGCAGGGAACGATAAATGGCTATGGCGAACGCTGTGGCAATGCTAATCTGTGTACGCTGATTCCCAACCTGCAATTGAAACTCGGCTATGACTGTGTTACCCCAGAGCAGTTGGCGACACTAACCGAAGTTAGCCGCCATGTGAGTGAAATTGTCAACCTTGCCCCCGATGATCACGCGCCCTATGTGGGGCTGTCGGCCTTTGCTCACAAGGGGGGAATCCATGTCAGTGCTGTGCAACGTAACCCCCGTACCTACGAACATATTGAGCCGCATTTAGTGGGCAATCAACGGCGCATTATCATTTCTGAGCAGGCCGGTATCAGCAATATCTTGGCGAAAACCAGTGAACTGGGCTTTGAGTTGGATCGCCAGAATCCCTTGAGTCGGACAATTTTGGAGCGAATCAAGCAGCTAGAAAGCGAAGGCTATCAATTTGAAGCGGCTGAGGCCAGCTTTGAACTACTCATTCAGGAGGCACTCGGACAACGCCAGCGACCGTTTACCCTCAAGGGCTTTGATGTCTTTTGCCGCACGGATTCACGCCACTTAGAAGCAACCATTCGCAGCCAATCCTTGGCCACAGTTAAAGTTGAGGTCAATGGGGAGGAGATGCTCACAGCGGCGGAGGGCAATGGTCCTGTCTCAGCATTAGATCAGGCGCTGCGCAAGGCCTTGATGTCCTTCTATCCAGAGATTGCCGAGTTTCACCTGACGGACTACAAGGTGCGGATTTTAGATGGCCATGCTGGCACGGCAGCCAAAACACGGGTGCTGGTAGAATCCAGTAATGGGCGCGATCGCTGGGCAACGGTGGGTGTCTCTGCCAATATCATTGAAGCCTCCTACCAAGCGGTTGCCGAAGCCCTTGAGTATGGTCTGCAACGCAGCCGCCGATCGCAACCCTCCTCATTGGTGGCCTCCTGAGGCCTGCTTGCTGGAACCTCGGCAAAATCCGCTAAGATCGAAACTGGTGTATAAGTTGCATCACTGCCAAGGAGCCGCGTGTGCTCAGCACCCTCAAAGCAGATTTCCAAATTATCTTTGAGCGGGATCCCGCTGCCCGCAATTGGTTAGAGGTTGTCTTTTGCTATCCTGGACTTCAGGCTATTGTTCTGCACCGTTTGAGCCACTGGCTGTGGCGGCGGGGGATTCCCTTTGTCCCCCGTTTCATTTCCCACATCGCCCGCCTCCTCACGGGTATTGAAATTCACCCCGGCGCTACGATTGGCAAGGGCGTTTTCATTGATCACGGCATGGGAGTGGTCATTGGTGAAACAGCCGTTGTTGGTGACTATTGCTTGATCTATCAGGGAGTGACCCTCGGTGGTACGGGTAAAGAAACGGGAAAGCGGCACCCCACCCTTGGTGAAAACGTGGTTGTCGGCGCTGGCGCAAAGGTTTTGGGCAACCTCACCATTGGCGATAATGTTCGCATTGGGGCAGGGTCAGTGGTGCTGCGGGATGTCCCCTCAGACTGTACGGTCGTTGGCATTCCGGGGCGAATTGTCTATCGCACAGGTGCCAAAATTGCTCCCTTGGAACACGGCCAACTCCCTGACTCCGAAGCGGAGGCGATTCGTTATCTCTTGGATCGCATTGAACTGCTAGAAAAACAGGTGCAGATGCTGCAACAGCGGGAGCAAGAAAAGGTGCCTGCTCTTGTTCAAGGAGATTTGCCAGCCTCCCAAGGCCAAGCCTGCCGCCTCAGCGATCGCCCCATTGAAGAGTTTCTCAACGGCGCTGGTATTTAGAGCGCTCGCGTATAACACAGGCCACAAC
The DNA here is from genome assembly GCF_023650955.1 of Thermosynechococcus sp. HN-54. Taxonomy (NCBI): domain Bacteria; kingdom Bacillati; phylum Cyanobacteriota; class Cyanophyceae; order Acaryochloridales; family Thermosynechococcaceae; genus Thermosynechococcus; species Thermosynechococcus sp. HN-54. Next base: position 2,279,456 of record NZ_CP098039.1, on the reverse strand, counting down.
GTCCCCAGCGCTGCAATTCTTCGAGGGGAGTGGGGCACTGACAACGGGGACAGAGGGGATAGTCCCGTGATCGCTGGCGGACTTGAGCTTGCCAGCGCTGAAACGCCTCTTGGGGAGTGGCTGCAGGTAATACGCTGGGAAGCTGACCCACCTGCGGTAACGCCTCCTCTGTTGTGGTCTGAGGGCGGCGGCGCCAGTCGCGATTGGAAAAGCGAATATCGGTGAGAGCAATGCCAAGGGTCTGCTGAATTTTGGCCATGAGGCGCGATCGCGAGAACATCAGATGCTGCGCCCATGTACTACTGGCAACGGCCACACGCAAAACCCCTTGCCCTGTGAGTTCCACAGGAACAGCATGTTCGGCCACAATTGACCCCACCAGCTGCGGCCACTGCTCCAAGAGACGCAAGAACCGCTGGGGCTGCTGCCATTCAGGAGCCTGCTGCCAGTGCTGAAGTACTGTGGCCAGTGGGGTATAGGCCATTGCGGACTATCCCCGACTATTCGTGATCGTATTCCTCTTGCTTTTGCCGCTGTTCGAGGCGAATGGGTTGTGGTTCTTCCCACGGGTCTGCAGTCGGTTCGGACTCCGGCAGTTCTACGGGCATCGCCTTCGCTGGAGGCTTGACTTGGCGAGGTCGCTCCTCGTACTCATACGCCTCCTCCTCATAGTCCACATATTCCGGTTGACGCCGGCGACGACGGGGGGCAGCTTCCCAGTCCTCTTGATAGTCATTGCGGCTGCGTTGAGGTGGATAGACGGGCGATCGCGCCCCGGAGGGCAATTGATTACTGCTCGGCGTAACGGGTTGATAGTACTCGTCCTCGTCGCTTTCCCAAGGGGGTGCCCCCAAGCCGACCCGTTCTAAGAGACCCACTGTCAACTGCCGTAGGCGGGTTTCTGCCCCCTCAAAGACAATAATGCGATCCGGCCCGGTACTGACAATTTCCTCAATGGGCAACTCGTAGGTGCTAATTAGTTGAGCCGGAATCCAAGGCAAGCCAATGGAAGCCAAAATCAAATCTGTAATGTCGCCCGTTTCGGGATCAAACTTAAAGCCCCGTACCTTACCCAGCACTTCGCCGGTTTCAGTAACAATCTCACTATCAATCAGTGTGCTGTAGTTGTAGGTATTGAGAGCCTCAGTGACATCATCATCGTGCTCAACGAGAATGACATCACCAATTTGGCGAATACTGTCGAGAAGAATGTAGCGTTGCTCCCCTGTAAAGAGGGTATTGCGTACCCCCAAGGCCACCACTTGCCGCTGGTCAATATCGACCCAAACTTGATTAATGACGCCTAACTTCCGACCAGTATCACGGGTAATTACCTGTGTACCGATCAAATCTGCCCGTTGCAGCAATTGCGCCGATATGGTCATGCCTTTGTGTATCCCAATGAATCTTAGTAATACTATAGCGGCGAATACCAATGGTACGCCAAAGGCGATCGCAGGAGTGATAAATTGCCCCGTGCAATCGGTGCTTCTAGGCTAGCGCATTTTTGCCACACTGCTGAGTGGGGGGAGTCTATTCCCCTAGGATGGACTGGGTAAGTGCCATCACAGGCTGCACTAACGGTGTTTCCTCGCCCGAGAGCACTTGATTGACCGCTTGGGGCAGGACTTGGTACGTCACTTGCGCCACCTTCTCGTCCTTGAAGGCCTTGATAATCGTGCGGTACCACAGCAAAAAGCCATCCCGCAGGGCATCGAGATCGGCAAATAACATGGCCGCTGCCGCTAGGCGCAGCACATGCTTGCGATCGCGCCGACACACCGCCGAATAGTCTTGGTTGCCCTTACGGAAGATGTGGGGACTTTTGGCGCGCAGTTGCTGCTCCACCTGATCAAGGATTTTCTCCTCAGCATCGCGGATTTTTTCGTAGGCACTGATGCGCTGCTCCGCTGCTGCTAGATAATTTCTGAGAAATTCTAGTTCCTTGGCACTAGCATAGCGACCGTCCGCCTCAAGGCTGAGTTTTTCCAATTGACGCAGCATAAGTCCTACCCCACAACAACTCTATTCTGACAAAATTGAACTGCCGAGGGCAAGGACAGGCTGCATCACCCGTTGTTCTTCGGGCGTGAGCAGTTGCTTCGTCATGTTCGGCAGGTACTTGCCATAGGTGGAGGAGGAAGACACCTCGTAGTTAAAGGATTTGACAATGGTGCGATACCAGAGCAGGAAGTTATCCCGCAGCAAATCCAACTCGGAAAAGAGCATTGCCGAAGCACATAGGCGAATTGTATCCACCAAGTCACGACGGCAAATTTCTGAGCGATCGCCATTGATCAAATGAAAACAGCGGGGATTTTCTGCCTTTTGCATGGATTGAATTTTATCCGCCATCATTTCCGCCTCAGCGCGGATTTTTTCGTAGGCACTGATGCGAGTCTCCACCGAGGCCAAGTACTCCCGCAGAAAATTTAATTCCTCCGGCCGGGCATAGCGACCATCGGCGACAACGGTTAAGTGATTCAACTGACGGAACATAGGGCAACCCTCGCTAGAAAATAAATGAACACACTCACCTGTGGCTTATCGTTTCACCAGCTCCCCTTGGCGCAGACGTTTTTCAATATCCCGTGCCGTGGCTCCCTCGTTTTGCCAGAAGGCGGCAGCATCAATGCGATCCTGCTTACCAACCAAAAACTTGCAGTAGGTTTCCCCCATGGCATAGCACTGCAACTCGATACAGCTGAGGGGCTTTTGAATGAGTCCTGTAAAGAAACCGGCAAAGAGACCCGCGTAGATGTAGCACACGGGTTTACCCACATCCCCAAGGGAGCGCGCCACCACGGAGTCAAAGATATTAATGAACATAAAACCATTCTTTTGCTCCGTGAGATCCACTTCCCAGTTACCCCCGCCCTGAGTGGTAAATGGCCACCACCACGCCTCCAAGATAAATGTCAGGGCGGACTTGCGCAGCTCCCGCTGATACTCCTGCTCAAAGTGTTGCTTGAAGAGCACAGCATCCCGCTTGCCCCACTCTTCGCCAATTCTGTACATCACCAAAGCAGAGGCGGAGCCGACTTCCTCTTCAAGGCCTTCCACTAAGCCAATAACAAAATCTTCTGTCACTAGGGTTACCCGCTGATCGTACCAATCGGTAATGCTCCCGCGTTGGCTATCAAATTGAAGATAATCCCGGAGACTGTAATGATTGGTGCGCGTGGGATGGGTGTGGTGTAACTGATGCTTGTAGCCTTGGGCAGGGGTCATGGCATTGGCACCCCCACTAGCGCGAGACGGCGTGACAGAAACCATAGATCAGCGAATTGCCCCCTATCATGCTTGAATTCTAGACATTGAGCAGCCACACTTTTTAGGCTAAAAGATTTTTGAGGGGTGTGGCTCCGTACTCCCACTGATTTTTTGTCTAACGACACATTTCTACAAGTTCTGTTTCATTGATGCAGGGAATCCCCAATTCCTGCGCGCGCCGCAATTTACTGCCCGCTTTTTCGCCCACCACCACATAATCTGTTTGCCGACTGACACTCTCACTCACTTGGCCGCCGTACTTTTGGATCAGTGCTTTAGCTTGTTCACGGGTGAGGGTGGGCAGGGTGCCTGTAATCACAAAGCGTTTGCCGGCAAGGGATTGCCCTGTGGTTGGTGCGGGAGCTGTCGCCTCAGCCAGTTGGAGTCCTAGGGCTTTGAGATCGGCAATGAGGGCTTGATGGTCTGGATCTTGGAACCATTCGTGAACCGCTTGGGCAATTTCTGCACCGATGCCATGTAGCCCACAAAGATCCGCTACTGTCGCTGCTGCTAGTTGCTCCACCCGCGGAAAGTGGCTAGCGAGAACTTGGGCAGTAACGCTGCCGACGTGGCGAATCCCCAAACCATAGAGCACCCGTGGCCAAGGTTGTTGTTTCGAGTCGGCAATGGCTTGCAAAAGTTTATCAGCGGACTTTTGACCCATGCGCTCTAGACTCAAGAGTTGTTCGGCCGTGAGGCGATAGAGATCCGCAGGGGTACGTACCAGTTCCTTGGTCACCAATTGCTGGACTAGTTTTTCCCCCAACCCTTGAATATCTAGAGCATCGCGACTAGCCCAGTGGAGGATTTGGCCACGCAGAATTGCTGGACACCGAGGATTGACACAGCGACTCAGGGCTTCGTTGGCAGGGCGCACCACCGGCTGATGACATTCGGGACAAGTAGTGGGCATGGTGAAGGGTTGTGCGGTTGCCGGTCGCAATTCGGGAAAGACCCGCACAATCTCTGGAATAATTTCCCCCGCTTTGTGGATCACCACCTTATCGCCAATGTGCAAGTCCAATTCAGCAATGTAGTCTGCATTGTGGAGTGTTGCCCGCGACACAGTTGTACCGGCCAGTTGGACGGGTACCAGTTCAGCCACAGGAGTCAGGGCACCCGTGCGTCCCACTTGAACCGTAATTGCCACCACATCGGTAATGGCCTGCTCTGGTTCGTACTTCCAAGCGATACAACCTCTAGGAAACTTTTGCGTAAACCCAAGGGTCTGTTGCAGCGTTAAATCATTGAGCTTGACCACAATGCCATCGGTGAGATAGGGCAATTGGTGGCGTGCCGTTTGCCAGTGGTCGTAGTAGGCCTTCACAGCTTCTAGATCAGGGCAGTCAGCATTGTGGGGATTGACCCGAAAGCCGAGACGTTGTAGGGCATTGAGCACTTGCCGCTGGGATTGGGGTTCTCCTTCTTGTGCTTCACCCAAGGGAACGCTACCCCCTTCGGGCAAATGCAGTGCATAAGCAAAAAAGTCCAGTTGGCGTTGGGCAACAATCCGCGGATCCAGTTGACGGAGGGTACCGGCCGCTGCATTACGGGGATTGGCAAAAGGAGCCTCTCCTTGGGCTTGGCGTTCTTGGTTCAGTTGATGGAATCGCTCCAAAGGCAAAAAAGCTTCGCCGCGAATTTCAACGATTGGCGGTGGATTCTCTACGGCTAGCCGCAGGGGAATCGTGCGAATCGTCCGCACATTGCTGGTAATGTCCTCACCGCGTTGGCCATCGCCGCGAGTGGCACCCCGCACTAGTAAACCCTTTTCATAGGTCAAGGCAAGGGCCACGCCATCCATTTTTAGTTCGCAGACATATTCCGCCGCGGGAATTGGCTCCTCTCGCCGTAGGCTACACCAATAGCGTTGCCAGCGTTCCTGCCACGCCACCATATCGGCAAAGGTAAAGGCATTTTCGAGGCTATAGAGGGGAATTCGATGGCTGACACTGACAAACTGGCTGACAGGAGCCTCTCCCACCCGCTGGGTGGGACTGTCGGGGGTAATGTACTCAGGATGAGCTGCTTCCAGTTCCTGAAGTTCCCGATACAACTGGTCATAGACGGCATCCTCCATGATCGGCTGATCGAGGGCATAGTAGGCGTAGCTCGCCCGCTGAAGCAGATGCCGTAGTTGTTGAATCCGTTCCGCTGCCGTCGTCATTGGTCACTTCTGGTTCCTAGGAATTGTCGCTCTCCTTCGGTTTCTCTTTTGGCCGCGGTTTGGCGACGTGGGGTAATCCCCAGCCCAGCTTTTGCCGCAGCACATGGAAGAATTCTGGCGATCGCAAGCGAATGAAGCGAGCACGGTAGGGAGCACATTGAACAAAGACTTGATCCTCTGGCTGAATGTAACAGCCTGCATTCCCATCCACGACAAGAATCAGATGCTTGAAGGGATTCGCAGGATAGATCCACACAGGTTCGCTATTGGCAAAAACAAGGGCACGAGACGCCAAAGAGTGGGGGCAAATCGGCACCAATTGCAGGGCAGCGACACTGGGGGTAATCACGGGTCCCCCTGCTGAGAGGGCATAGGCCGTAGAACCCGTCGGCGTAGAGAGAATCAGGCCATCGGCAGCAATGTCAACACGGGCATGGGCACCCACATCCACTTCAAAGTGGCACATCCCCGTGAGGGGTTCCTTGTGGATCACCATTTCATTGAGGGAGAGGGCTTCCCAAATGACAGTTTGATCGCGGAGGACTTGAACCGTGAGCATCGTGCGATCTTCAATCGTGTAGTCGCCGCGCAGCACTTGATCAAGGGCAGGTTCTAAATCGGCGACGTAGCCCTCGGTGAGAAAGCCCAAGTGTCCGGTGTTGATGGTGAGCAGCGGAATCTCACAGGGGGCCAACTGCCGAAAGGCGGAAAGCACCGTGCCATCGCCGCCGAGAACGACAGCAAAAGCCATAGAGGCATCAAAGCCGGGGGGCACCAGTTGATCAATGGGGGTATGGCAGACGGGACTATCGGGACGGGAATAGCCAAGAATGCCACCAATCCCCGTGGCCATGTGCACTTCCCAGCCCTCAAGTTCTAAAATTTGGCGGACACGGGTGGCCAATTCAACCGCGAGGGGTTTGCCTTCGTTGTAGATGATCCCCGCCTTCACAGCAACTCCTAGGGGGTGGACTTAAAAGGACTGCGTTTTTTGCGTCCAGATTTTTTCTGTTTGGCTTTTTCGTAATCCAATTCTTTGAGTTTACGCAGAATTCGGGTGAAATAGTCCTGTAAATAGGCCTCAAGGGTCAGGGTTTCGCTGGGATCGAGGCCAAATGTCTCATAGACCTCCGCCATTGGGGCATTAAAGACGCGACCACTGGCAATCACTTCCGTAAAGGCGAGGCGATCGCTAATGTTCCATGTCCACTGAAACCACTGGGTGGCTTGGCGAGCCGCTCGCAATACGCCAATGGGCAAGCGAGTAATTTTCGCCTCCTGTCCTGAGAGATTTTCACACAGCTTAATAATTTCATCTGCTGTCCAGGCACGGGTGCCCGCTAGATCAAAGGTTTTGCCATAGGTGGCTGGCCGATCAATCGCCCGCACAGCAAACTTGGCCACGTCCTGAGTATCCATGTAGGCAATGGCCGTGGATTCCCCTAGAACCCAAATTGATTGGTTCTCCAAAATGGGAATTGCATACTGGCCAATCAAACCTTGAAAGAAGCCACAGGGGCGCAGGATCGTGTAGTTTAGTCCCGATTCGCGCAAAAAGTCTTCGGTACAGTGTTTGATCTGCATCAGGGGCACATGGGGATAATCCTGCGCTCCCATGATCGAGAAGAAGATAAAGTGTTGAATATCAGCCGCTTGGGCAGCCTGAATCAAGTTGACCTTGCCTTGCCAATCCACTGCTTCAATCGTCAGTGTATCAGTGGGGCGAGTGGCAGAAGCATCAATGACCACCGAAGCTTTGGCGTACTTCAATGCCTCAAGAATACTGTCGGCAGCACAGAGGTTTCCCTGGAGAATGGTGGCGCCCCATTCCCGCAGAAACGTGGCTTTGGCTGGACTGCGGACAAAACAATAGACGTGATGTCCTTCATCTAAGGCGCGGCGCACAATTTGCCGCCCTAGGGTACCCGTACCGCCAACAATAAAAACGTTCATGAAAAACTCTAGTCATAAATCTTAACTTTTGTAATACTTTATCAGAATTCCCGACATGGGCGATCGCCCTTGGGGATCATCGTCCCTTGAGTAAACTGGAGACGCATTAAGACGCAAAGTCTTCACAGTGGAGTGTCTCCCAAGTCTTGCGCCCCGTCACGGGATTGGTGCCACTGGCAACCTTACAGAGCTTGCGCTGGGCATCTTCGCGCAGTTCCACATCGGTAAAGTCAGCACCGGTGATAATGGCATCGTCAAAGTTGGTATTAAAGGCAAAGGCGCCTTCAAGGATGGCGTTGGTGAGATTGGCCCTAGCGAGGCGGGCAGTATCCAACGTGGCGTAGCGTAAATCGGCACCTTCAAGGTTAGCCGTTTCCATATTGGCGCCAAAGAAGCTCACCCCCTGAAGATTGGTGTGGCTGAGGTTGCTGTGGAAGAGGTTGGCTTTTGTAAATTCCGAACCCCGCAGATCCCGTCCGGAAAAATCCATGTTGATCAGGGCTTCTTTGGTGTAATCTTCGGCGATCGCCCCCGTCGGCGTCAGCAGAATCCACAAAATCGCCAGTAGCAATGCCACACACCAGCGCCAGTAACGGCTTATGGTTGTCGTCACAGCCGAAGATGGGAGTAGCATAGGCAACATTCATCTAAATCCATCTAAGTAATGTCAGGCTTCTATTGTTCAGAGTATCAGTATGCATATCCCTGAGGCAGCGTGGGTACGCAAAACCATTATTGAGGGAGGCTACGCCCAAGGTTACTTTCTGATGGGGGAGGACAATGACCTAGAGTGGTACACCAGTCGCCAGCGGGCACTGATTCCTTTGGATGAGCGGTTTCGCTATCCGAAGTCTTTGCAGCGGGTGCTCAATCAAAATCGCTTTCAAGTGGCGATTAACCGAGACTTTGCTGCCGTGGTCGATGGGTGTGCCGATCGCCCGAGTACATGGATTACGCCCCGTCTCAAGGAGGTGTACCATCTGCTTTACGCCACGGGTTGGGCGGTGAGTTTTGAAACGTGGCAGGGCGATGAACTCGCAGGGGGCATTCTCGGTATTGTTATTGGCGGCGCATTTATTGGTGAGTCCATGTTCTATCGCATCCCCGACGGCTCAAAAGTGGCGATGGTGAGACTAGTGGAACATCTGCGGCGTCGCGGCTTTCTGCTGTTTGATGCCCAACTGCAAAATCCCCATCTTGAGCGCTTTGGGGCTTATATCGTCAGCGATCGCGAGTATCGGCAGTTATTGGCACAGGCAATTCGTCAACCCTGTCAATTTCTCTAGTGCTCTAAGACAAGTGCCTGCCTCAATTATCTATCAGAAATAATTAAATAATTAATCTATTCTTAAACTAAACTTAGTGATAAATTAGTCATCAATACACACATTTTGTGAATTTTTTTGAGCAGAAAAGCTATACTGTGAGCCAAGACGCACTCTCTTCAAAAAAATGATTACTTTGCGCTGGCGAAACCGCCCTTTGTTGCTGATCCTTTCTGTGGTGGCTGGTTTGATTTTGACGCTTGCGCCGTCGCCTATTCAAGCCTATGTGCGTTTCCCTGATTTACCCGATACCTACGTCAACGATTTAGCTAAGGTTTTAGATTATCCCCAGCGAGAACAGGTTCGTTCGGAACTTCAGGCGTTTCATCAACGCACCAATCAGCAAGTCCTGCTGGTAACCATTCCCTCCTATCGAGATTACAGCAACCAACACCCGAGTTTTGAAGCCTTTGCCACGGATTTATTTAACCATCGTGGTGTGGGTAGCCGTTGGCGCAATGATGGCGTGATGATGTTGGTTCCTCCCGGCGATCGGAAGGTGCGAATTCAATTGGGCAGTGCCTATGGCAGCGGTTGGAACCCGCGTATGCAAACCGTCATTGATCGCTATATGCTGCCGGATTTTCGCCGGGGTCAGATGGCACAGGGGATCATGAATGGGGTGCGCGCCTTGCTCAATGAATTAGGTACGCATCAATTGACAACCTCTGGCAGCACCGTTCCCTCAACTTCAACTTACGCGAGCACTCCCGCTGGCAACATTATCACGGGGATTTTTATCGTCATTATCATTGTCGGCCTGATTATTTTGATTCCCTTCATCATTGTTTTTGCGATCGTCAAGTTTATTTTCAATCTCTTTTCAGGAAACCGTCCGCAGCCTCAGTATCGCTCTCGCCCCTCTTACTACGATGATGACGATCGCTACCGCAGTTACTCCAGCTATGATGACAGTTACTCGAGCCGCAGTGATGATGAGGGTGGGCATTCCTCAGGTGGGGGGGCTTCGGGCAGTTGGTAACTGGATTGACCCCTACTAGAATTGAAGACCAAAATGCTAAAATAGCGTCGTTCCGTAGCACATGAGACACTCTCTTGACGCAGGCGACTAATCTTCCGGGCATTGATTCCCCCCAAATTGATGAGTTTTTGCAGGAATTAGCGACAATCCAAGACTCTGGCCCCAAACGGATTGCGCTCCTTGGCTCGCGTCATGTTCCCATTACCCATCAGCACCTTATTGAAATGATGAGCTATGCCCTCGTGCTGGCCGGTAACCGCTTGATGACCTCAGGTGCTGTGGGAACCAATGCGGCTGCTATTCGCGGAGCAATGCGAGCAGACCCGAATTTGCTGACGGTGATCTTGCCTCAGAGTCTAGAGCGCCAGCCTCGCGAGTCCCGCCAACAACTGGATAAGGTGATGCACTTGGTGGAAAAGCCGGAAAACGATCATCTCCCCCTTGCGGAAGCCAGTTCTCTGTGTAATCAGGAAATTATTTCCCGCTGCCAGCAACTGATTTGTTTTGCTTTCCACGATAGCCACACGCTGCTGCAAACCTGTCAACTGGCGGAAGAGCAGCATAAGGTGGTGACGCTCTTTTACTTTGATTAGCCGGGGACGGTTTTCCCCACCTAGGCCAGTTTAATCCCTATGCCAGAATAGGAGCAGGGTTCAAGGTTGATACTCCATGGGTGGCTTCTACAACTGGTATCGGAATATATTGCGGCATCCTAAATATCGCTGGTTTATTATTGCTGCCAGCTTGATCTATTTGCTCAGTCCTTTGGACATTTCACCCGATTTAGTGCCGATCATTGGTCAATTGGACGATGTCACCGTCATGGTGATTCTTGCCAGTGAGATAACGCAATTGCTGGTGGATTGGGTTAAGCATCGGCGATCGCCCAACATCACCACCACCGTAGATGTAGAAGCAGAGCACATTTAGAGACTAATCCCGCGATCGCAAGTCATTGCCCACAGAGCGGAGTAGCCAGCGGTTTTGCACATAGCTCAGGGCACCGTTGATCAGTGCAGCCGCCATCAAGATGCCGATGGCTGGCATAAAGAGGGGTTCCCAGAGGCTGATCCAAAGGTCAAACCCAAGGGGTAGCTCTAAAGAGCGCCCGATAAGGGCAACCACAAACCAGCCAAAACTGGCAAGGACAAAGAAGGTATCAGCAACGAGGAGCCAATTGATCACTTCCCGCAGCCGTGCCATAACTACCCCCCCAGTACCCACTGTTTGACGCGAGCAAGGCTCTCCCAATCGGGTTTGCGTTTCAGGCCGTCGGCAAAGTTATCAATGACCTCTTGGCGTAACTCAGCCACAGCGGCAACAACGGTTTGCGCCAATTCAATGTGAGGACGAACGCCTTTTTGCCCTGTTTCCAGCATCGCCACTGCAAGGTTAATCCGCGCTTGCGGATCTTCAGGATTGAGCTTGACCGCTTTTTGAGCTGCCTTTAGAGCCGATTGGGGCTTGTCATCGAGAAGATAGAGCCACGCCAAGCACGTCCAAGCGGAGCTACTTTTTTGAGCACGCTGGCAAATGTCTTTGAAAGTCGGAATTAACTCCGAGGCAGGTGCCCCTTCTTTGTAGCGGGCGATCGCTGCCTCAAACTGTCGTTCAACGTCACTCACAGGTTGCGATGTGGTCAAGGGCAGGACTCCTTAGGCAGAAAATGAGGTACCACAGCCACAGGTTTGGGTGGCATTGGGATTGGTGAACTTAAAGCCACCACCAATGAGGGCATCACTGTAGTCCAAGACCAAGCCATAGATGTAGAGCATGCTCTTGGGATCTGAGACCACCTTGAAGCCATCGTAGTCAAAGACTTCATCATCGGGACGGATATTGGCAGGGTCTTCAAAGTCCATCGTGTAGGACATCCCGGAGCAGCCACCTCCTTTGACGCCGACCCGCAAACACAAATCCTTACCATGCTTGTCGCGGAGTTCGAGCACGTGCTTGAGGGCAGCTTCGGTCATCATGATTCCCTTGGCGGGCTGTGTGGCCTGTGTCATCACCCACTCCTGAAAGACTCCAAACTTTATCGTAGCAAGTTCAGCGGTGGGTCACCATCTCGTGGGCACGCTTAAAGGCTTCGTCGAGCACCTCCGAGAGGGTCGGATGGGTGTGAACATTAAAGGCCAAGTGGCTCACTGTCTGGCGATCGCGAATGGCATTGGCGGCCTCTTGAATTAAATCCGAGGCATGGAGACCAAAGATATGCGCCCCCAGTAGCTCCCCTGTATCCGCACGGAAAATCACCTTGGCTAGGCCATCGGTTTCCGTTTCCGCCAGTGCCTTGGAGTTGCCCTTAAAGTAGGTACGTGCCACCTGCACCTCAAAGCCTTCTTTTTCCCCTAGCTCACGGGCTTGGGGTTCGGTCAAGCCGACAAAGCTCATTTCCGGGTGGGTAAAGGCCGCCGCAGGAATACTGCGATAATCCACTTGGCGCGGCCGCCCAACAATTGTTTCAACAACGGCAATCCCCTGCGCCGAAGCAGCATGGGCCAGCATCATTTTCCCTGTGGCATCCCCGATCGCCCACAGGTGGGGAACGGGCTTCCCTTTTTTCGTTACCGCCAAATACTCATTGACGGGGATAAAGCCACGCTTATCGGTGCTGACACCCACACTCTCTAGGCCAATATCTTGGGTGGCGGGAATCCGACCCGTGGCCACAAGACAGGCATCCACCTCTAGCACATCCACCACTTCTTTGGTTTTTGCATCCGCCAATTCAATGACCACTGGGCTACCGGGAATCACCCGCTTGGCTAGGGTACCGCTGTAGGTTTCAATGTCGCGAGGGGCAATCAAGACCCGCTGTGCCTGTTTGGCAATATCTGGATCAAAGGTGGGCATGAGTTGATCCAGAGCCTCAATCATGGTTACTTCACTGCCAAGGGCGGTGTAAATATCAGCAAATTCTAGGCCAATGTAGCCACTGCCAATAATCGCCACCCACTGCGGCAACCAATCCAGCTTAATGGCATCGTCACTGGTATAGACAGTTTTGCCATCCACTTCAATACCGGGGGGCACCCAAGGCACTGACCCCGTGGCAAGGATAATGTCCTTGGCGGTAACAATTTTTTCCCCTGTGGGGGTGCTGATGCTCACTTTTTGGGAACCCGCCACTTTCCCTCGGCCAATGAGCGTATCCACACCGAGACGCTTGAGACTGTTGGTGAGATCACTGCGGATCTTTTGCACCAGATTGGTGGCATGGGCAGCAACACCAGCGCGATCCACACTCACTTGCCCCAGTTGAATCCCGAGGGCTTGCCAATGACTGGCTTGGCGCAGTTCCCGTACCCGTCCGGCTGCCGCAAGGAGTGCCTTTGAGGGAATACAGCCGCGATTGACGCAGGTGCCCCCCATTTCTGCGGCTTCGACAATAGCCGTTTTCAGACCGACACTGACGGCATGCAGGGCAGCCCCATGTCCTCCCACACCAGCACCGATAATGACGAGATCGTAATCAAAGCTCAAGGACGGTTCTCCCCAACTGCATTTCCTTAGCTTATCAAAGGCTGTTCCTCGTGAGAACTTAGGCCTTTTGGCTATAGGCAGTGAGAGGTTCTTTGATCCAGCGAATATAGAGATGTTTGAAGGTGGATTTGAGGACGCGCGGTGCGCCAAAGTCAATCGGCATCATCTGCTGCGGCAGTTGCCAATCGCGAATCGCCAATTCATGGGGCTGTGCCAAGGGAAACGCAATCTCACTGAGGTCATAGTTGTAGCCAAGGGCGGTGGCGGCCCGTTGGGTAGGAATGCGCTCAGGATTCACATTCAGGATAGCCACAAGGGCGCGATCGAGGGCAAAAACATCACGACTGGCACCCAAAACATTCAAGGGTCGCGGCGTTCCCCCACTGGGGCCGTTGCCTTCATGGCCGATAATGCCATCCACAATCGTGAGGTCGGGGGCGATCGCCCGTGCGGTTTCGACAAGCATGCGGCCAAAGCGATCGGCATCTTTACCCGCTTCCATATGCCACCATGCCTTCATTTTGCCGGGAACACAGCCAAAGAGATTCTTGACCCCAAGGGTGAGAGTGAGTTGCACATGGGATTTAACTTTGGGGAGGTTAATGACGACATCGGCGGCCATGGCTTCTTTGCTCAGGCGCAGGTGGGCAAATTCTGGATTGGCGGTGGCGTAGCGATCGCCATGGAATTCAATGACGGGTAAGTTTAATTCTTGAATAAAGGGCAAGTAGCCATTGTTGCGAGCGACCCCCAATGCCGAGCCAAAGGCAGGACTATCGCCTAAAAAGGGTTTTCCGCCGGCCGCCTGTACCATTTTGGCAACGCAATAGACTAGCTCTGGGCGGGTAACGCATTCGTGTTTTGGCCGTGCGCCGGTGAGTAAATTCGGCTTGAGCAGCACGCGATCGCCCCGTTGAACGATCGCCGCCATTCCCCCCAAGGGGGCTAGGAGTTCCTCAAGAGACGCACTGAGACGGTCAAGGTCATAGGATGTTGCCCGCAGTAAACTCACGCTTGGCATAGAAGGCTCCTGATCTATTTAGACTGAATAATATTGTGACTACGTCTGGGGAGGATACGTTAACGTCTCCCCTATTGCCTGTCCCCTAGGGCAAATTTTTGAGTCGTGAGCCTATCGGTCAGTTATTGCTGTAGAGGCTAAGGAGCGATCGAAAATCAAATAAACGAATCAACATTGCCCAAAAGGCATCCAAGCCATGGGGCGCTTTCGGTTTGTGCCACCAGGTCAGACCCCCATAGAGTAACTGCACCAATCGCCGCTGCGCCTCATCACTGACCTCTAAAAATCGTAGGTAAATGCAGCACCGCTCTTCTTCTGCACGGGTACGCACAACTGCTGCGGTCACAGTAAAGTCCTGCTCCAAAAAGGTCAGTGTGCCTACCGGATCTCCCTGGGTCTCGACAAAACGCCCGGCGGTCAGCAATAGGGCAGCACCGGTCTCTGAGACATCGCGGGTATAGCCCCAGTAGGTTTGATCCCCCAGTTGGAAACGACAGACGGTGCAAACGGGAAAGCGATCGCTCTGACGGCGGGTGGGCTGATCAATAGAGGACAAAACCGCAATCAAGGCAGTAAAGGCATTATAGATAGTCCAAGCCAACATTACCTCTAGCCCCGCCCGTTCATACTCCATCGGTGGCCAGATATGGAGCCAGTAACCCCCATAGCGGATAGAAATCCCCACCCCCACAGCAATTACAAAGGCTGCCAGCGGCCATGTATAGCGTAAATTCAAGCGTTTGCGATTGGAGAGCGTACCCTTGTTGGTGACAATACTGCCAATTTTGCCAAAGGGATTGCGGAAAATTTTAATCAGTTGCACCATTCCCGGAAAGGCAAAGGTGACTTCATAGACCTCACCCCAGACGGAAAAATAGCGCCCTTCGGTGGCCCAGCTAAAGGTGGCGATCGTCAGCAGTGTATAGGGCAGAGCATAGAAGAGATACTCACCAAACGTGGCTACCGTCAGGGAAATACCGGTCATTAGGCTCAAAAAGGGGCCAATGAGAAAGCAGGTGCGGATAAAGGGATTGATGTTGTGCAATAGCAGCGAGACGTGACAACTGCGCTGAAACCAAGAGAGCTTTGACCAGATGGGCAGATCATCGCCACAGAAATAGATCTGCATATTCCCCTGAAGCCACCGCAGCCGTTGTTCCAAATGATCCTGAAAGTTGCGGGGAGATTCCCCCATGCTGAGGATCTCGTTCAGATAAATCAGGCGGTAGCCAGCAATTTGCATCTTTGTCCCCGTCTGGAAATCCTCAACCACACAGCGGGTGTAATACCCCCCTACGGCTTCTAGGTCACGGCGCCGCACCACATAGGAGGTACCGCAGCAAATGATGGCGTTGCCAAAGTCCCGCCCCGGCTGAATAAAGCCGAAAAAATACTCCATATCGCCGGGCATCATAAACTCAATGCCAAGGTTTTGGGAGTGGTAGTCAGGGTTAAAAAAGTGCTGGGGGGTTTGCACCATAGACACCTGATCATCTTGGAAAAAGCCCACCGTGCGAGTCAAAAAGTTCTGAAAAGGAATAAAGTCGGCATCAAAAACCGCAATCAGTTCACCGCTGGTGTGTTTCAGGGCATGGTTGAGGTTGCCTGCTTTGCGGTGCTCATTGGTGGGGCGGGTGAGGTAGTTGACCCCTAGCTGCTGACAGAGATCGGCAATTTCCGATCGCCGACCATCGTCGAGGACATAGATACTTTTATTCCTGTAGTTGATCCCCTGACAGGCCACAATCGTCCGCCGCAAAATATAGGGAGGCTCATTATAGGTGGGAATGAAAATATCCACACTGGGGCAGTATTCGCCACTGAGAACCGCCTGCTGATAGTAATTTGCCTGTCGCGATCGCCATGCAGTCGTCAGCCAAGCCGTTTGATAAAAGTAGAGCAGATAGGTGAAAAAGTAGAGTACCTCAAGGCCATAGAACCCCACACTCGCGACAAAACTCAACCAGTGGGCATCATTGAGCGTGACCCAGCCGCGCCACACCAAGTAGCGACAGCCAAAGAGAATGACAATGAAGCGAATAATCAGGCGGCTAACGTTATTGCTGGGAATAAAATTGAGGGCGATCGCCACCATGCCCGCAAGCACAATCGGCCACCACCCACTCATCTCATCGCTGGGCATCTGCAAGAGGTCGGGTAGCGGCCGCAGCTGATCTGGATTGACCAAATCAATGGGAAAGAGCGTCGGTCGCCACACCGTCGCCAGCAGCACACCAAAGAGGAATAGGATACTGAAAACAAACAGACCCCAGACCCACGGTGAAACCAGTTGGGGGGGTGAAACGTGCTTGGGCGGCTCATGGGCCATAAGCAGACCCCCTAGAACAAGAGGAAATTTAGGCCATCGTTGGCATTTGCAGGCGGGCAAAAATCATCCGTCCTGCCGAGGTTTGCAGGGCACTGGTGACAACCACTGACAATTGATCGCCAATGTGATCCACGCCCTCTTCGACAACCACCATCGTGCCATCCTCAAGGTAGCCCACCCCTTGCGCCGGTTCTTTCCCTTCCTTGAGAATTTTCAGCTCCAGCGTATCGCCGGGGAGATAGATGGGGCGCAGGGCTTGAGCTAACTCGTTGACGTTAAAGACATCCACTTTTTGGAAGCGAGCAACTTTGTTCAGATTCAAATCATTGGTGACAAGGGTGCCATTGATCTCTTGGCACAGGCGCACCAGCTTGGCATCCACCGTCGTTAATTCTGGGTAGTCTGCGGAGTGAATGACAATGCGATCGCCCAAACTGGCTTGGAGACGATTGAGAACATCGAGCCCCCGCCGCCCCCGAATCCGCTTTTGCTCATTCCCTGCATCGGCAATCAGTTGTAATTCTTGAAGGACAAACTGGGGCACAATGATTTGCCCTTCCAGCACCCCCAGATTCAACAGAGCCTCAATCCGCCCATCGATAATACAACTGGTATCCAGCACCTTGGCACGGGCTGGTTTGAGCATCCCTTCCGCTAGGAGCGTGCTTGCCACGGCATTGGGGTTAATCAACCGCAGGAGCGCAGGTCCATGGCTATCGGCCAAGGTGGTTCCCGAATAGGCGAAGACAATGCTGGTGAGAACAGCAATCAGGGGTTTAACAAACGAAAAATCTTTGGGAATGGGCAACAGGAAAATCGGTGCCAGCATCAAGTTGGCCAAGAGCAGCCCCACCACAAGACCCACAGCCCGCGACAGGAGCGTTTCTGGGGGCAATTGGCGGATGCTGCGCTCGAGACGATGGTAAAGGGACTGCGACAATAAACCAAGGGCAATGCCAACGATGGCGCCAAAGCCAGCCATGACCCACTGCAATCCCCGTACATTGGCCACTTGAGCAAGAACCGTTTCTGGGAGGAGGTCAATGCTGTTGAAGCCAACGGCAATTCCCATCACGACGATAATGAGGAGTAAAATTGTATCGAGCATCAGTTCGCTCCTGTCGCGCTGGACATCATCCATAGGCCATTACCTTAGGATTATACTTTTTTCTCCTTTGCTGCGGTGTTGGACAGTTGCATATCGAGATGACGGCTAATGCGGGTACCGGCTCGGATGCCCTCAGCTTCCGCCTGAGGCCCCAGAATTGCCCGTGCCACCATGCCACCGAGGGTCGCCAATAGCGTTTCCTTAGTAAAGGCTTGACTGGTTTTAACCCACCACTCTAGGAAAAGATGCAGGGATGGGGGAGGAGGTTCCTCAGGGGATGGCGCCGCCAACTGTCGCCCGAGATCTTCCCCCAGTTGGGAACCGACCATATTGCCCACTACGCGCCCGACGGTTTCGCCCACAGGCCCCAAAACCACTTGCCCCGCCAAGCCGCCAGCAATTTCACCGGCTGTACCCCCGATTTCGTCACCGCTGCGAATCTCCAAGGCTTTCGCGACCCGTTCCGGAGTTTCCTCAAGGGCAGTAAATTGCAGTTGGGTGATTTGCTCAGTGGCTTCCATCCCCAGTCGCGCACCGATGACACCGCCAACAAAGGTGCCCACTTGCACCCCCATGACCGCACCCGCAGGCCCCATAAAGAGGCCACCCGCCGTTCCCCCCACCATGCCACCGAGAATATCGCCCACGTAGCCGCCCATGAGAAATCCGCCCATGGAGGTGAGTTTATTGCCTACCTCTTCGGGTTCGAGATCAAAGGCGCGGGTAAGGTTTTGCAAGCCCTTATTGCCTTGGCCAATGATCTGGACCTCGCCCCAAAATTGAATCGCAGCCAGCAGTTGTAGGGGCGTGATTTGTTCGAGGTGATACTCAATGGTAATTGAGGCGGCAAGGGGGTTAACGTGAACAGACTTGATCCCTTGGAGGGTTTTCAGATAAGCACTTAGGGAATCGCGAAAGGCAGCATCCGTTTTCAGTTCTTGAATCCGCAGTCGCAGGCGATCGCCCGTCAGGTGCATGACTTCGGCAATCGGCGCAGTTTCGGCAGTGGCCATGGGAAACCCACCCAATAGGCTCTAGTTGCTGTTGTAGCACGCGCACCAAAGCAAGGAGAAATATCTGTCAAAATGTTAAGGGAATCGCACACAGAGTGAATGACCATGACAGCCACGGTAAAGGTCGAACATCTGAAGAAGTCCTACGGTGCCATTACAGCGGTGGCCGATGTCTCCTTTAGCGCCCATCAAGGGGAAATTTTTGGGGTGCTGGGGCCGAATGGCTCAGGGAAAACGACAACACTGCGCTGTCTATGTACCCTCTCGCGACCGGATGCGGGGGTGTTGGAAGTCTGTGGCCTATCGGTACTGCACCAACCCCATTTGGTGCGCCAAAAATTGGGCTATGTGGCTCAGGAGGTAGCGCTGGATAAAATCCTTACGGGCCAGGAATTTCTAGAATTGCAGGCGGCCCTGTACCACATTCCCCGTAGCCTGATTCCAGAGCGCATTGAGGCGGTGCTGGCACGGTTGGATTTACTTGCATGGCGCGATCGCCAGTGTGGTACCTACTCTGGTGGTATTCGCAAACGCTTTGATCTCGCGGCGGGACTGCTGCACCAACCCCAAGTTCTTGTCTTGGATGAACCCACCGTAGGCCTCGACATTGAAAGTCGCCAAGTGATTTGGGATGTGCTGCGGCATCTCAAGGCTCAGGGACTGACGATCATCTTGACCAGCCACTATCTTGAGGAAGTGGATCTGCTCAGCGATCGCTTAGCAATTCTCGATAAGGGGCGCGTCATTGCCAGTGGTGCTCCTGAAGAACTCAAAGCCAATATTGGGGGCGATCGCGTGACGTTGCGGGTGCGGGAGTTTACACCGCGTCAAGAGGCACAAATGGCTCAAGCCCTGCTCAGTCAATTGGACTGTGTGAAATCGGTGCTCATTAATGCCAATCAGGGCAATTCTCTCAATCTTGTTGTTACTGAAGCCGCGGTGGCAATTGAAGCAATTAGAACAGCACTGGATCAAGCGGGATTACCCCTCTTTAGCTTGGCGCAGTCGCGACCAAGTCTGGATGATGTCTATTTAGCGGCCACGGGTCAGACCCTCTTGGATGCGGACTTGGCAGCAGCAGCGCAGCGGGATAGCAAACAGTTGAAAAAAGAGGCCATGCAACGCTAATGGGGCAGCCAATTCTTTGGGTTCATGGAGACTGCCTCGACCCCAAGGCGCCCATCTTTGACCGCTATCCCAACGCGCCGGCCATTTTTGTATGGGATGTAGCGCTACTCAAGGAGTGGCAAATTCGCCTGAAGCGGCTGGTGTTTCTCTATGAGTGCCTGCTTGATCTACCGCTGCAGATGTACCGTGGTGAGGTGGCTCCCTTGGTGAATGCCTTTGTTGAGGTGCACGGGGGCGATCGCGTGGTCACTATGGCCAGTCCTAGCCCTCGCTTTCGCACCATTTGTCAGCAGTTGGCCTATCCGCTAGAGATTCTAGAGCCAGAACCCTTCGTCACGTTACCTGCCAATGCCGATTTGAAGCGCTTCTTTCGTTATTGGAAGTTGGCGAAACCCTGCTTGGGGCTATAGATGATGCTGGCGATCGCCCGACCACTGCAACAGATGTCTTGGCAGCCGCGATTCTCCCTGTTGGATCGCTATATCCTGCGGGAGATGATCCGTCCTTTTGTTTTTGGTTTTGGCATTTTTACGGCGATCGCTGCCGTGATTGGCACCGTGTTCTACCTCATTCGCAACATGGTGGAGCACAATCTGGGGATTCTCAGCGCCATTCAAGTCTTTTTTCTGCGTTTGCCCACCTTTGCCGTGCTGGGCATTCCCATGGCGATGCTCTTTGGTTCGCTCCTCGCCTATAGTCAGCTCTCCCGCCGCAGTGAACTGATTGCGTGCAAAAGCTGTGGGGTGAGTCCGTTGCGTCTGGTGCGACCAGCGCTCTTAGCGGGGTTCTGTGCCTTGGTCTTGACCTTTGCCCTCAATGAACTGGTGGCTCCCCCCATGGCCTACCGTGCCATCCAGACCTTGGAAGTCGCAATTCAACGCCCCCAACCCCCGTTTCAGACCCGCAATATCTTCTACCGCCGTTTTGCCGAGGGACAGCTTCAGCAACTCTTTTTTGCCCACGGATTTGATGGTCAGGTGATGGGTCGGGTAACGGTACTGAACTTTGAGCAGGGACAACTGCGGGAAATTATCACGGCTCAAGAAGCAATGTGGCAAGGCTCTGCATGGCTGTTCCGTCAGGGAACCTACCATCGCCTGCAGGGCGATCGCGACTATGAGATGGCAGAAACATTTTCAGAGCGAACGTTTGCCTATCCTCGCACCCCCCTTGATTTGGCCATGGAAACACGGGCACCAGAGTTTATGACCAGCCGTGAAATGTATCGCTACCTGCAAATTTTGGCAGAAAGTGGGGATGTCAAGCGCCTGCGGCAGTGGCGGGTGCAGTTGCAGGAAAAACTCTCCCTCCCCTTTTTGTGCTTGAGTTTTGCAGTTGTTGGCGCTGTTTTGGGGAGCAGTTTTCCCCGCCAAGGACAGGGACGTGCCTTTGGCCTGAGTGTGGCGATTATTTTTGGTTATTATGTCAGCGCCTTTATGTTCACCGCCTTTGGAGAAGGGGGAGCGGTGTCGCCCATCGTGGCCAGCTGGCTACCCAAGGTCATTGTCAGTGCGATCGCCCTAGGTATGCTCTATCATGCCAACCGTCATTAATAAGGGATCTGCCAATAGCGGCAGGCGGCATAGGCAAGGGTCATCACGCCCACGGGGATAGCTTGTTCGTCCACATCAAACTCCGGATGATGCAGGGGATAGTTGGGGCGATCGCGAAACCCGACGCCAAGGCGAAACATGGCTCCCGGTGCATGTTCTAGGTACAGGGCAAAATCTTCGGCGCCGAGGGACGGCTCCGCCAAAATATGCACATGGGGGGTACCTACCACATCAGTCGCCGCCTCTGCTAGCAATTGCGACAGGTAGGGGGTGTTTTCGACCCCTGGCACCCCCCGCCGATAGTGGAGCTTGTAACGGGCACCATAGGCATGGCAGACATTGGCAACAATTTGCTCAATCCAAGTAGGGAGGGTAGCACGGGTTTCCGGGTGGAGCGATCGCACCGTTCCCTGAAGCGTCACCTGATCGGCAATGACATTCGGTGCTCGTCCCCCTTGGATCTTGCCGAAGGTAACCACCACTGGCCGCAGCGGATTTTGGGTACGACTAATGGCCTGTTGCAGAGCACTGATCACTTGGGCGGCAATCCAAATCGCATCCACGGCTTCATGGGGGCGGGCACCATGCCCTGATTCTCCCAAAATGGTTAGCTCAATATCATCGGCGGCTGCCGTCAGCGCCCCATAGCGTACCGCCACCTCTCCCGCTGGAATTGAGGGGAAAACATGGAGTGACAAAATGGCACTCACCTCTTTCATGGCGCCATCGGCAATCATCCAACTCGCCCCTTGGGCAATTTCTTCCGCGGGCTGAAAAATAAACCGCACCCGTCCGGGGAACTCTTCCTTCAAGGCCGCTAGAACCATCGCCGTCCCAAGGCCAACGGTGGTGTGGACATCATGACCGCAGGCGTGCATCACCCCCACATGTTTCGAGCTAAACTCCAGCCCCGTGCGCTCTTGAATCGGCAGGGCATCCATATCGGTGCGAATGGCCAGTAATCGATCCGCCTTGGGATTCCCCACCAACTCGGCAATCACCCCCACCTTCCCCACATCCTGTTTCACCATCAAGCCTGCGGAGGAAAGCACGCCAGCTACATAGGCAGCGGTTTGATGTTCTTGGCCACTCAATTCGGGGTAGCGGTGCAGATGGCGACGAATTTCAATGAGACGGGGGGTGAGGGTCTGGGTAATCTGGCGAATCCGAGCAAGCATAGGGAAGCCGTGGCGATATTTTTGTATCCTATCGAATCTCAGGAATTCAGGTTGCCCACTCCTGATAGGGGTGCTCCGCTAGGTAGGCATTGGTATAGCGGGGGTCATCGGTGACCTCAAGGCCAATCCACGGGGGTAAAGTCAGAGGATAGTCGGGGGAGGGCAATTCAATTTCTGCCAAAATTAGGCCGGCACAGGCCCCAGTAAATTCATCCACTTCCCAACACAGATCACCCGCTGGGATGCGATAGCGATTTTTCTTAATGATCGGTTGTAGGCACAATTCCTCAAGGAGTTCCCTTGCATCAGCAACGGGGATAGCATACTCATACTCGCGGCGTTGGCCACCGCTGGCTTTGCCCTTAATCGTGAGCCATGCCTCGTCGCCCGCAAGACGCACCCGTACCGTTCGTTCGGGAACCGTTGACAGGTAGCCTTGGGCAAAATGGGAAACACTAGTGGCTAGCGATCGCCATTCTTCGCTTGTGACAAGGAACTTGCGCTCAATTTCGATACCCATTGCCTAGACTGCTGTGGTAAATGAACCGTGAAGACCGTAGGGAATGTGGTGTTTCAAGCGCAACCGTGCCACAGGCCCAGCACTAATGGCCGCCGCATCAAAGATCAGCAGTTGTGATTTGTGGCAACTGGCATCATAGACCACCTGCAAGAGCCAGCCCTCCTCCTCCCCTTGCGCCCCTTGCCAGAGAAAGTCACCTTTTTGCAGACCACGGGGGACAAAAATGGGTTCGCTGACAAATCCTCGCGGCGCTGCTGACCAAAATTGTTCCTCACCCGTCTGGCGATCGCACCGCCATAGCGCTTGGAGAGGGGCATTGATTTTCGGATCATGCCCGGCCGCCAGATAAATGTAGCGATAGGGTTGTCCCACTTTGGCAGGATGCACCACAGGAAATTCACAGGGGCGATCGCTCACCACTTGCCAGTCCACCGCCTTGGTTTTCGGGTTCAATTGAATTCGCCACAGCAGGCTTGAGGGCAGCGCGGCAAAATTCACCTCCCGAAAATCCATGCCCGGTTCCAGATTGGGAAAGTGGCTATAGGCAATGGACTCCAGATGAATCTCATCCCCCACTTCATAGGCATTGGCATGGTGAAAGACAAAACAGGCGGGCATCGTCAACATCTGAGGGGTGCCACCGCGACGAGGCAGCAGCCAAACCCGCGTCAGTTCCTGAGCATTAAACTGAATGCACTGCGCTGCCCCCCGCAGTCCCAATAGATAGGGCAAGGGGTTAAACTGCACCGGATTTTGAAAAACAATGGCGTAATTGGCGGTCAAGGCAAAGTCATGGATAAAAGCAAAGCCTGGAATGTGAAAGACGGGTTGCGAGACACACTGACCACTGGCATCAAATTCATAGAGCGTAATGCGGGTGCTCAGGCCGGGCTTGACACCAAAGTTCACTAGCCGCTGCATCTGCGGGTCAAAGCGGGGATGTGCAGCAAAGGCATCGCTATCTTTGAGCCGACCCTCTAGATTGTCCAGTCCAATCGTGTCTAGGGTCACCGGGTCGAGGCGATGGGGCAGACTGGCTTCCCACAGCGCCAGTAATTTGCCAGCCCAATAGATCACGTGGGTATTGGCAATGTTTTTGACACGAGTATCAAGGAAATTGGGCAGCCACCCACCCGGCTTTTGGGTACCAAAGACACCGCGATAGAGAAGCCGATTGGCTTTTTCTTCCTCCAACAATCCGGCGGTGCGCACATAGCGGTTGCGAAAATGCACCCGGCCATTCTCAAAGCGAAAAGCGCAGATCATGCCGTCGCCATCAAAGGGATGGGCTAAAGGAACACCCCCACGCTCCAAGAGGCCAGGGCCATTGCGGTAGAGGGTGCCCACCAAATCCGTTGGCACCGTGCCTTCGACATCATCAATCCAATAGTCATACTCTTGGGTGAGGGATTCCGTCCCCCCCCGCCAATCCGCCATCGTATAGGGGCAATCTAAGACTCCAGTCATGACACACTTGGCTCCAATTCAACACTGACATTGGATGAAGACGTGGGCGGTGACACCTGCTGCGGTAACCAGTTCAACAGCGGTAGGGGCAATAGCGTACTCAGGTTGGTAATGAGCACTAGCAACCACAGGCGATCGAAATGATGCTCGGTAATCCCTAGCCAGTGGGTCAGCAGTGCCCCCAACTCATGGGAGACCAGATTGGCAAGGTTGCTAATGGACATCAGCAGGGCAAAGAGGGTGGCCTCAATTCCCGACGGACATAGCCGCGCTGCCAAGACCAGTACCGGCATAAAGGCAATTTGCCCCATGACGGCCAAAATCAAACTATCCCCCAAGCTAAACCACTGGTCACTAATGCCCCATTGGCGATTCAGATGGGTGACCAAAATCAGGCTAGAGAGTCCCAAAACCGCTGAGAGAATCGTACTCCAGAAAAAAATGGTACGAATGGGCAGCGTTTTCAAGTAGCGCTGGAAAATCCACACCCCTAAGAGGGAGGCGATGCTAGTGACAAGGCGCACCCGTCCCAAAAACTCAGCCTGAAAGCCCAGTTCATTGGTTGTAAAGAAAAAGAAGGCGGATTCTGAGCCAGGGGTGGCTTGCCACAGGAAGAGAAAGGCAACGGGCAACCAAATGCGTTTTTGCATCATGGCTTGGCGCACGCGGTTAATGTGCTGCCATGTTTGACTGAGTTGGGGGCGAACCGTCACTCGTGCTTCGGCGATCGCCCACGCTACCCCCGATACCAGCAGCGGAAACACCGCCGTAATTTGAAACACCGTACGCGGACTAAACCACTGCAACAGTTGACCACTGAAGTAGGCGGTGAGGATGCCCCCCAAAGCAGTGGCGGCCCAACTCAAAGATTGCAGCGTTCCCATTTCGGTGGGAGATTCTTGGCGTGCCCGTTCCACCACCAGTGAATCCACAATCACATCACTGAGGGCGATCGCGATCGACGCCGCCAAAATTGCCGCCGTTGCCTGCCAAGGGGTAGCCACCCACGTCCCCAAGCTCAACCACGCCCCACAGCCGAGCAGCCCAGACAGGACGAGATAGGAGCGGCGGCGAAATCCCAAGAGCGGTAGGCTATCAGAAATGAGGCCAAACACCGGCTTAATTACCCAAGGCAGCGCAGCCACACCCATCAATGCCGCCACTTGCGCCGGCGACAAACCCAATTCATCCTTAAAGAAAAAGCTAATGGCCAGCCGTGCTAAGCCCAACACCCCTTGGACAAAATACACCAGCAAAATGGCTAAGAGTTCGCCACTGGGTTCTTGCCCAAAAAGGAGCGTCTCCTTGAGCCACTGAAACCAGCGTTGAGGTTGCGAAGGTTGAACTAACATTACCAAATGTTAAGCAACAGCATTGCCTCCATCATATCCAGACACGCTGAAAATTGCTAACACTGGTGCTCTTCACTGGCTCACAGACTAGCAGGAGACACTAATTGGGACTAATTGGGGTTATTTGGCGACCTCCAGTTGATCAAGGCGCAGCCAAACTGTAGGGGTGGGCACTGGAAATTTAATCTGCGCATAGTCACCGCGAATCTCCACTACCTCGCCCCGCCCCTCAAACAGATAGGGGGGATAGCGATGATCACTGGCCAACGCCTCAACACTGTTGGCCAACTTTTCAGCAACGACCTTTACCAAATCTCCCTTTTTAATTGCCATAGGAAACCCTAACGCTGATCAGCCCACATTCTATCCTAAGGAGAATCGGCAAGGGCTTTAAGTCTCTTGATGAATCGAATTGCCAAACCTTAACCAAGGGGAAACGCCACCTCAGCCCTTCACTGCCATTCATCGGGCACCGCCAAAGCCAAAACAGTAGCCCCAAGAAAATAAGCAACAGAAAGAACAGGGGTCTGAACTAAGACGAAGTTCTTTGGCGATACACTACGCTTAAGCGTCGCATTACCTGAGGGGAACCTTGGATGGACTGTATTCCAGTGATTCTATCGGGGGGAGCCGGCAGTCGCCTTTGGCCATTATCGCGCCAAGCCCATCCCAAGCAGTTTATGCGCTTAACTGCCGAAGGGCAGAGTCTGCTACAACAAACGTGGCAACGCTTGCAGGGTTTACCCCAAATTCACCCCCCCGTCGTTGTCGCCAATGAAGCCCATCGCTTCCTGGTAGCAGAACAATTTCAAGAGCTAGGGGTGACACCAACGCGGATTTTGCTCGAACCCTTGGGGCGCAATACGGCTCCTGCGATTACCCTTGCTGCGCTCTATGTCACAGAAGTCCTCGCCACCGATGCCATTCTTTTGGTGCTACCAGCGGATCATTTGATTCAGGATGTTGCCGCCTTTCAGCAGGGGCTACAACGGGCACTTGCACCCGCCGCCAAGGACTGGTTAGTGACCTTTGGT
Organism: Thermosynechococcus sp. HN-54; assembly: GCF_023650955.1. Classification (NCBI taxonomy): domain Bacteria; kingdom Bacillati; phylum Cyanobacteriota; class Cyanophyceae; order Acaryochloridales; family Thermosynechococcaceae; genus Thermosynechococcus; species Thermosynechococcus sp. HN-54. The sequence goes on along the minus strand of NZ_CP098039.1, from coordinate 2,252,567 downwards.
ATTACGCCCACCTCTCCCCATACAGGCTACGGCTACATTCGGCGGGGGGAAGCTCTCAGTGATGCCCACACCTATCGGGTGGCAGAGTTTGTGGAAAAACCCGATTTGGCAAGGGCAGAGGCCTATCTGGCGGATGGCCATTACCTTTGGAATAGCGGTATGTTTCTCTTCCGCGCCCAGAGCTTCTTAGCAGAATTGGCACAGCAGCAGCCAGACATTTTGCACTATTGCCGCTTGGCACTGCGGGAGGGGCAGGAGGATTTGGACTTTATCCGCTTGGCAAAAGCACCCTTGAGTCAGTGTCCCAGTCTATCGGTGGACTATGGGGTGATGGAAAAGACGCAAAAAGCAGCAGTAGTTCCCCTAGAGTGCGGATGGAGTGATGTGGGGTCTTGGTCGAGTCTCTGGGAGGTGACACCCAAGGATGAATTTGGCAACAGTTGCCGTGGCGATGTCCTCACCTATGGCAGCAAAGATTGCTTTGTCCATAGTCAAAACCGCTTGGTTGCCCTACTGGGGGTGGAAAACCTGATTATTGTAGAAACCGCTGATGCCGTTCTCATTGCCCATCAGGAAGCGGCACAACAGGTGAAACAAGTGGTGGAGCAACTGCAAGCCCAAAAGCGCAGTGAGGCCTACAATCATCGCGTGGTCTATCGCCCTTGGGGACACTACGACTCCATTGACACGGGTCATCGCTTTCAAGTGAAGCGGATTACGGTCAAGCCGGGGGCAAGTCTTTCGCTGCAACAGCACCATCACCGCGCGGAACATTGGATTGTCGTCAGTGGCACAGCGGAGGTTACCTGCAATGGCAAGACGTTTCTGCTGACGGAGAATGAGTCCACCTATATCCCTGTGGGCGCTGTGCACCGCTTGGCCAATCCGGGGAAAATTCCCCTTGAAATGATCGAGGTACAGTCGGGAGCCTACCTTGGCGAAGATGATATTGTCCGCTTTGAGGATCGCTATGGTCGCGAGACAGGGCGATAACCGCTGGGCAAAACCTTAGAGCGCTAGCCAAGCGATCGCCACCCCAAGGGCGGAACCAACAATGACTTGAATGGGGGTGTGCCCCAATAACTCCTTGAGGCGCGCTTCGGCTAATTCGTGCCCTTCTTGGAAAAATTCATCAACAATTTGATTGAGAATGCGGGCTTGTTTGCCAGCCGCTTGGCGAACCCCCGCCGCATCGTACATGACAATACAGGCAAAGACAACGGCGATCGCAAACTCAATGCTATCCCAGCCCCGCTGCAGCCCCACCCCAGTCGCCAGAGCAGTAACAAGGGCGGAATGGGAACTGGGCATCCCCCCCGTTTCCACCAGAACGCGGAAATTGAGCTTGCGGTGTTTGGCAATGTCAATCAGTAACTTGAGCATTTGGGCGATCGCGCTGGCGGCAAGGGCGACCCAGAGGACATGGTTAGCCAGTAGCTCACGAAGACCGTCCATCATGGTTACGGACAAGGACAAACTCTGCGCCCATCCTAACCCACTTCGGGATCGTTAATGACTGCGGCTGGTAATGTAGTCGGCGATCGCCTGCAAAGGAACGGCGGCTGACCCATATACAGCCAACTCTGCCTTCGCCGCTGCCACCAAGCGTTCAGCCTCTTGGCGGGATTTTTCCAGACCCCACAGGCGCGGGTACGTCATTTTTTGGGCGGCCACATCTTTACCAACGGTTTTACCGAGGACATCGCGGGTGGAAGTAATGTCTAAAATGTCATCCACAATCTGGAACGCCAAGCCAATATTTGCCGCATAGCGCGACAGGCGGGCCACATCAGATTCATTCGCCCCCGTCAGTAATGCCCCAGAAACCACAGCGGCCTCCAGTAGTGCCCCCGTTTTGTGGGAGTGGATAAAATGCAGCGTTTCTAAACCAATGTTGGGCTGCCCTTCACACTCCAAGTCCACCACTTGACCACCCACTAATCCCGTTGCTGCCACCGCATGCCCCAACCGCGCCACAATTTTCAGCAGATATTCTGCAGGCACGTTTTTCGTTTGCTCCACCACATATTCAAAGGCATAGGCCAGTAAGCCATCCCCCGCCAGAATGGCAATATCTTCGCCATAGACTTTGTGATTTGTGGGCTTGCCGCGACGGTAGTCATCATTGTCCATAGCCGGCAGATCATCGTGGATCAGCGACATCGTGTGGATCATCTCTAGGGCACAGGCCGTCGGCATCGCCATTTCCACAGTGCCCCCCATCAACTCACAGGTGGCCAAACAGAGAATTGGCCGCAGCCGCTTGCCCCCCGCCATCAGTGAGTAGCGCATCGCATCGTAAATTTTTTCCGGGTAAGCCACCGGAATCGAGGCTTCGAGTGCCGCTTCCACAAGGGCTTGCCGTTCCTTGAGATAGGCCTTGAGATCAAACGCGTCAGCTTGATGAACTTGGGGGGGATCAGCGGAAATCATGAACATCTCCTCGGCGTGCAGGCGGCATAGAGGTCAACGAGAGCAGGGGCTTGTGCCAATTGTGACGGCGACAATAGCTCCATACAGTATTGTGCAACAACATGGCAACGGTCATCGGACCGACGCCCCCCGGAACAGGGGTAATATAACTGGCCACAGCACAGGCAGCCTCATAGTCCACATCGCCCCAGAGACTCGATTTACCGTCGGGGCGTTGAATGCGATTAATCCCGACATCAATGACCACTGCTCCCGGCCGAATCATGTCGGCAGTAATCCGCCGCGGCTGTCCCATCGCCGTGACTAAAATCTCAGCACTACGGGTGACACTGGCGAGATCACGGGTGCGCGAGTGGGCGATCGTCACCGTTGCATTGGCGGTGAGTAACATCAGCGCGAGGGGCTTGCCAACCAAAATACTGCGACCCACGACCACTGCCGAGCGACCTGCAACATCAATGCCATAGGCGGCCAAAAGCTGCATCACTCCAGCAGGGGTACAACTGCGCAGTCCCGGTTCATCGCGCACTAGCCGACCCAGATTTTCGGGATGCAGGCCATCCACGTCTTTATCCGGATGAATCGCGTATAGCAGGGGACGGGGATCAAGGTGGGGCGGCAGGGGCAATTGCAGCAGAATGCCATCCACCCGTTCGTCCTGATTTAGCTCAGTAATTCTGGCCAATAAATCCGCTTCTGTAATGGTGGCCGGTAAATGGGCACCAAAGGATTGAATCCCGACGCGGCCACAGGCCTGTTCTTTGGCACGGACATACACTGCACTGGCGGGATCATCGCCAACCCGCAACACGGCCAACCCGGGCGATCGCCCCCACTGGGCTTGAAACGTCCGCACATGATCAGCCAACTGGCGTTCAATGAACTGGGCTAAGGATTTGCCATCAAGGCAGGCAGCGGAGTTTGCAACCAAAGGACACCTTACAATTGGTCAATCACGAAAGTCTAGGGTTGAGTTGCCGACTGCGTTTCCATCGGTTGGCAACGACATCGAACTAGTTTACCCCAAACAGGCAGCACTGAAGCTAGCGTTGATCAAGTTCTTTACCCAGTTGTACCAAGGACTTAACACTCGCTAGGGGCGATCGCCCGTCAGCGGACCAGAGGTTCTATCCACTTGAATTTCGCAAATAGCAGGCGTGGTGCACAGGTACGTCAGCACATCCTCCGCACTCATTAGGCGTTTCAGTACCACTTGGCCAATGGTCGAGGCGGGATCAGGATGACTCGGCTTGACTTCCACCATGAGTACCCTCTCCTCCACTTGGTACAGCCAGAGCTTTTCCTCTCCCTCTAGGATGTAGAGGCAGGTACGGGTGATTACCGGCGCTCGTCGCCACGCTTGCTCATCCCAGAGGCCTTGGGGTTCCCACACGCGGCCAATCTGCCACCCCTCTGTGAGGAAAAAGTATTTCATGCCACTGGGGGCGATTCATTTCTTGGGGAACTAACGCTAGAGGTCTCCTCTGGTTCCATGGAATTAAAACAAGCTGCCGCTATCAGCAAAAAAGGCGTTCCTGGCACTAGGGGTAAAATGAAGCCGACAAGCCCAATAATCCCAAAAATCACACCAAGAACCATACGTGCTGTATTACGGATGCTTTTAGTCACAGGCATTCCTTTCGAGTTGCAATAGGCGAGGATGATTCACCTCTAACGTAGCCTGAACCTTGCCTTTGCACAAGTTGTTGGTTCTAAGCTTTATCGAGAATCGCATCCCGTAGATCCATGCCGTCCATTTCTGCTTTGTAGAGGTTTGCCCCCTTAAAGTTGGCACGGCGGGCATTGGCCTTCGACATCTTGGCCGCAATGAGAACTGCATATTCAAAGTTCGCCTCAATGAGACTAGCACTTTCGAGAATCGCCTCTTGCAAAATTGCGCTCTTGAGATCGGCTAAGTGCAGGTTGGCCTGAAAGAGATTGGCACGGGTGAGGTTGGCATAGGCAAGGGTCGCTTCCACTAGGCTCACTCGCCGCAGTAGGGTGCCCACCAAGTTGGCTTGGCGCAGATCGGCCATGGCAATGTTTGACTTGTAGAGATCAGCACCCGCTAAGGTAGCCCGCTGCAAACAGGCGCCCTGCAAATCCGCCTCAATCAGGTCACTCATGTAGAGGTTTGCTCCAGCCATGTAGGCATCCTTGAGTAAGGCATTGCGCAGATCCGCACCTGCCAAATTGGCCTGATCGAGATTGGCATTTGTGAGGTTGTATAGCTCGAGATTGGCGCCCGTTAGATCAGCCTGCCCTAGATCAGGACGAATCTCGCTGTTTTGTTCCCGCCATTGATTCCAAGCGGTAACCCCCTGCTTGAGAAGCTGAAGATGTTGGGGATTGGCCACGGCAGCTATCCTTGGGCACTCGGCTCAGTGTTTTGATAACCGTAAAAATCAATGCGATAGTCAACAATTTTCACGCCAGTTTTTGCTTCAATCTCAGCAATGAGGGAGGGGGGTAGCTCGACGTGAACGTCAATAATTTTTTGGCTATCGAGACAATTGACATGGCTGTGACTATCGCTGATATTGCCGTAGAGACGACCATCGGCGCGTTCAACGCACTCAATAATGCCATGCTCAGAGAGGGCTTCGAGGTTTTGGTACACAGAGGTATGGCCAATGTCTTTGCCCGCTTGATTCAGGCGATCGTAAATCTGCCGCGCCGAGAGGTGATCCTTGGCATCCCAGAGCAGCTCCAGAATGGCACGCCGCTGCCGACTGAGGCGCAATCCTAGGCGCTGACAGCGATCGATCGCATCCTCAAGGGAACGAATCGGGGGTAGGGGACTGGGAGCAGGAGACGTGAACACGGCGTTATCCTAAAAAATAAAATTCAAACAGTAGATTTTGCTTACCTAAGTAGCCTATTGCGGTTAAATCGCAGTTTTAGGGTTATCCATTTGCTAACCTGTAGTCACTATGATAATCAATCCTTTGGTTATAATCAAATTTGCTCCTTGTCAAGGCTGTCAGCCGGTGTTTGAGAGAGCAAATAAAACCCCAGAAAGGCAAACATCATGGCAGCGATCGCCTTCACAACCTTTACAGGCACCAATGTGGCAATGCCACTGCCCAAAAGCACACCGAAGAACGTCGTACACACCAAGCCAGAAGCCACGCCTAGAAAGACAGCGGTAGCGGAGCGGGCATTACTCCCCAACGTAATTGCGACGAGTTGACTCTTGTCTCCCAGTTCTGAGAGGAAAACAATTGCAAAACTCACGGCAAAGGATTGCCAGTCCATCCAATTTCTCCAAAGGTGTTGCTGCTATAGGGCAGATTAATGGCATCGGCAGTTGTGGTCAACGATCGTTCGTGACTCAGTGTGGCAGAATCAGCTTAAAACAAGTTACAATTCTTAATATCAATTCTGCTTATAGCCCTGTTCAAGATGGCGGAGGTGCTCATGTTCAATGCCACTAATGGATCGAGCGCGATCGCTCCCGATACTGGTTCCCTGAGCAGTCTGGCACAGGCTTGGGCAAAACGCTACATCACCCAGCTCACCACCACCGCCCTTGTTGAGGATGATCCGGCAGTGGTAGCCCCCCGTCTCTTGGCAGAATTGCGCAATGCCAGTGTTAAGGCTTGGCAGCGCACGGAAGGGTTTTTGGCGGGGGAGATGATTCGCCATGGCATCCCCGCAGAAATCGTCGATCCTTGGAGCATCTCCAAGGACATTCATGACATTTACCAGCGTACGCTCAAGCTCTACGCAGCGGGCAAGGGCACGCAGCAAATGACGGCTAAGGTGGCTAGTGTCATTAGTGAGATTCGCAGCCGCTATACCGCCGTCGATCCGCGGGTGATTGGCTTTGTCAGCATGCAGTTTCACCACACGGGGGTTCTGTTGCTGGAGGTGGCACCCCTCAGCCAACGCCCTATTCTCAGCAGTTTCTTCAAGGTCATTGATGATCACCTCTACATGCCCTTGCACCGTGCCTATAACGCAGCAGCCAACTACGACTACAATGATCCGGCATTGGCTTTAGTGCGTCATCTGTTGCCCCAGAGCACGGCAATCGCCACCGCCATTTGTGACCGCGTCGCCCAACTCAACCCCCAGCACCGCTGTTTTAGTGGCTCTTTGACCCAAGCCAGTGTACGTGTTTCCAGCATTCGCGATGTCGAGATGTTCCAAATCTACCTTTGGGTCTGTCTTTTGGAGCAAAGTCTTGACGCACTGCAACGGGAGCTTTTTCCCCTCTGTCTAATGCTCTATCCCTGCCTGAACGTAACATGGGAGCTGGTGTTTCAAATGGTGCACCTTTTGGGTAAGGAAATACAAACCCGTGCCGCTGAGCATGATACAAGTGTGTTGACACCGTATTACTTATCTTTGCGGGAAATGTTTGATCCCAAACTCTTCCAAGGAGTTCTATGATTCCGAATTTGCAGCAGGTTTCTCTCTCTCCCATTGCGATTGCTGGCTCTGGTCTTTGGGCGATCGCCCTCTATTGGGGGTTTTATCCCACGGGACAGGCCTTGATGCAGCGCTTAGTGACGTGGCTTGGCGGCGAAGCGAACCAAAGTGCCGAATTCTGGGCAGGGATGGTGGGGCTAATTCCCTTTATTCTTGTGGGGACAGGTTGTTTTATTCTCTGTAGCATTGGCTTGGGTCAAAGTTGGGCCTTGAGCTTAGGCCTGATGGCAACCATTGGGGGCGCGATCTACGAACTGGGTCGCCGCGATGGCCAGCAATCCTAGGTTGGGTTGCGGGAGAGAATCCGCTAACATTTAGTTAATCTTTGTCGTGTTTCCCAGAGAGGAAGCGCCATTCATTGCCCTTGAGAATACTCACCGGTGATTCAATGAAAGCGTCTGCGGATGCCAGTTCTACCCAAGAAACGACACCGCCGCTCAGTTTGCTCCTGTTTGTTGCCAATCGTCCGGGCGATGAAGAGGAAACCGCTGCCATTCAAGCCCACATTCAGCAACTACCCTCCAACTTTAGCTTTGAATTAAAAGTGGTGCCCATTGGTGAGCAACCCTATCTTCTAGAGGAGTACAGGCTGGTTGCCACGCCTGCCTTGATTAAAGTCCGTCCTGAACCGCGTCAAACCCTCGCCGGTCGCAAGCTGCTGCAAAAGGTAGACTATTGGTGGCCGCGCTGGCAGCGGGAAGTTGCCCTTGGCCTCCAAGCGGATATGCAAAAGTCGGCAGCGGAACAGTCGGATTGTTCTATGGAACTGGGTCGCCTCAAAGATGAGCTATTCCAACTGCGTCAAGAGCGCGATCGCCTTGCGGAACAACTGCAATTCAAAGATCGGATTATTGGCTTGCTGGCCCATGAGTTGCGTAACCCCCTCACTGCGGTTGGGATTGCCCTTGAAACCCTAGAAGCCAACCTTCAAGAAGAGAGTAGTCAGCAACTCCATATTGAGGACATCCAACGCCTGTTTCACCATGCCCGCAGTCAAACCCAGATGATGGGACAACTGATTACGGATTTACTCTTAGCGGCGCGCGGGCCCCAAGACAAACTACAAATTATGGCGCGGCAACTCGATCTGCGACAACTCTGCCAAGAAATTGTTGAGGATGTGCGCCTCAATTTTGAACGTAAAAAGCAGCACTTTACCACCGATATTCCCTTGGATTTACCCTTGGTCTATGGCGATGGCGATCGCATTCGTCAAGTACTCGTCAACCTGCTAGACAATGCCTGTAAATACACTCCCGAAGGGGGCAAGATTCACCTGAGTGCATTTCACCGCATGACCCAAAAGGTGCAAGTCACCGTCTGTGACAGCGGTCCTGGGATTCCCATTGAGCAGCAGGAGAAAATTTTTGGGGAGACGGTTCGCCTTGATCGCGATCGCACCATTGAAGGCTATGGTATTGGTCTTGCCCTTTGCCGCCAGATTATCCGTATGCACTACGGCCAGATTTGGGTGGACTCTCAACCCGGTAAGGGCAGTTGCTTTCATTTCACGCTACCCGTCTATACCTAGGGCTGACCTTGCTTGACCATGCGGGCGATGGTTTCCGCACGTAGATAGGGATCAGGCCCAAGGGGCAAAATTTCATAGAACTCATTATCCGGTAGGCGCATCAGTTGCACTGACTCCCCCTCACGATAAATCACATAAACTCCGGGTGGCCATGTTTTGGCACTACGCACCGGCACTGGGATGTCACGGCGTTCTTCCCCAGCACAGGCTAGGCGAACCACTTGCGTATTTGGGCGATAGACCACCTTATCGTCACGGGTGCGCCGAAATAAAAAGCGATCCAAAACTTTCGGCAATATCTCTGTTTCTGTGCCCCCCAATTGCAAATTTAAGTCCAGCAGTTTGTCCTCAAGGGTGACTTCAATGATATGGGGTTCGGGGACGAGGGGCTGGGAGTGAATCTCCGTGGTCTCTTGGGGCGGTTCGGGGGTGGGTTTCACCTTTTGGACAATTTGGCTGATGTATTCCAGATCCACCGTGGTGATTTTCTTAAAGGTAACAAACCAAGAGAGCAAACTAATGGCTACCCCCGGTTCCAATGTCGTAACCAAGGTTGCTAAATCCAAGTCATCAAGGCGAATAGCCTTAAGGGCAGCATCGGTTTGACCCAAGACAATAGCTGCGTCCCCCGGACTTAAGTGTTTGAGGCTGCTGTAGAGCAAGCGCAGATCAATCGTTTCTTGGCACCCTTGGGTGGAAATGCGGTAGGTGATGTCGTAGAGCCAATCCAGTGTCACCAAGTCATGGTTGAGCATCCAGAGAGCAAAGTTAAAGGCTGTTTGGGGAAAGGCAGCTTCGGCAAGACTTTTGACAATCACTTGGGCGCGATCGCACTGGAGCAAGGACAGTAAGGCCGCCTGTTTTTCTTCCTTGGTCGTCAATTCATGGTAGCCAAGGAGCGCTTGGAACAATTCTTGATCACTGGGGAGTAGTCGAATAGCTGCTGGCGGAGTCATAAACTGAGTGTCGCAAACTCATGTGATGGATTGATCCTCCCCCCACCCTCAATGATGACCATGAACGATTAGGAATTAGGATCCTAGCCCCTAGTTCCACTATAGAGGGTGACTAGACGGTTGATCTGCTTCTGCCACCTTGGCTTCCAATTTGCGAACCCGTTTGAGGAGATCTGGCAATTGCTTGACTGCGGCTGAGACCTTGAGGTAAAGCGTTTGATCCATTGCTGGAATCCCGCCCATGCGACTATCTGGGGGGACAGAGCTACTAATGCCGGATTTGGCGGAGACAATGGTGCGATCGCCAATCGTTAAGTGACCCGCTGCCCCCACTTGCCCCGCAAGAACGACATGATTACCAATGTGGGTCGAACCCGCTAAGCCGACTTGAGCACAGAGAATTGCATTTTCACCAATGGTGCAGTTGTGAGCCACCATCGTCAGGTTGTCAATTTTCGTGCCATTCGCCACAGTGGTCTCCCCAAGGGTGGCGCGATCAATCGTTGTGCCGGCACCGATTTCCACATCATTGCCAATGACCACGGTGCCCACTTGGGGAATTTTATAGTGGCGACCATCCGGCAGAGGCACATAGCCAAAGCCATCACTACCCAGAACCACACTGTTTTGCAAGATGACGCGATCGCCCAATTGTACCCGCTCTCGCAGGGCACAGTGGCTGTAGATACGGCAATCTGAGCCAATCACCACATCGTCGTAGAGGGTGCAATGACTATCAATCACTGTGCGATCGCCAATGCGCACGCGATCGCCAATCACTGTATAAGCACCAATCGTCACATCCGCTCCCAACACCACGTCGGCACCCAAAATGGCTGTGGGGTGAATCTTGGCCGTAGGTTTGGGTTGGGGATAAAACCATTCAATGCATTTGGCAAAGGCAAGGTAAGGATGGGGCACTCGCAGCAGGGGACAGGCCGCTTCCCCTTGAAAATCGGGACGGACAAACACAGCAGCCGCTTCCGTGGTTCGCAATAGAGCGGTGTACTTAGGATTGGCTAAAAAAGAAATATCCGTGGCTGTTGCTGTTTCTAAGGGGGCTACCCCCAACACTGGGCGATCGCCCTGCTCTGGACAGTCGAGGGTTGCCCCAAACCGTTCAGCTACGTCTGCCAACCGCATCTTGCCGTCCTCATCATCGAACCTGAGTTTTAGCTCAGTCTATCAGGTCTCGTTTGTGAAACCGATCAAGAATTTAGTGAAATCGTTCATGCTGAACATTTTATCCTTTGCACGAGTGATATCCATTGAGTGGTAACTTTGTCAATGTGTTTGTTATATTTTTTAACACGTATGCCCGATAACATGGAGTAAGGAGTACGTTTTATGGAGCAACGCTTTCCCGAACTGAATGTTGACCTGAGCTTTGAACAGGAGTTTCAAATGCGGGTGATGGAGGAGCAAGTGAGTGCCATGAGCCTTCAGGAAGCTCGTGAGCTACTGTTGCAAGCCTCTCGCCTATTGATGATGAAAGACAACGTCATTCGCTCCTTGGTCAAACGCGCTGCCTAGGTCACAAATGTGTGGGACGGACCTCTTTCTCCACCTTGCTTCCTCCGTCGAATCAAGTAGGGGATATGGGGCTGCACCACAATTTTTTTGCCCAAGAGTTTTCACACTGGAAAAAGTTTTGTATCGGCGAATCACGCCCATCACTTTTTTCTAAGTTTTTTGTGAGTTTTTTGAAATCTCATTCATCGACAGCATTTTAGGTTTATAGCCCATTTTTCAGAACCCTACCACGCACGGGGCTGAAACTGCGGGTCGTTGAGAATTGTCACCCCATCGCCTGACTGCGCCAATACAAACAAGCCTTGCCGATAAGCGTAGCGAGCTACCTCGGGCGGCACAATCATCCCCGCCACAGCGCCTAAGAGTTTTGTGTCACGATACTGGTGAGCTAGACGGCGAAATTTCGCGATCCGCTCTAAATGTTCATCAACATCCCCTTGGCCGAGTTTTGTTTTCACTTCGACGAGAACGGCTTCATCCCTATTGACCACCAACAGATCAATTTCTAAACTCTCGTTGCCGTCTTGAAGAATCACATCGCTGTAGAGTTGAGAAACAGTAATTCCCCGACTCTGAAATCAGCGCAACACGGCTGGGCGTACTTGCCACTCTACAAACTCCCCAAGGCGATTGCCCAGTTTGCCAATTTGTTTGGTTGAGCTGCCGTGCTTCTTCTCGCAATAAGCGTTCAGTCTCTTGGAACCGCCGATCTGTTTCTTGAAAACGTTGATCCATTTCCTGAAATCGCTGTTCAAGCTGCTGAAATCGCCGTTCAGTCTCTTGAAAAAGCCGATCCGTTTCCTTTTGAGCCTCCACTAGCTCTGCTAATAATCGCCAAACATCTTCAGGGGTGTATGCCTGTGTCATTCTGGATTGATAATTGCCAAAAAACAGGTGTGTACGCCCTACCATCATGACTTAGGAAACAATAGAGAAGCTTGGTAGCCTCAACGCTTCAGTGCGAGGGGAAAAAAACCAAAAAGGACTTTAGTCCCAGAGGATATAATAAGAATTAAGGCTAACCTTGGTGAAAAAAACAAATACTTAGAAGAAGACTACTGTAAAAATTATTTGCGATCGCTCCTAAGAGGTATTGATCCAGAAGTGTTGAAAGATAGTTTAAGAGGCTAGAAAAAAGGGAAGAAATGTCGTATTCTTCCCTCAAAAGAAGAAAAATTAATCAGCTTACTATGGCATCTTTTTCAGTTCTTGTCAAGTCTATTCTCAAGCAGCTCAGCCCTTGCGACTACCCCGTCCTCAACTCTCAATTGTTCTTCAAAATCTGGTTGACCTACATTCTCGACCAAGGATTAACCAGCATGAGAGCCTTATTTTATCGCTTGAATCATTCGGGGATTACAGTGGATATGTCCACGTTTTCCAAGGCGAACAAAACTCGAACAACCACCTTATTTGAGAGGATTTACACTCATCTCATGTCTCAAGCTCGCAAGAGACATCGTTGTTCAAGTCTGATGCTGTTTCCTATTGATTCAACCGTCATTACCCTGACGAGTAAGCTCTTTTGGTTCTACAAATACCATCAAGTGAAGTTAATTACAGGATTTGATTTAACAGAGAACATCCTGGGTAAGGCAGTAGTCTCTTTTGGGGAGAGACATGACCTAAGCTTTCAAGACGAGATTTTAGAAATGATCCCTGAGAATGCCGTTGCCATCATGGATAGAGGGTTTGCGAGTTGGAGATTTTTAGAGCGGCTGAGTGAGAGGAAGTGTTTATTTGTTGTGCGTATCAAGAATAACATGAGAATGAAGCTCAATCATGAGAGATACCGAGTGGTTCAATTTTTTGATGAGCATGGAACAGAGTTTCGTATTGCGACGAATCTAATGCATCTAAGTGATGAGGAAGTGAGTGAGCTGTATCGGCATCGGTGGGGGATTGAGAACTTATGGAAGTTTCTAAAGATGCATTTATCATTAGACAAGCTGATTACGAAGAGTTTGAATGGGGTGATAAATCAGATTTATATGGTTTTGATTGGGTACTTAATTTTAGAGCTAATGGAGATACCTGAATACTTTGGCAGGAAGCTATTAGACAAATTGCGATATTTGCAACTGGAACTGAGTCGCCGCTGCTCGATAGTGCATTGGAGCTTTGATTGGCAGCCAGAGCTACTTGTCACTTAGGATGTTAAGTTTTGTTGCAGAATTCAACACTTCTGGTATTGATCTTATGACTCGTCCACTGTTGCTGAGCGTGGTGTTTCTGGGGATATGTTATCCCTTGGCCACGTTGGCGACTCCCCTACCCCCAATCTTTAATCCGATTTCACCAACTACCGGCTTTGAATCCTCAGAAATGAATCGCCTTTGGCAAAATCAGTGGCGTTCTAAAGACCGCCGTGAGGCCAGTACGACGCTGCAACCATCCTCTAACAAGGTGCTACAAATTGAAGTGGATGGCCAGCTCCTGACGCCCAGCCAAGCCCAACAGCTCCTGCTGCGCCAAGAATGATCCTGCCTTGGTACGATTAGCGAGAAGATGTTGTGTACTCGCTATGCGCCTAACTCGTCGTCAAACCCTCAGCCTACTGGTGGCTGGTACGGCTACACTCTGGTTGCGATCGCGCCCAGCCGTGGCTGAAGGTGAGCCGTTAGAAATTTATACGCTGCCGCCTTTGCCCTACGGCTACGATGCCCTAGAGCCAGTGATTGATGCGGAGACGATGCAGCTACACCACGACAAACACCATGCGGCCTATGTCAACACCCTCAACAAGGCACTGGCACCCTATCGTCAATGGCACGGTCTTCCCATTGAAGAGCTACTGCGCCACATTCGCCAACTACCCACCGCCATCCAACAAACCGTGCGCAACCATGGTGGCGGCCATGCCAACCATTCCCTCTTTTGGCAGAGCATGAGTCCTGACGGCGGTGGTGAACCCACAGGTGAGTTGGCCACAGCGATTGCAGCCACCTTTGGCTCATTCTCAGAATTTCAAGCCCAGTTTCAGCAGGCGGGTCTGAAGCACTTTGGCAGTGGCTGGGTCTGGCTTGTGCTGACGCCCCAAGGGAATTTGGCCATTACCACCACACTGAACCAAGATTCTCCGCTGATGCAAGGGCAAGTGCCGATCTTGGGCAACGATCTGTGGGAACATGCCTATTACCTGACCTATCGCAACCGTCGCGATCAGTACCTAGAGGCGTGGTGGCAAGTGGTTAATTGGCCTTATCTGAGCGATCGCTACGCCCAGATGCGCGCTCTTTTGGCTTAGTCAGCAAGGCTTGCTCATGGCGATCGTAGGCATCAATAATGCGCTCAACGAGAGGATGGCGAATCACATCCCCCTTCGTTAAGTAGCAAAAGGCAATGCCCTCCACATCCTTGAGAATCTTTGTGGCCACGCTAAGACCAGAGATTTGATGCTCCGGCAAGTCGGTTTGGGTCAAGTCCCCCGTCACCACCAAGCAGGAGTTAAAACCAATGCGGGTCAAGACCATTTTCATTTGGGCAGGGGTGGTATTCTGGGCTTCATCGAGGATGACAAAGGCATTGTTCAGAGTACGACCCCGCATATAGGCCAAGGGCGCCACCTCAATCACCCCCCGCTCCATTAGGTTGCTAATTTTCTCCGGCTCCACTAGCTCGTAGAGGGCATCGTAGAGGGGGCGCAAATAGGGATCAATTTTTTGCTGTAAATCTCCCGGCAAAAAGCCGAGCCGCTCACCCGCTTCTACTGCAGGCCGTGTCAAAATCAACCGCTCATAGGTACCTGACAATAGCGCTTGGACGGCTAGGACAGTGGCCAAGAAGGTTTTGCCGGTGCCCGCTGGTCCAATGCCAAACGTTAAGGTATGGTTGCGAATCGCTTGGACATACTGGCGCTGGCGAAAGGTTTTGGCGCGAATAATGTCACCGCGACGGGTGCGCGCAAGAATATCCTGTTGCAGTTCTTGGAGGGCTTCCCGCTGCTGCGTATCGTAGGCATGGCGGACGGTCAGAATATCCACGCCTGAAACAGGCTTACCCTCGCGCCAAAGGGTACCGAGGTCTTGAATCAGTTGTTGGCAGAGTTGGATTTGGGCTGGCGTTCCCGTGATACAGAGATCACGCCCCCTTAAAACAAGGGTCGCCCCTGTTTGGGCGGCAAAGATGCGCAGGTTGGCTTCTTGCTCACCGACAAGGGCGATCGCACTCTCAATACTGTGGAGGTCAATGGTGAGGCTTTCCCTCGTGGTCATACCCAAGGCTTAACGGTTGCGCTTGCGGGCAGCCTCCTGTTTACGTTTGCGGCGCAGGCTGGGCTTTTCATAGCGTTCACGCCGTTTGACTTCCGAAAGAATGCCCGCCTTTTGAATTTTTTTCTTAAATCGCCGTAGAGCGGACTCAATGGATTCGTTTTCACCTAAACGCACTTCAGACACGCGCTAACTTTGCCTCCTTGATGATGGATAAGAACGACGATGGGATCGCCGTGGGCGATCGCCTCTATGGTGATCTATTTTAGGCGTACTTTTGGTATCGTCATAGACATCTAAGTAAACTTGCTGACCCGCAGCTTGAGCCGCCGCTTGTAACACGGCTCGAATAGCCTGAAGGTTGCGCCCTCCTCGCCCATAGACCCGCCCCTTATCCTCGCCCGCAAATGCCAGACGTACCCAAATACGAGAGGTAGCAGGAGAGAATTCTGCATGCAGCCGTAGCGTTTCCGGCGCCTCCATAAACGGCTCAAGCAGGAAGCGAATGAGGGCGGCATAGTTGGGGGCAGCCGATTCAGCCATTGCCTATTTTTTGGCGGTTTCGGGGAGAAGATTCGCCTTGACAAAGAGGCGCCGCACTGTGTCTGTGGGTTGTGCACCCTGCGCCAAACGCCGCTTGATCGCTTCTTCTTTGAGGCGCACCTCACCACGGATGGGATCATAGAAGCCCAGCTCTTCAAGGGCACGCCCATCGCGGCGATCGGTATTGTTCATCGCCACAATCCGATAGGTGGCGTTGCGTTTTTTGCCGTAGCGTTTGAGACGCAGTTTAATCATGTCAGCCTATGGAGATAAAAGGAGCAGATTTTTCTCGACAATTTTCTAGTATAACGGACATCCCAAATCGGGTAAAGTAGATTGCGGTTTGAGTTGAGCACTGCCGATGACAAAAACAGCATGGTTATTTCCCGGCCAAGGGTCGCAACATCCAGAAATGATGGCGGATTTGCTGACGGCCTATCCCCCTGCCAAGGAACGGTGTGAACAGGCAGCGGCTGTCTTGGGCTGGTCGGTGATTGACTGCTGTGCCGGTCGTGTCGGCAATTTAGATCAAACGCTCTATACCCAGCCCAGTTTGTTTATCGTCGAGAGCCTCTTGGTGGATGCCCTCAAGGAACGGGGGGCAAAGGCGGACTTTGTCGCGGGGCATAGTCTTGGCGAATATGCTGCCCTCTATGCGGCGGAGGTTTTTGACTTTACAACAGGACTGAAGTTAGTGCAGCGGCGAGCCGAACTGATGAATGCCGCGGGGGACGGTAAGATGGTGGCCTTAATTGGCTTTGACCGCGAGCAGTTGCAAGAGGCGATCGCCAGCACCCCCAATGTGGTTCTGGCCAATGATAACCATCCGGGGCAGGTGGTGATTTCGGGGCTGCCGGCAGCGGTGGACGCGGTACTAGGCAAAATTAAAGTGAAGCGGGCAGTTCCCTTGAATGTGAGTGGTGCCTTTCACTCCCCCTTGATGGCAGAGGCGGCAGCCACGTTTGCCACGCTGCTGGAGGAGTGCACCTTCCACGAGGCGATCTTTCCCGTCTTGAACAATGTCGAACCTGAACCGACAACGGATGCAGCAGTGATCAAGGCACGCTTGCGATCGCAGATGACGGGTTCTGTCCGTTGGGTAGAGACTTGCCATGCCCTTGCAGCTGCGGGAGTAACCCACGCCCTCGAAATCGGCCCTGGCACTGTACTGGCCGGTTTGGTGAAACGCACCACCCCAGAGATCAACGTCACCAGTGTGGCAACGATGGCTAGTTTGGAGAGCCTAGTGTGAGTCGCGATCGCGAGCCGTTGATTAGCTTGATTCTCTACCATCTCTTCAAATGGTCAGTGGTGAGTCCACTGCTGCACACCTATTTTCGGGGGCGCATCTATGGAGCCCATCAGGTGCCGTTGCGCGGGCCATTGGTGGTGGTGGCCAATCATGCCAGTTACTTTGATCCGCCCCTGATCTCCAACTGTGTGCGCCGTCCCGTGGCTTGGATGGCTAAGGAGGAATTGTTCAAAATTCCCATTTTTCGGACATTGATTCGGTGGTATGGTGCCTATCCCGTGAAACGGGGAGCGGGCGATCGCCGCGCATTACAGGCTGCCCTCAACGCCCTAGACCAAGGTTGGGCCGTGGGGGTCTTTTTGCAGGGCACTCGCACCAAGGATGGCCGTATTGATGACCCGAAACTAGGGGCAGCACTCATTGCTGCCAAAGCCCAAGCGCCTCTGTTGCCCGTATGTCTTTGGGGAACCCAAGAGATCCTGAAAAAAGGTGGATTCCCAAGACCTGTTCCCATTACGGTGCGCATTGGCGCCCCCATTCCGCCACCAGCTTCTGGCGATCGCGCTGCCCTAGAAGCCGTGACTCAGCGCTGTTGTGAAGTCATCCACAGTCTCCATGACTTGGGTCGCTAGAGCAGACCATCCTTTGCAGCCATGATTTTTAGTAAATCCACCACGCGGCAGGAATAGCCCCACTCGTTGTCGTACCACGCCACCACCTTAAAGAAATTGCTATTGAGTTGGATACCCGCCGTGGCATCAAAGATACTGGAGCGACCATCACCAATAAAATCACTGGAGACAACAGCCTCTTCGGTATAGCCAAGAATGCCCTTGAGTTCCCCCTCGGCGGCTGCCTTCATGGCGGCGCAAATCTCTTCATAGCTCGTCGCCTTCTCGGTTTTGAAGGTCAAATCTACCACCGACACATCGGGCGTGGGTACGCGAAAGGCCATGCCCGTCAACTTGCCCTTGAGTTCGGGCAACACCAGTGTCACCGCTTTAGCAGCCCCGGTAGAAGCGGGAATAATATTTTGGCCAGCACCGCGGCCGCCGCGCCAGTCTTTCTTGCTCGGTCCATCGACTGTGGGTTGAGTTGCCGTGACAGAGTGCACTGTTGTCATTAAGCCCTCAGCTAAACCAAAGGTTTCGTGCAATACCTTGGCGACTGGTGCCAAGCAATTTGTCGTACAACTGGCATTGGAGACAATTACATCTACCGTCGGATCAAAGGTCGCATCATTCACACCCACAACAATTGTTTTCACCTTATCGGCATCCTTGGTGGGCGCTGAGATGACGACTCGTTTGGCACCGGCTTGGAGATGCTGAGCCGCCCCCTCATAGCCAGTAAAGAGACCCGTAGATTCAACAATGTAGTCAGCGCCAACCGATCCCCAGGGCAGTTCCGCTGGATTGCGAATGGCGGTACAGGGAATAAACTTACCATCAATTTCAATGCCCTCAGCTGTGGCCTTGACGCTGCTAGGGTAAATTCCGTGGGTGGAATCGTACTTAAACAAATAGGCAAGGTTATCCGCTGGCACGAGATCATTAATACCGACAAACTCGATATTGTCGTAGACAAGACCTGCCCGTAGCACTAGGCGACCAATGCGACCAAAGCCATTAATACCGACTTTCAACGTCATGAAAACTCTCCCAAGACAATCAACTAATAACGGGGAAGACTTGGATCCACTGCCGCAGCATAGGCATCAATACCACCCACAATGTTCTTGACATTGCGAAAGCCCTGCTGAATGAGCCAGTACCCCATTTGGGCAGAGCGCACACCATGATGACAGAGGACCAAGGTTTCCCGATCTGGATCAAATAGTTGACGAATTTGGGGAGACCACTGGGGAAATTCACTTAGGGGCAACAGCGTGAAGGGTGGTAAGTGAACAATGTCCCACTCTGCGGGTTCGCGCACGTCAATCAGTTGGAGTGTCTCTACCTCTGTAGCAAGGCGTGCGGCCAGTTCCTTCACTGTCATTTGTCCTAGCATTGCTTCCCCTTAAATTCTAGGAAGAGAGCTTCGGGATCACGGTGAAATCATCCTTAAGATTTTTCTGCTGGTAGCATCCCTTGGTAGGCAATCTCTGTGGCCATTGGTTGATTAGCTACTTGGGGCACATCCAACACTGCCGTATTCACCAAGTTGAAGAGGGGATTGGCGAGGATTCCTGCCAAGGAGGTAGCAATAACGGTCATGACCAGACCCACCTGCAAAGGACGCATGCCAAAGGTTGACCAAGAAATCTGTGGATAATTTTGCACAGCGAGGGACATTTCTTGGGGTTCCTTGACCACCATCATCTTGACGACACGAATGTAGTAGTAAATCGAGATCACACTCGTCAATAGACCCAGCAAGACGAGACCATAGGCACCCGCCTGCCAACCTGCCCAGAAGAGGTAGATTTTGCCAAAGAAGCCGGCCAAGGGGGGAATGCCTCCCAGAGAAAGCAGGCATAGGCTTAGTCCTAGGGTCAGCAGCGGATCTTTTTGATAGAGACCCGCATACTCACTAATTTGATCGGTGCCGGTGCGCAGCGAGAAGAGAATGACACAGGTAAAGGCACCAAGGTTCATGAAGAGGTACACCAGCAGGTAAAAGAGCATACTGGCATAACCTGCCTCCGTGCCAACAACAAACCCAATCATCACAAATCCCGCCTGACCGATGGAAGAGTAGGCGAGCATCCGCTTCATGCTGGTTTGGGCAAGGGCAACCACATTGCCGAGAATCATGCTGAGGATGGCCAGCACCGTAAAGATGAGTTGCCACTGATCAGTCACACTGGGGAAGGCCAAGGTCAAAAAGCGAATGGCAAGGGCAAACCCAGCTGCTTTGGAGCCAACGGAGAGAAAGGCAACCACAGGCGTAGGGGCACCCTCATAAACATCGGGTGTCCATTGGTGAAAGGGCACCGCCGAGATTTTGAAACTAATGCCGGCAATAACAAACACTAAGGCCACCACCAGACCCAAGGATTCCGCAGAGAGGGCTTGGGCAATTTCTGGCAATTGGGTGTGCCCACCAGAGAGGCCATACAACAGTGACGAACCATAGAGGAAAATGGCAGAACTGGCCGCACCAATCAGGAGATATTTCAAGGCGGCTTCGTTGGAGCGGCTATCGCGTTTTGTGTAGCCGGTGAGCAGATAAGAGGCAATACTTAGGGTCTCTAGCGCCACAAAGATAAAGACCAGCTCTTGGGCGCCGGCAATGAACATGCCACCCACCGTGGCCGTCAACAGAATCGTCATAAATTCGCCGAGGGAACTGCCCGTTTGCTCAACATAGCGAATGGACATGAGAATGGTGCCCAAGGCTGAAAGGGCAATCAGTCCGCGGAAAAACAGGCTGAGGTGATCGGAGATAAAGCTGCCAAAGAAACTGACGGTGTCGGGCTGCGTCCACAGGGGAATCATTGTGGCGATTGCCCCCCCTAACCCAATGATCGCCAAGTAGGGTGTCCAGCGATCGGCTTGGCGTCCCTGAATCAAATCTGCTAAGAGGACGACCAGTAGCGTTACGACCACGATGGTTTCCGGCAAAATGGTGCCTGCATTGAGCTGTCCGGCCAGTGTCACCAAATCCATAACTCTTTACGCGCCTTGATGGAATCCCCCATATCTTATCACTCAGACTTTCATTTCATTGTTTGCCAGCGATCGGCTTCTGCTTATGGGTGGGATTAGTTTTTGCCAATCTCGGTGACTTGTGGATCAGGGTTCTGTTTTTTATTCTTTGTTATAGTGATACCCGCAAAGAGCCGCGATCGCCATCCAACTCTGCTGCGACCCCCACAGGTAAGGCGGCATTAACTCCCTCATGCCCAAAGGGCAAGTCACTGACAATCGGAATTCCCAAATCCCCTAAGCGATCGCCCAAAACCTCAACCACCCGAAAATTGGGTTGGGTGGTCGGATCCTCACAGCGACTAAAACGACCGAGGGCAATCCCCTTAATCTGATGCAACACACCACTGCGGCGCCACTGCGTCAATCTGCGGTCAATGCAATAGGGGGCTTCACCCACATCCTCTAGGGCCAAGATCACATTCTCAAAAGGTGGGCAATCAGGGGTGGCCAGTAGATGAGTCGCGACTGTTAAATTCCCCACTAAGAGGCGACCTTGCACCACACCGCCTCCCCAACCCGTTCCCAACAGCGGCTCTAGGGGTTTGCCCCGCACCAGATCAAAAAGCCGCTGCTGACTCCAAAGGGGTTCTGCCGCTAGCGTAGTGAGTACTGGGCCATGGACACCGGCCACCCCTTGGGCAGCATAGCTCCACAGCAGAGCTGTAATATCCGAAAAACCAATCAGCCATTTCGGCGATACCGCTGGCCACTGCCACTGCTCCAACAGACGAGTCGCCCCAAATCCACCCCGCCCGCAGAGAATGCCCTTAATAGAATCGTCTTGCAATAAGTGCCGCAGGCGATCGCGCCGCTGTTGATCGGAACCCGCAAGGTAGCCCCAGCCTGCAAAGGCCGCCTCATCCACAATCACCTCATAGCCCTGAGCTTGCCAACAGGCCACTCCCTGCCAAAAAGGTTCCCTTTGGCGGAGGACACCACTGGGAAAGGCGACGGCAAGGCGATCGCCCGGCTGAAGGGGAGGCGGTAGTGTAGCAAAAGCTGTCACCTCAGAAAAAATTTGAATTGCGGTAAAACTGTAAGCGCCCTGTACCGATAGGTTGACCCATGGCGCGATCGCCCCCGCGGGGAAAGGCCGTCACCGCAAAAAGATAGGTTCCATCCCATTGGGGATTGCGCACAGGAGCTACCTCCACCCGCAGGTACGACCCCGGTGGCACAGGGGGATCAAACGTTACGTTGAGGCGGGCTGAATTGCCATCAAAGGTCACCTCGCCCAAGGAAATCGGCTGGCGGGAGCGCTCGCCGATAAAAGCACGGGTACGTTGGGGCAAAAAGTAAATCGTCTCAATGCCGGGCAGTTGCTGAATGTCAAGACGGGCAAGGGGTTCGCCGGCGGTGGTCGGCAGCTGCACAATGAAGTTGTAGGTGGTATTCGTCAGCCACACTTGAGGATAGCGGGTATTGGCCTCAACAAAAATGGGCGGCTGATCAAAGGCCACCCGACCATCAGGAAACTCAACCCCTAGGCTCTGAGGGGTGAAAGCGGCTATGCCAACAAGGGCGATCGCTAGCATTTGTCGCATTCCTTATTTACCCCGCGAGGGGGGTTCTGTGCCGTGGGCGATCGCGCTACTACAGACCCAGTTTTCCGGCAAGCCGGGGTAGCCACGCCGCAACGCCTCTGGACAAATGGTATAGATCGTCAGTTGGCAATCAATCAGTTGCAGACCATACTTCTCCGTTTGCTTCAAGGCCTGCTTGAGAATAGAGTCATTATCAAACTCGGTCGTGCGGTTGCATTGCACACACACCATGTGGTGATGGTGATGCGGAGACATCGTATTGAGTTCGTAGTGCTTGTGTCCCTCGGCAAGTTCCAACTCCCGCAGAATACCCATCCGCGACATCAACTTCACAGTGCGATACACAGTGGATAAACTAATGGAGTGCCCCTGTTTGCGCAACTCATGGTGCAGGTCTTCAGCGCTCAGGTGATTGCCTTTAGGCAGATTCTGGAAAATATTGAGAATGGTTTCTCGCTGTGGCGTCAACCGCCAACCCTTCTCATTCAGTTCTGCCTTCAAGGCTGCTGCTGTATAAAGTGGCATAGGAGATTCGCTTGATCTGCCGATATTGGTTTGCATGATAGCCGACAACAAGTGTCATTTGCAACAACCGCAACTTATTGAGAATAATTACAATAGTTTTACTGAACTTTCTGCAAATTAGTTGCAACGCCCAAGCACAATCCAAGCAATCATCAATGGGTTCAATGGCGCAGAACCAAGTTCAAAAACCAATTTTTAATTTGTTTGCCGTTGCGGCTTGGGTCGCTGGAACTTCGACATTGGAGTAAAGTCTTCGACGGGCACATCCTTGAGCGCCTGACTCATGAAATCCCGCCAAATGGGTGCCATGAAGCCACCCCCCGTTGCCCCCTGTCCTAAGGGCGCATAGTTGTCATTCCCTGCCCAAACGGCGGCTGAGAGTTGAGGGACATAACCGACAAACCAAATGTCCCGCTCAGAAGAGGTGGTGCCTGTTTTCCCGGCAGCGGGTCGGCCAATGTTAGCTCCTGTCCCTGTCCCACTGGTGATCACACTCTGCATCGTATTGTTTATAGCGGCAGCGGCCCAAGGGTCAAGCACGAGTTTAGGACGCGGTGTGTGATCCAAGAGCAAATGGCCGTTGTTATCGGTGACTTGAATAATCGTCGTGGTTGGGGATTGCCAGCCATTGTTGGCAAATGTGGCGTAGGCAGCTGCCATTTCCAAGGGCGTCAGATCCACAGCGCCTAAGGGCAGAGAAACCACCGGCAACATTGGACTGGTAATGCCAAGGGTACGGCAAACTTCAATGACCCGCTCAATGCCCACCTCTTGGCCAAGAACAATCGCGGGAATATTGCGGGACATGGCCAACGCCATGCGCATCGACATCCCACCCATAAAGGAGCCATCGTAATTCCGTGGCACATACCAACCATCGCCATCACGATACCTGACGGGTGAGTCGCTAATTCCAGAATCGGGCGTGTATTTGCCACTGGCATAGGCAGCATAAAAGATAAAGGGCTTAAAGGCAGACCCCGGCTGCCGCATCGCTTGGGTGGCGCGATTAAACTGACTGCGGTTGTAGTCCACACCGCCGACAAGGGCTTTGACATAGTGCGTTCGTGGATCCACCGCCGCCAAGGCCAACTGATCGGCACGCACACCACTGCCCCGTAGGGTTTGATAGCCGCGCTGGATTGCCTCTTCGGCCATTGCTTGCACCTTGACATCAAGACTACTTTGTACCCGCATTCCCCCACGGATGACCGCTTCACGACCAAATTGGCGGGTCAACTCCTGCAACACAGCATCCGTAATCCAGGGACTACGGCTGCGCTGAAACGAGGTAATTTCCCCCAGTTTGATGGGTTCTTGAGCAGCGGCAGCAGCCTCTTGGGGGGTAATCCAACCCAACTCCACCAGCCGATCCAAGACCAATTGCTGTCGTTCCTTGGCCAAGCGAAAATCCACAAAGGGGCTGTAGGCCTCTGGGGCTTGGATAATGCCGGCCATCATTGCCGCTTCGGCAAGGCTGAGATCTGCGGCATTTTTCTTGAAGTAGCTCTGAGCCGCTGTCTGTACGCCGTAGGTGTTGTGTCCCCAATAGACCTGATTGAGGTACATCTCCAAAATTTCATCTTTGCTGAAGATCTGCTCTAGGCGCATGGCCAACACGGCTTCAGCAATTTTGCGGCTAAGGGAGCGATCTTGGGAGAGAAATAAATTCTTCACCAATTGCATTGTCAGCGTGGAACCCCCTTGAACCGTTCGCCCTGAGGCAAGGTTCACCATCAAAGCGCGGGAAATGCCAATGGGGTTAATCCCTCGATGCTGGTAAAAACTACTGTCTTCGATCGCCATCACAGCCAGCTTCAGATTGGGCGAAATTTCGTTGAGGGGAACGACTTCACGGTTTTCTTCATCGTGAAGGCTCACGAGGAGGGTGCCCTTGGCATCATAAATGTGCGTTGTTTCACTGGGAATGTAGCCCCGCAGCGATCGCACATCGGGCAGATTCCGAAAGCTAATCGCCAAGCCCAGCAGTCCCCCCCCGATAGCCGCACAGCCAAAGGTCATCCCCACAAGGAAGGTGCGGTTAGCAATTCGCAGTACCCCACGCCAGAAGTTTTCATCTTGGGGGCGGGTTTGGGAGGGGTGTTTGCCAAGGGTAGTGGTGGACACGACAGTCGCTGCCTCACGCCAGTTATTTTTTGCTTCGTATATGATTTTTTTATTGGGATAAAAGTAGGGGATGGCAAAATTGCCGCGCGATCGCAATTGATTGCTATCATAGCCATCCTAGACCAGAAAATGTCCTTGCCCAAATCCAATGCCTAATCCAATCCCCAATCAAGTGATGTCTTCAGACCTTGAAGCCACAATTGCACGGCTGCAGCGCGGCGTTGTCGAAACGTTTCCCCATGTCCCTGATTCCACCAAACCCGAAGAAAATCTCTGGGTCTATTTGCGGCAAACGGAGCGCCCGCTGCGAATTAAGTTTGGCATTGACCCTACGGGCAGTGAAATTCACCTCGGTCATAGCATTGTCCTGCGCAAACTGCGGCAGTTTCAGGATGCGGGGCACTGTGCCGTGCTGATTATTGGTGACTTTACGGCTCAAATTGGCGATCCCACAGGGAAGTCGGAAGTGCGCAAACAACTTACCCCTGAGGAGGTGGCAGCCAATGTGCAAACCTACCTTGAGCAGGTGAAGCCCATTTTGGATTTTGAGACCCCCGGCCGCTTAGAAATTCGCTACAACTCGGAGTGGCTCGCCAAACTGGACTTGCGGAAAATCCTTGAGCTACTCGGAACGATGACTGTCGGCCAAATGCTAGCCAAGGAGGGGTTTGCCGAACGCTACGCTAAGGAAACACCCATTTTTCTCCATGAGTTTCTCTATCCACTGATGCAGGGCTATGATTCAGTGGCGGTAGCGGCAGATGTCGAGTTGGGAGGGACGGATCAAAAGTTTAATATTGCTGTCGGTCGCGATTTACAGCGTCACTTTCGCTTGCCAACGGTGCAGTTTGGCCTGCTGATGCCGATTCTAGTGGGCACCGATGGAGTACAGAAAATGTCCAAGTCCCTTGGCAACTATGTGGCGCTTACGGAGTCGGCAGCCAGTATGTACTCCAAGCTCGAAAAAATTCCCGATGCCTTGGTGAACCAATACATTGAGTTGCTCACGGATTTGCCCCTCGATAGTTTGCCCACCCATCCCCGCGATCGCCAGAAGGCCTTGGCCCTAGAAGTCGTGAGTCAATACCATGGGCGCGATCTCGCCCTACAAACCCAAGCAGAACTAGCCGCGATCGTCACCCAAGGGCAAACAGCACAGGCGGGATCGATTCCAGAGTATTCTCTGGGGGAGTTTCAGTTTCCTGTGAAGCTGACCTATGTACTCAGTCACACCAAGCTCTGCCCTAGTAGCAGCGAAGCACGGCGGCAAATCCAAGGGGGTGGCGTTCGCCTCAACAGTGAAAAAATTACCGATGTGGACTTTACCCTCACCGCACCCGAACCCTATGTCAACCAAGTACTGCAAGTGGGCAAGAAAAAATTCCTGCGCTTTGTGCCCTAGGCAGGTTAAACGGATACTCAGGCACTGGCAAGGGGGCGAGCGAGGGAGTCATGGTTCCATCATAAACTTCTCAAGGGTACTGCCACGATAGCGTAGCTTAGGGGTACGGGGAATTGCAGTTCTGTCCTTGAGACGCAGACGATAATCGACAGCATGGTTCTCACCTACGAGTACCGCATCCAACCGAACAACCACCAAGAAGCCCTACTCTTAAAGTGGCTAGAGCCGCGGCGGCGACACTGGAACTCCTGCTGGCGACAAAGACTCGATTGGTTACATCGCACTCGCTGCTTCATTGACCGATGCTCTTTGGTCTCTCAACCCATTGGTGAGATTCCTGAATGTCCAAACTACTATTCTCAATTGGCACAACTGAAACAGACGAAAGAATTATTTCCTGAATACAAGGAGATTTATCATGAGGTACAACAACAGAACTGACTCAGGTTAGAGAAGGCATGACAGCGTTGGCTATTTCCTGATGCCACTGGCAAACGGGGTGGCACACTCAAGTTTAAGAAAGCAGGGGAACTCCGCTCATTCACGTTCCCAAGAGTCAACTGTCCAAAAACGGGTGTGCACATCACGGGACAGACCATCAAGCTGAGCAAGATAGGCGAGATGACCATCACTTTGCCAGAGGGATTTACGCCCAAAACCTGTACTGTCGTCCAGAAAGCGGATGGCTGCTATGTGTGTGTCACGCTAGAAGACAAGACTGTACCTACGCCTGTTCCCAAGGATAAATCCGAGATCAAAAGCGCCACTGGCATTGACTTGGGGTTGAACAGTTTCTTGGTGAGCGCTCAAGGAGAAGAAGTCTCTCCTCCGAAGTTTTATCGGCGAAGGATTGGCTTATTTTTCTAGCATGCGATCGCCCTGTGTTGCAGCTTGGTTTATGATGCTTAATCTCTATAGTTGCAGTACCCTTGCGGAGTTTATGATGGCAAGAGCTTTAATCGCTATGATCAAGCCAAAGCTGCCGAACCTTTGTAAAGTATTTCAACCGCTCCTCAATCTTGCTCATTTCACGGGGATAGAATTCAGCCAATGCATCACACAACTCAAGCATCCACTGCTTACGCGAGTAGCCACGGTTAATTGTTATGGCATTAGAGTTCGCAATCTGAATTTGCCCCCAACCCAAAGCACCAATTGTTAAACAGTCCCAACCTAAGAACTCTATTGGCAAAAAGTTGACACTCTCAACCTCTACGCGAGTTCCTTGAGCTTCATATGCAATCATCAAAATTGCAAAAACATTTTCATCTGATTCATAGAAACGAGCCAGCCGTTCTACAGAAGTTAAGTTGGGCATATTAAACTTTGTGCTTAGTCTATGAGTTTTTACATCAATAACATAGTAAAATTCCTGATCATCCTCAAAGGCTAAGTCAGCCATTGCTCTGCGGGCAAACTGTGCTGAATAGTTTTTGCACACATCTTCCCCAAGAACATCTTGTAGATGATTTGCCAGAATTTCCTGAATAGCATCGCCAACCGCTCTTGGACTATTCACTGTTACATCAGATAAAAAGTTTTCCTGTGAGTTCAAGAGTTGTTTAATGTTGTCTTCAATCTGGCTGATCTGATCGCTATAGAAAATATGTCTTCTTTTCATCGATACTTATATCTCTCCTAGTGAAAAAAGCTCCTGCTGATGAGGTGGCTGACCATTTTCACAGTGCTGTTTTTTCTGAGTTGAACGTTCTTGTTCATTCAATGTGTTTCTTTCCCAAAACACACCATCTGCATAGCCTTGGATGGAAGAGTCTAAGTCAGCCATTTCAAGACGCTTCTCAGCAATGCAAGCGTAGATTTCATCTAGCTCAACGCCCAAAAAACGCCGACACAACTTCTTGGCAACAACAGAGGTTGTTCCTGAACCAAGGAAGGGATCAAAGATCACATCTCCGGGATTAGAGCTCGCTAAAATCACCTTGGCAAGTAGCTTTTCCGGTTTCTGGGTAGGATGGTCTGTATTCTCTGGCATTGACCAAAAGGGTACAGTTAGGTCTGTCCACAGGTTAGAAGGATGCGTCAGGCGATAGTTGCCTTCTTCGGTAACTTGCCAGTCCTTTGGACTTCCATTCACCCTGTAAGGAGCAATGACTTTGCGCTTTAACTTAACAGCATCAACATTAAATGTGTAGTCGTTAGAAACCGTACAGAACCATATATCTTCAGAGGCATTTTTCCAATTCTTGCTTGCCCCACGTCCTTTCTCGCGCTCCCATGTAATTCGGTTGCGGATTTGAAAACGATCTTTAATAACCGCAAATACAGCAATTGAGGATTCCCAATCAGAGCAAATGTAAATGGAAGCAGTTGGCTTTAGTATCTTTTCAAGAGCAGATAAGCAAGCATCTAGCCAGTTGGTGTAATTGTCTAAAGTCTTTTTCTTAAAGCTAATCGAGTTAAAAACTTTATTCAAATTATAGGGCGGATCAATAAAGAGAAGGTCAACAAATTGGCTTGGCAAAAATTTAACTGCTTCAAATATATCTTGGTTAATTGTGCGGTTAATGATTTCTGGTAAACTTACAGGATGACTCAATCGTAGGAGTCGCTGTCGATACTTTGCTTGTTCTTGTTCGGTCAACGTAATTGTTCTATTTCTAGGGGCACGTTCTTTGCTGTGAACCATATTGCTTTATAAAAATAAAAATTTGATTACTGGCTTGGATCACATCCCTTGAGTGGTTAAGCATGACTCAATGTTAACCTAATAGCCAAGCCATCACCTGTTGACCAAGGCAAGTACCATTGAGGCGATCGATCTCGCGAACACCGGTGGGGCTGGTCACATTCACCTCCGTTAAATAGCCACCAATGACATCAATCCCCACAAAGTAGAGACCATCACGCTGCAGGGCAGGGGCTAAGGTTTGACAAATCTGGCGATCGCGCTCTGTAATTTCGACGGCGGCCACCCGTCCCCCCGTGGCCATATTGCCGCGAAATTCATCCCCTGTGGGAATCCGATTCACAGCACCAATGGGTTCCCCATTGAGGAGAATGATCCGTTTGTCCCCCTCCTTGGCCGCGGGTAGATACTCCTGCACCATCACGGGGAGTTGTCCGCGTTGGGTACTAATTTCAATCATTGAATTGAGGTTGCGATCGCCCGCCTGCAAAAAGAGAATCCCTTCCCCCGCTTTGCCCCCTAAGGGCTTGAGCACCGCCATGCCCTGCTGCTGCACAAATTCACGAATGCGCTGCTTATCCCCTGTCACAATGGTTTGGGGAATGACACTCGGAAATTGCAGGGCATACATCTTTTCATTGGCATGGCGTAACCCCGCTGGGGAGTTGAGGACAAGGGTGGTTTGTGGATCAACTAAATCGAGACAGTACGTGGCGTAGAGGTAAGCAGTATTCACGGGGGGATCTTTGCGCATCCACACCGCTCGAAAAGTATTGAGGGGTCGCCATTCGACTGCGCCCGTCTGAAACCAAGGTTGGGGAATCTGCCACTGGCCAGCCACTAGTTGCACGGGCGATAACTGAATCGGGGTAACTGCCGCCCATACTTGACCTTCGCGGATCAGCAGTTGGGAAATTTCCGTTACCCACACCTGTGCGCCTGCCGCTTGCGCTGCTTCCATCAAGGCCACACTGGTATCGTGGCCAGGGTCAAGGCTGGCGATCGGGTCAATAATAAAGGCAATATCCACCGTCATTAAGCTGCCGCTTGCAACAGGGCGTCCAGTTTTCCTTGTGCCTCTAGGGCATAGAGATCATCGCAGCCACCAATGTGTTCGTTGTTAATAAAGATTTGCGGGAGCGATCGCCGGCCATGGGCACGTTGAGCCATTGCTGCACGGGCAGCTTCGTCGCCATCAATGACGTACTCGGTAAATTTCACCCCTTTGCGCGTCAGCAATTGCTTTGCCCGAATACAAAAAGGACAACGAGACCACGTATAGATTTCGACGTTGGCCACAGCGATGACACCTCGTTACAAAAATTCACTTTGGTTCCAGCCTAGCAAAAAGGGGGAAGAGACGCACTCCCTTCCCCTTGCGTCCTACAACTCCCTATAAGTAATTGGGATCTTGAACATTGCGGATCTTGCAGGCTTCAGCAATCCCGTACTGGGGTCGAATAAAGCGATCCATCTGCGCCACAAAGAAGCGGCGGTTTGCCATTAGGTGCTCGGGATTCGGATCATCCAAAGGATAGTAGAAGGCGGCACGGGTTGCTTGCAAAACGGCAGAGGTCACCGTGTACATAGAGTGCTGGAAGGCAATCCCCAACTGCACCAAAATATCATCCTCACCGCGACAGTGCTGGTGGAAGTAATCCTTCAGGTATTGGGGAAGGAAGTGATACATGTCTTGGTGGAGCAACGTGGGTGGAATCCCCGCCGTCCCCACAGGGAATTTATCCGCAAAGAGGATGCCATAGTGGAAGTCCACCTGATCAGTAGGCACCTGATTGGCTTGGGCATTGTAGGACTTGGTGCCGCGGAAGGGCGCCGTGCGGTAAAAGACCGCTTCCACATAGGGGAAGGCCGCTTCATAGAGCCACATAAAGCCCTTTTCCTTGGGCACAAGGACATGCACCTCGTCATCAATATAGACATGGTGGTAAATGGGGCGACCGGCGATCGCAAAAATCCCATTGACCAAGAAGTTCATGGCATCCTTGACGCTGGTAATGCTGCCCTCGTCGTAGCGATCGCTAATCTCAAAGAAGACGGGTGCCATCACTTCCCAAAATAGCCCCAGCACGTTCATGTACGTGGCTTGGCGAGCCTGCTCCAAGAAGAGGTCGGGAAAGAGCTTGTATAGCCCGAGCATCAGCGGGTTGCGTTTGAAGTAGGCGCGAATGGCCTTATCGGCGGCGGCTTTGTACTCCTCAGAGTCAAGGTAAATGTCTAGCTCACCCCCCATGCGGTGCCACATCATGGCTCGCGCCAAATCTTCGGAAAACTCCATATTGATGCGATCGTGCCAAAGGTGGTGCAGCAGGCGAGGCATCTTCCCGATTTCCCCTTTCTCGATGAAGGCCATCAGTTCGGGGTGGGCATGGGCGGGACCGCGCCAAATCCGCAGATCCGCTGTATCGCCGGCGTAGTGGTTGGGCAGATCAAAGTATTCCTTGGTCGGGAAATATTTGAAAAAGGGGAAGGGATTAATAAAGACCCGCTCGCCGAGGTAGAGCAAATCCCGCCAGTAGAAGTCCATCGGAATCGAATAGGCTTTGTACATGCCGATGATCTTCATCAGGTTCACTGGCGTGTCGGGAATGAGGGCCCCCCCCGCCTCGAGGCGGTAAATAATATCGGCTAGGGGGTGATCCAGCGGGGGCAGTTTTGCCGAACTGGGGCGCTCGATCGCTTGAACCATTGGGATACTCTCCTAACTATTGGGGTAAACTGGCCACAATTTCAGTTGCACTCGGTATTGCCGCAACAATCTGGGCACTAGTGGTTTCACTCCAACGCACCAGCCACGTGGGCTGCACGCCCAAGAATAGAATCAACAGGGTCAGGACAATCGCGGGCATTTTTTCTGACCAAACCACTCGGGGGTAGTAGGCCGTCGCATTGTCAAGGCGGCCAAAACAGGTGCGATTAATCAAAATCACAAAGTAAACGGCTGTCAAACC
This sequence comes from Thermosynechococcus sp. HN-54, assembly GCF_023650955.1. Taxonomy (NCBI): domain Bacteria; kingdom Bacillati; phylum Cyanobacteriota; class Cyanophyceae; order Acaryochloridales; family Thermosynechococcaceae; genus Thermosynechococcus; species Thermosynechococcus sp. HN-54. The sequence goes on along the minus strand of NZ_CP098039.1, from coordinate 2,220,804 downwards.
AGTCCCAACAACCGCAATCAGGGTGGGAATTGGGAACGTGCCGTAGCTGCCTTGGAAGATGAGAAATTCAGCCACAAAGCCCACCAGTCCGGGGATACCGGCACTGGCCATGCCGCCCAAGATCAAGAGGGCACTGGTCGTGGGTAGACCGCGCAGCGGATTGAGCAAACCATTGAGCACATTCAGTTCACGGGTGCCCACTTTGGCTTCAATGACACCCACTAAATAGAACAGCAGCGCCAGAATCAAGCCGTGGCTAATCATTTGGGCGATCGCCCCCACCATGCTGAGGTGGGTATGGGCTGCTGCCGCTAGCAGGACATAGCTCATGTGGCCAATCGAACTGTAGGCCACCATCCGTTTAATATCCTTTTGGGCAATGGCTGCAAGGGCACCATAGGTAATCCCCACCGCCGCCATGATCGCAAAGAGGCTAGAAAACTGCCCCCAAGCCTCTGGAAAATAGCCTAGGGCAAAACGCACCAAGCCATAGGTCCCCAGCTTCGCCAGTACCCCCCCAAGGAGAATCGCTGTCGGGGTTGAAGCTTCCACATAGGCATCGGGCAACCAACTGTGGAGGGGCACCAAGGGCATTTTGATGCCAAAGCCCAAGATCAACAGCAACAGCAGAATGCCTTGGGTCGTGGGTGCCAATCCGCCAATCTGAATATCTTGATAATCAAAGCTAGGAGCATGGGTGAGCCAGCCCATCCCCAAAAAGGCAGCAAGGACAAGAATGCCCGAAACTGCGGTATAGATGAGGAACTTAATGGCGGCCTGTTCGCGGCGTTGCCCACCCCAGATCAAAATCAACAGGTAAAAGGGAACCAACTCAAGTTCGTAGAAAAGAACGAACAGGAGCAGATTTTGGGCGGCCAGAGCACCGGTAACCCCTGCATTGGCGAGGAGGACAAGGGCATAAAAGAGGCGATGGGCACTTTTTTCACCTGTGAACACGACCACAAGGGTCAAGAACGTCCCCAAGACAATCAGCGGTAGGGACAACCCATCCACACCAAGGGAATAGTTCAATCCCAAGGGCGACAGCCACGGCACAAATTCCCTAAATTGGAGTGCGGTCTGCTGGACATCAAACTGCGTCAGCATCCAGAGGGACAGGGCAAAGGTGACACCGGCGCTAACCAAAGCAACCGAACGCAGCGATCGCTCCGGGAGCAGCGGCATCAGCAGCGCACCGATAACGGGCAAAACAATTAACAGCGTCAGCATAGGGCAAGAACCTCAAGGAATGGAGCACTAAGCCAGCAGTGGCCAACAAATGGCAATCACCAGAATGGCGACCCCCATCAAGATGGTGAGGATATAAGCTTGGGATTGACCTGTTGTACTGTACTTCAGGCGATCGCCCCCTAGGAGCGTCACCACGCCAAAGGCATTACCAGTGCCATCCACAAACGTGCGATCAAACCAAGCGGTAATGCGGGAAATCATATCCACTGCTCCCACCACTGTGGCCCTGTAGAGCTTCGGCGTATAGAAATCGTAGGCCAGCAGATCCTGTACCGACGGTAGGGGAAACTGCACCGGTTTGGGAATTGCTTTGCCGAGATAGACCCATGCGGCTGCACCCCAGCCTAAAAGAGCAGTTACGGTCAGGGCAACGGCGGTGGTCAACGAAGGATGGGTCCAAATCACCCAATCAAAGCGCCACATGAGAATAGGCAAGTGCAGCACCAGCCCCAGATCAACGGTCATCGGCAAAATCATCGGCCAAAAGACCTCGGGCGATCGCGCCGTCATCGGTTTGACTTCACCGCCCCAAATCAGACAGAACGTGCGACCTAGACTAAAGGCAGCAAACGTATTTACCAGCAGCAGCACAACCCCGACCCAAGGCAGTCGGGCAAAGGCGGTATCCAGCAATTCCGCCTGGGGCAAAAAGCCCGCCAAGGGAGGCAAGGCCAGTAGTCCTGCTGAACCAACGAGGAACGAGATGCCAGAAATGGGGCGCCGTGACCACAGCCCACCTAGCAGGCGCAAATCTTGAGTAATGCTATTCCAGATAATGGCACCAATACTCATCATTAACAGTGCCATTGCCACTCCATAGGTAAGGATAAAGACAAAGGCTAAGCCCGGCTCCTTAAGACCGACAGCAATAAATACCCAGCCCATATAGGCGCTAACCAAATAGGACAGAGCACGCTTAATATCCACTTGGGCAATGGCAATCAGAGTTCCCCCCAAGGCGGTGACACTGCCAATCACCAGCAGAGCCGTCAGAGCCACAGGCGAAAGAGTCAGGACGGGCGTTAGCTTCACCAGTACCCACGCCCCCGTAGCCACAACAATGGCATTCCGGAGAATCGAAGCGGGAATCGGGCCTTCCATCGCTTCATCCAACCACAGGTGCAGCGGAAACTGGGCACATTTCCCCATTGGTCCTGCAATCAAAGCCAGACAAATCAGCGTAATCAGCGTGGGATTCACCTGAGCCGTAGCTGCCCAAGCCGCTAAATCGTCGTAGTTCCAAGAGCCAGCAAGGGGATAAATCCCCAACACCCCCATCAGGAGCACCAAGTCTCCCACCCGCTTGGTGAGGAAGGCATCGCGGGCACCAGTCACCACCAAAGGCTGGTTAAACCAAAGGCCAATGAGCAAATAGGTGGCAAGGGTGAGAATTTCTAGGACAACGTAGTTAAAGAAGAGGGAGTCAAGGAGCACAAGCGCTGCCATCCCCCCTTCAAAGAGCGCCAACAGGGCATAGAACCGCGCCCAGCCCCAATCCATCTCCATGTAGCCGATGGCAAAAACCTGAGCCATGAGGTTCAAGCCCGTGATCAGCATGAGGGCGGTGGTGGTCAAAATCGAAATCTCGACGGGAATGTCAAAGTGCAGACCCGCCACATCCAGCCACGTCCAATGTAAATACTGCGGCGGTTGGTTGGCGATCGCTACCGTGGCCAACAGTGCATGAACAAAGGAGAAAAACGTGAGCAAGATATTCAAATAGCCCGCTGGACGAGGTCCGGTTTTCCGAGTAATCCCCGGTGACCAAATCAAGGACAGCACCATTCCCGCCAGCGAGTAGAGGGGAACGAGCCATACTGTGTCCGCAAATGATTGCAACATAAACCCCGCTTATGCCTATGGACAAGACTAATTAGATTTAATCTTATCTATGAACGGTACTGCACTTCACAGGGTCAAGAATAAAGTTGCATCAATATCCCTTATTGCCTAGATAAAAGGCAACTATGAAGGATTGAGCATCCTTTAGGATAGGTATAAAAGCCTAGGGGCTAATCTGAAAGGTCACCCGTGCCGTGTAGCCCACATAGCAAAAGTTACCTTCACCCCAATCGTGTTCAGAATCTAGATCTAGCTCGACACGCACTTGACTTTGACGCGGATAGTTTTCAGGAATTGGGATCACCTGATCATCCCCTGGATTGAGGCGACCCAAGCCAGAGCGAATGTTGGTGACTGTGCCCTGAAGCACTTTTCCTTTGCCCCCATAGAGTTCAATTTTTGCCCGAGTGCCCGGATGGATTAGCCGCAGCGATTGTTCATCCACAAACACATCGATCCAACGCCGCTGACAATCTAGCAACTGCAAAATCTGATCTCCTTTACCGAGAAACATCCCCGGCCGCGCATCCACTCGCCAAACATAGCCGGCAAGGGGAGCTTTCACCTTCACCACTTTTCGCTGAGCAACCTCGCGCTGGGCTTGGGCAACCTGTTGTTGTTGAGCTGCGATTTCTCGTTTCAGCCCTTGGACAATTGCTTGCTGTTCCCCAATCTGAATTTGTAACTCTTGAAGTCGTAGGCGGGGGTCATAGTTGCTGCGGGTGTTGCGCAGGGTCAGTCCCAATTCAGCAGCGCGAGCATCGGCCTGAAGAGCCTCTACCTTGCGAGCCGCAGCCTCCATTTCCCGTTGGCGAGCAGCCACTTGGGCTTGGCTCTGCTGTAATTCCGTCAGGGCAGCATCTGCTTGGGCTTGGGGAACGGCTCCCTGCTGCGCCAACTGACTAAAGCGGCCGTAGTTAATTTTTGCTAATTGATAGCGTGCCTTGGCATCAGCCAGATTTGCTCTAGCAGCCCCCAATTCCGCTTGGGCAGCCGCCACTTGGCGATGGGTTTGTTCCACCTCAAGGAGTTGTTGATTGCGGTTATCCCCTTGGGCAGAAGCAAGGAGTCCCTGCAACTGAGCCAGTTTTGCCTGAGCCGCTTCTAGTTCGCCGCGCCGCCGTTCCAGCCATTTTTCAACTTCCTTGAGATTGCCCTGACTAAGGTAGTCATTTTTTAGGAGGGCTAAGGGAGCGTCTGTGGGTTCGATAAACTCGCCCACCCGTGCCTTGAGTTCCTCTAGGGTTCCTTCTTCAGGGGTACGTACGTTCACAATGACGCCATTAATGACTGCGTCACGACTGCGAACGGTTGTTAAATGCCGATAGAGAAAGATTCCCGCAAAGGCAAGGATGCCACACCCAGCTGCGAGTACTAACAGATTGGCAAGGAGCGATCGCCGCAGCTTCAGTTGCTGGGTAAAAGGGGAGATTGGGTTACTGGTGTGCTCATGAATGACTGTGATATTTTGGGGATGCTGAAAGTTGTTTTTCACGGCCAGTCCTAGAATGTAAGTAACTAACAGTATCAGACATTAGTAATCAGCGGTAAATTAATTTTTGAAAACAGGGAACTCAACCAAAACACTAAAGTTTTACTACCTGAAAACAGGGCTTTACTCGTTGCTTATCCTGAGCAATTCCTGATCAGTACAGATAACAATTGATTGAAAACTATCTATAGTCTAATCAAACCATAAGTAGTGAGGGAAGTTATCCGTAGATACCCTGAAATTTTGCTTTGTGTTCGCTCATCACCATGAAAAATTTTTTAACTTTACTAAGATAGAGATGGACAGATTGTAATTTCCTGCCCCGATGCATTAGTTATCTAAACCATTGCCCATATCTCTCTAATGACTCAGTTCTCAGACACTGACAAGCAAGCATGGCTGATTGTCCGCTCCCAAGGCACGGTGATCGGTAAATATCACCTCGCAGGCAAAGCTTTCTGGAAAATTGGTCGTGCTAGTGACTGTGACATTATTATCCATGACCCGTTTATTTCACGGCACCAGGCAACCATTGAACTACGCCCGCGGGGCAACGCCCTAGTGTACCTGATCCGTGACAACAATAGTCGCAATGGCACATTAATTAACGGTACACCCCTGTCGGAGGAGCGAGTGCTACACCATGGGGACATTATTATGATGGGGGATACGGATCTCACGTTTCGCTATACCAGTCCGACCCCATCAGTCACGCCGAATGTGTTGCAGCGCTCTTGAGAACCAACGTGTCACCCCTCGATGAATTTCTGTGGGCGATTTTAGGACTCCTCCTAACCGTGGCCGGAACCTTTATGGAGGCGGCGATCGCCATCCCCAACCTCCTCAATGAGGAGGGGCAATTTGTTTTACCGAGTTCATGGGCAGCGGTTCCAGTGTACTCCTTACCCGTGTCCTACCAAGTAGCAGCGGTTCTCTTGGTCGGCTGTATGGGGGGACGGCAAGCCGCAGTTCTCTCACAGGTGGCCTATTTGATTCTGGGTCTCAGCGGGTTTCAGGTTTTTTCCCAAGGCGGGGGTCTGGACTATTGGCGTGAACCGACATTTGGTTACCTGTTGGGTTTTGTGCCGGGGGCTTGGGTCTGTGGTTGGCTGGCCTTTCGCCCCCACAAGCAAGTGAGTTTAGAATGGCTGGCCTTGAGTGGCCTAGCGGGACTGGTGCTCATTCATGTCTGCGGTGCTTTCTACCTCGGTGGTCTGGCTCTTGCAGGGCAGTTGAGTCAACCTTTGGTGGAGCTACTAGAGCAGTATTCGCTTTTTGCCTTGCCGGGGCAGTTGGTGATTGTCTGCTTGGTGGCAGCGGTGGCGCGGGTGCTGCGCCTGATTTTGCTGTATTAAATCTAAACCCTTAAAACTTGCCTTCAATTAAACCTTCGGCCTCAAGGGCGATCGCCTGCAGGCGGTCTAAGATCTGCGGATCAGCTGCTTGCCACAATTGACGTTGGGCTGCTTCGAGGAGCCGCTCGGCCATGTCCCGCAGGGCCCAAGGGTTATGCTGGGCAACAAAAGCTTGCATTTGCGCATCGAGCAAATAGGTCTGAGCGATGCCCGTAAACACATAGTCGGGTACACAGCGAGCCGTGGCGGCATAGCCAAAGAGATAATCCACTGTGGCGGCCATTTCAAAAGCACCTTTGTAGCCATGGCGCTGTATCCCTGCTAGCCATTTGGGATTAATCACGCGGGAGCGATAGACTCGCAGCAGTTCCTCTTGGAGCGTGCGAATTTTCGGCTGCTCTGGTCGGGAGTGATCACCAAAGTAAACCGTGGGCTGCTGCCCCGATCGCGATCGCACGGCAACGGTCAAGCCCCCCTGAAACTGGTAATAATCATCGGAGTCCAACAGGTCATGCTCACGGTTGTCTTGATTTTGCAGCACCACTTGCAGTTGACTCAGCCGCTGCTCTAGGGCTTCGGCAGCATTGTGACTGTGGGCTTCCCCGGTGTAGGCATAGCTACTCCAGTGGATGTAGGCACGGGCGAGATCCGCATCCCCATGCCAGTTTTGCGCTTCGATGAGTCCTTGCAGCCCAGCGCCGTAGGCACCGGGTTTGGAACCAAAGATGCGAAAGCGTGCCCGTTGTTGAGCTTGTTTCAAGGAGAGACCCTGCTGTTGCCAATAGGCCGTTTCTTTAGCCACTTGGGCAGCCAACGGATTTTGATCGGCGGGTTCATCCAACTGGCTCACCCGCTGTACCGCTTCATCAAAAAGAGCAATCAGGTTGGGAAAGGCATCGCGGAAAAAGCCAGAAATCCGCAGCATCACATCCACACGTGGTCGTCCCAACAGTGACAGGGGAATTACCTCCAGATCCACGACCCGTCGTGAAGCGCCCTCCCAGACAGGTCGCACGCCTAAGAGGGCAAGGGCTTGGGCAATATCATCGCCCCCCGTGCGCATCGTCGCGGTGCCCCATACCGAGAGACCCAGGGTACGGGGAAATTCTCCCTGCTCTTGACAATAGCGTTCAATGAGTGCTGCCGCCGATCGCTCTGCCAATGCCCAAGCAGCCTCCGTAGGCACCGCACGCAAATCCACCCCATAGAAATTCCGACCGGTGGGTAAGACATCAGGACGACCGCGACTGGGAGCACCGGCAGCCCCACTGGGGACATAGCCGCCATTTAAGCCATGGAGAAAGTGGTCAATTTCTTGGCGCGTCTGTTGCAGGGCAGGGTAGAGCACCGTACGCATCCAATGCAGTACCTGCCGCGTGGCAGACCCACAGGGGAGATCGGGGGTGCCCTTCAGTAAACCCTCCACCAGTTTTGCTGCGGCTTCCTCAAGAGCGTTTTGCCACTCGCCAACGGAACGATATCCGCGTACAGGACTCGGATCGGTTGGGTTAGCGGTCAGGGGGTCTAAATCAACCCCTTGATCCTTTGCTAAGGCACGAGTGAGACCTATGTGTTGGCAACTGGGAGTGCGGGCGATCGCCACCATCAGATCTCGCAGTTGCTGTCCTTGGGGGCATTGGCCAAGAATGTGCAGGCCATCACGAATCTGGGCATCCCGCAGATCGCAGAGGTAGCCATCGGTGCGCGCCAGCCACGCCGTCCAGGTTTCCTCAGGATTCGGCGCACCAATTTCTTGATCCAGATCCAGTTCTTTGACGAGGGTTTCAATCTGCTGCCGCAGCACACTCAAGCGAGGGCGATCGAACTGCTCAGCAGCGTAGTATTCCTCAATGTAGTGGCTAAGGGTCTCTAGGCCGCCGTACAGCTCAGCACGGGTGAGGGGCGGTGTCAGGTGATCCAAAATCACGGCTTGGGCACGGCGTTTCGCTTGGGCACCTTCGCCAGGGTCATTGACAATAAAAGGGTAAAAGTGGGGCACAGAGCCAAGGGCAACTTCGGGGAAACAGGTGGCACTGAGGGCAATCCCTTTGCCGGGGAGCCATTCTAGATTGCCGTGCTTGCCCACATGGACAATGGCATCCGCCCCAAAGATATGGCGTAGCCAAAAGTAAAAGGCGAGATACTCTGGGGTGGGTTCCAAATCGGGAGCATGATAGTTCAAACTGGGGTCGCGATCGTAGCCCCGACTGGGTTGAACGCCAACAAAAATATTGCCCCAACAGTCACCGGCAATGGGTAGATCGGTGGTGGGCGATCGCCAGCGTTGGTTAATCGCCTCCTGTACTGCCTTTGGCAATTCCTGAACATAGCGCTGGTAGGCCTCAAGGGGGAGGGTGTAGCGGGGCAGCCGCCACTGATTGCCTTCGGGATCATTGGTGCGGTAGCGGCTGAGGTGCTGAATCAGGGCATCGCCATCCTTGGGCAGAGGCTCAGTACCCAGATTATAGCCAGCCGCCTGAAGTGCCTTGAGCAGTTCCACGGTACTGGTGGGGGTATCGAGACCGACGCCATTGGCAAGGCGACCATCGCGGCAGGGGTAATTGGCCAAAATCAGGGCGATGCGGCGCTCATGGGGGGCTTTGCGGCGGAGTTTCAGCCAGTTGGCTGCTAGATCGCTGACCCAGTGCAGGCGATCGCCCGCCGCGGCGTAGGTGGTCACCGTTGTTTCCACGTCGGGTTGAATTTGCGCCACCGCCTTAAAGGACACCGCACGGGTAATGATGCGCCCATCTACCTCCGGCAAAACCACGTGCATGGCAAGGTCGCGGGGCGTCAGCCCTTGGGGATGTTCTTGCCAAGTTCCGTAGGTGCTACTGCTGAGAATCACTTGTAAAACTGGGACATCCAACTGCTGCCAAAAATTGACCTCGTTGGGCTTGGCGATCGCGAACCCCGTGGTATTGAGAATCAGTTCCACCCTACCCTGCCATGCCGCCAGCAGTTCCCGTTGAATTTCCGGGTCTTGCAGCGAGGAGACAAACACGGGGACAGGTGCCAGCTGCCGCTGCATCAAGGCCTGAGCGAGGGCATCAATGACCGCAGTATTGCCCGCCAAGTAATGGGCACGGTAAAAGAGAATTCCCACCTGCGGCCAATCGGTGGCTACGTTCCCTTGAATGGGATAGGTGCCCCAGCGGGGAATCCTTTGGGGGGGTGGCGGGGCTTGACCCCAACTGCAACCGTAGTGGCCAATGAACTCTAGGGCACGCTGAATATTTTCCTGTCCTCCCTCGCAGAAGTATTGCCAGAGGCGATTCACCTGTGGCAGCGGCCAACTAGACAAACTCATGAGTTCTAGATCGGGGCGATCGTCCCCCGGCAGCAAGATCAACTGCCCCCTGCGATCGTTGACCATTTGCTGCGCCACCTCGAGGCCATAGCTCCAATAGCCCCGTCCCCCCAAGAGGCGAATCACAACAACATCGGCCTTGGCTAGGACGCGATCGCCATAGTCATCAATGGCTGCTGCCGCTTGTAAATGAAGCAGGTTTGCTAGTCGTAGATCTGGAAAGTCCTTGGGCAGTTGACTGTACGCTTGAGCTAGAAGGGCAATGTCTGTATCGGCTGCCGTTAAGATAACAATAGGGGCACTGCTTTGCTGTAGAAATGCAACATTTTCGTTATCTGTGGCAACAGTCGGATTACTTAATGTAAGGATTCGATGCATCTTCTGGTCGAGATTATTAAAGAAACCCGTGGGCTTTTCCTATCCTTCGCTGTGAACCGATACAACTGACAATAATGGAAACAACCGACTGCGATTGCTTTCAACAGGGTAAAGCCATTGGGTGCGATGAAACGATCAAGGCTCGAATTCAACTTACTATGCCTCAGCCCATTTTTGATCGGATTTTACCAGCTTGGTTCTATGAACGAATGGCGACGGTACTGCTAGCGGAAGCAAGTCGCCGAGGAGCCACTATCCTTAGCCGTGAGGATATTGTTGCCTCCCCTAGCGATGAGCCTCCTTTTTTAGTACTGGTGACAGAAACCTTTGCCCTACTGCTGCAAGCAGAAACCACGCCTCAACTCGGTGCCTACCGCATTGAACTTATCACCCATCCCCCCGCGATCGCTCGCTTTCTCCGCAAAATCCGCAGTCAGACTCTCCTGAGCCACCGTCCCCTGATTCGGGCAGTGTTGCAGCAACTGACCCCCTTGACCGCCAAGGAACCGCTGTTGCCAGCAGATTTGGCTCTCTCCCTGATGAATGTTCTCAGCGAAGAAACAGCTAATCAGTGTCAAAGTTGTCAACCCTTGGTGACCGCTGCTCTCAATGAACGCCAAGCCCAAGAACGGCTGCTGCATCAGGTGACAACCCAAATTCGCCAGAGTCTTGAGCTACCTGAACTCTTGAAAACAGCCGTGGATCGCATTCGCGAGTTTTTGGACGTGGATCGGTTGCTGGTGGGGCAATTTGGTCAGACCCAAGGGGAATTGCACGGGCAAATTACCTATGAGTCCTGCCGCGATGGGAGCATTCCATCCGTCCTAGGGCTATGGGATGAATGTTGGCAGTGGTCCGCTTTACCCAGCAGTAGCTATCAGCGCTTGAGTCATGGCGAGGCCATTGTGGTTAGCGACATTGAGCAGTTCTACACTGGGGTGCCCTGTCTTCAATCCTTTGCTGAGCGCTGGCAAATCAAGGCTTGGTTAATTGTGCCCATCATCGTCCAAGACAAGCTCTGGGGAGTGCTCATTGCCCACCAGTGCGATCGCCCCCGCCAGTGGCACCCCCAAGAAATTGAGTTTCTCACCCATCTGAGTCAACACCTCAGCATTGCCATTTACCAAGCGCAACTCTACAGCGAGCTGCAACAGCAGAAGGCCACCCTCGAACAGCGGGTCAACGAACGCACCCAAGCCCTGCGGGAAGCCCTGAGTGCCATGGAGGCCGCCCACCGCATTAAAAATGACTTCCTAGCAACCATGAGCCATGAATTGCGGACGCCTCTTACCTGCGTCATTGGGGTTTCGGCCACTCTCTTGCGCTGGCCTCTTGGCCCGTTGACGGAAAAGCAGCGAGAGTACCTAGAAATTATCCATGAAAGCGGCACGCACCTGCTGGAGTTGATTAACAGCATTCTCGACTTGTCGGAAGCGGAACTGGGGCGATCGCACCTGCATCGTAGCGCCTTTTCGATTCGGCAACTGTGTACGGATTGCATTGAAGTCGTCAAACCCCAAGCCCATCGCCATCAGGTCAACCTGCACCACCAACTGATGATTCCCCCTAGTCGCGATCGCTTTTGGGGAGACTATCGCCGCATCCAGCAAATTCTCATTAACCTGCTCAGCAATGCCATTAAGTTCACGCCTGCCATGGGGGAAGTGATCCTGCGGGCATGGTGGAAAGAGGATGAACTGATTTTCCAAGTGAAGGACAATGGCATCGGTATCCCTGCACACCTGCAACCCTTACTCTTTCAGAAGTTTCAGCAGTTGGATAGCTCCTTTGGCCGTGCCTATACTGGGGCGGGTTTGGGGTTAGCCCTCACCAAGCAGTGGGTGGATCTGCACCATGGCTGGATTGATGTGGACTCCACCGAAGGCAAAGGCAGTACGTTCACAGTGGGGCTGCCGGCAATCGCTTCAGACCCTCTGCCAGAACCCCCGAAACTCAAGCTGGATGTGCCGCCTCTGGCAACAACGGATGTACTGGTCGAACCTGAGGGGCGAATTGTGCTCGTGAGTGAGGATGAGGCCACTGCCACCCTGATCTGTTCTATTTTGACCACCGCAGGCTATCAAGTGATTTGGCTGGTGGATGGTGAAGTGGAACGGTTACTGGCACTGACTCCGATTGCTGTGCTTTTGGCCGAACCCTTTAGCTCTGGGGATTTGCAGGAGCTGGTGGATCAGTTGCGGCAACGCTGTACCCCTGAGCAACTGAAGATTTTCATTTTGGGGTCAAAGGGCAATTACCAAGGGGTCGATCGCTACATTCCTTTGCCGATCAATCCAGAAAGTTTTCTGCAACAGGTGACCATGGGGCTAACTTCCCTTGCCATTTCTGCCCAGTAGGGAAAAGGCCTGATCCACCTGACGGTAAAGTTCCTCAAGAGAACCGGTATTCCAGAGCACCGTGTCTGCCCGCCGAGTTTTTTCCTCTAGGGGCAGTTGACTGGCTAGGCGTTGGGCGGCTGCCTTTTCAGAGAGACCATCCCGTTGCTGAAGGCGAGCCAACTGCTGTCCAAGTGTGGTGGCAACGACCCAAATGTGATCCACTAACCCTTCGAGGTGGGCTTCAAACAAGAGGGGAATTACGAGGGTAATCAGGGACTGATCACACTTTTGAATGGCTTGCTGCATCTGGGCAATGACCCAAGGATGAATTTGCGCCTCTAGCCAGCGGCGTTCTTCGGGTTGGGCAAAGACAATTTCCCCTAAACGGGGGCGATCGAGGGTACCATCGCTACGACAAATCTCAGCGCCATAGCGATCAACAATGGCTTGATAAATGGGTGTGCCTACAGCAACCGCTTGACGGGCTAACTGGTCGGCATCAACAATGGGCACGCCATACTGCTGCTGCAAATAGGCGGCCACCACAGATTTACCGCAGGCAATCCCCCCCGTGATACCGAGACGAAAGGGACTAGACACCCCCTTGGAGCAGCACCGCTGGCCGGCTCAACCGCACCCGTGCCCCAATATCTGGCGGCACCGTAGGGAGCATTTGCTGATACGTCACTGTCTGACCGGGAGCCACTGTTGCTGGTTCAGGAGTCGCGGCACCCGTTTGCAGAATTTCGCCATTGGGACCCACAACTTCATAATTAACGGATTGGATGGTTACGGGTTGGCGGTTATTGTTGGTCACCGTGCCTGTGACAACCGAGGAGCCTGGTAACTTGAGCACAGGCTGGAGTTGGGGCTGACCAGCTCGAATATTGCGCAGGAGCTGTTGTTCTAGAACTTTTGGATCGACTTCTTGATTGTTGTCTGGCGTCGTGGGCGTGGAGGCGGCTGCCGTTGCGCCGGCGAGATTGAGCAAATGATTCCAGTAGCGCTGGTTGCGCCCCCAGTCATAGGGGGAATTGCCAACAATCAGAATATCACCCGCTGCCCGTTGTGCCATGGCAGCAGACATCGTCAAAGGAAGGGGGGCGATCGCGCCAAGGAGTACAAGACTAGTTGTGCAAATAGAGAAGGGCGATCGAGGCATCCTTAGCATGGCGCACGCTCCTGTGAATGCAGGCTACTTTCTATCCTAGTGCAACTTTATGCAGGGTTTGTCGTCAGCCAACCGCCCGATATACCGGCACAGGGGAATCTACTGCAACAGCGGCATATTGACAATTTGCGGATCAATCCCTGCACTCTTGAGCACATCCTGCCACTGCTGTTTGATCGTGGGGTCGTTTGGGTTGCGTTGCTGCAATTCCACCAGCGTTGCCAGCGTATCATTCCAGAGTTGATTGGTGGCCAAAAGGGGCAGTCGCTCAGCCGGCGGCATTGTGGTGATCACTTGGGCAAGGTTGCTATCTAGCTCCGTGCGCTCAATCCACCCCGTCACAAAGGGATTGGCATCGGGTTCATTGGGCTTACAGGTAAGGGAAAAGATCCACTGGTATTTTTGTCCCGGTTGTAGCTTCGCCTTACTGGCATTCACCGTTACGGGTAAAATGCCGGCTTTACCATTCAGGGGCACTTGTTGGGTGAGGAGCAGCTCGCCAGCTTCTGAGAGCAGCATCAGTTCCGCCGATTTGGCCGTGCTTTGGGGGACAAAGAAAAAGAGACTGGGATTCGCCGCAGCCGTCATACCCAAGTTATTATCGGGCACAAGGGCGACAATTTTAGTTAGCGAACCTTGCGTACATTCCCCAAAGCGGGTGGCACCTGCAATCCGTTGCCCTGGCATCCCACGATTCGTAGGCACAAATGTGAGACGGTTCCTTTGAGCAGCATAGCGATCGCGAGCAATATAGGCCTCTACATTACTAATCGCCGTGAGGGCATAGCGGTTACCGGGGCGCAGACTGAGGGCACGGCGGAAATTCACCAAGGCGGATTGATAGTCGCGTTTGGCGGTGAGTTGATACCCCCGCTGCATGTAGCGATCGAACTCACTGGCTTCGCTAGGGGAATTTTGGCCAACAGCAGGTAACGATGGCAAAATCACTGGCAGGGCACTCATCCCTATGGCCAAGGTACCGACAAGCAGCCACGAAAGGCCAAAACGGTGGGCAGACATAGCACTTACCTACTGAACACGCTAACTATCTTTAAGGTACTATCGGAAAGAAGGCCCGATTGTGATCAGGCTTGCACATCCCCTGTGATTTCTGTAAAAGACGATCATTTCTCCTTTGTGCAGATCACGCTTCCCTTAGTGGAGATCTTCTCAGCCATTCAAGGAGAAGGCGCCAACGTAGGGTGTCGGCAGATTTTCATCCGCTTGGCGGGTTGTGATTTGCGCTGTACTTATTGTGACAGTGCCCACACATGGTTTGTTCCCGCCCATGCCCTGATTGAGACCCGAGCAGGCGATCGCTCCTTTCAAAGGATTCCCAATCCAGTCAGTGCCGCTCAGATCCTCAAAGCAGTGGAGCAGCTCAACACCCCCCCGATCCATGACAGCATTAGCTTGACTGGGGGTGAACCCCTCCTCCATGCCGCCACCTTGGCACAATGGTTGCCCCTGCTTAAAGCCAATACCTCGCTGCCCCTCTACCTCGAAACTGGCGGACATCATCCAGAGGCGCTCCAATTGATTCTTCCCTATCTCGATAGTGTCGGCATGGACATCAAGCTCCCCAGTGTCAGCGGTGAATGCCATTGGTCAGCCCATGACGCCTTTTTGCGCCTGTGCGATCGCGCCCCTGTTGAGGTGTTTTGCAAGGTAATTATTGCCCAAACCACTGATCCTGCTGATTTAGAGCGCCTAGGTACCCTAGTAGCCAGCGTTAATCCCCACATTCCTGTCTTTCTGCAACCTGTCACCCCTGTGGGCACTGGCCGCTACACCTCCCCACCCACTGCCGACCAAGTCCTCAAATGGCAAGCGCAGTTGAAGACACAGCTGACCCAGGTGCGCGTCATTCCCCAAACCCATAAATTTCTTGGCCAGCGCTAGGCTTATTTCTTAATCAAGATATAGGCACGGACGTAATTCGGTATGCGACGGGCAGCGGCTTGGTAGGTAGCACGGTTCGGAAAAATTCCCGCCAGAAAGTCCAACTGATAGAGATTGGGCATAAAGGCGCCCCCGGTATCGGCAATCACGCCGAGGCGCAGTTGAGGTTGCCCGCCTTGGGTATCTTCAACCACGATGACTCGCCCCAGACCAATGTTCCAGATATCCCCCGCAAAGGTCACTTCAGGTTGGGTATTGATTTTATTTTCAATGGTGCTGCCATACCCCTTGAGAGAAGAGACTTGACGAAAATACCAGTAGCGCTGCTGCTCGTAGGGATCAACCCCCTTGAGGAAGGGAATCCCATTATTGCGATCCACATTGAAAAAGGCTTCAGTGCCATCGGTAAATTGCACCAGAATCGTCCCCTGCATCAGGGCATCCTCAAGCCCTTGCCTTGTCAAGTAGGCCAAAGGCTTCACCCGGCCATAGAGGGAGCCACCCGGTTCAAAAATGCCTCCGAGGACTTGTTGTTTTGTCAGTTGCTTATAGAATAACTCCTCTGGTTGATCGGGAACACGAGGTGGCAGCGCATAAAGCGCCGTAGTGTACGTCTCCGTGCGGGTGCGTGATCCGCGATGGGTAAATACGGCGTACTTGGTCAGGCGCAATTCCTCAGTTTGCTTTGGATTGCGGGGGTTGTGGGGCAGCCATTGGATGACGCGAAAGTACCGATTAATAAACGCGGGGTCTTGCAAACGAATCGGACGCTTGCGGCTAATATCCTCTGTGAGCGTCGCAATCATAAAGTCTAGGGTATCGAGAACTTGGGGCAGCGTCACCCCCTTAATCGCCAGAATGCCCTCCCGTTGGGTAATGGGGTCTGTGTCACTAAAGTCTTGAAAATACTGGCGAGTGCTCCGCAACACTTGCAGCAGCTTCATGGGGGCGGTGCTAATGCGGTGCGAGGGCAGGGGGCGATCGCGAAACAGTTTCCGCCCATCCACTTGAAACTGAGGCTGGCCAAACTCATCGAGCGTGGTGTACAGGGGGGATACAGCCACAGGGGAGGGTGTAACCGTTGCAGCTACTTCTACTGGTGCTGATGGCGCTGACGGCACCGTTGCCGCTTGACACCCCACTGCCAAGCACATCATACTCAGATGACCTGCCGCACTTAGCCAATAGAACCGCATAGGCACACATTGAAATTGCCCTAGTTATTTTATTCCCTAACTGGTTCTTGCCGTCACAGGAAACAGAAAGGAGAAAAAACGTTGAAGTTTCAGGCGGGTAGCCTCGTTCAGCGGCGATCATAGGCGTAACACGAAGTGTTTGAGAACAGCGATGTACACCGAGCAAATTAACCACATCAAATCCTACACGGCAAAGCTAACGGCAGCGATGCCCGATGCCATGAAGGCCTTTTATAGCTTAAGTCGAGCCTCGTCAACCCCCGGTGCCCTTGATACCAAAACCAAAGAGTTGATTGCCCTAGCCATTGGGGTCGCCAAGCACTGTAACGGGTGCATTGCCTTCCATACCCGTGCCGCTTTGCATGCGGGCGCAACCCCTGAGGAAATCATGGAAACCCTCATGGTAACTGTGGCCATGGATGGCGGCCCTGCCTTGATGTATGCCACCCACGTGATGGAAGCCCTAGAGGAATTTAGTCAAGAGCAAGCTCAGTAGGAGATCCTCAAACGGCAGTTGTCTCAAGGGGCAGTGGCTCTTCCGGTTCATTAACTTCAAGGAAAATTTCCTTGGCTGGTTCGTCATAGCTAAAGAGTTCGGCATAGCGTCCCCAATCAATGGCTGTATTGAGCTGGCGATCGGCCTCCTGCGGCGTAAAGTGCCGCTCTAAAATATCCAGCACCAAACTTTCGGGAATGCGGTGGTTTTGCTTGGCCATCAGGAAAGTGTGGATTTGCTGCACAAGGCGGATATGCTTGAGGAGTTGTTGGCGAATAATCAGCTTGCGCTGGTCAATGTCCCCCTGAATAAAGGCGTTGCCAATGGGGGTCACGCTGATATCTCCCTCCTTGAGTTCCACCAGTTCCATCATCTGGGCAGCTTCCACAATGGGCAGAATATCATCTAACTCCAGTTGCAGCTCTTGGGCAATGCGGTAGAGGTCTTCTTTGCGGTGTTCTAGGAGTTCCAATAGACCGGCGATCGAGCCAATGCGCACATGGGGTAGCAGCGGATAACGCGGTTCTTGACTCGTGGGCAGGGTAGCTGGCTTAGGTTCCAATTGCTCCAATTCATCCACATGGGGATTGGTGAGGATTTTATAGATGCGATCCACGGTAGCTTGAAACTCGGGATTCTTGCGATCGCGATAGTGGGGTAACGTCACTGGAAAATCAGCCCGCACCCGGCCGGGGTTGCTCCCCAAAACAATAATGCGATCAGCGAGAATGACCGCCTCTTCAATGTGGTGGGTGACAATCAAAATGCTCTGGGTGGGAATTTTGTGCTCGAGCCACAGATCGAGAAGTTCAAAGCGCAGGTTCTCTGCTGTCAACACATCCAAAGCGGAAAATGGCTCATCCATACACAGGAGTTCCGGTTCCACCGCCAAGGCACGGGCAAATCCCACTCGCTGCCGCATTCCCCCCGACAGTTCCTTGGGATAGGCATTTTCAAAACCGTCCAAGCCAATGATGTCAATCATCCGCAGTGCCTTGCGGCGGCGCGATCGCGGGCCTTCTCCCAAAGCCTTTAGCCCCAATTCCACATTTTCCAAAACCGTTAGCCACGGATAGAGCGCCGAACTTTGAAAGACAATGGCGGCTCCCGGATTCAAGCCCTGCATTGGTTGCTCGCGGTACAAGACCTGCCCAGACGTAGGCGCAACCAAACCCGTAATAATGCGCATCAGGGTTGACTTACCGGATCCCGATGGCCCTAGAAGCGCAACAATTTCGCCGGTGCGCAACTCAAGGTTAATATTTTCCATAATGCTAATGACCTGACCGTTGGGCTGACGGTAGGCCTTACCCACATCCAGTAAGCGGACAAGCGATTCCCCTTTGGTTTTGGCGTGCATGATCCTGCATCCTGTGGCATTTCCACCGTTAACGTACCATGAGGATTCAAGTCTTGGAAAACCTAGGGGACAAAAATTGCCACTAGGGTTGGCGATCGCCACTCATTTGCGGAATTTGAGATAGCTCCCCCTAGGGATTTTATTGTAAACTGATCAGCGGTTTCTTCACAAAAGGTAGCAATTCCGCTATGGGACTCTTTGATGGCCTTTTCCGTCGGGGCAAGCAAGCTGACGCGCAACCCAGCAAAGACTTTTTTCTCGATCCCGATGAAGCCAAGACCTACGGCAACATTGAGTACATGCGTACCGCCAAGGTTGTAAAAAAAACGTTCCCTGCGACCGGCGGTGCCAAAGAAGAAGTAGAAGTAGTGGAGTTGGTCTCCTCCATTGAAAAGGTGAATCCAGAGGCAGAAAACAAAGGTAAACCGGAACCTAGTGTCAGTGATGTGGTGACGCCCCCCGTAGAAGAACAGGAACGCCGTCGCAGTGATCCCAGCTTAGACCTCTTTCGCTCTATGGCCAAAGATCTACGCCGTGGCTAAAGCCTAAAAACCTGTGGGGGTTGGCGCTTGCGCATCCCGAAGCCGCCCCCTAGGATGAATACAGCCCTTTTTGCAAAGTCTATCACTCGCCAAGGAACACTTCGGATGAACGCCCTTTGGAGCAGTGCCGCGATCGCCTATCTCCACTATCTCAGCTTCATGGTAGCTTTTGCTGCTCTTGTGGTCGAGCACCTGACCCTGCGCAAGGATTTAGACCTTAAACAGGCTTGGCGATTGGTGATTACCGATGCCCTCTATGGGCTGGCTGCCGTTACGGTTCTGGTCACCGGCATTTTGCGGGTGCTCTATTTTGGCAAAGGTACTGAGTATTACTTGGGCAACCCCGTCTTTCACCTCAAAGTGGGCTTGTTTATTTTGGTGGGGCTATTGTCACTGTATCCGACGATCTCATTTTTACTTTGGATTAAACCGCTGCGGGAAGAGAAAGCCCCCACCCTTGAATTGCCAACTGTGCAGCGTTTGACGTGGGTGATCCGCGCTGAACTGGCCTTTCTCAGTGCCATTCCCTTTTTAGCAGCGATGATGGCGCGGGGAATCGGTCTGGATTGGATTCAACGGTAACACTCTTCAGCAGGGGGGCGATCGCCCCTATGATAGATCTTGCTGCCACGGATAAAACGGATGAGTCATCCCACGATTGAATCCATTCTTCAGGAAAACCGCCTTTTTTATCCCCCCGCTGATTTTGTGGCCAAGGCGCGGATCAATTCCCTTGAGGCCTACAATGCCCTCTACGAAAAGGCTAAAGCCGATCCCGCTGCCTTTTGGGGCGAATTGGCGCAGCAGGAGTTGGAGTGGTTTCAATCTTGGGATCAGGTCTTGGATTGGCAGCCTCCCCATGCCAAATGGTTTGTCAATGGCAAAATCAACATCACCTACAACTGCTTGGATCGCCACCTGAAAACTTGGCGCAAGAATAAAGCGGCCTTGATCTGGGAAGGAGAACCCGGCGATAGCCGTACCCTCACCTATGCCCAATTGCACCGCGAAGTGTGCCAATTTGCCAATGTCCTGAAACAACTGGGGGTGAAAAAGGGCGATCGCGTGGGTATCTATATGCCCATGATTCCGGAAGCAGCGATTGCCATGTTGGCCTGTGCGCGGATTGGCGCGCCCCACTCAGTGGTCTTTGGTGGCTTTAGTGCCGAAGCTTTGCGCGATCGCCTGATTGATGCCCAAGCCAAACTCGTTGTCACGGCTGATGGTGGCTGGCGTAAAGATGCCATTGTTCCCCTGAAAGATCAAGTGGATAAAGCCTTAGCCCATCAAGCGGTTCCCACTGTTGAAAATGTCTTGGTGGTGCAGCGCACTCAACAGCCCGTGACCATGGTGCCCGGTCGCGATCACTGGTGGCACGATCTGCAAAAGGGAGTCAGCGCTGACTGTCCTGCCGAACCCATGGACAGCGAAGATTTACTTTTCATTCTGTACACCTCTGGCTCCACCGGTAAACCCAAGGGCGTTGTCCACACTACAGCGGGTTACAACCTCTACACCCACATCACCACCCAATGGGTCTTTGACCTCCAAGATACCGATGTCTATTGGTGTACAGCGGACGTGGGCTGGATTACGGGTCACAGCTACATTGTCTATGGGCCGCTGTCCAATGGTGCCACCACCCTCATGTATGAAGGGGCACCCCGCGCCTCCAACCCCGGTTGCTTCTGGGATGTGATTGAGAAGTACGGGGTCACCATTTTCTACACGGCTCCCACCGCCATTCGTGCCTTTATCAAAATGGGTGAACACTTGCCTCGAGCACGCAACCTCTCCTCTTTGCGCCTGTTGGGAACAGTGGGTGAACCCATTAATCCAGAAGCATGGATGTGGTACTACCGGGTCATTGGCGGTGAGCGTTGCCCGATTGTCGATACATGGTGGCAGACAGAAACGGGTGGCCACATGATTACACCACTACCGGGAGCGATTCCCATGAAGCCTGGCTCTGCCACAAAGCCCTTTCCGGGGATTCTTGCCGATGTGGTGGATCTGGAGGGTAACCCCGTGGGGGTCAATGAGGGCGGGTATCTTGTCATTCGTCACCCGTGGCCGGGGATGATGCGAACCGTGTACGGAGATCCTGATCGCTTCCGCCGCACCTATTGGGAACACATTCCGCCTCGCGATGGCCAGTACGTTTACTTTGCTGGTGATGGTGCCCGCAAGGACGAAGATGGCTACTTTTGGGTGATGGGACGGGTGGACGACGTGATCAATGTCTCCGGTCACCGCTTGGGCACGATGGAAATTGAATCGGCATTGGTGTCCCATCCTGCCGTTGCTGAGGCAGCCGTTGTCGGCAAACCCGATGAGATCAAGGGAGAAGAAATTGTTGCCTTTGTTATCCTTGAAGGGTCGGCAACCCCTAGCGAGGCGCTCCAACAGGAATTGAAGCAGCACGTTGTCAATGAAATTGGTGCCTTGGCCCGGCCGGCGGAAATTCGTTTTACGGATGCGCTGCCCAAGACGCGGTCAGGCAAAATCATGCGGCGGCTCCTGCGTTCCCTTGCTGCTGGTCAAGAGGTCGTTGGGGATACGTCAACACTGGAAGATCGGTCAGTCCTGGATAAGTTGCGCGAAGGGGCTTGAAGGTCTCTCCTATCAATGAGCCTATAATTGATAGGTAATGGCAACGGGCATCCGCACAAAAACGCTAGTTCTTTTAGCAACGGCGGCCATTTTGGGTGGCGGTCTATACCTCTTTGAGCAACAACTACCTCCTCCGAATAGCACTGATACAGAGACGAAAAAACCGCTTTTTGGCTTTCAAGAAGGGGATGTTGTGGCACTGAAAATTATCGCCCCTGACTACAGCCTGAACCTGAAAAAGCTCGAGACAGGCAACTGGGTGATTGATCGGGAGAAGCAAACCCCCGCAGAAGAGGGGACAGTCGTGTTCCTATTAAACCTGTTAACCACTGGTCAGCGCGATCGCTCGCTGCAAGTCTCTGCTGAGCGTGCTGCGGATTATGGCCTAGCGCCCCCCATGGCCACAGTGGACATTACCCTCAAAGATGGTCAACAGCACCGTTTACTCCTAGGCGACACCACCTTTGATGGCCTCAAGCTCTATGCGGAAATTGACCCACCAGCGGAACCGCGCGAAAAAATGACGGTGACCCTCGTTCCCCTTGATCTTAAAAATGCCCTCCAGCGCCCTTTGCAGGAATGGGAGCGTCAGCAAGCAGCAAACTAGAACTTGAGATGACTGTGAATTCTGGCACGAGTCACCAAAAGCTCGTCAGAATATAAAAGCGTAGTGAACTATTGAGTGGACATCAGTCATGGGATTCTTTGGATTCAAAAAGCTGACAATGCCTAGCCCCAGTGCTGCTTTGCCCGGACGGGCAGAACCAATGCCAGTTCCAGAGGCGCATTTGGTCAACGGCCGCCCCCTGACCCCTCCCTATCCTGAAGGGATGGAATTAGCCATGTTTGGCATGGGCTGCTTCTGGGGGGCTGAGCGCAAGTTTTGGCAGGTGCCGGGGGTCTATGTTACCGCTGTCGGCTATGCTGGCGGCTATACCCCCAATCCCACCTATCAAGAGGTGTGCACCGGCATGACAGGTCACAACGAGGTCGTGCGCGTCGTCTTTGATCCCCAGAAGGTGACCTATGAGGAATTACTCAAGGTCTTTTGGGAAAACCATGATCCCACCCAAGGGATGCGCCAAGGCAATGACGTGGGGACGCAGTATCGCTCCGGTATTTACTACTATTCCCCTGAGCAAAAAGCCCTTGCCGAGGCCAGTCGCGATCGCTACCAAGCCGCCCTCAAAGCCGCAGGTTATGGCACGATTACCACGGAAATTCTCCCTGCCCCTGAATTTTACTTTGCCGAACCCTACCACCAGCAGTATCTCCACCGCAATGTAAACGGCTACTGTGGCCTTGGGGGCACAAAGGTTCCCTATGAACTGATGAGCACTACCCCCAGCGCTTAGTAGAGATTGAGGCGATAGGGCATGCGAGGACGGTAAGCATCGCTAAAGTTGGTTTGACTGACCGTGGCAT
This sequence comes from Thermosynechococcus sp. HN-54, assembly GCF_023650955.1. NCBI lineage: Bacteria > Bacillati > Cyanobacteriota > Cyanophyceae > Acaryochloridales > Thermosynechococcaceae > Thermosynechococcus > Thermosynechococcus sp. HN-54. The sequence goes on along the minus strand of NZ_CP098039.1, from coordinate 2,198,132 downwards.
TGTTTAAACGTGCCCACTGCATATTGGCTTGCTCAAAAGTGGCACCGTTGAGATTGGCGCGGCGAAAATCCCCATAGCGGACATCTGATCCCGTTAAATTGCTATTGCTGAAATTGGCACGGCGGGCACGGCTATGGCGTAAGATGGCACGGCTAAGGTTAGCGCCGCTGAGATTCGCTTGTTCTAGGTTGGTGCGTTCGAGATAAGCTGCCGTTAAGTTCGCCCCACTCAGATTTGCCGCTGCCAAATTGGCTAACATCAAGTTCGTGTCCTGTAGGTTGGCTCCCTCAAGATTGGCACCGCGTAAATTTGCACCTGCCAAATTATAGCCCCGCAAATCCGCATTCCGTAGATCACAGCCAGGACAAGCATTCGTTTGCACAAGTTGCTGCATGGGGGAAGGCATGGCAAAGGTGGTAGGACTCGTGAGCGCTGCACCAATCATTGCGGTTGCCATGAAGACCTGTCGTTTCAAATCCACATCCTCCTGCCACGCTAGAGCGACTTTAGCACAAGTTTTAGAGACTTCGCCGCTGCTGACGAGAGCGCTGATGTCGTTGCTGCCAATCCTTGGCACTGCGAACGGCCAACCACAATAGGAGTAGGGCAATCAACCCGCCCTGCTTTGGTGCCTTGAGGGCAAAGAAAATCAACAGCATGCAGAGGATATCCTGGGCAACAATTACCCAACGGGGCAACTTCCCCAGCCGATAAAACCAACCCACCTGCACGAGTTGCAGAACCAAGGCAAAGAGACCGCTGAAGGTGCCGATGAGCCATTGGGGCGTATCTGTTGCTGTTGCTACGGTCATGCCAAGGAGAGCACCGACAAGGGGGCTGAAGCACAGTTGTACAAGAACAATCAAGCGGTAGCCCCAGACATTGCGGGAAAGGAAGATCTCCAGAAACGACCAAGCAGCTAACACAGCCACCACCCAATAGGGGGAAAAATGGCGCAACAAAGGCACCTGTGACCACAGTTGTTCCCCCTGCAATAGACCGATCAACAGGAGGGGAAGTGCCAGCCGTAGCCCACCGGCCGCTGCTGCTGAAAGAATAGCCAAAACCTCTAGCATGGTTCGATTGGTTTCAAGATACGCGGTAGCGTTTCCAGCAAGCGATCGCAAACTGTTTCCGGGGTATCCTCAGCCGTAATCGCCAGTTCTAGATCCGCCTGCGCGTAGAGGTATTGACGCGCTTGTAGGAGTTCACTCAACCGTTCCTCAAGGGGTTGTGCCTGCAAAAGAGGACGTTCCTGATCTTGGCGCAGGCGTTGACAGAGCACAGCAAGGGGAACATGGAGCCACACAACAATACCATGGCGCAGATAACTCCAGTTCATCGGGTTCAGAACAATCCCACCGCCTGTGGCCACAACCAAATGATGGTAACTAGAGACTTGTGCCAAGACCTGTTGTTCCAACTCCCGAAAAGCAGCCTCCCCCTCTTGGGCAAAAATTTCACGAATGGGGCGTTGACGAAACTCTGTTATCACAGCATCCGTATCCACAAACCGATAGCCCAAGCGTTGTGCCAGTATCCGACCCGTGGTGGTTTTACCGGCACCCATCATGCCCACAAGATAAATATTGGCTCCCCCAAGGCGTTCTTGCAGTTCCATAGATAACCATTTCTCGACACCGCCAAATCAGCACTTTACCCTAAAGATGGAGGTCTTCTCACAATTTCCATGTCCCAGCTCAATCCCTATGCAACGCTACAGGTGGCAGTAACAGCTACCCAAGCTGAGATCAAGGCCGCCTATCGGCGGTTGGTCAAGCAGTATCACCCCGACTACCACCCCAGCGATCGCTCGACCCATGAGCGGATGGCGGCTATTAATGCGGCCTATGAAATTCTTGGGGATGAGCAGTGTCGGCAGGCCTATGATGCCCAGCACCGTATTCACCAAAAAACATCGCAACCGGATATTCAACGTTCCCAAGCTGCCGATCGCGAGCTAGAGCAATGGCTATTACTGACCTACACCCCCGTGAGTCGGATTATTGAAGCGGTCTTGCGATCGCTCCCCTGCCAGATTGATGCTCTTGCTGCCGATCCCTTTGATGATGACCTCATGGATCATTTCCTTGCTTACTTGCAGGACTGTCGCCGCGCCCTCACTCGCGCCCGCTATACGTTCCAAGCCCAACCCAACCCCGCTGCCGTGGCTAAGGTGGCAGCCCACCTCTATTACTGTTTGAATCAACTGGTGGATGGTCTCGATGAGCTAGAGCAATTTAGCCACAGTTACGACGATCGCTATTTGCACACGGGGCAGGAACTTTTTCGCATTGCCCATCGCCTCTTCGCAGAGTGTCGGATTGTCCGTTAAACTGGAAAGAATCAGCATCCCAGCATGGCAGCAAGATTCAATCCCAGTTATGAAACATACCCTATCGGTTTTAGTGGAAGATGAGGCGGGTGTGCTCACTCGCATTGCCGGTTTATTTGCGCGGCGTGGTTTCAATATCGAGAGCTTGGCGGTAGGGCCTGCCGAGCAACTTGGTGTCTCCCGCATTACGATGGTCGTGCCCGGCGATGATGCCATCATTGAGCAATTGACCAAGCAACTCTACAAGCTGATCAATGTCCTCAAGGTACAGGATATTACCACGATTCCCTGTGTGGAACGGGAGCTGATGCTCCTGAAGGTGAATGCCACCGCCAGCACTCGCTCTGAAATTCTTGAGCTGGTACAAATCTTCCGTGCCAAGGTGGTAGATGTATCGGATGATTCCCTGATCATTGAAGTCTCCGGTGACCCCGGCAAGATGGTGGCCATTGTGCAAATGCTGAATAAATTCGGGATTCGGGAGATTGCCCGCACGGGAAAAATTGCCCTTGTGCGCGAGTCGGGGGTGAATACGGAGTACCTGAAATCCTTGGAGGCACGGGTCTAATTGGCAGCCAGACATTGGTGGCTATTTCTCGCATGGGGGGCGATCGCCCTCAGTAGCTGCACCGCAACCGAGTCCCCCTCAGGAAATGAGAATGCCTTATCCCTTGGGATTGCGCTCGCTCAAACTGGGAATGCTGCCCTTTATGGTCAGGAGGCACTCCAAGGCGTACAAGTTGCCGGCGAATTATTCAACCAAGCGGGACAGATTAAGGGACATACGCTGCGGCTCGTGATTCAGGATACGGGCAGTGATGAAGCGGGGGCAGTGAATGTTTTTCAAACCTTGATCAATCGCGATCGTGTGATTGGTATTGTTGGACCCACCCTCTCGCAGCAAGCCTTTAGTGCCGATCCCATCGCCGAGCAGGCCGGTGTCCCCGTAGTCGCTCCCTCCAACACAGCCCGTGGCATTCCCGAAATTGGTGCCTTTATTAGTCGCGTCTCCGCAGGCGTTGATGTGGTCGCTCCCACTGCCATTCAGGCAGCTCTTGAGATTAATCCCAATATCCGCCGTGTCGCTGTCTTCTTTGCCCAAGACGATGCCTTTAGTCGCTCCGAAACCGAGATTTTTCAAAAAGCCATTCGCGAGAACCCCAAGCTTGAATTGGTCACCGTCCAGCAGACCCAAACCACCGATACCAACTTCCAAGCCCAAATCAATGCCACCCTCAATCTCAAACCTGATTTAATTGTTATCTCGGGCTTAGCAGCCGACGGCGGCAATCTCATTCGCCAACTGCGGGAATTGGGCTACCAAGGGTTAATTTTGGGGGGCAATGGCGTCAATACCGTTAACCTCTTCCCTGTCTGCCGTCGCCTTTGTAATGGGGTTCTTGTGGCGCAGGCCTATAATCCAGAAAATCCTGACCCAATGAATGTCAAGTTCCGCAATGCTTTTGAAGCCAAATACCGCCAACCTCCCTCTCAGTTTAGTGCCCAAGCCTTTACGGCGGTTCAAGTCTTTGCGGACTCCTTGGCACGACTGTCCCAAGAAAAGAACCTGTCAGAATTGCCCCTTGCAAATTTGCGTCAGGCCTTGAATCAAGAGATTCTCAAGGGAGTTTATGAAACCCCCCTTGGCGAAATTCGCTTTACCCCTGAAGGCGAAGTGCTGCAACGCTTCTTCTATGTTGGCCAGATTGAGATGAGTGAGGATGGCCAAAGTGGGAAGTTTAATTTGGTGAAAAAAGTTGAGCGACAACCACAACAGGCACAATGATTACCTATTTAGGCTCCTCATTGGTAGTCATCTTATCGAGCGCGATCGCAAGCACCATTCTTTTCCCTCAGCAACTGCTTAACTGCTTGGCTGCTTTTATTAGCTTAGCTCTTTTTCAAATTACTATTATTACCCTAATTTTAGGAGCTATTAACCTGTTATATCCTAGCTTTTTATTTATAGGAAGTCTCGCTTTAGGATTGTTCATTTTAATCACTCTGTTTTTGAATTTCAATAAAAATAGGTTATTGAGCATACGTACTACGCCTTTGCAAAAGTATGCTGTGCCAAATCACAAAGGTTGGATAATAATTATCATTCTAACTTTTCTATTTTTATTTTACTTTAGGCAATTAGTTTATGATTTATATCTACAGGTTATATTTGTTCATCCCCTGAGTTGGGATGTTGTTACTTATCACCTGCCTAGTGCTGTAACTTATTTACAAAGCATGGGTTTGTGGAAACTCGGAAATACTTTTAGTCAATACCCCGGTGGCAATGAATTAATTAATTTGTGGAGTCTAATTCCTCTAAAACAGGATGCTGCTCTAGGCTTAACATCTCTAGCATTAAATCTTGGTACTTTGCTCGTAGCACTGCTGATATTATATGATCTGAAACAATGGAAATATAGCCTATCAATATATTTCGCTTTCTTGTTTTTCTTGTTCATTTATCTTTCTATAAATGATACTCAAGCTATTTTATTTGACGTTGGTCGAAACGACATTACTTTAGCTTTTTGGGTTTTGATGGGTTCATGGGCATCGATAAAGTCTCTTAAAAATAGAAAAGTTTCTTTCAGATACCCATATTTATTTTGGTCAGGGATTAGTTTTGGGTGCGCTTTGGGTATTAAACCTAACGCTGTCTATTACATTACTGGTGTCTTTATAATCACTATTCATAACTTAATAAATAATTACTCAGCAAGGCTGAAAATAAAAATTTATCTAAAACTCTTTTATAAATTAATGCTAGATTGGATACTACCTATAGCTTTTATTAGCGGTTTTTGGTATCTCAGAAATTTATATCTTTTAGGTAGCTTATTTGAAGATAATGTTGTTAAGAGTGGCATAAATTTATCAATATCTAAAAATTTACTTAATTTGGAAATTTACAGAGCACCGAATGGAAAGCTCCTATTATTCTCAGTTCTCGTTACTTTATCTCTTATTTTCCTAATTTTTAACAATCGATTTAGAAATACACGCTTCAAGTATTTAGTTCAAATAAACATTATTTGCTTTATTGCTTGGATACTTACACCTTACAGTGCTGGTTACTATGCTGGAGAGGCCATCTACTTTCATCCACAATTACGTCATGGCCTTGTTTATATTATTACAATGATTATCTTAATCGTTTACTTTATTGTTACTTTCATGGAGTTTTTCTTTAATAAAAGGTTTAGAAGTTTATTGGTTATAATTGATGATTTATTTAATCACCTTCATGTAAACTATGAATATACGAATAAAATTAGTCATCTGTCTATTGGCTCTATTACAGCTACCTGCATAGCTTTATTGCTAATACAGGTACTTAATTACACCCCCCCTAGGGGCTTGCCTGGATTTTCAGGCATATTATTTTATCCATCGAATTATGAGAGTCGTATTTATGAATGGGTACAGGATAATATAAAGAATCAAAAGATTCTCAATGCAGGCCTTCGCAGCTATGGACTCTTCAATTTTCCTTTTGGCAACGAGGTAATTGACGCAGGCTCACCTGCAACATGGAAGCCCCAAGAGAGTAATTTACAAAATTATGACTACTTAGCAGTTTCAGTCGATCCCTTTACAGGCAAGATCTCTCAGGCACTTGCTGCATTCCTACAAGCGCCAAAAAATTACAGAATTGTTTACAGTGATCAACTATCGGCTGTTCTGAAGCGACTCTCATAATCAACAGTCAATCTGACAGGCTTAGCGGACTGCTAATTCGGCAGCTTCACGGGGCTTTTTACTGCGCCAGAGGAGGCGAATGGGAGTACCGCGAAATCCCAGTTGTTGGCGAATTTGCCCCTCAATGTAGCGGCGGTAGTTGTCCTTGAAGAGCTTGGCATCGTTGACAAAAATTGCAAACGTTGGCGGTTGGGTGGCCACTTGTGTCGCGTAGTAGATTTTTCCTTGGCGACCTTGGCGAGTCGCGGGGGGCGTATGCCAGCGGAGAGCTTCTTGAATGACTTCATTGACTACCGCTGTACTGACACGGCGACGATGCTGTTCAACCGCTGCATCTACCGCTGCAAAAATTTTGTCAAGGCGTTGACCGGTATGGGCACTGACAAAGAGGGCATCTGCCCAGTCAAGGAAATTCAGCCGCTGATACAGGCGATCGCGATAGGTATTGATTGTATAGGTATCTTTTTCGGGAACAGCATCCCACTTGTTCATGATCAGCACACAGGCACGTCCCTGATCGGCAATGTGACCCGCAAGGCGTTGATCTTGTTCAGTAATTTCTTCAAGGGCATCTAAAACCAAGAGCACCACGTCGGAGCGGTGAATGGCCTTAAAGGCGCGATGCACACTAAACATCTCAGGCCCATAGGCCACATGACTCCGCTTACGAATGCCGGCGGTATCAATGAAACGATACTGGGTACCGTTGTGCTCAATCACCGTATCAATGGCGTCACGGGTGGTGCCTGAAATGGGACTGACAATGGCGCGATCGCTCCCAATCAAAGCATTGAGCAAACTAGATTTACCCACATTGGGACGCCCCGCAATCGCCACCTGAATTTCTGGCGCTTCGGGGAGCGTTTCCACTGCCGGCAAGTAGGTAATCAACTGATCCAGCAACTCCCCTGTGCCGCTGCCGTGGATACTAGAGATCGGATAGGGTTCGCCCAAACCCAGTGACCAAAACTCTGCCGCCTGTACCTGACCCATTTGGCGCGACTCGCATTTATTCACTGCCACTAAAACAGGTACGGGAAGCTGTCGCAACCACGCAGCAATGTCATAGTCGAGTGCTGTAGGCCCTGCTTGACCATCCACCACAAAAATCGCTGCCGTTGCTTCCTGAAGGGCGAGTTCTGCTTGCTGGCGAATCAAGGGCAAGAAGTCACTGTCGTCATCAAAGACTAAGCCCCCGGTATCCACGACCAAAAATTCCCGATCTTGCCAAAAGGCCGGTCGGTAGGTGCGATCGCGAGTGACACCGGGTTCATCGTGGACAATGGCATCCCGTTCCCCGGCAAGGCGATTCACAAGTGTTGACTTGCCCACATTGGGGCGACCCACAACAGCAACAATCGGTAATGCCATATGGAGTGACGTTCGCAAAAATAAGGTTCTAGTCAATCACTAGAGTTCAAATTGGCTGCCCCGCTTGTACTGCTGGTAAGCCGCAAAGAAAAGACCCGCCAAGGTGACCGGAATCAAGCCAAGAACAATGCCACACAACAAAGGTTCAATCATGGTCTGACTCTACACATGAACTCCATTCCTCACGATACACTATTTGTTAAAGCCTGTATTGGCTTCTACCCCTGTTGAATTTCCCCCCTCTCTCCCCCGCAGATAGCCCACTACGCTATGGCCAAATCACCGTTGCAGTACTTCTTGAAACTTTTTGTTCCAGCAACGGCAGTTTTAGTTGCAATTCTTGCTCCCATTTACCTCGCCCAGCGCCAAGATATTCTCAGCGATCTGCAACTGCGAGAAGAAAGCAAAGTCGAGCGGGGCAGCCTCATCCTCACCACTTACTTAGACACGTTAATTACCGATGTTCTCACCATCGCCACAATCCATGGCTTCGATGATCTTGGGGTCAACTCATCAAGTACAGCACAATTGCGGGAAATGGAGCAGGATGTCCAAGATTGGCTGCTCTCAAAGCGCACCTACGATCGCCTGTATTTTTTGAGCCCCAACGGTGACATCAGACTGAGCTTTGCTTTGGGTCATAACTTGGGCATTAGGGTAAATCACCCATCTCAAGAACCAGAATTGTTGCAGAACTATTGGCCTGTGATTCGTCAATTGGTGCGCAACGAAGTGTTTATCTCGCCCTTTGACATTGAAGTTCAGCAAAATGAGGCACCTTCCGTAGCGGCAAACCCGATTCTCTATGTCGGCACACCGGTTTATACCCGCCAGCAACAACTGGTGGGTTTTTTAGTTGTCCGTTATCGTGCAGCCAACCTACTCAACACATTGATTAATGGGTGTCGTGGCGTCTATGGCAGTTGCCTTTTGGCCAATAGTCAAGGCTACTGGATTTTAGCAGAGCGCACCAGCCATGAATGGGGATTCCGCTACCCCGAGCGGCAGCATCTCACCGTGCAGCATCTCTACCCTGAATTGTGGCAGGAGATGCAATCTCAACCCACGGGCAGCATTATTGGTCAATATGGCCTCTTTGCCTATCGCTCGGTACTGCCTCTGAAGGCGCATCATATTTCTGCTGATCCCGTGAGCCGTACGCCCCTCTATCAAAACGAATATCGGTTGTGGGTGATTTCCCACATCGCGCCCAATGTGATTGAGCGGCAGTTGCGCCCCTTGAGTTTACAGTTTCTTTTTTTATTCCTCATTCTCTGGGCAGCCAGTGGTGCAGGCCTAGCCATTATCACAGTGGATCATCGCCGCAAGCTTAAGTTGCATCAACTCCTTGAGGCCAGTGAAGTGCGGTTTCGCAGTGTCAGTGAAATGGCACCCGTCGGCATTTTTACGGCTGACCTCGATGGCAAGAGTACCTTCATGAATCAGGCACTGTTGGATCTCCTAGAGGTTAAAACCCCGGCCGAAGCCCAAGAACAATGGGTTGAACGACTGCACCCCGAGGATCGCGATCGCCTGCTTGCTGCTTGGGAGCGCTGCCAAAAAGAACACCAGCTCCTCAATGAGCAATTTCGCCTCTCCTACGCTGACGGTAGGGTGCGTTGGGTGAATGCCCGTGTCATTCCCATCATCGAAGACGGCAAGGTAATGAATTTCGTCGGTACATGGGAAGACATCTCGCAAATGATACAGCAGCAGGAACTCCTAGAGGAAGCCCGCAAAGCGGCCGAAGATGCCAGCCGTGCCAAGAGTGAGTTTTTAGCAACGATGAGCCACGAAATCCGCACCCCCATGAACGCGATCATTGGCTTGACAGGATTACTGCTAGATACCCCTCTGAATCCGCAGCAGCAGGAGTTTCTCAACACGATTCGCCTCAGTGGCGATGCACTGTTGACAATCATCAACGACATTCTTGACTTCTCTAAAATTGAGTCCGGCAAGCTGGAGCTAGAGGCCTATCCCTTTAATTTGCGCAATTGCGTCGAAGATGTTCTTGACCTCATGGCCAGTCGTGCCGTTGAGCGACACATTGAGCTACTTGCTCATGTTGATCCTGATATTCCGGCTCATGTCATCGGCGATATGGGACGGCTGCGGCAAGTATTGGTGAATCTCATTGGCAATAGCATCAAATTTACCCAAAGTGGCGAAGTGATTCTCCATCTCAAGGGGCAGCCCAGCCATCAGTACGAGTTTTTGCCCAACTACTATGAATTTCTCTTTGCCATTCAGGATACGGGGGTGGGTATCACCCCAGAGGGGATGCAGCGACTCTTCAAACCCTTTAGCCAAGTGGATGCTTCGATTACCCGCCACTATGGGGGAACCGGTTTGGGATTAGCGATTTGCCAGCGCCTTGTGGAGCGCATGAATGGCCGCATTTGGTTAGAGAGCAAAACTCAGAACACGCCCTTGATTGTTGGCGGCAACCCACCACCCCACTACGAATCCATTCCCATCAAGGAGACGGGGTCAGTGTTTTATTTCACGGTGCGGCTGCTCCTGAATCCTAATGCTGAGGCGCACGGCACGGATCAAGAATCCTTCGTGAAAGATCGCTCGGTGCTGATTGTGGATGACAATGCCACCAATCGCCAAATTCTGGCGTTGCAAACCAAGGGATGGCAGATGAAACCCCTGATTGCTGAGAATGGCCAGCAGGCACTGACACTGCTGAAAACGCAATCGCCTCTGGATGTGGCCATTTTAGATCTGCAAATGCCAGAAATGGATGGCTTGACCCTAGCCAAGGAAATTCACAAGACGTATCCAGAAATTCCGCTGATTTTACTCACCTCCCTCGGCAATTCCCTTGGGGCAGATCAATCGCCATTGTTTCATGCGCTCATTAGTAAGCCAGTAAAGCAGTCCACCCTCTACAATGTCCTCAATGATCTCTTTAGCCATACGCCGAAACCCGTTGAAGCCAAGACAAACAAGAGCAAAACCGTGTCCATTGACAGTCTGAAGCAGGATTTGCCGCCCCTGCGCATTCTTGTTGCCGAGGATAATAAGGTGAATCAGATGGTGGCATTACGGATTTTGGAAAAATTGGGCTATCGCGGTGATATTGCGGCTAATGGCTTGGAAGTGCTGGATGCCGTGCAGCGACAACCCTATGATGTGATTTTGATGGATATGCAAATGCCGGAGATGGATGGGGTCACGGCTACCCGTGAGGTGATTAATCTATTTCAACGGCTGAACCAACCTCGCCCGCGGATTATTGCGATGACGGCCAATGCCATGGAGAGCGATCGCCAGCTTTGTCTCGATGCCGGTATGGATGATTATGTGAGCAAGCCCATTAACCTTGAAGACTTGGTGCGTGCCCTCCGTCAGTGTCAGCCCCTCCAGACCTCAACAACTTAACATTTAGCGATAGACTAAAGGAGATAGATTAACTGGTTCTTAATTCCAGTCAGGAATAGACGATCATCTATGGTTACCCCTGAACAACTGACCACCTTAATTCAATCCAGCTTGCCCGATGCCTTTGTGCAGGTGCAGGATTTGACTGGGGGGGGCGATCATTACGAAGCTGTAGTGGTCTCTGCCGCCTTTGAGGGCAAGCGACTGGTGCAGCAGCACCAATTGGTCTATAGCAGCCTCAAGGATCTCATGGCCAGCAATGAACTCCACGCCCTTGCCCTCAAGACCTATACCCCCCAGCAATGGGCACAACGCCAGTGATTTAGAATGCAATCTATTGCTCTTCTTTTGTAACTTGTGAACTCAAGAGGGAAAGCCAACAATGACACCCGAACTCCACGCCAAAATCGATCATCTCGTCAAAAGCAACAAAATCATTGTCTTTATGAAGGGCAGCAAGCTCATGCCCCAATGCGGGTTTTCTAACAATGCGGTGCAAATCCTGAATGCCCTCGGTGTCCCCTATGAAACGGTGGATGTCCTTGAGGATTTTGAGATTCGCCAAGGGATTAAGGAGTATTCCAACTGGCCCACGATTCCCCAAGTGTTTATCAATGGCGAGTTCATTGGTGGTTCGGATATTCTCATTGAGCTATATCAAAGTGGTGAATTGCAACAACTGGTTGAGGTGGCCTTGGCCTCCTAGCTGTTTTCTCACATTTACTGACGCCCCAAAATAAATCCCCCATTACTGGGGGATCTTCATCTGTTCAACAACCTTGACCGTTGGGCCTAAAGCGTGGCGGATTAGCCAAGGTTCACTTTGACGACGCGGTTTTTCTCTTCTTCCGCTTTCGGCAGGGTCAGGTGCAGGATGCCATCTTTGTATTCAGCTTTGACATCGGTATTTTGAATCCGCACTGGCAGAGGAATGACCCGTTGGAATTTACCGTAGCGGAATTCGGTGCGTTTGATACCGTTGCTTTCGCTTTGGCTTTCAGATTTGCGTTCACCACTGACAGAGACCGCATCCGCCGTGACTTGAATATCTAAGTCTTTGGCATCCATGCCGGGCAGTTCAATTTTTAGAAGCAAAGCATCAGGGGTTTCTTCTAGTTCAGCTGCCGGCAAGAAGCTAAAATCACTGCGACGTTCGGTCAAGGGAATCAATTCATCGAATAGACGGTTCATTTGGCGTTGTAGCGCATCGATTTCGCGGAATGGTTCCCAACGAACGAGTGCCATACGCTTATCCTCCTGTTTCACTAAGGTTTGAGATTGCCCACGGGATGATTTACAGAGAGAACAGCACCAACAATTAACTTTGTTTTTGTTTTCCTTGGTATTACTTGGGCTTATTCCCTCTACCTACCTTCACTATAGAGGATACAAGTCTTGATATAAGTGGGGTTTAACGATCTCTCCAAGTTCCTTTTTCCGAACCTGTATTATCCTCATGGGGAAATTAAGGAAACATTAAACTTTGTTAGTCAAAAGGCTATCAACGGGGAGTTCTTGCAAGACAGCTTGGGCGTTGGCGATCGCCAGTGTCCCCCGCAGAAAACCAATATTCGCCCCCGGACACAGATAACTCAGGGACTTCTGCCGACAGAAGGCTTTTAATGCCTCAACGCTGCGCAGTTGTCGCGGCCAGTGGAAGGTGGTCGCCGTTTTCATCGGTGCCAGTTCTCCCGTAGGCGTAGGCAGTAGGTGACGACCGCTAAAGAGAACGCCCCCTTGGCCAGACCAATAGACACAGGCGCTACCGGGGGAGTGACCGGGTGTCCAGAGGATTTCGAGGGTTTCACTGATGGCTAGATGGTGGTTAAACGGGGTTACCGTCACTTGGGGCAGGAGATAGGCTTCTTGGGCATGGATGATCACTTCACAGTTAAAGGTGCGCTGCATCTCACGAACGTGGGCGATCGCCCCCCGATGGGTAAGGATGAGGCGCTGAACGCCACCCTGCTCCCTGAGCCAATTTTGGCTGCTATCTGTCCAAGGGGGGGAATCAATAAGGGTATTGCCATCATTTTCTACAATGAGATAAGCAGTGCCTCCCAGCGTCTCGCGGTTGGGCGGAAACCCATAGACCATGGGCAATACAAGGCGGGGCGGTTTCTGTTGTTGAGCCACAGGTATCGAAATCATGACATGGATTTCCCTTATTGTATTGGGTTTGATCTTGGTGTTGATTGTCCGCCAGAGTGCTGCGCGTGTCAGTCAAACCCCTTGGTGGCTCCTGTGGCTAGTGCTAATGCTGCCGGCGTTTTTTATTGCGGGTTGGATGCTGCTCCTAGGGAATAGGCCTGTGCCTTCGGGATGGCTGATCTTCATCTTTGTCACCAGTTCGGTGCTCTACCTTGTGCTCCTGCGGCGAGGGCAACCTCCCTTGCCGGCTCCGCCACCCAACCCTCCGACGTTGACAACAACGCCGACGGAAAATGGCAAGCTCCTCAATCAGGATGAAGAAACGCAATTGCAGAGCTGTTTCCCTTGGGGTATGTACTATCTGCAACAAATTGAGTATCGTCCGCAGGCGGTGATCTGCCGGGGGCAAATGCGCGGGGATGCCAACCAAGTCTATGAAACCGTGGAGCGCAATATCGCCCAACGCTTTGGCGATCGCTTTCTGGTCATGTTTCAAGTGGGTTTGAGTAATAAGCCCTTTTTTGCCTTGATTCCCCGCGATCGCCTGCCCCAGCCCCAACAGCTTTTTCGTCCTGGCCTCAGCCTTGGACTGTTGGCTTTGACGTTTCTCACCACAACGGTTGCTGGCTTGGCACTCGTGGCGCCTGATCTGACGGCAGCGGAACTGCGCCTCAATCCGAGTTTGCTCTGGCAGGGGTTGCCCTACAGTGTGAGTCTGCTGCTGATTTTGGGCATCCATGAACTGGGACACTTTGCCACCGCGTGGTACTACGGTGTGAAGGCGACACTGCCCTACTTTATTCCCCTGCCCTTTGCAATAGGAACATTGGGTGCCTTTATCCAGATGCGATCGCCCGTTCCCCACCGCCGTGCCCTCTTTGACATCAGTATGGCAGGCCCGATCGCCGGGTTAGTGGTGACTTTGCCAGTTCTAGTTTGGGGATTACAGCAGTCTGAGGTCGTGCAACTGCCCAGCAATGCTTCTGAGCAAACCCTCAATCCTCAGGTGTTTAGTCCGCGCATTTCGATTCTCTTTGCCCTGATTGCCAAAGCGGTTTTTGGGGCGGCCCTTAAAAGTGACAGTGCGCTGCACTTACATCCCATGGCAGTGGCGGGGGTGCTGGGATTAGTCGTCACCGCCTTAAACCTCATGCCGGTGGGTCAATTGGATGGGGGTCACATTGTTCATGCCATGTACGGCCATCGCGCCGGTGCCATCATTGGCCAAGTCAGCCGTTTGCTTGTGCTAATTCTCTCGTTTATTCAACCATGGCTTTTTGTCTGGGCGCTGATCCTTTTCTTCATGCCTGCTTTTGATGAACCAGCTCTCAATGATGTCAGCGAATTGGATAACTGGCGCGATGCCTTGGGGTTGATGGCCTTGGTCTTGCTGCTGCTGATTATTTTTCCTGTGCCAGCGCTGCTTGCGGATCTGCTACTGCCGGCACACCCAATACCATAGGGGATGACGTTCTCCCTGTTGGCGAATACGCAGGACTTGTTTTTCTAGTCGCTGTTGCCACTTGGGGGATCTGCCCCAGAAAATGTTGCGGGTCTGCCAGTAGAGAACGCTCAAGGTCATGCCAATACATAGGGCTAAACCGATTGCTGGCAGCCGGTTGAAGAGAATGCCGTAGCGCAATGCTGCCCAAGTAAAATGCTCCCGCATCAAACCAATTTCATAACGGAAGCCCCAGAGACTCAAGGTGCCCACGGTGAGCCAAAGAAAGAGGACGACACTCCAGCGCATGACAACGGTGAAGCAATGCAGGCGATCCACCTGCTGCCGAAATTCTGACTCAAGGCCTTGGGGCATTCGCGATCGCTCGTTAGCGGACATCTCTCTTCTCTATCGTATCTTTTTGCAGCTTTTTCATCATCCAATGTTAGTTTGAGAAGGTCACTATAACCAAGCGGCCAAGAGCGTGACCACGCCCAAGCCCGTGAGGGAAAGCCAGATGAAGGCATTCGGTAAAGGAGTAGCGGAGGGCGGTTGTTCTTGGGGTTTTGGGGTGGGAGCCGAGTACTTTTTGGGGGAGCGGCTGTAGGGGGACGTGTAGGCACGATCGCCCACATGGGATAGGTCGGGAATTTCGCTGTACCATTCGCGCCGCCGTTTTAGTTGGGGCGCCTCCAAAATTGCCAGCAAGCGACGACTTTCCTGCCGCGTGTGATGATCTGGGTGTCGTTGGAGTTGACGGCAGAGACTGATGGCTGCCCCTTGATCGCCAGCAGCACTATAGGCCGTGACTAACCAGAGGCTAATTTCCCCCGATCGCACCGTATTTCCCTCCGCCAGCGCCGCCGCCTGTCCTAAAAGGGCAATGGATTGTTGATAGTTGCCCCGCTCGAAGGCCTGTTGCCCATGTTGAAAGAGGGCAGCTACCGCATCCGTCATGGTCTAAAAGAGAAAGTAACGTTGGGCAAGGGGCAAGACAGTGGCGGGTTCACAGGTGAGCAATTCACCATCGGCACGCACCTCATAGGTTTCGGGATCCACTTCAATGTGGGGTAAGTAGTCATTGAGCTTGAGATCGGCTTTGCGCAGTTGACGGATGTGGCGTACGGGTAACACCGTTTTTTGCAAGCCTAGCTGTTCTGGGAGGTTGTTGGCAATACCGGCTTGGGACATAAAGGTGACCGATGTGGCGGTTCGGCAGCCCCCATAGCTAGCAAACATGGGTTGCATGTGCACGGGTTGCGGTGTGGGAATACTGGCATTGGCATCCCCCATTTGAGCGTAGGCAATCATTCCTCCTTTGATCACCAGTTCCGGCTTAACGCCAAAGAAGGCGGGCTTCCAAAGGCAAAGATCAGCGATTTTGCCCACCTCTACGGATCCCACATACTCCGCAATGCCGTGGGTGATGGCAGGATTAATCGTGTACTTGGCGACATAGCGGCGGGCGCGAAAGTTGTCATGATCCACCCCCGGCTGATTGGGATCGCTGAGGTGCCCTCGCTGCACCTTCATTTTGTGGGCGGTTTGCCACGTGCGAATAATACTCTCTCCCACCCGTCCCATTGCTTGGGAGTCAGAGGAGATAATGCTAAAAGCGCCTAAGTCGTGGAGAATATCCTCAGCAGCAATGGTTTCGCGGCGAATTCGGGACTCAGCAAAGGCGACATCTTCGGGAATGCTGGGGTCGAGGTGGTGGCACACCATCAACATGTCAAGGTGCTCATCGAGGGTATTGATGGTGTAGGGGCGGGTGGGATTGGTGGAAGAGGGTAAGACATTGGCTTGACCACAGAGCTTGATGATGTCCGGCGCGTGTCCGCCGCCTGCGCCCTCGGTATGGTAGGCGTGAATAGTGCGGTTCTTGAAGGCCGCGATTGTATCTTCGACAAAGCCCGATTCGTTGAGGGTGTCGGTGTGGATGGCCACCTGAATGTCGTAGTCTTCGGCAACACTCAAACAGGTGTCAATGGCAGCAGGGGTACTTCCCCAGTCTTCGTGCAGCTTGAGACCGACAACGCCTGCCTCTATTTGCTCAATCAGCCCTTGGGGTTGACTGCTATTCCCCTTGCCCAAAAAGCCGAGATTCACTGGAAAGGCATCGGCCGCCTGCAGCATACGGTAAATGTTCCAAGGTCCTGGGGTGCAGGTGGTGGCATTGGTGCCGGTGGCAGGGCCGGTTCCGCCGCCAATCATGGTCGTAATGCCAGAGGCAATGGCGGTGGCAATCTGCTGTGGACAGATAAAGTGAATGTGGGCATCAATCCCGCCAGCGGTGAGGATCCTCCCTTCACCGGCGATCGCCTCTGTGCCGGGACCGATAATGATATCTACGCCGTCTTGGGTATAGGGGTTGCCGGCTTTGCCAATCTTGTAAATTTTGCCGTCTTTGATGCCGACATCGGCTTTGATCACGCCCCACCAATCGAGAATGACGGCATTGGTGATGACGACATCCACGGCGCCTTCGCCGTTGCTAATGGGAGACTGACCCATGCCGTCACGGATAACTTTGCCACCGCCAAACTTGACTTCATCGCCGTAGTGGGTATAGTCGTGCTCAATTTCGATGATTAAGTCTGTATCCGCTAGCCGCAGGCGATCGCCCACGGTGGGGCCATAGGTTTCGGCATAGGTTTGACGATCAATGCGGTAGCTCATGCAGGCACGTGGGTCTGAAAACGTGGGGTGGGAGGGGAGTTTTGCCTTCTCAGTTTAGCTTATTCCACTTCTTCGACAACAATCAGTCCCTTCTTGATCAAGGCTTGCAGGTCAGCATTGTGGGTTTTGCAGTTGCGCCAGCGGCGTTCATCCACATTTTCATTGCGACCGGGCTGAAGGGTGACTGGACCAAAGAAACTCTCAAAGGTCATGGGCTGTTCGAGGTAGCTAATCACAGTCAGCATGGCAGCAAACGTTCGACAAAATCACTATTTTCAAGATAAGGCTAGAGTAGATCTGATGCCGAGTTGGGTTGAGTATGGTTCGCATGCGGTTGAGTCTGGCAGGGATAGCGATCGCCCTTGGGGTACTGACGGGGTGCCCTTTGCGTTTGCCCGATCGCAGTCCCACCACCCCCAATACAGGGGCATCTCTTCCGCCGCTTGCGACGCCTGAGCGCACCAATGCCGCTGAGAATTTCATTGCCAAAGTCGTGGCTGAGGCAGGGCCAGCGGTGGTGAGCATTGATACCCTACGACTGCGCCGCAGTCAAGAGGATGGTTTTCTCAATCCTTTTCCGATACCAGACGTGCCGGTACGCCAAGGGCAAGGGTCTGGGTTTATATTTACCCCCGATGGCAAGATTATGACCAATGCCCATGTGGTCGAGGGAGCCAGTGCTGTGCGAGTCACACTGCCCGATGGTCGCCAATACGACGGAAAAGTGGTGGGTGCCGATGCGCTGACGGATGTGGCAGTGGTGCAAATTGATGCCGACAATTTACCCACGGTGCGGCTAGGGAATTCGGATACCCTCGTCCCCGGTGAGTGGGCGATCGCCATCGGCAATCCCTTGGGGCTGAGTAACACCGTAACGGCTGGCATTATTAGTGCCACGGGGCGTGCCAGTAATGAGATTGGTGCTGCCGATAAGCGGGTGAGTTTCATTCAAACGGATGCAGCCATTAATCCCGGTAATTCGGGGGGGCCACTCCTCAATGCCGCCGGGCAAGTGGTGGGGGTGAATACGGCCGTGATCTCCCAAGCTCAGGGTCTGGGCTTTGCCATTCCCATCAATACGGCCTATCGCATTGCCGAGCAGATTATTACTACGGGTCGCGCCCAGCATCTCTATTTGGGGATTCGCATGGTGCAACTGACCCCCGAACTGGCCGCTCAAATCCGTCAGGATCAGCCCGACTGGGGCTTCAACCAAAGCCAAGGCACCCTGATTGTGGGCATTGCCCCCAATTCCCCTGCAGCCAGAGCGGGCCTCCGACCGGGAGACTGGATTGCCAAGATTAACGATCTGAACCAACCTACCCCCCAACAGGTGCAAAGCGTGGTCGAGCAAACAAAACCAGGGCAGACCCTTACTTTGGAGATTCAACGCGGCGATCGCCGGCAAACCGTTAGCCTGCAACCAGAGCCAATGCCACCGGAATTGTATCCCTCCTCTTCGCCAGAATAGGTTAGCGCCGAGGTTCTGGCAGCACCGCTTCCCCCGTAAACCAACGCCCACAATAACTCAGGCGTCCGTTAAAGACGCGGCAGGTGCGATAGAGATCGCTGGGGGGCGTTTGGCTGAGCAGTGCCGGCACCCCTTGAGCCTGTTCCAGCCCTATGACAAGGGCGGCAAGGATCTGAGCCACCATCAACAAATTCCCACCTATGGGATGAGTACCACCTTACCCTGCACCAAGCGTTGGCTGAGATAGCGATGGGCATCGGCCGCCGCCCCCAAGGGAAAGGTTTTATCCACAACCACTTTTAGCTCGCCGCGATCCACGAGGGTGACGACTTGCTCAAGAATTTTGCCCTGATGAGCCAAGGCCTCGTTTAAGCCCATGAGTTGCGGTGTCAGCATCAGAGTGAGCTGAATCAGTAGGTTCCGCTGGCGGGCAATTTTCCATGGGGTATCGGCGGCGGGTTCCAAGAGGGTGGCGAGGGTGCCATAGGGACGCACCGCTTTGAAGGTGTCGCTAAAGGTCGTACCACCAACGGTATCAAGGGCAAAGTCCACTCCTCGACCCCCCGTCCAATCTAAAACTGCCTGTATCCAGTCAGTGGTTTTGTAATTGATGGCAAGGGTGGCACCGAGGTCTTGGGTAAATCGTGCTTTTGCCGCGGAACTAATTGTGGTGGCCACTTGTGCCCCCGATCGCCGAGCCAGTTGAATGGCGAGATGCCCTACGCCGCCAGCGCCGGCATGGATCAGCACAGTTTTTACAGTTGCAAGCACATTGAGAGGTGGGACTGCCCCGCGATCGCCCAAGGCTTCCCAAGCGGTAATCACGGCCAAGGGCAAGGCAGCCGCCTGAATAAATGAGAGGGTTTTCGGCTTGTGGGCAACAGCCGCTTCAGGAACAACAGTGTATTCGGCATAACACCCCCCGCGATCGCCCAACCCCCCATAGCAGAAATAGACCTCGTCTCCTACCTGAAACCGCTGCACTGCTGAACCGACAGCCACCACCACCCCTGCTCCATCACAACCAAGAATGGCAGGCCGGCGATCGGGAAAAAACGTTCCTCGCTGTCGCAGCTTCGTATCAATGGGGTTAACACTAGCAGCCCGCAGTTGAATTTTCACCTCATTGGCAGCTTGAATCTGCGGCTCAGGCACCTCCCGTAGTACTAAAACATCAGGTTCACCAAATTCTGCAATAGCAACAGCTTTCATTGTTTTTACGTTTCCGTTGACTCCCCTCGGTGGACTACTTAGCACCAATTTTGGCATACTCCCCGCCCTAAAGGTCAGGGATGCTTGTTACTGGTTCCGCGACCTTACTTACCCTCTCAGGTTTAGGCGCTGATCTAACCACTTCGTTTTTCCATTAGCTCGACTGGGAAAGAATCCCAGCACGTGTTCCTGCTAGAAATTCCCGATCCTTTGTCGCTGTTTCCATTAGTTCGGCTGGGAAAGAATCCCAGCACGTGTTCCTGCTAGAAATTCCCGATCCTTTGTCGCTGTTTCCATTAGTTCGGCTGGGAAAGAATCCCAGCACGTTTTTGACGGGATTAGTTATTCCCGATCTTGAAAAGTTTCCATTAGTTCGGCTGGGAAAGAATCCCAGCACATTATATTCCTATTAAACCTCTCAAGGGAACGTTTCCATTAGTTCGGCTGGGAAAGAATCCCAGCACCAAAATTGTGGCTTGGGATTGCAGAAAATCGTCAAATGGTTTCCATTAGTTCGGCTGGGAAAGAATCCCAGCACTCCGCTCTCGCGGAAATTAATCCAAATGTTCTTGTGTTTCCATTAGTTCGGCTGGGAAAGAATCCCAGCACGTATTCCGATACCAAGTAACGCTCTTCCTCCGGAAGTGTTTCCATTAGTTCGGCTGGGAAAGAATCCCAGCACCCTCGGGAGAACTTCTCGGATTTTCGCCAAATCCCGTTTCCATTAGTTCGGCTGGGAAAGAATCCCAGCACTGCCGCGTGCGCGATTCGGCGCGGCGCAAGCTCAAAGTTTCCATTAGTTCGGCTGGGAAAGAATCCCAGCACTCTCGACAACGGCGTTGCCCGGCACTTATACTAGTGTTTCCATTAGTTCGGCTGGGAAAGAATCCCAGCACCAGAACCGGGAGACTCGGAACCGGGGTTTTTCTACGTTTCCATTAGTTCGGCTGGGAAAGAATCCCAGCACTCGCAAATTTCAAAACTAGAGCCGAAGATCTTGAGTTTCCATTAGTTCGGCTGGGAAAGAATCCCAGCACCAACTTCTATTTTGAGCGCCCTTGGCTGGATTTGTTTCCATTAGTTCGGCTGGGAAAGAATCCCAGCACATAGGTTACTTCCTTTATTTGCGAAAAGTTTTTGAAGTTTCCATTAGTTCGGCTGGGAAAGAATCCCAGCACGAAAATGATTTTCATCCGATTTCAAGAAGGAGAGTTTCCATTAGTTCGGCTGGGAAAGAATCCCAGCACTAGGTTTCCTCCGCCTTTTTGAATTGGCGGGAAACGTTTCCATTAGTTCGGCTGGGAAAGAATCCCAGCACAACCCGGAGAAAGGGACGACTCTGCTTCTTGGGGGGTTTCCATTAGTTCGGCTGGGAAAGAATCCCAGCACACTGGCCGGTTCGTAACCTGCGCCCACCCGCCAGAGGTTTCCATTAGTTCGGCTGGGAAAGAATCCCAGCACTTCGAGAATTTCCCCGATTCTCTCGACTTTAGTTTCGAGGTTTCCATTAGTTCGGCTGGGAAAGAATCCCAGCACGTGAGGGGGGGGTAAACCCCCCCTCGAAATTTTCGTTTCCATTAGTTCGGCTGGGAAAGAATCCCAGCACAGCACCCTTCTAGAAGGTGCTCTGTGAGTACTATAGCACAAGTCATTTTCAAGCACCTAGAGGAGATCATTTTTTGTTTTTGTAAAATTTTTAGATCCGCGGGGTCATAGGAAGCGAAAGTCGCTCTAGAACTGAGTTTTGAGAAAATTCAAGCACCTCCAAATCTGTTAGAAACTGCTCAAAGCCTTGTGGAGATTGGGTTTGAGAAAATTGCTGAGCTGGGAGAATATTTTAGTCCAGAGGTGCTTGATCGCCCCCTTAGGAATATGAATTTGATCCGCCTTGCAACAATAGGAATGCCTTGCCTGCAGCCGTGGACAAGGGGGTGAAGCCTCTATACTTAGGATGTTGACCCTCTGGCGATATTTTTTGCACCATGAGCTTGCTCCAAGTTTCTAATGTCTATGCCGGCTATATTCCCGATGTGGATATTTTGCGGGGGGTAAATTTTCGCCTCGAAGCCGGGGAACTGGTGGCCGTGATTGGCCCGAATGGGGCTGGCAAATCAACCTTGGCAAAAACCATCGCTGGCTTGGTCACGCCCCGCCTTGGCACGATTACCTTAGCGGGAGAGGATATTACCTACTTGCGTCCCAATCAAATTGTGAAAAAGGGCATCGGCTACGTCCCCCAGATTGCCAATGTCTTTCGTACACTCACCATTGAAGAAAATCTGGAGATGGGTGCCTTTACCAAAACCGGCAACCTCAAGGCCCTCAAAGAGCGGGTCTACGATACCTTCCCCCGCTTGGCGGAGCGCCGACAGCAACGGGCTAGCACTCTTTCGGGGGGAGAACGGCAAATGCTGGCTATGGGACGGGCGATGATGCTGGATCCGCAAATTATGGTCTTGGATGAACCCTCTGCTGCCCTCTCACCAGCTCTAGTGAATGATGTCTTTGCCAAAATTAAGGAGATTAATGCCCAAGGGACCGCCATTATTTTGGTGGAACAAAATGCACGCAAAGCCCTAGCAATGAGCGATCGCGGGTATGTCTTGGAAATGGGGAAAGATCGCTATGAGGGACTCGGCACCGATCTGCTGAATGATCCAAAGGTGGGTGAACTCTACCTCGGAATTGTGCGGGCAGAACCTTAGGGAGCAGGACTCAAAATCGCCGTTTCAAGAGCAATTAGGCTCTTTTCGAGATCATCATTGACAATTTGGACATCAAATTCGGGGGCCGCAGCAATTTCAGTTTTCGCTTGGGCTAAGCGGCGGGCGATCGCCTCCTCGCTATCTTGGCCACGACTGCGCAGCCGATACTCCAGCTCCTCAAGGGAGGGCGGCAGAATGAAGATGTGGCGGGCTTGGGGGTAGGACTGACGAACTTGGCGTGCCCCTTGTAGCTCAATCTCTAGGATGACCGTTTGCCCCTGCTCAATGAGTTGCAGCAGTGGATCCCGCGGTGTACCGTAGTAATGACCTGCAAATTCCGCCCATTCCAAGAGTTTCCCCGCAGCAATCATTGCTTGAAATTCTTCCACGGAGACAAAGTAGTAATCCACCCCTTCAACCTCTGTGGGACGCGGGGGGCGAGTTGTGGCTGAAACCGAAAGGGCAAGTTCTGGATGTCGCTGTCGCAGTTGCCGCAGGAGGGTTCCTTTACCCACACCGCTGGGGCCAGTAATCACAATCAATTGTCCGGGCTGGGGCGTTGCACTGGTCATAGCTGCATTGGCAGGAAACCTTTTGATCCTACTCTGTTTGCTCAGAGTTTTATCATTAAGGCAGCGTGGTTGAGGAATGGCCGTGAAGATTCATTTGCCCACTGACAGTGAAAATGTGCGTATTGAAATGCTGCCCCTGATTGATGTGGTCTTTTGCATTCTGACGTTCTTCATCTTGGCAGCAGTGAGCCTCACACGGCAGCAGGCGATTACCTTGAATCTGCCCCAAGCCAGTACTAGCCAAGCGCAGTCGCAAAAGATGCTGGTGGTGAGCATTGACCCGGCGGGGCAACTCTTTGTGGATAAAGACCCCGTGAACCGCAGTGAGCTGTATGAACGTTTGGCCACCTATTTGAAAACCAATCCCCAAGGAATGGTGATTTTGCGGGCTTCAAAAGTGGTCAGCTACAACGAAGTGATTCAAGTCTTGGATCTGCTGCGCTCAGTGGGAGGCAATCGTGTGGGCTTGGCCACTCAACCAGTAGAAGAACCGGTTCTGAGGACGGAGAAAACGCCTGAACCCTTGCCATTGCCACCCCCTGTTCCCAATCAATAGAGGCTGCTGTGGAAGCGATCGCTCCTATTCCCGTTGCGCCGCCAGACTTTCGCTCTGGCTTTGTTGCCCTCGTGGGGCGCCCCAATGTGGGCAAATCAACGCTCTTTAATCATCTCTTGGGACAAAAGGTGGCCATTACCTCACCGGTGGCGCAAACCACGCGCAATCGCTTGCGGGGCATCCTGACAACGGCAACGGCGCAATTTATTTTTGTGGATACACCGGGCATCCATAAGCCCCACCATCGCCTCGGAGAGGTGCTAGTGCACAATGCCAAGGGGGTGCTGAATCGGGTGGATGCCATTGTCTTTGTGGTGGATGCCGCCAGTCCTCCTGGTCGGGGCGATCGCTACGTAGCAGAATTACTGGCTAAAACACAATCCCCTGTGCTTTTGGCGATCAACAAAATTGACCTGCTGCTAGAAGGGGAGCGAGAACAGCGACAACAGGCGTATCAAACCCTCGGTCCTTGGCCAGTCTATGCCTGCTCAGCTCTCACGGGCGAAGGAGTTGCTGCGCTTCAGGGGGCGATCGAGCAGCAGTTGCCCCTCGGCCCCTATTACTACCCGCCAGAGATGGTGACCGATCAGCCAGAGCGATTTATCATGGCGGAATTGATCCGTGAGCAAATTTTGCACCACACTCGCGAAGAGGTGCCGCATTCGGTGGCAGTGACGATTGAACAGGTGCAGCAGGAGCGCCACATTACCCGTGTCAACGCCGCCATTTATGTGGAGCGTCCCAGTCAAAGGGCAATCGTTATTGGCCAAGGGGGTCAGTTGCTCAAACAAATGGGCACGGCTGCCCGCCAAGAAATTGAAACGCTCATTGGCGGCAAAATCTATCTAGAACTCTTTGTGAAGGTGCGCCCCCGCTGGCGGCAGGATCGGTTGCGTTTGATGGAGTTGGGCTATCGAATTGAGAAGGATTGAGCCAATGGCAGAAACAGCATTGCGAGTGGGTGTGGCAGGACCTGTGGGGTCAGGTAAAACCGCCCTTGTGGATGCCCTTTGTAAAGCTTTGCGCGATCGCTACCGCCTAGCGGTCGTGACCAATGATATTTACACGCAAGAGGATGCCCAGTTTTTAGTGCGTTCCCAAGCCCTTCCCCCAGAGCGAATTCTCGGCGTTGAAACGGGGGGATGCCCCCACACTGCTATTCGGGAAGATGCTTCCCTCAATTTAGCGGCGATTCAGCAATTAGAGTCAGCGCTTCAGCCTTTAGATCTCATCTTTGTTGAAAGCGGCGGCGATAATTTGGCAGCAACCTTTAGCCCAGAACTCGTGGATTTAACCATCTATGTCATTGATGTGGCTGCCGGCGATAAAATTCCCCGCAAGGGCGGGCCGGGGATTACTAAGTCCGATTTACTAGTGATTAATAAAATTGATCTTGCACCCTATGTGGGTGCTGATTTGGAAGTGATGAAACGGGATACTCTAAAAATGCGGGGCGATCGCCCCTATGTGATGACGAACCTGAAAACGGGCGTTGGTCTAGATCAAGTGATTGCCTTTCTCACCTCCCATTTAGAGGCGTGAATTCAACGGCAATTGGGGAATTAAATTAATCAAATACGATCACTAACCACACGGAAACTGCCCCCAGAGCGCGAGTTGGACTGAACGCACAAGGGATAGTTGATCAATATCACTGACTGCGAAACAATTTCCCCTTTAGAATCGTCCTATCGGTGTCGTTAGCTAGGGAAGTCTTATGAACTACGCATGGGTGAGGAGTGCGACGCTAGGCGCGACGGGGTTAGTGGCAATGGCTTTACCCGCAGTGGGTCAAGTCCAACCCCTGAGTGGTGAACAAATTAACGAGATTGCCCGCAACATTACGGTCTTGATTGTGGGGAAAGATTCCCATGGTTCTGGCGCGATTATTTCCCGTTCCGGCTCGACCTACTATGTGCTTACGGCAAAGCACGTTGTTAATCGCAAGGATAATTACCGCGTGATTCCCATTGATCAGCAGGCCTATGCCGTTGATTTCAATAAGATTAAATTTTTGCCGAATACGGATTTAGCTATTGTGGAATTCACAAGCGAAAAGAAAGACTATCAGGTGGCTACGCTGACAAACTCGGACTTGGCCAAGGAGGGGTCACAGGTCTTTATTTCCGGGTGGCCGCAACCGGGCGGCAGTGGTCAGTTGGTGCGGCAGTTTACCGATGGTCGTATCTCCGGCTTTTTGATTGAACCCATTGATGGCTACAAAATGATTTACACCAACGTGACCCGTCGCGGCATGAGTGGAGGCCCTGTTCTAGATAGTGCCGGGCGTGTGGTTGGGGTGCATGGCCTAGGGGATACCGAAGACCCCCGTTCCCTTGAGCGCCAAGGCTTGAGTCCAGAGGCCGCAGCCAGTATTGCCAGTCTGATTAAGCCGGGGTTCAACTATGCCATTCCCATTAACACCTTCTTAGCAGGGGCGCCGGCGGCAGGTATCTTCCTATCGCTGCAAGTGGATAATCAGGCGATCGCCAGTAGCACTGCGCCTGTGGTTGTGACGGCACCGAGTCAACCCGATAGTCGCGATCGCATTGAGAACATCAATTCGATTCTGAATACGGTCAATACAGGTGTCAGTGTCATCCGCGGCCTCTTTGGCTTTTAGACAGCACCCGCATCCCCTGTTGAGTGGCGTCCTAATGCATTGATGGCACAACTTTTGAGGATGAAGTGATATGGTTATTCCGTTGGGGATTCGTTCCATTGCTGTTCCCCTGAGTTTGGCAGTGGTGATGATGGGGGCGATCGCCCATGCCTCTTGGGCGAGTTATCGTCCACCTGCCAACATTGGCCGCCCCGGTAACCGTGAAGGAGCGGCAACGCGGATTGCTCGCCCCATGCTATTGCGCGAGAGTACCGGTGGCACCGAGAGCTGTCTGACTGAGCCAAAGCAAACCGTGGTTGCCCTTGTGCCCAAGGATAACAATGGTCTCAGCAGCACTCCCACCCCCACCCTCTATAGCTTTATTCCTGCCAACAGGGGCGCAGCCTTAACCTTGACGCTGCGGGATTCCCAAGGCACAGAAGTCTATCGCCAAGAGCGTCCTGCCCCGACCGAAGCGGGCATCGTTGGCTGGCCTGTGGAGAATGTCTCGCTCAAAAAGGGTGTGGACTACCAGTGGGAGCTGACCCTCACCTGCACCAATGGCACCACAGCCATCAAAACCGCCAGCTGGTTTCGACTGATGCCTTTATCGCCAAGCCAACAGCAGCGAATTGTCCAAGCAAGGGATGCGGCTGCTGCCTTTGCCATGGCGGGCTACTGGTACGATGCGCTCAATCAACTGGCCAAACAACGGCTGGCGCAGCCGGAAGATACCCAAGTGCAGCAAAAATGGCAAGCCCTGTTACAGTCTCCCGCGGTGCAATTGGCGAATTTAGCGAATCAACCCCTCGTCCCCTTACCCCCTCAACCTTAACTCTCTAGGGATAAGTTGGCCAGCCATTCATAGAGGGCAGGAATATTCGCATGGGGCTGGAGGAGATCCGCTTTCATTTGCATCAAAACCTTTGCCAAGGGTGCGGCGCGATCGCGATACGCAGCAACACTGGCGAGCAGATCCGTAAACACCTGTTCTTCGATTTGGGCACGAGGCGGTGGCTCAGCGGTGGTATCCCGGTAGGTTTGATAGGCAACGGGGGTTGCTGCAAACCCCAAGCGAAAAATAAAAGCCCCAGACAGCTCTTGCAGTTCCCCTTGGAGCGATCGCACAGATAACTCACGGCGCTCAAATCCAACTTCTCCTTGGAGGCGAATCTCAACAATGGCCTCTGCCATCTCTGCTCGATGCTGTTGCACCAGCTGCCGCAGTTGGCTCTCGACTTGGGTCACGGTATCGCTGGGGGAGAGCTTGAGCGTGTAACGACAAATCGGGCGTTGCCAATAGTCCTGCTTTAGTTCCGCTTGGGGCTGGCCATTGCTGAGGGTAACTAGGAGAACACCGCGCCGATTTTGCTGTTGATTTTCTTCGATGGAGTTGGCTTCAACGGAACCGGGATTAAAAATCCAATTTTCCGCCGTGTAGTAGCGATGAATATGCCCCAAGGCCAAGTAATCAACACCGGCTCGGCGCAGCGGCAATAGGTCAGTGTAGCGCAAGGCTCCTTGATAGCGGGCAATTTGACCCTCAAGGCCGTGGTGAAAGAGGAGGAGGGTGGCACCAGCAGTAGGCGGCAAGGCCTGAATTTGCTCAGCAAGGCGCTCAATTGCACGGGGGGCACTGGCACCATACCACTGGGAGCCAATCACCCGCACACCGCAGGGAAGATCAATATACCCCCCCTGAGCCGTTTCTGAATCCCAAGGATGGAGAGTACCCGTTTCATCGGGTTCCAAAAGATAGAGATAGTCTTTTTCACAGAGATAGCGGAGCCAGTTGGACTTGACACCGTAGGGGCGGTTGTCGTGGTTGCCCTCGATCGCCAGCACGGGAATTCCTGCTGAGCGCACCTTGTCGAGGACATACTCCGCTTGATTGAGAATGCCGGGGGTAATCAGCCGCTCCTCAAAGAGATCACCGGCAATCAGGACAAAATCCACCTGGGCTTCGATGGCATAGGTTTGTAGGGCACTGTCAAAGGCGGTGAAAAAGTCAAATGTACGGTTGGCATTCTCTTGGCGATATTTGTTGCAGCCAAGGTGGACATCGGCAACATGGAGAAACCGCACCATTTGACACTGTCTCCTAGGGGCGATCGCTAGGGATTTGCGCAAGGCGTGCCGCCCAATTGGGATAGGCTTCTGCGGCTTGGTCTGTGGCCACCACTTCCACCGTGCGATGGCAGGCCACGGGCAAATTCAGCAAGCTGGCCAGAAACGCGGCCAAATCTTCACGACTCAGAGAACCCGTCAGGCGATCGCCCTGATCAAGGCGCAGTTCTTTGCCACCGGGCTGATCCGTCAGACCACAGGGGCGAACGATCGTATAGGGAAGGCCACTTTGGCGCAGCATATTTTCTGCTGCCAGCTTCCATGTCAGGATGCCCCCCAGTTGGTTGTTGTATTGAACCGCCAAGGGCTGCCCCTTCAGGTCAAGATCGGGTTGTTGCGGACGGGTCACCCCCGCAGAACTCATCTGAATCACGCGGGGCAAGGGCAAGCCCCCATAGGCTTGGATCGACTCAATCTCCAAGCTGAGGGTGCCAGGGCGGAAGTGGGGGTTGAGGGCGCCATCATACTCAAATTTGCTGAGCATCAGTTGCAGCGAGTAAATTTGCCCCACATTCAGGGGCGGCGCATTGGTGGCGGTGCGTGCCCGAAACACCGGAATAAAATGGCTAAAGGGCAACTGGACCGTGATCCACTGATCGGCCACTGTATCAAAGGACATGGCATAGCCGACGCCATCCCAAGCGGGGTCACTGCGCAGGAAAAATTTATAGCGCTGGCCATCGCCGCGAACCCGCAGTTGAATACCGGTATAACCTTGGAGATTCAGGGATGGGGTGAGGTTGCGGGTGCGAATCGAGACAAACCCCCCAGAATTTTCCGTAGAAACCAGCCCTGTGAAGAGGGCACTGTGTTCCTTGAGATAGAACTGGCTAGCACTGACACCGCCCATCACCACATCATCGAGGGCACCCCAAACTTCCTTCAGCGGGGGCGTGGGATAGCGATAGTCAAAGAGGGGATAGGTGTTGGGTTGACTTTGAAAATAGGGTTGGGCACGTTCCAACAGATGCCGCATCCCCTCAAATTCAACCGCCTCTGGGCTGTCACCAACAATTTCAAGGCCGGGGGGTGGCGCGTTGGGGTTGGGCTGTACCTTTGCGCCGACACAGTTAATCACCGCCCGACTGCCCTGCAAGAGATCCTCCGGCAGAGGCTGAGTCACGTCAGCAACTACGATTTCCAAAAAGGGATTTGGGGGCAGCACCCGTTCCGCTTTGGCGCGATCGCGCACCCCTGCCCGCACCGCATAACCTTGACCCAAGAGGGTTTTCACCACTGCTTGACCAGTTCGACCCGTTGCCCCCATCACCACAACCAGACCACTGCCCCGATAGGCAGGCGGCTTAAAGAGATCCGGTAGAAGGGGTGACAGCACAGGGCGGAGTGGCTCCAGCGTTCCCACAAAGGGGAGGGTTTGAAAAAAGCGCAGTGTATCGAGAAAGCGACCGAGTTCCCAGTTATTTGCCATAGAGGGGCACCACGCTTGACCAATGGGGGAGCTTTTCCCCTGCCCTTAGTGTATCGTGCCACTGTTGGGCTGCCCATGTCAGGAGAGCGCGGCCATAGTCAGTGGGGTTGGGGGGACTCAGGCGTTTGGAGGGGTGAGGCCAAGTGGCTAAAAGCGTTTCTGCTTCGTGGTCTGCCAGCAGGCGATCGCCCCAAAGAGAGTTGAGACTCCCCCCCTGATAACGGTAAATGCCAAGGTACTGATGCCCCTGCTGGGCACGACGCGACACCATCCCATCCTGTTCTAGGAGTTCATCACGATAGTGCCACGCCATTGTGCCAAGGCTAGACAGACCCAAAAGGGGAACTTCCAGTTGTTGGGCTAGGATGCGGGCAGTCACTACCCCCAAGCGCGTTCCTGTAAAGCTGCCCGGCCCACAGCCAATGGCGATCGTCCCTAGTTCACCCCAAGTGAAGCGACCCATGAGTTCCCCAAGGCAGGGGTGAAGTTGGCTGGCCAGTTCTCGACCCAAGGACCATGTTTTCACCGCCAGCAGTTGATCTGACCCTAAATCATAGAGACCGGCCACCAGTGTGGCATCGCTCGTATCAAAACCAAGACAAAGCAGATTAGCTCACTCCGACGGCGATCGCCACCAAGCCTGCCACTAAGAGCAAGCCCCCCAGAACCAATAGGGCTGCCCGTACTTTTTGCTGCGGCGTCCAAGGCTGCGCTTGATAGACCTTGGGTTCAATAGCAAAGTTGTTGAGACGACCGCCCTCATCGGTGGTATAGCGCATCGAAACAAACCTCAATTCAGCGTTACAGTGCAGCTATTCTAACAAGCGAACTTTACGGGTCTTGAGAATTCTTAACAATTTCTTGCAATTGACCGTGGCGATACACCTGCAACCAGCGACCGCGCCAGTAGATGCGATTGCCAAAGCAGCCCCCTAGCCAAATCAGGAAGCTCATCACATCCCGCAGGGGCAATAGCCAGAGCCACAACAGCAGCCGAGGGGTACCCATCAAAACCATGCTAATGATCGCCTGCAACCAGCGAATGCCCTGAACCGCGAGAAAGACGCTGAGGGTCCATGGGGTTGGAAATAGTCCCCACAGCAGGGCACTATAGACAGTGCCAAAGATAAACACCATGCCAAAATACTGATTGCCGCGATTGGAGCGAATCGTGCGTGACCAGCGCAGTTCCCGTTGCACGGCCTTTAGGAAAGATTCATCACTACAATCATTGTCAAGGATGTACCTAGACAATTCCACTCGATAACCTGCCTGCCAAGCGGTATAGCCGAGTCGGTAGTCATCCCCAATGCGGTTGAGGGCAATCTCAAAGCCGCCAATGTCTTCAAGCACCCGCCGCCGTAGCACCACCGTTGGGCCAATGGCAAACCGCAATCCGCCATCGAGAAAGCGAGCAATGAGCACACTGGGGATAAAGTCAATACAGCGCCCCATGGCTAGGAAAGCAGCCCCTAAGCGTTTGGGATGGTGGTCAATGTAGCCGCAGGTAACCACGCCAATGGTTGCATCCGCCAAGGGAGCGGTAATGCTCCTGAGATAGGTACGAGTGACGCGCACATCGCTATCGGCTAACACAATCACGTCGTAGCGGGCATGGGGAAAGAGTTGCGAGAGGTTACTCATCTTGCGGTTAATGCCGCGAATCTCATCGCAAAGGTACCAGCGGGCGCGATCGGGATAAGTTTGGCAAAGTTTTTTCAGTAGTGGTAAGGCTGGATCCTCAAGACTCTGAACCCCAAAGAGAACTTCATAGGTTCCGTAGTCCTGCTCACACAGCGATGACCAATTTTCCCATGCGCCAGCATCGAGGCCACACACAGGAACCAGTAACGACACTGCCGGTGCAGGATCGAGGTATGGAGGGATTTTCTGACCAAAAAACTGGAGCGTCAACCCCCCTGCAATGAGGTAAGAAGCCGTCCCCGTCAGGCTCAACAGGCTCAGGAGCAGGACAATCATGGTGCTGTTGTAATTGTCCCAGTCATTGGCGAACTGGCACTGGCATAGGCTTTGACTGGAATTCGACCCGCTAAGTAGGCAAGGCGGCCAGCGGTTGTTGCCAGCGCCATGGCTTTGGCCATTGCCGGCGCATTCCCTGCTTGGGCGATCGCGGTATTAATCAACAATGCATCTGCCCCCAACTCCATCGCCGCAGCTGCTTCACTGGGGGTGCCAATCCCCGCATCGACAACAACGGGAACCTTGGCCTGATCGATAATGATTTGAATGTTGGCGGCATTGCGCAGACCTTGTCCGGAGCCAATGGGGGAGGCAAGGGGCATCACGGTGACACAGCCCACTTCCTCCAACCGTTTAGCCAGTAGTGGATCCGCATTGATGTAGGGAAGAACCGCAAATCCCTCTTTGACCAGTTGTTCTGCGGCTGCAAGCGTGCCAAAGGGATCGGGCAGTAAATATTTCGGGTCGGGAATCACCTCTAGCTTGACAAAGTTGTTGTCCTCTTGACCCAAGAGCTTCGCCATTTCTCGGCCTAAACGGGCAACGCGAATCGCCTCCTCAGCGGTTTGACAGCCGGCAGTATTGGGCAGCAGCCAAATTTTACTCCAGTCAAGGGCATCCACGAGGCCTTCATGACCGGGGGCATTGGTTTGGACGCGACGGACGGCGACGGTAACAATTTCACAGCCACTCGCGGCAACACTAGCCTGTAGATCCGCAATGGAACGATATTTGCCCGTACCGGTCATCAAGCGTGAACGAAATTGTCGCCCCGCGATCGTGAGGGGGGTATCTTCAATCAGCAGCTCAGGGGGAGGAGCGGTCACCATAAGGCACGTGTCAAGTAAAAGCACGAGGGTTTGCTTTTCTACGATACCGCCTTTTATACAGCGATTCAGTGCGGCTGCGGCCTTGGAAAACTTGTGGCATCATAGAGGCACCATAACTTTGGGAGTGCAAAATTGGTGCATGGCACATATTGGCAACAATGCCGCCATTCAGGCTGCCGATCGCCTGCTACGTCAATATGGATTTGATTTAGATGGCTCGTCTGTTGAGGCCATCCTCGATCGTTGGTTGCGCCACTTTCCCCCCCGCTGGATTCGCCTCGCCCTCATTGAAGCCCTTTATCTGGGGCGCTATAAAGCCATTTCCGTAGAGCAAATTCTAGAACTGTGGCAACGCCGTGAACAACCCATCTATCACTTCAATAGCGAGTTTGAAGCCATTATCTGCCAGTCACTACCCATTAGTGTGCCTGAGCCACCCTCTCCTCGCCCGGCAGAAACGCATACTGAGACCAAAATTAGTGAATTCCATCCCGACTTGGCACCTGACGCATTTGTTACTAAGTTAACCAGCATTGTGCGGCAGTGGCAGCCCCCAGACGCCCTGGTGGAGCAGGGCGATCGCTCCCCTTAGCCGGTTGCAGGTTATACTCTTTTGGATAGGATTTGGCACCTCCACCTATGGCTGTTTTTGAAGGCACCTATCAAGTTCTGGGAACGCCTCGCTTTGGTATTGTGATTTCCCGCTTCAACGACTTGGTTACCACCAAGCTGTTAGAGGGTTGCCAAGATTGCCTGCGTCGCCATGGCGTTGACCCCAATCCCGATGGTTCTCAAGTGGACTACGCATGGGTACCCGGCAGCTTTGAAATTCCTTTGGTGGCGGCACAACTTGCGGCCACTCGTCGCTATGCTGCCATCATTTGCTTGGGGGCAGTGATCCGTGGCCAAACTCCCCATTTTGACTATGTGGCTGCTGAAGTGACCAAGGGAATTGCGACGGCCTCTATGCAAACTGGCGTGCCGATTATCTATGGCATTCTCACCACGGACACGATGCAACAGGCGCTAGAACGGGCGGGCATTAAAAGTAATAAAGGCTGGGAATATGCCCTCAATGCCCTCGAAATGGCGAACCTAATGCAAATCCTCTCCGGCAATATAAATGCACCAACGGCGAAATTAACCGCTAGTACGCCTGTGCTCACCGAGGGGTAACGCCAAACCTGCAACTGAGTGATGCCTCAGTCCCCGGCAATCGTAAAATGAGCTTATATTCCTAGGAGTGATGACCTTGGCACAGGGATTACGGGTTGGCATTTTAGGCGCCACAGGGGCAGTTGGCACGGAAATTTTGGCCATTTTGGCAGAGCGATCCTTTCCAGTGGCGGAGTTGCGTCTGTTGGCCTCACCCCGTTCAGCGGGGCAAACGCTTTCTTTTGGTGAGACAGTGCTGCCCGTACAGCCAGTGAGTGAAGAAACCCTCAAAGGACTGGATTTGATTCTGGCTTCAGCGGGAGCGAGTGTGTCACGGCAATGGTTGCCGATTGCGGTGCGGGGGGGGGCGATCGCCATTGATAACTCTAGTGCCTATCGCATGGAACCCAACGTTCCCTTAGTGGTGCCTGAAGTCAACCCTGAAGATCTAAAAACACACCAAGGCATCATTGCCAACCCCAACTGCACAACTATTTTGATGACGGTTGCGCTATGGCCATTGCATCAGGTGCGGCCGATTCGGCGAATTGTAGCGGCAACTTATCAGTCCGCTAGCGGGGCAGGGGCAAAAGCGATGCAAGAACTCAAGGATCAAGCCCTCGATATTCTCAAGGGGCAACCACCGCGCACAGAGGCCTTTCCCTATCCTTTGGCCTTTAACCTCTTTCTCCACAATTCTCCCCTCAATGAGCAGGGCTACTGCCAAGAGGAAATGAAGATGGTCAATGAAACCCGCAAGATTTTTCATGCCCCCGAGTTGCGGCTAACGGCCACCTGTGTGCGCGTCCCTGTGCTACGTGCCCATTCGGAAGCACTCAATGTTGAATTTTTTGAGCCTTTTCCGCTTCAGGAGGCGCGCGATCGCCTGCAACGGGCAGCAGGCGTCCAGTTTGTGGAGGATTGGCAGCGCCATTATTTCCCCATGCCCTTGGATGCAACGGGTAAAGATCCAGTGTTCGTAGGACGGCTGCGCCAAGATCTTTCCGAACCCAATGCCCTTGAACTGTGGCTCTGTGGCGATCAGATCCGCAAGGGGGCAGCCTTGAATGCGGTGCAAATTGCTGAATCCCTGATTGCCCAAGGACTCATCTAAGGACAAAGGGCTGACCATGGTTGGCTGAGGACATTGAGGATGTCCTGCCGTGCCAGTACCCGCGCACAGTTGCGCCATTGATCGGGATCGTCGCTGACATGGCGTTCATAGCGCAGTTCAAAGGCGTTGCGGGCTTCTTGGCGGAGGTGGAGGTACTTGTCCATCAGGTCTTCGAGTTGCTCGATGTTGTCAATCCATTCATCCTCAAGGGTGTCGGGCAGGCTACCAAAGATGTCATAGCGATCTTTCATGCGGCGCGAGAGGGCTTCATAGATTTTTTCATCAAGGGTCTGGTGATAGACCAGGTTGAGCATTTCCACAGTTGGGCGGCGTTGGCCAAAGCGTTTGATCCGACCTAACCGTTGCTCCAGACGGGAGGGATTCCAAGGGAGGTCAACGTTAATCAGGGTGCCAAGGGTTTGCAAGTTCAACCCCTCACAGGCGGCATCGGTGGCAATGACGAGACGGATGCGGTGGTGCTTGACGCCCTCCTTGATAGCCTCGCGATCCACGCTTGTGAACTCACCCCCTTGCCAAAGACCACTTTTGCCAACCCCCGCATACACAGCAATGAGTTCTCTGGGGAGGGCTTGGGTCAGGGCAGTGGCCACGGCGGTCACGGTATCGTAAAACTGACTGAAAATAATGCAGCCATACTCTAGCCAAGGTTGGGCGGCGGTGAGGGGCTGGGTGAGGAAGGCCAAGACAGCAGTAAGTTTGGGATCGCGGGCGTCGGGGCGCTCTAGCTCGGCAATCACCTGTTCAAGGGCTTGCTGCTCGGCAGGGGTGAGGTCACTGAGGATGGAAGTGGCGGTGGCCAGTTCGCTGTCGTCGTCGAGGGATTGATGGCTGAGGATTTTGGCAGCAGTGATCCGTCCAGCCGCAAAGCTAGAGCACAGACGTTGCAGGAGGATTGTTTTGAGAAAGCCAGCGGCACGAGTGCGTTGGCCAAGGGCATGACTAAAGGCTTCAGCCGCTTTATAGGCACACTCAAAGGTGTAGTTGGCCATGAGACCGACACCTATAAAGGGAACGTCGCCATAGCTGCCTAGGGGGGCATCGGGTTGGGGGTGGACAATGACCCCCACTCGCTCTAGGAGGCCTTTTTCCTCAAGGGTGCGGCGGCGGCGCACAACGGTATGGCGAACGATGGGATTGTGGTGGTAGAGGAATTCAGAGTTTGCTGGAAGCTCAAGCTCTAAGCGTGTCTGGATAACGGTCGGCAAACTGGCAAATCCTGTGCTGATGCGGTACTCTTTCTCATCTAGCCCTAACTGGAGTCGGATGGTAGCAAAAATGGGGTGTTCGTTGGCGGGGGGTAGTGGATTTTGCAGCCACTCCCACATTTCGCGGGGAGTAGTGGGGGATTGATCGCCTTTGACAATGGGAAGGGCAGTTTCCCATGTTTGCCAGCGGGAGTAGGTTCCTAGGACAAAGCCTGCCCCTTGGTTGAGAACACTGAGGAGATCCCAGAGTTCATAGACTTGGGTTTGAATGGGGGTGGCCGTACCCAAGAGGACGTGTCGGCTGCGTTGGGCAATTTGCTGCATGAATTCTAGCAGGTGGTTGGGTTGACCCGCTTTTTGACCGATCCCCAGCCGTCGCCGTGCCCGATGGGCTTCATCGAGGATGACGGTGCCATAGCGACGACTGAGCAAAACCTCACATTCAGGAGATTGCTGAATGATTAAGCCCGTAGAGACAATGGCAATTTGGACGGGGCAGCGGGCAATGTCCTCAACGCCACGGGTGCGGATAATGTGGCCGTGGGCATCCTGCCAGTATTTGCCTTGGGGCATCCTGCCAGTATTTGCCTTGGGACATCCAAACGGCGCTGGGAATAGCCAGTTTGTCGAGAAGTTCAGTTTGCCATTGCAGGGTGAGGGGGGCAGGGCAGAGGATGAGAACTGGGCCATCCCCCAACAGATTGGCAACAAGGGCAGCAGTGGCAAGGGAAAGGGTTTTGCCAAGCCCCACTTCATCAGCGAGCAGGAGGCGGACTTGATCATAGGTTTGGCGGTGCTCAAGGAAGAGGGCGACAAAGTCCCGTTGCCAAGGTTGGAGGGTTTCGCCACGGCGGTAGAGGGGACTTTCGGCAAGGGCGGCAGCGGGGAGGTCTGGGGGGGCAAGGTCAATTAGTTTGACTTCTTGGCGATCGCCGATGCGGTGAATCTGCTCAATAATGACGTCGGGCAGGGGAATGCCCATCTCCCAGAGGGCAGCAAATTCCGCTTCGACCCAAGCCACACCTTCGGGGGTGGGATCTTCCCAGAGGAGTTCATAGTTGGTGCTAAACGCCCGTTTGGACTCATTCACAGATCCGAGAAAGCAGGTTTTGTGGCCTGTGGCGGATTCAATCACCCCTGCTTTGCCGTGGAGAAAAAGCTGCTGGGCGGGCACGACCCGAATCTGGAGGTTGCCTTGGCGGAGCAATTCATAGAGGCGACGGTATTGGGGACGATAGAGGGCAGCTTCAAGGGCAGGATCGCAGAACGGTGCCCTTGACATAACTGCCGCTGCGAAACCCACTATCAGTCTCAGTGACCACATACCATGCTGCTGTTACCTGCAAGCCTGCTGCCCAAACAATATTGGCCATGTCTGCCCAAATTGCCCCCGACTGATGGGTAAACATGATCACTTGCAGGCCATTGTCCGCAGAAGTGTTGAATTCTGCAACAAAACTTAACATCCTAAGTGACAAGTAGCTCTGGCTGCCAATCAAAGCTCCAATGCACTATCGAGCAGCGGCGACTCAGTTCCAGTTGCAAATATCGCAATTTGTCTAATAGCTTCCTGCCAAAGTATTCAGGTATCTCCATTAGCTCTAAAATTAAGTACCCAATCAAAACCATATAAATCTGATTTATCACCCCATTCAAACTCTTCGTAATCAGCTTGTCTAATGATAAATGCATCTTTAGAAACTTCCATAAGTTCTCAATCCCCCACCGATGCCGATACAGCTCACTCACTTCCTCATCACTTAGATGCATTAGATTCGTCGCAATACGAAACTCTGTTCCATGCTCATCAAAAAATTGAACCACTCGGTATCTCTCATGATTGAGCTTCATTCTCATGTTATTCTTGATACGCACAACAAATAAACACTTCCTCTCACTCAGCCGCTCTAAAAATCTCCAACTCGCAAACCCTCTATCCATGATGGCAACGGCATTCTCAGGGATCATTTCTAAAATCTCGTCTTGAAAGCTTAGGTCATGTCTCTCCCCAAAAGAGACTACTGCCTTACCCAGGATGTTCTCTGTTAAATCAAATCCTGTAATTAACTTCACTTGATGGTATTTGTAGAACCAAAAGAGCTTACTCGTCAGGGTAATGACGGTTGAATCAATAGGAAACAGCATCAGACTTGAACAACGATGTCTCTTGCGAGCTTGAGACATGAGATGAGTGTAAATCCTCTCAAATAAGGTGGTTGTTCGAGTTTTGTTCGCCTTGGAAAACGTGGACATATCCACTGTAATCCCCGAATGATTCAAGCGATAAAATAAGGCTCTCATGCTGGTTAATCCTTGGTCGAGAATGTAGGTCAACCAGATTTTGAAGAACAATTGAGAGTTGAGGACGGGGTAGTCGCAAGGGCTGAGCTGCTTGAGAATAGACTTGACAAGAACTGAAAAAGATGCCATAGTAAGCTGATTAATTTTTCTTCTTTTGAGGGAAGAATACGACATTTCTTCCCTTTTTTCTAGCCTCTTAAACTATCTTTCAACACTTCTGCATTGTCCGCCATGCACTCCGTCATGCGGCGGTAGGACTCGACCATATTGCGGCGAAACTCTTCCCCTTCTCCTTTGATGGCGAGGGCACGGCGACTATCCCAAACCCAATTGGCAAACTCTGGCGGTGGATTTTTGCGCAACCAAGCAATAAAAAACTCGGTAATTTCTTCGTACTTCACTGCATCGCCATAGGGGGGATCCACAATAAATAAGTCAGCATTAAACCAACATTGACTAGCAGGGGCAGATTCAATGATTTCTTGCCTGTATTGAAGCGGAGTGTGGAAAGTGGGTCGAAACGCACTAGAAAGACTATAGATAGAAGATCGGCAACCATAGTTATAGAGTGTATTTAGAGCCTGATTATCAAAAACTTGCTGTACACAACCACCACCGCCGCTATTGGGATCCCAGCGACTGAGGCGAGCATTAGCATTCAAGAGCTTTATTAGACCGACCTTGAGAGGGGCATTACTGTATCGGTTCGTAATTGCACTCAGCAATAACTGCCTAGGATTAAACAAGTGATGCCAATACGTCCACCCTCTTTCTCGTAAAAGGCGAGCTGTTTCATCCCCTGGTTCAATGGGCATATCAGGCACCCAGCCTTTTTCCTGCCATTCAGTCAGGTGTTTGGCCACGTAGTCTTCAACAATTCGCTCGCGTTCTAAATCAGCGGCAGTGACTTCGCGAAATTCATATTCATAGCGGTTGGTGTTGGCAATGGGGCGCATCCACTGAATGCAGTAGAGTCGCTCTTGGAAAATGTCATCGGGGTGGGGTTTGAAGTCGGATTTTTGCCAGCGGCGGAGGCGGTTGGCGGTTTTGCCATCAGGGGTTTTGTAGTCACCCCGTAGGGTGGAAATTTTGGTGCGATACTCACGACCGTTGACCGTGTGAATCAAGTAGGGGTCTTGGCCGCGTCCATCGGAGCGCACGGTGCCTTTTTCGGCGGCTTTGAGGTCTGCATCGCTGACACCAGCACGAATGCGAATGCGATACCGCTGCTCACTGGCCTCTGGTTCTAATTCGGCAATCACCCGATAGCCTTTGCTAATGACCCGCGTGGGCAAGAGCGGCACCCACCAGCCCGTTTGTGGACAGCGACTTTCAAGACAATATAAAAAGACTTTGGCACGCCAGCCATTGCCATCCTCTTCAATGCCGAGTTGGTCAATTTCGGCTTGGACTTTGGCCACAAGTTCCTGTTGATCTTGCTCCAGTTGTGCTCGCTCTTCGGGGGTGCCACCGACAATGTGAAATGCTCCCCACGTTAGCAAACAGGCAATGGGATTCAGGTCACTGGCATAGACATCACAGCCAAGGCGAGCAGCCTCAAAAGGGATTTGTCCCGAACCGCAAAAGGTATCTGCCACACGGGGGCGATGACCAAAGCGCAAAATACCCAGCTGTTCAATGAGTTCAGGAAAGGAGTGGGCATGGGTTCCTAGGTGGGCATTGACCCGCTGCCAAATGTGATCGTGGACATCGGCCACTTCTTCGGGGCGGTAGAGGTTTTCAATGCGCTGCCGATAGGGCACTTTGGGCAGGAGTTCGGCTTCAAGGTGACGGCGATCCCACAGGGGCACATCATCGCGCCATTGCAACTTCACATCGGCATACAGGGGGTTCGACCAATCCACAGGGGCAGCGCGCAGAAGCAAGTGAGGCGGTGAAATATCGAAAAAATCCTGTAGGCGAGCAAGCGTGACTTTGGCAGCAATTTCTTTGGGTGTGGGTTTCTTTTTGGCGCGGGCAGGGAGGGAGGCATCATCCATGCCCATCAGCAGTTCAAAAATTTCCAAATCGCGCTGCGGGTCATCTGTGGCAGGCAAGAGACATCCCAAAATGCAGGCCTTGGCAAGGATCAGGGGTTTGCGGCCTTTCCAATAGATGAATTACCTTGACGGCCTCCTCGGACGAGAACTTTGCGTTTTGGCTTGGGCAGCGGAACAAGCCAGTGACACTCAAATTCCCACCATTTGCCGCAAATGGCTAGCTCTACGTCCTGAAGAACGCTGGTGGCTCTTTCTAAAAACGGTGGCGGAAGCGGGTTTCCCCGAAGATCGCGATCGCGGTTGGCGACGTGCGCTGTATTTTGCCCTCTCCGATGCCCCACCAACAACCCCCCGTTCACCCCGTCCTGCCGAACCACAGTTTACGGAGTTGCCCCTCTTTAGCCTGCCGCCACGGGAATAGGTGCCGGTTTCTATTCATCACGTCAGCGGAAAGAGTGCCCCCTCCAAATAAGCTTCAAAGTGTTCCTGAAAATACAACCAAGAGGTCATATCGGCACCCTCACGGTATTCCGTTGGTGCTTCACGGTATAGGGGCAGTTGTTCTAATTGAGCTTGTAAGAGCGACGGTAACTCTTCAACTGTTAGGGCTTTGCAGCCGGTGGCACTGTAGATGAGATACCCAGGGCGATCGCCCATCTTCATCCAAGGCAACCAAGGGCCAATCCGGCTCCAACACAAATGCACATGAGCAATGGTCTCCGTATCTGGGTGTAAATCGGCAGTGGCCACCGTTAACTTAAAGAGTTCTGCCGCTTGGTAGATGGGCTGGGGGCTATAGGCCTGAAACCGTTCGTCGCTCGCGAGGGGATTGTCGTAGTAGGGAAACAGATCAAACTGAAATGTTGTGATGCGCTCATTCACTTGGGCCGGTACGTCGCGACGAAATAGCCCCTGCACGGGATCATTGGCTACAGGAATCACAGGGACTGTTTCATTCGTCCAAGGATTGTGCCAGCGATCGCAAAGGGTTTGAGTCTCTGGATCAAGATAGAACGTCAATTCACGGGAGAGAAAATACCATCCCCCCTCTGGATGGGGCAGGCAGCGAGCCGCACTCATGCCAACGATATTAAATAAATGGCGGCGACGCTCTTGGGGAACAAAGCTATACACCGCTCCCTGCCACGCCATAAAGGTGGTCTTACCCGTTAAATCCGCCCGTACTCGCACCCAATCGCGGGCACTCAACCATTTTTGAACAAATTCAGCAGCGGGCATAGCTACTCCACAGGAATATTGGCAGCCTGCAATTGCACATCCTGATTCGGATAGCTGGCAAGGCGCAGCGTCAGTGTTTTCGTATCGCCTAGAAGGCTTTTGGGAATGAGAATGGTGCCCTTGACCAGATCGCTGCCGGGGGGCAATTCCGTGGGTAGGCCTTCGGTGAGGGCACTCAAAAGGCTGCCTTTGTCGTTTTTGATCTCTAGGAAAGTGTAAATGAACTGCACTCCTTGGCTACTGTCGTTTTTCAAGCTGACGTGCAGGGCTAAGTCTTGGCCAATGGTGTCCACATGGCTAATTTCTAAGCGCACCCCCTTATCCTCAGCGACAATGGGCAGAGTCTGAGGTGCGGCTGGTTCCGCTGTTTGGGGTTCACTGGCAGTGGTGGGGGCAGGGACAATCTCACGCTCCCCTGAACCTTGAGTCATTTCAGCAATGCGGGCTTTGGTTTGGGCAATGATCTCTGCCTCGTCCAGAATGGGCGATCGCTCCCCTTGGGCTGGGCTATCAGCATTCACAGCACTACCCAGAATCGGATTCATGACGGGCTGGGACACCCCACGCAAGGAGTCTCGCCCCAAATGGTAGCCCATCAAAGCCGTGATCAGGGTAATGGCGGTTGTGGTACTGATCAGCACAAGCGAGGTAAGAACGCCGGGGTGAAGGGCACGCAGCATCGTTCTACTCCACTGAAGATGGTTTCATTGACGAAGAGACAGGGGGCAAGGGGGGTGGATTACTGGGCAAAGCTACGGTCTCGTCCACATCCTCGGCATTGAGGCGCGATCGCACACTCACAAGAAAGGTTTTAATCACCACCGCGATCGGAACCGCAATCAAGACCCCCACCAAGCCCGAAGCCCGTGCTCCCGTTAGAATTGCCAAAAAGACCCAGACTGGATTTAAGCCCGTAAAGCTACCGATGATCCGAGGGGCAACCACATTCTCCAAAAACTGCTGATAGAGAAACGAAAATCCCGCCACCTTGAGGGAGAGCCAAACATCCTGAAGCGCCACCAGCAAACTAATGGAAATAATCCCCACTGTTCCGCCAAAGGGTACCAAAGCCATGACGCCAATAATGACGCCAAAGAGCAGGCCATAGGGCACCTTAAGGAAAATGAAAATTGTGGTCAAGCCAATGCCCATGCACAGCCCCAGCACCAACTGACCAATAAAATAGCTCTCAAAACTTCTACGAATTGTTTCTGAGACCGTGGGGCGGAGCGTGTCTGGCAACCAACTGAGGAGGCCATCCCACAATTCATCCCCATGCTGCAGCAAATAAAACGTGAGCACAACGGTCAAAATCAGATTAATCAGCACATCCACCGCACTGCTGAGGGTGCCCAAAATTAAATTCAAGGCCTCACGGGCCAAGCTTTGCAGTTGATCCTTGAGTTTTTCCAACAGTTGATTGGCAAGGGCATCCACATCCACCGTCACCGGCAGGTTCAGGGAGTCCACCCACTGGCCAAATTCCAAGAGGCGCCGTTGGCTAGAGTTAAACCATTCCGGCAGACGAGCAATCAGTTGTTGTGCCTGATTAAAGACATTGGGCACCACCACCAAGCCAATAATGGCAATCAGTACCAGTGCCAACAGAAAGACGAAAATTGCCGACGGCCCTCGCGGATTTCCCTGCTCCTCCATCCAGCGCACCGGATAGTTCAGCAAAAAAGCAAATAGAGAAGCCAGCACTAGCACCGCCACCAGCGGCCCAAAGAACTTGAGAATCGTTGCAAACGCCCAGAAATTCAGCGTCAGAACAGGGCCTGCCAAGCCAATAATCAAAAAGCGACTGGCAATGGAGAGGCGATTCCACCAGTGACCCGAGGCCGCAGATTGGCTCATAGCTCTAAGCACAGTTGACGAAAGTGATCACCGCGTTCTTCAAAATTCTGATATTGGTCAAAGCTGGCACAGGCAGGGGAAAAGAGAACCGTTTTGATCGGGTACTGGGTCACCAGTTCAGCAGCAGCCGCCACTGCCCGATCCAGTGTCTCCATGATCTCATAATTTGTAAAGCCAATTGCTTCTAGGCGCTGCGCAAACTGCGGTGCCGCTTCACCAATCAACAGCACCCACGCTGCTTTTTCCTGAATCAGCCGTAGCCAAGCGCGATCGTCCCCCTTTTTGGCCTGCCCACCCGCAATCAGGATCACAGGACCGGCCACCGAACGCAGCCCAATTTCGGCCGCATCATAATTGGTGGCCTTACTATCGTTGATCCACTCCACCTGTCGCCATTGGCGAACGCGCTCCAAACGATGGGGCACACCAGCAAAGCCGGCCACTGCCTTGGCAATTGTTTCAGCAGGAATACCAGCCAGATGCGCAGCGGCCACGGCCAAGAGAAAGTTTTGTTGATTGTGTTGACCCGGCATTCGCAGGACATGGGTAGGCAGCAGGGGTTGATCCTGAAACCACACTTGATCCCCAGCAATATAGATGCCCTGTTCAATCCCCTTGGGTAGGGCTGCCGCCCCTTGGGTACTGATCCACCAAGCTTCCGGCCAACGATTCACCATGTGTTGGCGCAGGTAGGGATCATCCCCATTGAGGATCACTTGTTTGGCACCGTTCATCAGGTGGGCTTTGGTTTCCACATAGGCCGCGAGGGTGCCGTGGCGTTCAAGGTGATCGGGGGTGAGGGTTGTCCAAAGGGCAAATTGGGGTTGCAGGGGGGGGCTAGACTCTAATTGATAGCTACTAATCTCAGCAATCACCCAATCAAGGGCGCTAGCGGTCAAAGCCACTTCGCAAATACTGTTGCCGATGTTGCCACAGGCGG
Organism: Thermosynechococcus sp. HN-54; assembly: GCF_023650955.1. Lineage (NCBI taxonomy): Bacteria > Bacillati > Cyanobacteriota > Cyanophyceae > Acaryochloridales > Thermosynechococcaceae > Thermosynechococcus > Thermosynechococcus sp. HN-54. Next base: position 2,153,744 of record NZ_CP098039.1, on the reverse strand, counting down.
GTGCATTGTACCCCGCGGCTTGAAAAATGGCAGCGGTGAGGGCGGTGGTGGTTGTTTTGCCGTTGGTGCCAGTAATACATACCCAGGGCAGATGGGCGAGGGTCTGCCACGCAATTTCCACTTCACCGCGAACGGGGATGCCCGCTTGGCGCGCAGCAATCAAAGCAGGGGACTGCCAAGGGACGCCGGGACTAATAACAATTTCATCGGGAACACGCAGGCCAACGCTGGTGAGGGTTTGCAAATCAAAGTCGTAGTTGAGTTGAACAGAAATGCCTTCAGCTTCTAGAAGTTGCTGCTGGGATTGTAGGGCGGGGGTTTGACGACTATCACTCACCTCCACTTGCCAGCCTTGACGTTTCAGTAAACGGGCGGCGGCGATGCCAGAGCGACCAAGACCAATCACATGAACAGTTGGCATAGTTAAGTGGGGTGAATCCAATCCAGCAGTGACAGGCTCAGGGAAGTCCTCACCAAGGTGATATGCTCAAGGGCAATGAGACCTACAAGGCGATCGCTCCCGCTGAATGTTGCGTCTTAGACTCTATTATTGTCACACCGGATAGAGAACAATGCCTAGCTTACGCACAATTTGGCTCTGCGGTCTGCTGTTGACAACCAGTGTCGGGTTCTTGTCGCTTGAAGGCATGCCCGCGATCGCCCGCCGCCGCGAAGCGCCCAAAGTGGTGCGAGTCACTGCTGTGCAGTTACAAAGCGAAAATATTGCGGGGGTGTGGTACCACCGCCTGACAGGGCGGGTGCGCAATGAAACGGCTACACCAGCGCGCAATGTCCAGATCTACTACGAGATTTATGACCCGATGAGCAAGCGACTACTGGAAGCGGGATCCACCCAGTTGCGCAATCGCGTGATTAATAGCGAAGGAGAGGCGGAGTTTTTGGCAACTCCCAATGCGGGCGGACGAGTGAAAATTACGCTGGTGGAATGGCTGAGTGGCGATCGCGAGTACCGTTCGTTTCAGCAAATGCAGGAATTTTCCCAATAGCCGAGTGGCCTACTGGGGCGTCCCATTGGATGTGGGAGATTGAGCCGTCGTTTCCTGCACACCAAAGGCCAGTACCCAGCCTTCAAGATGATTTTTAGTGCGAACCTTCAGCCATTCCCTATCCTCACTGCGCTCTAGGATCGTCACCACCTCATCAAAAGCCACACTGCCTAGGGCATTTGCCTCGCGACTGGGGCGATCGCGCAACCGCAGTCCGTCCCCATAAATCACTCGCCCTTGGGGTTTGATCTCTGGCGAGGGGGTAGGGGTGGGTTCAGGAGAGGGCGTAGGGGGGGTTGAAGGTGCAGAGGGTTCTGGCGACGGTGGGGGTGGGGAATTTTGCGCCTCCACATCGGGACGCGGCGGTGTCCAGAGCAAGTTAAACACCAGCGGCGTAATGATTGCTGCGGCCACAAGGGCAATCAGGCCTAAACCCAAAAATGTTCCCAAGAGCCATTGCAGCACACGCAAAACCGGTTTCATAGGTTACCGCCCTGTGGGGGGAGACAAAACCCGTGAAGCAAATCGTGCCCGACCGGAAGCTGCCCATTCCTGCAATTGATGCACTTGCTCACGGGCGGTGCGTGCCAAGGGGATAATCTCACTGGCCGCGTGGAGCAGATCTTCGGTGGTGAAGTCGCGATCTTGGCTAAAGGCTAGGTGCATCGCTTCAATGATACACTGCTCAATTTCAGCCCCAGAAAAGTCAATCGTTTCGTAAGCCAATCGCTCTAGATCATAGTTTTGCAGGCGATCGCGCCGCACACGACTGAGGTGCACTTCAAAAATGGCTCGCCGCTCATCCACATTGGGCAGCCCGACAAAAAAGATTTCATCAAAGCGCCCCTTGCGCAGGAGTTCCGGGGGCAGGACTTGCACATTGTTGGCAGTTGCGACGACAAAAACAGCAGAGGTTTTCTCCGCCAGCCAAGTAATAATCGTGCCAAAAACGCGGCTACTAGTACCGCTATCCCCTCGGCCATCAAGGCCCGCAAAGGCTTTATCCATCTCATCAATCCAGAGGACACAGGGCGCCAAGGCTTCAGCAATTTGAATCATCTCGCGGGTTCGCGCTTCGGATTCCCCCACGAGGCCACCAAAGAGTCGCCCGACATCCAATCGCAACAGAGGCAAGTGCCATTGGTGGGCGATCGCCTTCGCCACTAGGGATTTACCAGTGCCTTGAATCCCCACTAGTAGCACCCCACGGGGATAGGGTAGCCCATAGCGCCGTGCCCGCTCGGAAAAAGCACCGCCACGCCGCAACAACCACTCCTTGAGATTATCGAGGCCGCCAATGTCGGCAATCGTTTCTTGGGTAGGGTAAAACTCCAGAATTTGGGTTTGCCGCAGGATCTGCCGCTTTTCCTCCAAGATCAAATCCACATGGCTGCCGTCGAGCATGCCGTGGAGAGCAATAATCCGACCAATCACGCGACGAATGCGCTCTAGGGTCAAGCCCTGACAGGCGCGGATTAGTTCATCGAGAATGGATTCAGGGGGAATCCTGCCGAGACTTTGGCAGAGCTTCACCAGTTCAAGGCGAATTTCCTCCCGTTGGGGCAAGGGAAACTCAACAACAGTGATCACGTCCCGCAATTCCGGCGGCAACTGTACCGTCGGCGCCAAGAGAATCAGGTTTTTGGGCTGGGACTTGAGCTGCCGCGCGAGGTTACGCAGTTTGCGGGAGACGGCTACGTCCTCAATAAAGCGATGAAAATCCCGCAGCAGAATCATTGCCGCTGCCGGTGGCGGTAGTCGTTCCACAAATTCAAGGGCACTGAGGGGATTGCGCTTGGCTACTCCTAGATCATTGGGATTCCCCTGATACCCCTCGACAAAATCCCAAATGTAGAGGGAGCGCTGGTTTAGGCGATCGCTAATCGTGTGCAGTGTCGCTTCAAGGCGTTCCTCCTCCGTTGTGGCCACGTACAACAGGGGATAGCGTGCTCGCAGCAGCAGTTCAAGGTCAGACTGAGCACTCACGACGATGGTTCCGAACGCTCCAGAGCCGATTGTAATTGCGCCAACACCGCCCAGCGGTGATCGATGGGGGGTTCCGCAGGGGCGGGGGGGTGAATACCGCCACAGTTGAGATCGCAGTACTTGGGGTAGGGCAGGGCAAGGCACAGTTGCTGGTAGAGCCAGTCCGCCAGATCAAGGCGACCGGTTGCCGGCAAGGTTTCCACCAAATCATCCTGCGGTTGACTCCCTGGCGTTGCCGCAAGCCAAATGAGTTCCGTCGTTGTACACACCAGGCGGTGGTTATAGTGCTGCAAACAGCGATCGCAACAGAGGGTAACAATCGTACTCACACTGGCACTAACTTCTAAGTAGGTGTGGCGGTGACTGACGGTGACACTCCCTTGGACAGGCGTCAGGGTTTCCAAGTCAGGAAAATCGGTATCTACCCGCCACTCATAGGTCTGGGCGGGCAGCCGTAACAACTCTGGAATAGTTAGCCAGTGGGCAAGGGTCACGCTAGGTTCCCTGACTCATTTCATACAGGGCTTTTAGAAAATTGAAGCATTGCTCAGCCGTCATGGAGGTAGGCTGAAACGTTGCTGCTGCAGAGTATTTTAACCGCAGCAGCCGAATGGTATCGCTGTCCATCTCGCCCAACTGCACCAGACGCATTGACCAGTGGATAAACGTCCGCTCTTCAATCGCCTTAAATTCAATGATTTCAGCGCTGTGGTGGCGGGGATCCTTGAGGATGCGGGCATAGGTTTCACTGATTTTCTGGCGATCGCCTTCAAGGGTTTGCAGAAACATACCATTGCCGTAGCACAGGATCCCTGTCATGCCATCACGGACATTATTCACCTCTGACTTGGCCATAATGTCCCGCAGGTCTGGATAGGACAGGCCATCCATAGCACAACTGAGATAGAGCAGGCGATGTAATCTCATGGGTCTCCTGTTCTCGATCGAACACAACCGATTTCAATATCCCATGAAAAGGAACATTACTAAATACGATTCCTGCGATTATTACGTTAACTTTCGCGAACTCCCCTGACGACTGCACTAGTGCCGGCACTGGATTTCACAAATCCTGCAAAAGTAACCTTGGCTCCGTTACGTTCAAACATGGCAGCAACATCCTTGATTCTTTGGGGGTGATCATACTCTGGAGAGAACATATCAAAAGTGTCTAAAATTGCCCATTCACGACGTTTTTGTTGATCAACCGTACTGGGAATTGTTCGCAGGTCAACGATTGGCAGAAATCGAGTCAGTACACCTAGTTTAATTTTTACTAAAAAATCAAAAACAGTCATTAAACTATCTATGTTCTTTTCAATGATTTTCAAAAGAGTTTGGTACGACATCCTCTTTGTTATAGGTCTTAAAAGATATTTTGCATGTATTTTTGTCCAAAAGCCTTTAATCGGATAGAAATCAACTACAATCTCACCACCTATCTTTGCGTATTTAATGAGACTTTTTACAGAGTCTTCAAAGTTAGGTGTGTGTCAGAAGTGTTGAAAGATAGTTTAAGAGGCTAGAAAAAAGGGAAGAAATGTCGTATTCTTCCCTCAAAAGAAGAAAAAGTAATCAGCTTACTATGGCATCTTTTTCAGTTCTTGTCAAGTCTATTCTCAAGCAGCTCAGCCCTTGCGACTACCCCGTCCTCAACTCTCAATTGTTCTTCAAAATCTGGTTGACCTACATTCTCGACCAAGGATTAACCAGCATGAGAGCCTTATTTTATCGCTTGAATCATTCGGGGATTACAGTGGATATGTCCACGTTTTCCAAGGCGAACAAAACTCGAACAACCACCTTATTTGAGAGGATTTACACTCATCTCATGTCTCAAGCTCGCAAGAGACATCGTTGTTCAAGTCTGATGCTGTTTCCTATTGATTCAACCGTCATTACCCTGACGAGTAAGCTCTTTTGGTTCTACAAATACCATCAAGTGAAGTTAATTACAGGATTTGATTTAACAGAGAACATCCTGGGTAAGGCAGTAGTCTCTTTTGGGGAGAGACATGACCTAAGCTTTCAAGACGAGATTTTAGAAATGATCCCTGAGAATGCCGTTGCCATCATGGATAGAGGGTTTGCGAGTTGGAGATTTTTAGAGCGGCTGAGTGAGAGGAAGTGTTTATTTGTTGTGCGTATCAAGAATAACATGAGAATGAAGCTCAATCATGAGAGATACCGAGTGGTTCAATTTTTTGATGAGCATGGAACAGAGTTTCGTATTGCGACGAATCTAATGCATCTAAGTGATGAGGAAGTGAGTGAGCTGTATCGGCATCGGTGGGGGATTGAGAACTTATGGAAGTTTCTAAAGATGCATTTATCATTAGACAAGCTGATTACGAAGAGTTTGAATGGGGTGATAAATCAGATTTATATGGTTTTGATTGGGTACTTAATTTTAGAGCTAATGGAGATACCTGAATACTTTGGCAGGAAGCTATTAGACAAATTGCGATATTTGCAACTGGAACTGAGTCGCCGCTGCTCGATAGTGCATTGGAGCTTTGATTGGCAGCCAGAGCTACTTGTCACTTAGGATGTTAAGTTTTGTTGCAGAATTCAACACTTCTGGGTGTGTGTTGTAGGACACCAAAGCAAAAAACTTTATCGAAAGTCACTTCGGGTAAAGGAATTTGATAAATGCTGGCCTGAAATAGGTGCAGTCTGCCACCAGCAATATCAGCATTATTTTGCCAATTTGCCTCAACGGCCTCTGAATAATCAAAACTCCAAAGATGAGCAGATGTTTTTTCTAATATGACCCGCGTAAATCTACCTGCACCTGAACCTGCTTCTAGAATGTTTTTGCCAGCAAGCTCTTCAGGTTTCCAGTTGGTTGTTGCAAAAAATCGAGTTTCAGATTGTTTTTGATCTGTACCATCTATTTGTGTTTTTGAGAATGTATTCCATTGCAGACCAAAACTTTGAGTATAGTTTTGGCTTGAATCTACAAACCTAGGAATCTGATTAACAATTGGATAAACAGAACCCGTCTCACTATAGTACGCAGTATCATCCTTTCTGAGTGGTGCTTTCGTCTTGGGATCAACGTAGTGAATGGAGACCGTCATTGATCAACTCCTCAGAAAAACGCTTTCTAGGGGATTAATGTAAAATTCCCCTGTGTGAAATAGGCTGTACAGCCGCAGGCCATAGTAGCCGAGATAAATCACCCCCAGCCACCACCAGTTTTGAATGCGTTCATTGATGTAACGAAAGGGGGTGTGCTGCAATCGTCGCCCCGCTCTCAATTCAATGGCCATCAATATAGCGGCCACTGTAAATGCCAGAAAGAGCACAGGACCAAAGAGATGCATTCTCAGAGCCTCTTCAACATTGCCGCAGGCGATCGCCATAAAAGAACGTGTCAGACCGCACCCCGGACAGGGAATGCCCGTTGTCGCTCGAAAGAGACAAAGTAAAAAAGGAGGCGTTCCCGTATGGTTAAATACCACTGCTCCCACTAAAGGTGCTGTGGTCAGTCCCAAAAAGCCCCAGCGGCTCAAGCGTTCCTGTCTTGATAAAACGGCATCAGAGAAGCGCAGCATCCGGTTCCTCAGCATCCAGCACTAGTCGCTGCTCCCATTCTGCCGCAAAGGCCGCAAATCGCTCTTCTAAAATCGCCTGCCGTGCTGCTTGGGTAAAGCGGATCAGTTCGGTCACATTATGGATCGAGAGTAGGGTGTAGGCCAGTAGCTCCTTGGCACGCACGAGATGACTCAAGTAGGCTCGGCTAAACGTGGTGCAGGTATAGCAGGAACAGGTGGGGTCTAAAGGCTCATAATCGCGGCGAAAGCGGGCATTTTTCAGGTTCCAGCGCTGCCCTTGGACAATGGCGCAGCCATGGCGAGCCAAGCGGGTGGGAATGACACAATCAAAGAGATCAACCCCAGCGGCGATCGCCCGCAACATTTCCAAGTGAGTCCCCACCCCCATGAGATACCGTGGCTTATGGAAAGGCAACAGAGGAGCCGTCAGCGCCACAATCTCGTGCATGGCACTGTTGGGTTCACCAACACTCACGCCACCAATGGCATAGCCCGGCAGGTCATAGGGCACCATGGCCGCGGCACATTCTCGCCGCAGGTCAGCATACACCCCCCCCTGAACAATGGCAAAGAGGGCTTGATCGGATCGTTGCTTGGCAGCAATGCAGCGCTCTAACCAATGCAGCGTGCGTTTGGTAGCTTGGATCACCGCCTCCCGGCTAGCAGGATAGGGAGGACATTCATCAAAGGCCATGATCACATCTGCCCCCAAGGCCTCTTGAATGGCGATCGCCCGCTCCGGCGACAATTCAATGATCTGACCATCGTGGGGGGAACGAAACACCACGCCCTGATCGGAAATTTGCCGCATTTCACTGAGGCTAAAGACCTGAAACCCCCCCGAATCCGTGAGAATCGGCCCTGACCAGCCCATAAAACGGTGCAGCCCCCCCGCTGCTGCCACGATGTCCTCTCCTGGTTGTAAATGCAGGTGGTATGTATTGGCCAACACCATTTGCGCACCCGCAGCCTTTAAGTGTTCTGGAGTGAGGGTTTTTACATTGGCCAAGGTGCCCACCGGCATAAAACGCGGCGTAGCCACGGTGCCATGGGGCGTGTGAAACAGGCCTGCCCGTGCTTGGGTATGGGCGCATTTCTGCTGGCAGATAAATTCAAACACAGGGGTCGATCCAGAGAAGGCGTAAAAAATGTTACCAAATGCCTAGACAAACCCACAATTACTGATCTATGATTAAAACTTGTGACCAAAAAGGGATACTGAGTGGGCGCGATCGCCTCAACCCCCTTAAGTCCTAGGTTCCACTGATCCAGGGGTGGCAGCGTGTTCGCAACTTGCAATCATAGCCTTGCCATCTTTACCTGCGCCTGTCCTTGATCAACGATGGATCGCCCTGAGCGTCATCGTCTTGACCGTGTAACTGCTGGGTCAATCCACCATTCCTAACTGTAGGAATCTGCCGAGGTGTAGCCTTGCGGCTGCCTCTCGCTGTTTTGTTGTGATTCGTATTTTTAAGGAACGCGATCGTGACAGTTGGTATTTTAGGGACAAAGTTGGGCATGACCCAAATCTTTGACGAGGCGGGCCGATCTGTCCCCATTACGGTGGTACAAGCGGGGCCGTGTCCGATCACACAAATCAAAACCCCCCAAACCGACGGCTACACGGCAATTCAAGTGGCCTATGGTGAAGTGCGGGAGAAAAACCTGAGTCGCCCCGAGCGCGGCCACCTCAACAAATCGCAAACGCCCCCCATGCGTCATCTGCGGGAATTTCGCCTCGAAGATGCCTCTAGCTACCAATTGGGGCAGGCCATAACCGTGGATGTTTTTAGTCCGGGGCAGCTTGTGGATGTCCACGGCATCAGCATTGGCCGAGGCTTTGCTGGCTATCAAAAACGCCACAACTTCAAGCGCGGTCCAATGGCACACGGCTCGAAAAACCACCGTCTCCCCGGTTCCACTGGGGCAGGAACCACCCCGGGTCGGGTTTTCCCCGGCAAGCGGATGGCCGGTCGCATGGGCAATACGGCAGTCACCATTCGCAAGTTGCAGGTGGTGCGCGTTGATCCTGAGCGCAACTTAATCCTGATCAAAGGGGCACTACCGGGTAAACCGGGAGCACTGGTGAGCATTACCCCCGCCAAGGTTGTCGGTCGCAAATAAGGGCTGGAGAGTAGTTATGGTTGCATGTGTGGTTAAAGACTGGCAGGGTGCCGACAGTGGTGAAGCCACCCTTGATCTGGCGACAGCAAAACCTGAAACCGCTAGTCATATTGTTCATCGTGCCCTTGTGCGGCAACTGGCCAATGCGCGTCAGGGAACAGCTTCTACCAAAACCCGTGCAGAAGTGCGTGGGGGTGGGCGTAAGCCTTGGCGGCAAAAGGGAACAGGTCGTGCCCGGGCTGGTTCGATTCGCTCCCCTCTCTGGCGGGGTGGCGGTGTGATCTTTGGTCCGAAGCCCCGCGACTACAGCCAAAAAATGAATCGTAAGGAGCGGCGGCTCGCCCTACGGACAGCCCTGATGAGTCGCGTTGAAGACCTGATCGTCGTGCAAGAGTTTGCCGATCACCTGCCGCGTCCCAAAACTAAGGAACTCGTGACGGCGCTCCAGCGTTGGGGCATTGAGCCAGAGCAAAAAGTGCTGCTACTGCTGGCAAACATTCCGGAAATGGTGGCACTCTCGGCGCGAAACGTGCCCACCCTGAAACTACTGCGTGCCGATCAATTGAATGTTTTTGATTTGCTCTATGCCGATCGCATTGTTGCCACCACAGGAGCGATCGCCAAAATTCAGGAGGTGTACGGTGACTAAAGTCCAACCCCGCGCCTTTGCGGATCTCATCAAGCGCCCCATCATCACAGAGAAGGCCACGATTTTACTAGAAAACAATCAATACAGCTTCGATGTGGATCGGCGCGCTACCAAACCGCAAATCAAGGCGGCAATTGAGGAACTCTTTAACGTCAAAGTCACGGCAGTCAATACCTATCATCTGCCCCCCAAAGAGCGCCGCGTGGGTCGGTTTGTTGGTCATCGTCCTCGCTACAAGCGGGCGATCGTCACCCTTGCCCCCGACAGCAAGATCGTTCTCTTCCCCGAAGTTTAACGGAGTAGATCATGGGCATTCGCGTTTACCGACCCTACACCCCCGGCGTTCGCCAAAAAACTGTTTCTGACTTTGCTGAAATTACCACCGACAAGCCCGAAAAGTCACTGACCCGTGGCTTCAAGCGCGACAAAGGCCGCAACAATCGCGGTGTCATTACCAGTCGGCGGCGGGGGGGTGGCCACAAGCGTCGCTATCGCATTGTTGATTTTCGCCGCAGCAGCAAGCTCAATGTCCCCGCCAAAGTGGCAACCGTGGAGTACGATCCCAACCGCAATGCTCGCATTGCCCTGCTCCACTATCGCGATGGCGAGAAACGCTACATCATCCATCCTCGGGATTTGACCCCCGGCACCGAGGTTATTGCCAGTCCCGATGCCCCTATCGAAGTGGGCAACTCCCTTCCTCTGGGCAAAATTCCCTTGGGAACCAGTGTTCACAATGTGGAAATTACCCCCGGTCGCGGTGCCCAAATGGTGCGAGCTGCCGGTGCAATGGCACAAGTGGTGGCCAAAGAAGGGGATATGGTCACCCTCAAGCTTCCCTCGGGTGAAGTGCGGCTCTTCCGCAAGGAGTGCTACGCCACCATTGGCCAAGTGGGGAATGTTGAAGCCAACAACATCAGTTTGGGGAAAGCGGGTCGCAATCGCTGGAAAGGTCGTCGTCCGAAGGTGCGCGGTTCGGTAATGAACCCGGTGGATCACCCCCACGGTGGTGGTGAAGGGCGCGCCCCCATTGGTCGTCCTGGGCCTGTCACACCTTGGGGTAAACCCACCCTTGGCTACAAAACTCGCAAGAAGAAAAAACTCAGCGATGCCCTCATCGTGCGTCGTCGCAAGAAGTCTTCCAAGCGGGGTCGCGGTGGTCGTCAGTCTTAGTTTTTTGCGGAGAAGTTAGGTTATGGGACGTTCATTAAAAAAAGGCCCCTTTGTGGCGGATCATCTCTTACGCAAGATTGAAGCCCTCAATGAGCGCAATGTCAAGGAAGTGATCAAAACGTGGTCGCGTGCCTCAACGATTGTGCCAGAAATGATTGGCCACACGATCGCTGTCCACAACGGCAAGCAGCACGTGCCCGTGTACATCACTGAGCAGATGGTGGGTCACAAACTGGGGGAATTTGCCCCCACCCGCAACTTCCGCAGTCATGTTAAGGGCGATAAAAAAGCCCGCCATTGATTCTCTTGTTCGCGTCTGGGATAGCCGTCTATGGTTTCTACCTCTTCTCCTACTGCCCGTGCCTGCGCCAAGTATGTCCGTATGTCACCCCACAAGGTGCGGCGGGTACTGGATCAACTGCGGGGTCGCACCTACCGCGATGCCCTGATTATGCTGCGCTTTATGCCCTATCGTGCCTGTGAGCCGATTACGAAGGTCTTGCGATCGGCAGCAGCCAATGCCACCCACAATTTAGGCTTGGATCCCGCCACCTTGGTGATTAGTCAGGCCTATGCCGATCAAGGCCCCTGTCTAAAGCGATTTCGCCCCCGTGCCCAAGGCCGGGCTTACCAAATTCGCAAGCCCACCTGCCACATCACGATTGCTGTGGCGCCCCAAAACACTGCTGACGAATCGTAGAAGGATACCACCGTGGGACAGAAGATTCACCCAATTGGCTTTCGCCTCGGCATTACTCAAGAACACCGCTCCCGCTGGTACGCCGATAGCGATCGCTATCCAGAGCTACTCCAAGAGGACTACCGCATCCGCACCTTCATTAACAAGCAATTGGCCAACGCCGGCATTGCTGAAGTACGCATTGAGCGCAAAGCAGATCAAGTGGAGTTGCAAATTCGCACGGCGCGTCCTGGCGTGGTTGTCGGCAAGGGGGGTCAAGGGATTGAGGAACTACGCAAGCAACTGCGGCAGATGCTCCCCAGCAACCGCACGATCAAAGTGAACGTGGTGGAAGTCAACCGTGTCGATGCTGAGGCCAGCCTCTTGGCGGAATACATCACCCAGCAACTGGAGCGACGGGTGGCCTTCCGACGAGCTGTGCGCCAAGCCATTCAGCGGGCACAGCGAGCAGGCATTGAGGGAATCAAAGTCCAAGTGGCGGGTCGCCTGAATGGGGCAGAGATTGCCCGCACCGAGTGGACACGGGAGGGTCGCGTTCCCCTGCATACCCTACGGGCAGACATTGACTATGCCTACCGCACCGCGCGCACGATCTACGGCATTTTGGGCGTGAAGGTGTGGATCTTCAAAGGTGAGGTACTGCCAAGGCAAACCGAAGTAGTAACACGGGAACCCAGTCGCCGCAGTCCCCAACGCCGCCTACCCCAATTTGAAAATCGCTCTAACTAACAGGGAAGCCAGCGATGTTAAGTCCAAAGCGTACAAAATTTCGCAAACAGCAGCGGGGTCGCATGACCGGGGTTGCCAGTCGCGGTAACTCCATCCACTTTGGCGACTATGCCCTTCAAGCCCTTGAACCCGCTTGGATCACCTCACGGCAAATTGAGGCCGGTCGTCGTGCCATGACCCGCTATATCCGCCGGGGCGGCAAAATCTGGATTCGCATTTTCCCCGATAAGCCCGTGACGATGCGGCCAGCGGAAACGCGGATGGGGTCAGGGAAAGGCTCACCGGAGTACTGGGTAGCGGTGGTCAAACCCGGTCGCATTATGTATGAAATTGCCGGTGTGCCGGAGGCAGTTGCCCGCGAAGCCATGCGCCTTGCTGCCTACAAAATGCCGATCAAGACCCGTTTTCTGGTGCGCAATCAAGAAGAGGAACAACAGGAGGGTTAAGAATGGCACTAACGAAAATGAAAGACCTGCGGGAACTGAGTGATCAAGAGGTGAGCGATCGGATTGCCGCGATTAAGAAAGAGCTTTTTGATCTGCGCTTCAAAAAAGCCACCCGCCAAGAGGTCAAGCCCCATCAATTTAAGCATTTGCGCCACGAGTTGGCACAGCTTTTAACCCTTGAGAATGAACGTCGCCGCAGTGGAGGCCAAGACTAATGGCAGTTAAAGAACGTGTTGGCGTCGTCGTCAGCGACAAAATGCAAAAAACCGTCGTCGTTGCCGTCGAAAACCGCGCCCCCCATCCTAAGTACGGCAAAATTGTCGTCAAAACCCGCCGCTACAAAGCCCATGATGAAAACAACGAAGCCAAAGTGGGCGATCGCGTGCGCATTCGGGAAACCCGTCCCCTAAGTCGCACCAAGCGTTGGGTCATTGCCGAGATTCTCAGTCCTCGCACTGCCTAAGGAGAGCCAGCCATGATTCAACAGGAAACCTATCTCAACGTTGCCGACAATAGCGGCGCCAAAAAGCTCCTCTGCATTCGTGTGCTCGGCGGCGGCAACCGTCGCTACGGCAGTGTCGGCGATGTGATCATTGCCACCGTCAAAGACGCCACCCCCAATATGGCAGTGAAAAAATCCGATGTGGTGCGAGCTGTAATTGTGCGCACCCGCAAAACCATCCGTCGTGAAAGTGGCATGAGCATTCGCTTTGATGACAATGCCGCTGTCTTGATCAACCAAGAGGGCAACCCTCGCGGCACCCGTGTCTTTGGTCCTGTGGCTCGTGAACTGCGGGATAAAAACTTCACGAAAATTGTTTCATTGGCACCGGAGGTACTCTAATGGCGGCCAAGAAAGCAAACAAAAAGCCTGTGCGCTATCGCATGCACGTGAAAAAAGGGGACACAGTTCAAGTCATCGCCGGCAGTGACAAAGCCAAAGTGGGGGAAGTCCTTGCCGTTTTCCCCAAGACCAGTCAAGTGATTGTCAAAGGGGTAAACCTGAAAACCAAACACGTCAAGCCTCGCCAAGAGGGAGAATCCGGGCAAATTATCACCAAGGAAGCCCCGATTCACAGTTGTAAGGTGATGCTCTACTCCACCAAGCAAAACGTGGCCAGCCGCATCTGCTACACCTACACCGAAGATGGCCGTAAGGTACGGATGCTCAAGAAAACTGGCGAAATCATTGATTAGGTCTAACTCGTTTCCCCCTCTCTGACCCAGCCCAGAGAATGCCCCTAGGAGAAGCCCCATGTCCCAACGCCTCAAAGATCACTACAACAAAACCGTTGTGCCGCAGCTCATGCAGCAATTCCAGTACAAAAACATTCACCAAGTGCCCAAGATTGTCAAAATAACTGTCAACCGGGGTCTCGGTGAAGCGGCGCAAAACGCCAAAGCCCTTGAAGCCACACTGGCAGAAATTGCCACGATTACAGGCCAAAAGCCCGTAGTCACCCGTGCCAAGAAGGCGATCGCTGGCTTCAAAATTCGCAAAGGCATGCCCGTGGGGGTTGCAGTGACACTGCGTTCCGATCGCATGTATGCCTTTTTGGATCGCTTGATTAACTTGGCACTGCCACGAATTCGTGACTTTCGCGGTGTCAACCCCAAAAGCTTTGATGGCCGGGGCAACTACACCCTAGGTTTGCGCGAGCAACTGATTTTCCCCGAAGTCAACTACGACGATATTGATCAAATTCGCGGCATGGATGTCTCAATCATCACCACTGCCAATACTGATGAAGAAGGACGCGCCCTGCTCAAAGCAATGGGCATGCCGTTCCGTGAGAACTAACGCCGGAGGCAGATTTTTAAGGAGCAACTATGGCAGTAAATGACACGATTGGCGATATGCTAACTCGCATCCGCAACGCAAACCTTGCGCGTCATCAAACCACCACAATTCCGGCCACGCGCATGACCCGCAGTATTGCGCAGGTACTGAAAGCGGAAGGGTTTATTCGCGATTTTGAAGAGCAAGGGGACGGCATCAAACGGCATCTTGTGGTTTCCCTAAAATATCGCGGCAAGCAGCGCCAGCCGATTATTACTGCGCTCAAGCGGGTGAGCAAACCCGGTCTGCGCGTCTATGCCAATTCCCGTGAGTTGCCCCGGGTGCTCGGTGGCATCGGCATTGCCATCATCTCCACCTCTAGCGGTATCATGACCGATCGCGAGGCACGGAAGCAGGGCATTGGCGGCGAAGTACTCTGTTACGTTTGGTAAGCTCGGAGGAAGTCCCACATGTCTCGTATTGGCAAGCGTCCCATCCCCCTGCCAAAAAATGTCACCCTCACCCTAGAGGGGCAGCAGGTCACAGTCAAAGGCCCCAAGGGTCAACTCAGTCGCGTTTTTCCGCCTGAGGTGAAGGTTGCCCAAGAGGGCGAAACCATTGTTGTCAAACGCCGCGATGACTCTCGACCCGCCAAAGAACGCCACGGCCTCTGCCGTACGCTACTGGCCAACATGGTGGAAGGCGTCTCCCAAGGGTTTACGAAAAAGCTGGAGATCCAAGGGGTTGGTTACCGCGCCCAACTCCAAGGCAAAAACCTTGTCCTCAGCATGGGCTACAGCCACCCCGTTGAGATTGTGCCACCCGAGGGCATTACCCTAGAAATTGAGGACAACCAAGGTAAAAAAGTGCAGCAGGGCACGATTGTCCTTGTCAGTGGCATTGATAAAGAACTGGTCGGCAACACCTCTGCCCGTATTCGCGCCGTACGTCCCCCTGAACCCTACAAGGGCAAGGGCATTCGCTATATGGGTGAATTGGTGCGTCGTAAAGTTGGTAAGACAGGGAAGAAATAGATGAAGCAAACTCGTACTGCGGCTCGCCAAAGTCGGCATCAGCGCATTCGCCGCAAAGTCAAAGGTACCAGCGATCGCCCCCGCCTCGCTGTCTTTCGCTCCCATCAGCACATCTATGCCCAGGTAATTGATGACACCCAGCACCATACCCTCGTGGCTGCTTCGAGTGTTGAGCCAGAACTACGGCAAAAGCTGGGGGATGGCAGCACCTGTGCCGCCTCTATCGAAGTGGGGCGACTGATTGCAGAGCGTGCCAAAGCCGCTGGCATTGAGCGCGTTGTCTTTGATCGCGGTGGCAATATCTACCATGGTCGTGTCAAGGCCTTGGCGGATGCCGCCCGTGAAGCTGGACTAGACTTTTAGAGGATGACCCGATGGCAAATCGTCGTAAAAACCCCCGCAAAGTTGAAAAAGAAACCGACTGGCAAGAGCGGGTCGTCCAGATCCGCCGCGTCTCCAAAGTGGTCAAAGGCGGTAAGAAACTGAGCTTCCGCGCCATTGTTGTTGTTGGCAACGAGCGTGGCCAAGTGGGTGTGGGTGTCGGTAAAGCTGCCGATGTCATTGGTGCAGTGCGCAAAGGTGTCGCCGATGGCAAAAAGCACCTTATTGATGTTCCGATTACCAAATCCAACTCTATTCCCCACCCCACTTTTGGTGAAGGTGGTGCTGCCCGCGTCATGATTCGCCCTGCTGCACCCGGAACGGGGGTCATTGCCGGTGGCTCTGTGCGCACCGTTCTGGAACTGGCAGGGGTACGCAACGTGCTGGCCAAACAACTGGGCTCCAGCAACCCCCTCAACAATGCCCGCGCCGCCCTCGAAGCCCTTGCGGCTTTGCGCACCTTCCAAGAAGTTGCCGAGGAGCGGGAAATCCCCATTGAAAACCTCTATAGCAAATAGTTAGGAGTTGTCCATGCGGTTTCCAGATCTGCACCCCCAAGCAGGATCGCGACGGCGTAAACGGCGGATTGGTCGAGGCATTGCCGCAGGTCAAGGGGCAAGCGGTGGCTTTGGTATGCGCGGGCAAAAATCCCGTTCTGGTCGCCCCACCCGTCCCGGCTTTGAAGGCGGTCAAAACCCCCTTTACCGTCGTCTCCCCAAACTCAAGCACTTTCCCCTCGTCAACCGGAAGGTTTACACTACGATCAACGTGGGTCGTCTCAATACCCTACCCGCCAATAGCGTAGTGACGGTTGAGTCTCTCCTTGAGGCTGGCATTCTCACCACCGCCAAATATCCCCTCAAAGTGCTGGGGGATGGTGAGCTAAACGTCAAGCTAGAGGTTCATGCTGCTGCTTTTAGTGGCAGTGCCCGCAGCAAGATTGAAGCCGCTGGTGGGGTATGTGTGGAGACCTCCGTTGCTGCCGACAGTGAATAGAGGAACCCCAATATGATTGTGAATCGCGGCAAGGCACCCACTGCCCAAGAAACGTTTATGCAGATGGCTCAAGCGGCTGGCCTGCGGGGGCGACTCCTGATCACCATTGGGCTACTCATCTTGGTACGGCTTGGGATCTATCTACCCATTCCGGGGATCGATCGCGCCGTTTTTGCCCAGAGCGTCCAAGATAATGCCGTGATTCGCTTCCTCGACATCTTTTCAGGCGGTGGCCTCTCTGCCCTCGGGATTTTTGCCCTTGGTATCCTGCCTTATATTAACGCCTCCATCATCATGCAATTGCTGACTGCCGCTCTCCCCTCCTTGGAGCGGTTACAAAAGGATGAGGGGGAAGCCGGCCGCCGCAAAATTTCCCAAATTACTCGTTACGTCGCTGTGGGCTGGGCGGTTCTGCAAAGTTTTGGCATTGCCATTTTTGTGAGTTCAATTCCCGGTGCGGCATTGCATCCCGGCGCGTGGTTTGTCGCTGAAATTGTCCTTGGTTTGACCGCTGGCTCAATCGTGGTGATGTGGATTTCCGAATTGATTACTGAGCGGGGTGTGGGTAATGGTGCCTCCCTGCTAATCTTTTTGAGCATTGTTGCCTACTTACCCTCCTCCGTCGGTCAAACGATCGCCCTTGCGGAAAGTGGTGGCAATATTGGCGGCATCGTTATTCTGGTGGCCGTCTTTTTGGCCATGATTGTCGGCATCGTCTTTGTGCAAGAGGGTACCCGCCGCATCCCCATCGTTTCGGCACGTCGCCAAGTGGGGCGCAAACTCTACCGCGAGCAAACCAGTTACCTGCCCCTGCGCTTAAACCAAGGGGGGGTGATGCCGATTATTTTTGCCTCAGCAGTACTGATTCTGCCTTCGACCTTGGCGCAGTTTACCCGTAACGAACTCGTGGCACGATTTGCGAGCTATGTTTCGCCGGCAGGGCCTACCCCATGGTTGTATGTCATTTTCTACTTGCTTTTGATTCTCTTCTTTAGCTACTTTTACTCCTCCTTGATCGTCAATCCGGTGGATATGTCCCAGAACCTCAAGAAAATGGGCGCCAGTATTCCAGGAATTCGACCCGGGAAAGCCACCTCCGACTACCTAGAGCGGGTTCTCAATCGTTTGACCTTTCTTGGAGCGATCTTTTTGGGTCTGGTGGCGATTATTCCGACGGCAGTCGAAAGTGCAACCAAAGTAACAACATTCCAAGGGCTGGGGGCGACCTCCCTGTTGATCTTGGTGGGGGTGGCCATTGACACCTCAAAACAAATTCAAACCTATGTGATTTCACAACGTTATGAGGGGATGGTGAAGCAGTAATGCGCTTAATTTTGTTTGGCGGCCCTGGTTCGGGCAAAGGGACACAGGCAGCAATTCTGACCACGCTCTTGGGGATTCCCCATATTTCCACAGGAGATATTCTGCGGGCAGAGCGAGCTGCGGGCACCCCCCTCGGTCAACAGGCTCAAAGCTACATGGATCGCGGTGAACTGGTACCGAATCAGGTGATTGTGGATATGGTGGCCAATCGCTTGCAACAGCCAGATACCGCTGCGGGTTGGCTTTTGGACGGCTTCCCCCGCAATGTGGCACAAGCAGCAGTCTTTGAGGAGATGCTCAAAAGCATTCACCAAGACTATGATTACTTGCTCTTCTTAGATGTGCCTGCTGCGATTCTCCAAGAACGCGCCCTCAATCGCGCCAAGCAAGCTGCCAATGGTCAGCAGCGCTCCGATGATACCCCTGAAACCATCCTCAAGCGGGTACAGGTCTATGAGCGGGAAACCCTACCGATGATTCAACAGTACATGAGTCATCCCAAGTTTGTGCACATTAATGGAACACGTACGATTGAAGAGGTAACTGCTGCCATTCAAGCACGTATTGGGGAGGTGAACCGTGTCTAAACAGGATGCCATTGAAATTGAAGGAACAGTGACCGAGTCATTGCCCAACGCCATGTTTCGGGTGGATCTGGACAATGGCTTTAATGTCCTTGCCCATATTTCCGGTAAGATTCGCCGCAACTACATCAAAATTTTGCCGGGCGATCGCGTGAAGGTGGAATTGACCCCCTATGACCTGACCAAGGGGCGCATTACCTATCGCCTGCGCAAAAAGTAGTTTGATCTTTGTTGGCTACTCTGCTAAAATATAAAATTTGCGACTACATGAGCACCTGATATGAAAGTAAGAGCATCGGTACGGCGTATTTGTGAAAAATGCCGCGTCATTCGGCGACGTGGTCGGGTCATGGTGATTTGCACCAATCCGAAGCACAAGCAGCGCCAAGGGTAACCCACTGTTGTTGCACACATAGGAACTAGATTCATGGCTCGTATTGCTGGTGTTGATTTACCCCGCGACAAACGCATTGAAATTGCCCTCACCTACATTTATGGCATTGGCTTGACCCGCTCCAAAGAAATTTTGGCAAAAACGGGTGTTAACCCAGATACACGCACCCGCGATTTGACGGATGCCGATATTGCGGCACTGCGGGCTGCTATTGACGAGTACCAAGTGGAAGGGGATCTCCGCCGCCTCGAGGCCATGAATATCAAGCGGCTCATGGACATTGGTTGCTACCGGGGGCGTCGGCATCGCCTTGGATTGCCGGTTCGTGGTCAGCGCACCCGTACCAATGCTCGCACCCGTCGTGGTGGTCGCCGCACTGTGGCTGGTAAGAAAAAACCCGCTGCCAAGAAATAAGTTTTTCCTTCACGGTTTGGATAGATTATGGCACCCTCTGCAAAACGCTCTGGCCCTCGTAAGCAAAAGCGCAATGTCCCCAGTGGCGTTGCCCACATTCAGTCCACATTTAATAACACGATTGTCTCAATTACCGACCCCAATGGTGAGGTGATTGCTTGGGCCTCTGCTGGCTCCAGTGGTTTCAAAGGTGCCAAAAAAGGCACACCCTTTGCAGCCCAAACTGCTGCTGATAATGCGGCTCGCCGTGCCATTGATCAGGGAATGCGGCAAATTGAGGTAATGGTGAGTGGTCCCGGCTCCGGTCGCGAGACAGCGATTCGGGCGTTGCAAGCCGCAGGCCTAGAAATTACCCTCATTCGGGATGTGACCCCCATTCCCCACAATGGTTGCCGTCCCCCCAAGCGGCGACGGGTTTAGGTTGGTTTGGGTCACTTGGGAGCACAGCTATGGCATATCAAATTGAATGTTTGGAAACACGGGTTGAGGAGGATCAGGGGCAGTACGGCCAATTTGCGCTGCACCCCCTCGCCCCCGGTCAAGGGATTACGGTGGGGAATGCCCTGCGGCGGGTTCTCCTTTCCAACTTACCCGGTAGTGCCGTGACAGCGGTGCGCATTGCCGGCGTGAATCATGAGTTTTCAACGATTCCCGGTGTGCGCGAAGATGTCATGGACATTCTGCTGCAAATGAAGCAGCTGGTGATTCGCAGCCACACTTCAGAACCCCACATGGGTCGCCTTTTTGCCCAAGCCCCTGAGAATGAGCCATTGACGGTCACCGCTGGTATGGTGCAACTTGGCTCTGAAGTGGAGGTGGTCAACCCCAACCACTATATTGCCACGCTGATGCCGGGGGCAACCTTGGAAATGGAATTCAAGATTGAACAGGATCGCGGCTATCGCTCAGTGGAGCGGGTACGGGACGATCGCCTTGCTTTGGACTATCTCCAGTTGGATGCGGTTTTCATGCCCGTGCGACGGGTGAACTATACCGTTGATTCGGTGCGCAGTACGGGTGCAGAGGGCGATCGCCAGCTCCAAGACTATCTAAAGCTGGAAATCTGGACGAATGGGAGTTTGACCCCCCAAGATGCCCTCAATCAGGCAGCAACGATTCTCGTTGATCTCTTTAGCCCCTTGAAGGAAGTGCCCCTGCACACATCTGAGGCCACCACCACCGATGAGCATGACGAAACGGGACAGATTCCCATTGAGCAACTCAATTTGTCGGTGCGTGCCTACAACTGTCTCAAGCGTGCCCAAGTGAATACGGTTGCTGACCTCCTTGAGTATTCCCAAGAAGAGCTACTGGAGATCAAAAACTTCGGTCAAAAGTCTGCCGAAGAAGTGATCGAAGCTCTGCAAAAGCATTTGGGAATTACCCTGCCTCCCCAAAAAACTGCCCGTAACTAGAGAGATTGAATGAGGTTTGTCTATGCGTCACCAACGTCGGGTTCCCCAGCTCGGACTGCCAGCCGATCAACGAAAAGCACTGCTGCGGGCATTGACCACTGAATTGATTCGTCACGGCCGCATTACCACCACCAAAGCGCGGGCAAAGGCGGTACGCGCAGAGGCGGAGCGGATGATCACATTGGCAAAGGATGGCTCCTTGGCAGCACGTCGTCGTGCCCTCGGCTATCTTTACGACAAGCAACTGGTGCATGCCCTGTTTGCTCAAGCGCGAGAGCGCTATGGCGATCGCAAGGGTGGCTATACCCGCATTATCCGCAGTGTACGGCGGCGAGGGGACAATGCTGAACTGGCTGTGATTGAACTTGTGTAGCAGGCAATGATGACGGCGATCGCACCTCCCCAAACGGGGCAACGCTTGGCACTACTCATTCAGTACCAAGGCACCCATTTCCACGGCTGGCAACGGCAAGTGGGACAACGCACGGTACAGGAGGTGATTGAGCAGGCGATCGCCAGCGTTGTCAATCATCCCGTCTCTGTTGTCGCAGCAGGTCGCACCGATACAGGGGTTCATGCAGCGGGTCAAGTGGCACACGTTACAGTCAACTCCCCCATTCCCGTTCATCGTTGGCCGGGGATTCTCAATGCTCGCTTGCCCGCCGATGTGGTGATTCGTGCGGCGGCGGTGGTGCCCGATCACTGGCATGCCCGTTTCTCGGCGCTGTGGCGTCGCTATCGCTATACCCTCTATACCGATCCCTGCCCAAATATTTTTCTGCGTCCCTGGACATGGCACTACTACTATGCCCCCTTGGATGTGGAGAAAATGGCAGCGGTTCTCAAGCCCCTTGTGGGGCGACATCACTTGAGTGCCTTTCACCGTTCTGGCTCCAATCGTGCCCATTCTTGGGTGGAGGTGCAGGCGGTGAGCTGCCAGCGGCGGGGTGCCCTTGTGGAAATTGAGGTGCAAGCTTCGGGGTTTCTCTACGGTATGATGCGCCTGTTGGTGGGACTCTTGGTACAGGTGGGGCAAGGCCAGCGATCGCCCGCCAGTTTTACGGAAATTTGGCAGCGGGAGCAACGCCACCTCGTCAAGTATGCTGCCCCCCCTACCGGTCTTTGTCTGTTGGGGGTGGGTTATCCTGAATCGCCTTTCCCCCTTGCCCTGTGCACCGAGGCGATGCCTCAGTTTCAGTTAGCCTCCATTACCCCTGAATTGTCCATTGCATAGAACCATGGAGTTTGTAATGACCAGTACCGTAAAGACACCACTGCCCGCCGTGGATGACCTTGCTCCCCAGTGGTATGTCATTGATGCCGCTGATCAACGGTTGGGTCGGCTAGCCGCAGAAATTGCCCGCATTCTCAGGGGCAAAAACAAAGCCATTTACACCCCCCACATGGACACGGGTGACTTTGTGATTGTGATCAACGCCGAGAAAGTCACCGTTACCGGTAAAAAACGCTCCCAAAAACTCTACCGTCGTCACTCCGGACGCCCAGGGGGGATGAAAGTTGAAACGTTTGAACAACTGCAAGCCCGCATTCCTGAGCGGATTATTGAGCACGCCGTCAAAGGGATGCTGCCGAAAAATTCCCTTGGCCGCAAACTCTTTACCAAGCTGAAAGTTTATGCTGGGCCAGAGCATCCCCACCAAGCGCAAAAACCCCAGCCTTTGACCATTAACACGATTCCGGGAGCCTAACGATGCAGATTGCTGATCAGTCTAAGCGGGTAGTTTACTTGGGAACTGGTCGCCGCAAGTCGGCGGTGGCACGGGTACGCCTGATCCCTGGCAGCGGTCAATTGTTGATCAATGGCCGCAACGGGGCTGATTACCTGCAAAACAACCCCATCTATCTCAACTTAGTGAAAGCACCCCTTGAAACCCTTGGCCTTGAAAGTAGCTACGATATTTATGTCAATGCTACGGGGGGTGGTCTGACAGGGCAAGCGGATGCCATTCGTTTAGGGATTGCTCGTGCCCTGTGTCAACTGGACATCGAAAACCGTAAGCCGTTGAAAACGGAAGGCTACCTCACCCGCGATCCCCGTGCCAAGGAGCGGCGTAAGTACGGTCTGCGCAAAGCCCGCAAAGCCCCCCAATACTCAAAACGCTAAGATTTTCGTTTTTTACTTCTCGTTTGTGGTGAGACTTCTATGCCAAAACCGAACATTCATCCCCAGTGGTATCCCGAAGCCAAGGTCTATTGTGATGGTGAAGTGGTTATGACCGTCGGTTCCACGAAACCGGAACTGCACGTGGACATCTGGTCAGGCAACCACCCCTTCTTCACGGGTACTCAGAAAATTGTTGATGCTGAGGGGCGGGTGGAACGCTTCCGCCGTAAATACAGCGGTGCTAAGCCCCAGCAAACCGCTAAAGGGAAAAAAACCGCCGCTAAACCTGCACCCAAGACTAACAAAAAGGGCTAATCGCTCTTCATGTTCCCGTTTTTTCAGCCCGCTGAGTGGCTGCTCCATCGCGCCTGTTGGTTAGCTTTCCCTAGTCACGAGGATTTGTGGGGAGAACTATTACCGCAGGTGCGTTTAGAATTTGCTGCCCTATGTCGGGCGATCGCTGACCCTGATCCAATCACTGGACAGTGCCGGGGAGAGCAACTAAAAATTCTGGTGCTAGATGAGGCGGGAGAAGCAACAGCGCGTTCTTACCTAGGGGATCTCAATCCACAGTTTTATCAACTGGCCTTCGGCGATATTTGGCTGCGGGATACAGCACCTGTAAGCTTAATCAATGCAGCAGGGGAGCGGCGACTCCTCTGTTTGCCTTTTAATGGTTGGGGCAAAAAGTATCAACTTCCCGGCGACAGTGACTTGGCCGTGCGCCTAGCCATGATCATGGGGGTTCCCCATGGTGCTGTGCCCTTATTTCTTGAGGGGGGGGCGATCGAAGTAGATGGCGAAGGAACTTGCTTGACGACCCAGCAGTGCCTCCTCAACCCCAACCGTAATCCCTACCTAGACATTGAAGAAGTCGAATCTCGCCTCAAACCCGCTCTTGGTGTGAGCAAAATCCTCTGGATTGAATCGGGATTAGTCAATGATCACACCGATGGTCACATTGATACGTTGGTGCGTTTTGTTGCCCCTGCAACGGTGGTCTGCATGTTACCCGAAAGCCCTGAGGATCCAAACTATGAGGTCTTGGTTGCTATCTATGAGCAGTTGCAAACACTGACAGATGCCAAGGGGCGCTCCTTAGAGGTGATCCCAGTGCCTTCGCCGGGGCGGGTGACGAGTCAAGAGGGGGAGATTTTGCCCGCTAGCTATGTCAATTTTTATATCGCCAATACCACCGTTGTCGTCCCCACCTATGGTGTCGAAGCGGATGCCAAAGCGGTTGAGGCGATCGCCAAGCTCTTTCCCAGTCGCAGAACCATCGGCCTCCCCGCACGCACGATTCTAGAGGGGGGAGGCGCCTTCCATTGCATTACTCAGCAGGAACTATGAGAACCATTACTGTTGCTGCCATTCAGGCTCAATTGACCGATGACGTTGAAACCAATATTCTGCACCTCAGTGATTTGGTGCGGCAGGCGCATCAGCAGGGCGCCCAAGTGATTGTCCTGCCAGAACTCTTTGAGGGACACTATTTTTGCAAGGAAGAGCGGGAGATTCACTTTCAGCGGGCACACCCTGTGAAAAAGCATCCGACGATCGCCCACTTTGAAGCTTTGGCGGGGGAACTGGAGGTAGTGATTCCAGTGTCCTTTTTTGAAAAGGCGGGCACCGTCTATTACAACAGTGTGGCCATGATTGATGCGGGGGGAGTCAACCTCGGTGTCTATCGCAAAAGCCATATTCCCGATGGTCCCGGCTATGAGGAGAAGTTTTACTTCCGACCGGGGAATACAGGCTTTCGGGTCTGGCGTACTCGCTACGGCAAAATCGGCGTCGGCATCTGCTGGGATCAGTGGTTTCCAGAGGCTGCACGGGTGATGACCCTTATGGGTGCGGAAGTGCTGGTGTATCCCACGGCCATTGGCAGTGAACCCCATGATCCCACATTGGATACCAAAGACCCCTGGCAGCGGGTGATGATTGGCCATGCAGTAGCAAATGTGATTCCGGTGGTGGCAGCGAACCGTGTGGGTGATGAGGGGGGGCAAGTATTTTATGGCAGTTCATTTATTGCCAATCCAAGGGGAGATCTGGTGGCCGAGGCTGATCGCTCCCAAGAAGCAGTGCTGGTTCATAAATTTGATTTAGAGGAAATTGAACGCCTACGGGCGGCCTATGGCTTTTTTCGCGATCGCCGACCCGGACTCTACAAAGCTCTATTGACTGCGGATGGTGTTATCTAACCTATAGCTCAATTATCATTGGCGTAGGTTGTTCTTAAATACTTGTGAGTGGTGCAGCCACATTTCAGTATCCTGCTCGCGATCGCCAGTAGTTTTGCTCTCTCAACAGTTGCTTTTGCAAACTGCACAATTAACAGCGTGACGGGTCTCAGCTTTGGCAACTACAGCATCTCTAGTCCCTCTGCTAACAATGCCACAGGTCTTATCTTCGTCTGTAGGAATGTCCAAGGCGCAATTACGATTCGATTCGCCTGAGCACTGGCAATGCCAGTCGTTTTACCCCCCGGCAAACAACCTCAGGAAGAGGTCGCCTTGATTACAATCTCTACATTGATGCCGCTCGCACCCAAATCTGGGGGGATGGTACTGGCGGGAGCACTTTGCGAACCTTAGTGCCTGTGAATAATGCCCCTACAATCCTCAGCATTTTTGACCGCATTCCCCCTCGACAGTTCGTTCCTGCGGGCATCTACAGTGACACGATTGTGGTTACGCTGGAATACTAGGACACGGTGAAGCGATTAGTTTCCTCGCGGATTTGCTCGAATGTAATCTCCTGAGCAGTGCCGGCAAAGGGATGATCAGGTGTTAAAAAGAGGAGGCAGTGACACTCGCGCCGCTCCCGCATCGGCACGCAAGGGCAGTTCCAGTAGGCCGCCTCCACCTCTGCTTCTTTATCCTCATAGTGGCGACAGGGACACAAGGGGGAGCCATAATCATCTTTGTGCTTGGCTAATCCCTCTAGAACCACCGCTGTTGTCCCCAAGTCTGAGCAAAAATAGGTACCCGTGCGCTTGGCATAGGTTTCCGCAAACTTGCGCATGGCTTCAAGATTTTTATCAGAGGCCTGTTGGGGTTTGTAGGTGCGACTCATGGCAAAATTTGCGACACGAAACTTCTTTCAGTGTAGCGGAAGGCGATCGCTCGATTGGCCTTGAGTGGATTAAAAAATCCAGGGTGCTGGAGTTGAACCAGCCTATGGCGAATTATGAGTTCGCTGCCTCATCCGCTCGGCCAACCCTGGGCAAATACCTATCATTTTTCAATATAGTCCCCCTTGGCGCCTTCTACCGCTCGATTGTCTGAATGGCCATTGAGTGCGGGATTCCTTGCTAGGCTAAAGGAGAGGGGGGGTCAAGCAGACGGGGAATGAAGCCAATTTACTTAGATGGACTGGCAACAACACCGGTGGATCCCCAAGTGCTGGCAGCCATGTTGCCCTATTTTAGCGATCGCCCCGGCAATGCCAGTAATCGTGCCCATGCCTACGGTTGGGAGGCAGCGGCGGCCATTGATCGTGCTCGCGAAATCATTGCCTCAGCCATCCACGCTCATCCAGAGGAGATTATTTTTACCAGTGGTGCCACCGAGGCAGACAACTTGGCGATCAAGGGTGTGGCCGAAGCCTACTACGGTCGCGGTCGCCATATTATTACGGTTCAGACAGAACACAATGCCGTGCTTGCCCCCTGCCGCTATCTGGAGTCCTTGGGCTTTCGGGTGACCTATCTGGGGGTGAATCAGCAAGGGTTCATTGATCTAACTGAGCTAGAGCAAGCCTTTACCCATGAGACCATCTTAGTGTCCGTGATGGCCGCGAATAATGAAATTGGCGTGCTCCAACCCTTGGCTGAAATTGGTCACCGCTGTCGCGATCGCCAAGTTTTATTCCACACCGATGCAGCACAGGCTCTCGGCAAAATCCCCTTGGATGTTCAAGCACTTCAGGTGGATCTGATGTCTCTGACGGCCCACAAACTCTATGGCCCCAAGGGCATTGGTGCCCTCTATGTGCGACGCGATCGCCCCCGCGTCCAACTCGCCCCTCAACTTCATGGCGGCAGTCAAGAACAGGGCTGGCGATCCGGCACCTTGGCTACCCCCCTTATTGTCGGTTTTGGCGCAGCGGTACAACTGGCTCAGGAACGTCAAGCAACGGATATTCCCCACTTGCGGCACCTTAAAGAGCGGCTGTGGCAGGGCTTAGCCTCCCTAGGGGACATTTATCTCAATGGCGATTGGCAACAGAGTTTACCCAACTGTCTCAATGTCAGTATTGGTGGAGTTGAGGGCAATGCCCTCCTGCAATCCATTTATCCCCATGTCGCCCTCTCCCCTGGTGCAGCCTGTAGTAGCGACAAACCCACACCCTCCCACGTTCTTCTTGCCTTGGGGCGATCGCCCACCCTTGCTCGTGCTTCGCTGCGATTTGGTTTATTACGTACCACCACAGAGACCGAGATTGATTTAGCGCTTCAACAGATTCACCACAGCATTCAACAACTACGCCACCAGAGATAGATTTATATTTCTTAATAGTCATGATTTCTTAATATAAATTTATAATATTCCCAAATGCCGATAATATGATGGTTTCCGTGATCTAAATCACATCTAAAAGTGCTTTTACGTGAAACTACGGATAATCTCCAAGTTCCAAAATTCATAGAATGATAACGTACGATAAATCAATTATTAACGATTTGTCATAACGATTAGTTATGTCCCCTGTTGATCCCCCGCAAAATTTGGCCATGGGTGGAAGTGGACAGTGGGAAATCAATTCAAATTCATAAGATGCCGGCATAGTAGTTGGGGGAACACAACATGACAAAATTATTGCCCGTTACTGCCTACACAATTCGCCGTCTGTTGCGGCAATACCAAGGACAGCTCAAATCCGTGGTGGTGGAAGGGGCTTGCTTAGTGGCCGATCCCGAAGCAGACTTGAATGCGGTGCTCGAGAGTCTCTATTTGGACGAAGAAGAAGTCCGCACCCAAGTAGCTGAAATTGAGAAGCTGATGATGACCCGTCAACTCTTGCTGAAAGCAGGGGCAAAGGAACGGGCAGCAGCCATTGAAGATCAAATTCTCTGGATTTTTGGTCTGAAACGGATCGGCAAGCCAGCCAGTAAAACAACGCCAGCAATGACCATCATGATGTGATGGTTGTCTAGGGGCCAGCAAAAATCGCTTCTTCCACATCAGCGCGGGGGCAGGAGTACTTAAAAGAGCGCTGAATAACACTGCCCTCGAGGCGATCGTGATAAATCACTTGGAGTTCCTCAATATCCAAGCAAATCCGAGCTGACCACTGCGGGTACTCAACCTCCCAGCAGTGAATATCTGTTTCATCCCGCACACAGCCCTTTTGCTGTAGCCAAGCTTCAATTTGGGGTAGGGCATGGTTGTACAGGGGAGTTTGGGGGTGAGGTAAAGTATTCATCCGAGTTCAGAAATACGACTAACCATTTGCAAGATCCATTCTTGCCCCTGTTGAGACAAGCCGACAATCACCGCCAGAACCAAGCAGCCGACAAACGTGATTCCCAAGATAAACAGAGCAAATAACTCCCCCGGCGAAAGGGGGCGATCCTCTGGGGGAACACTGGGAGAACGTCCAGAGCCTTGAGGGCGAGAAGACACGCCCATCCCCGTTGTAGTGGGCTGTTTTAGCTGGGCGCGCAGCCGCAATTGCAAGTCATACCACTGCCGCTGCTCAGGGTTAGTGAGCACTGCATAAGCCTCATTGAGGCGGTGAAACTCCTCGCGGGCGATCGCCACCGGCAGCGTCGTTGTATCCGGATGATAGAGCTTACTCTTTTCGCGATAGGCACGGCGAATCTCTGCCAACGAGGCCGTGGGAGTCACCTCTAGAACCTCGTAGTGGGTTCGCGACGGGGACAGATGTGCCATGGTAAGGTGCGGCTTATTTAACTAGATCAAAGATCTTGAACATCGGTAGGTACATCGCCACCAGAATTGACCCTACCATACCCCCTAGCACTGCAATCATCACGGGTTCCATCACACTGGTGAGAGCCTTCACTGCCTGCTCAACCTCATCTTCATAGAAGTCTGCCACCTTCATCAGCATCTTATCCAGTTCCCCTGTCTCTTCCCCCACGTTAATCATCTGGGTCGCCAGCACTGGAAAGACCCGTTCCTGTTGCAGCGCAAGGCTCAGCATCCCTCCCGTTTGCACCTCCTTCGCGGCACGATCAATAGCATTGGAGATCACTTGGTTACCCGCTGTGGCACTGACAATCTCAAGGGAGCGCAAAATCGGCACCCCTGAACGGGACAGCGAACCAAACGTGCGGCAGAACCGTGCCACCGCTGTTTTTTCCACCAAATCGCCAAAGAGGGGTAGCTTCAACAGCAAGCCATCAATCATCAGCCGGCCAGCCGGGGTATTGTAATAAAAGCGAATCCCCAATACCAAGCCCACCACACAAATAATCAACAATGCCATATACTGAGGCGTGCGCAGGAACTGACTGAGGGACACCATCATGGCGGTAAAGGGAGGCAACTCGCCTCCCAACTGTTTGAAGATGCCCTCAAACACGGGGATCAGGAAAATCACCATCCCCAAGAAAATCCCCACCGCCAGCAGCCCCACCACCACGGGATAGGTCAGGGCGGACTTGATTTGGTTATTGAGGCGGGCTTGATCCTCCAGCAACTTTGAGAGACGGTTGAGCACCTCATCAAGCACCCCCCCCGTTTCCCCTGCTTGGATCATGGCCACAAACAGATTATCAAAGGCCTCAGGATGGGGACGCATTGCATCAGCCAAGCTACTCCCCTGTTGAATGTCATTGTTGACCGCCATGAGGATTTTTTTCAGTTTCGGGTTGGTGCATTGATCTGCCAAAACACCGATCCCACGCACCAAGGCCACGCCCGCATTCACCAGTGCCGCAAACTGACGGGCAAAGATCGCCTTATCCTTCACGGTAATTTTTGAGAGGAAGCTCAGGTCAAGATCCGATTTGAGGGTAAGTTTTTTGGCCTCCTTGACCTCTAGAACCTGTACCCCCTGCAATTGCAAGGCCATGCGCGCTTCTCGAGGGGTCGAAGCTTCCTCCCGTACGGTTCTGTACTTGCCTTGGGCATCCCGTATCCGCACTTCATAGGTTGCCATGACTCAATACCTCTTTGATGTCACCTTTTTTGTTCTCAACGACCACTCCCTAACGCGCTGCTGCCGCAGGTGCACCCGCACCAATGAGACGTTGCAGCTCATCCTGACGCGAGGATTTGGCCATTGCTGCCTCATAGGTAATAATCCCCGCACGATAGTAGTCGGCCAAGACTTTTTCGAGGGTCTGCATCCCCAGCTTGCCGCCGGTCTGAATCGCCGAGTAGATCTGCGAGGTTTTGCCTTCGCGAATCAGGTTGGAAATAGCAGGCGTCACCACCATGATTTCTTGGGCCATAATCCGCCCAAATTCACCAGGCTTGGGATTTTTCTTAGGAACCAGCGTTTGGCTAAAGACTGCCACCAACGAGTTCGACAACTGGACGCGAATTTGCTGTTGCTGCTCTGGCGGGAACACATCCACCATACGGTCAACGGTTTGGGCGGCTGAACTAGTGTGCAACGTCCCAAAGACCAAGTGACCCGTTTCCGCTGCTGAGATAGCCAGCTGAATTGTTTCCAAGTCACGCATCTCACCCACAAGGATAATGTCGGGGTCTTCCCGCAGCGCTGCCCGTAGGGCATTGGCAAAACTCTTGGTGTCTTCCCCCACCTGCCGTTGGTGGATCAGGCTCTTGATTGGTTCATAGACAAACTCAATGGGGTCTTCAATCGTCAGGATATGCTCAGCGCGGGTTTTGTTGATTAAGTCAATCATCGCCGCCAAGGTTGTGGTTTTCCCTGATCCTGTAGGCCCAGTCACCAGAATCAAGCCCCGTGGCCGCTCACTCATTTCGCGGACAATGTTGGGCAATCCCAACTGCTCAAACGTGGGAATTTTGGAACTCAAAGCCCGCAAGCAAGCAGCATAGGTACCCCGGTCTTTATACACATTGACGCGGAACCGTGCTAAACCCCGTACACCATAGGAGCAGTCCAACTCCCAGTTTTGCTCTAGGTGCTTACGTTGGGTATTGTTGAGCATGCTGAAGATCAGGCGCTGGCATTGCTCTGGGGTGAGTGGCTCGTAGTCTGTCGGCGTTAATTTGCCGCTAATGCGAATGTAGGGGGGTAAGCCAGCGGAGATGTGCAAATCAGAGCCACCATTGGCCACCACTTGCTCCATTAAGTCTTCAATCATTAACTCCATAGGGTATTCCTCGTCTAAGCAGTTTGGTCAACAACACGAAAATTTATCGAATACGTTAGTAATCCTGTTAATCCACAAAGCGGGGTGTCATGCAATAGGGGCATTCTAACCATTCGGGCTGGGCCTCGGCACCGCAGGTACGGCAGGTTAAAGAACTCTTACGTTTGGCCTTGAGTTCTGATTCGAGACCCGTGTCCGTAAAGGTGACGCGCTCGACTTCTTCGAGGGTGGTGACGCCTTCTTTGACAAGGTTCAGGCTATAGGCCAACAGGGTTTTCATGCCCTCTTCAACCGCCGCTTCTTTGATCCGCTCCGTGGGGGCACCCTCAGTAATCAGACTTTGCAGGCGCTCCGTCACCCGCATAATTTCATAGACCCCACAGCGCCCTTTGTAGCCCACACCGCCACACTTGCTGCAAATCGGCTGGCCACTGGCTTTGGCTGCTTGAATCTGCTCGGGCGTCAGTTTATTGGCTTTGTAGAGGGTGAGGTTGACATCCTTGGAAGCGGACAAGCCAAAGCGTGCCAGTTCCTCACGGGTGGGGGTATAGGGAATGCGACACTCACTGCATACCCGCCGCATGAGTCGCTGGGCAACGACCCCAATTAAGGAAGCGGAGACCATGAAGGGTTCCACCCCCATTTCCGAGAGACGGGCAACGGCACTGGCGGCATCGTTGGTGTGCAGAGTGGTTAACACCAAGTGACCCGTCAAGGCAGCTTCAATAGCGGTTTTTGCTGTTTCCTTGTCGCGGGTTTCCCCCACCAGAATCACATCGGGGTCTTGGCGGAGAAAGGCACGCAGAATGGAGGCAAAGTCCATACCTTTTTCGCGAATAACCTGTACCTGCGTCAGGCCGGGGAGCGTGTATTCAATTGGGTCTTCCGCTGTACTGATGTTGACACCAGGACTATTACATTCAGCCAGCGCTGAGTAAAGTGTGGTGGTTTTCCCTGAACCCGTCGGGCCTGTGACCAGAATCAAACCAAAGGGGCGCTTGGTCATCTCCCGCACAATGGCAAGGCTCTCAGGGTCAGTAATCAGTTTGTCGAGACCCAATTGGGTGGCGGAGTTATCGAGAATCCGCAGTACCACTTTTTCGCCCCAGCGGCTGGGGAGGGTATTCACTCGGAAGTCCACCCGTCGCCCTTGGAACATTTTGCGGATACGGCCATCTTGGGGGGCACGCCGCTCGGCAATGTCGAGGTCAGCCAAAATTTTGAAGCGGGAAACTACGGCTGGCACGATCTTCTTCGGCAGGGGGTCAAAGGCCTGGTGGAGCACCCCATCTTTACGGAAACGAATCCGTAGGTATTCCTCTTGGGGTTCAATGTGGATGTCGGAAACTCCTTCGGTGAGAGCCTTGGCCAAAATTTTGTTGACAAGCGCAATAATGGGAGCATCTTCTGCCCCTTTGAGCGCCTCGGCAAGGTCAGCCTCCTGCTCCCCTTCAATTTCTTCGAGGCCGCCCATGGCTTCGATGTCTTCTTCGATGTTGATTTCACCGATAGCAGCGGGGGCATTTTTGCTGGCAGCGGTTTCAGCTACCTGCTTGTTGAGAATCGGGTCAATGAGGCGTTGGTAGTCCTCTAGGGTGATCACCATCCGCTTCAGGGTGAGGTTGTGACTGCGCAGCAGCCGGGTGAGGTTGTCAATGGCTTGCAGGTTGTCGGGATCCACCATCGCCACCAGCAGGTAGGGGGGATCGGCGTCGAGGTGCTTGGCAATGGGGATGACTTGGTAGGTGCGGCAGGTGTCAATCGGTACAATCGTGTTGATCAGTTGCTCGATTTGCTCGGTGGGAAAACGATTGAGTTCGGGATCAAGGCAATCGACACCATAGATGACTTTAAGTTCAAAAAGTTGTTGCTTGTGGTACTGACGTAACACATCGGGGGGCATGGTGGTGCCCGTAATCTCCTGCAACACGGTTACGAGGGACTTGCCTGTTTTGCGGGCGGTGTTCATGGCTTCCCGCACCTGATCGATACTGGCGTAACCGGAGGCAACAATGGCTCGTTCGGTGGGGCTAGCGGCTCTGCCGCGCACGGTAAGCGCTTTGCGAGCGGATGAAGAAGATGACGATGTGTTAACCATAGGGCGCATTGGGGTCTGGATGGCTTGCCTACTATAGTAGCAACAACTTTCCTAGCAGAAGTGTTGAATTCTGCAACAAAACTTAACATCCTAAGTGACAAGTAGCTCTGGCTGCCAATCAAAGCTCCAATGCACTATCGAGCAGCGGCGACTCAGTTCCAGTTGCAAATATCGCAATTTGTCTAATAGCTTCCTGCCAAAGTATTCAGGTATCTCCATTAGCTCTAAAATTAAGTACCCAATCAAAACCATATAAATCTGATTTATCACCCCATTCAAACTCTTCGTAATCAGCTTGTCTAATGATAAATGCATCTTTAGAAACTTCCATAAGTTCTCAATCCCCCACCGATGCCGATACAGCTCACTCACTTCCTCATCACTTAGATGCATTAGATTCGTCGCAATACGAAACTCTGTTCCATGCTCATCAAAAAATTGAACCACTCGGTATCTCTCATGATTGAGCTTCATTCTCATGTTATTCTTGATACGCACAACAAATAAACACTTCCTCTCACTCAGCCGCTCTAAAAATCTCCAACTCGCAAACCCTCTATCCATGATGGCAACGGCATTCTCAGGGATCATTTCTAAAATCTCGTCTTGAAAGCTTAGGTCATGTCTCTCCCCAAAAGAGACTACTGCCTTACCCAGGATGTTCTCTGTTAAATCAAATCCTGTAATTAACTTCACTTGATGGTATTTGTAGAACCAAAAGAGCTTACTCGTCAGGGTAATGACGGTTGAATCAATAGGAAACAGCATCAGACTTGAACAACGATGTCTCTTGCGAGCTTGAGACATGAGATGAGTGTAAATCCTCTCAAATAAGGTGGTTGTTCGAGTTTTGTTCGCCTTGGAAAACGTGGACATATCCACTGTAATCCCCGAATGATTCAAGCGATAAAATAAGGCTCTCATGCTGGTTAATCCTTGGTCGAGAATGTAGGTCAACCAGATTTTGAAGAACAATTGAGAGTTGAGGACGGGGTAGTCGCAAGGGCTGAGCTGCTTGAGAATAGACTTGACAAGAACTGAAAAAGATGCCATAGTAAGCTGATTAATTTTTCTTCTTTTGAGGGAAGAATACGACATTTCTTCCCTTTTTTCTAGCCTCTTAAACTATCTTTCAACACTTCTGCTTTCCTAGGGATTTCATGGGTATTTTCACGGTTTATTTTTATTGACATTTTTGTTGACAATTCTTGTTATAGACGTTTTGTAACCGCGATCGCCATCTTTTGCGTAAGCTGAAAATTATTTACAATCCTGCGGCACATTAGAAACTATTAGTTATCTGTTCTCCCTGTTAGTGCGTCCTCTCGATTCTGCCATCGTCCTGTGGAGGCTTGCCCTATGCGTGTCAAAGAGGTGATTGTGCCGCTGCTAGTGGTTGGCTTGGTTTTTGTTGGTTTTGGCGATCGCTTTTTGCCGGCACCTTTGAGTACGGCCAGTGCCAGTACCCGCGAGCAACTCAATGGCTTTTTCAAGGGAATGTTTACGGGGTTTTCCACCTATAACCGCTACCATAAGACGGAGGAGATGATTCGCCAAGCGGAAGGGAAGTAAATGCGCCGCTTTTTGCTCTTTTTACTCTGGATGATTAGCAGTGGGGCAATCGCCCTCTTTTCCGTACAGAATGCAAAAGCGGTGTCCCTGAGATTTTTGTTTTGGCAATCCATTGACTTGCCCCTTGGGGTGCTCCTGATTGTTGTGGCCGCGATCGCTCTATGGCTGCCCTATTTGGCCCGACCGCTGCGGTGATGAAGTGGCCATATGTCTGGCTGATTGCGCTTTGCCTAGCTCTAATTCTAATATTGACGGGGCAACAAAGAATTGCAGCTATTCCAGCCTCGCCCCTGACCCTAGAGGTGAACCCAGCACATCCCCAAGCCAGTGATGCCGGCAAGGGAATTCCAACAACCCCTTTCCGCACTATTGGTGCTGCTTTGGCGTGGGCACAGGCGCACGATCGCCCCACAAACATTTACATTTATAGCGGGATTTATCGGGAGACGCTGGGAACGATTCATCATCGGCAGACGCCCCTACGACTGATTGCCAAGGGGGGCGATCGCCCGAAGGGCGCGCTTCGCGATCGCGTGATTTTGCGCGGCAGTCAACAATGGTCAGATTGGCAAGCAGTCTCTACCACTTCAGCAGTGACGATCTACCGTCACCCGTGGACATTGGGGTGGGGCTTTTCCGGTAACCCGTGGACAGCGTTTGATATTGAGTTACCCCGAGTGGCGCAGCGGGGCGAACTGGTGTGGTGGCAGGAGACTCCCCTGCGGCAGCGACTCTCATTTATGGAATTGCAGGGGAATGATTTCTATGTGGATGATGCAGAGCAGCAACTGTATGTGGCAATTCCTACCGGCATCTCACCTAGGGAATTGGAAGTAGCGGTTCACCGTGAGGCCTTACGAATCTTAGACAGTGGTTTTATCAGTTTGGTGGGGCTGCGCTTTGAGCACTATGGCGGCACGTTTACCCAAGCGGTACGCATTGAACGC
Organism: Thermosynechococcus sp. HN-54; assembly: GCF_023650955.1. Taxonomy (NCBI): domain Bacteria; kingdom Bacillati; phylum Cyanobacteriota; class Cyanophyceae; order Acaryochloridales; family Thermosynechococcaceae; genus Thermosynechococcus; species Thermosynechococcus sp. HN-54. Next base: position 2,118,026 of record NZ_CP098039.1, on the reverse strand, counting down.
AGCCATGATATTCAGGTGATTGACTGCATATTTTGGGGCAACAATTGGGGTGGCCTCGAAAGCCACCAGAGCGATCGCCTGCGGGTGGAGCGAACGCAGTTTCTGCAAAATGGCTGGCGGGGCATGGCGGGGGTTCATTTACGGGACTTCACAGTCCAGCAAGTTCTCGTCCAAGGCAATAATTGGCGGGGGGGATGGGCAGGCTTTTACGATTGGGATGCGGGGGATAAGTACTTTCATTTGCGCCACGCCGTCTTTGATCGTTACCGCGCCATTGAGAACCAAGCGGCCGGTCTATGGCTTGATACGGATAATCAAAACGTCGAGATTCGGCGATCGCAATTTGTGGGCAATGCCGTTGTCGGTCTTTTCCTAGAGGCGGGCACAGGCCCAGTCACAATTGAAGATTCCTTAATTGCCTATAACTACAGCATTGCCCCGAACTATCTACAAACCCCCGGCATTTTTGGCTGGGCGGCTGCCCATGTCACCCTGCGCCGCAACTGGATTTGGGAAAACCAAGGGGCACAAATTGGTGTCCGCGATCCTTCCCCGCGAACCGTCACGCTGCCAGAAACCGGTGAGGCAGTCACGATTACGTCTCAAGATTGGTACCTCGAGGGCAATTGGATTGGCAGCCGCCAAGAGCAACTCCTGACTACCCTTAAGGGCGAAGCCTTTTTGAAAACGCTAACGTTGCAGGGGAACCACTGGTGGAGTGAAGCTCCCTACCCCTTTCGCCTAGAAGGGGAAAATGTCCCTTGGTCGCAGTGGCAGGAACGATATGGCAAGGCTGGGGATCGCTGGCTCAGCCCCTAGAGGCGATCGCGCAACTGATTGACCATCGCTTGAGCCGAAGCTTCGTCCACAAACATCCCCAGTTGAATCTTGGTTTCCTCCCCACTCCCCACCAAAAAGGCATCGGGCACGACTGCTTGCGCCTTCTCTAAATCCGCCGGTTCCTTGTAGGGAGCCAGGACATAGTAGCGACCATTGGGCATTTTTTCGACAAAAAGTCGTGTTGTATGTTCGGTTTCAGCTGGGGTTGGGCTGGCTGTGGGGGTGGGTGAGGCACCCGCAGTTGGACTGGTTGCAGGGGTCGGAGATTCACTGGTTGGGGGTTCAGTGGCCGGTTCCAATTGGGCAAGGGTGCTGCGATTAACATCAGGAAATTCCCGTGCCGTCATATCAGGGCCGACGGGTGGCGTGGGTGATGCTGCTGTTGGTGTTGAAGGTACGGGGGAGGGCGATGTAGCAACGGGAGAGGGTCGGCGGTTGAACCACCACAGGGCTGCGCCACTAAAGCCGGCAAGAATGCCAACCACAATTAACCAGCGTTGCACTAAATGTTGACTATTGCTCTCCCGCCGCTGGAACCAAGGACGCTGTTGGTTTTTTCGTACCTGCTTGAGTAGCTCACGGGTAGAGGCAAAGGGGCGCTTTGTGGGGTTGGGTGTTTGGGGTGCAGGGGGATCACTGGGATAGGACTGGGGCAAGAGTTCTGCTAAATCTGTGGGATCAAACTCGAAAAATGGATCGGCAAGTCCCTCGTCGGCACGTTCATCGGTGGCTGGTGCTGTCTCAGGGGTGAGGGCTAAAGAGTTGACCACGGGAAAAACGGTTTGGGAAGCCGTCTCTGCGGCAGCGGTAGGGATGACACTCGGTTCTGGGGCGATCGCAGATTCGGGAACAGGCGGGGCTTCAAAGGGGGAATGGGCTTGTACCATGCGATGGCAGCGATATTGGGTGAGTTCTGCCTCTAAACTAAGGTTGAGAGAAGCCAAAGCCGCTTGCAAACGTTGGCGATCGACGGTGGCAGAGGTCATAGCAATCGCTCCGAAAACAGTGCCCGAAAGTCTGTTGAATGAACGCACTACCCCAATGGATTATGCAGCAAACTGTGCAAGTTCCCAACAATGGCACAAACCACCGCTATTGAGTATTTGCATTCCAGCCTACCACCGTCCCCAAGGACTGGCGCAGGCGGTTCGCTCAGTCGTCGCCGCCTTGCCCCCTGAGAGCCAGAATCGGGTGGAAATAATCATTACCGATGATTCCGCCACCCCCGCAGCAGTGGAGGATTTACTCGCTGGATGGTCAGGCCGCTGGTACTACCAGCACAATGCTCAGCGCTTGGGAATGGTGGCCAATTGGAACGCAAGCGTGGCGAAGGCCTCAGGGGACTTTATCCTGCTGTTGCACGACGATGATTACTTGCTCCCCCAAGGAATACCCACAATTCTCGAAATTCTCACTAGGGAGGGCACTGCGTTTGATGTCTTTCTCTTTGGGGTGCATTTGGTGGATCAGCATCAACGCTGTTTGCGACGGCAAATTCCCCGACGGCAGGGATGGCTCTCCCCGGCTCAAGCCCTTCGCCAATTGCTGCGTCATTCCTCGTTTGTACGGTTTCCAGCCTTGATCTGGCGGCGATCGCTCCTTGAGGAGGTTGGCTATTTTGATCCCGCCTACGGCGAAGCCACAGACCTCTACCAATGGCTACGGTTTTTTGCTCGCAAGGGCGTTTACACGGTTCCCCGCGCAACGGCAGCTTACACGATTCACGATCAGGCTCTGACGATGGGGATGTTCCACGCTCAGACCTTGGCAACCCTAAGACAAATTTTTACCGCTGCTGCTGATTTCAAGATCCTCTCACCCGCGGCGCTACGGGAGTGCCAAGGCGACTTTTTCCACCAGTTTATCTTGGCGGGAACATGGCGATTCTTGCGCCGACGGCAGTGGCAACGGGCGCAGGCAGTGTACCAGCTTTTTGAGCTACCAGAGGTAATTGCATTGGGGCGATCGCGCCGCTGGCAAGGCTTGCGTTGGCTCTTTGGCGCTTGGCTTTGGCTACTGCGACAGATTAGCTAACCGCCCACTGCATATAGGGCAGCCGCGCTGCTACTGCGTGAATTTTGTCGCAATTGGCCAAGAGTTGACCACAGGCATCCCACTGACCAGAAATGAGCATTTGCCGGGTACTTTCCGCCATGGTTAGGGGAATAACTTGAGCGCCCGCCGTCAGGGTCAGCGTGTGCAGGTCTAGGGTCAGTTCCGTACTGGGCTGATCTTCCAAAAGGGTTTGCAGTGCCTGTACCTGCTCTGGGGCAGCTGTGACACAAGGAACTCCCATTGCCAAGCAGTTGCCTGCAAAAATTTCCGCAAAACTCTCGCCAACAATTGCTTGAATCCCCCAACGGGCGATCGCCTGCGGTGCGTGCTCACGACTCGAGCCACAGCCAAAGTTGGCATTCACCACCAGAATCCGCGCCCCTTGGTACTGAGGCAAGTCAAAAGGATGCTGTCCCGACTGGCGATCGTCGGCAAAGACATGCTCCCCAAGGCCATCAAAGGTGACACAGCGGAGAAACCGTGCGGGAATAATGCGATCGGTATCAATATCGTTGCCCCGCAGAGGAAGGCCACGACCCGTAATGCGTTCAATCTTGCTCATAGGCCTATCTTACTGGATTGCGCAGCCTGCAAGTGCAGTTTGGGGGGAATTGCCCTGAAGCAGGTTACTCAGGAGGAGGGTCGGCGGTTGCGCATGGGGCCAAGCAAAGGCATGGCGAAAAGCTGCTTCCTGACAGGCCTGCAACTCCTTGAAGTTAAGAATGTCATGGGTGAGTAGGTTTTCATACTCGAAGGGTAGCCGCACATTGTGCAGTCCCGCATTATCCGTACAGATGGCCACATCTACCCCCGCTTCAAAACAGCGTTCAAAGATTAGCCGCAATTGCTCGTAGCTCTCGAGGGTGCCCGTTTGAAAATAGGTGGTGGGGCAGACTTCAAGGCATTGACCGGCAGCGGCGACTTCCTGCAGCAACTCTGGATACCGCAGCGGAATTTGAATGCCATGGCCAATGCGTTGCAGGTAGGGCAGCAGTTCAGGATAGCAGCCATTGACCGTTTCGTAGAGGTGACCCGTGGTTTTCAGGCCGCGATCGCGGGCATAAGCATAGAGTTCGACAAATTCCTGCATGCGATCGCCATAGACGCTATCGCCCCCGGCTAAATCAATGCCACAGACAAACTGGGGAAAACTCGCCGCCAGATCAACAATGGCACGGTTCACCGCATAGGGCAGTCGCGTGTGCATACAGAGAATTTGGCTGGTGATAATTGGGTACTCTGGTACTTGGCAAGCCAGACCCACCGTTTTAACAATCTCGGCCATCTGCTCAATGCGATCGCTCTCGGAGCGCTGCGGATCGGTGCGCAAGTAAGGCGTATAACGCAACTCCAAGTAGGCCAAGTTTTCAAAAATATAGGCGCCGCGAATCAAACGAAAAATGAAATAGGGCAGCGTTTGCGGTGTTTGCACACTCTCCACTAATGTGTGGAGTTCGAGGTATTCTTCGAGGGATTGACGGGGGCGAGTATAGAACGTTTCAAACTCCTGATAGTTGGGAAAGCGCTCCGCAAGGGAGCGATCGTTCCGCTGAAAATACCGCCAAAGAATACGCGGTACAACTGAGCCACCCAAATGCCGATGTAGTTCTGCGTACAGTGCCATACCTGCTCCTTGAACTGGCCAAAACGCAACCAATACCTAAGCTGGCCAGAGGGGTCAATGCCCACACCTCAGCCATAGATCACTCGATAGAAAGAAACGAGTAAAAGAAAAAGAATAACTGGATTGTTCTAATGTTAACAAATCTTACAAAAGTCGCAGGGGGAAAAATCAGCGAGAACGCTAGGATTATTTCGATCCTCCATCGGTTTGGTGTCGCGAATGTTGCCTTTTCAACGGCGAGGACGGCTTCCCCATTCTCTCTCTAGCGGTAACGTGGTCACGATTGCCTTAGAGCTATACCGTCGTCAGGGCGATCGCTACTTTCTCTTGAGCCTTTTTGCCCACGCATGGTTTTTTCTGCTGACGATTGCCGCCGTGCTCAGCGTGGGCGTGACCTTGATCATCGGTGGGTTCCTCGCCGGTGCAGTCAATGATACTCTGCCCTTTCTCTGGTTGACGGGAATTGGCCTCTTAGTCGCCTTGCCCTTGTATCTCTTTGGTTGGACACGGCTGATGGCCAGTGGCGCCCTGCTTTCTCGCCGCATCTACATCGTCCTCACTGCCCTTGAAGAATCAGAATCGGCAGCCCGCAGCCTCATTTTTCCCAAAATGCTCAATTACTTGCTGGCCACTCTGCTGGTCGGTGTCATTTTGCTTTTGGTTTATGTGGTCTTGGGAGCGATCGGTTACCTCATCTACTTGGTGGGATGGCCTTTAGTGCAACTGGTGCAGCAGAATACCCCCACTGAACCCGCGAGCACTCTTTTGTTTTTAACCTTTGTTCTTGGCGTCCTGTTGCTCCTGTTGCTTGCCCTGTTGGTGATTACCTACTTCACGGCACGGCTATCCCTCGTTGATGTGGTCTTAGCCCTTGAACCGGAATGTACTCCTGTCAAAGCTGTACAGCGCAGTTGGCAACTCACCCAAGGACAGGCATGGCATACCCTAACCGTGTTCTTTGTTGCTTCCCTAGCAACGATTCCCGCGAATATCCTTGGGAGTATTATTAACAGCGTCATGATTATTCCCGTGGCTGGCCTCTTTGTCGCAGTTCTCCTCCTCCCCCTATGGCAAGGGATCAAAGCGGTTCTCTACTGGGATCTGCGGGTACGCAACGAGGGAGCAGCGTTTCAAGTGCGCCCTGAAGCGGTCAATCCCTTGCGTTGGTTGCGGCGGGTCAGCCTGCGTACACCAGAAAGTATCGAGTTGGACTTTGCCCTAGCGGGAATTGGCAGCCGTGTCCTTGCTTGGCTAATTGATCAAGTCATTCTCTACACCGCGCTTGTGCTCTTTTCCCTAGTCGCGGGTTACATCTACTTCTATGCACTTTATCCGTGGCTGATCGAGGTGCTGCCTGCCAGTGGCCAAAGTATTGAAGCTTGGAGTTTGGGCATTTACCTGTTGGTGATGTTTGCCCTCTACAACGGCTATTACATTTTCTTTGAAACCTACTGGCAGGGGCAAACCCCCGGCAAGCGCTATGGCGAGATTCGCGTTGTCCAAGATAATGGCCGTCCCATTGGTCTCAAGGAAGCCACGCTGCGCAGTTTGCTGCAATCCATTGATTTTGCTTTTTTTGGTATAGGTGCCCTCTTAATAACGTTATCCCGATCAGAAAAACGCTTGGGAGATATGGTGGCAGGTACCCTTGTGATTCAAGATGAGCAGGCAACACGGTTTGCACCTAAAACTGCCACAGTTCAGGAACCCCAGATGAGTTGGGTGCAGGAGTTGCGATCGCTCGCCCACTGGGAACAGATAACCCCCGAACACTATCTCCTCGTACGCAATTACCTCAATAGTCGCGATCGCCTGAGTCCGGTCGGTCGTTATCAAGCCGCTCAAGAGCTACGCCAACAATTGGAACCCCTGTTGCTACCAAACTATCCCCCCCACTGGCCTTCCTTGAGTGCCGAAGAGTTTCTAGAAGGTCTATACATTGCCTACCGTCAACAATACCAGTCATCCCCCTAGTGTGAGGCATTTATGCGTTTGCTGCTGAGCCTTGGTTGCAGTCTGACCCTCTTGGGAGCATTTCCCCTGCTCATGAGTCGGGCAAGCGAGCCGACAATTCAGGCGGTTGCCCCTGCCCCCCAACGCTATCAACTGCTGGGGTTATCCTTTGAAACGCCCCTGCAATTTTCAGCGCCCACCTCCTTTGGCGAGAATGGCGTTGCCGTCGTCTATCCTGCCAATGCCGTACCAGGGGAGCACGAGCTAATGGTCAGCCTGATTAGCCTCCCTAAAACAAGTGAAGTCCTAGGGGGTCTTTCGGATCAAGAGTTGCGCAGTTGGCTGCGGTTTACCCAAGTGGGTGGCCCCCTCTCAGCAGCCCCCGGACAGATTGAGCGACGCATTTTGGGACGGCGAGTACGCGGTGAGGTGTTTTATTATCCGACCCCCCGACCGATTCACCAAGAGTTATATTTGATGCATCTCCAGGGGGGGCAACGGCTGGCCATTCTCTTTGAAGCGGAAGATCAAGTGCCCTTACCCGTGGTGGAGCAAGTCTTTAACCATGTGGCAGCCTCGTTGCAGGAATTGCCGCCGCGATCGCGAGACTGGAAACGCAGTTTTGAGTGGTGGAAAAATCGTTAGACTTCTAGCATGCGGCCAGCATGTAGAGCGTGACAACAGCCATGAACAGTGCTCTCCCAGTGTATCTCCCCAAAACCATCCGGTTCACTGAAGAGCAATTCGCAGAAATTATCAAAGCTAATCCCAATCTACGGTTTGAATTAACTGCTTCGGGAGAATTGATTGCTATGCCCCCTACGGGTGGCGAAACCGGTCGCTACAATGCCGCCCTCACGGCTGACATCAGTCTTTGGAATCGCCAAACTCAACTGGGTGAAGTCTTTGACTCCTCTACCGAATTCCGCCTACCCAATGGTGCCATTCGTTCACCCGATGTCGCATGGATTGCCAAGGAACGTTGGCAGAGATTATCACCTGAGGAGCGTCAAGGGTTTGTGCCTCTTTGCCCTGACTTTATCATTGAACTGGCATCTCCTAATGACGAATTGTCTCACCTAAGGGCAAAAATGCAGGAGTACATAGACCATGGCTGCCGCCTTGGCTGGTTGATTGTCCCCCAGCAGCACATTGCAGAAATTTACTGCCCCCAGCACACACCAGAGAGCGTGTCTCTGCCAGCAACTCTTTCAGGAGAAGAAATTCTGCCCCACTTTTCTCTTGCATTCTCCCACTCAGGCCAATGGATAAACCAGTGAGTCCTTTTCACTGAAAGGTTTGATATGGAACAGACTGTTGCCTGCGCTGAAACGGAAACACTGCGCGTTAGCTCTCTGCGTGCTTTTGCCTACTGTCGGCGGCTATTTTATCTCGAAGAAGTTGAGGAGCTGTATACCCAAAATGAATCCGTCTTTGCGGGGCGGCGGCTCCACGCTGAGCTACAAAAACTAGAACGGGAAGATTGGCAGGAATTCAATCTTGAAAGCGTAGCTCTGGGTTTACGGGGACGAGTCGATGCATTGCGCACCCTGGAGGGGCATTTGATTCCCTATGAGCACAAAATCGGCCGTTCTTATCGCGATCGCCAGCAGCAACCCCAAGCATGGTATAGCGACAAGGTGCAAATTCTTGCCTATGCCTGTTTACTGGAAACTGTTCTCGGCGTCACTATCCCCGAAGGTCGCATTCACTATCACCGTGACAACGTTACTGTGCGTGTGCCTGTTGATGACGCAGGCCGCCAACTAGTGCGGGACACGATTGAGCAAGCGCGTCAACTGCGAGCCTCTTTGGAGCGCCCCCCTATATGCAGCAATGAAAAGCTCTGTCTCAACTGTTCCTTAGCACCCGTATGCCTCCCAGAGGAAGGGCGATTAGCTCACGATCCTCAGCATTCGCCCCTGCGGTTATTTCCGCGGGATGATGAACGGGAGATTATTCACGTCACTGTTGGCGAAGCGGTAATCAAGCGAGCCGGCGAGCAGCTCAGGATTGCAATTCAAGATGAACCAGAGCAAAAGTTACCTATCCAGCAGGTGGGGCAAGTGGTGATCCACAAATTTGCCCAAATTACCACACCTGCGATTCATTTATGTGCCCATCGGGAGGTCGGCATTCACTTCATCAGTAGCGGTGGACGCTATATTGGCAGCATTGACAACCGCAAAGGCAGTATTCAGCGGCGCATTCGTCAGTATCAAGCGTTGACGAACCCAGACCAGTGTTTACGTCTTGCCCAGTTACTGGTGAATTGTCGCGGACAGAGTCAGCGCCGCCTGCTGCTACGAGGACAGCGGAATCGCCAAGACGATCTACCTGCGTTGCAAGACATCACCACGCAAATGGAGCGGCTCCTCAGTACCATCTCCTACGCCAGTTCTCTAGAGGCTCTACGCGGCATTGAAGGCAACCTCGCTGCCCTTTATTTTTCGGGATTGCCCTATCTTCTGGGGGATCAAGTCCCGAAGGAGTTGCGCTTCAACGGTCGCAATCGCCGTCCGCCAAAGGATCCCTTTAATGCGCTGCTGAGTTTTGGCTATGGCATGCTCCTCAAGGACGTAATGAATGCCATTCTCACGGTTGGTCTTGAACCAGCCTTTGGCTTCTATCATCAGCCCCGTACCCAAGCACCGCCCCTTGCGTTGGACTTGATGGAAATTTTCCGCGTCCCCCTTGTGGATATGGTGGTGATTGGTTCGATTAACCGCATGCAGTGGAACCTTGACGAGTGCTTTGAGGTACGCCGAGATCACGTATGGCTCAGTGACTATGGTCGGCGTAAGTTCATTGAACTCTATGAAGCCCGCAAAGGTGAAACGTGGAAGCACCCAGTGACCAACTACTCGCTCACCTATCGGCGACTCTTGGAGCTGGAAGTGCGTTTGCTTGAAAAGGAATGGTGTGGGGAGGCAGGGCTGTTTGGTAAACTCATTTTGCGTTGACCTATGGGTGAATCGAAAAATTGGTACCTCATCTGCTACGACATCCGCGACCCCAAGCGATGGCGACAGGTTTATAAGCAGTTAGAGGGTTACGGTGAACGATTGCAGTTCTCAATTTTTCGCTGTCGTCTCACGCCACGGGAGCGGGAAAAGCTGCGCTGGCAGCTCGAAAAAATCCTCATGCAGGAAGATAGCCTCCTAATCGTCGGATTGTGTAGCCAATGTGTGGAGCGGGTATGCGCTTGCAACCGAGCCGGAACATGGCCAATGTCAGAGCAGAATTTCAAAATCTTTTAGCGTGCAAGCACCTCTGGATTCAAATATTCTCCGACACGGCTGATATTCAAATACAGCCTCTTGACTCAATTTGAGAGTTTTTGTTAGATTTAGAGGTGCTTGAAAATCTCTGAACCTATTTCCCAGAGCGGGATTGACAACTGAATACTGGCCGAGGCTAAAAATTTTACAGTCACAAAAAAACGAAGTGCCTGAGGTGCTTGAAAAGTGACTGTGCTAACCTAGTTATAGAGGCATTTCTAGGGTGCCGCTGTGCCTCTACCACTGATGCCGTAAGGCGTTGAGCACGGTGAGCACGCAGTTCCTGTCGCCACTCCTTAACGTGCCTCTACCACTGATGCCGTAAGGCGTTGAGCACAAGCAGAATTTTGGGACGGCCAGAATCGAAGTCACCCCGTGCCTCTACCACTGATGCCGTAAGGCGTTGAGCACATTTGTCGCGGTAGTCTCGATTTTAGTAAGTTTCGTGCCTCTACCACTGATGCCGTAAGGCGTTGAGCACAAACTACCAGGTTCGCTGCCAAGTTTTGTGGAGAAGTGCCTCTACCACTGATGCCGTAAGGCGTTGAGCACGTCTCCTGCGGAAAAACTACCTTCGCCTTGCCAGTTTGTGCCTCTACCACTGATGCCGTAAGGCGTTGAGCACATTGAATCCTTAAAATCCTTAAAATTGTCTTTTTTTAAGAATTAATAAGAATTTTAACCAAGAAAGTTTTTTTGCTACCTTGGTTGCTTAACATAGGCTCTAGAAATAGACTAATATTATTTTTAAATTATGACTGTAATGGGTTGGGTATGATAACTATTGAAACCAGATGAATCTTAAAAAATGAACGACCTGCTACATAAGAATTGCCCTTGGCGAGCAACTGTAAGTAATGAGGAAGCTCAAGTTTAGTCAATAAAGTAAAGTTCTTCGGAATTCGACAATGGCCGATCAGTGTCACTTTCTTGAAATTCATTACAGCTTGCGTGGAAGAACGCTGCCAGCAGATCATGGCTATGCATTGTACTCTGCCATTAAAAAACAGTTGCAACAATCAGGAGGGTCAGATCTACCTTCGGATATACCGAGTGACCTTCACCTTAGCAGTATTGCTGGAGTTCCCAACGGCGAGGGAATGATTTATCTAAATCGTGCTTCGCGCTTTCGCCTTCGCTGTCCTATCAATCAAGTGCGGACGTGGTACCGCTTTTTTCAGAACCAAGTGTTGGATATTCAGGGGCATCTTATTCGCCTTGTGCAGCCGCGCATTACATTGCCAGAACCGTCACGAACCCTCGCTGCTCGGTTGGTCACCTTCAAACTAGAGGCAATTGATCACCAAGACGTTCCTCGCTATTTCCTAGAGTCTTGCCAAAAAAGCCTCACCTATCTGGGGATTCAGGGAAGAGCCTTTATTCCGTCTGATCCCGATGGTAATTTAGCACGGCGCACGATTCAAGTGAAGGGCAAAAAAGTCGTAGGCTACAGCGTGGTTGTTGAGAACCTCAATGCCGAGGACTCGCTGAAGCTACAATGGCATGGATTGGGAGGACGACAACATTTTGGCTGCGGCTGGTTTTACCCAGTCAAGGAGGAACTGGATGCCGCCTAGTTGTTCTCGACCAAAACTAGAACCCGATATTCTTTTGGCAAAATCTTCCCTCCCAAGCAGCGCTAACTGGAGAGGAACTGATCATTTGGTTGGTCATACAGCTGCGGTTGTACAATCAATTACAACTTTAGTAGAGACACTGGGAACAACTCTCCTCCGTCAGTTCGGATTGGGGGATGACATCCAAAAACAAAAAACTCTGCGGGCGACTGCCCAACTGGCTGCTTATTTGCATGATTGGGGTAAGGCCAATCACCAATTTCAAGGTGTGGTAAGGTACCCCCTCAGGGGTTCAAAGCGATCTGTGCAGCCTCAACGTAACCCCTTGCAATATCCACAACTGATTCGTCATGAAGTGGGGTCTGTCTTGCTGGCGTGGGAGTTCCGAGACTGGCTTGGCCAATGCCCCAATGCTGACTTGATGACTGCGATCGCCGCAGCAGGAGGACATCACCTCAAATTAGGCGGTAAGCAGGGGCGTGACACCAGTGAACTGGGGGACATCCGCGAGGGCAGTGGAGATCCTTACCTGTACTGGTATGTCCATCATCGTTACTTCCACAAGCTAATTCGCTATGGGGTGAGAACCCTAGGACTACCTCGGACAATTCCTGCCTTCCCATTCTCGCCAGAATGGGAGATTAAAACGATTAAGGAGAAACGTGAAGCGGTCTTAAACGCTTTTATTGAGTGGAAGCCAGACACTGTGTTTGTTGCTGTTGTGAAAGCACTGCTTGTGGCAGCAGATGCCATTGGCTCGGCGTCAGCACAGGTTGCAACCAACCTCCAGCAGTGGATCCAAAAAGCACTAAAAGAACAGACCTTGGTTAAGGCTGATCTGCAAAAAGTGATTGATGCACGGCGGGGTCAGCAGCCACTGCATCCATTTCAAATTGAACTGAAGGATAAGTCCAAGCGAGTAACCCTAGCACGTGCCGGTTGCGGTACGGGTAAAACCCTTGGTGCCTACTGCTGGGCACAATGCCATGGCATTGGACGGAAGTTGTTCTTTTGTTATCCAACAACAGGCACTAGCACTGAGGGCTTTCTGGGCTATGTTCACAACCAAGTAGAGTCAGAGCTGTTGCACTCTCGCTCGGATATTGATTTAGAGTTAGCTTGCACAGGGGAGGAGGAAGACAATGGTGATGGAGCCGTTAATGAGACCGCTCAGAAATTAGAAGCCTTCAAGGCGTGGGGGGCCAAGGTCAATGTTTGCACTGTGGATACCGTTTTGGGACTCCTGCAATGTCATCGACGTCCCCTATATTGCTTTCCAGCTCTTGCCAATGCTGCTTTCGTCTTTGATGAAGTTCACTGCTATGACGAAGCGTTGTTTGGGGCGCTGCTGCGGTTTCTGAAGGTTGTTAAAGCGCCAATTTTGCTGATGTCCGCCTCATTTTTACCGGCGCAGGTGCAGGCGATTCAGCAGGCAGTGGGAGAGGAAATTGCTATTATCCAAGGTCCTCAGGAGCTAGAAACCTTGCGCCGCTATCGTTTCCATGAACTTGCACAGCCGGATTGGAATCGCGTTAAGCAGGAACTAGACCAAGGCGGTAGAGTTCTGTGGGTTTGCAATCAGGTGGATACAGCGATCGCGACCTATCAGCAAGCCAAAACCTGCGGACTTCAACCTTTGTTGTATCACAGTCGCTTTCGTTATGGCGATCGCGTGCACCATCACCGCGAAGTGGTAGAGGCCTTCAAACAGGATCAACCCCTCCTAGCCATCACCACGCAAGTGGCAGAAATGTCGCTGGACTTGTCGGCAACACTCCTAGTAACTCAGATTGCTGACCCCGCAGGGCTAATCCAGCGCTTGGGGCGCCTCAATCGTCAGTACTGCGGCCACGCCCTTGATGCCCTCTTTTACCCTGACGAAAAGACAGGTTTTCCCTACAGTGCAGATGAGCTAGAGGCGGGATGGGCATTGGTGCGAAACTTTGTCGGTCAAGAGGTTACCCAAGCGCAACTAGCCACTTGGCTAGAACAGTGTAATACCCAACCCACCCCCAAAGATCACTGTGTCTGGCTAGATGGCCAATGGAAAACGTACTCTGCTCCTCTACGCAAAGCAGGCTATACCGTAACTGCTCTCCTCGAACAGGACCTAGAAAAAATTGCCCCACTTAAGTCGAGTGAGTTGCCCCGATACACCCTTCCCCTCCCTACCAAAAACATCAAAGGTTGGCAGCGCCATAAGAGCGGTTATCTCATTGCCCCTAGCAATCAATGGGGCTATTGCCAAGAGTTAGGTGCTTATGGAATCTAAGGAAAAGAAAGCGGTATGATGGATACGTGCTTACCACAGATGCTTCATGCGTTGGGCACGTTGCCGCTAAGCTCTGAACTGCTGGTTAGGCGGTCTTCTACAACCACCGATTGCCTTGAGGCGTTTTCTGCCAGCCTTCTAGGACTAGATTCTGGATAGGCTGGTAATTTTAAGAGCAGCTCTTCAAATGGTTGCAGCTAACCTCTAGGAAAGCTATACTGGAATTGTAGTATCTAAATGCAACCACATGAATCATTCACCACTACCCCGCTACACATTAGAGCCAGCTTCCTTCCCCACTCCAGTAGTTGCTAAAAGGCTGGGGATTTCTGGTAGCGTACTCAACCGTGCTAAGAATACCGGGAAACTGCCATACATCTGCCAGTTCGAAGGCAGTGAAGTCATCGTTGATTTTGATTGCTAAAAGAGAGGCACGGATTACTGGACAGTTGTCAAGATCATTCAGCAAAATTATGCGCCAATTTACCCTGTCAATCTTTGATCCAAACTTTTTGTTGCCCCATCGAGCAGGGATTGCGGGGCTAGCCCTAGCCCTATCCGAGTTGGACAGCCAACGTGAGCAGGCTCCCTTAACTTGGAAGGTCACCGATGAGGCGGTTGAATTGGAGTGGGAGGAAACCGATCAAAAGGTCGTAACATGGCTGCTAAAGCAGACCTATCAGATTAATCACCAAGGCTATCTAGAGGTTCCTGCCCTCAAGCTTGATGAACAGGGGCAATATACCTTTACGCAGGGGGTACTCACCACATTCCTTCAGCACAATACACAGCGCAAACTCAGCAACACTTCTATCACTCGCACGTTCTTAATTGAGCCGGATCAACCAGAGATCCAGATTGAGGTGAAGCCCCTAGAGAGCTGTTATTACACCAGCGACATCAAGGAGGCCTTTAACAGTAAGGGAGCCTTCAAGAAAGAAATTCCCCTAAAGGGAAATCATCTGCCCGGACTGGTGGAATGCTTTGTCAATGGTCCTTATCAAGAGTCGCCCCAAGGGTTTCTGGCATTGCTCTTTTTACCCCTTGCCTGTGGCTACTACCAACTTCCTCCCCAAACCGTTGGTGGCAAACTCTCTGCCCGCTCAGCACTGGTGATTCCTGAAGTTCAAAATCTAAAGCACTGGGTCAAGCGCCGTCGCGCGATGTCCGGGTGCACGTATCGAGACTTTCGTAGCAGTGGCGCCGGTGAATCTGCGTTGCATTTTCTGTTGCAGGAAAAGGTGGTCGAAGAAGCGCAGCAGTTTGGTGTGCACTACTGTGAGGTTTATCAGTTAGGCAAGCAAGTCTGGGATGCGCAGCAGGCTTATTTGAAACAGGCAGTGTACCGTGTAGAGGTTACCGATGAAGTCCTCAAGTTGTATGAAGTCGCACGCCAAGTTTTTCCTGCTCATGTGCGACAAAAGGAGAATGGTGAAACTTGGTTAGCTGTTTCTAAAGCACTGCCTTGGATTTGTGACAATTTAATTGGAGGTCAACCTTGGTATGCAGGTTTCTTTGAGTTTTACAAACGTAATAAGCTCTATGAACGTCAAGGGTTGGTAAAAATGACCGAATACTTGAATACCGATGAACAGGTGCTCTTTGAGGTGGTACAAGGTGCTTTTAGTAAATACCTGTACGGGCAGATTCAGCAAGCTAAGAAGCAAGGTCGCGATCCAGACTATAGACAAGTGACCGATAAGGTTATCTATCGATTCCAACGTCCGAGTACGCAACAGGAATTTGCCACTGCCTTGGTGGATTTCCTCAGCCAGTTTCGTAGCAAAGCCGCTCGCGATAAAGGCCCGCAAATTGTTCACTGGATTCATCGTGAGGAAAACTGGCGACGGGCAAGGGATTTGGTCTTGCTGGCGATCGCCACCTACAGCAGTAAGAAAGGAGACGCTCTGAATGGTGTTGATGTCCCCTTGGAATCAAGGGATGAAGGGGATGCCACCGAAGAGGAAATGTTTTCCTTTGCCGATGAATAGTTTCTGTCTCTCATTCAGGAGTAATGAAATGACAAAGCATCTTTTTGCAACGATTGTAACGACCACTGCTATCGCAGCCAACAACCGCGGGGAAGGGGATGGCAGTACTCTCTCAACATTGCAAAAAATCACCCGTGGCAACGATCAATACACAACTGTCAGTGCAGAAGCGATCCGTTGGGGATTGCGGGAGTATTTTCAAAATCATTACGAAAAAGAGGTGAATCGCACATTTAACCCTGAGACTGACAGGTATAGCTTCAAGGATGAGCAATTCAGCGCTGAAAAATACATTGATGATGACCTATTTGGCTATATGGATGCCAAAAAAGGAAAAGATAACGAGGATGCCACTACAAAACGGCGAGGTGCCCTAGAAGTGAGTCGTGCCATGAGTCTCGATCCCTATTGGGGGGATATTACCTTTGGCTCGAAAGGGGGGGAAAAGGGGAAAACCTCGATCCACAGTACAGAGGTGCACTGCACTGCCTACCAATATACGATCGCCCTCACACCAGAGAGTTTGAAGAAACCAGAGCGTGCCCTCCTTGCCCTCGATGCCATTGGTGCGGTGCGTCATGTCGGTGGCAATCATGCCCGCTTTTTGTACGACTTTCGTCCAGAGTCCATTGTGATTCGGATAACCGATGATCCCAGCCCTTGGATTATGGACGTGTTTAAGCGTATTGGGGAATCGGTGGGCTGCCCGCGGCTAATGCGACTGGTTGAAGTGGGAGATGTGAAAGCCGAGGAGCTGATTGTTGGCGGTGAGATTGCCGATACCCCCTATGGTCACCAGTTAGAGGCGTTAGGGGTTCAGGTTCATCGCGGGGTCAAGGACGCGATCGCCCACGCCAAAGCACAATTAACGCAACAACTCAAGCTTGAGGTGCCCGCCTAATGCAACTTTACATTGATTGTCCCTGTACCAGTTTTCCCCGCAGCTTTGCCCGCGACTTTAAGGAGACCTACCGCTATCCCCCCCCCTCCACGATCTATGGCATGCTCCTTTCCCTGATCGGTGAAGAGAATTTAGATCAACATCGGGGGGTCAAACTAGCTATTGGCATCATCGGTGCTGACCCACCCATTTCTCGCATTTTGCGTAAACAGCGGCATCACAAGTTCAGCAAGAATCGCCTCGGCACCTATCCCACGAGTAAATTCTCCAAGCCGAATCACCATGAACTGCTCACCGATGTGCAACTGGTGGTCAAGGTTGATTCGAGTGAGGAAAATGCCCCCCTGAAGCTAGTTGATCGGCTGGCGATCGCCTTCAATACACCTCAGCAAATTGCCCGCTTTGGTGGCCTCAGCCTAGGGGAGTCGTGGGCACTGGTTAATGGGGTATGCCCCTATCGTGAAACTGACGGCACCATTCGCTGGCTCATTAAAGACAATCGCGGTCTGATTAGCCTGCCCATCTGGATCGATCGCCACACAACCAAAGGGATGTTCCAGCGCTTTCGGCTCAGTCCAGACTTTCAATCAGATTGTTGGGTCACCATTCCTAAGACGAGTGTTGGCTAGGTGGTTGATTCTCTAAACCCACCGCTTTTGCAATGGCAGGTAAGGACTTGCGTTTAATGTCACTAATCATGCCCAAATGCAGGTACGTGAAGGCTTCAAAGCTGCGCACGTCTGAAAACAAGTCTCTGTACAGTTCGCAATACTCATCTACAAACTGAAGGGTGGGTCGAGCAGGTCTGCTGGTAGACATAGGTTCCTCGATAGTTAAGGAGGAATACAAGCAAGGAGATAAATAAAGGGTGACCGTAGCCACCCTCTATCACGTTACTTATCGTTGCTCAGCGATCGCAGAGTGCCTAGACCACCACGGTTTTCTGAGTTACTTGTTTCAGTTCACCTTTGGCATATTTGGCGGCATAGTCATCGAGGCTGAGTTGCTTGATTTTGCTGGCGTTGCCGGCGGTACCAAATTGCTGATAGCGATCGGCACAGACTTTTTGCATGTATTTAATGGACGGCTTGAGGAAGTGACGGGGGTCAAATTCCTTGGGTGCCAAGGCGAGGGCTTCACGCACCGCAGCGGTAATGGCTAGGCGGTTGTCGGTGTCAATGTTGACTTTGCGCACACCACTCTTGATGCCTTTTTGGATTTCTTCCACAGGCACGCCGTAGGTTTCAGGAATGGTGCCACCGTACTGGTTAATGATGTCAATCAAGTCTTGGGGCACGGAGCTAGAACCGTGCATCACCAAGTGGGTGTTGGGCAAACGGCGGTGGATTTCTTCCACGCGGCTGATGGCGAGGATTTCACCGGTGGGTTTGCGGCTAAATTTGTAGGCACCGTGGCTGGTGCCAATGGCCACTGCAAGGGCATCCACTTGGGTGCGCTCCACAAAATCCACGGCTTGATCGGGGTCGGTGAGCAGCATCGAGTGATCGAGGGCACCCTCAAACCCGTGGCCATCTTCGGCTTCCCCTTTACCAGTTTCCAAGGAGCCAAGGCAGCCCAGCTCGCCTTCCACAGAAACACCAATGGAGTGCGCGACTTTTACCACTTCGCTGGTGACGGCCACATTGTACTCATAGCTAGCGGGGGTTTTGGCGTCGGCTTCGAGGGAGCCATCCATCATCACACTGGTAAAACCGTTGCGAATGGCGGAGTAGCAGGTGGCAGGCTCGTTACCATGGTCTTGGTGCATAACAATGGGGATGTGGGGGTAGGTTTCCACCGCAGCCAAAATCAGGTGACGCAGGAAGTTTTCCCCAGCATATTTACGGGCACCCCGCGATGCTTGCAAAATCACGGGACTGTCGGTTTCATGGGCCGCCTGCATGATGGCTTGGATTTGCTCCATGTTGTTGACGTTGAAGGCGGGAATGCCGTAACCATTTTCGGCTGCGTGATCCAGCAGCAAGCGCATGGGTACGAGTGCCATAGGGTTATGTCCTCCTTAGTAGAGCGGATGTATCGCTTCGTTAACCTTACCGATAATCTTAGGCTATGTTTGCTCGTTTATGTTACAGGAGAGCGATCGCTGGCCTATTGAGAATACAGCCCTTTTCTATAGATAAGGGGTATCCAAAGAGGATAAGACTCAAAAAATCTCGCGTACGGGAACTTCAATGCCGTTAATCACTGGTACAGGGATGCCCCGCGAGACATGGAAATAGATCCAATCTTCCAAGAGTTCGGAGAGATGCTCGCGGCATTCAAGCACTGTCTTGCCATGGGCCTTGACCCCCTCAAGGTCTGTAATTTCACCATAGATCAGGCCATCCTCTGCATTGAAGTGATAGGTAGCCCGCTCAAGAGCCGCATTCATATAGTCCGACAGCAACATCCCTAGGGCTGGCCTCCTGAAAGGTAGGCAGCAACAGCAGCAGCCGTTCTATTGCCATGATCGACGCGATCGCCCAAGGCGACACCCTCAGCATAGTTACTACAGAGGAAAAGGCCGGGGGTTTGACTGAGGGCATGGGTCACCTGCTGCCACTGCTCAGGGTAGCCCACCATGTATTGGGGAATCGCCCGTCGCCAAACCTTCATGCCGAGTAAACGTGCCTTGGCTGGAGGTAAATCAAGGAGGCGGGTCAAGTCCTGCTGCACCTGCTGGACAATGGCTTCTTCGCTGAGGCTTGCCAAATCAGGATCTGTGGCACCGCCGATAAAACTCGTAAAGACCTGCCAACCAGCGGGGGTGCGTTGGGGGAATAGGCAAGAAGACCAAATCGTACCAAGGGTGCGGATACCCTGACCGCGAGGGATGAGTACCCCAAAGCCGGGGCGGACACTGCGCCCAAGTCCGGCGGGATAGGCCAAAACGACACAGGCTACGGTGGGATAGGGGATGGTAGCTAAAACACGGGCGATCGCCGGCTGAAAAGGCGCCACCAACTCTGCGGTTTGATAGGCGGGTGTTGCCAAGACCACACTGCGGGCGTGCCACGTTTGCTCACCACTGCGCAGCAAGTAGCCACCATTGGGTTCTGGAGTGATTGCTTGAACAGGGGTTTGTAGGTGCAGGGGTGCCTTCAGGTGTTGGGCGATCGCCCGCGGTAGGGCTGCCAACCCTTCCTTAAAGGAGCCGAGTTCCCCCGATTGCATCTGCACACTGGTAGGCGGCTTCGGTTTAGGGGGTTGTTGACGCCGAAGGCGCAGGGCACCAGCAATGAGACTTCCTCCAAGTTTTTCTAGTTGGGCAATGCGGCGAAAAGCGGCGGCAGCACTCAGTTGTTGGGGATCACCTGCATAGACTCCAGAGACAAAGGGCGCCACTAGGCGCTCAGCCACCTCTTGACCCAAATGGCGGCCGAAAAATGAACTGACTGACTCATCGCCACTGCCCAGATAGGGGGGCACAAACCCCAAGGCGCCAAGGGCTGCTCGCACTTTTCCCCAAGGACTGAGGAGATTTGAGGTGGCCAGGGCGAGGGGACGGGTGGGTTCTAGGGGGTAGAGTTGCCCCCGCCAGTAGATGTAGCGCGGTAGGTGGCGATCGCCCCGAATCAGCTCCGACTGCAAGCCCACTTCAGCAATGAGTTGTAACAGAGCAGGGGTCGGTGCAAAGCTATTGGGTCCCAGTTCCCAGACGAAGCCTTCGGCTGCTTCTGTGGTGATATTACCCCCAAGGCGATCGCTGGCCTCTAGGAGAACCACACTGTACTGGGGGGCAGTCTGCTGCAACCGCCAAGCAACACTCAGGCCACTCAGGCCACCGCCCACAATTGCGACATCTACCTCACTCACCCGTGCTGCTCCCCTCCAAAACGCTTAGGATCGCTTAAACAACGAGTCGAGATAGACCCGTGCCGTGCGGCGATCGCATTCTCCATTTTGCAGCAAAAAGAGCGAGAGTGCGGCCACAAAAACGCGATCCTGATCCCAATCGGGATGCCGCTCGAGGTAGTATTTCAGGGTTTCGTGTAGCTCCTCTGGAATCTCGGCAAGAATACTAATCGTGGCTTGAGCGTTCATACCGTGAGTTACCTCAATAAAACCAAGACAAAATTGCAGGCGCAATCAACTCGCCCTGGGTAAACCTGTGGAAAACTCCCATAAAAGTTCTGACCAAATCCCCAAACCCCTGACTTGGAGCGGGATTTAGCCCTACATTCACAAGGTTTCAGAGCAAGTGAATCTCTATCCGTGGAACTCCATTGTCTGGGTTGTCCTAGGGTCTGTCAATCCTTGTTTTTGCCCATCTTGGCGATCGCAATCCACGACAGAATGAGCATTTCCAGACTTTCAGTGCCCCTTAGGTTTTCCCCAACCCCTCAACAGGGAGTTATCCCCAGAAAAGTTCCGAAGGCCGATAACAACGTCAAGGCCTGTGGAAAACTTCCCCTTGATCTGTGGAAAACTTTGGTGAAATTGGGGAATTTTTGGGGAAAGTTAGGGGAAAATTAAGGTTCTATTAAGATTCTGCTCAGAGAAAATAAAAACGCAAAAAGTCAGGAATCCATGACTTTATTACAGACGAGCTTCACGGGGTGGCCAGTCATCATCCTCAGGGGGAGTATGTTCTGGGTTTTCGATGGTTATCCCCTCTGACGTTGCCTCATCCTCAACATCACTACTTTCGGGAATATCCCCTAGGAGATCGGCGGCAGAGGTAGGCGATTCTGGAGCTGGTGGCATCGTTTCTGTGGGTTCAGCATCGGAAGTAGATTCAGAGACGGGAGGCGGTGCTTCTACTGCTTCGGGGGGGACTGTGGGTTCTGGAGCCTCAACTGCGGTCTCAGGGAGGGCTGGTTCTACCGAGCTGGCCACAGGTTCTTCTGAAGCAGTAACCGTTGCTGGTTCTGGCTCCTCTGGGGTGCTAGCAGTTGGCGACTGCGGCATTTCAACACTAGGCGCTTCTGGGGCAGGAATTTCGGCAACCCCTTCGTGATCAGCCGGTGTGTCTGTAGGAGTCTCCGCGGTTGGGCTGGCCGTTGTTTCTGCGACTGGCGTTGGTTCAGGTGCAGCCGATTCTTCTGGAACTGCGGCGGCTGCCTCAGTGGCTGGGGTGGGTTGTTCGGCAACGGTACTGGGGGTGCTTGTTTCCCCTGTCCACAGATCCTCTTTGATATCGCCAGTATCCATCGGCGGTGGTGGGGTATCCACGGGAAGCGGGGGGCGATCCGGCTGTTTCTGAAGGCGATCGCGCAGGCGACTGATGAGGCCTTGGAGTTGCTCACCCATCTTCGCAAAGGTGCCTTCGGGGAGCAGAGACTGGACTTTTTGCCAGAGGGCTTGGGCTTTTTGGGTATCGGTGCGATCGCCCGGATAGGTGAGTTGCCAGCGATAGCTGAGGCTCTGCCAGCCAAACCAGAGAATTAAAACAACGGCGGCGGCTGTTCCTAGGAGCAATCCACCGCCAATGCGATCGCCATAGATCCACAGAGTTAGGGCAAAGAATAATCCCGCGCCACTGGCTATCAGATCAAACCTACGGTACAGTTCCGGCAGGAAGAACCCCAATAGATACAAGCCTAAACTGGCGATCGCCATACTCCAAGCCAGCAAGTTCGTCAGCATTCCCAGTCCTCAGCAAGATAACGGCACACCGACAAGACGGTATCAACCTTATACCTTACACCGCACTGGATTTGTCTCTGCCAGAGTTTATTCTTTGTCGAAGTCCTGCTCCCAACCAAGGAAGGTGCTGTCGCCCTAAATAAACTGTTTGCAAAAAATTTTTGGATCAGCGTGACATATTTGCCTTGGATCTGCCAGTATTAGCCCATGGAGATTGAAGGTGACCTGCTATGATGAGCCTAAGGATTTATGCCTATTGATATTAGTCTATTGATACTCATTGATATTAATTATTGATTCAAGTATTTCTTTCTGGTGGCGTGAAGGAGTTGTTTGTGGCAAATCAGCCAGTGATGGAGTTTAATGAGCGTCCATTCCACTTCATTGGCATTGGTGGTATTGGTATGTCAGCCCTTGCCTATATTCTGGCCAAGCAGGGCTTTAGGGTGTCTGGGTCAGATTTGCACCCCAACCGTTTGACGGAGCAACTGGCTGAGTTAGGCGTGCAGATCTTTATTGGCCAGAGTGCCGCCAACCTTGAAACGTATCCCTTTACCTCTCTGCCTCAAGTCATCTGCTCCACCGCCATTCGCAGCGATAACCCCGAATATCAAGCGGCTCAACGGTTAGGCTGTCCCATTTTTCACCGTTCCGATGTGCTGGCGGCACTGATGCACCGTAGCCAAAGCATTGCCGTTGCCGGTACCCACGGTAAAACCACCACCAGCAGCATGATTGCCTATCTCCTGTTGCAGGCAGGGCTAGATCCAACCATTATTGTGGGAGGTGAGGTGGCAGCGTGGCAGGGCAACGCCCGTGTGGGTAAGAGTGGCTACCTAGTGGCCGAAGCTGATGAGTCCGATGGCTCCCTGCGCAAATTCCATCCGTACATTGGCATCATTACCAATATCGAACTCGACCACCCCGATCACTACAATTCTCTTGAAGAGGTGGTAGCCACGTTTCAGCAGTTTGCCGATCAGGCAGACATTGTTATTGCTTGTGCCGATTGCCCGAATATCCGCGATCGCCTGCATCACCGGCGCCTGTTGACCTATAGCCTGCAACGCCAAGCCGATGTGGACTACTGCGTGGATCATATTCAATACACCTCTGAGGGCACCACGGCACGGGTTTGGGAGCGGGGCACATCCCTTGGCATTCTGCAACTCAGTGTCTTGGGTGCCCACAATCTGCAAAATGCTCTGGCAGTGATTGCTGTCGGACGTCACCTTGGCATTGATTTTGCCACCATTGCCGCTGCCCTGTTGGAGTTTCGGGGTGCCCGCCGCCGCTTTGAAGAACGCGGACAGGTGAATGGCATTCGCTTTATTGATGACTATGCCCACCATCCCAGTGAAATTATGGTTACTTTAGAGGCAGCCCGCCTACAAGTGGGAATGCAAGCCCCTTGGCAACGGGTGGTGGCTGTCTTTCAACCCCATCGCTATAGTCGCACCCAAGCATTTTTAGAGGCCTTTGGCCAGTGCTTTGCCGCGGCGGATCATGTGATCTTGACGGATATCTATAGTGCAGGGGAGCCTAATCCCGGCACGATTAGCGGTGCCGATGTCGCCACCTGTGCCCGCCAGTATCATCCTGTGGTGGATTACTGTCCTACCCTTGAGGCGGTGCAAAAGCATTTGGCCCATGTCCTGCAACCCGGTGATTTAGTGATTTTCCTTGGGGCTGGAAACCTGAACCAACTCATTCCGTCAGTAATGGCGGATCAAAAACAGTTGAGCGTTGCTTCCCTCACTGAGGCGATCGCCCTATGACCTTGACCTGCTTGCCCCAAACCCAGTGCCCCCTACAACATCAAGTCTCTCTTGCGCAGTTTACCACCCTCAATGTGGGTGGCTGTGGTGAATGGTTTGTGGAACCACATACGGTTGCTGAATTGCAAGCCGCCTACACTTGGGCACAGGAGGAGGAACTGCCGATTACGGTGTTGGGGGCAGGATCGAATCTGCTGGTGAGTGATCAGGGCGTTTCGGGACTCGTGATCTCCACAAAGCACCTGCGTTACCTCACGAGTGATCTTGAGACGGGACAACTCACGGTGGGTGCGGGGTATCCCTTGCCGAAGCTGGCTCATTATGCGGCAAAACTGGGCTGGCGCGGTTTGGAGTGGATTGTCGGCATTCCCGGTACCGTGGGGGGAGCAGTGGTGATGAATGCGGGTGCCCATGGGGGCTGTACAGCGGATCGGCTTGTGTCAGCTGTGATCTTGGAACCCGATGGCACGCTGGCAGTGGTGTCGGCACGGGAGTTGGGCTATGGCTACCGTACATCGAATCTTCAGGACACCCAGCGATTGGTTCTGCAAGCCACATGGCAGTTGGAACCCGGCCATGATCCGGCCCAAGTAAAAGCCGACACCCAAAAACACTTGAGCGATCGCCTGCGGACACAGCCCTACGATTTCCCCAACTGTGGCAGTGTCTTTCGCAATCCCCAAGAGCGAACAGCGGGTTGGTTAATTGAGCAAACGGGCTTGAAGGGCTACCAGATGGGCCGCGCCCAAGTTTCCCAAAAACATGCCAACTTTATTCTCAACTGTGGCGGCGCAACAGCCATGGAGGTCTATCGCTTGATTCGCCATGTGCAAACCGCCGTAGCGGATCGCTGGTCGGTGTGGCTGCACCCCGAAGTGAAGCTGATTGGTGACTTTGCCTAGTTCCTATGGCCATCACCCTCTGCATGATTGTGCGGGATGAGGCGGCACGCTTACCCCAATGTCTGGCCAGTGTTGCCGGCGTTGTGGATGAGGCGGTGATTGTGGATACAGGGTCACAGGATGAAACGGTGGCGATCGCCCGCGATTGGGGAGCACAGGTTTATGAAGTTCCTTGGGAAGAGGATTTTGCTGCCGCTCGCAACATTGCCCTGAAGTATGTCACCACCGAGTGGGTACTGGTTCTCGATGCGGATGAAACGCTCACACCATCATTTGCCGCTGTACTGCCTGAGGTTTGCCAGCAGCCCAATTGGCTAGTGGTGACATTGCTGCGGCAGGAATTGGGCGTTGTGCCCCCCTACACCTATGTCTCGCGTCTCTTTCGTTGCCATCCCGACCTGTGTTTTCAGCGTCCCTACCACGAAACAATTGATGACAGCGTTCTCGCCCTGCAACAGCGGCAACCCCATTGGCAAATTGGTCATGTTAACGGTGTCGCCATTGTCCATAGTGGCTATCTTGGTGCCCAGCGGCAACAGAAACAGGCACGAGCCGAGCGGATCATGCGCCGCCACCTTGAGCAGCACCCGCAGGATGCCTACCTGTGGAGTAAATTGGCCGGTGTGTATTTGGCTGCTGGCGCCCTAGATCAGGCTCAGCACTGTCTGGAGCAGGGATTAAAGGTTACAACACTTCCCCCCGCCGTTGCCTATGAACTCTACTATCAACAGGGCAATCTTTACGCTGAACGCGGCCAGTGGCAAGCGGCAATCCAAGCCTATGAAACTGCCCTCAGAACCCCTACCCCTGAAGTAATGCACATTGCAACCTATCTGCGGCTGGCGGAGGCTCAAAAGCAATTGAAACGCTGGGGGGATGCCCTTGCCACCTACGATCGCCTGCAAGCCTTGGATCCCACCTGTGCCTTGGCCTATCAAAATCAGGGGGCACTGCTGCTGCGTTTAGGACAAGTCAGACCTGCCCTTGACAAACTGCGTCAGGCCATTAACCTATGGCAAGATCAAAATCCTGCGGAAGCCCAGCGCCTCACCCAAGAACTGCAAGCAATGGGACTTCTCTCACTCAGCTAGGCGGGTTTATAGAGCGTTTTGGATCAGGGTGGTTGTCCGTACCAGTTGCCAAATTTCCTCCTCCCAAGGTTCCTGACGGGTCAACGACAGTCGCTCAATCAGGAGTTTCTGACCACTGGAGCGCAGGATCAGATTGCCGCAGTGGGGCAGCACATTGATCAATTTGGCCTCAAAGGTGGGCAGGGCGGCGCGGGTTTGGGTGTAGAGTTCAAATTGGGTACTAGGGACTCCGAGGACTTCAGGCTCAACTCTAACAAAGTGACATCGCGACAGCGCCACATCAAACATCTTGCGCACCATGGAGCCAATCATGCCTTTGGCACTGGGCAGATGTAGCAAAATCCACGGCTCACTGGGAAAGGGCTGGGCAATCATTGCCACTAGATGATTGTTGTCACTATCAGCTACCCCGCAGAGAACAAGATCATCAACGCCTCGGCGATAGGCTTGCTCAAGGACACCTTCATAGGCAGTGGCGCGGAGCGTGGCTTTAATGTCTGGCAGGAGTGGATCGACGGTATCAAGAAACTGAAAACCCAAGGGAAGTAACACCTCCTTGAGGGGGTTCGCGATCGCCGGATTGGGCTGCGGATTGACAAACAAAAGAACAAGACAAAAAATAACTATCGCGATAGCGATGCCAATCAAACCCACTACCATCCTCTTGCGCCCCGCTTTGAGTGCTACCCTCAGCCTACCACTGGGCTGCGATCGGCATCCGCCAACCGGAACCAAAGGCGCGGTCAGTAATCTTTAAGCCCGGTGCCGCCTGCTGGCGTTTAAATTCCGCCCGTTGAACCATGCGGCGCACCCGTTGCACGAGGTCTAGGTCGTATCCCGCAGCGGCAATTTCCTGATCTGACTGGTGGCGATCGATCATCCGCGCCAAAATGCCATCGAGAATGTCATAGGGCGGTAGGCTATCCTGATCCGTTTGGCCGGGTTTGAGTTCAGCACTAGGGGCTTTGGTGAGAATGTGGGGGGGAATGACAACGGAGCTGGCGATCGCCAAATCGGGAATCGGCTGTCCCTGAGCCGCCTGCTGATTCAGCCAATGGCAGAGTTCATAGACACGGGTTTTGGGGACATCGGCAATCGCCGCAAGGCCACCACTCATATCGCCGTAGAGGGTGCAGTAGCCCACTGCCAGTTCAGATTTATTACCCGTGGAAATAAGCAGGTGACCAAACTTGTTGGCGATCGCCATCAGCAGCGTGCCCCGAATGCGGGCTTGGATATTTTCCTCCGCCACCCCACTGGGGGTTCCAGCAAATAGGGGCGCCAGTACCTCGCTGTAGGTTTGCATCAGCGGCGCAATGGGTAAAACCTGCGTGGCAATCCCTAGATTCGTCGCCAACGCCTTGGCATCGGTGATCGAGTGATCGGAACTGTAGGGAGAGGGCATCAAGACCCCCAGCACCTGTTGGCTGCCCAAGGCTGCCGTCGCGATCGTCGCCACCAAGGCGGAATCAATCCCCCCACTGAGGCCAATGACCACTTGTTGAAAGCCACATTTACGGGCGTAATCCCGCACCCCTAGCACCAAGGCTTGCCAAATTTCCTCTGGCTCACTCGTGGCTGCAGGGGCGATCGTCTGCGGTTGTAAGTCTCCCCCTTCCCAGTGCACGGCTAGGTAGTCCTCACGAAACCCCTTGGCTTGGCTAACGATCTGACCCTGACGATTCACCGCTAAACTGCTGCCATCAAAAATCAAGTCATCATTGCCCCCCACCTGATTGGCATAGATCAAGGGGCAGCCATACTGCCGAGCCGTATGTTCAATCAGCGCTTGGCGTAATTTCGGTTTCCCCACACAGTAGGGTGATGCCGAGAGATTCACAATCAGATCAGCCCCTTGAGCCACCAATTCAGCAACGGGATTGCGCTCGTAGTATCGCTGTCCCCAAAACTGCTCATTGTTCCAAAGGTCTTCGCAAATGGTGACGCCAATTTTGATCTGGTCAGTGGCTGTCGTCAAGGTAAAGAGATTCTCAGTGCTGCCGGGAGCAAAATAACGGCATTCATCAAAGACATCATAGGTGGGCAATAACTGCTTGGCAAAGACCTGTTGTACCTGTCCCCCCTTGAGGAGGGCTGCACCATTGTAGAGGGGCTTTTCGCCCTTGATGCCAGCGGCAGGATTCGGCAAGACGGTGCCCACGAGTACCGCAACCTCAGCAGGTAAAGTGGCGGCCAGATGCTGGAGTTCCGCTTGGATCGCCTCAACAAAATAGCGGTTCAGCAGTAGATCCTTGGGGGGGTAGCCACACAGGGCCAGCTCAGAGGTGATGACCAGATCCACAGGGTGCTGGCTGCGGAGCTGCTGGACTGCGGTGAGGATCGCTTGGGCATTGGCCTTGAGACTACCGACGGTGGGGTTCAGTTGAGCAATCCACAGATGCACAGCCATAGGAGTTCCTCAAAGGGTTAGACAAAAACTAGGGGCTTATCCTTAAGGGGCGCGAAGGCCTCGCGATCAAAGCGGTAGAGCGTTGCCGGTCGACCCGCCCCGCGGATCACTTTTTGGTGCGTATCCTGCAAAATGCCGAGTTTGAGGAGCCGTGAGCGGAAATTGGAGTAGTCAGAAAAGTTGGCCCCCAAGACTGTGCTGTAGAACTGATAGAGATCATTGAGGGTGAAATACTCCGGCAGCACATCAAAAGCGACGGGGCTGTACTCCAGCTTATTGCAGAGGCGGCGGTGACCATAGGCCAAGATTTTACTGTGATCAAAGGCCAGTTCAGGACAGGCATTCAGGGCAAACCACTGCACGGGACAGTCGCCGGCGGCAATCAGTTCCGCATCGGCAAAGCGCACCAAAGCAAAGTAACTCACTGAGAGATAGCGCTTACCATAGGTGCTCTCGCGCGGATCCCGCCCCGGTTCGCCAAAGGTGTACAGCTGCTCTAAGTAGAGGTTACTGACGCGAATTTTTTCGGCAAGGGTGCGATAGGCAGCGGCTTCAAGGGATTCCCCCTGCCGCACGAGGGTGCCGGGAAGGCTCCAATAGCCCGCAAACGGCGATTGTTGTCGCTGAACCAGCAGTACAAGGAGGCGATTTTGATCCGTATCTACGGAGAAAATGACGTTGTCCACGCCGACAACAAATTCCGCAAGGGGCACAGAAGAGACCGTCATGACTGCGAGTAGAGTCCTTGCTGCTGAATATACTGGGCGATCGCCGGCAGGAGTTGTTGTTCATCCCGCTGTTGCCGATAGGTGGTGGAGGAGACCGCTGGCCCGCGATAGTTAGCCAATTCTACTTGGGGACACAGTTGCCGCACGGCTTGCCAGTCCTTGGGGTCAATGACAACACCCGGACGCTGCAAGACCAAGAGCTTCACTTGAGCCAGAAGTTTCTCCGCCTGATACCATTGGGGCAGTTTAGCGAGAACATCACTGCCCACCACAAGGGTGAGGGGGTCATTCGGCCACTGCTGCTTCACCTGCTCCACGGAATGGATGGTGTAGGGGTGGCTGAGTTCGGGGCGATGTTCGACATTGGGGCGGTTGAGGCTGCGCACTAGGAGATTGAGCATGGCTTGGCGATAGGGCAGGGGGGTTTGCTGCCCTTTGAAGGGATTATCGGCTGCCCACACCAAAACGCGGTCATAGCGATCGCTCAACCACTGGAGAATGTCCCCATGGGCGGCAGTGGGCGGATCGGCACTGGTACCAAAGAGGGCAATGGTCATGGATGCTGTCGCAACTGTTGAATCAGGGCTTCAAGGGCAGGGGAATAGACCACTGGCTGAGTCACCTCTAGGAGCGTATCTGGCAATTCTGCCAAACTGGCACGGTGGCGATCGCGAATTGTCGTCAAGGACTCGGGGGGAAAAAGGGGGCGCCCCTCCTGCATGACCAGTTCGAGGAGCGGTTTGCCCCAGACATTTTCCTCGCTGGCCAAGGCAAGGCAATCCCCACTGGGACGGCGATAAATTTGCTTGCGTCCCGGTAACGTCATTTTGCCACTGGAGGTCTTCATGACTCCTTGACCACTAATTTCCACGAGTTTATAGACGCCGTTGACAGGATCCCCCGTTACCAGCTTAGTGCCAATGCCATAGGCATCAATACAGGCACCGGCTGCTCGCAGGCGGCGAATTTCCCCTTCATCGAGATCCCCACTGGCAATGATTTTTGTTTGGGGCAAGAGCTGGCGAATTTTCTGGGAGAGGCTTAGGAGATCCCCTGAATCAATGCGCACGGCCTTGACGATAATTTCCCCGGCCGCTTGGCGATCGGCGAGGGTGGCAACGGCGGCGAGGGTGTCATAGGTATCGACCAACAGCGTTCCTTCAGGGTAGTAGCGCAAGAAAACCGTAAAGGCATCCTGTTCTGTACCCGCGAGGGTGGCGATCGCCATCACAAGGGAGTGTGCCATCGTGCCTGTGGGGGAAACCCCCAACTGCTGTGCCGCCAGCACATTGGACGTGGCCGTAAATCCGGCTGCGAGGGCTGAGCGTGCTGCCCAGAGGGAAGCCTGAGGACTAAAGGCACGGCGCGTGCCAAATTCCAGCAGATCTACCTCTTCTCCCACCAACTGTCGCAGCCGTGAAGCGCGGGTAGCCACCAAGGTCTGGTAATTCACAATGTTGAGCAGACAGGTTTCTAACCACTGGGCTTGCCAGAGGGGGGCCTCAATCCGCAGCAGGGGTTCCTGGGCAAACACCACCGTCCCTTCGGGAACTGCCCAAACATCCCCCCGGAACTCACTGTGGCTCAACAAGTCCCAGAACGCGGCGGGTGCTCGCTCAAAAACCGCTAGACTTTTCAAGTAATCAATTTGCTGGGGAGTAAACCGCACCTGCTGCAAGTACTCCAGCACCTGAGCCAACCCCATGGCCACCAAATACGTATATCCGCGGGGTAGTCGCCGTACACTGAGTTCAAAACTGGCGGGTGTCCAAGCCAAATCTTCGCCCGCATAGGTGGCCGCCATCGTCAGTTGATAGAGATCCGTCAGCAAACTGTAATCACTGGCGGCCAAGCTCAAACCGGTCATGGCTCTGTCATGTAAAGGATGTTTTACTTATAGTGATTTTTACCATAATTGTCAAGGTAATCCCATGTCGCTGCGTAATCTGCAAGGGCAGTCAGTAGGGGAGCCGATCGCCAGCGTTCGACGCCAAAACCGAGGGCATGACAGGGCTGCCATGTTTCAAAGAGATGAAAAATTGCCATACGGGCGATCGCCCCTTCAAGGGCAGAGGAAAAAACCAGCCGCTGCGGTTCTAAACCTTGACGAAATAAGAGGCTCAGGCGTTCTGGAGAACCAAAGAGGGCCGGCTTAATCACAAAGAGTCCCGGCCAGCCGCGATCTAACCAACGCTGCAATTCCGTTGCACTGACCACACTTTCATCAAGGGCGATCGCCGTTGTCACCGTCTGAGAAAGGGCGAGTAGGGCTTGCCATTGGTTGGGGGGCAGGGGTTGCTCCACATACTCGATTTTGCCGTTCCCATGGCGATCGAGCCACGTCAACCAGCGCGCTGCGGTTACCACATCCCAACCACCATTGGCATCAAGGCGTAATTTTGCTCCCTGAGGCAGTGCTGCCAGTAACTCCCTGAGGATGCCTTGTTCCCTTTCTGGGGAAGTCACACCCACTTTCCACTTGAATGTGGTTTGTCCCCGCTGCCAAGGCTGCTGCCACTGCTCAAGGGCGGCTCGACCACTCCCTAAAAGTGCGCAGATCGGCCAAGGGCGAATCGCATAGGGCAATTGCCCCACACTCTGCCAAGCGGTGGCAAAACCAAACTGGGCGGCAGGTAAGTCCTCAGGAATTGCAGCAATAACCTCTGGGCTAAGGTGGGTGGGCAGTTGCTGGCACAGAGCAATATCAGCGCTGAGGGTTTCGCTGCCCCAGCCGGGAAGGGGGGCAATTTCACCGTAGCCCACGTGGCCTTGTTCATCTTCGAGGCGTAGATAAATTCCTGAGCGCGATCGCCAGACCCCCTGCGCCGTTGCCAAGGGTTCCCGAAGGGGTTCCTCATACACTCGCCACTGCCAGCGCACCCCTAGCCCCCACTAAACCCGCTCGAGGGTTGCCTCTAGCAAATGTTTGAGCTTATGGCTGTTGTGAATCCCGCTGAGGAGTGTGTAGTGATTGGCGTCCAGTTGCCAGTAGTGCTCGAAACCCGTACAGCGGCTGGCATCGCCCAACAGAATAAAGTGTTGCACAATTGCATGGGGTGTGATCCACCCCTCCCCCTCCAGCCGACCAAAGAGGCTGTGTTGGAGCACATAGGTAAACACCTGCTCATCTAGTTCCAACTTTCCCCGCGACTGCAAAATTAATTCTGGCTTCACTTGATCAGGAAACGTGATCTTGGCGGCCATGGAAAACCAGTCATCTTGGCCGTAGGAGACTAAAATCCTTCCCGTCACGGCAATGGGTTCCTGATTGGCCTCTAACCACGTTCCCTTGAGCAGCCACCGCCCCCCATCAACTAAAAACGTATGATTCACGTTCTCGATATCCCCAATGGCTGTCCTGATTGTAGCCTTCCCCAATTTTCAGTGCTAGAGATCGGCAGGAATTTTTGGAAGCCTCTCTGACCCCAAGGGGCGATCGCTATGATCAAGGGATAGTCTAAAGAATATCTTTGCTACCCTTCCCTAGGAACTGACCGTCAATGCAGCGCCCTTGGCAATCCTGTTCTACTCACCCTGCTCCCCCAGACTTTATTGAGCAAGTCAAAATGCTGCACCCCGATGCGGGCGCAATCACTGCCCAGTTACTTTGGCAGCGAGGCTATCGTGATCTTAATCAGCAAGTGCCGGCTTTTTTAGATTGGCGACGCTACCAGCCTGCGTCTCCCTTGGAGTTTCCAGAAATGCCATCTGCCCTAGCCCGTTTGCAGCAGGCCTTAGACACTCAGGAAAAGGTTGCCATTTGGGGAGATTTTGATACCGATGGCGTGACGGCAACCGCCGTTCTCTGGGAAGGGCTAAAGCCCCTGCTGGGATGCCAATTGCTGGACTTTTATATTCCCAATCGCCAGCAAGACTCCCATGGTCTTTCACGCCATGGCCTTGAACACCTGCACCAAAGAGGGGTCTCCTTGATCATTACCTGTGATACGGGTTGCACCAACGCTGCTGAAATTGCCTTTGCCCGTCAGTTGGGGATGGATGTGATTGTTACTGATCACCACACCCTTGAACCCGCTCCCTTGGGGGCTGTGGCGCTGATCAATCCGCGGCAGTTGCCTTGGAATCATCCCCTATGTCATTTATCCGGGGTTGGCGTTGCTTACAAGTTTTTGGAAGCGGTTTATGCCCAATGGCCAGAGAAAACGCAAGGGTATGCCCTCGAAAATCTCCTTGATCTGGTGGCTATTGGCCTGATTGCTGATTTAGTCGAACTGAGGGATGAGTGCCGCTACCTTGCCCAGCGCGGCTTGGAACAACTCGGCAAGAGTCAAACTCTGCGACCCGGTATTGCTGTCCTTTTGAAGGGGGCGTCCAAAGGCACGGCTCGGCAACGGGAGATTAGTTTTACTGTCGCACCCCGCCTCAATGCTGTAAGTCGTATCCAAGGGGATGTGCGATCGCTGATTACGCTCTTGACCACCCAAGATTGGCGCCAAGCGCGGCAGTTGGCACGGCACATTGAAAAAGTGAATGCAGAACGGCAGCGACGCCAAAAAGAGATTGCTAAGATGGCCCATGCCAAAGTAGCGCAATTAGATCTCTCGGCAACGCGGGTAATTCTCCTCACCGATGACAGTTGGCCATTGAGTCTTCTGGGGCTAGTGGCAAATGAGATCGTAAAAACCTATGGCCGTCCGGCAATTTTACTTCAGACTGATCCGGCCACAGGAATGGCAGCAGGTTCAGCGCGTTCCGATGGCTTTGTAGATCTCTATGAGGCACTCCATAGCCAACAGCATTTATTTCAGGGATTTGGCGGGCATCCCTATGCAGCAGGCTTCAGGCTAAAGATGGAGTACATTCCCCTTTTGGAAGCCGCCCTCAACCAATTCTTGGCACAAAAAGAGGGCACAGCGATCGTGACACCGAAACCCTTGCGGATTGACTTGGAAGTGACCTTGGATCAACTCAATGAGCGGTTGCTCAGGGAACTGGAAGTGCTTGCCCCCTTCGATTCAACCTACCATCCCAACCCGCGATTGTTGGTGCGCAATGTGGAACTCACTGACCTCAGAGAGAACAATAACCGGGAGAATCAGAACACAAGGAAATACGTCTCAATGCTACTCCACGATCGCCAGCACACCTTTCCTGCGAAGTGGTGGGATCATCAGATAGGGGATTGCCCAAAAGGGCGCTGTGATCTGGTGATTGAGCTGGAGCAGTGGCAAACGTGCCTATCAGCCGTCATTCAAGAGCTGCGACCCAGTGCAACCAATGTGATCCAAGCGGCATCTTTTCAGTCCCTCGTAGATTATCGCGATCGCCCCCATGAGGCAAGCATCAAGGGCCTGCGCATCGAAACCTGCCCGACATCAAGGAAAAGCTGGCGCCAATGGATTCAGCGCGCAAAAAGGGAACAGCAACCCTTGATTTTGGCCTACTCTCCCCCCCCAGAGCAGGACGCTCTAAAAGTGTGGCAGGAATTCCTGATGCTGTGCCAACAAGCTAGTCAAAAGGGAACATGTTTACAACGAGAGGGGCTGCGGGAACACCTTGGCATTGAAACGGCCACCTTGAACTATGCCCTCAATGTGCTGGAGACACTGGGAGTCAAGGTTATTCAGAGGGGAGAAGAGTTTAGGTGCAAATGGCCACCCCAACTGAAGCCCTCTGCCAACACCGTTGCCGCATTAGAGGTTTTTAAGTCAGCGATCGCCGAGGAAAACTTTCGCCGTCGTTACTTTGCAGCCGCCCCCCTACAGGCGCTTCAGGAAACAGACTAAACTCCACCCAGAATTACTTCCCAGGGAACACAAGGAACACACACGAGCCGACAGGGGAAACACACAAGGCGGGAACACACGGGCAATCAACGTTGATCGAGAGAAGCTCTAAGGAGAGCCTCAATCTCGTTACACACAACGTGCCTCGGTGCCACTCCTGCAACCGTACTTTTTATGTTCCCACGGCTGCCTGTGGCTGCCTACCGTGTTTCCACTCAATTTTCTGAGTCTTAACAGAGCAGAAATCCTTACCCAAATCCCGTAAAACTACGGATGCCTATACGTACATGGCCTCCATGAGAGCATCCCTCATAGTCACGTTTGTGGCCACACTTTGAATATCGTCGAGATTTTCAAGGGCATCCATCAGCTTGAGGACGCGCCGCGCCGTTTCTTCATCGGTGATTTCTACGGTATTCATTGAGACCCAGCGACTTTCGGTGTCTAGGACAGTATAGCCCTGCGCTTTTAAGGTTTCACTAACGGCTTCAAGGGCAGGCACGGGACAGCGAACTTCAGCGACACCGTCTATCATCTCGTAGTTTTCTACCTCAGCTGCTAGGAGTGCCTCTAGAAAAGCCCCCTCGTCCTTGGGAGCAGCAACGGTAACAATGCCCCACTGCTCAAACATCCAGCTCACACAGCCCGTTTCGCCAAGGTTTCCCCCTTGCTTATTGAAAGCTGCCCGTAGATCCGCAGCCGTGCGATTGCGATTGTCGGTGAGGGCTTCGATCAAGAACGCCACACCCCCCGGTCCATAGCCTTCATAGCGAATTTCCTCTAAGGGGGCATCACTTTCAAGGGTACCGGTGCCTTTGGCGATCGCTCGCTCGATATTCTCACTAGGAATCCCTGCGGCTTTAGCCTTCTCAATGGCGCTGCGCAGTTGAAAGTTGCCGGCAGGATCGCCACCCCCATGCCGTGCCGCAATAATGATTGCCCGCGATAGCCGTGCAAAGATCTTGCCCTTTTGGGCATCAACCCGTGCTTTTTGCCGTTTAATGTTTGCCCACTTACTGTGACCTGCCATAGGGGAAGCGAATTCCATTAATCAAGAAGAACCCCGCTGGAACCAACGGGGCAAGGCAACAGGATCATTTGGATTGCAGTTGTCTTTCTTGAATACAGTCTTTAACGAAAACCAACCGCAGCTTGCCAAACAAAGGCCAAGGCCAAAAAGAGCACTGGGATCACCGGCAGCACATCCACGAGGGGATCAAAAATGGCGTAAGCTTCTGGGAGTTTAGCAACCAAAACCAAAGCATTAATCATGGTGTTTTCCTAAAAGAATTCAGCGATCGCAAGAGAACTGAAAAAATAGTACCATAGCCGCTGCGGCAACGGGATCGCCATGCTAGAGATTCTCCCTTCATCAGAAACAGCAATCCATGACTTTTGGATGCAGCAGGCGATCGCCCTCGCAGAACAGGCAGGAGACGCCGATGAAGTGCCCGTGGGCGCGGTGATTGTCAGTGCGGAGAATGAACTCATTGCCACGGGCGAAAATCGCCGCCAGCGCGATCATGACCCCACTGCCCATGCGGAAATTATTGCCCTACGCCGCGCGGGTCAACGCCTAGGCACGTGGTACCTAACGGGCTGTCGCCTCTACGTGACCCTAGAACCCTGCCCAATGTGTGCCGGCGCCATTGTCCAAGCCCGCATTCATACCCTCATCTACGGAACCACTGATCCCAAAGCAGGGGCCATTGATTCGGTGCTGCAACTTCCCCAAAGCGCAGCGGTGTTCCACCGGATTCAGGTGATTAGCGGGGTTCAGGCGGCGGCCTGTCGGCAGCAGTTGCAAACGTGGTTTCGCCAGCATCGTCAGAGAGAACGGCAATAATGCCCTGATCGCCAACTTGCTCCCGTAGGGTTTGGATGGTTTCACCTAGGAGGGGATGTCGCCAGTGGGGGGCGATCGCTGCAAGGGGGACAAGGACAAAGGGACGCTCTGCCAAGCGGGGATGGGGCAGGGTCAATTCGGGAGTGGCAATGACGCGATCGCCATACAGCAGCAGATCTAAATCAAGGGTGCGGGCGCCCCAGTGCTGTTGCCGTTGGCGGCCAAATTGAACTTCGATCGCCTGAAGGGTTTTCAGCAGTGCCCAAGGAGACAGCTGCACTCGCGCAACCAAACAGCCATTCCAGTAATTGGGTTGGGGAGGTCCTACGGGCGTGGTGCAATACCACGGCGAGCAGGCTAAAACATTGATCCCCGGCCTTTGGCCCAACACTTTTACCGCAGCCCGCAGTTGCTGTAATGGCTCACCGAGGTTACTTCCGAGGGCGATCGCCACGAGGGGGGGGTCAGACGGGGATATACTTAAGTCAGTGCATTCTGCCATTCTGATACGTGTAGAGTGCTTGTCACTCCTCCTGTTATACCTGCACTGTTCACCTATCGCCGAAATCGTTGTGGATCTCCGGACTCTCTTTCACACTGCAACGCCAGTCATCGGTGTTGTCCACCTGCTGCCCTTACCCACCTCCGTCCGTTGGGGGGGCAGTCTCAAGGCCGTTATTGATCGGGCAGAACAGGAAGCCACAGCCCTCGCCTCAGGGGGAGCCAATGCGATTATTGTCGAGAATTTCTTTGATGCCCCCTTCACTAAAGATCGGGTGGATGCCGCCGTTGTCAGTGCCATGACCCTTGTG
This sequence comes from Thermosynechococcus sp. HN-54, assembly GCF_023650955.1. Lineage (NCBI taxonomy): Bacteria > Bacillati > Cyanobacteriota > Cyanophyceae > Acaryochloridales > Thermosynechococcaceae > Thermosynechococcus > Thermosynechococcus sp. HN-54. Next base: position 2,080,629 of record NZ_CP098039.1, on the reverse strand, counting down.
GTGCAGCGGCTAAAGAACTTGGTGGCCCTCCCCATCGGCTTAAATGTGCTGCGCAATGATGCTTTCAGTGGTTTGGCGATCGCGGCCTGTACCGGGGCACAATTTATCCGCGTCAATGTGCTGACAGGGGTAATGGCCACGGATCAAGGGATTATTGAAGGCCAAGCCCATCAACTTCTGCGCTACCGCCGCGAACTGGGGCAAGACATCAAAATTTTCGCCGATGTCATGGTGAAGCATGCTCAGCCCCTCCACAGTCCCAACCTTGCCACTGCGGTGCGCGATACCTTTGAGCGGGGACTCGCCGATGGGGTGATCCTCTCCGGTTGGGCAACGGGGCACCCGCCCACTGAGGAAGATCTATCCGTCGCTGCCAGCGCCGCTAAGGGACAACCCCTCTTTATTGGCAGTGGAGCCTCGTGGGACAATGTGGAGCAGTTGGTGCCCTACGTCAACGGCGTCATTGTTGCCAGTTCCCTGAAGCGCAATGGTCAGATTGAACAACCCATTGACCCCATTCGCGTTAGCCGTTTTGTTGAAGCATGGCAGCGGGCCCACCACAAGATTCAGGAACTCAATCGCGCCAATGGCAACTGCCGCGGGTCGATCAATGAACCCTTGCCATCCATGTTTGTGCACGGCCAAAAATGAGATCAGGCGATCGCCGCTGTTAATTGCGGAACGTAGTGTCCCAAGCCACTGAGGTTCAGGCGATAACTGCGGGGATGGGCAATCAAATAGGCAGTACTGGTGAAAATTTGCTCTAACTCCACAAGGCCATTTTCCTTGAGGGTGCGCCCCGTTGACACCAAATCCACAATCGCCTCCGCCATCCCTGTAATCGGCCCCAGTTCCACCGAACCATAGAGAGGCACAATATCCACGGGTAAATCCAACTGTTGGAAAAAGGCATCGGCACAGCGGACAAACTTTGAGGCGACGCGGCAATGGGGGGGCAAATCGCGGGCACTGCGGTAGGGGCTAGAGGCTTTGACGGCGACTGAGAGCCGGCACTGACCAAAACCCAGATCCGCTAGCTTAGCCACGTGGGGATTTTTCTCCCGCAGCACATCATAGCCAACAATGCCTAACTGCGCTTGGCCATACTGCACATAAACAGGAACGTCTTGGGCACGTACCAAAAGAGCACGGGCACGCCCATCTTGAGACAACACTTGGAGCTGGCGATTTCCCGGCTCAAGGAGCGCTTCAAAATTTAAGCCCACCCGTTGGAAGTAGGCAATACTGTCTTTCAGCAGGGCGCCTTTGGGCAGAGCGATTGTTAGCATGGTCTAAACACTCTGAATCTGCAAATAGGTTGCCCCATCACTGAGGGCTTCGATCTGCGGTGGCGCATCACTCTCAATCCAAGCAATATAGGGAATCTGGCGATCGCGGGCATAGGCGCGGATTTGTTCTGGTGGGAGATCCAGCAATGCCAACTCCACACGGGTTGAGCCATCCAAGCGCAGCGTTTGGGCGTGTTGCAGAGCGGCTGCTAGGGCGTTGGCTGTGCGGGGAACCACCAACCATTGGCTGCGGGGAGCTAATAGGGCTGCCGGTGGGATCGCGATCGCCTGAAGCAATGCCTCCACATTAAAGACAAAACCAATCCCCGGCACAGCCGCACCATCGGGATGGTAAATGCTCAGCAACTGGTCATAGCGTCCCCCTTGAGCCACCAACCGCAGTTCAGTATCTGTGGGAATCAAGACCTCAAAAATAATCCCTGTGTAATAGTCAAAGGACTGCACAAGGCTCAGATCAAGGGTAATAGACAACGACTTGGCCACCAAGTCCAACAATCGCTGAAGTTCCTCAAAGCGATCGCCCACCCCAGCCACATCTGACCATTGCTGCAAACGTTCCCCCACCTCCTTCGGACTACCCCGTAGATCAAAGAGGGCAAGGGCGCGATCGCGCCAAGGGGCCGGCAGAGCCTGCAAGCTCACGCGGTCTAAATTGGCCAAGCATTGGCGTACGGTTTTTTGCAGTTCCGTTGGGAAGGTACTGAGCAACTGTTGTGTCAAATGGGCATCCCCCACCAAGAGATAGACTTCCTCAACCGCTAACGCCCCAAGACACTCCTGCACTAGCCAGAGAATTTCTGCATCTGCTGCTAAACCCGTTGCCCCCAGTAGCTCCACCCCCGCTTGGAAAAACTCCTGCTGATTCCCCAACTGCGCCACTGTTGTTCGCCGAAAGACATTGGTTTTGTAATAGAGCCTTTGGGGCAGTTGCATTCCTGCCATACGGGTGACGGCGGCGCGGGCAATGGAAGCCGTTAATTCTGGACGTAATCCCAAGGGTTCATCACCACTCCCTTGGACTTGAATGACCGTCTCTGGATGAACCGTCCCCCCTGCCGTCAATGTGGCCAACGTCTCGATCGTCGGGGTAATGATTTCTTGATAGCCCCAGCTTTGGAAGACCCGCTCCAAGCGCTGCTCTAGCCACCGTTGTCGTGCCACATCGAGGGGCAGAATATCGCGGGCACCACAGGCAGGTTGATACACCATAGTGAGTTACTTTTTCCCAAAAAGACCAAAGAAGGAGGATTTCTTTTTCTCTGGTTTTGGCGGCTCCGTACTTTTTTGCTGCTGCTGTGCCTTGCGCTCTTTTTTCTGAATGGTTTCTAGTCCCTGTAGCGCCATGACCTCTTGGGGATTCAGTTTTAAGGCTTGATTAAAGTGGATTTTGGCCATGCTCAGGGAGCCTTGTTCCAGATACACCTTGCCCAATAGGGCATTGCAGCGGGCACTGCGGGGGTCAATCTTGAGGGCGTCCTTCAGTTCCTTAATGGCTTCTAGATAAATGCCCTTATTAAAGAGTTCTTCTGCTCGCCGGAAGTATTGTTCGGTAAATTGGTCAGTCTTGGGCACCTCTGCGGCAGGCATGGCCCCTGTGGGTGTAGGGGTGGCCATCACTTGAGTGTCCGTGGGTTTTGACTGAGGAGTGGGGGTAGAAACTGTTGGTGCCGTCGCCGTTGCTTTGCCCCCTGCCGATCGCCACAAATAGATGAGATTTAGTTCACTAATTTGTTCACTGATTTTAAGCACGTTGTTTAAGTCTTTGTATTGATCTTGGGCAAGCGTATTGAGCGCCTTCTGGTAAGCTTCTTCGACATTGGCAGCATTAAAGACTTCCTTCGCCAAGTCAAAAGTGGGCGTTGGCACAATATTGGCCGTTAGCAGTTGCTTTTCGAGTAAGCGCAAAATGACTTGATATTCTTCCCGCTCTTTTTCTTGGGACAGCACCTCATAGGCAGGATTGACAAATTTTGAGAGCAACTCACTGGCCAGTTTTTTACTCGATTCATCATCACGGCTGTCGGGGTGCAGTGTCTTAGCAATTTTGAGATACCGCTTACGAATTTCCGCCGGTGCTGCCGATAGGGGAATTCCGAGGGCGGCATGGAGATCTCGTTTAGAGTTAAAGCGACCCAGACCGTGATTGATCTCGCAGGGCATAGTCAGTGAAACCGCAGGGGCAGGACATCATTAGATTATACCTGCTGATAGAGGGGGTTGGTGACGCCGTGCAATCGTTGAAAGCTCCTAGGGGGAGATGATCGCCTGTTTGAGAAAAGGGCTGTATTTTAGAAAAAATTAGCAGTGCGACAAGTCTCATAGCTAAGATTAATGATATTTTGGCGGAATTTCGAGCAGCAGCAGAGTCAAAACAGGACTGGGGCGATCGCTTTGAGCAGTTAATGCAGGCTTACTTTCGCACCGACCCCTACTATCAGGATTTATTTAGCAATCTGTGGCTGTGGTGGGAGTATCCGCAGCGGGACAATAGTGGTGACATTGACACTGACTTGGTGACCAAAGAACGGATCAGTGGCGAATTTTGGGCGATTCAGTGCAAGTTTTACCGCCACCCAAGAGGCTGGCCTACCCCCCTTTGATTTAATCATCTGCGATGAGGCTCACCGCACCACGGGCGTGATTCATTCTATCACTGCCGTTCCTTGCGCCTATTGGTTCTTGAAGTTCATCGGGCCTGTGTATTGGCTGAGTTGACTGAGTTCGCTTAGCGATCGCGTGCCGGAGTAAAGCTGATCATTAATTTCCCATGTGGGATAGCCCTGAATTCCCTTGGCACGGCAGCGTTCCACTTGGGGATTGGCACCATTGGGGTCACATTCAACATAGTTGAGTTCCCGTACCGCCTGCTTACCAAAGAGTTCCTTTTGATGGTGGCAGTGGCTACACCAATAGGCACCATACATGACTGCTCCCACTTGGGTGAGATGGCGAGCGAGGGCAATTTCCGCCGGACCTGAGGTATTGACGATGGCGATGCCGGGGCCGTCAGTCGTGGCCATGCGGGTGTTGTAGATGCCAAATACCCCCACTAGCGTAATCACAGCAACAATGACACCATTAAAAAAGAGCTGGCCGCGATCGCTCCATTCACGACCAATAATCGTCAAGATCAAAAATGTAAAGCTAAAGACGGCTGAGGCAATGCAATAGGGACAAGTGGCCTTAATCTCTGTAACCAAGATATACATTAGATAACTGCTGAAGCTGGCCATGGCCGTTGCCCCCAGAAAGAGCAAAAGCCAAGTGGTGTTTTCAGCATTGCGGCGGAGTTCTTTTTGCTGCGGCTGGTTCAACAACAGGGGCAGCGCCGCCAACGACAGCATCCCCGTGTAGGCGACAAACCCAATGAGGGAGAGGGGAATGCCAAACACGGTTGCCCAAGGACTATTAAGGACAATGTCACAGCCATCGGTGGGACAAGTAACCTCTTGGTTGGTCAGCTTGGCGATCGTTAGGTAAGCCGTCACCACCATGCCAGCGAGGGCAACCCCGCCAATCAACCACCGTGACCAACGATGAATCCAAGGGGTGGAGCGTCGTCGAACCATAGGTGAGCCTCCGCATTGAATCACTTCTAATCATACCGATTGCTTGACAGCACTGCTTGGGCGTTGCGGCGCCATTGGGCTGGTTTAATTCGCCGTAGGGCAGAACCACGGGTGAGTTCATCCCATGCTGCATCGCTAAGGGTGGCCAATTCCTCTGGGGAAGTATTCAAGAGGGGCGATCGCGGGGCAAAGTCAGCCACATCCGTGGGTTGAGCAAAACGCTGATTCCATGGACACACCTCTTGGCAAATGTCACAGCCGGCAACCCAACCTTCTAAATGAGCAGCAATGGCGGGGGGGAGTTCGGGGGCACGGCTTTCGATCGTGTGGTAGGCAATGCAGCGGTTGGCATCCACCACGTAGGGTTCAACAATGGCGCCGGTGGGACAGGCGGCCAAGCAACGGGTACAGGTGCCGCAGTGATTGGTGTGGGGGCGATCGCCCGTCAACTCCAATGTGGTGATTAACTCTCCCAAAAGAATCCACGAGCCATACTGCCGTGAAATCACATTACTGTGCTTGCCAATCCAACCAATTCCCGCTTGCTCTGCCCACATTTTGTCCTGTACCGGGCCAGTATCGACATACCAACGGTAGTCCATCTCAGGTACCTGAGCCTGAAGCCATTGCTCTAGGGCTTGCAAGCGTTTTCCCAGGACCCGATGGTAATCCCGCCCCCAGGCATAGCGGGCAATTTTCACCTTGGGGGGTGGCTCTGGATCAGGCTGATAGTAATTGAGGGCAACGGAAATCACCGATCGCGCTCCCGGCAGGACGGATTGAATCTCCTGTCGCCGAGGGTTGGCCATCCACGCCATCTCCCCTTGGAAGCCTTGAGCTAACCAGCGTTGTAGGGCAGCCACGCCAGAAGGATGGTCATCATTATAGGTGCGCAAATCCACAATCCCCACCCGATGGAACCCCAACTGATGGGCAAATGCCTTAATTGCAGCAGCAGTGATCATAGAGAAATGATATTTTGCGATAGTGGAACTGATAAACAGTTTGTTGCGAACTCAGGAAAGAGGGATGTCAGAGATGTCGCTGGTTGCCATTGTCATGGGCAGTGATTCCGATTTGCCAACCATGCAGGGGGCGATCGCCATCTGTGAACGCTTTGGCATTCCCCATGAAGTGGCTATTCTCTCAGCCCACCGCACCCCCCTTGCCATGGTGGCGTTTGCCCAGAATGCCCATCAGCGGGGTCTCAAAGTCATTATTGCTGGTGCTGGCGGAGCCGCTCACTTGCCCGGTATGATTGCCGCCTTAACGCCCCTACCCGTGATTGGCGTACCCGTCCCCAGCCGCTATTTACAGGGGCTGGACTCCCTCTACTCAATTGTGCAGATGCCCGCTGGGATTCCCGTGGCCACGGTTGCCATTGGCAATGCCCAAAATGCTGGATTACTGGCAGTGCAACTGCTGGCCAGTCATGATCCTGACCTGTTGAAGGAGGTGATTGCCTACCGTCAAGAATTGTCGGCAACGGTGACTGCTAAGAATGAAAAGCTGCAAACCTTGGGCGCTAGTGCTTATCTGCAACAGCAGTAATCCCTGATTCAGGTCCTAGGGAAGAACCCGACAGCTGTGCTTTTTGCAGATCATGCCGAAAGAGGGGGAGAATGCGGCGACATTGATCAACAAAACTCACTAACCATGTTTCCAACTGTTGCTGTTGGTTTGCAGTGACAACCACTTGCCGAGGCACTAGAGAACCATGGTAGGTAATGTAACCATTGTCCGTGACCACGAAGTCAGCCAACCAGCTACTAGAGGGGCGTGTAGCGCGCCAATAATTCGCGACGATGACTTTGCCAAGGTATTTTTGGGCTAATTCACTGACTCGGTTCAAGTGATCGAGGGCTTGAGCGACCGTTAAAGATGGCTGCTCTTTGACAGGAATGACTTGCGCCCTAGGCACATCTTGAGGACTCTCAGAGGGGAAGTCCATACCCAAAATTCGCCATAGTTTTTCTTCAAGGCTTTTTAATTGCACCTGTTGGTGAGGCTCCTCTTTTCCTTCGTTGCTAAGGGAGCGGTGTAGGCGCACAATTATGTCCACGGCTGCCAATTCCGAGGGAGCAAGGGATTCTAGGCGAAAAAGAAGGTCATTCTCGTGATCTTTCGCTGCTTTTTCTAAACTTTGACCTGCGAGGGCAAAAATATTCCTGCCCTGATTGAGTAAACGCAGAATGTAGTGACGTGTCATTGGTGTGAGTGAGACCCCCACGATACGCTTCGCCCCCTTGCTGATTAAAATCCTTAATTTTTATGTTAAAGGAGATCAAAATTGAACAATCCCGAGCTGCAACACTTGAGAGAGTTTAGGAGCGTCTTGACGATAGGGATTCACGCGATAGGCATGAAATTGAACTAGAATATACGTACTCGAATCCACTGTGCTGCCCTCCCGATCGCCTGCTGCCATGAACGCTTTTGCACCTAGCTTGCCGACTGATATTGAATTACCCGATTGGTTAGCGACGTGCCTGGGAAATCCAGATCCTGAGAATGGGGATGATTTGGTCTGTCGAGCGTTTCAATTTGCCTACGACCTACACCAAGGACAGCGGCGTGCGTCTGGGGAACCCTACATTGCCCATCCTGTGGCAGTGGCAAGTATTCTGCGGGATTTAGGCGGTGGGCCTGCTCTTTTGGCGGCGGGGTTTCTCCACGATGTCATTGAGGATACCGCTGTTACAGCAGAGGAGCTAGAAGCCAATTTTGGTGCTGAGGTGCGGCGACTGGTGGAGGGGGTGACCAAGCTCTCGAAGTTTAGCTTCTCCAGTAAGACGGAGCGGCAAGCGGAAAGTTTCCGGCGAATGTTTTTGGCGATGGCGCAGGATATTCGGGTCATCGTTGTCAAGCTAGCCGATCGCCTGCACAATATGCGCACCCTTGAGTATCTGCCGGAAGATCGCCGCCGTGCTATTGCCCAAGAAACCCGTGATGTCTTTGCCCCCCTCGCCAACCGCTTAGGGATTTGGCGGATCAAGTGGGAGCTGGAGGATTTGGCCTTTAAGTATTTAGAGCCAGAAGCCTACCGTCGCATTCAGGAACTCGTGGCCGAAAAACGCGCCAATCGCGAGGCGCAACTCCAGCAGGCAATTCAAATTCTTCAGGAGCGGTTATCGGGAATGGGCTTTGGCTACTTAGAAATTAGTGGCCGTCCCAAGCACCTCTACAGCATCTACCAAAAAATGATGCGGCAGCAAAAAGAATTCCATGAAATCTATGATGTGGCGGGCATTCGCATTCTGGTGGCCACAAAGGATGAGTGCTATCGTGCCCTGGCCGTCGTCCATGACTGTTTTCTTTCGGTGCCGGGGCGGTTCAAGGACTACATTAGCCTGCCCAAACCCAACCAGTATCAATCGCTGCACACGGTAGTTATTGGTCTTGGGGGGCGCCCCTTGGAGGTGCAAATCCGCACGTTGGCCATGCACCATGTCTCTGAGTATGGGATTGCCGCCCACTGGAAGTACAAAGAAACGGGTCATTCCTTGCCGCAACAGTGGAGTGCCCGCGATCAAAAATTCACTTGGCTACGGCAACTGCTGGATTGGCAAAATGACCTCAAGGATGCCCAAGAATATCTCGACAGCATTCGCGATGATCTCTTTGATAAGGAAGTTTATGTCTTTACGCCCCAAGGGGATGTCCTTGCCCTGCAACAGGGGGCGACGCCCTTGGACTTTGCCTACCATATTCACACCGATGTCGGGAATCACTGTGCGGGGGCACGGGTGAATGGGCGGATGGTGCCCTTGGATACGCCACTGCGCAATGGCGACATTGTTGAGATTATTACCCAAAAGACTGCCCATCCCAGTTTGGACTGGTTGAACTTTGTTAAAACCACAGCGGCACGCAACCGCATTCGGCAGTGGTACAAGCGATCGCGCCGCGATGAAAACCTGCAACGGGGACGGGAATTACTAGAGAAAGAACTGGGCAAAGCCGGTTTGGAAACGCTCCTCAAGTCACCGCAAATGCAGCAGGTGGCCGAGCGCAGCAACTACCAGAGTGTCGATGATCTCGTAGCCGCCTTGGGCTATGGCGAAATCACGTTGAATCTCGTGGTGAATCGGCTGCGGGCAATTACTCTAGCGCGTCCAGAGACAACCACACCGGAATTGCCGTCGGAATCTGCTCCTGTCAACCGTGTACCTGCCACCACCAAACCTAGTGATTCTCCGATTCTGGGGGTGGAGGGCTTGGTTTATCACATTGCTGGCTGCTGTTGTCCCGTGCCCGATGAACCAATTATTGGCGTGGTGACGCTGGGGAGTCGGGGTATTTCGATTCATCGTCAGGGCTGTAGCAACCTAGAGTCGGTGTCGAGCGATCGCCTGATTCCCGTGAGTTGGAACACAAAAGTCAATCAACGGCGTCCTCAAACCTACCCTGTGGATGTACAAATTGAGGTGATTGATCGCGTTGGTATTCTTAAGGATATTTTGACTCGTTTAACCGATAATCAAATTAATGTGCGGCGAGCCAATGTCCACACAGATCCAGGACGCACGGCGATTATTGATTTGTGTATTGATATTGTGAATGCAAAGCAGTTGGATCATATCTTGGCGCAAATTAGAAAAATCACTGATGTCCTCAACATTCGTCGCCGTCAGCAAACGGAAGTGAGTTCTCCCTAGGTCGGATCGTCCGCTCCCAGACCCCCAAGGACGATTTAAGGAAACGGATTTGTGACATCACTCCTTCTGGAACCCCTACAACAGTACCCAGCGGAAGCCCTTTCCCCGACATTGGTTGCCCTGCAAGAGACGCAAAAAGTCTTGCCGCCGCCTCATCCTGTATGGTTGATTGCCACCAGTGTCTGGCAACAGTTGCGCTCTGGCGTCATTCCACTGTGGCAAGCGGCCTGGGATCGCTGGCAGGAGATGGCCCCCAATGCAGCGGATTTCAAGGCACTGGCACTGGAGATGACCCATGAATTGCCCCCTTTGGATGTGGGGGAGTTAGAAACAGTTTTTGCTGCTTGTCATCACTTTTGGCAACAACGGGGGGGAGAGAATCATCTTGTTCTCACCACCTATCTTTGGCAAGAAGCGGTGGACTTACCTTGGGGACTGGGTCGCGGGACAGTTTTGCACCATCCCAGTTTGCCCCTGTGTCATCAGGCAATCGAAGCGGCCTTTGCGGCTCTTGTAAACACCAAGAATCTCTATACCTATTGGCAGCAGGGATGGGATTTTTGTCAACTCAAAGTGGCAATTTTGCTGTACCCCTTGAGTACCACGGTGACCTCCGGCTGGTGGGCAGGCACAGATCGAAAGCTTAAGGCGATCGCCAGCGGTGTGACGCTCCCCCATCACGGCATTCCCTTGCCCCCAAGGGGAATTGAGCTGACGCCCGCCGAGGAACAATACTTGCAGCAGGCCTGTCGCGGGGCGGCGTCCCATCTCTGGGTTTGGCATCGCAGTCAGACACAGGTTTGGTGGGGACAGTGTTTAGCAGAACCTCTGCCGGTCGTTCCTGCGCCGCAGCCGGTAGAGCGCACATTATTGGCTGAAGGGCTGCCCGCTGCTCCTGGGCAGGCGATCGCCCCCGCCATTGTTGTAACCGACCCCTGTGCTCCCGCTGCTGTGGCCGGGCGGATTTTAGTTAGCAAAAGCATTCCCGCCCATTGGTTGCCCCTTGTGAATGCTGCCGTTGGCGTGATTTGTGAGCAGGGGGGGCTAACGAGTCATGGGGCGATTCTAGCGCGGGAATTGGGACGACCCGCCGTTGTCGGTGTGGCAAATGCGACTCAGCAGATTAGTTCGGGAATGACGCTATTTCTAGATGCTCATCGGGGGTCTATCTATCAACTGCCCCCAGAGCCATTGCCAGTGGTGGCTACCCCGTCTCCGCAAACGCCCTCACCCCCGATGGTCAAGCGGTTGCCCTTGCAGGTCATGGTAAATGTGAGTCAAGTCAGTGCCCTGCGGTTATTGCGATCGCTCCCCTGTGATGGCATTGGCCTGTTGCGCTCAGAGTTGATGTTGTTGGCCTTTTTGGATCATCGCCATCCCTGCCATTGGCTAGAACAGGGAGAAGCAGACGAATTGCGCGATCGCTGGGTGCAGCACCTGTGTGAATTTATGCGGGCGATCGCCCCCCGTCCCCTCTTTTATCGCACGTTGGATTTGCGGCCAGCGGATTATCGACAACTTTTGGGGGGATCTCGCTTTGAACCGGAAACAGATTGGGGGCTGCGGGGCGTGAGTCGCTATCCCCAGTGTCCAGAACTATTTCACTTGGAACTGTCGGCGCTGGCGATCGCCCACCGTTTAGAAACCTGCCCCCTACGGATTGTTCTGCCCTTTGTGCGCAGTGTCAGTGAAGTGGCCTATTGTCAAAAAGCACTTGCGGAGCACAGCCTCACACCAAATGCGGGCGTAGAACTGTGGGTCATGGCGGAGGTGCCGGCCATTTTATTTTTACTGTCTGATCTAGCCAATCTTGGCGTTGCTGGCATTACAATTGGCACCAATGATCTGACGCAACTGCTTTTGGGCATTGACCGCGAAACAACCCTAGCAGAATTAAATGAAGACCATCCTGCCGTTCGCAGGGCGATCGCTCAACTGATTCAAGAGGCCAAAGCCCACCATTTGGGCTGTAGTCTTTGTGGCGAAGCCCCCACCCGCTATCCCCATTGGTTACCGTGGTTAATTGACTTAGGTCTTGACAGTATCTCCGTTAGCCCCGAAGTTGTCGCTCAGGTGTTCAATCAGCTTTAATTGTGGATAACTTGGTGCTACTTCACATAGGACGATGCTTATTCACTGCACCCGCCCCCAGTGTTCCCTCCCCCAAACTGACCTGCCTGAACTAGATGGGGATGTTTCTGCTGACAGCATTGGCCAAAAGTACTGTGCTAACTGCGGCATGCCCTTAATTTTGCGGGGGCGCTATGTTGCCCAACAAGTTTTGGGACAAGGCGGCTTTGGGATTACTTACCTCGCACGGGATTTAGATACCCCTGCCAAACGCCAGTGTGTGATCAAGCAACTGCAAGTGGAAACTTCTAACCTAGCCCTCTTGAAAAAAGCGGAAGATTTATTCAAGCGAGAAGCACGACTCCTAGAAAAACTAGGGGAGCATCCCCAAATTCCTACTCTCTTTGCCTTTTTTCAAGAGCGGGTGAGCAGCACCACAGGAGAGGCGGAGCAAAACTATTTTTATCTAGTTCAGGAATTTATTGATGGCGATACACTTGAGTCTGAACTAGCCCATCACAGGTATTTGAAGGAAGAGGAAGTTCAGGGTGTCTTGAAGGATCTCCTACCCGTTTTGCAGTACATCCACGATCAAGGAGCAATTCATCGAGACATTAAGCCAGCGAACATTATCCGCCAATCGGCAAAGAACAGTAAGTTTCCCGGACAACGTCGCCTTTATTTGATTGACTTTGGCGCAGTCAAAGACGTTTCTCGCGTGGCTGAAGTTGCTAAAGGTCATACGCGGATCTATACAGCGCACTACGCAGCACCAGAGCAACAGAGAGGCGAGCAGGTTTTTCCAAGTTCCGATCTATATGCCCTAGCAGTGACCTGTCTTGTCTTACTTACTGGCAAAGACCCTAGAGAATTATTTGATAACTATCATCACACTTGGAACTGGCAAAAGCACGTTCAAATTACACCAAAGCTTCGAGATGTTTTGGCGAAGATGCTGGCTGTTGCGCCTAGTGATCGCTATCAATCTGCTCAGGAAGTCGAAGCTGCCCTAGAAGAAATACAAACAGAACTCAAAAAAGCGCCAGAGACCGAAGAGCTAGAAACAACCGTTATTGATGAGCAGTCTTCCTCGCCACAGTTTGTGCCATCGGTCAATTGGCTGCTTGAGAAATACAACAGTGGCCTCCATAGCGATTGGCTAGACATCCAGAACTATGCCACACGGGTTGCACCCGTCCATCCCTTGAATCCTCAGAGTCAAGAAGTCGTTTTTACCGAGGGTAGTTCTAATCCTAATTATTTCGTGATCACAGATGTTAATCGGCAATCTTGGCTCATTCCCTTGCACAAGGGGGAATTCGATCCTTATCTATTTCGGCGAACCTTACCCCAGCACCCCAGTGAAAGGTCAGGTCAACTCCTGAAGCCAGCACGAGTCGAACGGCAGGATCAATACTGGAGGATGGTTGAGACGGGAAGTGTTGTCCACGAACCCGTTGCTCCACCCCCACCCTTTCCTAACACCCCGACAAACCAACCCTTCTCTGTGACGCAGCCCGTACCCACAGCCCAGTCATCATTACCACCGTGGCTAGTTCTCGTCTCACTGTTGATCGCCTTTGGAAGTATGTTTGCAGCGATCGCTATCATCTTGCTATGGAACCGCCTAGAACCCCGCCCTTCCTTGCCACCCAATGCCGCTACTGAAGTAGCAGAAACTCCTAACCCATCGCCACCTCTTGCATCTCCGTCGCCAACTCCAGAACCAACGTCTCCACCAGCCGAATCCCCAGAACCCACACCGCCGCCAGTCGAACCCGTGCAAACAGTGTCGCCCCCAGATGAACTAGACGCACCCCCAGCCAATCCCTCACAACTGTCGTGGCAACCTGCTTGCGGTTCCAGCTATGCGCCTAATGCCTATTGGTGGCCGGTTCGAGGCCCCAGTTCTGCCCTTGATCTGGTCAAAGAACGCTACTGTGGTGATGCCATTATCATCAACGGTCAAACTCAAGTAGCCAGTTTTCGCTCCCAAGAGGAAGCTGAAGCTTTTGCCAATTCACTAAGTCAGGAGAGTGGCTATCCTTTCTATGTAGGTGAACCAACATGGGTCGATTAAATAACATCAGACCTCAAGCTAAACCGCTATTGCAAAAGGCTGGAAATCCTCGCTCTCAAAAGGTCATCAAATTTGTCTCTTTTGCAGTAGCAACGATTTTAGTCATTCTCATCAGCACTACGCTCTTGCACTTTTATGGGTCGCAGTCTGCAAACCAACCAGCCGCACGATCTAATTCAAGCACGATAATAAGTCAGACCAGTCAGACAAAAGCAGTGCCAAGACAAACACAAACACCGATGGATGCTGGGCCATCTTCTCTAGTACCGCCATCGCCATCAGGAAACCATCAACCACTGCCAGCCACCAGCAAGTTTATTAACATCAATTATGAAAATGCCGCAACCTATGCCGCACAAATTCCGGCTAACCATGTGGCGCTCACGTTTGATGATGGCCCTACGCGGGAGTACACACTGCCCATTCTTGATAAGTTGCGCCAGTATGGCATGAAGGCAACCTTTTTCGTGATTGGTGGGCGTGTGGCTCAAAATTGTGACATTTTGCAGCAGATCTATCGCGAGGGACATGAAATTGGCAACCATACTTACGATCATCTCCTCTTAACCCAAGAATCCTCACAGGTACAGTGGGCACAGTTAGCAAAAAATCAGCAGCAAATCCATCAATGTTTGCAACAAATCGGTGTCAACTACTATCCGCGTTGGTTTCGTGCGCCCTATGGTGATCAAAATGCCCAAGTCTTAGGTCACGTGAAGGCTCTGGGGATGAATTCCGCTCTTTGGTCATTGGATACTCACGATTGGAATCTTGAAACAACGGCGGCGATGATTGCCAACAGCGTGATTCAGGGGGGCGATCGCCAACTGGTGCTGATGCACGATGGCACGGAGTTCAACCCAGCAATGCAGAGCAATCCCCAACTCAATCCCACTCGACAACCGACGGTGGAGGCACTGGATCAGATTCTTGCCGATTACCGTGCCAAGGGAATTTCCAGTTTGACCCTGTCGCAGGCTTTTCCCTAGAAGCCATAGTATTCAATTGCTTCTAAAATCCCTTGGGCATAGTGACCTTGGGCAAAGTAAATGTGGGGGCGATCGCGCAACTTGTCCAATTCAGGACTGTGATTGCCTACAACAACAGCAAGGGTATTGCCCGTCAGCATTTGCTCGTCATTGCCGGAATCCCCAGCCACCAAGAGTTTTTGCAGGGGATAGCCCCACTTGAGGGCGAGATAGCGCAGGGCATCGCCTTTGGAGGCACGCAGGGGCAAAATATCCAAAAACTGATTATGGGAAAAAATGGGACGACAATGGAGCTTTTGCTGCCGCAGTAACCGCAAGACCGGTGTAATGCTAGGGAGAACTGTGGTGTCAACGTTATAGCTAATTTTGTGGGAGCGTTGATTTTCAGGAGGTTGCAGCGTCAGGCCGGCGACATCAGCAAGAGTCTCTCTGACCCGTTGAGGTTCCCAGCGATAGCTAATATGCTGCTGCCAACTGGTGTCGGGAACAAGATGGGGGCCATAGTAAATTTCACTTCCCACAGAGGTAATTAAGACATCAGGGATGGGCACTCCCCATTCATTTAGGACTTCAAGGGTGAGTGCCAAGTGACGCCCCGTCGCCACCCCAAAGCCCATTTCTGGCCGGCGTTGCAGCAGATCTAAGAGTTGCTCAAGGGCCGCGCGATCGCCAATCAAGGTATTGTCAATATCACTAATTAACAGGCACTCAAGCGTCAGCAGGCGATTCCGTGTCAAGGTGGTTGGCAGCCTATTGCCTTGGTACTGGCTGGGTTGGCGTTGCAGACTCAACACTGGCAACACGGATTTTTCCGCTAGTTGATCGAGAGCCTGTAGATACATCTCCACATGACTGCGCCAAGAGTAGTGGGCGTGTACCCCCTTAAGGCCATTGTCTGCCCAAGTCTGCCATTGGCTATCACTTTGAAAGGCTTGATGCAGGGCGCTGCGAATGGCTTCTAGATCAAGGGCATCAAAGAGCAACCCATTACAACAGTGGCGGATAATCTCCTGCGGCCCTCCATCTGCGGTGGCCAAAATCGGCAAGCCACAGGCGGCAGCTTCGATGAGGGTGAGGCCAAAGGGTTCGGTCAGGGCCGGATTGATAAAGACCCCCCGTTGCTGGGCGGCTAAACGGTAAAAATCCGGGACTTCATCGCTGGTGTGGGTTTTGGGGTAGGCCACTTTGCCGTAGAGGTCATAGCGATCGACCAGCAAAAAGAGTTCCGTCAATACTTGGCGAGGGCTGGCCTCCATCTTGCTAATATCAGTGCGATTGCCGAGCACCAAGACCAGATTGGCTCGCTCCTGCAACAGGGGATCCGTGCCATAGACATTGAGCAGGGCAGCCACATTCTTGCGCGGTACCGGTCGGGAGAGGCAAAAGATAAAGGGTTTTTCCGGTTCCACTAAAAAGCGACGCAATTCCTTGCGAAAAGGCAAATCCGCTGGCACAGGGGCTGGATAGAAACGGCTGGTATCTACCCCCGGTAGAATCACCGCCATCCGCGCCGGGTCGTACTGATCGTAGAGGCGATACTGCTCTTCGACCTCCTGATGGGTACTGGCAATAATCAGTGCCGCACTGGCAAGGGTTTGCTCCTCGGCTTCAATGCGAGTCGTAAAGTGAAACTGCTCCTCAATGGCATCGGGCTTACTGCCCTGGGCAAGAAGTCGCTGGCGTTTGACCCGTCCGAGGGAATGCCCTGTGTGCACAAGGGGAACCCCCAACCAACCGGCAACGCGGCAGCCCACATAACCGGCATCGGCATAGTGACTATGAATGACATCGGGCATGCGGCCACTTTGGCGGAGGTGGCGCAACAGTTCATCGGCAAATACGTCTAAATAGGGCCAAAGAACCTCCTTGCGCAAATAGCGGCGAGGGCCACAGGCCAGACGGACAATGCGGGCGCGATCGCCAATTCGCTCAATGGGCTGGGCGTAGTCGGGACTGACCTTGGCATCGGCAATCAGACGAGTGACCAAATCCACCTGGGCAACACGGGGATGGGCTGCAAGGGTTTTGGCCAGTTCGACCACATAGCGGGTTTGTCCTCCCGTATCGGCATCTCGCCCCAGTTCAAGGCGATCGCCCCGAATCAAACCATGAATACTAATGAGGACAATGTATAATCCCTCTTGCATAGCCGCTCCCTTACTTGGTGCACGACAACCCAATTGGGGGTCATCCTCACCCTACCGAAAAACATGAGCATTGTCCAAAAACCCATGGCGGCAATCCCTGCGGCCATTCATCTCAAAGATGTTTCTTTTGGCTGGTCGCCAGAGGCGTTGGTTCTAGATCGGGTCTCACTGGACATTCCCAAAGGGCAACTGTGGATGCTCCTTGGCCGCAATGGCAGTGGCAAATCAACGTTGGTCCGTATTTTGGGGGGGCTTTTGCAACCTCAAAGTGGCGAGGTCTATGTGGAGCAACCCCTTGGTTTTGTCTTTCAAAATCCCGATCACCAACTGGTGATGCCCAGTGTCGGTGCCGATATTGCCTTTAGTCTCAATGGTGAGGCTCTTAACTATTGGCAGGTGCGCGAGCGCGTGAGTGCAGCCCTGCAAGCGGTGAATTTACAGGGTCTAGAACGCCGTCCCATCTATGCCCTCAGTGGTGGTCAAAAACAACGGGTGGCCATTGCCGGGGCGATCGCTCGCCACTGTCGGGTGCTATTGCTCGATGAACCCACGGCACTCCTTGACCCCGATAGTCAGCGGGAACTCTTGGGCTACGTGCGGCAACTGGTCAACACCCAAGGGATCACCGCGCTGTGGGTCACCCATCGTCTCGATGAACTGGCGCAAGCGGATGGTGCCATTGTTCTTGAGCGCGGCAAAGTGATTGGCCAAGGGGCACCCAGCGACATGATGCCCCTGCTGCACGCTTGAAAAGCCAACTGTTCCTGCGCCGAAAGGGATCTCTCAAACCACTGGCACCCCTCTTGGGCTGCTATGATCTAAGGACTAGGGATATAGAATGCTTGCATACAAATTCACCTGTAGGATTGAATTATTGCATTAGGAGCGATCGCCATGACTGAAACGCCTCAAACCCCACCCCCTGAAGAACCCACAGCTAAAGCTGCCCGTCCCGCCCGTCGCAGCAACCCGCCCGCCAAAGAAAATAGCGGTCAAATGGTCTCCTTGGCTGAAAAAACCGCTCTTGCCCCCGCAGGCACGACTACAGCTAGTGACATCGTGGTGTGGCAAACCTTTAATAGTGCCGGCTTGCGTCCCATTGAAGCCAGTCCCGTGCAAGTGGTGCACATGATCAAAGATGCCGGCGAGCGTCCTGTGCTCAGCAGTGGCCTACAAATCTACGACAGCATCAACTCTGCGGGTATTCGCCCCATTGTGGCGACCAATTTCCGTGTGGTTGAAACCCTGAACATCATGGGGGTGCGCCCCGTGGCTGCCGATGACTTTGAAATTGTCGAAACAGTGAATTGGATGGGTATTCGTCCGATTACCACCAGCGGTCTGCACATTGCTGAAACCTATTATTCCGCTGGGGAACGTCCTGTGGCTTCCAATATCATTGATGATTCACCCGTCCTTATGGGCTATCTGGACTAGGGTCACAGTGTTGACCATTAACCCCTTTAGGTGGGGGAATGGCAGTCTGGATGGCCATTGATCCCTATCGGCACCTGCTGCGGCCACTTCTTTTTTCTGGGTTGCAGGCGGATCCAGAATTTTTGCACCAGCAGTTTATCTCCCTCTGTGGGTGGCTCAATCAGGATCGTGCCCTGAGCACTTGGCTGCGGCAGCAACTTCAGCAACGGTATGCCCTTTCAGATCCGCGTTTAGAACGGCAGGTGTGGGGACTCCGCTTTCCCAATCCCATTGGTTTGGCGGCAGGATTTGATAAGAATGGGGTCGCCCGTAGTGTCTGGTCGGCCTTTGGTTTTGGCTTTGCGGAGTTGGGCACCGTCACTTGGCAGCCACAAGCGGGAAATCCGCGTCCGCGCCTTTTTCGCCTACCGGCCGATCGCGCTGCCATCAATCGCATGGGGTTTAATAATGCTGGGGCAGAAGCCATGGCTGCCCTTTTGGAGCGATCGCCCCGCCCTAGGATTCCCATTGGGATTAACTTAGGCAAGTCAAAAATTACCCCCTTGGAATCTGCCAAAGAGGACTATCTGGCCAGCTTTCGCCGACTCCATCCCTTAGGGGATTATTTTGTAATCAACGTGAGTTCTCCCAACACACCGGGATTGCGGGATCTCCAAGCCAAGGCACAACTGGCACCGATTCTGGAGGCACTACAAGCGGCGAATACCCCCCGCAAACCCCTGCTCCTGAAAATTGCGCCGGACTTGAGTTGGGAGCAGATTGCCGCCATTCTTGATCTGATTCAAACCTATGAATTGTCGGGAATTGTCGCCACCAACACCACCGTGGCACGGGAAGGATTAAAGACCCGGATCATTCCCCAAACGGGGCGATCGCCCGCAGATGAGGCCGGCGGTCTCAGTGGGGCACCCTTGCGCGATCGCGCGACTGCTGTCATTCGCTTTATCCACGAACAGACCCACGGCACTCTGCCGATTATTGGGGTGGGGGGGATTTTCACGCCAGAGGATGTCATCGAAAAACTAGCGGCCGGTGCGACACTGGTGCAACTCTACACTGGTTGGATTTACCAAGGACCGAGCCTATTGCCAGAGCTACTCAAAGGACTCCTAGCCCACGCCGCCGATCAAGAGAAACCAGAGAAATAGCTTCTATGCCCTTGTCAAGGGGAGCATTCTGATTGTTAACTTTTCTATAGTATTGTCCCCATATTTTACGAAAGTATAAAAATATGACCGTTTCGCCCGAACAGATTGACCGCATTGTTTCCAACCGGCACCATGACCCCTTTGAAATTTTGGGATGTCACCAGATTCATGAAAATGGCCAATCCGTGTGGGCGGTACGCGCCTATTTACCAAATGCCGAACGGGTGAGTGTCCTCTGTCCAGAGCAGCGACAAGAGTATCCGATGACGCCGGTTCATCACCCCCACTTTTTTGAATGCCGTATTCCCTTGCCCCAACTGAATAATTATCAACTGAAAATTTATGAAAATGGCCACGAGCGGGTGATCTACGATCCCTACGCGTTTCGCTCTTCCAAACTCACCGATTTTGACATCCACCTCTTTGCCGAGGGCAATCACCACCGCATTTATGAAAAACTTGGGGCACACCTGCTCACAGTCGATGGCGTTGCAGGAGTGTATTTTGCCGTCTGGGCACCCAATGCCCGCAATGTCTCTGTCATTGGCAACTTTAACCACTGGGATGGCCGCAAGCACCAAATGGCACGGCGCGGCAATGGCATCTGGGAACTCTTTATCCCCGGCTTAGGTGTGGGCGAGCACTACAAGTACGAAATTAAGAACCAAGACGGCCACATCTACGAAAAATCAGATCCCTACGGCTTCTACCAAGAACCGCGACCCAAGACTGCTTCCATTGTTACCGATCTCAATAGCTACGAATGGGGTGATAATGACTGGCTGGAAAAACGGCGGCACACTGACCCGCTGACGCAACCAATTTCCGTCTTTGAAGTGCATTTAGGATCGTGGCTCCATGCCTCGATGGACGATCCGCCCATTGGTGCCGATGGTAAACCCCAAGAACCCGTGCAGGTGGCAGAACTCAAGCCTTGGGCACGCTTTCTCACCTATCGCGAACTCGCGGCCAAACTGATTCCCTACGTTAAAGAACTGGGCTACACCCACATCGAACTCTTGCCCATTGCTGAGCATCCCTTTGATGGCTCTTGGGGCTATCAAGTCACTGGCTACTACGCCCCCACCTCTCGCTATGGCAGTCCCCAAGACTTCATGTATTTCGTAGATCAGTGCCACCAAAACGGTATTGGCGTCATTGTTGATTGGGTGCCGGGGCACTTTCCCAAGGATGGCCATGGGCTGGCGTTCTTTGATGGTACCCACCTCTATGAGCATGCGGATCCGCGTAAGGGCGAACACAAGGAATGGGGCACCCTTGTCTTTAACTACGGTCGCCATGAGGTGCGCAATTTTCTCGTGGCCAATGCCCTCTTTTGGTTTGACAAGTACCACATTGATGGCATTCGCGTAGATGCCGTGGCCTCGATGCTCTATCTTGACTATGCCCGCAAGGAGGGCGAGTGGATTCCTAATGAATATGGGGGACGCGAGAATTTGGAGGCGGCCAACTTCCTGCGCCAAGTCAACCACGTGATCTTTAGCTACTTTCCGGGAATTCTCTCGATCGCTGAGGAGTCAACGGCTTGGCCGATGGTCTCTTGGCCCACCTACATGGGGGGATTAGGCTTCAACCTGAAGTGGAATATGGGTTGGATGCACGATATTCTTGACTACTTCAGCATGGATCCGTGGTTCCGCCAGTTCCACCAAAACAATGTCACGTTTAGTATGTGGTACCACCACAGTGAAAACTTCATGCTGGCGCTCTCCCACGATGAGGTGGTACATGGCAAGAGTAACATCATTGGCAAAATGCCGGGCGATCGCTGGCAGAAATTCGCCAATCTGCGCTGTTTATTTGCCTACATGTTCACCCATCCCGGCAAGAAAACAATGTTCATGGGGATGGAGTTTGCCCAATGGAGCGAGTGGAATGTCTGGAGTGATTTAGAGTGGCACCTGCTGCAATACGAACCCCACCAGCAAACCAAACGCTTCTTTGAGGATCTGAACCGCCTCTATCGTTCACAACCTGCCCTCTATACCCAAGATTTCAAATCGGAGGGCTTTGAGTGGATTGATTGTAGTGACAACCGCCACAGTGTCGTGTCCTTCATCCGTTGGGACAAGGACTACCAAGATTTTGTCGTTGTCGTCTGTAACTTTACGCCACAGCCCCATAGCCACTACCGCATTGGTGTGCCGGAGCATGGTTTCTATAGGGAATTGTTTAACAGTGATGCCCGCGAGTATGGCGGTAGCAATATGGGCAACTTGGGCGGTAAATGGGCTGATGAATGGCCTTACCACAACCGTCGCTACTCCCTTGATCTGTGTTTGCCCCCCTTGGCAGTGCTGATCTTGAAACTAGATCGCGAAAAGACAGCGGCGGAGCGGGCACGCTATCACCTCACGCCCTAATCTTCAGGGAGGAGCTGGCCAGCTTGTACTTGCCAGAGGCCATAATAGACGCCCTGCTGCGCCAAGAGTGCCTCGTGCGTTCCCTGTTCAACGATTTCGCCGTGCTCTAGAACGTAAATGCAGTCGGCGTGGCGAATGGTCGAGAGGCGGTGGGCAATGGCAATGGTGGTGCGATGGGCGGTAATGTGCGCTAGCGATCGCTGGATGGCGGCTTCGGTTTCATTATCTACCGCCGAGGTGGCCTCATCGAGCACCAGAATGGGTGGGTCTTTGAGAATCGTGCGGGCGATCGCCAGCCGCTGCCGCTGACCGCCGGAGAGTTTTTGTCCGCGTTCACCCACCACCGTGTCATAACCTTGGGGGAGTTGCTCAATGAAGTCATGGGCTTCAGCCAGTTTTGCCGCGTGGATAACGTCGGCAAGGGTTGCTTCCGGACTGCCATAGGCAATGTTTTCAAAGACGGTGCCATGGAACAGAAAGACATCTTGACTCACCCAACCAATGACGCCGCGCAAATCCCGCAGCCGATACTCGCGAATATCTACCCCATCAATGAGGATGCGCCCCTGCTGTACCTCATAGAACCGCAGTAACAATTTCACAAGGGTACTTTTGCCGGATCCCGTAGAGCCGACAATGGCGATTGTCTGACCCGCAGGCACATGCAAACTGACATTTTTCAGCACGGGGGCACGGCCAGCATAGGCAAAGCTGACGGATTCAAAGCGCACCTCCCCTTTGACATGGCGCGGATCAAGGGGGCGATCGCCCGTACAGATCGTGACTGGCGTTTCCAGCAAATTTAGCACCCGCTGCGTTGAGGCCATGGCGCGCTGATACTGATCGAGGGTTTCCCCCAAACGGGTCAAGGGCCAGAGCAAGCGTTGAATGAGATAGACCATTGTGCTATAGGCACCCACATCCAAGCGTCCCTGAAAAGCCGCAAAGCCTCCCAGCACCAAGGTGCCCGTAAAGCCAAATAAAATCACAAAGCGAATCAGGGGAATGTAGGCAGCACTGAGGCGAATCGCACGACGATTGCTCTGTTGGTAGGCGTCACTATCCCAGCGCAGACGCTCCAATTCGTAGGCTTCCGCAGTAAAGCTTTTGATCGTTTGAATGCCCGTGATGTTGTTGGCCAAGCGTTCATTGAGGAGTCCCGCCTTTTCCCGCACATCCGCATAGCGAGGCGCCAGTCGCCGCTGAAAAAGCACGGATCCCCAAAGAATAAAGGGCATCGGCAGCATGCCCCAGATCGCCACATTGGGCGCTAGGTAGAAGAAAATACCACCAATGACGAGAACGGTGGTCGTCACTTGCAAAATTTCGTTGGCACCGCCATCTAGAAATCGCTCTAGTTGGTTAATGTCATCGTTGAGAATCGAGAGCAACACGCCACTGCTGCGCTCCTCAAAAAAGGCCAAATCCATCTCTTGGACATGGGCATAGGTCTCAAGGCGCAAGTCGTGTTGAATCTGCTGGGCTAGGTTGCGCCAACTGCGGGCATAGGCATACTCAAAGAGCGATTCCAAGCTCCAAATCACAAACGACAGCCCCGCCAAGGCCAACAATTGCTGCTCAAAGGTCGCCAGCCCCCAGCGGGCGAAGAGAGAATCCTGCCGCTTCACCACCAAATCCACGGCAATCCCAATCAAGACGGGAGGAGCGAGGTCAAAAATTTTGTTGAGCACAGAGCAGAGGGAGGCTTGCCAAACTTGGCGTTGGTAGCGTTGGCTGTGGCGCAGGAGTCGGATAAACGGATGCAAGGGTTCTTGGCCTCCCCAAGGTGCAGACTGCTAGCGGGCGATCGCCCCCGCAGAAGGGCATGACTCGCCTCATTCTTAAAATAATCTAAAGCACCGCCCCCTTAGCACAGAGCTGATTTCACTTCAGCCATGCCTCTCAAACAGAGGCCTTCCCCGCCTCCCGAATCGGCACCCACTCGGTATGAAAAGTTCCCGGCTTATCAATGCGCTCGTAGGTGTGGGCACCAAAGAAGTCCCGTTGCGCTTGCGTCAGATTTTGCGGCAGGCGATCGCGCCGATAACTATCGAAGTACTCCAACGATGCTCCAAAGGCCGGTACCGCAATTCCCGCACGGGTTGCTTCTACGAGAACCTCCCGCCACGCCGCCTGTTTATCGAGAATGGTTTGGCGAAACTCCGGCGCCAGCAGTAAATTGGCCAGTTGGGGATTTTCGCTATAGGCCTGCTTAATTTTATTCAGGAAGCCAGCGCGAATAATGCAGCCCCCCTTCCAAATGCGGGCAATCTCACTCAGGTTGAGTTGGTTATCAAACAGTTCTTGGGAGCCTTTGGCAATCAGAGCCATGCCTTGGGCATAGGAGCAGATCTTGGAGCAGTAGAGGGCATCGCGAATTTTGTTGATAAAGTCTTCCCGATTGCCGCTAAAGTGAGCCACCGGTCCGGGGAGGACCTGGGCTGCCGCCATCCGTTCCGCTTTGAGGGAGGACATAATGCGAGCATTCACAGCAGCAGTAATTGTTGGAATCGCCACCCCCATTTCAAGGGCACTTTCCACCGTCCAGCGCCCGGTTCCCTTTTGACCTGCCGCATCCACAATCACATCCACTAGGGGCAAGTGGGTTTCGGGGTCAATATAGGTGAAAATCTGACTGGTAATTTCAATCAAAAATGAGTTGAGTTCAGGGGTTGCATTCCAGCTTTGGAAGACCTCATGGAGCTGCTGGTGATTGAGGCCAAGGAGGTTTTTCAGTAGGTCATAGGCTTCAGCAATGAGCTGCATATCACCATACTCAATGCCATTGTGCACCATCTTCACAAAGTGCCCCGATCCCCCCGGCCCAATGTAGGTGACACAGGGGCCATCGTCCACTTGCGCTGCAATTTTTGTGAGGATGGGTTCTAAAGCTTGATAGGCCTCACGACTGCCACCGGGCATCAGACTTGGGCCATTGAGGGCACCTTCTTCACCACCGCTGACCCCCATACCAAAGAAGCACAGCCCTGCCGCCTCCATCTCTGCCACCCGCCGCTCTGTATCAGTGTAGAGGGAGTTGCCACCATCAATGAGAATGTCCCCCGGCTCAAGGAGCGGTTTGAGTTGCTGGATCAGGTCATCCACCGGCTGGCCGGCTTTGACCATCGCCAAAATCCGCCGCGGACGCGACAGTGACGCCACAAATTCCTCAAGACTATAGGTGGCCTTGAAGCGACGGCCTGCGGCTCGTTCCGCCATAAAAGCCTCGGTGCGGGCGGGGGTGCGGTTATAGACCGCCACTGAGAAGCCATTGCGCTCCACATTGAGGGCAAGGTTTTCCCCCATGACGGCAAGGCCAATGACGCCAAAATCTTGCTGTGACATACATCCATCCTGCAATGGCAAGGATCACTTCCACGATAGCGGCAAGCTCAGCCAGAGGAATGGAAGAAGGTGTTAACTTTTAGGCCAAACCCACCAGTTTTTCGCTCAACTCCCACAGGCGGCGAGCCTTTTGCTCATCACTGCCCTCTGCCGAGAGTTCTTGGACAAAGGCCTTGCGGCCTTGTTTTTGGCGGTTGCCCCAACTCCAGTGCACCCCGGACTGGCGAAACTCTGGATCTGCCACCACCATTGCGACCCGCTCACCGGCCAGTTCTTGGCTGACATAGCCCCCCGTGATGTACTTCTGGAAGAGGGGAAAGAGCTTCTGAAAGAGAGGGAAATGATTGCGAAAGAGGGGAGTATCAGCCACGCAACCCGGATAGAGGGAGTTAAAAACAATGCCAGTGCTATCGTGGAAGCGGCGATGCAGTTCCCGTGCCGTTAGCATATTGCAGAGCTTGCTATCTTTGTAGGCCTTGCCCGATTTGAAGGGTTTACCGTTAATCATGGCAATCGGTTTCTTAAAGCCCTTTTCAAAGCCTTCGAGATTGCCCAAATCAGGAGGAGCCGGAATCGGAATTTTACCGCCGAGTTCTTTGCGGTTGGCCGTCACGGTGCCAAGAATCACCAAGCGCTTATCGCTTTCGGGGGAGTTTTTCAGATCCTCTAGCAGCAGGTTGGCCAACAGAAAATGCCCCAAATGGTTGGTGGCCACGCTCATTTCATAGCCATCCACACTGTAGAGGGGTTCCTTGAGCAAGGGATAATAGACAGCGGCATTGCAGACCAAGGCACGCAGGGGGCGATTCAAGGCTCGAAACGACTCGACAAAGCCGCGCACACTGGCCAACGAGGACAAGTCCAAATGCAAAATCGTGTAGGCCTCTGGCGGAATCTGCAAGTCTTTGGCAGCTTGCTCTGCTTTTTCAAGATTGCGGCAGGCCATAATAACGTGCCAGCCCCGATTGGCTAAGGCTTTGGTGGCATACAAACCAACTCCAGAGGATGCACCCGTAATAATGACCGTTGGGCGTGGCTGATCACTCATAGGTTCTGTGGCATAGCTGCGGTAACGTCGCTATTAATGGTGCCATAGAAGCGATCGCCCCCTAAGCGTACCCGTGGCAATCATTTACAGTTACTTAATAAATAGACTCGATAGTTAATCAAGTTTTGTATCTAGTTCGCTTCTCCCCTATTTTCAGGATTAACCCCACTCTATGACCGTCTCCCAACCCCTGCCGCCGTGGCTGCGCAAACCCCTTGGCAAAGCCAGTGAGATCTCCACCGTGCAACGACTGGTGCGCCAGTATGGGATTCACACCATTTGCGAAGAGGGACGCTGTCCCAATCGCGGTGAATGCTATGCCCAAAAAACCGCCACCTTTTTGCTCTTGGGCGCCACCTGTACCCGTGCCTGTGCCTTTTGCCAAGTGGAGAAAGGCCATGCTCCTGCTGCGGTTGATCCAGAGGAACCCGCAAAAATCGCGGCTGCTGTGGCTACCTTGGGATTGCGCTATGTGGTTTTAACCTCTGTGGCTCGCGATGACTTGGCGGATCAGGGGGCAGGTCAATTTGTGGCTACGATGCACGCCATTCGCCAACGCTGCCCCCACACGGAAATCGAAGTCCTCACCCCCGACTTTCGCATGGATCGGGGACGCTTGAGCCAACGGGACTGCATTGCCCAAATTGTGGCAGCACAGCCTGCCTGCTACAACCACAACCTCGAAACCGTACGCCGCCTACAAGGTCCGGTGCGCCGTGGCGCCACCTATGAGAGTTCACTGCGCGTATTGGCCACTGTGAAGGAACTGAATCCCCACCTTCCCACCAAGTCGGGCTTGATGTTAGGTTTGGGAGAAACCGAGGCAGAGGTGATTCAAACCCTAAAAGATTTACGAGCCGTGGGGTGCGATCGCCTGACTTTGGGACAATATCTGCCCCCCTCTTTGCATCACTTGCCGGTGGTCAAGTATTGGACGCCCCAAGAATTTGAGAACTTGGGTCACATTGCCCGCGAACTCGGCTTTTCCCACGTGCAATCCGGGCCGCTGGTGCGTAGCTCCTATCATGCAGCAGACACCGCGCCAACCCCAGAAGCGTGATGGGTACTTCATTCACTCAGGAAAGTATTTGCCCCTTGTGGTGACCATCACAGCTCCCCGCTCACGAATCAACGCCTTGGCCGCCCGCTCAACACGATAGCCAAAAAAGAGAGGACGAATTTCCTCAGTCGCTTCCACTTGAGCCACCAGATTCAAAAACCGCTCCACCTCAGATTCAGTGAGATTGCTTTTGACTTCCCCCAGCACCAGAATCGGCTCTCCATGGACTTGACCACGGATGACCAAAGCAAACTCATACTCCCCATTGCGCAACGGCAGGGTATCCCGCTCACAAAATTCGATTTCCATGCCCCAGCGATATTCGAGGATTTCGGGCACCACTTCCAGAGCAAGGTCTTCTAGGGATCCGCCGAGAGCTTCACTGAGTCCTCCCACTTGGCGAGCCAGTTGCCTCACGGCTCGTTCTGTGCGCTCCTGAGCAGCAGCTAGTTGATCCACCCGTTCTTCGGTGCGTTTTTGAGCTTGAGCCAGTTCTGCAACAGCAACAGCTAGCTGATCCACCCGCTCCTCAGTGCGTTTTTGGGCTTGAGCCAGTTCACCGACGATGGACTTCAGCTCATTGAAGTCTCTTGCTTTCACCACATCGTTGTAGGCTTCATGGATCACTTCTGCAAGTAGATGCGCCTGTTCGGGAGGAAACGCCGCCCGCAGCTTTTCTTCGAGGGCAGAGGTCATTGCATCTATAGAAGTCTTGGCTGTACAGTGTATTCTATCGAACGAACAGGGCTGCTCTGGTTTCCACGCCCTCTATCAGGAAAGCTCTTTGTGCGGACTCCTACCACACCAGCGCGACGGATGAAATTTCAGTGTCAACAAATTAAAACAAAGTATTGGACAAATTAAAGGGGAAGCACTTATAATTTAGCAAAACTTGCATAATCGGCTTGCAACACAGTTAAGCCATATTGTGTAAGCTAGGTACTAGGGAACAGCAGAATGAGTTGATCGCTCTGCCGAACCCAGACGCTCGTGAGTGAGGAGTAACATCGTGAAAAAGACGTACCTGTTTGCAGGTAGCTTGAGCCTCCTAGGTATGGTTGCAGGGGCGAATATTGCTACTGCCAATGAACCCCCCAAATTTGAAAACCTGATTGCGGCTGAACCCCAAAATCTGCAAGTTTCTGAAGCACTGCCTGCCCCCAACACCATTGCAGACGCTTCGAGCACTATCACCTCTGTCAATCAGCTTCTTGCCAACGAAGAATCCATGGGGCAGGTGACCTCTGTCTCCCAGCTTTCCGACGTGCGTCCCACCGACTGGGCCTACCAAGCCCTTGCCTCCCTTGTGGAAAAATACGGCTGTATTGCTGGTTATCCCGATGGCACCTTCCGGGGCAACCGGGCGGCCACCCGTTATGAAATGGCAGCGGCTCTGAATGCCTGCTTGGATGTGATCAGCGATCGCTTTGCCACCAAGGAAGACCTTGCCACCCTGCAAAAACTCATGGATGAGTTCGCTGCCGAACTCGCCACCCTGCGCGGCCGCGTGGACAATCTCGAAGCCCGTACCGCCGCCCTCGAAGCCACCCAATTCTCCACCACGACCAAGCTCACGGGAACGGCGGTGATGTCGGTTCAATACGGTGGCCGGCCAAGTAGCCCTAATCTTTCCGTCAGTCCCGCTGGTATTCTTACTCCTGCATCTGGTCGCACCAATCCGACAGTTATTGCTGGCGTCATCCTGAACCTCAATACCAGCTTTACCGGTACTGACCTACTGCAAACTAGCTTGTCCACTGGGAATGGTGGCCGCGATGCCATTAGCACCTATGGTTTAGGCTTGCAAACTACTTCAACTCTAGCCCAGCCCCCTGTGGGTACAACTGACATTTTCAGCCGTCCCCTCCCCTACTTTAACCCCAGCCAGTATTACTGGTCTGGCTTTGGACCCGGTGTTAGCCTGTACCGCCTTGCCTACAGCTTCAAGCCCACTCAAGACATCACCATTACGGCGGGGCCTCAGTTCTATCCCAGTGACATCATTGACACCAATAGCTGGGCGAACTCTCCCGCCAGTGACTTTGGCACTTACTTCTTTATCAACAACCCCTTCATTGTGCCCTACGCAATGAACTTCTTAGGGGGTGCAGGTGCGGCTATCCAGTGGAATCCCAATGAAGGACCGTTTACCGTGCGTGCACTGTATCTTGCTGCCGAAGCTGGTCGAGCAGCGTCTGGAATTGTGCCACCTAGTCCTGGAGGTGGCTTTGGGGGTGATCCCTTCCAAGCTTCCCTTGAGCTAGAGTACGCTAACACCTTCGGCAATGGCCGCAACAGCTATGCAGTGAAGCTTCAAGGTACCTATTCCAAAACCTATGGTATTGAAGCTCAAGCAGGGGGCATTAACTTCGAGCTGAACCTCGGCCGCTTGGGTATCTTTGGTCGTGCTGGTGTAGCGGGCATTCCAAGTACTTATTTCCCAGGGGTATCTCCGCTGCCCTTCTCTGCTGCTAATTTTGGATTGGGGGCTCCCGGAATGATGGCCTACACCTTCATGGCGGGCATTGGCTATAAAGACTTGCTGGTGCCAGGATCAGTGCTAGCTGCTGCTGCAGGTGCGCCCTTTATCAACAGTGCTCCCACTTTTGGCGGCGGTATAGGCAACAACGCCACTCAAGTCAATGTGGAAGCCTTCTACAAGTTTCCCATTAGCGACAACATCAGCATCACACCCATCTTCACGGCGATCATTAACCCCAATAATACCAACGGTGGTGGAGTTTTCTCTGGTCAGCCGATTCTGCAAGGCGTGATTCGCACCACCTTCACGTTCTAAGGTTGCTAGATTTGCCTTTATGCCTCGTCCCTCTCCCTTGTGGAGGGGGATTTTTTTATGGGAAGTATTTACCGCGTGTGGTAACCATTACTGCGCCCCGGTTCTGAATCAGGGCTTTGGCTGCAAAAAAGAGGGGGCGAGTTTCTTCGCTTGAGCCAAATCCGCAACAATTGCCAATTGCCTTCAATTCGTTAAAGTCTTTGGCCTTCACTAAGTCGTCATAGGCCTCTCGGATCACTTCCGCCCATAGGCGCGCCTCGCCGTCCGTAGTTTTTCTGCAAGAACGGAGGTCATGCTTAGAGAAGCCTCTTTAATGTTTTAGAGAAGGGAGGCAGTTTACTATCCTTTGTAAAAGTCATTAACTTTTCTGAAGTTTTCTTTCATCTTTTCGCCGATACTGCTTAATATAATCAACACATCGGTATTCTTAAGCACATCTCTCACTTAAGGATAGTAAAACATCTCAACTAGTTTTATTGTTAAACAATCGCTGGCTGCTGCCGCAGTTGCACGAGACTTCGGTGCGGGTAATTGATCATCAATAATCTCCAGTGCCTAACTATGTCACCCAGAAAGAAGCAAGCGAATACTTCAAAATCAGCCTGCACACCTTGCGGCGCTGGGAAAAGCGAGGACTCATCAAAGCCATCCGCACCCCCTCTAGCGCAGAGCGGCGCTATGATCTCGACTCTTGGGCAGGCGCAAAGGCCAATACCGTTGTGGTCTATGCCAGAGTTAGTAGCCCCACTCAAAAATCTGACCTCAATCACCAAGTTGCCAAGCTGCTTGAACTCTATCCTAGAGCCGAAGGGGTGGCAGAGATTGGCGGCGGTCTCAACTTCAAGCGTCAACAGTTTCTTTCCTTATTGGAACGAGTGGGTCGAGGTGATGTCGCAACAATTGTGGTCGCTCATCAAGACCGACTCTGCCGATTTGGATTTGACCTTGTGCAGTGGTATTGCCAACGACATGGGTGTCAAATCGTGGTTCTCGATGATCAGGAGCTGTTTCCCCAACAGGAATTGGTTGAGGATAGTCTCGCCATCCTCCAGTGCTTCAGCAGCAGACTCTACGGACTGCGCAAGTACAAAACTGCAATCCAAAAAGATCAGGATTTATCCGCAGCCTGAATTGACAAAACAATGGAAGCAGTGGCAAGCGGCATCCCGATACTGCTACAACCAAGCGATTGCCTATATGCGGCAACGTGAGTGCAACTATGGCACCGAACTCATGCGAGTTAAAGACCGCGGGTATGGGATTTTCCCTGAGCCTGTTGTTGTCGAGACCACCCAAGCAACGGGAGTAATTGCTCTTGACCCTGGCGTGAGGACTTTCCTAAGGGGATTTGACGGTGATGCGTTTGTGGACATTGGCAAAGGCGACTTTGGACGCATTGCTCGCCTCTGTGCCCACTTGGATAACCTAGTGTCTCGAATGACTAAGGTGCATGCCAAGCGGCGGCGACGGATGCGGATGGCGGCATTCAGACTGCGAGAACGGATTCGGCACTTGATTGACGAGTGTCACAAGCAGGTGGCTCACTGGTTGACGACAAGCTACCGTTTGATTTTTCTGCCGACGTTTGAGACTGCCGATATGGTGGCCAAAGTAGGTCGAAAATTCGGTAGCAAGACCGCGCGAGCCATGCTGACATGGGCGCACTATCGGTTCAAGCAGTTTCTCAAGTTCCCAGCGCAAAAGCGTGGTGTGGTGGTCGTTGAAGTGTCTGAAGCCTATACCAGCAAGACCTGCACTCGTTGCGGTCATATTCACAACGGTTTAGGCGGACAAAAGGTATTTCGATGCCCCAACTGCCACCACAGGATGCCACGTGACTATCAAGGTGCTCTGGGAATCCTTCTCAGGGCTTTGCGGGATACCGCCTTCCTGCTCAGGAATGAGTGGGATGCTATCGTTTCAGTGCTGAGTCGTAATGCTCAGCAGTGTTCAGCGTAAATGGATCAGGTTAATATGATGACATCAGATCGCAGTTTTGGTGGCGGGGGAACACCACAATTGACAGAAACACTTCAGCCGCAACGATTACTCCAGCAGCTGAGTACTTCAGCGGGTACAGGTTGCTTTCGGGTTAGCGTTCAAGGGCAGCAGTGGTTTCTCTACTTTGATCAGGGAGACATCATCTATGCTACCCACACGATTGAACCGGGCGATCGCTTTGAGCGACATCTGCGACAACTCAGCCAAATCGTTCCTGCCCTCGATCGCGAGTTACGTGCCCAAGTCCGACAGCAATGGGAACAGGCCAATACCCCTACCCCGATCTATGAGTATGAGAGTCTGCGCTGGCTGCTCACTCAAAACATCATCACCCCAGAGCAGTTTTATCAATTGGTGGAGGGGCTGATCTTGGAAGTCCTCGAGTCGTTTCTCTATCTCAAGAGTGGTCACCATCAACTGGTGCCCTATGTTGAAGTGCTGATTGTCAGCCGCTTTGACGTCAGCCGACTGATTCAGCAGTGCAAATCCCGCATTCAGCAGTGGCTGAGCTTGGGTCACAAAATTGTCTCGCCTTTTCAGCGCCCCTACTTTTTTAGTGGTGCCCAAGTGAATCTAACCCCTGAGCAGCAGCAACGCTTGGGGTCGATGTTGCGGGGCTTTAGCTTTCGCCACTTGGCGGTGCTCATGAACCAAAATGAAATTACCTTGGTGCGCAGCCTTGTGCCTTTGATTGAGAAAGGGGCCGTCGTCGTTCGGGAACCGCAGCACCCCTTTGATTTACTGCCGAGTTTTGATACCAGTTTGTGGCAAGAAACCACACCCGCTGTTGCGGAGGAGAGTGGTGATGTAGGCAGTGGCTTTTTCACTTCCCAAGTGCCAAACCGTACCTATCGGATTGTCTGTATTGACGATAGTCCGACGATGCTCAATGAAATTAAGCGGTTTTTGGCCGATGATGCCTTTGAAGTCATTGCCCTCAATGATTCTGTGAAAGCCCTGATGGAGGTGATGCGCCTCAATCCAGATCTAATCCTGCTGGACGTGGGGATGCCCAACATTGATGGTTATAAGTTTTGTAAAGTCATTCGCAACCATGAACGCTTTAAGTCAGTCCCCATCATTATGGTGACGGGTAACACGGGTCTCATTGACCGCGCCAAAGCCCGTCTTGTGGGGGCAACGGATTACATGACCAAGCCCTTTACTCAAGCGGAACTTCTCAAAATGGTGTTTCAGTACTTGACGTAGTACAGACAACCTGTGGGCAGTATATTGACAGTAATTGATTATTTGAATTGACATTTGGGAGATGACATGACGACGGTCTTAGTGGTAGAAGATACCCCCTCGGAAATGGCACTGATTACCTCGTTTCTTAAGGACTCTGGCTATACCGTCATTGCGGCCACTGACGCCAAGGAGGCTCTAGAAAAAGTCACGCAGTACAAGCCCGATGTGGTGGTGACGGATGTGGTGATGCCGGGGATGAGCGGCTTTGAACTCTGCCGCAGTCTCAAGAAAAATCCAGAAACAGAAAAGCTCCCCATTGTTGTCTGCACCTCGAAAAACCAAGAGCTAGACCGTCTTTGGGCTATGAAACAGGGGGCTGATGCCTATGTGACGAAGCCCTTTAACCGTGACGATCTAGTGCGGGCGCTGAAGTCGGTGGTGGTGTAGCGATGTTGGGGGTGGCACCTTGGTTGAACAGTGGTGAAGGGCGCGATCGCCCCCAAGGGGCACCCTACTTGCGCTTAGTAGTGCACGAGCAATTGACGGCACTGCTGCCGATGACTGAGATTCAGCAGGTGTTGGTGATCCCGCCGCAACAGCTCACAGTGATTCCCAATATGCCCCCAGTGGTGATGGGGCTGCTGAACTTTCGTAACCGCATTGTTTGGGTGCTGGATTTAGCCCACTTGCTGAGCCTAGAGCCACTGGATGCAGATATGTCTCTAGTGACGATCGTGCTATTGCACACCCCCAAGGGATACCTCGGATTGGCGCTAAAGGAAGTACGCGGCATTGTCCGTCTTCCCGAGCGAGCCATTCAATCGCCTGTGGGTACAGTGAGTGCGGCGCTGGTTCCCTACCTGAAAGGCTGCTGTCGTCTAGCCGAGGAGGTCGTTTTCATCCTCGATGGCGCTGCGATCGCCGA
Source organism: Thermosynechococcus sp. HN-54 (assembly GCF_023650955.1). NCBI lineage: Bacteria > Bacillati > Cyanobacteriota > Cyanophyceae > Acaryochloridales > Thermosynechococcaceae > Thermosynechococcus > Thermosynechococcus sp. HN-54. Next base: position 2,046,470 of record NZ_CP098039.1, on the reverse strand, counting down.
ACGGTTTTGTGCAAGTGTGCTTGCTGTTGATGTCGGATAGGGCTGCTATTGATGCTGTTAGGATGTGCCAACAATGACCACTGCTAAACCCCCCCTCGATATTCCCCCCTTGCCACCCTCGGTCTTGAACTACCAACTGCCTTCTCTTGAGGAGAAAACAGCACCCGCCAACGGCAAATCCCCTGAACAACCTGCATCCCCACCGCCCCCCCGCCGCAAATTTTGGGGGCTACGTCCGAAACTGATTACCAGTGCTGTTGCCCTTGCAACGGTGCCGATGATTGGGGTGGGCTTAGCGGCCAATGAAGTGGCGCGTCAACAGTTAATGCAGCAGGTATTGCAACTTCAGCAACAGGAAGCCAATAGTGCAGCGCTTCAATTTGACAACTATCTGCGCGATCGCCGGGGGGACGCACGGGTCTTGGCTTCTGTTTTGAATAATCGTTATAGCAGTGAAATTCAGCGGCGCGATCGCCCCCAACTGCAAGCCGTTCTCGATCAGTTCCTTGATGCCTATGTGGTCTACGACAGTGCGGCAATCATTGCCAACGATGGCCAAGGAACCGTCATTGCTCAATCCTCAGCAGGAAACCGTCTCGCCAACAATATTCTCCAAAATCAAGAGTACTTTAAGCTGGCGATCCAAACTCGGGGCGTGGTTTTAACCGTTGAGCCAACGCTGTCGCGGCCCGATCGCCCCCTCGGGATGTTTTTGGCGGTACCGCTGATCAATCCCCAAAACCAGCAAATCATGGCGGTGCTGCGGTTGCGGGTACCCAAGGGCAGTATTCAGCAGTTTTTTAAAACCTATGATCGGGATCAACAGGAGAGTTTTTACCTCGTTGAGCCGGGGGGAAGGATCTTCGCGGCCTCAATCCCAGAGTTGCAGGGCAAACCCCTAGAGGAGGCTTTTCCCAAACTGGCTCAAACAAGGGAAAATAGGCCCACGAGCACGCTGACAGAAAAACGCCGCTTGGATGGGGAGTCCCAAATTCTCAGCTACACCAGTGTTTCGCAACCCTTTACTTCCATTGTCCTTGGTACCGACCAAGACTATGCCCTCAAGCCCCTGCAAAACCTCACGTGGACACTTTTGTCTGGGGTAGTCGTGACGGCAATTGTGGCGGGGGCGATCGCTATTTATCTGAGCGATCGCGGCATTCAACCGCTGCTGCGCGCCACCAACGCGGTAACAAAAATTGGTGAAGGGGATCTCCAGACCCGCCTCCCCGTAGAAGGGGATGATGAATTGGCCACCCTCAGCCGCACCATTAACCAGATGGCCGCACAGTTAGAAGCCTCCCTTACCGAAGCCCGACTGACTGCCCAACGCGCTCAGCAATTGCGCGATAGTGTCTTCCGCTTGACCCAGCAGAGCGATCGCCAGCAAATTCTCGATAACCTTGTCAATGAGGGTCGTCACCTGTTGGGGTGCGATCGCGTGATTTTTTATGAATTTGATCAGAACTACGTGGGCAAAGTCATCGCCGAATCTGTTGGCGTGGGGTGGCCCCAAGCCCTCGAACAGGTGATTGACGATCCCTGCTTCCGTCAAAATTGGGTGGATGCCTACACCAAAGGGCGTGTCCAAGCCACAGCCGATATTCTCAATGCGGGTCTGACGGAGTGCCACCTGAAACAACTCGCTCCCCTGAAGGTGCGAGCCAACCTAGTCGTGCCCGTGCTCGTGGAAAAAAAACTGGTGGCTCTGTTAATTGCCCATCAGTGCAGCGGCTCGCGTCAATGGCAACAGCCCGAAATTGATGCCTTTCTCCAGTTGGCCAACCAAGCAGGACTGGTTCTAGAGCGCAGCAAATTCCTTGAGCAGACCACTGCCGCCCAAAAAGAAGCCGAACGCCTTGCTCAGGAGCAACAGCAGCGTACGGAGCGCATCCAAACGCAGTTGATCAACCTACTGACGGAGGTAGAGGCCGCCTCCCAAGGGGATCTAACAGTACGCGCAGACATCACTGCCGATGAAATTGGTACCGTTGCTGACATCTTCAACTCGCTCATTGAAAGTCTGCGGGACGTGGTCATCCAAGTGAAAGCCACCACCGAGAAAGTGAACACCGCCCTCTTGGCGGATGAGCAAGCCATGACCGAGCTGGCGGAAGAATCCCTGCGGCAAGCCAAGAAAGTGAAGCGGATGCTGGAAGCGGTTGAGGCCATGTCCAGCTCGATTGAATCGGTGGCAAACAGCGCCAACGAGGCGGCAGAAGTGGCGCGTAAAGCCTCAGAGCGAGCGGTCACCAGTGGTGAAACGATGGATGCCACCGTCGAGAGCATTCTCCACCTGCGGGAAACCGTGGCTGAAACTGCCAAAAAAGTGAAGCGCTTAGGCGAATCCTCGCAGCAAATTTCCAAGGTGATCTCCCTGATTAACCAGATTGCCCTGCAAACCAACCTCTTGGCCATCAATGCTAGTATTGAGGCTGCCCGTGCCGGTGAAGAAGGCCGAGGCTTTGCTGTGGTGGCAGAAGAGGTGGGTGAACTAGCAGCGCGATCGGCCGCGGCAACCCGTGAAATTGAGCAAATCGTAGAAACAATTCAGCAGGAAACCCACGAAGTGGTCAGTGCCATGGAAACGGGTACCGCCCAAGTGGTCGAAGGCACCCGCCTTGTGGAAATCACCAAGCAGAACCTCGAAGAAATCGTGCAGGTGTCGCAGCACATTGACGAGCTGGTGCAGTCTATTTCCCAAGCCACGGTTTCCCAAGCCCGCACCTCCAATACGGTGAATACGCTGATGCGCGATTTCGCCAAGGTTTCAGAAGGCATGTCGGCCACCTCCAAACAGATCTCTGAGTCTCTCCAAGCCACCGTGGACATGGCTCAGGAACTCCAAAACTCCGTCAACATCTTTAAGGTGACTGCTGAGGGATAACCATGCCCGAACCCGGCGTTGAGGAAACGATTCGTCTCCAGTTCCTCGAGGAGGCTCAGGACTACCTGCAAACGATTGAGTCAGGGATACTGGAACTCTCCCACCAGCCGGGGGTGATCGATGGCGTGCTGCGGGCGGCTCATTCCATTAAAGGCGGCGCCGCAATGATGGGCTTTATGTCCCTCAGTGAGCTGGCTCATCGCCTTGAGGATTTCTTCAAGGTCTTGAAATCTCGACCCTGCGAGGATGTGGAGGTACAACACCTCCTGCTCAAGGCCGTGGATCAACTGCAAGCAGTCATTACCCTCCATCGCCAGGGGGTTGAACCCAATGAGGGCTGGTGGCGCACCCAAGTCGAGCCAATTTTGGATGAGTTACAGGGACGGCTGGGAGAGCCGACGGCAGAGGATGATCTGGCACTCCTCAGTGGCGATGATGGCCAGCAGATGCGGGTGGTTCTCTTTGAAACCGAGGTGGAAGCCTGCCTGCAACGCTTGGAAACCGTCCTGCAAACCCCCGGTCAACCCTGCCTCAAGGAGGAGCTGGCGATCGCTGCCCAAGAACTGGAAGGCCTAGGGCAAATGCTGGAGCTGCCCCAGTTTGCCGAGTTTTGTGCCTCCGTCAGTGCCTATCTGGAGCAGCCCAACTGTGATGTCAGCGAAGCGGGTGCCCACATTATTCAGCAATGGCGACGCTGCCAAGCCCTTGTGATTACTGGTCAACTGGAGGCTCTCCCCACGCATTTGGAAACCCCTGAAGGCCATGATCAAGGGGACGAAGAAGACGAGGATCAAACCATTATTGATTTGCCGCTGGCCAACCTCAATCAAGAATTAGGAGTCGAGGACTTTGCCAGTGCTGAAGTGGAGGCTTTCTCCTTAGGGGATTTATTGTCCCCCCCACCCACCCCTAGAGAGGCACCTTCCCCTACTCTAGAGGCTGAGACCACCCCAGTGACTCCCCAGCCCCAAACCCAAGAACCCAAGGAAATGACCGTGCGGGTGCCGGGGCATCAGTTGGATCAACTGAGTGATCTGATGGGGGAGTTGCTCATTGAGTGTAACGGTCTGGATCTACAACGGGAACGCCTCCATGATCTGCTAGTGGGTCTCAAGCAAAAAGTGCGTGCTCTTGAGCGTGCCAACTTTCGTCTGCGCACAGAGTATGACCGTGTCAGTGCCCCCCATCACTTTAATCCCCAAAATCAGCATGGCTTCGATGTCCTCGAGTTCGATCGCTACACCGATGTGCACCTGCTCTCCCAAGAGGTGATGGAAACCATTGTGCAGGTGCAGGAAATTACCAGCGATTTGGAATTGAGCCTAGAGGAAACCGAACGCACTGGCCGTGATCTCAACCGCACCGCCAAGCAACTTCAAGCTCGGTTTACCCAAGTGCGGATGCGCCCCTTTGCGGATCTGGCCAACCGCTATCCTCGCCTAATCCGTGAATTGAGTCGCGAGCATGGTAAAAATGTCAACTTAGAGATTGAGGGCAGCCACGTTCTCATTGACCGGACTGTATTGAGTGTGTTGGCGGATCCCCTCTTGCACCTTGTCCGCAATGCCTTTGATCACGGGATTGAACCCGCCGAGGAACGCCAAGCCCTTGGTAAACCCCCAGCGGGAACCATTACTCTAAAAGCGGCCTATCGCGGTAACCAAACCGTAATTACGGTGGCGGATGATGGCCGCGGTCTCAATCCAGAGAAAATTCGCCAAACGGCACGGCGATTGGGCTTAGCTCGGGACTGGTTGGAAACCGCGAGCGATCGCGACCTTTGGCAACTGATTTTTGAGCCGGGCTTTTCAACAGCCTCACAGGTAACTAGCCTCTCTGGACGCGGCGTAGGCATGGACGTAGTGCGCACCAACCTACGGCAAATTCGCGGTGACATCCAAATTCACAGTACCCCCGGCCAAGGCACGCGATTTACGATTACAATTCCCTACACCCTTTCGGTGGTACGGGTGCTCTTGGTGGAGGCCGCTGGCATGCTCTTGGCGGTGCCAACCGAAGAAATCGAGGAAATGGTACTGGCCGATCGCTACCCTCCGATCGAAACCCTTGGCTCAACCCTAATTGACTGGGAAGGCTATCTCATTCCCTTAGTTGATCTCACCCAGATTTTCCACTTTCAGCGTCCCTATCGTCCCGTGGAAATGGAGGGAGCACCCACAATTAACGAACCAACCCTGATGATTGTTAGTCAAGGGGACAGTGCCCTCGCCCTGCGGGTTGATCGCTATTGGAGCGAGCAGGAAGTCACCATTCGCCAAGTCGAAGGAGAATTAGCCCTCCCCAAGGGCTTTAGTGGCTGCACAATTTTGGGGAATGGCCGTATTGTCCCTCTATTAGATCCCCTCGCCCTTTTTGATTGGTCAGAACAAGAGAGTTCTCGTGTCCCTGTGGCTAGCCCCGTTGCCCCTAGCCAAGACACCGTCCTTGTGGTTGATGATTCAGTGAACGTGCGGCGCTTTCTTGCCAGTATCCTCGAAAAAGCGGGTTATCGGGTCGAGCAGGCCAAAGATGGTCAGGAGGCCATTGATAAGCTCCAAGGGGGACTACACGTCAACGCCCTCATTTGCGATATTGAAATGCCTCGTCTTGATGGGTTTGGCGTTCTCACCCAAATTCGCCGCATCCCCCACTGTCAAAACACCCCTGTCATGATGCTGACTTCGCGCACGGGTCAAAAACACCGCCAACTGGCAGAACGTCTGGGAGCAGCCGCCTACTTTAGCAAACCCTTCCGCGAAAGCGACCTCTTGGCCACCCTTGATCAGTTGATCCGCCATGCTTAAAAGCCGTCGTCGTCGCCAAAGCCAACCGATTGTTTTAGAGCAATTCCTCACCTTCATCGTGCGTCAAGAGCAGTTTGCCGTGCCCATGGCACAGGCCTATCGCGTCATTCCTTTGCCCCCTGTTCATGGCGATCCACAGCAGCGGGGGGTTGGCCTTGTCAGCTATGAGAATCGGGAAATTGTAGTCATTGATATTGGCCGCTGTCTTTTTGATGATCCCCTCTCAGCCTCAGAAACGCAAAAGCTCAAATTTTTGCTCATTCTCCAGCCCCGTTTGCAAGAAGAGTGGCTCGGACTCCCCCTCACAGACCCCCCCGTCATTGAGCGCATCCCGCGGGAGGCGATTCATCCCATTCCCAGCAACTATCTCCACTGGGGGAGCATTCACAACGTCAGTTCCCTCATGGTCAGTAGTCAAGACGATCAGGAGTTACCGCCCATCTTTATCGTAGATATTGAAAAAGTACTACACACCCTAGAAAAGCGATAACTTCCCTGCACTGCCCTAGCCTGACTAGATATCTCTGGAGTCGAGCCGGCCATGAGTAGCCTCTATGAAACCGACTTTTATGCTTGGACGCAACAGCAAGCCACATACCTCCGCCAGGGCAAATTTGAACTCCTCGACCTTGAGAACTTAAGTGAGGAGATTGAAGCCTTGGGCAGGCAGGAGAAGCGGGAACTGCGCAGCCGCCTTGAAGTGTTACTGGCTCACTTGATCAAGTGGTACTACCAACCTGAAAGACGCTCAAAAAGCTGGCTTTACACGATTCGTGAGCAACGACGTCGCATAGAACGCCACCTCAGGGAAAACCCCAGCCTCAAGCCCTACCTCTCAGAAGCAATTGGCATCAGTTATGAGACGGCTCTTGATTTAGTAGGACAAGAAACACCCCTTGACCCTGAAATGTTGCCCCAAACGTGCCCCTTTTCTGAAGCGCAAATTTTTGAAGAGCCGCTCCACCTCTAGGTTCAGCCAATATGCTCCCACGAGACAGCCGTACCCCGCTCAATGGCTTGGTTCACTCGCTACCTGTGATCTCTTTCAAGGTCTAGAGTAGTGCAATGCAAACCACCTAGCATTGTGTAACAATGACGCATTCTGACAGGAACAACAGTAAACCTTTTGGCTTCGAGGGCTTTGATTAGAGGGAGTTGCTGGTCATGAACCAAGACTGTATCAGGAGAAATGGAAAATACATTCAATCCTGCCCAAGGAGAACTCATGGTATTTAAATGAGAAATAACACCCATGGATAATAATTCTTCATATACAGGAAGGCGTACCTCTCTATGAAAGGAGACCTCAGTTTCAGGCACAGGTACAACCTCCGTAAAGTATATTTTATCCCACTTACTGAATACTTCAGGACATGTAGATTCTTTTACTCTGAAACCATTTAATAGAACCACCCCTTCAGAAAGAGGTAATATAGTTGAATCTAAGTGAGAGGATCGATAGGTATGCGTCAAATGAACTTTATAGTCACTACCTAACACATCAGCAAGCCATTTAGCTCCTTTATGATTTCCAGTCGAGGAAACTAAATATAAAATATCTTTTCCGAGCCTAATTATGTTGGCAGCATCAAAAATAATTTCGTCCTCAACCAAGAAGTGAAATATTTCATTGACTCCACCACTTAGCTGTTGGTGTACTTTATCTTCCACATTTTCTAGATCAGTTAAAGGACGCTGTAATAGCTGACGATATTCCCCTTTTAACTTTGGCGGTGGTGCAAATATCCATCTAAATCCTTCATCAAAACAATGCTTGTAGAGCAAGTCTTGAAAGGCGTAAAACTCAAATAATCTAAATCTAGATGATGGAGCACTGACAACTAAAGTATTTCCAAAAACAATGTGAATGTCTCTAACATTATATATATCAAAACCAGATGCTGACCAATTCGGGGTACTAAAGGTGTAGTATTCCTCATGCCATGAAGGACGTAAGACGTTAACGCCAGCTTTTCGTAGAATGCTACACAGTACCTCTAAATCTTCAGCTACTTCATCTAAATACCATTGGGGGTAGGCTTTACGAGCGATAGTTTCAGCCTTTGTCAAAATCTCAAATGATCTTGAACTATCTATAACTTCTAATCCTGGAGAGAAATTTTCTACTGTACCAACGATGACTGTCTTAAGTTTATCCCATTCATTGTTAGATTTTATTTTCATTACTAATTCACTCCTTAACACCAAAGAAAGTATATCTCAACTCGCTCCCTTCTTCACGAAAAGAGTAGTCATAGTAATCTAGATAAATAGGCTTAAACAAGGAAAATTTCTTCACCATTTCTTCCTTGTCTCTCACAAAGTTAAGGTAAAGATCATAGTCTAAACGGTCAGTCTTAAATTGGACATGCCACAAACCGTCCCCAACATAAGTCCCATGATTTCTATAGTAGTGCGTCCATCCATTCATAGAAGCATAAATTTTGGAACCAACTTTCATGTTGTTATAGAGGCACCTAATTGCTAAGTCAAAATCTGTATTCGACAAAAAGTCTAAAGTTTGAATAGATATAACTATATCAAAGTCACCTCCAAAGAATATCTGCTCTGGATTAGGTTTAGGTTCAATGACAGCAAACTGTGAAGCAATGTGTGGCATTCTGCTACGAGCAACGGCAATATCATTAGCGGCAATATCAACTCCGAAACAATCAAATCCTAAATTATCAAAAAAGGCCAAGGCAGCACCTTGTCCACAACCAAAGTCTAGTAAACGTTCATGTCCTTGGCCATCAATACCGTAGTCAAACTTTAGAATTCTGCCATAAAACCTAAAAATAAAGCTCTCTACGTTTGGAGCGTTGTAAGTTCCTGACCAATAATGAGCATTTGTTTGAAGATATTCATTCATTGATATTTTCTCCTGAAAATTATTTTGACTTATATGCTCTTAGATTTAAACAGTTGGCTGAAGTTAATCAATTTTATCCCAAGATAGAGGAGTTCCTGCTTCCAGCGTAACCCTAGACTTTCTTCCGAGTACTTGGTCATAGAACTCAGGTAGTAATCCTCCTGAAGGTCGTATAATACGGATATTCTCATTCGTAAATGTTTCTCCGCTTTTAATAGATTTTACAACATAGATCGAGGGACGCTCCTTCAATGAAGCTTTTTCTGATGATAACGGCTCATAACAGACTTTCCCTAAACTTTTCCAAACCATCTCTGTACCTAGTCGAAGCTGGTGTAGTTCGGTGGGCTCAATTGAAAAACTTGAGTCCACTCCTCTTTCAGAGCGGGATAAAGTAAAGTGCTTTTCAACGATCACTGCCCCATGGGCAACAGCAGCAAATGCAGCATAAGGACTCAAAGTGTGGTCAGATAATCCTACATAACAGTTATAGCGACTTCTTAAGTCTGGTATTGTTAGGATGTTAGCATCTTTTTCAGTTGAAGGATAGGCGCTAGTGCATTTTAGTAGAATAAAGTTTTCACAGCCTCTTTTTCTGATTGTCTCTACAGCTTTTTGTATTTCATCTAATGTTGCCATACCAACAGAAAGGAGCAATGGCTTACCGCAATAAGATGCTTCTGAGAGTAGAGGGATGTGAATAAGCTCAAATGATGCTATTTTTATCGCATCAACTCCAATAGATAGGAGAAATTCTAATGAAGAAATATCGAATGCAGTACTAATACAAGCGAGACCTTTATTGCGGGCAAATTTAAATAACTCTTCCTGCCATTCCCAAGGCATGTAAGCTTCAGAGTATAAATCCCAGAGATACTGACCAAACCATGGACTCTCAGGATCATCTATAAGAAACTCACGACGTTTACTATCTATAGTTAAAGTGTCAGGTGTGAAAGTTTGTAACTTTATAGCATCTGCACCACTTTTAGCCGCAGCATCGATAATAGCAAATGCTCTATCTATATTACCATGATGATTACCAGACATTTCGGCAATAATTAAGGGACGATAACTTTGTCCAATGATTTTAGAACCGATTGAAATAGATGTATTCATACTATTACTTCAAATTTTTACGGATTTACTTGCTCATGATTAACTTTAGCATGCGACTTACTCGGCTAGCCCCTAGATGATCACATACCAGATTGTGGTTGATCTTAGAACTCGAATCATCTTTTATAGATTTTAACAAAAAGTCACATATAGTATGAGACTTTACCTCATTGTAATGACCTAAGTAGTAGATAGAATTTTTTTTAAGTAAGCACATAACAGAGAGGATTTGATTTTTGCTTGTTGTTGTAATTAAACAAGTTTTTTGCATAAACAAACCTTCTATCATAGAGTTACCTCCCGAAGTTAAAAAAATGTCAGCATTCTTAAGTAGATTTGCTAAGCTATCGGGAGCATAATGAATTTTTACTTCATCTAAGTTCTTACTAATTTCTTTGATTATTTTAAAATTTGAATTGAAGCAGCCAACTACTACATCAACACTAACTTCTTGTTTAAGTCTAGGGTGATTTTCCATCAAAAGCCTTATTGATTCTAGTACTTTAATAGTTTCTCCTGTAGGATCACTTCCACCATAAGAAATCAGAATTTTCTTTCTGTTATCCTGTAGAGTACAGTCCTTATGGCCATTTTTTGCAGTAATAAAGTATGAATCGATCAGTGCGTATTTTAAGCCTACTAATTGATGACAATTAGTTGATTTTTTTAGCAGATTTTTATTAAAGGGAATATCAATATCACTCAATACTATGTCTGCATAGTGTGCTCTATTACGAAAATCATCAATCACAAGTATTTTATATCCAGATTCGGCAACTCGTTGTTCCCACGAAATCCCCAAATTATAACTATCTAGTACTACCCAATCAATTGACAAGTTTTTAATTGCTGTTAGTGTACATTCAGCATCAAGTAACTCCTTATTAAAATTATTAGGAAAGATATTACTTTTGGCTAGACTCTCATACATATTTCTTATACAAATATGATGAAAACCCTGTAAAAGATCGTGGCTAATTGATGAAAGAGAAATAATGTAGATACAAAAGCCATCCTCAAATAACTGTTTTGCTAAGGTTAAACAACGTCGTAAGTGTCCTAGGCCGATCTCTGAGTTAGCCTCTACCCTGATCGCAATATTACCTACTCTTTGCATGCAAATACTCATCTTTCCCCAACAATAGTATTAGTTCTATTTTTCAAATAGCCTAGATTAAGAAGAGCCCCAGTACAAAATGATTAGCATGAATCCTGCACCACTTGAGTAGAGTACAGTACTTTATACAGGACTTCGGCACGCTGCCAATCCTCCAAAGTGTCAACATCTACAACCCGCAACTGGGGAATGACAAGACCAATACCGTGCTGATGAATACTAATGTCTGCAAGCCACGCTTCAGTTTTGCCCCAATAAAATTGACCTGCGTCATAGTAAGCAGGTTCTAAATCCTGAGTACGTTCTTGCTCATACTCTGGATAAAAAGGCTCCATCTGACCAGATGGATGTCGTCGTAAAGCTCGTTGTATGGAAGAAGGAAAGCTCGTCACGGGAAAAACATAAGGAGCATTAGAACTAAGCAGCATGTTCAAGGCAGCTTTGAGATCATCAGCCTGTAGCAGCGGAACAGCAGGGTAAATGCAGCACACTAGCTCAGGATGACAGCCCTGCTCTTTCAATACTTGAATACCATGGGCAATGACTTGTGTGGTGCCCGTATAGTCGTCAGCTAGGGAAGCTGGCCGCACAAAGGGAACTTCTGCACCCCATTGAGAAGCAATGGTAGCAATCTCTGGGTCTTCAGTAGAAACAATGATGCGATCAAATAAACCAGAGTCTTGAGCGATCGCGATCGCGTAAGCAATCATCGGCTTTCCACAGAAGTTGCGGATGTTTTTGCGGGGAATTCGTTTGCTACCCCCTCGCGCTGGAATAATCGCGATTTTCATTATGCTAGGGTTGCAGTATAGTTCATCAGTAGTTTACTGGTTCTCTTTATGAGTGATCCTGCGCTCTACGATACCAATTTTTATGCGTGGACGCAATGCCTGACCGAGTGCCTATGTTTTCCCCTGTCTTTATCTATAGCGATCGCTTCCTCGAACACCGCTGCTGCCAGTTTCACTTTGAGCGACCCGAACGGTTAGTCGCCATCCATCAGCACTTACAGGCAGCATTTCCAGCGGCAGAATGGCGTGAACCCACCCCTGTTGGAGAAGGATTAACTCCGTGGTTGGAAAAGGTACATAGTCGAGTGTATTTAGAGCAATTAACGCGGATTGCGGCAGAGGGGGGCGGCTGGTTGGATCCCGATACCTACCTCAATGAGGTGAGCGATCGCGTGGCACGATTAGCCGTACAGGCTTGGCTCGATGGTGTGGATTTGGCAGTGCAACGGCAGCAACCCATTTTTATTTTATCGCGCCCCCCCGGCCACCATGCGTTACGGGAACGGGGAATGGGCTTTTGTCTCTTGGCCAATGGGGCGATCGCGGGCCATTATGCCCTCAGTCTGCCACGGATCACACGAGTCGCCATTCTCGATTGGGATGTCCACCACGGCAATGGTACCCAAGCACTGGTTCAAGCGCATCCTCAGATTGCCTATTGTTCGCTCCATGAGTGTCCTGCCTATCCCTATACGGGCGATGGGGGCGATCGCGGGTACTATAACAACGTCCTCAATCTGCCTATGCCCAGCGGCTCAACTGGAGCAACTTACCGAGCGGCTTTCCAAGATCACGTTATTCCCTTCTTGCAGCAGTTTAAACCAGATTTGCTCATCATTAGTGCTGGCTACGATGCCCACCGCCAGGATCCCCTTTCCAGCATTGAGCTAGAAGAGGCTGATTATGGCTGGATGATGCACCAGTGCTTGCAGATCACTCCCCGTATTGTTGTGGGTTTGGAGGGGGGATATAACCTTGATGCCTTGGGGCGATCAGTGGTTGCTACCGTACGGGCGACTGTTGTTGACGATGCTGCTCCAGAACTTCCTCATAAACCGCAAGGTATTGTTTAGCCACCACAGGATAGGCAAATTTCCCCACTGCGTCCACACGGGCTTGAACACATAATTCAGCATGACGCTGTGGATCCTCTAAAACCCACTGAATTCCATGGGCCAAATCTTGCGGATCAAATGGCTGAGCAAGATAGCCGCTATGTTTGTGAGTCACAATATCTGGCAGACCACCAACGTTAAATGCCACAACAGGTGTGCCGCAAGCAATTGCTTCAATGGCCGTGTTGGGCAAATTATCTTGCCGTGAGGGGACAATCATAACATCGGCTGCGCTATAAAACTTGCAAAGATAATTTTCATCGGTAATGTGCCCTGTGTATTTCACTGGAAATACTAAATGTTGTTTCTTGCGAGGCTGAGCTTTCCCAAAAACAACGAGTTGCAAGGGTTGGCCTTTCCCTTTCAAGTAGCCTAACGCTTCCTTTAGTAAATCAAATCCTTTACGCGGGTCTTTACCACCTCCCATCGCTCCAAAAAGAACGACAGATGTATCTAAAGGCAAGCCTAACTCTTGACGCACCTGATCTTTATCATAGGGATGCCATTGTTCAATGTTAATTGGGTTGGGAATGACGCTGACAGGCCAGCTCCTCATCAGAGCACTTTGCTCGACACATTCGCCAAGCCAGCGACTCGGTGCAACAATATGTATAGGCTTTTGCCAATGTTTTCGCTTACGCTCCCAAGTCCAGCGATTGAAATCAAATCCCTTTTCATAGGCAGGTCGATTATGGGCATAGTAGCCATCTTTCCAGCGCAAATCTTCCGTGTAGTGTTCGGCACCACAGAATGCCCACATATCATGCAGTGTCCAAACGATTGGCTGCCTTAACTTAGAAACTTCCTCAATACTCAATAGGTTCGCTGCAATCCAGTGGAGATGGATAAGATCAGGTAGCAATAACTCCAAAAATGTCGCTGAGTAGTAAGAAAATAGGTTGGGGCTGTGAAGGATTTTATTCTCAGTTCTAAAGTTAGATAGTTTAATGAAGACTTTAGATAACTTGTTGAATAGAGTGTACTTGATTGAAGTAAATATACTCTTTTGGGATAGAATGTAACTCTCATTCAGTCGAGAGCAAATAGCAACTATAGATGCATCACAGCCCATATCTCGGAGAGACTGACAAATCCTTAAAGCCGCTTTTGCTGCTCCTCCGTGGTCTGCATAGGTATTTAGGTGGGCAGCTTTCATGGTGCTTTTTTAGTGAGTACGGCTAACAAAGTGTGCCCAGGCAGCAGTCTTCGCGTACCTAGTTTCAGGAGAAGGTTAATTGGACTTAAGGTTACGTAGTTTGCAATCAAGCGACATGCTAGACTTGGCACTCTAAGTTTAGTTTTGAGTAAAGCTCTAAAATAGCCAATAACAAACCATTCTACATGATAGCTTTGCAGCGGTTCTTCTACTAAGTCAATAACTTCCAGCGGTAAAGCTTTAGGTAAGTAGCAAAAGACTCTTTTAGACCAGTGGGACATATGATGAGGGGGCTGATCAAGAAGATTTTCGTAGTATGGATCAAGCTTACGTAGAACTTCGGCATTGGGTACAGATAGAATTAGCTTTCCGCCCGGCTTTAGGGTATCAATTAGCTTGCTTAAGAATAAAATAGGTTCAGGAATATGTTCAACCACTTGAAAAGAACAAATAGCATCGTACTTTTGATGTGGATATTGGTTTAGGAAATCATCGATTGAAAGTGGATAAATTGAAAAACCTAAATCTCGAGCATTTTTAATTGCCTCAGGATTAATCTCTATACCTTCAATATCGATACCTTTTTGTCTTGCTAGTTGGAGAAAACTTCCTCCACCAATACCCACTTCAAGAACTTTTTCTGATGGTTGAATATAGTCTAAAGCAGCATGAAATTCCCATTTATCAGACATGTAGTACCATGGAAATTTTTGTAATTGCTGGTAAAGGAGGCCATCACCAGCAGCTTCAGCAGGAGTATACCATTCAAAATTAGTCTCTAGGCATTTCCAATGATAGATTGTTTCAATTTTAGTAAGCTGATCAGACACGTTAATACCAAATACTTTACTCCATTCCTCGCAGACTTTCTTGGCAGATAATTTTCTAAGATTTACTGTATTTGATTTACTTGTTAAAGGTGACTTAGGAACTGATAGATTCATAAAGCTTAGACTTTCCCCAGACGTTTAATCAGATTTTGAAATTTTTTAATAACCCTCTCAAGTAGCTTAAATAAAGCATTAAGAAAACGCATGTACTTACTACCGCAATACCCATTAAAGGTATAGCGATCAGCATCAACATCAACAATAACCTCTTTTGGATGTCTAATCTCACCTAGCGGAAAAACTGGTAAGTTAGCATGGAGATCATTTACTGCCGTTGTGTGGGTAGCATCTGCACCAAAGCCAATATTACTTACAAGATTGACATTTGGTATCGCTGTTAGCCCACCATAATACCAGACAGTGGCCGTCCATTGATAATCCCAAGTGTTAATCTTCCCGAGATAAACCTGATCGAAAACTTTCTTCCAGTACTTTCGTTCAACAGAATTAGGTACTTTTTTACGCCAATCTGTTGATCTCTTCCAATCCGGCCAGAAGGATATATCGACTTCGTACTTTTCCCAAGCACGCCGCCATGAAGCCCACCCCCAACAGTGGTTATACTTAGAAAAATAATACGAGCTATCTCCTCGAACTTGTCCATCTTGGAAGTTGTTTCCTGTGATAACCCAGACACGGCTATCATCAGCGTAGTAGTTTAATAACTCCTCACAGAACTTAAAGAAATCAGGATGAGGCAAGCAATCATCTTCTAGGATAATCCCCTGCTCCTCATGCTCAAAAAACCAAGAGATGGCGCTACTAACAGCTACCTTGCATCCTAAATTCTTCTCTCTGAAAAGAGTTTTGACCTCACAAGGCCAATCTACTTGGGTTGCGATTCTTCTGACTTCGGCAACCTTTTCTGCTTCTCCTTCTTGATTTTCCCTAGGGCCGTCAGCGGCTACATATAGCCTTGGTGGTCGAGCTTGGCGAATAGCCTCAAACACTCGCTGGGTCGTGTGAGGTCGATTAAAGATGAGAAAAAGAACTCCTTTACTTAGCTCATATTCCATAATTAGTGCTATCTTAAGTATTTTGATCTTGTCTTGAAGAATGGTTCATAATGTATTAAATTACCTTGATAATAGTTATAGAACTGGGGCAAGATTTTGCTTTCATCAACACCTTTACAACTCTGTCCAAATTTACTTAAGGAAAATTGAATTTGCAACAATAGACGAGATCCTTTTTCTAAGGGTTTTCCTTTGTGAAAGCCAATTGTATCAGCAACTATAATTGTTCCTTGTGCTCCGCAAATTTCTACTATTTTATCTTCAGAATAGTATTTGCGTATCAAGTCATCAGTAAATCTTTCATCTCTGAAAAGTTCTCTTGGCTTGTGAATATGGGAACCTTTGACATAGCAGTGTGGGCCATTCACTGGACTAAAATCAGTTAAATAAAAGAAAAACTTCAGAAACTTAAATCTATCATAATCAAAGTGAAATAGCTGTGCTTCTTCTGATAGACATGAGTTATCAGATGGAACAGACCACCACATAGTAACTAAGTCTAATACAGGAGGTGCTTCCAAGTACAAGTAAGCTAAGTTCAAGAGATCATTATCAAAAATGATAGATTGTATATCTTCTGACTCAAATATAGTATCAACCGAGTAAAATATCCTAGCTTTTTTACCAAGATGATGATTATCTCTTAAAAGTTTTCTGTCATTTTCAGAGAGAGTATTAAGTGAAAAATGATAGATTTTTTCAATCTTAGAAAGTTCTATTGTTTTTTCTAATACGGAAAATTCGTCTCTTCGTAACTCATCTAAAATTTTAGTAAGCTTAATCTCTATATTATGATTAATTTTAGGTAAAGATTTATTTACATTGGAGTAACGAAAATAAATTTTATAAATTTTTGCCAGTATTTGTGTAAGCCATCCATTTGTTTTAACGTATAAATTTCTCATCAATAAGTAACCTCTTTGAGGTGTTTGACCATAGTTTAAGAAGTAAATGAAAAAAATTCCTAAAACAAGGAAGTCAATTGGTAATTTAAGTAAGTATATCTTTGAAAATAATCTCATTCAATTAATCCTTACTTATCGAGAAAATTGTTGCCACAGTTGAATTAGGATACAAACCGTTTTGTTGCAAAATTTCAACCTTATCTCTTAATGTGGCATTATTACAGAAGTAAATATGTGAAATTACATCCCCAAAGAGTTCATAGATTTGTTCAGCACTATTTAATCTTACAAAGCTACCATCTTTTGGTTCTATTGAATATCCGAATTTCTTCTCAGCTTCTATGGGCGACATAAAGGAATTATCTTCATAGGGCATAGAGTGCATATCTCCAAGATCAACTAGAGGTGAGTAGCTTATTAAGTCTAGACCTTTAACATTTTTGAAACCCCAACTGAATAATCGAAGCTAGTCATTTTCAGCTCTTGGATCAATTACTAGAATTGAAGACTCAGGAAACACTGTTTCTATACCCAATAATGGTAAAATCAGTTTGTTCGTTCGAAGCATTAAAAAGTCTGGTTTATGATTTTTAACTGCCTTCATGTTGTCAAACATAGTCAACTCAAATGCATCATTTGATTCCAATGATTTAATTCCACAGTTTAAAGTATAGTATCTTAAACGAATAGAGCCTACAAGAAGTCTAATAGGGTCAATTCTTAGAAATTGACATAATGGGTTACTGATTTTCGACTTAAGCTTTTTCAGAAAAGATTTGATTTTTGATTTCTCCTTGAGAGTTAAGTTAACTGACTTAAGTTTAGTTTCAATTCATGTAATCTTGAAAAGATTTGGTTTTCATAAAGTAAATATTTATCCACAAATTTACCATGAAATAAGCTGTAAGGCTTGTAATATGAGAATAATTCTCCGTATGTCATATAATAGTATCCAAAAGGCATTACATTTTTACTATTTTTAGGATTAAGAAATTTTAGAGATAGATAACCACTTAGCTCTTCTAGAGATGATGGCTCGTAAACACAATCAAGTTCTCTATAGGTAGCATCACCAATAACAATTACTGGTTTACCTAGATATGCAGCCTCTACTCCTATTGTTGAGCCATAAACAATAATTAAATCACTGTTTTTAGCTAGTGCATAGGAATCAACAGGAGAGTAGCTAGGGACTACTGATACATTCTTACCACAAAGATTATTCCAAAAATCTCGGAGCCTTTGACTCTTTTGTTCTTTATAAGGGTGAACACGTATAACTAGCTCTACATCATTTAGTTTTGCCACATAATCTATGAGCCAATGAATTGCTTCAATCTGGGACTTAAAGATAGGATGTTCTATTGAGCCTTCAACATAAATAAATTCATCGTCACTAGAACTATAGTACGTCCATCTGTACTTTTTACTTTTTTCAGGCACCATCCCTTTTAACTGATTTTCTGTGAAAGAGACCCAGCCAATTCCTTCACCTTTTATTTTTCTTAAAAAATAAGATTCTGCTATTTCGTCTTTACCTTGAACTTCAGAAAGCTCCCACATTTCCTTTATTGATGTTCTAATAGCCTTGAAGTCATGAGGAGAATTATCTGATAGATAGTATCGCTCTTTTGTTGCACCTCTTTCGTGATATAGCAGAGGTATTGAATATTTTTTACACAAATCAACAATCGGCTTTGAGCAAGCAAATCTTCCATTATATGTTATAATTTTACGAGGACTAAAGCGTTTAATTAGTTTTTCTGTTGTTAGATATGTAGCGATCGCTGACTTAAAATATCGCTGAATTAACTCTTTGTTAATGTAAGGTTCTGGATCTTTCATGTATGAAACATAGGAGCTTGCAACTCCTAGCCCAATGTTAAGATCGTGTATCTTTATTTCTTTTATCGATCGAATATCATTACAGCTATCGATTTGATTCCGTATCTTCTCGAAGAGCAAGTTAGTTAATGATTCATCAGGTATTTCTATCCAGCAATTTTCAATATTATAGCCCTTAAGAACCCCAAAGAGAGCTTTTACACGATTTTGACGACTTCTAGGGATCAAGAATTTAGGCTTTGGAATGTAGTCATCAGGATTATCTACATCAATGAATACAATGCCAACTTCAAGATCATTTTTTTTGAATTTAATAGCAATCTCACCAGAGGTTTCTAGGTGAGGACAATAAGCAAATGTTTCAATCAGTAATATATCGACAGTCATTTTTAATTTGAAGAAGGTGCTAATAAAGGCTGCGTACTGAACAACCAACACGTCAGAGAGTAGTAGTCTCTTGTCTATTTACCTTGCAGACCTAGTTATTAGGCTCAGTCTTACTTTGACTATAATCCTAGATGAAGATCAGCACAACCGCAAGAGGAAAGTCCATTGCTGAAAGGAGTAAGCTCACCGATGGCATAAGGAAAAGCAGAGATCACTGCTCTGATAAAGGCCTCCAGAGTACAATAAGCTCTCTAGTTGCTTGCTGAGAAAAGAAAATAGCTATGGAAATGCTGTAGAGGATCTATAGGATGTCTCAAGGACTAACGAAGGAGAGCGGTGTACTGGTTACGGGGGGTACAGGGTCGTTTGGTCGTGCCTTTGTCAAGGAGGTGTTGCGGCGGTTTCCTGATATTCGGCGTCTGGTCATTTTTAGCCGCGATGAGCTAAAGCAGTTTGAGATGGCTCAAGAGTTTCCCTATGAGAAGTATCCGGGCATCCGCTACTTCATAGGCGATGTCAGGGATCGCGATCGCCTGCGCCGTGCCCTCAATAAAGTGGATACCGTTGTTCATGCGGCTGCCCTCAAGCAAGTGCCTGCGGCGGAATACAACCCCATTGAGTTTATTCGCACCAATGTGATGGGGGCAGAAAATGTCATTCAAACTTGCCTCGATACCGATGTCAAACAGGTGGTTGCCCTCTCGACCGACAAGGCAGCTGCGCCTATCAACCTGTATGGTGCAACAAAGCTCTGTAGTGACAAGCTGTTCATTGCTGCCAATAACTTTGCGGGTCGTGAGCTGCGTTTTAGCGTGGTTCGCTACGGCAACGTCATGGGGTCGCGGGGGTCAGTCATTCCCTTTTTCCTAAAGAAACGCTGTGAGGGCTGCCTACCGATTACGGATCCAGCGATGACGCGGTTTAATATCTCCCTGCAAGAGGGGGTGGAAATGGTCCTATGGGCATTGGAGCACAGTTGGGGGGGGGAAATCCTTGTACCGAAAATTCCCTCCTATCGCATTCTCGATGTTGCAGAGGCGATTTGTCCTGACTGTGAGCGGGCGATCGTGGGTATTCGTCCAGGCGAGAAAATCCACGAAGAGATGATTACCACTTCAGATTCCTACACGACAGTTGATTTAGGTCAGTACTATGCCATTTTGCCTACTCAGGGACGCTTCACGATAGAGGAGTACTGTACCAAAACAGGGGCGACACGGGTCAAACCGGGCTTCAGCTATAATTCTGGCATCAACGATCGCTTCCTAACGGTGGAAGAACTACGCACCCTGATTCGCAAACACGTTGACCCCAACTTTATTCCAGGCAAGGGCTAAATGAGCATCGTTCCCTACGGTCGCCAAGACATTACCGCAGCGGATATTGCTGCTGTTGTTGAGGTATTGCAATCGGACTGGCTCACCCAAGGCCCAAAAATTCCTGAATTTGAAGCAGCCCTAGCGAATTATTGTGGTGCTCAGTATGCCGTGGTTGTCAGTAGTGCCACAGCGGCTCTTCACTTAGCTTGTATCGCTGCGGGGTTAAAGGAGGGCGATCGCCTGTGGACATCGCCGATTACCTTTGTTGCCTCAGCCAATTGTGGCCGCTACTGTGGTGCCACCGTGGACTTTGTTGATATTGACCCCCAGACTTATAACCTGAGTGTCTCTGCCCTCGCAGACAAGCTAGAAATTGCTAAAAAACAAGGCACTCTCCCCAAGGTTGTCATTCCCATTCACCTTGCAGGACAATCCTGTGAGATGGCTGCTCTGGCCAAACTGGCTCAGACCTATGGCTTTACCCTGATTGAAGATGCCTCCCATGCCATTGGTGGTCAGTATCGTGGTCGCCCGATTGGCTGCTGTGAATTCTCAACAATGGCGGTTTTTAGCTTTCATCCCGTCAAAATCATCACCACAGGTGAGGGCGGTGCCATTCTCACCAATGATCCAGACCTCTACCAGCGCCTTGTCCGTTTGCGCAGCCACGGTATTACCCGTAATCCCCAACAAATGGTGAGTGACTCCCATGGCCCTTGGTACTATCAACAACTGGAACTGGGCTTTAACTACCGCATGACCGACCTCCAAGCGGCTCTTGGACTACAGCAACTGCAACGCCTCGATCAGTTTGTCGAACGGCGACGTTTTTTAGCCCAACGCTACGATCAATATCTTGCTGATTTACCCCTCACGCTCCCATTTCAGCATCCCGATACCCGCTCCAGTTGGCATCTGTACATCATTCGCCTAAAGCAAGACCAGATTCAAGCTTCCCATCGAGAGGTCTTTGAAGCCCTTCGTTCCCTTGGGATTGGGGTGAATCTCCACTACATTCCTGTGCATACCCAACCTTACTATCAACAATTGGGCTTTCAATGGGGAGACTTTGCCAACGCCGAAGCCTATTACCGTGAAGCGATGAGCTTACCCCTCTACTATGGACTGACTCTTGAGCAACAGGATCAGGTAATTCAGGCGCTCAAACAGGTCTTGGGTTAAGGCCGCAACGCAAACAGCTCATCCCCTAGAATTGAAGATAGCTCACCTAGAAGCACCTCATGGAGCAGGCAGAGATTATTGCCCTCATTCAACAGGAGTTACCTCGGCTCGTAGCTCAAGATCCCAGCCTGAGGGACTTTGTCCTGCGCACAGTCTCGGAATTATACGTTCCTCGTCGTGAGGCAGACGTTAAGTTCGATCGCATTCTAGATGAACTTCGGCGCGATCGCGAGGAACAAGCTCGTCGTTGGGAAGAGCAAAATCGTAAATGGGAAGAACAAGTCCATCGCTGGGAGCAGCAAGATCGCAAGTGGGAGGAACAAGCTCGTCGTTGGGAAGAGCAAAATCGTAAATGGGAAGAACAAGTCCATCGCTGGGAGCAGCAAGATCGCAAGTGGGAGGAACAAGTCCGCAGATGGGAGGAACAGGATCGCCGCTGGCATGAGCAACTTGCAGAAATTCGGCGTCTGGATAAACGGTTTGAGAGTACGATAGGTGCCCTAGGTGCTCGCTGGGGGATTGCCTCTGAAACAAGTTTTCGGAATGCACTTGCTGGTATCTTGACGGAATCCTTCGGGGTTGAAGTGCTAAACTTGACCCTCTATGACCATGAGGGCGAGGTCTTTGGTCGTCCGGATCAGGTGGAACTAGACTTAATCATCAAAAACGGTCTGACGATCGCCTGTGAAATTAAATCTTCAATTGACAAGGCAGGGATGTATATCTTTGATCGCAAGGTGAATTTTTATGCACGGCACCACCAACGCCAAATTGAACGTAAAATCGTGATCTCGCCAATGGTGGATGATCGAGCACGACCCGTTGCCGAAGCATTGGGAATAGAGATTTATAGCTATGCCGATGCTGTAGAGGGTCTATAGGGTCTCCCAGAAATTAACACGGGGGAGTGGGAGGTAAAGAGTCGCTGTGGAGATCGGGTACAGGGTCATAGCCGCCGGCGGCAAAGGGGTGGCAGCGCAAAATACGGCGAGCCGCTAAATAGGTTCCCTTCACTGCCCCAAATCGAGCGATCGCCTCAACCGCATAGGCAGAACAAGTGGGCGTATAGCGACAGGTGGGCAAAAATAAGGGCGAAATCCAACGCTGATAAGCGCGAATCAAAAAGAGCAGTACTTTGCTTAGCCAGTTGCCCACAGCCTTTGCCTACAACGTATCCCAATTATAGGCAGGATCAATGAGGGCGAAATAGATGGTGGTGTTCTGGACTATAGAGACAGGAACGCAATGAGCCATGGCCTTGATGTTGTACTGCCAGTGCTGGACTGATCAGGTAAAGGGTAGTGCGCGTCAAACGCTGCTGCTGACTGAATGATGCCATTTCAGCCAAGGGAACCAGCCACAACTGCTCATCGGGCCATCCCAAGCGGTAGCCCACAGCAACTGGGGTTTCGGGCGGATAGTGCTGAAGCAAGTCTCGCTGGGCACGGTGGACACAATTCGCACTCAGATAGAGGCAGAGGCTGGCCTTGTGGGCGGCTAGACTGGCCAATTCTTCCGTTGGCGGCACTCGCGTACGGCCACTCGCACGGGTGAGGATAATAGTTTGTACCAATTCGGGTAGGGTGAGTTCGGCATTGAGGCGGGCGGCGGCCAATTGATAGGCACTAATGCCGGGGACAACTTCAACAGCAATGCCTGCCTGGGCTAGGCGGCAGATCTGCTCGTGAATGGCACTGTAGAGGCTAGGATCTCCCGATTGCAACCGCACCACTTTTTTACCCGCTTGGACGGCTGCAACCATCAGCGGAATCATTTCTTCAAGGGTCATTGCCGCTGTGGGAATACAGAGGGCACTCGGCGGCGCAAACTGCAAAATCTCGCTTGGTACAAGGGAATCGGCATAGAGAATCACATCGGCCTCTCGGATCAGCCGCTGTCCCTTGAGGGTCAATAATTCTGGATCACCGGGGCCAGCCCCCACAAAGTAAACCCCGGCAGCAGTCTTGCTTTCTACCATTAGACTCTACCTGACTATCCGCTTTTTACTTTTTAAGCCTAACTTTTGGAGGGGACAAGATTATGTCAGGATCAAAACAGGTCAATGCAAGAGGCAAGAAATCATGAGTGGCAAACGCATTCTCATGCTCGTGGGTGACTATGTTGAAGACTACGAAGTGATGGTGCCTTTTCAAGCTCTACAAATGGTGGGGCATACTGTGCATGCCGTCTGTCCGGATAAAGTCGCTGGGGACATGGTTCGCACGGCAGTTCACGATTTTGAGGGGGATCAAACCTATAGTGAAAAACGGGGGCACAATTTTACGCTCAATGCCACCTTTGCGGAAATTGATCCCAGTACCTATGATGCCTTAGTGGTGCCGGGTGGCCGTGCCCCAGAGTATTTGCGCCTTAACCCACGGGTACTGGAAATCACTAAGCACTTTGGCGAGACCCAAAAACCGATTGCAGCCATTTGTCATGGGCTACAACTGCTGGCAGCAGCGGGCGTCCTTGCGGGTAAAACCTGTACGGCCTATCCTGCCTGTGGTCCTGAGGTGGTCAGTGCCGGGGGGAACTTTACCAGTGTGGCGGTAGATGCAGTGGTGGTGGATGGCAATCTGGTCACGGCGCCTGCTTGGCCTGCCCATCCCCGGTGGTTGGCGGCATTTTTAGAGGTTTTAGGAACAACGATCAGCCACCGACCCTTGGCAGCAGTGTAGAATCACCGTGGCATGGCGATCGCCCTCAGCCAAATTGCCCAATATCTCCAACGGCACCAACTGAACTATCGGTTGAATGCGCCCAACCACCAAATTATTACGGGCGTCAACGGCGATCACCTTGAGCGATTTATCGTCGTCATTGAGTTAGATGAGGGGGGCGAGTTTTTTAAGCTCTATGCCCCCAATCTCTTGCCGGGGATTAAAACCCACCAGTTTCGCGATGCCATTTTGCAAACCCTACTGTGCATTTCGTGGCAGACAAAAATGTTGCAGTGGGAGTATGACCCCAACGCGGGTGAAGTGCGTGCGATGATTGAATTCCCCATTGAGGATAGCACCCTCACCGAACGGCAATTTTTTCGTTGCTTGGGGGCATTGGTGGAAATTGTTGACAATACTGTACCGCGACTGCGACAGTTAGTTGAACAGGAGCCTCCCCCGCTCGATGCAGATTTGGCCATGGGTGAACGCCTATTGCTGACGATTCAAGAAGAAGCACCGGGGCTATTGGATCTGATTGCCCAAGCCCTTGAAGCCCGTCGTCAACGGGGTCAAGTTAGTTTGAACCTAGAGGATTTAGACACCTAGTTAGACATCTAGAGTTCTGGTTAGATTCAAGACAAGGGAGGGGCGGGGGGTGTTGCCCGTGGGTAAAAGCGACCCTGCTTCACTTCAATCAACCCTTGACACTTCTCACAACTAAAGCGCCACAGCTTACCCACCGGCACTTTTAGCCGCTGATGACAATGGGGACACTCGCCACGCCACACCTCCTCATCCCCAAGCATCCACATACTGCCCACCACCATCGGCAGGCCAATAATCGCTCCTAATCCCGTGGCACAAAAGCCTAGACCCATGACCATGCCAGCAAGACCTGCCACTTTTGATTGATGATCGCGGGGGACTTTTTCAATGGTTGGAATGGTGTAAATCTCTGACTCAGAGGCGGCCGTTTCTGGGGGTGCGGTTGGTGGGGGCTGCTGTGTCCTGTCTGGCTTGACCTCGGGAGCAGGCGCGGCCTCTAGCCAAGGATCGCTGAGGGGGGGATAGCTGATGGTTTCTTGAGCTGGAGATTGTTCTTGAGAAATCTGCGGGGCATCCTGAGGGATAGCGGCGGCAGAAGGTGAGGGTTCTGGAGCGACCCATGGGTCATGAACTACTGGTGCGGGTGCAGCGGCTACGGTGTCTGGGGCGATCGCTCCCTCAGGGGAGGATTCAGCTTCAGCAGCCATCTCAGCGGTGATCGCAGTTTGTGGGCTGATTTCCGTTTCTAAGGCTCCTAGGGCGGCAATGTCCTCAGTCGTCGGTTCAGGGAAGTCGTATGCCTCAAGGGTCGGTTGCTCTAGGGTAGCTTCAGAGAGGTCGGGTGCTGGTTCAGGGATCTCAGCAACACTTGCTTGGGCTCCTGGTGGTGCAATGCTCTCTTCTACGGGTGATTCAGCAGTGACCGCGAGAACTGGTAATTCTTCTGAGAACCCATCAAGGGTGTTGGATTCAATGTGTTTTTCTTGGAGGGGAGGCGGTTCAGATGGAGATTCTTCACTGTCAGTATTGGGTTCTGGTGAGGGTGGGTTTGGATCAAAGGCGGCAGCCAAATCGGCGACGCTAATGTCTTCTTCCGCATTGATGTCAGGGTTGACTTCTGCTAGGTCATTCGCGAGACTCTCCTGAGACTCCCCTATTCTATCCTCATCATCTTCACTGACTACCTCGATGGCAGGTGCCGGTTCAGGGGTATCACTAACAACTGGTGGCGATGGCTCTGGCTGAGTGGGAGCTGCCTCAGCCTCCTTAAAGGCGGACATTAAATCCAGCAGGGTGGGTTCAGGGGGGAGTGGCTCAGTTGGTGCCGTTTCGGCGCCCCATGGATCCTCGACCATGTCCTGATGGCGTTGGGTAGGTGGTATGACTTGGAGCTGAAAATGACTTTCCCAGAGGGGAACGCCTAAAACTCGCGACTCAATGGAGACCCGTTGAATCTCTGGTAGGTGCAACTTTTCCAAGGCCGTGCGGATTAGGGTCACTGCTGCCCCTTGATTGAGTAGTTTTTCTGAGTGCAGCGTAATCATTAGCTCCTCAGCCTGACGGATCACAGTGGCCTTCACCCGCTTGGGCAAGAGGACAGCATTCAGCAGCGTAGAAATGGCACGGGGGTCACCCTGCCGCGCACGATCGAGCAAACGGGAGTCACTCATAAGTATTGATGGCCTGAAAGGGAGTGCAGCTAGTTCTAGCCTACTGTGATTTCGAGAGAGTCATGGGGAGCCTCGCGGCGATCGCCCACTGTATTCAATGCCAACAGACAAGCGAATCTACACCCTAACCTTAGAGCTGTCGAGAAGCTTGGAAAAAATCCCTTCGGCATCAAGGACATCCATACCATTTTCTGGAGCGGCGGCTACAGGATCCTTGATTTGTGCGTTACCCTTTCGGCATAACTTACCTTTTCGGGGATTTCAGTGGGGCTATGCGGGGGATTGAATAGCCCGAACTAACTTTAGCTTAGCTGAGGCAAGGCGAAATGACAACTGCCAGAAGCGTGTAGATTGTTACAAACAATTACAGCCCCAGACTAGACTGGGAAAGAGTACCTTCACAACGTTCAGCAGGGCATGACAGCGGCAACACGCTCCACGGATTGGCAACTTTTGCAACGACTGATTCCTTACCTTAAGCCCTATCGTTGGGGACTGGTGGGGAGTAGCTTGCTCTTGATTCCTTTGGCGGCAGCGGCAGCATTACAGCCCATTATTATTGGGCAGGCGATCGCCCTCCTCAAGGGGGAAGAGAGTACCTACCGCTTTTTGAAAACCTTGACCCTGACCCAAGGCATTGATCTACTAAGCATTGCACTCTTGGTTACGGTGGTGTTGCGATTTGGGGTGCAGGCGGTGCAGGGATACTGGATTCAAAAAATTGGCCAAAACATTACCGCCGATATTCGCCACGACTTATTTGACCATGTGCTGCACTTGTCCTCCCGCTTTTTTGACCGCACCCCTGTTGGTAAGCTGATTACCCGCTTAACGAGTGATGTGGACGCCTTGGGGGATGTCTTTGCCACTGGGGCTGTGGGGGTTCTCAGTGATGTGTTTTCAATGCTGGTGGTCATCCTGACGATGTTTTTCATTGACCGCCTGCTGGCAACCCTGCTGCTCGCCTTGGTGCTGCCGATCACCGCCCTGATTATCTATTTTCAACATCGCTATCGGGTAGCTAACTATAAATCGCGGGAGGAGCTATCGCTGCTGAATGCCGATCTTCAGGAAAACATTGTCGGCATTACGGTGGTGCAACTGTTTCGCCGCGAGGCGTTTAATAGCCAATTGTTTCGGCGGCGCAATCAACGCTACGTTAAAGAGGTGGATCAAACCATTTTCTACGATGCCGCAGTATCAGCAACCTTAGAGTGGATTGCCTTTGTGGCGATCGCCGGTGTGCTCTGGCTCGGAGGCGCTTTGGTGGAGCAGCGCACCATTGACTTTGGCACCTTGGCCACGTTTATCCTTTTTTCCCAGCGCGTCTTTGATCCATTGCGGCAGTTAGCCGAGAAATTTACCACGGTGCAAGCGGGCTTAACCGCCATTGAGCGCATCCATGATCTGCTCTCAGAACCGATTGAAATTCAGGATCCCGATCGCACCTTTTTGCGTTTACCCAAGACAGCAAATACAGCCGCTGCCGTTGAGTTTCGCGATGTCTGGTTAGCCTACAAAGACGACGATTATGTGCTTAAGCAACTGTCCTTTCAAATTCGCGCTGGCGAGAAGGTGGCGATTGTTGGCCCCACAGGTGCAGGCAAAAGTTCGATTATTCGCTTGCTCTGTCGCCTCTATGATCCCACGCAGGGCGAAGTGCTCGTTGGCGGTCGCAATGTCCGTGAATTCACCCAAGCAGAACTGCGGCAGCACATTGGCGTGATTTTGCAGGATAGCTTTCTCTTTTCCGGAGATGTGAAAAGCAACATTGCCCTTGGCGACAATTACACCCTTGCCGCAATTCAGCGGGTGGCCGCAGAAATGAACATTGCTGAGTTCATTGAGCAATTGCCCCAAGGCTATGACACCCCCCTGCGACAGCGGGGCACGAATCTATCGGCAGGCCAGCGGCAACTCTTGGCCTTTGCGCGGGTGGCGATTCGCAATCCGGAAATCCTCGTCCTTGATGAGGCAACTGCCAATTTGGATGTGGGCACAGAGGTGATGATTCAGGAGGCCTTGAACCGCCTCTTGGTCAATCGAACCGCCATTATTATTGCCCACCGCCTCGCCACGATCCGCCATGTGGAACGCATTTTTGTGCTCAAGCGGGGACAACTGGTGGAGCAGGGAACCCACAGTGAACTCTTGGCGCGCAACGGGGTATATGCCCATCTCTATCGGTTGCAGGCGCTCGCCGAAGAAGCAGCCCCTAAGCACGATGCCTCGCCCCTTGCCTAATCCACAATAGCAGTGGCAGTCCCAGTAGTTGCAGCACCACCGACACCAGTACCAACAGCCCCAAGGAGCGATCGTAGAGCACGCCCATGAGCAAACTCCCCAAGAACCACGCCAAACCGTAGCCAGTGCTGAAGATGCCATAGGCCGACCCCCGCCGTTCTGGGGGGACGAGGTTAGCGACGATCGCCCGCACAATGGATTCTTGGGCACCCATGCCAATGCCCCACAGCACCATGCCCCAAATCACCGCAGAACTGAGGAAAACCAAGGGAGCGAAGCCCACCGACAGCACAACCGCAAGGATCAAGGCCATGATGCCAATGCGATCCAGTAAGTACCCAAAGAGGAGGGCAGCCACCGCATCAACCCCCATCGCCAAGGCATAGAGCAGTGGAATTTGGCTGGTTTGCAGACTGTCTCCCTGCTGTAAATGAAAAGCAATCAAGGGGAAATCCACATAACCAGCACCCAGAAAGGCCACGGCCAATAGATAAATCCAAAACAGCCTTGGTAGTCTTTTGGTATCCAAATCCTGAACCACTGTTTCAAAGTCCCGTGGCTCTGGGTACCGCCGTTGCGTCACCCCCAAAACGACCAAACCGATCAGGGCGGGAATGGCAAGAACGGCAAAACTCCATTGATAGTGTTGGGTGAGGGCAAAGACGCCGGCCACGATCAGCGGCCCAACAACGGCACCAATCTGATCCATTGCTTCATGGAGACCAAACCCCACTCCACGACCCACTTGATGGGCACCGTAGGAGAGCAAAACATCGCGGGGGGGTGTACGAATGGCTTTGCCCGTGCGCTCAGCAATCATGAATCCCGCTAGGACTTCCCAACGATGGGCCAAGGCCATGAGGGGCACAGCTAGGGTATTGATGGCGTAACCAAGGGTGGTAATGCGCCAATAGGCACGGGTGCGATCGCTCACATAGCCAATCACAAGGCGCAGACCATAGCCAATGAACTCGCCCAAGCCTGCCACGAGGCCGACAACTGTCCCACTGGCACCCAATACCCCTAAATAGACGCCCGTGAGACTGCGCGCCCCTTCATAGGTGGCATCGGCACAGAGGGACACCACCCCCAAGAGCACCACAAACCGCAGGGCGGATCCCTTTTGGAACACCATGAGTCAACTCCTGTATTTAGGAATATCCACAGTATATTTAGTGGAGAATCGTTAAGGGCGATCGCGATGGCGGATGCACTCAGCGCAGCTAGCCCCTTAGTCATTTGGACAAGTCTGGGGTTCATCTGTGGCCGTTGGTTGCCGGCAGTGATTCCCCAATGGTTGGGACGTGGTCTCTATTGGGTCGGGGTGCCCATTCAAATTTTTGCCTTAGTGCGGCAGACCAACTTCGCGGGGTTAATTTGGTTGGCACCGGTGCTGGCCTTTGTGGCGCTGACTGTCGGCTATACCCTTGCCCAAGGCCTCTACCATTGGCAGAAACGTTACTTTCAACCGCAGTGGCTGCAATATACCCCTCCCTTTCTGACGAGTACAGTTCCAGAGGGAGAAAGTCGCCGCTTTCAGGGGAGTTATTTGATTGCCAGCATTCTCGGCAACACCGGTTTTGTCGGCTTGGGGGTCTCAATTCCGCTTCTGAGTGCCACGGCATTGCCTTGGGCGGCATTCTATGCTATCACCCAAAATGCCCTCGGTACCTATGGCCTTGGCTCCTTTCTTGGTCAGTACTACGGCAAAGGCAATGATCAACCTTGGTGGCGCGCCTTAATGGTGATTCCAACGGTGCCGACCCTTTGGGCGTCAATGGCGGGCTTTGCCACCCATGATCTTGGGTTTCCTGCGGTGATTGACCGTTTGTGTGAGACGGATATTCACTTGGTGATTCCCTTTGCCTTTGTCCTTACGGGTATTCGCCTGAGTCGGTTGCCGGGCTGGCAGAGCTTTCGCATGGCCGTGGTGCCCATGTTGGTAAAAACCCTGCTGCTGCCCCTAGCAATGATTGGAATTACCTATGGCTTGGGGCTACGGGGTGATGACTTGCTGGCGATCGCCATTATGGCCGGTACACCTACTGCCTTTGCCGCCTTGATTTTGGCGGAGGAATATGAACTGAACACCGATTTGCCCCCTGCCGTGATTGCCCTGAGTACGCTGAGTTTTGTGGGGGTGTTGCCCCTGTGGGTTTTCCTGTGCCGTCAAGTCTTAACATAATGCTAATGACCCCTATGGTTGGCCAAGAACAGTGGCACACTGAAAATACCTGATCCATTCCTAGCCCTCTCACGAGTCTCCCTATGACCAATCCCCAAAGTCCTCCTCCTCCACCGCCGCGTGTGCCCAATTCACCGCCAATGGCTCCCCCCCGTCCGCCAATGGGGGCGGGTGCTCCGCCGATGCCCCCCCAACCGGGAATGGCGCCGCCCCGGCCTACTGCCCCCCCACCCCAAGGGATGCCTCCCCAACCGGGCATGCCGCCCCGACCCATGCCACCGCAACCGGGGATGCCCCCACGACCGATGCCACCGCAGCCGGGAATGCCCCAACAGGGGGTACCGACCCAACCGATGCCGACACCGGCCGCGCGTATTTCTGGCCCCACGATGGAACAACTGGTGCGCGAGGCTTTTGAGCACGGCTATTCCGATATTCACGTGGGGGTTGGCGAAGCGCCGCGCTTTCGCGATCGCGGGAAATTAGAAATCACCAACTACCCCGTGACTGATGAAGAAACCTTTAACTACTGGCTCAACGAACTGCTGACACCGCAACAAATTGAGCAGTTTCGCACCCATTTGGAATACGATGGCGCCTACCAGTACGAGGGGCTATGCCGTGTGCGGATTAACATCTTTGTCGCCCTCAAAGGCCCCGCCATGGTGCTGCGCTTGATCCCTGTGAAGATTCTCACGCTGGAGCAGTTGAACTTACCGCCGGTCTTCAAGGATCTCTGCCACTATCACAAGGGCTTGATTCTGGTGACAGGACCCACAGGTTCTGGGAAGTCCACTACCCTTGCGGCAATGGTGGACTACATCAACACGGAAATGCAAAAGCACATTATCTCGATTGAAGACCCGATTGAGTTTGTGCACCAAAGCCGCCGTTCTTTGATTCGCCAGCGGGAGGTGGGCATCCACACGCTGAAATTTGACAATGCCCTCAAGGCTTCACTGCGGGAAGACCCCGACATTATTCTGATTGGGGAGATGCGCGATCGCGAGACAGTGAATACAGCCCTAAAAGCAGCGCAAACGGGTCACTTGGTCTTTGGTACGTTGCACACCAACAGTGCCGTGAAAACGATTGAGCGGATCCTCAACCTCTACAACCCCGATGAACAGGGGCCAATGCGGATGCAGGTGGCAGAATCGCTGGTGGCGGTCATTGCCCAAGCCCTTGTGCGCACGACGGATGGCAAGCGGGCGGCGATTCACGAGATCATGATCAACACCGATGCCATCAAGGACTACATTTTGCGGGGTGAAGTGGAGGAAATCGAGGCGATTATTCCGCAGTGTACCTACGACGGCATGTGCACGATGAACCAGTGCCTCTATGAACTCTATGAGGCGGGGCGGATTGACGAAGAAACCGCTATCGAACACTCTCCCAAACCTAACGAAATGGCGCAAATTCTGCGGGGTCGTGTCTAGGGCAATGGTTAACCTCAAGCCTGTCTTATACAAGGGGTTGGCGCTCTTTACACCGGGGGAGGATGTGGTCTTTTGCCGTGACCCCTCCAAGCAGGGACAGTGGCACCGATCGCTCTGTCAAGCCTTGCAACAACTCTTGGATTTGGAGGAGCCACCCCTATTTCTCTCTCCCTGCTACACAGCGGCGGTAGATTATTGGTTTGATGAGGAGCAGCAATGCCTACGGGTGGCGGCGGAGGTCTATCCTTTGGCGTGGCCGCATCGTCCCCTCTTGAATGCTCTGTTTGCCCCGCCTGACCAACCAGTGTTGCCTTGGCAGCTGGTACAGGATCCGCAGCATCCTTGCGATCTGCAAGCCCTAGAGGCCTACCGCAGCAGCTTTCCTCAACTGTGGGAGCATCACCAGCTCGTCTATGATTTGCAGGAGGCGACACCCCTCAGCACTTTTGCACCGCGTCCTTCGGAACCCGATCGCTATGTCTTTCGCCTCTATGTGCGCGGGGAAACCCATGCGGCTGAGGTCGCCCTGAAAAACCTCCATGATTTGCTGAGTCGCTCCCTGAAGGTGCCCTATACCCTCAAGGTGGTGGATGTGACGAAGCAGCCGGAACTGGCAGAGGAGGATCAAGTCCAAGCCACACCAACCTTAGTGCGGGTTTATCCGCAACCCGTGCGCCGCATTGTCGGACACTTAGATAATCGCGATCGCCTGCAACGTTTGCTCACTCCCTAGACCCATGACTCACTCTCCTGAAGACTTGCTTCGTGCGGCGGCTGTGGAGCGAATTCAAGGCATGCGTGACGCCTATGTGCCCTACCTACGTCAAGTGTTTGCAGATGTGGTGGGAGACGACGATGTTGTCAGTGAAACCCGTGGGGGTCAAAGAGCGGCTCAAGAGCGTTTGGAAAAAATCCAGCCCCTACGCTATGGCAAGACTCGCAATTTCTTGGCGGGGGCAGTGACGGGGCTTTCGGCCTATTTGCGCCATGGGGTGATTAGTTTGGCAACGGTGCGCGATCGCGTGTGGCAAGCGGTAGCTCACCCCCATCAAGCGGAGGCTCTCCTCCAACAACTGGCGTGGCGAGACTATTGGCAGCGCCTCTATGCCCGTTGGGGCGATCGCCTGTGGCAGGACATTGAACCCTACAAAACGGGTTGGCAAGCAACAGATTATCAACCGGAATTGCCCCCTGCCCTCCTCGCTGGGGAAACGGGTCTAGCCTGTATGGATGCCTTTAGTTGCGACCTGCAACAAACGGGGTACTTGCACAATCATGCCCGACTCTGGCTGGCAGCTTATGTGGTGCATTGGTGTCGCGTGCGCTGGCAGGCGGGAGCCGCTTGGTTTTTGCAGCACTTGCTCGATGGCGATCCAGCAAGTAATAACCTTTCGTGGCAGTGGGTCGCCAGCACGTTTAGCCACAAACCTTACTTTTTTAACCGTCAGAACCTCGAACGTTATAGCGATAGCAAATACTGTCGCCACTGTTCGATGAGCGATCGCTGTCCCTTTGATGCCCCCTATGAAGAACTGGAAGCCCGCCTTTTTCCCCACAAATAGCGGCCTATTGGGGTTTGGACTTCACAGTTTTGCGCAGAATCAAACAGTTGCCGCCCGTGTCAATGCGTTGATAGTCCAATTCATCCATAATGGTTGCCAAGAGGCGCAGGCCGCGTCCCCCTTCAGCATCAAGAGCAATTTGGGAGGGCAGCGTTTTTAGCTTTGCCATCAAATCAAAGGGATCCCCTTGATCCCAGATGCGCAATTCAATCACAGTGTCTGCAAGGGAGAGATCAATGCGAATGGGGGTGTTGCTGGCGCGATTGCGATGGGCATGGCGAACGGCATTGGTGAATCCCTCTGCGAGAGCTAGCTCTAGTTTCAACCACTCCTCAAGGGGCAGCGTCGTCGGACGGTACTGATTGAACCATGCCAATAGAGCCTCAAGCTGTGTCAGGTCACTGGGCAAGGTTAGGGAAACCGTCGTGAAGGGAGGCGTCATAGGCTGAGTTGTCCTTGATCAGGTTGAATCAGTTGCGGCAGACTTTCGCGATAGGCGAGGAATTCATGAAGCAAGCGGTCATCGAGAATATCGGCAAGGGCTTGGGTCACCACCCAAAAACTCGGCTGCTGAAGATACCCCACCTCATCGAGGTACTTGGCAACCCCCTCGCGGCCTTCCTCTGGCAGCAGCAACAGTGACCGATGCAGGGCATCAATGATGGGTACCGCCTCACCAAACCCAAAGTTCTTGTCCTTTTGGCTGCGTTCCTTGGCACTGGGCAAGAGGGTCTTTTCTCCCTTGATCTGCACTAGACTGCCCAGCTCACTCAACTCCACCCCGGTACTTTGGGCCAGCTTGCGGGCTTCATCGGAGGGCAACTCATTGCCATAGGCCCACAGTGCCAAGAGGGCAAATTGCGTCGGGCTATCCACATCAGCGACACTTGTTGTCCCCAGCACCTGCTCAAGGGCAAACTCCAGCACAATTTTGCGTACCTCCATCAAGAGTTCGCCCACGGTGACTGCCCGACCATCGGCACGTTGCACCACATCGTAGGCACTGTAGGCCTCTAGCCCTGGGCCGATCGCCGACATGAAAAAGTCCGCGCCACGAATCCCCGCTTGCCAAAACTGCTCTAGGCGAGGCCGAATCGACGCTTGCATCTGATTGCGCACACTGGTGAACAAGCCCCGCTGACCACCCTCCCGCTTGGTGCAACTGAGGAATGTTGAAGAGGCCAGTGCCGCTGAGTTGCGTGCCCGTAGGCGTGTTTGCATTTCTGTATGCAGTGGCCATGAGGCTTGCACCTGAAAGCCAGCGGCAATGAGGGCGCTAATCAGGGTTTCCCAAGCATCGGTGCTTTTGTGGGCAAAGACAATGGTGGCTTTTCCCCGTGGTTTGAGGATGCGGTGCATTTCCTGAAAGGCCTGCTGCATCATGGTTTCAAAGAAAGCTTTGGCCTTGTCGTTGTCACCACTGTGGCGGACGGGATTTTGGACAATTTCTTGGCCTTTGGGGGTGAGGGGGGTGCGAAAGTGCTCTGGATAGAGATGCCCGACGGTGCGCCGCAGCCAGACATAGAAAAAGTCCGAGAGGTCAGCATAGGGCACAGCATCGTAGTAGGGGGGATCGGTGACAATGGCATCAAAGAAGTTGTCAGTAAAGGGAAGAGATGTGGCAGTTGCGCGTTTTACAGTAACAGGCAAGATACTTGCAAAAGAAAGCGATTGAATAGAGAGCCAAACCCACTGAGCTGCGTTAGGCCAACCATTATTAATTAAGGGATTAATTTCCGCATAATCCCAAACCATGGGTAGAGCTTGACGCGAGAAAACGTGAGTTGGGTTATCCCGTGTGTTGTCCCAAACAACAATGGAAGCATTTTTGTCAATCACACGATCAAGAATTAGGCTCAAGTAGGTTGTGACTGCCTTTGCGAACTCCTCCTCCATGCCCCGTTGCAGCATTTCTGTGTGGGCAGCGCGAACCCACTGGGCAAACGTGACCAAGGCCAAGGCTTGCCGCGCGTTAAAGAGGTCTCCCCAAGTTTGGAATCCGTAAATACAGGGTGTAAAAGCTCTGGGGTCATAGGGAATTGGCTCATTGGGTAGGAGTGGCAAATTCTCAAAGGAACTACTGAGTTGAGCAACCTCCGAAAGCCTAGTTTTTGCTTTCTCAAAGCTATCGAAGTCATCTTGATTGGCTGACCGATAAACTTTGCCATCCCCACGCTGGTCAGATAAGACAGTAGCCATGATTCTTTGTCCCCACTGTTTTTTCCTCGCCTTAGTTTGAATATCTTTGGCTGGAATCGTTGTCCCACAAACTGGACACGTTGCATTCCCCCGCTGAACAGTGCCCTCCTCTGGCCAAGTGGCTCCCGCAGGGACTTCCACCACATCAAAGGTGATGGTTTTCGTTGCTGTATCCACGCAGGGTTTGAGGGCAAGGCGCTTTTTCTCTTTTTTCGCTAGCCACCATTGGCGCACAAGCGGGACTTCGGCTCGACAGGTGGGGTTCGTACACGTCACTGTCCGTGCCCAGAGATAGGCTAGCGGCGTCTTGCCATCGCCATCTACTGGATAAAAGTCCGCTAGTTCTGAGCGTGCTCGCTCCAATACCCACTCGCCCCAATAACGCACTTCCGTGGCCAAGGGATTTTGGGCATAGGCCTGCTGCCATTCCCCCGTCTCACCACTGAGCAGCAAAGATTGTTGGGTGCGGTTTTGGGCATCACGGGCGCGAATGTATTCAGGAATCGCACGGCTATTGGGCTGGCCATAGCGTTGGGGGTATTCCAGTGTCCCTTTCAGCAGCAAATAGGCTACAGGATTCAAATCCACGGCATAGGTTTCACAGCCCAAGCGCAAGGCCTCAAGGGGAATCGCCCCACCCCCGGCAAAGAGATCCAATACCCGTGGGGGTGTACCACCAAAAGCTTCTAAAATTTGCTGCCGCGCCTTCTCAATGGCCGGGGTGTTGCCATCTTTAACCGCCTCCCAAGGGACAATCGCCTCCACCAGCTTGGCATTTTCATCGGTATTGGGTACCAAGGTGGCAAAGACCGCTGCTCGACTGGCCGCCAAGGGTCGCCGTGCCCACCAGATGTGGAGCGTAGAAATGTGGCCGTGGCGAATGGACTTTTCGCGGGCGGAGGCCTCGGAGATGGGTTGTAGGGGCAAGCGGGACTCAATGAGGCGACGAGGGTGCGACATGAAGCAGCCGAATGAAGGAGAACTGATCACATTTTCCTTGTTTTATTGCCGAATAGGGTGCACCAGAGCGATCGCCAGTTGGGAGGCTGGCATAACCCCTTGGGAAAAAACCGCGTGCCGAGGATAATCAGCAATCCATAGAGCATCAGACGCCCATCGCGGAAAAAAGTGGCCACTGCGGCGGGTAAGTAGGGTTGATCGGCGAGTCCCCGTAGGAATTCTGGTAAGGCCGTAAAGAGCATACCGCCAGCGATCGCCCCCATAAACGTGCGATTGCCCCCCACCAATACCGCCGTCAGCGCCAGCACCCCCGTATCAAACGTGCCCTGCCGCGGATTCCAAGTATTCAAAAGATGCGCAGCCAAAACTCCCGCCACTCCCGCCAGAATCGCCCCCAAGGCAAAGCCGAAAACCTTATAGCGAGTGGTATCCATGCCGAGGGTCTGTGCCACCAATTCATCAGCACGAATGGCCTGCATTGCCTTGCCCGCACGGGTTTGTTCCAAGCGACCGATGGCGATCGCCACCATGATCAGCAGGGGCAGCGTCAGCCACAAGTAGCCCAAGGGTGTAC
This sequence comes from Thermosynechococcus sp. HN-54, assembly GCF_023650955.1. Taxonomy (NCBI): domain Bacteria; kingdom Bacillati; phylum Cyanobacteriota; class Cyanophyceae; order Acaryochloridales; family Thermosynechococcaceae; genus Thermosynechococcus; species Thermosynechococcus sp. HN-54. Next base: position 2,009,017 of record NZ_CP098039.1, on the reverse strand, counting down.
TAAAGGGTTGGGGAATGCCAAAGATGCCGATCGCCCCCCCAGTGATCTCTAGGTTCAGTGCCAATACCCGCAGCACCTCAGAGAAAGCGATCGTGGCAATGGCAAAATAGATGCCCCGCAACCGCAATACCGGCACCCCCAAGCCCCATCCCACCAAGCCACAGACCACAGCAGCCAAAGCCATTTCCCCTAGGACCAGCGGCACAGGATAGGGATTCAGGTTAGGAAAAAGACGGGTTGAGACCAAGGCAGCAATATAGCCACCCATGGCATAAAAGGCTGGACTCGCAAGGGAGAGTTGGCCACTCATCAGGGGTAAATACAGTGACAAGGCCAGCATCGCCCCTAGGGTCATTGCAACCAGTAGGAAGTCGTACGTGCCGAGCCAACCCGCCATAACCCCTGCTAGACATCCATTGCAAACGTCGGCACACTCCCCTCAGCCAGCTGCTGCAAATCCGCAATAATCGCCGCTTCAATGGCTTTATCCCCCAAGCGAATCGTCAGACGCGACAGCCGCAGTGAAGCCGTAATCCGACCGCTAGGCAGATCTAACCACACCAACTGTTGAAACTGGCGACAGCGACCACCATGGCGCTGGGCAAGGGTGGCAAGTTCCTTTTCCGTGGGCGATCGTCCTAAATCAACGTCCACCACCCATGTGCCCCCACATTCCCGACGTTTAGAGAGTTGAATTGACATCCTTTAGAACTGACTTATAGGCGTTGAGCATAGAATTCACACCAAGGATCACCCTTTTCCCGTGCCTTCACCTCTGCCCCTTGAAATACACCGCCCCGTTGAAAGAGACGATTGTAAAACGCCTCATCCAAGACAGGCTTTTGCTGAATGCACCCGTTATAGACAACGTTCATCATTGCAGGCACCGCCCCTTGGGCAAAGTAGCAGGCGGGTTGCAGGGCATGGGGATAGGAGGCCAAGAAGTAGTTCGTTTCGTAGTTGCCATCAATCGCCACCCGACAGAATTCATTCCTGACCACCTCTAGGGCTTGCCAACGACCCCACCCCAAGCTACTAGCAACGGCATAGCCCCCGTGAATCCAATCTGTGTCGGTCTTCAACATGGGGCCAACCACCGTTTCCCACTCCAAAGACTCCATGATATTGCCAAAGGTGTAGAAGACACAAACATGGCCCGATTCACGGATCAAGGCTTGCCCCACCTCTAGAAGCTGCGGATCTACCTTTTGCAGCTCATCCAAGAAGCGGTACTGAATGCGGTTGTAGTAGTTGGCGGGCATGCGCGTTAACAAGACATTAAACGCCCGGATTTGACCATTCACATCCCCTTCAAGGGGTAGCTCCCACAGGGCTTCATTTACCGCATCGTAGTCCACACTGGTTTCTGCCTTCGGCAGGGGCACCGGTTGATCAATAAGCTTGCCCATCTGCGGACTCGGCGTCAGGGAGCGGCGCACTGGTGCTTTGGTCACATGGATCATGCAGTGATCCTGCCGCGTCACCGCCATGCAGCTCGTTTCTTCGGCCACATAGGTACCCAACGCCGCAAAGGTTGCATCCAGCGTTGCTGCCACATAGCCCACGGCTAAGTGATCAATGGGTTTCGTGCGGCTCACCTGCTCGCCATATTTCCCTAGCCAGACCTCTGCATAGTGGGAGTGGGTCAACTCCACCTCGCCCCCCTGTTCGGTCACATCAAAGTTGAGACGGCCAAGGCCCAAGAAGCTAAAAATTTGTGCCGCGGTGGCAAGGCGTTCCCCTGGGGTTTGCACTCCCAACGTATTAAAGGCATTGGCGAGCAAGCTATAGAAAATCTCTTGGGCTGAGGTCTGTAGGATACTGATCCCATCAAGCCAGTCGGGGTCTTCAATGGTCTGTTGCAAAAACAGGTTGTAGTGGTGGCAGTGGAAGATCACAGGCTCATTAAAAAAAGCCACCAGCTTGCGGGGGCGATCGATGCGGAGATGCTCAAACATAGGTACAAATCTTTACTCGTTGTTCAAGAAAGGGGATCAAACAGCTTTAGGGAAGGGCAACGGGCAGGCGTTCCACGCCCAAAATATCGGCCACGCCCTTGTAGAGAATGCGCACTTCTCGCTCATCCAACTGGCCTTTTTCCAGCCGCTCGCGGTGCAAACCGGTTTTTAGCGATAGCCGCAGTGTCACAAAGTTGGGATCCGGGGCATAGCGGCGAGCATAACTTAGGAGCAGTTGGGCGATCGAGGTGGTGTTGTCTTGTACAGGCGGCAACAGGGGCTTGCCATCCGCCAAGATGGCCTTGATCCGCTCAAACACCAGCTTCAGGTTAGTGCTACCCTTGGTAAGAAATAGAACAAAGTAGGGGGTTTTGCTAAAGGCTTTGATCACCAGTCGTACCTCTGCTGAGCCTGCCAGCAAGTAATCTGCCTCTGAGGCAGGATCCACCACTTGGCACACGCGATTATTGGCTCGTAGCAGATCGCTGGCATAGGCACCCAAGGAACTTAGGGAATCATTTTCGAGGCTGTTGCCACTGTAGTTAATTTCGGCAATGGTTGCCCCATCCGTCATGCGGCCAATCAACACGGCTAACACGCCCGGAACTCCGGCAATGTGTTGCTCCAAAACACTCTTGAGCGTGCGCACCAACATTTAGGTTCTCCTATACGAGGATTAAACTTTCACTAACCACAAATTTTATAGAGGTGAACAATACTTGTACATCCGTAGAATTTCTGATATACTCAGCATTTTATTAAAAATTAACATTTGTATCATTAGATACGATTTCCTAGCGTATCCCTTGCATGGAGTGAGCTAATGGTTGCAGCAACAGACCTGCCCATTCCCAACTTCTTTGATGCCGACAAGGTTGACCAAGTGTGGCGTGTCCCCTACCAAGAACGGGCAGCGCAGGCTCGCCAATGGGCACAGCAGTACCAGATTCCCCCTGCCAGTGAAGATCGGCAGCGCACGATTCTCTTACTCATTGATGTCCAAAACACGTTTTGCCTGCCAGATTTTGAGCTATTTGTCCACGGTGCCGTTGCGGATAATCAACGCCTGTGCCGCTTTATCTACACCCACCTTGCCCAGATTAGCGAGATCATTGTTACTCTTGATACCCACACCGCCAGTCAGATTTTCCATCCTCTGTTTTGGGTCAACCCCGCTGGTGAGCATCCCCTACCTTTAACGACCATCACCCTTCAAGAGGTGGAGAGCGGATATTGGCAGCCCAATCCTCACCTGCTGCCTTCACTGCCCCTAGCGGATTTGGAAAGTCTTCAGGCCTATGCCCGGTACTACGTGGCTCAGCTAGCTGCTAAGGGTAAGTTTCCCTTGACGATTTGGCCCTACCACTCCATGCTGGGGGGCATTGGTCATGCCTTGGTGTCTGCTGTGGAGGAGGCCTGTTTTTTTCATACTGTGGCGCGACAGCAGCAAACTCGCATTGAACTTAAGGGCAGCCATCCCCTGACGGAAAATTACTCGGTGCTGCGCCCAGAGGTGAGCCATGACCCCCAAGGGCGTCCCTTGATGCCGTTGAATACGGCTTTGATTGAGCATCTGCTGGCGGGCGATCGCCTGATCATTGCCGGTCAAGCCAAAAGTCACTGTGTCGCTTGGACGGTGGCCGACTTGCTCAGTGAAATTCAACAGCGCGATCCCCAACTGGCTCAGCGGGTCTATCTCCTTGAGGATTGTATGTCCCCTGTGGTGGTGCCGGGGGTGGTGGACTTTAGTGAAACCGCCGATGCAACCTTTGCCGGGTTTGCTGCTGCGGGCATGCACCGCATCACGACAACCACAACTACGCCTCTGAATCTTTAGTTGATCTAAAGACTCACCACTTCTGAAAAGAGACGGTTTAGGATCGGGGCTAGATGCATCCTCACCAGGGAGGGGCTATGACTGATTTTGCAGCCCACGAACAAGCCCTCGACCGCGATTGTTTGACCTTATCTCGCCACGTTCTTCAACAACTCCAAAGCTTTGATGCCGATGCCCAAGACCTGAGTGCCCTGATGAATCGCATTGCCCTTGCCGGCAAGCTTATTGCCCGCCGTTTGAGTCGAGCGGGCCTCATGGAGGGGGTACTGGGCTTTACGGGGGCAGTGAACATCCAAGGTGAAGATGTCAAAAAAATGGATGTCTATGCCAATGAAGTCTTTATTGCGGCCTTTAAGCAGAGTGGTCTAGTGTGTCGCCTTGCCTCCGAGGAAATGGAGAAGCCCTATTACATTCCTGAAAATTGCCCCATTGGCCGCTACACGCTGCTTTACGATCCCCTCGATGGTTCCTCCAATGTGGACATTAACCTGAATGTGGGATCGATCTTTGCGATTCGTCAGCAGGAGGGCACCGATCTCGATGGGACGGCTGCCGATCTCCTACAAGATGGCCACAAGCAAATTGCCGCAGGCTATATTCTCTATGGTCCTAGCACCATGCTGGTCTATTCCATGGGCAGGGGCACCCATGTTTTTGTCCTTGACCCTAGCCTTGGCGAGTTTATTCTGGCGATCGAGAACCTGCAAATTCCCGCCAGTGGCCCCATCTACAGTGTCAACGAAGGCAACTTCTGGGCATGGGAAGAATCCATTCGTAACTATGTCCGCCATGTCCATCGCCAGCCCGGCTACAGTGCCCGCTACAGTGGTGCCCTCGTCGGCGATATTCACCGCATCCTCATGCAGGGGGGCGTCTTTCTCTACCCCGGCACCCAGAAAAATCCTGCGGGTAAGTTGCGTCTACTCTACGAAGCGGCACCGATCGCCTTCCTCGTGGAACAGGCCGGCGGCAAAGCCAGTACCGGCACCCAACCCCTCCTCGATGTCGTGCCCGATCATCTGCACATGCGCACACCGCTGATTATTGGCAGTCCTGAGAATGTTGCCCTCGTTGAATCCTTTATCCAGCAAACCCCTGCCAACCCAACCGTGACACAGGTGTAACCCATGGTAACCCTATTTGAAAATCCCCTACGGGTCGGATTACGCCAAGAGCGGACGCCAGAGCCGCTCATTTTAGTTATTTTTGGTGCCAGTGGTGACCTGACCCAGCGCAAGCTCATTCCCTCTATTTATCAACTGAAACTCGAACGCCGTCTGCCCCCAGAACTCACGATTGTTGGGGTGGCGCGTCGCCACTGGAGCGATGACTATTTTCGTGAGCACCTCCGCCAAGGCGTTGAGGAATTTGGCGGTGGCATTCAGGCCGAACCCCTGTGGCAGGAATTTGCCCAAGGTTTGTTTTACTGCTCTGGCAATATGGATGAGCCAAGCACCTACACCAAGCTGAAAACCCTCTTGGCCGAACTGGACGAAAAACGCCAAACCCGTGGCAATCGTGTCTTTTATCTTGCGGTGTCGCCCAACTTTTTCGTTGAAGCGATTCAGCAACTGGGGGCTGCCGGTCTCTTGAGTGATCCCCAAAAGCATCGCCTCGTGATTGAAAAACCCTTTGGCCGCGATCTCACCTCTGCCCAAGCCCTCAATGAGGTGGTGCAGTCCGTGTGCAAAGAGGAGCAAGTTTATCGCATTGACCACTACCTCGGCAAAGAAACCGTTCAAAACCTGATGGTCTTTCGCTTTGCCAATGCCATCTTTGAACCCCTCTGGAACCGCCAGTACGTGGATCATGTGCAGATTACCGTCGCCGAAACCGTGGGGGTTGAAGATCGCGCGGGCTACTATGAAACTTCGGGCGCCCTACGGGACATGGTGCAAAACCACATCCTTCAGTTATTGGCCTTGACCGCCATGGAACCCCCCAACGCCCTCGATGCCGATAGTCTGCGCAACGAAAAGGTAAAAGTTCTCCAAGCCACCCGTTTGGCCGATTTGGATAATCTCGATGCCTGTGCCGTGCGCGGCCAATACCGAGCCGGCTGGATGAAGGGTAAACCCGTTGTTGGCTATCGCGAAGAGCCGGGCGTCAGTCCCACTTCCACCACTCCTACCTATGTGGCACTCAAACTAGTGATTGATAACTGGCGCTGGCAGGGGGTGCCCTTTTATCTGCGCACGGGTAAACGCTTAGCGAAAAAGGTGACGGAAATCTCGATTCAGTTTCGCGATGTGCCCCTGCTGATTTTCCAGTCGGCGGCACGCCAAACCAATCCCAATATCCTGACGATGCGCATCCAACCCAATGAGGGAATTGCCCTGCGCTTTGAGGCAAAGATGCCCGGTGCGGATCTGCGCACACGCACGGTGGAAATGGACTTTAGCTATGGCTCCTCCTTTGGCATGGCGACAGCGGATGCCTATGCGCGGCTCTTGCTGGACTGCATGCTGGGGGATCAAACCCTGTTTACGCGGGCGGATGAGGTGGAAGCCGCTTGGCGGGTGGTGATGCCGGTTCTCAGTGCTTGGGATGCCCCTACGGATCCAGACACCATTCCCACCTATGAGGCGGGGACTTGGGATCCCGATGCCGCGGAAGCGATGATTAACGCCGATGGCCGGCGGTGGCGGCGACTGTGATGTTTGCCCATCATGGGAATAAAGGCCGAACTCTTTCACACCTCTACAACAGATAGGTACCTAGGTATGGCGACTGAATCAACTCCCCTCGTAGCGCTCCAAGATCCCGTGGATGTCTCCCTCGATGACATTGAACAGAGTCTGCGGCAAATTTGGCTGAGTCATGGGGGAGATGGTACGGCGCCCGCCGCGGTGCGGGCAACCACGTTTACCCTCGTCGTCTATGAGGCGGATGATACGCAGCAACTGCTGGCGGCTTTGGGCTACTACACAGGCCCCATTGATGGCATTCTTGGCCCGCGGATGCAGTCGGCGATTCGTGCTGCCGAAAAGAACCACAACTTGCCCTTGACGGGTCGAGTCACGCCCCAACTCCGACAGGCCTTGCAGGCAGAATATGCTCAGGGAACCCCTCGGAGCGATCGCTATGCGGTAGATATGCGCGGTAGTGGCATTGCTGACGCGATCGCCAGCCAAAATCCCTGTCGGGTGATTGCCCTGTGTCCTACCCTTGGCGAAGATACGGGAATTACGGCTCAGGTGGCGGCCTACTGCCCCATTAACAAAAAGGTGCGCAGTTCCCTCGTTTGCTGTGAGTACATTACCCTCAAGGGCACCCATAGTGCTTTTCAGCGGGTAGAACCCCTCTTAAAGTCCCTGATTATTCGCGAGCTACCCCGCTTTCTGTGGTGGAAAGGGGACTTGTTCAATAACTTTGATCTGTTTCAAACCCTTGCGCCCCAATTTAACCGCGTGCTTGTGGATTCCAGTGACTTTCTCGATCCGCTGCGGGGCTTGCGGGCGATCGCCCCCCTGCTGGAACAAAACCTCCCTCTCGCAGATTTGAACTGGCGCCGTCTGGGGGCATGGCAAGAACTGGCCGCCGAAGCCTTTGATCCCCCCGAACGCCGTTTGGCCATCAAGGAAATTGATCAAGTGGTCATTGACTACGAAAAGGGGAACCCCGCCCAAGCGCTGATGTACCTCGGCTGGTTGGCCTCCCGTCTCCAGTGGCAGCCCCGACACATTACCCATGAGAGCGGTGACTACGACCTGTGCCATGTCGAGCTTGTTGGCGCTGATCAGCGATTAATTAAGGCAAAACTGGCGGGTATGCCAACAGGCGATCCAGGACAGGTTCTCGGCGATCTCATTGATTTGAAGCTGACCTCCACCAACCTTGAGGCAGATTGCTGTACGATTATTTGCTCTGAAACCCGTGGCTGCATGCGCATGGAAGCCGGCGGCAGTGCTCAACTGTGTCGCACTTACCATGTGACGCCGCTCAGTGACCAAACCGCTGAGATACTTCTCAGTCAGGAGCTACAACGCTGGGGACAGGACTTTCTCTACAACGAGAGTTTTGCTGTTGTGGCTCAGATGCTGGCCTTGATGCCCTAGCATTAGATCCCATGACCGAAGATTTTCGCCTTGTCATTGACCTCAGTGTGGTGCTGGGGGCAGCGGCGGTGGGGGGTGCGTTAGCGGCTTTGCTGCGACAACCGATCCTACTGGGCTACCTGTTGGCCGGTATGTTGGTGGGGCCAACGGGCTTGGGACTCCTCAAGGAAGTACCCCAAGTGGAAGGTTTGGCACAACTGGGGGTGGCCTTTTTGCTCTTTGCCCTAGGGGTGAGCTTCTCCCTCGGTGAAATTCGGAAAGTCCAAGGGGTTAGCTTAGGGGGCAGTGCCCTGCAAATTCTCCTGACCATTGCAGTTACAACGCTCATTTCCGTGGGTGTTGGCTGGGTGAGTTCGCCAAGCCAAGGAATTTTCTTGGGTGCTGTGTTGTCCCTCTCCTCAACAGCGGTCGTTCTGCGCAGCCTGATGGATCGCAATGAGTTGGAGTCGATCCAAGGGCAAATTATGCTGGGCATCTTGGTCGTGCAGGATCTGGCGGTGGGCTTGATGATTGCCGTGCTGCCCGCCCTGAATAAACCCCTAGAGGAATTATGGCTGGCTCTTGGAGAAGCGCTGCTCACGATTGGCTTGATTGCCGCTGGAGCGATCGCTGCTGGCATTTGGTTGCTGCCCCCGCTGCTGCGACTGCTGGCAAAAACTGAAAGTCGTGAACTTTTCCTTTTGGGCGTCGTTGCCCTCTGTTTGGGGATTGCCCTCCTGACGCAGTATTTAGGTCTGTCGATTGAGATTGGTGCTTTTATTGCGGGTCTGATGATCTCCGAGGTGGAGTATGCCGATCAGACTCTCGACTATGTGGAATCAATCCGCGACATCTTTACGACCCTCTTTTTTGCCTCCATTGGCATGCTCATCGATCCAGTGTTTCTCTGGCAGCACTTGGATTTGATCATTGAACTGGTGAGCTTGGTAATTCTGGGCAAATTCTTGATCACCACCCCCATTGTCAAACTCTTTGGCTACTCGTGGAAAACCTCCCTCCTCGCAGGGATGGGCCTTGCCCAGATTGGGGAATTTTCCTTTGTGCTGCTGACGGCAGGACGGGGCTTGGGTTTGGTCTCCCAACAGGTTTACTTATTGACCCTCGGCACCACAGCAGTGACGTTGCTAGTGACACCCTTTTTGTTGAAGCTAGTGCCATTGCTGCTGGAATTGCCCTTGCTGCGTCAAATCCTCAAGGAGGATGAGATTCTCGACATAGATTTAACGGGGCTGCCTCAGCGAAACCATGTGATTGTCTGTGGCTACGGTCGCGTCGGCAAGAGTGTGGTGAAACTCCTCCAAAAGCAGAATTATCCTGTCTTGGTGATTGAGCAAAGTGAAACGGTGATTAACGAAGTGCGCGATGCCCAACTGCCTTACATTTACGGGAATGCCGCCAGTGCCACAATCCTTGCCAAAGCAGGGGTCGATCAAGCCCTCGGCATGGCGATCGCCCTCTCGGATAGTATGAGTACCCGCCTCTGTCTCAAGCGTGCTCTAGAGTTTGCCCCGGAATTGGATGTCATTGTCCGCGCCAATAGCGATCGCGACATTGAGTTACTTTATCAACTGGGAGCACGGGAGGTCGTGCAGCCGGAGTTTGAGGCCAGCTTGGAGTTGGCGGCCCATCTATTCTTTACCCTCGGCATGGGTGAGCGCCACATTCAGCAAGAGGTGCAACAGGTGCGGGACAGTCACTATGCCAATTTGCGCGGCGATCATCCCCCTGAAAGAACAGGCCGTCTTTTGCGCCAAGCAGCCCAAGACATGAACAGCCGCTGGTTTACCCTTCCTGAGGATTCGCCAGTCGCGGGGATGAGCCTTGCGGACATTCAACTGCGGCAGTTGACGGGGGTGACGTTGCTGGCCATTGTGCGTGCTGATGGCACTGAAGTGGACTATCCCAGTGGTCAAACCTGCCTCCAAGTTGGCGATCGCCTGCTCATTGTCGGCCAACCAGCGGAGTTTGAGGCCTTTGAAGCCCTAATCAATGGTCGTGTCAGTGTGCCCCAAGGGGAAACCTCCTTTCTCTGGGTGATGTTGCCAGAAGAGACGGGGGAGCAAACTCGAACCATTGCTGATCTACACCTGCCTGAGACAGTGACCATCCGTGCCCTGCGGCGAGAAGGAACACTGCTTTCCGAACCGAGTGCCGATTGTTCTTTGATGGCCGGCGATCGCCTCCTCCTCACCGGGCCTATGGATGCCCTACAGCGCATTGGCGATCAACTGCAAGCGAGATCCACTCCGCTGCCGCCGTGAGCACGTACTAGCGAGCACTGTGGGGATACTATACTGATGTTCCTTGACTATAGCTAGAAAACTTACCCCAACGCGCCCCAAATCATCTTCCATTCAGCCTCAACAGCACTGCCAATCCCATTTACCAAACTTAAGAAAGTCTATTATTAGCCAAATTAGCTTTAGCTTTTGTTAACAAGAATCATCTCCTAGTATAATCTTAGACGAAGAATTATTCCTCCTCTAACAGAGGATATACAGGAAGTCATGCTACTAAATCAATCTTTGTCAAGAGGAATTGAGAAAACGATCAGGGCTATTCGACTGTTTCTGATTGCACCCGCCAGAAACCCAATTACAAAACTTGAGTCTTACCTATATTTGCCCTACATAGAAAAGAATGCAAGCATACTTCAGTTTGACCGGGATATTAATAACGTAGATATCCCTATGAGAGTTTGCTATCATTTAGTCCCAGAAGAATTTTCACAAAATTCACTCTACGGTATATCCAGAACGATCAAGCGGTACGCTGGTATTCAGACTAAAAAAAAGCTGCTGGCGCCTATCGAACATGGTTGCTATCTAGATGATTCCGGAGCACCTGACGATGATCCCTTTGCAAGGGCAATTATTACATTCAGTGAGTTTAGAAAAGAAGCTATTTCAAAGTATACGGAGAGGAGAGTACTACCTATAGGGCCATATATACATTACGCAGAGTTAATCGATATTGAAACACTAAAGAATTACAAGAAAAAACTTGGAAAAACGCTACTATTTTTTCCTGCACACTCAACCCATCTAATTAAAACCTCATTCAATCATTTACAGGCTATCGAATGGCTTAAAAGAGTATCAAAAGAGCATCAATTTGAATCAGTACTCATTTGCTTTTACTGGAAAGACTGTCGGCCTGAAATTGTAGAACCCTACCTCAATGCAGGGTTTCATTGCACAACAGCAGGTCATATTTATGATTGGAATTTTCTGAATCGTCTTAAATCAATTATCTGGTTGTCAGATGTCACTGCTTCTAACGCTATTGGTACTCACATTGGGTACTGCATTTACATGAATAGACCCCATTGGCTGTCTGAACAGCAGATAACTTGGACAGCAGATGTTCTGATCAACATTCCCTTGAAAATCAGGGTAGAGAATAGCATAAAATCTTATAAAGAAAGAAAAACATATCAATCAATTTCATCACATCTGACTAATTTGTTTCGCAATATCTCACTGTGTGTTACACATGATCAATATGAAGCCTGTAACTATTTTTGGGGATTTAACTGTATCAAGACAGCAGAAGAAATGAAAAGAGAATTGACGCCATTAATTGAATAAAACTAAGTAACCCTGATAGTAACAAACCACTCATTGAGCACCCTCAAAGACAATTGTTTCTTGGGGTAGCCATTCTAAAACAGTGTCATCGGCAACATGGCAGTGGATCGTTTGCTCCACAAGCACTTGAGCGCGACCATAGACCCGGTGGCCGTTGTCAACAAGGCATGGTACTGGGGTTGAGGCACTGCGCCGCGTTGGCGATCAACTGCGAGCCAGATAGTCCCCCTTTCACCCTGACTGCGCAGCAGGGAATGCGACAGCAAGATAGAGAATCACTAATCCCAGATCAACGTTAAATCCATCACGAAGTTGGGCAATACCGGTTCGCCTGAGAGGTGAGAGGGATGCTCCAAAAGCTGCATAGCTTGGCCGAGTTGATAACAGTAAACTTGGTGCGTTTCCGAATCAATTAACCACCCCAATTGGGCACCATTGTCCACATACTCCTGCATCTTAGCTTGGAGAGAGGCAAGGTCATCTGTGGGAGACTTGAGTTCCAACACAAAATCGGGACAGATGGGAGCAAATCGGCGGCGTTGCTCAGGGGTGAGACGTTGCCAGCGGCTTTTTTCAATCCAAGCAGCATCAGGGGAGCGAATGGCTCCATTGGCTAAGGTAAAGCCCGCGGAGGAATCGAAGGTTACACCGAGTTTCATTTGTTGATTCCAGTACCATAACTGGGCACTGAGGCTTAGGTTTTGACGGCTACTTTCACTGCCAGCAGGCGCCATGGCAATTAATTCTCCCTGAGCACTACGTTCCAGCCGCAGGTCGGGATTGCTCCGGCAAAGTTGCTCGAAGGCCTCGTCCGTCAGTTCAATTGTGGGGCGGAGGTTCAGGGCAATCATGGGCTGGTTCTGCAAAAAGGGTAGCTTCTAGCGAGATATTTGCCCGCCTCTCCTATTGCTCAAGGCGAGCTGAGTGTCTCATCCAAAAACCATCATAAATCTCGTCGCTGGAGATCGCGTCCTCCAGAAGGCCAATGCTGCTGATTACCGTGGCCAAACTCGTGGATAACAAGGCGAGGAACTGGCATCTTGTGCCTGTCGTAACATTTGCCAAGCCGCCACAAACCAGTGCCGTAATTCCCCCATTGAGTGACCGCGATAGCGACAAACTACCCCACGAATCAGGGCACTGACCCCCATCTCCCCCTGAATCCCCGTTGCTAAATCCCGCAGCCGTTGTATCTGTTCGCCGCTCACTTCCCTACCTACCCAAGCCAATGTCCCCATGAGGGGACACCCCTGCAATGCATTCATCGCTGTTAGCCGCACTGTTGTGCCCTCAATCCGCTGGCGATCGAGCCACAGGGGCACACCTGCTTGCCACACCTCCGTATGGGAACGCCAATAGCCACGACTAAAGGCTTCACCGCGAGCCGTGCGGCCAAAGCGGGTCATCTCCCACAGGCAAACCTGTGCACTGGGGTCAAGGTCAATGCGTAGGCGTTGGCAAAATTGGGCACCGTCAAAGACAATTGTTTCTTGGGGCAGCCATTCTAAAACAGCCTCATTAGCAATGTGGCAGTGGATGGTTTGTTCGACAACGGTTTGAGCACGGCCGTAGATTTTAGCAGCAGCAGCCGTTGTCAATAGGGCACGACACTGGGGATCAAGGCGAATCTTTTGATGCAGGCGATCGCCCCCCACATAGCCCCCCGCCGTATGCAGGATTACACTGTGGCAAATCGGCCTTCCCTCGGGATAAAACGACCGTTGCAGCTTTAGGGGTGCCGAGGCATAGGCCCGCACTGGAATCGTCTGTCCCTGCTGCCAAGCATAGGCCAACTCCAGTTCTCCCAACCAGCCGGCCACGCGGTCTTAGCCCCCCACCGCCGTTAGGGATTGTCGCTGCTGTTGCACCTGGAGATAGACCAAAAGGGCATTAATATCTGCTGGGTTTACCCCACCAATACGGCTGGCTTGACCAATCGTCAAGGGGCGAATAGCACTGAGTTTTTCCCGTGCCTCCATCGAAAGGGTAGGGATGGCAAAGTAATCCAAATCCGCAGGCAAAGGACGCTGTTCTTGGCGGGCAATCTGCTCAATTTCCCGTTGCTGTCGCTCAATGTAGCCGGCGTACTTAATAGCAATTTCAACCGCCTCCTTCTCTTGGGGGGTCAAGTCGGGATTGCCGAGGCCATGGCGATCTAATAGTTCGTAGTGTACCCCCGATCGCCGCAGCAACTCATCAAGGGCAATGGCACTCTTAATCGCTTGACCTGTCGCGGCCACAATCGCTTCGCCGACGGATTCATGGGCTTTAATGCGCCTTGTTTGCAGGCGTTGGGTCTCCGCCGCAAGGCGCCGTTGCTTTGCTTGAAACACCTGCCACTGCGCTTCACTCACCAAGCCAATCTCATACCCCAGCGGGGTGAGCCGCTGGTCAGCATTGTCCGATCGCAAGACCAAGCGATATTCCGAGCGGCTAGTGAGCATGCGGTACGGTTCCCGCAGTTCCTTCGTACACAGATCGTCAATGAGAGTGCCGATGTAGCTCTCTTGACGCGGGAAGGTAATCATTGGCTTCCCTTGAACAAACCGAGCTGCGTTAATCCCAGCCACAATCCCTTGGGCGGCCGCTTCCTCATAGCCCGTGGTGCCATTAATTTGCCCCGCACAAAACAGCCCCTGAATTTTTTTCGTCATCAGGGTGGGAAAGCATTGGGTTGCCGGCAAGTAGTCGTACTCCACTGCATAGGCGGGACGCAGCATAATGCAGTTTTCTAGCCCCGGTAGCGTGCGCAACAGTTGCAGTTGCAGGGGTTCCGGTAGCCCTGTGGAAAAGCCTTGGATATAGAGTTCTGGTGTATCACGGCCTTCGGGTTCAATGAAAATTTGATGGCTTTCTTTATCGGCAAAGCGAACAATTTTATCCTCAATGCTGGGGCAGTAGCGGGGACCTTTGGCATCCACCCAACCACCATAGACGGGTGTCAGGTGCAAATTCTCGCGAATTAGTTGGTGAGTCGCAGCAGTGGTGCGCGTCAAGTAGCAGTTCATTTGCGGCCGCTTGACCCATGCGTTGGGATCAAAGCTAAACCAGCGCACCTGCCCATCTGGGGGCTGGGGTTCCATTTTGCTGTAATCCACCGATCGCCGATCCACCCGTGCGGGCGTTCCTGTTTTCAGGCGATCCACTTCAAAGCCGAGGCGGGCTAAGGTTTGGGAGAGTCCCTCGGCAGCAAATTCGCCAGCCCGACCAGCGGGCATGGATTTATTCCCCACCCAAATGCGGCCACCGAGGAAGGTGCCCGTCGTCAGGATCACTGCTTGACAGCGAAAGGCGACGCCAAAATAGGTTTCAACCCCAATCACCATGTCATTTGAGTCGAGGATTAAATCCGTCACCATGCCCTCGCGCACAAGCAAGTTAGGTTGATTTTCCACCACCTGCTTCATGACGGCGCTGTATTCGCGCTTATCGGTTTGCGCCCGCAATGCCCAGACCGCTGGCCCCCGTGAGGCATTCAGGAGCCGCTTTTGCAGATAGGTGCGATCGGTCACACGCCCAATTTCGCCCCCAAGGGCATCCACTTCGTGCACCAGTTGCGATTTTGCGGGGCCACCCACCGCAGGATTACAGGGCTGCCAAGCAATTTTATCGAGGTTGAGGGTCAGCAAGAGGGTACGACAGCCCAACCGTGCCGTTGCCAAGGCCGCTTCACAGCCGGCGTGACCCGCACCGACAACAATGACATCAAATTCATCCTGAAATGCAGGCAGCGTTGACATGGCGATTGCCCCCTAGGCTAGCAATGGTTTAGAAGAAGGTGGCGCTACTGGAGAACCCCGATAAGAGTTGGACAATAAATTGCAAGAGGAAGAAGGCAATAATCGGCGAAAAGTCAAGGCCGCCAATGGGGGGAATCAGACCACGAAAGAGATTCAGGTAAGGATCTGTTAACTGACTGAGAATTGAAAAGGGCGGATTGTACCAGTTGATATTGGGAAACCAAGACAGCAGGACGCGAATCAGCAGCACAATTAAGTAGATCTGCAAAAAGTTCGCAATCCCCATCAATAGAATGGGCAATACAGGTGCCTCGGTCATTGGTCTTCCCCTTGCAAATTCAAGTGCATCCCTTATTGTACCAATGCTGGCAAGAAGCTAGCCCCAGCGGTCATTCTCCCTCGCTAGACTAGGAAATAGAAGTTTCTACATTGATTCCCAAACGTTATCACTCTGCTCCTGCATAGGGGAGCGATCGCCAAAGGATTAAAGAGATAGAGGCCTGTCCGACAGCGGCTTTGACTGTTTTGGGCGGGTTCCATCCTTAGGAAAAGGGCTGTATTCTGGATTGCGGCGTTTTCATTGACATTCAACTGAAGTTCAGGGGTTGAGTATGTTACAGATGTCGGCCATGGGTCATACAGTGGTGGGCACCTATGCCCTGATTGGATTTACCATCTCTGGCCTATCGTTTTTGCGGGCGTGGGTACAGCGGCAGTACAAGGGTTCTGTGCAACGTTTGAAGGAAGAGTGCGATCGCCTGCACAAGATTGTCAACGAACAAGCCCAGCGCATTGAAGGGCTAAAGGAACTGGTCAGCCGTAGCGAACAGGAGCGCGATCGCCAGCGCCAAGAAATTGAGCAATTGCGCTCAGAGGTGGAACAGCTGCAACACCGCTGTCAGGAGCTAGAAGACCAGCAGCAGCAGCTTCAAGAGCAAGTGAGGGATTATCGTCAGCAAGTGGCGGAATTAACCGATGCCCTCAACAATAGCCAAGCGGAAAACGAAGCCCTACGGGACAATTGCGATCGCTATCGCCAAGAGCTAGAAACCGCCTACCAACGCAGTAGCAGCCTCGAAGAAGAATATGCCAGTCAAACGGCGACATTGACCGCTTCTCTCACCACGATTGAAGCCACCTGTCGCGAAAAAGAGGCAGAACTAGCGGCTTGTCATGCCACGGTGAGCGATCGCGATCGTGAAATTGATGAGCTACACCATGAGATTGCAGATCTGAACCAAGAAGTCGAGCAGCTTCAGCAAACCGTTGAACACCTGCAAACGCAAAAGCAAGGGGCAAATATCTATTCCCAATGGCTGACATGGCTCAGCAGCACTGTAGCGATCGCAGCTCTGGTGCTCAACCTTGGGCCTTGGAGTCCCCTGTGGACAGCGATCTATTCTCGCCTGCCGATGTTTTCCTAGGGATTCAAATCGTTCACTATAGTTTGCTGATACTAGGGGGCATAAAACTGCCCCTTTTTTATTTGCGGCTTAAAACAAACTAAGCTGAACATAGGGATTTGAGAGCTTTTCTATAGCAAACGGAATTAGGTTGGAGAGAGGATAAATAAACGAGTTCTCTGTAACACTTATTTCCTTAGCAATAAAAGATCGATCAAAAAACTTCAACAGTCCTCGTTGCTGAGGATGACTCACTTCATTGTAAAAGTTCGTTGTTGCAAAACAGATAATTGGAATTACTGATGAGTTATAGGAGATGTTATATTTTTCACGTAATTCGGGGCTATGTAGAGCAATTTCCATTAGAAGTTTCCACTTATAAGTTTGAGCCGCTCTTTCTCTCAAGGAAGTTTTAAGAGACAAAATAATATAACTTTCTGGTGGATATTTTTGCTTGGCGTTACTATATAATTGCATAAATTACAATATCCATATCTGGTTTTTGTACTTCATTTTGGATATTGATATTAATTGCACTCTTGAAATTTGGAATACTCGATAGCTGAGATGTTATGAACATCCAGTTGGGTATATTTTTGTGACATTTATTAACAAGAAATATGTAAATTAATGCATTGGAGAAAGCATTGCCAACAATGCTCTTTATGGCTTGACTTTTATTCTTTATTTTCTTCTGTTGAAGTCTTTGATATAAAATCATTTCCACATCAGTCTGGGAAGCTCGTATGATCTTGTTTAACTGGTTAAGCACTAATAACCATGCTTCTTTTATATTGTTCTGACTAACAACCCATTGATTAATTCTCTTAACAATAGGCGTCATGTAATACTTATTAGGTGAAAGTCAGAAGTGTTGAATTCTGCAACAAAACTTAACATCCTAAGTGACAAGTAGCTCTGGCTGCCAATCAAAGCTCCAATGCACTATCGAGCAGCGGCGACTCAGTTCCAGTTGCAAATATCGCAATTTGTCTAATAGCTTCCTGCCAAAGTATTCAGGTATCTCCATTAGCTCTAAAATTAAGTACCCAATCAAAACCATATAAATCTGATTTATCACCCCATTCAAACTCTTCGTAATCAGCTTGTCTAATGATAAATGCATCTTTAGAAACTTCCATAAGTTCTCAATCCCCCACCGATGCCGATACAGCTCACTCACTTCCTCATCACTTAGATGCATTAGATTCGTCGCAATACGAAACTCTGTTCCATGCTCATCAAAAAATTGAACCACTCGGTATCTCTCATGATTGAGCTTCATTCTCATGTTATTCTTGATACGCACAACAAATAAACACTTCCTCTCACTCAGCCGCTCTAAAAATCTCCAACTCGCAAACCCTCTATCCATGATGGCAACGGCATTCTCAGGGATCATTTCTAAAATCTCGTCTTGAAAGCTTAGGTCATGTCTCTCCCCAAAAGAGACTACTGCCTTACCCAGGATGTTCTCTGTTAAATCAAATCCTGTAATTAACTTCACTTGATGGTATTTGTAGAACCAAAAGAGCTTACTCGTCAGGGTAATGACGGTTGAATCAATAGGAAACAGCATCAGACTTGAACAACGATGTCTCTTGCGAGCTTGAGACATGAGATGAGTGTAAATCCTCTCAAATAAGGTGGTTGTTCGAGTTTTGTTCGCCTTGGAAAACGTGGACATATCCACTGTAATCCCCGAATGATTCAAGCGATAAAATAAGGCTCTCATGCTGGTTAATCCTTGGTCGAGAATGTAGGTCAACCAGATTTTGAAGAACAATTGAGAGTTGAGGACGGGGTAGTCGCAAGGGCTGAGCTGCTTGAGAATAGACTTGACAAGAACTGAAAAAGATGCCATAGTAAGCTGATTAATTTTTCTTCTTTTGAGGGAAGAATACGACATTTCTTCCCTTTTTTCTAGCCTCTTAAACTATCTTTCAACACTTCTGGGTGAAAGTATCTCTCTTAGAACTTGCTTCTCCTGCTTGCTTAAAACATTCATTACCATATCTGAACTAAAAGAGAGTCAGCTGCTTAGTTTGTTTTAGTAGCTTTCTTTGGCTTAGAGATTTTAAAATCTCCTCAGCGATCGCTTTGACGAGTGGCACCACTACCGAATTGCCAAACTGCTGGTATGCTCTTGTATCACTAACCACAATCTTGAAAGAGTCAGGAAACCCCATTAAGCGCGCACATTCCCTTGGCGTCAGGCGACGCGGATTGTTGTTTTCTTGGGCAATCAGGATTTCCGAGCCATCTTTGTAATACCTTGCGCTTAACGTTCGGGTTACTCCCTCTAAATCAACTAGACCATAGCCAAATCCATTACCACGAGCACGATGCTTTTCAGCATAGTTTTGCAAATATTGCCACAGATGATTGCTCAAAGTATATTTAGCCTCTACTGATGGCTCTAGAATATCTCTGACTTTATGTCGTTGAGTTGGCAACTGAGGAAATGTAAATTCAAGAGGATCTCTAAAACCCACAATAAAAATCCTTTCGCGATGCTGCGGTACAAAATGAACGGCATTAATCACTTGATAATAAATGTAGTATCTCAAATCATTTAGGGTTTTTTGAATTGTTTGAAAGGTTCTACTGCGATCGTGACTTTGAAGATTTTTAACATTTTCTAGTAAAAAGGCTTTAGGCCGTTTATCCTTCAGGATTCTAGCGATCTCAAAAAATAGATTCCCCTGAGTGGGGTGCTGAAAACCATGGTGAATTCCTAAGGCATTATGCTTGCTGACACCCGCAATACTGAAGGGTTGACAGGGAAACCCTGCGAGTAAAATATCGTGATCGGGAATGTCCTCTGAGGAGATTTGCGTAATATCTCCTGCTGGCATCTCACCAAAGTTTGCTTCGTAGGTTATCTGGGCAAACTTGTTCCACTCTGAGCAAAAAATGCATTGACCCCCCGCTTGGGCAAAACCGAGCCGCATCCCACCGATGCCAGCAAATAGGCCAATAAAGGTTGGCTGCCCCATAGAAGTCTAGAGTAGGTGTCGTCTTTATTCATCCTAAGGCCTAGGTATTGGCACTTAGCCATGTAATTGCTTCTCGCAGCCATGCTTCTGGATCACTGTTCTTGGCAAGGGTACTTGTTTGCGCTACCGCCGTCAGTGCTGCTTGAATCTCGCGATCGCTATAGCCCAAGGCCAAGAGTGTTAGCTCTAGCTCTTCACGAATCGCTTCTGTAGGGAGACTAGAGGCAGGCGTCGTTAAACCCATTTCCTGTCGCCACGCACTCAGCGCTGCTTTGAGTTCAAGGGCAATACGTTCAGCGGTTTTGTTGCCCACTCCCGGTGCGCGGCTGAGACGGCGGGTATTGCCACTCACAATTGCCTGCACGAGTTCTGGCAAGGGCAGTGTATCCAGCAACGATAGCGCCATCTGTGGCCCAACCCCATTGACACGGATCAAACGTAAAAAGAGATCCCGCTCCGCTGCCGAGGCAAAGCCATAGAGGAGCATCTGATCCTCGCGGACACTGAGATGGGTAAAAATCTGCACCACCTCAGCACTCGGCGGGTATTGCCGCAACAGATGGGATGTGACCAGTAAGCGATAGCCGACCCCATTCACCTCTAGAATTAGGGCAGAGCGATGGCCACCTTCCGATTGATGGCCGACAACAGTTCCTCTGAGGTAGGCAAACACAGTATATTCCTGCTCGCAGACGGTTGCAGATAGGCTAGCCAAGCCGATGATGAGATTCGAACTCACGACCGCTCGATTACGAATCGAGTGCTCTACCACTGAGCTACATCGGCATTCAAGGCATTATTTATGCTAGCACGATCGCCCCTAGGACGGTCAGGGCAATGGCAAAATTTTTGCGATCGCGCGCTTGTGTGCATTTGCCCCAAGGGTTACAATAGACGATTGTGTTAATTAACGAGTTAAGAAAATCACTTGGCAAACGTCGTCGTTGTTGGTGCCCAGTGGGGCGATGAAGGCAAGGGTAAAATCACCGATCTCCTGAGCAAGTCTGCCGATGTGGTAGTCCGCTATCAGGGCGGTGTCAATGCAGGTCACACGATTGTCGTCAAAGACCAGACCCTGAAATTACACCTGATTCCGTCAGGGATTCTCTACCCCGATACGCAGTGCATCATTGGGGCAGGAACAGTGGTGGATCCTAAGGTGCTCCTTGAGGAACTCGCACAACTGGAACAGTTGGGGGTGAGCACAGAGAATCTGCTGATTGCAGAAACAGCCCATGTGACGATGCCCTACCATCGCCAGTTGGATATTGCTGCTGAGGAACGGCGTGGCTCGCGGCGCATTGGTACCACGGGACGGGGCATTGGCCCTACCTATGCCGATAAGTCGGAGCGCACAGGGATCCGCATGCTGGATCTGCTGGATGCTGAGCAGTTGGCCGCTAAGCTGGAGTGGGCGATCGCCCAAAAGAATTTGATCCTCGAAAAGCTCTACGGACTGGCTCCCCTCGAACCCCAGCCGATTATTGAAGAGTACTGCGCCTATGGTGAGCGCCTGCGATCGCACATTGTCGATGGTTCCCTCGTGCTGGATGATGCCATCCGCCGGCGGCGCAACATTCTCTTTGAAGGTGCCCAAGGTACCCTCTTAGACCTTGACCATGGCACATATCCCTACGTCACCTCCTCAAATCCTGTGGCTGGCGGTGCCTGTGTCGGAGCGGGGATTGGTCCGACGATGATTGACCGCGTGATTGGTGTCGCCAAAGCCTATACGACACGGGTCGGCGAAGGGCCTTTTCCGACGGAACTGCTAGATGAGGTGGGAGAACTCTTGGGCGATCGCGGTGCTGAATTTGGTACCACAACGGGACGGCGCCGCCGCTGTGGCTGGTTTGATGCCGTGATTGGTCGTTATGCTGTGCGCATCAATGGTCTCGATTGCTTGGCCATTACCAAGCTCGATGTCCTCGATGAATTGCCAGAGATCAAAGTCTGTGTCGCCTACGATATTGACGGTGAGCGCTGCGAACACTTCCCCAGCAATGCCCTCAAATTTGCCCGCTGTCGTCCCATCTATGAAACCCTGCCGGGGTGGCAGCAATCCACTAGTCATTGCCGCTCCCTTGATGATCTGCCCAAGGCGGCATTGAACTACCTCAAGTTTTTGGCTGAAATTATGTCTGTGCCCATCGCGATTGTGTCCTTGGGAGCAGAGCGCAGCCAAACCATCATTGTTGAGGATCCGATCCATGGCCCCAAACGGGCACTCCTCAAGGATGATGGCACCCAAGTCCATCCCGTTTTATCTTAATTGGAGTTGCAGCAATGTCTCGTTCCTTAGCGATTGAGGGGCAACTACGCCCTGCCGATGCCAAGCCCAATGCCCTGCGGCGTGAGGGCAAAACTCCTGCCGTTCTCTACGGCCCTACGATTGAATCTTCGATTTCCCTCGTGGTGGATACCCATGCCGCCGAATTTTTGGTGCGGGATGCCCGTCCCCAGAAAACCCCAATTCAGCTTTCGATCCCCGATCTGCCGTGGCAGGGAACGGTGGTGCTCCAAGAGGTGCAAGCCCACCCCGCCAAGGATACCCTCTATCACCTCTCCTTTTTAGCCAAAGCTGAAAACTAGGCTGCAAGGGGGAATTTGCTATAGTGGGGATATGTTAAGTGATTGTTAACAATGCCAGCCACGCTTCTTCGTTCTGCGGATCTTGCCCACCTTAGCTATTCCCCTGAAGGCGATCGCTTTGATGGCTCTTGGGAATCTCCCCTAGCCACTCTCCTTGGATTAGGGCGAGCCGCTGGCGCTGACTTTGTCGAGATTTTCCTAGAGCGCAATCAGTACGTGAGTGCCCTTGTGGAGGACGATCGCCTGACGAGTGTCTCGCCGCGGTTGAGCTTAGGGGCGGGTATTCGCGTTTTTCGGGGAACCAGTGATTGCTATGTCAGCACCAATGATCTCAGCTTCAAGGGTCTGCGGGCTGCCCTCGAAAAAGCCCTTGGCTTGATGGGGTTACTCCTGCCGAGTCCCCAAGCCTATGTGCCAGCAATTCACCTTGAGCTGCTGCGGGACTATGCCCAAGGCCGCAAAGAAAACTGGCTAGCCACCTGTAGTCCCATCGCCGAAGTGGCTGATATTCTGCTGGCGGGGAGCGATCGCCTGCGCCAGAAAACCCAACATCTGCAATCCCGCCGCCTCAGTTATTTTCGCGATTGGCAAGAGGTAATGGTAGCTGCCAGTGATGGCACCTTTGGTCGGGATATTCGCCTTACCCAGTCGGCAGTGGCCTCTGTTCTCTGTGCCGATGGCGAGCACCGCGCTTCCATTGGTGAGCGCAATGGCGATACCAGTAATCCAGACTTTTTGCGCCAGTGGGACTACACCACCTTGGCCGATACCGTTGCTGAAGCAGCCGGCAAAATGCTCTATGCCGACTACGTGGAATCGGGCACTTATCCGGTGATCATGGCCAACCAATTTGGGGGGGTGATCTTCCACGAAGCCTGTGGCCACCTCTTGGAAACGACACAAATTGAGCGGGGCACGACCCCCTTTGCCGATAAAAAAGGCGAAAAAATTGCCCATGAAAACTTGACGGCTTGGGATGAGGGGATTACCAGCGGTGCCTTCGGCAGTATTGATATGGACGATGAGGGGATGCCGTCTCAGCGCACGCTGCTGATTGAAAATGGGGTGCTCAAGAATTTTTTGAGCGATCGCGCGGGTTCGATGCGCACAGGGCACCCGCGCACGGGCAGTGGCCGCCGCCAAAGTTATACCTATGCCGCCGCTTCGCGGATGCGCAATACCTACATTGCCCCCGGTGAATACAGTGTTGAGGACTTGATGGCCTCCATTGATCGCGGCATTTACTGCAAACGTATGGGGGGCGGTAGTGTCGGTGCCACGGGTCAATTTAACTTTGCCGTTGAGGAAGCCTACTGGATTGAAAATGGCCAGATCAAACAGCCCCTCAAAGGAGCCACACTGATTGGCGAAGCAAAGGAAATCATGCAGCGAATCTCAATGTCTGCCAACGATTTGGCTCTTGCCCCCGGTTTTTGTGGCTCGATTAGCGGTAGTATCTACGTCACCGTTGGTCAACCCCACATTAAAGTCGATGCCATTACCGTCGGTGGCCGCTAAACTGATTACCTGCAGTTATGGGTTTGAGTAGAAATGCCCAAAGATTTTATATGTGAATTTTTGTGACTCTCGCTCCATTATCATGGAAGAAGAAGGGGAGCTAAGGCAGTGCAGCGCAGCTTTTTGATCGCCCTCATCACTTTGTGTGCGCCTTAGCTGCTCTTCTAAGACAAAAACATTGGACTGAATGACCA
Source organism: Thermosynechococcus sp. HN-54 (assembly GCF_023650955.1). Taxonomy (NCBI): domain Bacteria; kingdom Bacillati; phylum Cyanobacteriota; class Cyanophyceae; order Acaryochloridales; family Thermosynechococcaceae; genus Thermosynechococcus; species Thermosynechococcus sp. HN-54. The sequence continues at coordinate 1,985,128 of NZ_CP098039.1, read as the reverse complement.
GTAATCCGCTGGTCTTTTTTTTGGCGTTTTCTTGGATTTTTGAGACTCCCTTGGTTAGGCAGCGGTGGGAGTTTTTACTTGAGCCAGTAGTTCGTGGAGTTCTTCGCCCTCAATCACTTCTTTTTCCAAGAGTTTTTGGGCGATCGCTTCGAGAAGGTCACGGTTTTCTTTGAGAATACTGAGGGCCTGCTGGTGAGCGGCTTCAACAATTTCCTTGACCTCACGATCGATGGCCTGAGCCGTTTCCTCACTGACTGCCCGTAGCATCATGCCATTGTTCGTCAACAAGCTCGCCTGTTGTTGCTCAAGGGCAAGGGGACCAAGGACTTTACTCATGCCGTAGCTGCGCACCATTCGCTCTGCCAAATCTGTTGCCCGCTGCAGATCATTAGCTGCCCCAGTAGTGATAGTACCAAAGACAATCTCCTCTGCCGATCGCCCCCCCAGCAATGTGGCAATTTGGGCACGCAGTTCTTGCTCATCAAGCAGGAAGCGGTCCTCCGTCGGCAACTGCAATGTGTAACCAAGGGCCGCCATGCCACGGGGCACAATCGAGATTTTCTCTACCCGACCACTGCCCGGCAGCGCACAGCCAACAAGGGCATGACCCACTTCGTGGTAGGCAACAATTTTCTTTTCCTTGTCATTGAGGACACGACTTTTCTTCTCAAGGCCAGCCACAATCCGTTCAATGGCTTCGGCAAAGTCCTGCTGCGTCACCACTTCCCGCTGATTGCGAGCCGCCAGTAGGGCTGCTTCATTGACTAGGTTGGCCAAGTCTGCACCAGCAAACCCTGGTGTACGGGCAGCGATCGCGTGCAGATCCACTTCAGGGGCCAGTTTCACCTTTTTGGCATGAATTTTCAAAATTGCCTCCCGACCACTTAAATCGGGGCGATCGACCAACACTTGGCGGTCAAAGCGTCCAGGGCGCAGCAATGCCGGATCAAGGGTTTCTGGTCGGTTCGTTGCAGCAAGGACAATCACCGTTGCCTCCGTGGCATCAAAGCCATCCATTTCTGTGAGGAGTTGGTTCAGGGTTTGCTCCCGCTCATCGTTCCCGCCATAAAAGCCTGCACTGGAACGGGACTTACCAATGGCATCTAACTCATCAATAAAGACAATACAGGGGGCTTGCTTTTTCGCCTGCTCAAAGAGATCCCGTACGCGGGCAGACCCGACACCCACAAATAGCTCGACAAACTCCGAACCCGAAATGGAGAAGAAAGGGACATTGGCTTCCCCCGCAACGGCTTTGGCCAGCAGGGTTTTCCCGGTTCCCGGTGGCCCCACCAGCAGCACCCCCTTGGGAATGCGGGCACCAATTTGAATATAGCGTTGGGGATTTTTCAGAAAATCAACAATCTCGACCAGTTCCGCTTTAGCTTCCTCAACCCCAGCCACATCATCAAAACGAATGCCCGTGTTCGCACCCTCGACATAAACCTTAGCGCGGCTTTTACTGATGGAGAGCACCCCCTGAGGCCCACCACCTGCTTGACGACTGGCGAAAAATTGAAAGATGAGCACAAACACAATCGGTGGAATCACCCAGCCAAGGACATTCAACAACCAACTATTGCGCGGTGGGGGGGCAGCGGCAAATTCAACTCCCTTTTCCTCCAAGAGCTTAGGTAACTCTAGATCAAAGATCGGCGTGGTCGCTAGTACTTGCGGTGACTTATCCCCTTGGGGTTTGAGTTGATAAAGAATTTCATTTTGACCCACGTAGGCGCGAGCCACTTCTCCCTCTTGCACCTGATGGATAAACATGCTGTAGGGAACCTGAGGTGGACGGGGGGCAAAAAGTTGGGGAAAAAGCAAGTTCAGCAGGAGAAATCCCAACCCCACGAAAAGAAGTAGATTACCAATCCAGCGATTGCGGGGTACTTCAGGTGGGTTCTTAATGGCCATAGGTTAGATTCCCCAGAGTTCACCTATCGATCATGGTGACACTTGGAAGGGACACAGGGCAAGGGTAAGAAGCTTAACCTTCGGTCACTCAACCCCGAAGCTAGTTTAGAAATGCCCGACGCCACAGTGAGGAAGTGGGCAAGCCTTTGCTAAAATATCAACAGAATTCTTCTCTTTTGCATCGTAGAATGATTGATTTAAGTACGCTCAAACGCGATTTTTCTTTGTTGCGGGATCGCCTGGGTCATACCCAGGACTATCTTTGACCCGGCGGCCTTAAACGCCAAGATTCACGACCTTGAGCACACCGCCGCGCAGCCCGACTTCTGGAATGATCAAGCGATCGCCCAAGGCACGCTCCAGCAGTTGACCGAAGCCAAAGACGCCCTCAACCAACTTCAGCAGTGGCAAAAAACCATTGAACACGTGGAAACGGCACTGGAACTGCTGGAGCTAGAGCCGGATGAAGGGCTGGTGACAGAGGCGACCACGCTGCTCAAGGATTTAGACGCCCAGTTGAGTCGCTGGGAACTAGAACAACTCCTTAGTGGCTCCTACGACAAAAACAATGCCATTCTCACAATTAATGCTGGTGCTGGCGGAACTGATGCTCAGGATTGGGCAGAAATGTTGCTGCGAATGTACACCCGCTGGGCAGAGCGCCACGGTTACCAGACCCATCTTGCAGAGTTATCAGAAGGGGAGGAGGCAGGTATCAAATCGGCGACATTGGAAATTCGCGGTCGCTATGCCTATGGTTATCTGCGCTCTGAAAAGGGTACCCATCGCCTTGTGCGCATTTCTCCCTTTAATGCCAATGGCAAACGGCAAACGAGCTTTGCGGGCGTGGATGTGATGCCGGAACTAGATCAATCCGTTACGGTTGAGATCCCGGAAAGCGATTTGGAGATTACCACTTCCCGCAGTGGTGGCAAGGGGGGGCAAAACGTGAACAAGGTGGAAACGGCAGTGCGTATTGTCCACAAACCAACAGGCTTGGCCGTCCGCTGTACGCAGGAGCGATCGCAACTGCAAAACAAGGAAAAAGCCCTTGCTATTCTCAAAGCCAAGCTATTGGTGATTGCCCAAGAGCAAAAAGCCAAGGAAATTGCCGATATTCGCGGGGATGCTGTTGAGGCAGCGTGGGGCAACCAAATTCGCAACTATGTTTTCCATCCGTACCAATTGGTCAAGGATCTGCGCACGGAGGTGGAAACCACGGCCATTCAAGACGTGCTGGATGGTGACCTTGATCCCTTTATCCAAGCCTACCTGCGGCAGCAGACGGAGGAAGCTCACTAAATAAAACCCCCCCCAGACAATTTGGGGAGGTCTTCAACTCCATCAGCTAGGAAAGGGGCTAAATCTCGACCACACCCCCTGCGGCCTGCAAGCGAGCACGGGCACGACGAAAGGCTTGGGTGGCTTGAATTTTCGCTTGTTTCGAGTCCCCCTGTTCAGCTTTAGCGAGGGCGGCTTGGGCGTCGGCAAACTCAGCCTTGGCTTTTTCAAGGTCAATTGTGTCCCCACGCTCGGCGCCGTTGACGAGGATCGTCACTTCATTGTTTTCAACTTCGGCAAAGCCGCCCATGAGGGCGATCGCCACCCATTCGCGGTCTTGGCGCACCCGCATCACGCCCGTTTCCAAGGCAGTTAAGAGGGGGGCATGATTTGAGAGAATACCCAATTGCCCCGTTGTGCTGGGCAAAATCACTTCTTCAGCGGGGGCATCCCAAACAGTTTTATCGGGTGCAATTACCCGGACGGTCATCACCATAACGCTTCCCTTGCCACTCAATATGATCGAAGGGCGGGTTGCCCCACCCTGTATGGACACCTGTGAAACCTAGGCTTTGAGTTTTTCAGCCTTAGCTTTGGCTTCTTCGATATTGCCCACCATGTAGAAGGCTTGTTCGGGCAAATCATCCAGCTCACCGCTGAGGATCATCTGGAAGCCTTTGATAGTTTCTTCGAGGGTGACGTATTTGCCAGGGGCACCGGTGAACACTTCCGCCACAAAGAAGGGCTGGGACAGGAACCGCTCAATTTTGCGTGCCCGCGCCACTGTCAGGCGGTCTTCCTCAGAGAGTTCATCGAGACCCAAAATGGCGATAATGTCCTGAAGCTCTTTGTAGCGCTGGAGGGTGGCTTGGACGGCCCGTGCGGTTTGATAGTGCTCCTGACCCACAATGTCCGGCTGCAACATGTTGGAGGTGGAGCCAAGGGGATCCACAGCGGGGTAAATCCCTTTTGCGGCTAGACCACGGGAGAGCACCGTTGTCCCATCCAAGTGGGCAAAGGTCGTAGCCGGAGCAGGGTCAGTCAAGTCGTCCGCAGGCACGTAAACTGCTTGAATCGAGGTAATTGAACCTTCGGTGGTCGAGGTAATCCGCTCTTGCAGGGCACCCACATCCGTACCGAGGGTGGGCTGATATCCCACCGCAGAGGGCATCCGACCCAGTAGCGCCGACACCTCAGAACCGGCTTGCACAAAGCGGAAGATGTTATCAATAAACAGCAGCACATCCTGCTTGTTGACATCGCGGAAGTATTCGGCCATCGTCAGCCCCGACAGACCCACGCGCATCCGTGCTCCAGGGGGTTCGTTCATTTGACCGTACACAAGGGCGATTTTGGATTTGCTGGGATCGTTTTTGTCAATGACGCCCGATTCAATCATTTCGTTGTAGAGGTCATTGCCTTCGCGGGTGCGTTCGCCCACGCCAGCAAATACCGAGACCCCACCGTGTTGGGTGGCAATGTTGTTGATGAGTTCCATCATGATCACGGTCTTGCCGACACCAGCACCGCCAAAGAGGCCAATTTTACCGCCACGGCGATAGGGGGTGAGTAGGTCAATCACCTTGATGCCGGTTTCAAACACCGAGGGCTTGGTTTCCAGTTGCGTAAAGCTGGGGGCGGGACGGTGAATGGGCAGAGTTTCAGTAGCACTAACAGCGCCTTTTTCGTCCACGGGTTCACCCAGCACATTGAAGATGCGGCCAAGGGTAGCTGTGCCTACGGGCACGCTGATGGGGGCACCGGTATCTACGGCTTCCATCCCCCGCACTAAGCCATCGGTGCTGCTCATGGCAACGGCACGGACACGGTTATCGCCAAGGAGTTGTTGCACTTCGCAGGTTACAGCCACGTCTAAGCCGGCCTCGTTTTTGCCTTGAATTCGCAGGGCGTTGTAAATGGCGGGCATTTTGCCACTGGGAAATTCAATGTCAACGACAGGGCCAATGACCTGAGTAATAAAGCCTACATTGGTTCGTTCTGCTGATATGACCATGGACGTTTGCCTACTGTCTAGGTAAATTCATTTGCGTTTTTCAGAGGGCGATCGCTCCCTAGGGGGCACAACGATCGAGACTGAAAGTGGAATGCAGCTTTTGGTGCAAGTGCACCACAATACAACGTACCACTAATGCAGCCTTTTTCTATCGGATTCAGTGGGATCCAAATCTGAGGTCTTATTGACCCCGCTCAGTTGCTGCGAAAAAGGCGCTAGGACAGGAATTAGCCGACGACTTCAATTTCGTCCTCAAAAAACCAAGTGCTAAAGCGATCGTCAAAGGTGACAATGACGCCAACTCCACTGCCATCGGTCATCTTAAAACCGGTAATTTGACCCACTTGGCCGAGTTTTTGAATGATGTCTTGGGCGACGCGATCGCGAATTCGACAGACGCGCACTTTTTGCCCCACGTCCATAGCAACTCCCAAACTTTGTATAATCCTTGAAAATCCTACCAAGAAACCGTCACATTCACACGGGTTTGCACTATGGGTCGTCTGCGGGTTGGGTTATTGTTTGGGGGTCGCTCACGGGAACATGAGGTCTCCGTAGTTTCAGCGGCAGCGATCGCCCAAGCCTTTGCCGAGGGCGACAATCGCGATCGCTATGAAGTGATTCCCATCTACATCCAAAAAGATGGCCGCTGGCGCTCTACAGACCATGTCGGCATCCCCCATGGCGCAGCACCAGAAGACTCCCTGTGGCACTTTCCTGCGGTTGCCGAAACTATTGATGTTTGGTTCCCGATGCTCCACGGCCCGAATGGCGAAGATGGGACGATGCAAGGCCTGCTGCAACTGATGCAACGCCCCTATATCGGTTCGGGGGTGGCTGCCTCGGCCATTGGTATGGACAAAATTCTGATGAAAACGGTCTTTGGGGCGGTGGGCTTACCCCAAGTGCGCTACATCGCTCTCCAGCGCAATGATCTGTGGTCGGATCCCTGCCGCTACAACCATTTGTGCGATCGCATTGAAACCGAATTGGGCTATCCCTGCTTTGTCAAACCTGCAAATCTTGGCTCCTCGGTGGGCATTTCCAAGGCCAAAAATCGCCAACAATTGACGACCGCGCTTGAGGCCGCGGCCGAACTGGATCGCCGCATTATTGTGGAAGCGGCTGTCACCGCTCGTGAGCTAGAGTGTGCCGTGCTCGGCAATGATAAGCCCCAAGCTTCTGTCGTGGGGGAGATTACCTACAGCAGTGAGTTTTACGACTACGAGACCAAATATACCGATGGCCGTGCTCAGCTCCATATTCCTGCCGAGATTCCCCCAGCCGTGAGTGAGCAGATCCGCACCATGTCGCTGCACGCTTTTCAAGCCCTTGATGCGGCTGGCCTTGCCCGCTTTGATTTCTTCTATGTGCCCAGTAGCGGTGAAGTACTGATTAATGAAGTGAATACGCTGCCGGGGTTTACCGCCCTGAGCATGTACCCGCAATTGTGGGCAGCCAGTGGCGTGCCCTTTCCGGAATTGGTGCATCGTTTGGTGCAGTTGGCGCTAGAGCGACACGGGTAGCGATTGACGCCTAAGGTAAAGAACGATGAAGGCAGGGCGGCAAGGTCTTGACGGTTTTGACTAAATAACTCTATATTCATATAAGACTATAAGGATAGGTTGGCTATGAAGCGATCGTTGCGCGGCAAGCCCAGTCAGTGGGCAACAATTTGGCTGTTCTTTTTGATTGCGATCGGTGGTCTTTGGTATCCGTGGCTGGGGTACCTGATGCTGGCAATGATGCTGGGTATTCCGGTGCTGGCCTATTTTCGCAGCCGCTACTGGTGTGGCAACCTGTGTCCTCGCGGCGCCTTCCTTGACATTGTGCTTTATCACTTTAGTCCGCACCGTCCCCACCCCAAACTGTTCAAAAAACAGAGTTTTCGTTGGGCGGTGTTTAGCTTCATCATGACGGTTTTTGCGATTCGCATGACGTTGGCATGGGGCAACTGGATGGCGGTGGGGGGCCTCTTTGTCAATATGTGCGTTGTCACGTCCATTGTTGCCATTCTCCTGGGGGTGCTCTTCAATCAGCGGGCTTGGTGTGCGATTTGTCCGATGGGAACCCTCCAAGAATCCCTAGGCAAACTGGGGAGTGGGCAAACCAAGGCCAAAAAAGCCAGTGCGAAGCCAGTGAAGTTGCTGCCTGAAGCCTCTAGCGATCGCTAGAATTCAAGGTATCCCCTAACAACAGCAGCCAACGTGAATAAATTGCAAGAGTGGGGCTTCAGCAAAGACTGGTGGCGCAACCAGCGAGGAGAGTTTTGGGTCATTGGCCAAACAGTGCTCAGTATTGGCTTTATTCTGCTGCCCGTTGTCCAAGTGGTTACCTTATCCTTTGCGGTGCGCCTAGGGTTAACCCTTGGTCTGGGTCTCATTGGCCTTGGCTTAGGCATTGCGGGTCTGTCTCACCTAGGGAACAACTTGACGCCCCTACCCCATCCCAAGGAGGACAGTCAGTTAGTGACCACGGGGGTCTATGGCTGGGTGCGCCACCCTATCTACAGCAGTGTCATCTTTTTGGCGTTGGCCTATGGCGTATGGCAAATGAGTCTCTCCCACGGGCTGGGGGCGATCGCCCTCTTTATTTTCTTTGACCGCAAGGCCGCTCAGGAGGAACAGTGGCTGTCGGCCAAGTTTAAGGACTACGCAAGCTATCGGCAGACGGTGAAAAAACTGATTCCCTTCCTGTACTAAAAGACTTAACACTAATTTTTGTACTCATTTATTGCCTAGGCCACTAAGTTACGCTATGATTGCAGTCCCCTTGCGGAATCGTTGATGGATGTTGTCCTGTGTCATCAAATTGCTGATTTTGATACCCTTGGGGCAGCCGTCGGTCTCACGCGCCTTTATCCGGGAACCAAAATTGTCTTAACAGGGGGTACCCATCCCAAAGTGGGGGAGTTTTTGGCTTACCATCGCGATGAATATCCCCTCATTGAAGCAAGAGCCGTTGACCCCAGTCAATTGCGCCAGATTTGGGTGGTGGATACGCAGTGGCGCCGCCAGTTGGGGCAAGCCGCAGGCTGGCTCGATCAGCCACAGGTACAAATTGGCCTTTACGACCACCATTTAGAGATGGCGGGGGATATTGTGCCACAGCAGCAATGGCTAGAACCCGTTGGAGCCACCAGTACTATCGTTTGCGAGCACTTGCAGGCCGCGGAGATTAGCCTCACCCCCACAGAAGCAACCGTCTTGGCCTTGGGAATTCACGCAGATACCGGCTCCCTGACCTTTGAACAAACCACGGTGCGGGATGTGCAGGCCTTGGCATGGCTGTTGACCCAAGGAGCCAATCAGCGGGCGATCGCCACCTATTCCGAGGATGGTTTGAGTGAAACCTTACAGCCCCTGCTACGGCAGGCTTGGGCCAATCTCCAGCAAGTGGTTTATCAGGGCTATCGTTTGGGCTGGGTTCTGCTACACACTGAGGAGTATCTCCCCGGTCTCTCGCGGTTAATTACCCAACTGGCGGATCTCAGTGAATCCGATGCCCTGCTCCTTGGCCATCAGTATCGTCAACATCATCTGGCCATTATTGCCCGTAGCCAAATTCCCAATGTCAATGTTGCCCATTTACTGGCTCCCCTTGGGGGCGGTGGCCATGCCCAAGCCGCTGCGGTGACGATGACCACAGGGGAGCCAGAGGCGGTTCTCAAAGACCTGTTCAGTGCCCTCAAGGCGCAGATTCCCCATCCTCCCACAGCCGCAGAACTGATGTCCTCCCCCGTGCGCACGGTACGCCCCGAAACCCCCATTGCCGATGCCCACCGTGTCTTGCTGCGCTATGGCCATTCTGGTCTGTCGGTGGTGAGTGCTGAAGGGGAGCTTCAGGGGATTATTTCACGGCGCGATTTAGATGTAGCGCTGCACCATGGCTTTGGCCATGCTCCGGTCAAAGGCTATATGAAAGCACCGGTGCGCACAATTTCCCCCACCACACCACTCCCTGAGATTCAAGCCCTGATGGTGCAGTACGATATTGGGCGATTACCGGTGGTCAATGATCAGGGTGACCTTGTTGGCATTGTTACCCGTACCGATGTGCTGCGCCATCTCTATGCCCTCAGCCGCGAGACAGAAACGGTGTGCCCTCTGCCGACCTTAAACCTTTACGACGCCCTACAACAACGGCTGCCGGAGCAACTGTGGACACTTTTGCAGCGGGCGGCAGCGATCGCCAAGGAACGCGGTTGGCAACTGTACCTTGTCGGCGGCGCGGTGCGAGATCTGCTGCTGGCGATCGCCCAAGGGAATCACCACTTACCCACACGGGAGTTTGACTTGGTAGTGGATGGCGTGCAACAGGAGGAGGCGGCCGGCGTGCATCTGGCGCAAGCGCTCCATACGCTCTACCCAGAGACCGATTTACAAATTTATGGTCAGTTTCAAACCGCGGCACTCCATTGGCCAAAGGCCTCGCCCTTGGCGGGTTTTGCCGTGGATATTGCCACCGCCCGCAGTGAGTTTTATCCCTATCCCGCCGCGCATCCGGAAGTAGCCGCCAGTTCGATTCGCCAAGATCTCTACCGCCGCGACTTTACCATCAATGCCCTCGCTATGCGCCTAACACCCCCTCGCCACGGCGAAGTCCTTGATTTCTTTGGTGGCCGGGAGGATTTGCAACGGAGACTGATTCGGGTGCTCCACCCCAATAGTTTTATCGAAGACCCAACGCGGATTTTTCGCGCTGTGCGTTTTGCTGTGCGTCTGGGATTTGAAGTGGAGCCGCAAACCCGCCAGTACATTGAATATGCGCTCACCAGCGGTGTTTTTGCTACCCGCGATCGCCCCACCTCAAAGCGGCCTTCCCTGCAAAGTCGGCTGCGCAATGAACTGCGCCACATCCTCGAACTGCCCCTTGCCCCCACGGAACAATTTGGCGGTGAGCGCGCCTTGACACTGCTAGCGGAGTTGGGGGCGCTTGACTGTTTGGATCGCCAAGTGAGGTTTGATCAGGCGGCCAAGGTGCGCCTAAGACTAGTGTGGGAGTGGTGGCCACAGGTTCCTGAGCGGCGGGAGTGGCAAACCTTTCCTTTGTGGGAGCTGGAACTCTTGGCATTGATTGTGACCGTGCCCACAGCGGGAGCGATCGCCCGCCAACTGCAACTGGGAGAGCACATTTGGGGGTGGTTGGATCGCTTTCCTCAACTGCAAGACGCATGGCAGACACTGCGGGACACGACGCAACAGCGCAGTCACTGCTGGGAGTTTTTGGAGAGCCATCCCCTACCGCTGATTGTGCTGTTGGCAGCAGTGCTCAAGGCTGTGGGTAGCGAGGCCGCCTTAGCGGATGTCAACTTACTGCGGGAGTATCTCTGGCAGTGGCGCGTGCAAAAGCCGCCCTTAAATGGCCATGATCTGCAACAGTTGGGCTATCCCCGTGGACCGCAGTTACGGCAAATTCTCCTTGCCTTGCGAGCGGCGATGCTCGATGGCCTTGTCAGCGATCGCGCCAGTGCCATTGCCTATGTTGAAGCCCATTTCCCGAAGTCATGAATTGGTTTCACCCGGTCATTGGTCAGCCCACCGCTGTGCAACTGTTAACCCATGCCCTCGATCGCCAGCGACTGGCACCGGCCTATCTCTTTGTTGGGCCTGAAGGCGTGGGTCGTGCCTTGACGGCTCGCTGTTTTCTGCAAGCCATTCTGAAAGAGGACAGTGACCTTAGCAACCACCCCGACGTCCTCTGGCTGGAACCCACCTACAGTGCCCAGGGAACCCTCTACACTCGTCGCCAACTCCTTGCCGCGGACAAGGAAATTCCCCGCAGTCCCCCCCAGATTCGTCTCGAGCAGATTCGCCAACTCAGCCGTCACCTCAGCCAACCGCCCATGCGTGCCCCGCGATCGCTGGTGGTCTTGACCCAAGCTGAAACGATGAACGAAGCCGCTGCCAATGCGCTGCTGAAAACCCTTGAAGAACCGGGGCGGGCCACGTTGATTCTCATTGCCCCTAGTCCCTCGGCGCTCTTGAATACCATTGTCTCCCGCTGCCAGAAGATTCCCTTCTATCCCCTCAATCGTTCCGATCTCGAACAGGTGCTGCGACGGGTTGCCCCCCCTGAATTTTGGCAGGAGGTTAGCCCTGCCCTCTTTGACTTGGGAGCTGGCTCGCCAGGAGCCGTTTTGCAAGCGTGGCAAACATGGCGGGAGATCCCTGAGGCGTTCCGCCACCTCGGCAAACAATTGACGACGCCCCTCCCTTTACAAACCGCATTGGAGTTGGCACGGGATATTAGCCAATCCCTTGACGTGGAACGGCAGTTCTGGCTCCTCGGTCTAATGCAGCAGCAAATTTGGCAGGGGGGAGAATTCCCTCGGTGCGTTGCGCTGCTTCAGCAATTGGAGCGTGCCCGCCAATATTTACAGCAGTACGTCCAGCCTCGCCTCGTCTGGGAGGTGTTACTGATGCAGTTGGGGACAGTGTGATAGGCTATCGGCAGCAGTTGGGAAGATGATTAGACAAATCATGGCGAAGCAACAATGGCTGGGGGCGATCGCGATCGCAGTGCTCTTGGGGGGCTGCCAGTCGGCAATGAGTCGCTTAGAATCACCCGCAGTCGCGCGTCCAGACCGTGAGGGGGTTGTGGCCGATGTGGCGGTGGCACGCTTGGAACAGTTGGAAATAGGCTCAACCCTCACGGGCACCACTCGCCCTTACCGTGAAGTGATGGTGCGATCGCAGGTGGAAGGGCAAGTCCTTCGTCTCAGTGTGGATGTGGGCGATCGCGTGCAATCGGGACAACTGTTGGCGGAGGTGGATGCCGTTGTCCTAAAAAATGCGGTCTTTGAAGCAGAGGCAGAACTCGCTGCCCGCCGCAATGAAGTGATCCAAGCCCAAGCCGCTGTCAATCGTGCCCGTACGGCTGTCGAAGAAGCGCGTCTCACCCTCCAACAGGCAGAAAGTGATGCCCAACGCCTTGAAACCCTGCTGCGGGATGGCGCCGTCTCAGCGCAAGCAGCGGAACAGGCACGCACCACGGCGCAAACAGCACGGCAGGTTCTCCATTCCCGCGAGGCAGAAGTGGTGACGGCTCAACAGGGAGTAGCTGTTGCCCAAGGACGAGTACAAGCCCAACTGGCCGTTGTCCAACAGGCACGGGCACGGTTGAATCAAGCCCTCCTGCGATCGCCCCTCAATGGGGTGGTGCTAGAGCGACTCACGGAGGTGGGCAACCTGCTGCAACCGGGGGGAGAAGTTCTCCGCCTTGGCGATATTCGTCAGCTTAAAGTGGTAGTTGAAGTCTCGGAACGGGAATTAGCGAGATTAGCGCCCGGCCAAGGAGCAACAGTGACGTTTGATGCCGTCCCCAACCGCACCTACCAAGGGCGTATTACGCGGATTTCGCCAGCGGCAGCCGATGCCCGTCTGATTCCTGTGGAAGTCCTGATTGACAATGCCGATGAACGCCTAGGGAGTGGTTTACTGGCACGGGTCGCTTTCCAAGGAGCGAAGGCGCCACGCTTGTTGATTCCCCAGTCGGCGCTAAGTGGCTTTGAAGAGGGGCAGTTGTCCTCCCGGCGGGGCAGCGTTTTTGTGGTGGTTGGCGATCGCGCGCAGGAGCGGCAGGTCACCCTTGGCCAACGGCGAGAGGGTAAAGTGGAAATCCTCAGTGGCTTGAATGCCGGCGATCGCTATGTCGTCCGTTCGGGTCGCCCCCTGCGGGACGGGGATAAAATTCGCCCCAGCATTCTCTCTGAGGGCTAATGACCGCCGCTTCTAGGGATTATTGGTGGACAGTGGGTTCATAGGGACGCCAAGAGTGCAGTGCCCGCAGTTGCGGTGTTTTCTTTTGCTGGTGGGCTTCCATGCGGGCAAGGACATCATCCAGAATATCCACGGCCAGTCCCACATAGGGGCCTTTGTTGAGCATGACACACTCCGCTCGCTCTGCCATCGCAGCATCTGTGATTTCTGCACGGGAGGGCACGCCTTTTTTCACCAAGTTTTCAAGGACTTGGGTGGCCCACACCACAGGCACATGGGCAGCTTCACAGAGCCAGAGGATTTCCTCCTGCATTTCCGCCAAGCGTTGGTAACCAATTTCAACAGCGAGATCCCCGCGGGCAATCATGACGCCAAAGGGTTGCCGCCCCGCCGCTTGGATGATCATTTCTGGTAGTGCCCGAATCGCTTTGGGGGTTTCAATTTTGGCAATGATGCCCATCTGGTCGGCGCGATCGCCACAGCAATGTTCCAATTCCCGTTGCAGCAGAGCAATGTCCTCGGCGGACTGGACGTAGGAGTAGCCAATAATGTCGGCATGGCGGCAAGCAAAGGCCAGATGCTCGCGATCGCTCTCGGTCAGCGGACAGAGGCGCAAATCACTATCCGGGAAGTTCAAGCCCTTGGCCACTTTCAGCCGCTGTCCTTCTTTGCAGTGAGTAATGGTGAGTTCTACCCCTTGGGCATCTTTGCTGACAATGCGACCGCCAATGTGGCCATCGTCAATCCAAATCCGCTGCCCCCCCTCCAATTGCGGCAAAATTTCGGGCAAGGAGCAGGTGAATTGCGGTATTTCTCCGCCCTCAGGGCAAATTTCCGTGGTCAACCGCAGGCGATCGCCCCCATGGAGACGCACCACCTCTGGAAAAATGTCGGCAATGCGGGGTTTGGGGCCGCCCAAGTCCATGAGGATTTTGCAGGGTTGACCCGTAATGTGACTTGCCGCTCGTAGGTGCTCAATCATGGCTTCCCAAGTGGCGGGGTCATCGTGGGCACAGTTGATGCGGGCACAGTTCATCCCCTTGCGTAGGAGCGTAATACTCCATTGGGGATTAGTCGCAGCCTCTGTGGGGAGTGTCACCATGATCCGCACATGGCGTTTGCCACGAATCGGGCCAAAGAGTTCTTCCGTTTGGCGGCGCAGTTGGCGATCGCCCGCAAAGAAGGCATCAAGGGGTGGGCGGGGGGGCAATGCCTCATGGGTATGGCAAAGGGCACCCAGAGTATTGATTACTGCATCTAAATTGGGCAACACCCGCGACTCGATCCGTCCTAAGGAGGATAACCCCCAAGGCATCAAGGCCATTTGAATTGCCCGTAGATCTCGCCAGCGCAAGGCCAAATAGTAGGCCAAGTTACGAGCACTAGGTATAAATTCGGATCGCTTAATTTTTGATTGCCACTGTTGAAAACGGGCTTCCCCCTCTTTAGTAATTTCCTGCCGCAGTTCTAACAGGCTATGGAGCAAGGCAACAGGTGAAATCGGTACAGTCGGTGCCTCCAGCAACATGACCGCCTCCTAGATGGTTTTTAAGGGATTTCATGATTGGGTTGGACTCATTACAAAGCAAGATTTCATAGGAGTTTGAGGGAAATTTAATGCTTGTTGAAAACCATGAATTGATGGCTTAACAACACCCCTCACTGCAAAACATAAATAAACACTTCTTTACATCAAAGGTCTGCAACGAACAGTTGTGTAGGAACCGTGGTGCTTTCTGACATAACTCACTCTATCTATCTTTTAGTATATCTGCTGACCTCTTTCGGGAATCTTAATTTTCTCCCAAGCAAAAGGATTAAGAGTTACTACAAGCGTTCCAAACAGATTTCCCAGTTCTGTTATGTTCTCAATAGAGATGTTGATTGTCTTGCCCTTACCAGTGCCCCTATGGATCGTCATCCTTCGTTGCAATTACTCAAATACTCCTATCAGTCCGCAGTGGCCTGGTGCCAAGAACACGGCTGGACAGATCTCTTTATTGAGCAGTACCAGTATTGGGCATTTCCGCCGGGGGGAGTGATGCCCCTACCCTTGCCCACTGAGGGGCTGCAATTCATTGACCTGCCGGTTGCACTCTCGCCGCAGCAACGACGCCTACAGATGTTGGCACTGGCGATCGCCCTAGTCACTACGGGCTTGAGTGGCTGGTTTCAGTCTTTGTTTCCACTGGTCATCGGCTTTAGCTGCTGTGCCCTTTTGATTGCCGCCCAAGAACCCTAGGGGGGATTCCTGATACACTGGCAAGTTGGCCTGCATGCTAGCACACGTCCTTGACTGGCGCATCTTCGACAATAGAACAACCCCTTGTCTTGGTGAGTGGGACTCAGTTCTACAGTCCCGGCTATTCCTTTAGCTATGAAGTGGTCGGTGCCTGTTGTCGCCTTTTTGACCGTGAGCAGTTGCCGTGGCCCTGTTGTCGCATTGCTTGGCGCAGCAAAGAACCCAGTTGGCGGCGCATTGGCCGACGGCTTGTCCTCGATAGTGCCACAAAACGGCATCCCAGCTATTGGGTACGCCACATTGAAACGGGGGCAATGATGGTGATTACCCTCTATTGGGTGGAGCTAGCCCCTAGCGATCGCCAGTGGTGGTACAGCAAGGGATAAACTTATTGCGAAAAAATTGCAAAGACGCACGGGTAGTTTTAGAATATCTCTCAGCTTGAATTTAGGAGAGATTCTCAACTATGGAGAAAGTAGGTCGCCGTGTATTGCTTGGCATGGGCGCCGCAGCAACGGCTTATGTTGCCCACCACCTCTGGAATCAAAAGGCTGAATCGAGCAATGCCCAACAGCAGCAGGCGGGTGGTGTGATCAATGTCTATTCAGCACGGCACTACGACACTGACAAAGCCCTCTACAACGGTTTTACGCAGCAGACCGGAATTCGGGTGAACATCATTGAAGCTGAAGCTGACGCCCTGATTGAGCGGATTCGCAGTGAAGGCAGCCGTAGTCCTGCTGATGTCTTGATTACGGTGGATGCGGGTCGGCTTTGGCGAGCACAACAGGCGGGTATTTTGCAACCCATTCAGTCAAGGGTACTCAACAGTGTTGTGCCAGCAAACCTACGGGAGCCTCAAGGACACTGGTTTGGTCTCTCACGGCGGGTGCGTGTCCTGATTTACGATAAATCCAAAGTGAATCCCAACCAACTCTCCACCTACGAAGATCTGGCTAATCCCAAGTGGCAGCGGCAAATTCTCAGTCGCAGTTCCAGCAATGTCTACAATCAGTCTCTAACGGGATCCTTGCTAGCCATTCATGGTGCCCAGAAAACGGAACAATGGGCGCGGGGACTAGCCCAAAACTTTGCCCGCCCACCGGAGGGGAATGATACCGCGCAAATTCGTGCCTGTGCTGCCGGTGTTGGCAGTGTTGCAATTGCCAATCACTACTATCTAGCACGGTTAATTGCTTCAGATAAAGCAGAAGATCGTGCAGTTGCTGAGAAGGTGGGCTTGTTTTTCCCCAATCAGCGCGATCGCGGTGCCCACGTGAATATCTGTGGCGGCGGTGTGGTGGCGGGTGCCCCCAATCGTCAGGCGGCAATTCGCTTCTTGGAGTATCTGGTGAGTCCCAAGGCGCAGGAGATGTTTGCGATGGCCAACTTTGAATATCCAGTGCGTTCGGGGGTGCCCGTGCATCCGATTGTGAAACAATTTGGCAGCTTTCGTGGCCAGAATGTCAATGCGGCGGTGTTTGGCCGCAACAATGCCGAGGCACTGCGGATTATGGATCGGGCTGGGTGGCGCTAAGGTTCTAAAATGAGCGATCGCTCCCATGGATCCGTCCTGTGTCTTGCCAGCTGATTGCCTACACGATTCTTCTGGCTGCTGCCCTCCTTGACTTTGGCCT
Organism: Thermosynechococcus sp. HN-54; assembly: GCF_023650955.1. NCBI lineage: Bacteria > Bacillati > Cyanobacteriota > Cyanophyceae > Acaryochloridales > Thermosynechococcaceae > Thermosynechococcus > Thermosynechococcus sp. HN-54. The sequence goes on along the minus strand of NZ_CP098039.1, from coordinate 1,968,319 downwards.
TGGCGATCCTTGGGGCTGGCCGCATCCGGTGCGCTGGATGGGAGCCTATATCCAATTCGTCAGCAACAGGTTCAACTATGGCCAAGGCTGGCCAATCTGGGGACAGCGGTTGGGAGGGGCGCTGCTTACCCTTAGTTTAATCGCTGGTTCTGCTCTCATCAGTTGGGGAGTTGTTTCCTCGGGGATGCAGATTTCCCCCTTACTGGGCTGGGGGGTGGCCGTCATTGGAACTGCCAGTGGCTTTGCAGGTCGCAGTTTGCGGGATGCCGCCGAGGAAGTACTTGCCCCTTTAACGAGCGGTCATCTTGAGGAGGCACGCCAAGCATTGGCGAAATATGTGGGGCGAGAAACTACCAATTTAGATCCCCCAGAGATTCTGCGCGCTGTTCTCGAAACCGTCAGTGAAAATGCCACCGATGGCATGATGGCGCCACTCTTTTATGGGGCGATCGCCACCCTGTGCGTTCCTCAACTCACGCCCCTGCCCTTGGTTATGGCCTACAAAGCGGCGAGTACCCTTGATTCCATGATTGGCTACCGTGAGCCGCCCTACACCCACTGGGGCTGGTTTGCTGCTAAAACTGAGGACTTGTTGACATGGCTGCCCTGCCGCTGGCTGGTCTGTTTAGTGGCGCTGTCCTCAGGGCAATGGCAGCGGGTATGGCAGTGGTGTTGCCGTGATGCCCCCAAAGATCCCAGTCCCAATTCAGGGTGGAGTGAGTGTGCCTACGCCGCCGCCCTTGGTGTTCGCCTTGGCGGCGTCAATACCTATCGCGGTCAAACCAAGGTGAAACCCTTTTTGGGGAAACTGCTTTATCCTATTGATCAAGGCATCATTTTATCGGCTCTTCGTCTCAGTCGTCGTCTGTATCTCATCACCCTTGCGCTGACAGGAGGAATAGCATTACTGGGAAGTAAACTGTTTTCTATTTAGCAGTTCATGCTCGTCAGTATTGTCTAGACTAGATAGGTTAAGAGCCAAAATTTAGAAAACTGAGAAATACTGGCCGTGGTTCAACCGTCTCCCCTGCAAGATACGACACAGGCCGTTTCCTCTCTCTCCATGGGCGATCGCCTCTTGGAGATTCTTTTTAATTACAGTAGCCAAGGACTCTTGTTGCTGGGTGTTGATCACCATTCCCCTCGCCCACCCCAATACCAAATCATTAGCATCAATAGCATTGGCCAGCAACTGTTGGGGAATCACCTCTCAGTGGCTTCATTCCTTCAGGATGTTGCCCTAGTCTCCTTTCTGGATCAATGCTGGCAACAGCAAATGCCCCTGCAAAGTTGCTATCGCAACCTCTGTTTCACACTAGTTCCCTTCAAGGAACCCAGTGCAGTTAGTGGCTTCATTATTGCTTTTCTCCAGCATGAGCCAAGCCATAGCCCCCTTGCCGACAATCCTCATCGTCTCACCCAACTGCTCGATCAACTCTTAGGGTTCATCTTTTCCTGCGAGAGCACACCACCATGGCGGTTGACGTACCTCAGTCAGGGCTGCTATGGCGTTACAGGTTATACTCCCAGCGAATTTTATGATCGGGGTGATCAGGGCTGGAATCAAATCATCCATCCCCAAGACCTCCCCCTTGTGCTTGAGACATTACAGCAGGCGATCGCCCACGCCACGCCCTACAACATCGAATACCGCATTCTGCATCGGGATCGTCAACCCCGCTGGGTGCAAGAGCAGGGAATTCCCGTGCTCAATGCCCAAGGCCAAGTCATCGCCATTGATGGTGTAATTACTGACATTACTACTTGGAAAGAGTTGTACGACGCTCTCGAGCAGCCGATTATTCACCTCAATGAAAGCTTGGGCAATGACTTTTGCCGTGACCTTGCGCTTTATCTGAATCAGCGCTTAGGGATTGACTACGTTTTGATTGGCGAACTCAGTGGCCACCAGCAGGATTGGGTTACTACAGTTGCCTTGAGTTATCGGGGTGAGCTGCAACCCCCCTTCAGCTATGTCTTGGCCGATACCCCCTGTGCCTCAGTACTGACAGCCGATACCTGCTTTTACAACCATGGCGTAGCGCGCCTCTTCCCCAAGGATGAAATGCTCCGAAACTTGCAGATTGAATCCTATGTTGGCGTGCCCCTCCGCAATGCTAGGGGGGAAACCCTCGGTATTATTGCCCTCATGCATTGCCAACCCCTTGAACGGATTGCTGCCATTGAAAGTCTGCTCAAAATCTTTGCTGTACGGGTAACCGCTGAACTAGAGCGTATTCGCACCGAACGAGCACAGCAAGCCCGCCAAACCCAACTGGATCAGCAACTGTGCTACGAACGACTAATTAGTACGGTAGCCAGCGAGTTTATTAACTTACCCCTGACGGAGATTCCCCAAGCTATTCATAAGGTGCTCGGTCTATTGGGAGAAATGACACAGGCCGATCGCGCCTACCTTTTTGAGCGTGATCCTAGTACTCAAGGGAGCTTTTCCAATACCTACGAATGGTGTGCCCCCGGCATTGAACCTCAGCAGGATCAGCTTCAGGGGATTGTGACCCAAGACTATCCCCGTTTTTTCGAGGAAATTCAGAGCCAGCATCATGTCATCTGGCCTTGCATCCAAAACCTGCCCAAGGATTTCCCGGATCGCCAAGGTCTAGAAGCCCAGCAAATTCAATCTCTCTTGGTGGTTGCCCTCAATCGTGGTGAAGAGTTGATCGGCTTTCTGGGGTTAGACTTTGTACGTCAAGTTCACTCCCACCTAGAGAGCCTCCTGCCGCTGCTGCAAGTGATGGGTCAAGTATTTACCAATGTGCTGGAGCGCCAAGAAATCGAGCGATCGCTCCGCCTTGCCGAAAGCCAATACCGCAGTATCTTTGAAAATGCCACTGAAGGGATTTTTCAATCAACACCCGATGGTCACTACCTAAAAGTGAATCCAGCCCTTGCCCGCATCTACGGCTACAACTCCGCCGAAGATTTGGAAACCCACATCACCGACATTGCCCATCAAATCTACGTTAACCCTCGCCGTCGTGACGAATTTATCGAGGCTCTGACTGCCACAGGAGTCGTCACTGACTTTGAGTCCCAAGTTTATCGCAAGGATGGTCGAATCATCTGGATTTGCGAAAATGCCCGTGCTGTCTATGACGATAAAGGTCGTCTGGCCTACTTTGAGGGCACGGTTGTCGATATTACTGATCGCAAACTCTCAGAAAACACGATTCACTACCAAGCCTTCCATGACCTGCTCACGGGGCTGCCCAATCGTGCCCTTTTTGACGATCGCCTGCCCATGGCCCTAGCCGAAGCCCGCCGCCTCCAGCAGCGAGTAGGGGTCATGTTCTTAGACCTTGATCGCTTTAAGGTCATTAACGACACCCTTGGCCACGCGGTGGGTGATCAGTTGCTGCAACAAGTGGCAGAGCGGCTAGTACATTGTCTGCGGGAAACCGATACAGTCGCCCGCTGGGGGGGAGATGAATTTACGGTGCTCCTGCCAATGGTACACCACCCCGATGACTTGGCAATTGTGGCTGAACGCATTCTCTATGCCCTCAAGCCCGAATTTGTCCTCGATAGCCACCATCTCCACATTACGGCTAGCATTGGCATTGCTGTTTATCCTGACCATGGTCAATCCGCCGATGTGCTGCTGCGCAATGCTGACACTGCCCTCTATCGCGCCAAGGAAAGCGGCCGCAATACGTATCAGTTTTACACCAACAGCCTCAATGCCCTTGCTCCTGAACTCCTGCGCCTTGAAAATGATCTCCATACTGCTCTTGAGCGGGGCGAACTCTCGATTTATTATCAGCCGCAGCTGGATTTAAAAAAATGCAAAATTCACGCCATTGAAGCATTGCTGCGCTGGCACCATCCCCAGCAGGGATTGCTTTATCCAAAATACTTTATCGATATTGCCGAAGAAAATGGTTTGATCCTTACTATTGGTCGTTGGGTTCTCCAACAGACCTGTCGGGATTGCTCCGCATGGCAACAACAGGGATTAGCGGGGGTAGGGGTAGCGGTGAACCTGTCAGCCCGACAGTTTTTGCACAGGAATCTGGTCGAAGAAGTTGGCCAGTGTCTGCGTGAAGCTCACCTTTCTCCCGAATTACTGACCTTAGAGATTACCGAGACCGCAGCCATTCACCATGTCCAACGAACCCAGTTGATTCTCGAAGAGTTACGTTCCCTTGGGGTAGGGATTACGCTGGATGATTTTGGCACCGGCTATGCCTCATTGAACTACCTGAAACAATTGCCGATTACCGGCTTAAAAATTGATCGCTCATTTATCGCCGACATTGAAGAGGATAGCCAAGATCAGGCGATTGTCAAAGCCATCATTGACTTGGCCAAGGGCTTAGAGATTTCCACAGTTGCGGAAGGCGTAGAAATGTGGGGTCAAGGACAGCTCCTGCAGCACCTTGGTTGTGATGCCATTCAAGGCTACTTGCTCACAGAGCCACTCCCCTATTCCCAAGTGATCCACTGGTCTATTCCGCCATTCAACAGCTTGAACCGTCACAGCCCTTGGTGATGAGCCTCATCGGTTGCGGGTGAGAAACGCCACAGGTGTTCTTGGTTAGCCCCCCTAGGATAAGAGTATTCACCCCATCGGGGTTTGACAAAACCGTTCTCTTCACTCACACAAAGGATCGACTCAAATGCTGAATAAACAAAGTTTGCTCTTGGCTAGCCTCGCCCTTGTCCTCAGCCCAGCGGTGAGCCGTGCAGTGCCTCTAGCCTCCACTCAGACTGTGCAATTGCAACCCCCAAGTAATGTGCAATTCAAACTCCCCAATAAGGTACGAGTACGTCCGACCATTATTGGCAAGGTGAGTAAATCTCCTTCCATCTCCTGCAATGAGATTGTCATTAATGCCACACTGCATTCCCCCGGTGGCTTTCCAGTGGGTGGTGCCACTGCCAGTCTGACACCCACAGGGAATAATGGTTGCAGTTACGAGATTACCGTTCCGCCTGAGCTGCTGGGTAAGAAGGTGTACCTTTGGGGAACGTTCAAAAATCCTTCGCCCCTGTTGTCCATTCAACCCGTGGGTTGGCAAAGCCCAATTTCACTGCCTCAACAATTAGGTATTTCCCAGAGCTACGACTTTGTGGCCAAGGAAACCGTAATTCATTAACGCTTCATTAAGTCTTGATGAAGGGATTCTGAGAGCGCCACTAGGACTGACTTGCTTCTAACCAGTCGAAGATGCGGTCAAGCTGCTCTAGGCTCACCAAGCCATACTGCCAGAGAACCACGGGCAACAGATTCACCTGCTCATCGCAGTGCTTGAGGCCGAAGTCAATGGCAGCGGTGGGCAGTGCCATCTCCCGCTGTAGGAAGTCAATGAGTCGTGTCCAACGTGGCGTTTTCATGATTCCTATAGCTACCACACCTTACCCTCTATGCTAGGGATTAATCTGAGAAAATGCAACATTTCGTTACAAAACCATAGAAAATGAAATAATCAGCCTGCTATTTAGTTATGATGCCTGCTATTTTCGGGAACACGCTCCCCAGAGACTTCCCCCACCAGAGGGAATTTATAGGGGGGACTGCCGCAGAACCAAATACGGGGTTTGAGTCGGACTGAATACCGACATCGCTCAGCAAACCCTCAAAGCAGTGGACAGAGCCTTCAGGTGGTTTTTCGGCTTGCTCAAAAAGGCTCAGCAAGGGCTGTACAGCTTTGCGCAGGTGAGGTTGCCCCGCTATCTGAAGAAAGATGGCTACTTCCCGCTGATCATGCTCGATCCTAACCCGAATCAATGTACCCTACTGCGAAAAGGATTCCGACGCAGTCCCCAAGCCAATCAGAAAAGAGGGTTGAAGTGTGCCACTGCCCTCGCCCTTAGTGGTTTTTGCTATTGGCCAAGGGTCAGCAGGAAGCTTGTGATTGCCGTGCGGCAATGTCGGCGATCGCCTGCTTGAGAATGCGGTGTTCTTGAACTTGAATGCGGGCATGGAGGGTTGCGGGCGTATCATCGGGAAAAACCGGCACCGCTGCTTGGACTAAAATTGGGCCACTATCCACTTCCTCCTCCACCAGATGCACCGTGCACCCTGTAATCTTGACGCCAGCAGCAAGGGCTTGCTCGACGGCACGCAACCCCCGAAAACTCGGCAGCAAACTGGGGTGCAGGTTAATTACCCGCTGGGGATAGGCGTTGAGCAGCACCGGCGTTACAATGCGCATCCAGCCTGCCATCACCACCCACTCGACATCATGAGCCTTGAGGGTTTCGACAATGGCAGCATCGAGGCTTTCCCGGCTGGGGTAGTGGCGATGGTTGAGGAGGACACTGGGAATTTGCCACTGTTTGGCGCGCTCGGCCACAAAGGCATCGGGATTGTTGTAGATCAGGACTTGAATCTGGGCGGCCAGTTCGCCGTGGGCGATCGCCTCCGCAAGGGCAGCAACGTTGGAGCCATTGCCAGAAGCTAAAACGCCCAATCGTAGGGGACGGGGTGCGGGCGCGATCGCGGGTGCCGCTGGCACAACAAGGGCCTCAGTGGACATGGGTAGCACGGGCATTACTGATTTTGGTGCTCAATAATTCTAAGGCCTTGGCCACCATTGGATCCGTGGGTCGAGCCACTAAATTGGGATTGAGCCGCAGTTCGAGATCGGTACTGGGATCCACCGTCACTAGCACATCGGGGGTGATGCCCCCGGCGGCAATATCGCGACCCCTTGGCGTCAAATAGCGGGCCACGGTTACTACAAGGGCAGAGCCATCCCCCAGTTCATGAACCGCTTGAACCCGCACCTTACCAAATGTAGGAGTGCCGACAACCGTTGCCCGCCCCTGATCCTGCAAAGCACCCGCCAAAATTTCACTGGCACTGGCGGAGGCCTGATTGACGAGAACCACGAGGGGCAACCGACTCAAGGCGCCTTGGCGAGCACGAATCGCCTCTTCCCGCTGATGTTGTTGAATGCGCACAATCACCCCAGAATCGAGCCATTGGCGAGTAATTTCAATCCCTGCTTCTAGTAGCCCTCCCGGATTGTGGCGCAAATCAAGGATAAAGCCTTGGACGTTCTGCCGTTGCAGAAGTTCGATCGCCTCTTGCATCTGTTGTTGGGAGCGACTGTTGAAGCCACTGAGGCGGATATAGCCCACCCGCGGGTTGTTGAGGATTTGAAAATTGACGGTGCGAGGAATTTCGCCAGCGCGGGTGAGTTCGACGCTAAAGGGTTGGGGTTTGCCCTCACGGCGCACGAGCAGGCGCAATTTACTGCCGGCAGGCCCCCGTAGAGCAAGGGTGGCGCGCTCCAATGTCAGGCGATCGCTCCCACGGCCATTGATGGCCAAAATTTCATCCCCAACCTTGAGGTCTGCCTTGGCGGCCACAGAACCGGGTTGAATCGCTTGAATGCGAAAGAGTTCCCCCGACTCCACCAAGGTTAGACCCACATCCACCTGCTGGCCTTGGGTTTGCAGCAGCAGTTGCCGGTACTCTTCGGGCGGCAGAAAGCGGGTATAGGGATCATTTAGCCGCAGAAGGGTTTGCTGAATCACCCGATGGGCCGTCTGGCGATCGCGATAGGGCTGTGAGAGCAACTCCCGCCGAATGCCCTGCCAATCAAGACGATTAAAGCTGCGATCCAGATAGCTTTTGTAGATAATTTGCCACGCCTCATCCACCAAGGCCTTGGGGGAATCTTTGAGCGTATTCGTGCCGGCGATCGCGGGTGGCATCCCCAAAAAGGCAAGACCCAGTCCAGCGATCGCCCACCGCTTTACTTCATTGGCACAGAGGTGTTTCACTCAGCACACCCCATGAACAACGCACCGCCCCTATTCTATCGTCCGCCCATAAAAAAAGCCCCCTCACAGGGAGGGGGAAACACGTCAGTGCGGATTTAGAAGCTAAACGTTGTCCGCACAGCGCCAACCACGATGGGGTCATTGACTGAGTTGCTGTTGGGGTTAAAGATCGCAATCACACCCGGCGTAATCGAGATATTGCGATTCACCGCAAAGCGGTAGAAGCCCTCTAGGTGATAGGAGTTAAACGCAGTGCGAGATGAAGCACCAGCACCTACTGGCGGTAAAGGACCGGGAACACCACCATTAAATGTGTTACTTAGGCTAATCACCTGAGGAGGTTGGCCAAAGATAAGGCCTAAAACATCCCCTTTGTTCCATAGGTCAGGAGCAGCAAACGTCACCGCCCAGTTCAGCACCTCTGCACTTTCCGCTCGTGTTGGATAATCTGCTTGGTTTTGAACGGCATCGACACTAGAGTAGCCAACCCAACCAGCAATATTGAATTGCTTGATCGGGCGGTAGGTAAACTGGAAGCCAAAAGAATCGGCAGTACTATTTGCAAAACCAGTACGAGTAGGATTAGCAGCAGAGAAATTACCTGTACTACCAGTTCCACCAAAGGGATCTAAGCCAAAGGAGTGCACATAGGTCACGCCCAGAGCTAAATTTTTTACTGGACGCACGTCCAGCTGTGCTAAGGCAGCATACGCTCCGTCAAAGAAACCATTAGTATTGCCAACAGCATTGTTAAAGCCAGCCGGATTGGCAGCATTCTGCTGGGGATTGCTAGCATTAGGTGCTAAGTAGCCCACATTGAGGGTGACGCCGGTGCCGCGCTCCTTGTTTTGCAGGATGTCGTATTTGAAGCTCACACCCGCAGCGTTGGCAGCGTTTCCTGCGCGGTAGATGGGGTTGAAGCGACCAAAGCGAGACAGGGCGCCCGTATCACTGGACTGGAGGAAGGGGTTGAAGTTGTTAAAGTTGTCGTTAAACTCCCCGCCCCTAAAGTCGAGGATCATCTGACCACGACTCGTGACAGGGAAGCTGTAGAATGCTTTTTGCAGTTCAAATTGGTTACCACTATCACCATCGTAGCCAAGGCGCCCCATGTTGGTGCCCATCAATCCAGCATAATTTTGAATGTTTGCAGCTTGCAAACGCAACCGCAGACGGTCTTTGCCGTAGAAGCTGGTATCGAGGTTCAGACGGACGCGGTTGTTAACAACAGTGTTGTCGTTAATTTCAGGCCGCGGTACAGGAAGAGCAGCACCCACTGCCACTGCCTGATCGTTCGTCAGAATATCGGAGACGTTGAAGATAATCGTGGCGTTGAGTTTGGTGAGGGTGGCAAATTGAGTGGCTTCGAGGTTGGCGACGCGGCCTTCGAGGTTGGTGACGCGGCCTTTGATGACGGCAAGTTCCTTGGCAAATTCCTGCATCAGTCGCCGCAGTTTTTCGAGGTCTTCTTTGGTGGCAAAGCGGTCACTAATCACATCCAAGCAGGCATTGAGAGCTGCAGCCATTTCGTAACGGGTAGCAGCCCGATTCCCACGGAAGGTGCCATCGGGATAGCCAGCAATACAGCCATATTTCTCCACCAGCGAAGCAAGGGCTTGGTAGGCCCAGTCGGTGGGGCGCACATCCGAGAGTTGGCTAACAGAGGTCACTTGACCCATGCTTGCAGTTGGGCTAGGGCTACCCCCTGCTTCGAGTTCCGCCACCGAAGGGGTGGACATGCTGCTGCGGCGGTTTTGAGCAATCAGGGCTGGGCTGTTGGGCAGTGTACTTAAAGATTCAGCCCCCGTCGTTGGAGTTTGGAACTGAGTGGCACTGAAGTTGGTCAAAGAGGTATCGGCTGCTGTAGCCCCACCTGCAAACACACCTAACAATAAAACAGGCGAGGTCAAAACCCAGCCCGGAAAAATGCGGGACATAACGTTTTACTCCTTCACTCCTCAATGAAGTTGTCTGAGAGGGTTGATCTCTAAGACAGGTTTCTCAATCATTGATCCTACTGAGATGGTTGCTAGAATTATGCATCCGCAGGCAAGCTGAGCTATCAGACTTTCCTACAGAGGCTCTAGCGCACCTCATCGCCCCTCTTACCCAAAATGAAGAGGTAGCTTTCCTCGGTCAGATTCTAACACAGTGCTCTTTGGTGCAAGGTTGTCCCAAGGTTAAGAGTCGTTTAATATTTCATGCCCTCAGGCTTGGATGAGCTTTTGGAGGCTTCCGAGCGACTCCAGCCACTGCCAACGGATTGACCAATCCCCTGCAAAATGCCGCGACCAATGAGTCCCAAGCCGCGACCAATCACCTGCGTCAGCAGATACACAACCCCCTTACCCACCCAGGCCACCACGGCTCGTACAGGGGGAGCCAAGGCATCGCGAGCCTCAAGGGCCAAAGTCAGTGCGTAGGGAATTCCCTCCAATTCCAGTAGCTCCTGTTGACGGGGCACCGTTAGTGCCAGTTCCTGAATCCCCCGCTCCGTGAGTCGCAGCAAGACCAACCGACTTTCAAAGATGTTTTGGGGTTCCTTGACCCAGCGCTGCCAGCGGTAATGCCAAGAGAGGGCGTTGCGAAAGCGTTCCATTTCCCGCATTGAGGCATAGTGTGGCTGAAAAAACGTTTGTTGGACAATCTCGCTGTAGCAGCAACGATTCAGCAGGGGATAGACAATGCCATTGGCAACGGTGAGTAACCAATGATCAAGGAGAGCATCAAGGATTTCTAAGGCGGCAGCCGTGCTATAGCGATAGCTTTGCTGATGAATCACAAGCGGCTGTTGGCTCAACAAGTGGGCCAGTATTTCCGCCACGAAGGGGATAGGCTTGAGATAGACAGTGGTCACAGTCTCCCTTTCGCTGAGCAGTTGCTCAATGAGGTCGGAGTCACTCCCCAAGATAAAACGATAGGGACGAAAAAACTCCCGCAGGCTTTGTTCCCAAAGATCAAAGAGCAGGCGATCGCGCCGTTGCTGCAAAAACTCCATACTCGGTGGTATGGCTTGCAATGTGCGCACCAAGAGATCCCACTGCCGCAAAATGGTGTAGAGCAGTTCCTGTCGCTGCTTTAGGGTCAGCACCTCTAGCTCCAAAGGCCGGCTGGTCAGGTTTAGTAGATCCGATTGCATCCGCTGCAAGCAGCGATCCACCAGTTGGGAAATGATTTCCACTTGGGGAGGGGCAGGGGCAACCAGCGGCGCAGCGGGAACGTGACGGGGTTGAGGCAGAAAGCGCGATACCAACCAGCGGGCGGCTCGAATTTCCCGATGCCGACCTTCACACACTAGGCGTTCCAGAGGCGATAGGCTCGCCCGACCGAGATGCTGATCCAAAGCCTGCAACCACGCCTCCATTTCCGCCATTCCTTGGTGCAATACCCGATACCGCCAGCGATCCCAAGGATTAGGAAAGAGCACACTCAAAGGGGGTGGGGGGAGGGTTACGGCATGAACGATTTCCCCTTGGGCAATGGCCAGAATTCCCCGCAACAGATCACCGAGCGCTGTATTGCGGTAGTAAATGCCCTCTACACCCACCTGTTGTGCCAAAGGGACGAGTTCCAAAGCCGCAGGGCGTACCGTAAGAATCACTCGCACAGTAGGATAGTGCTGTTTTAGCCATTGCCACAGCCAAGGTGTGGCGGCATCATTCACGGTCAGCTGGGCGTCGCAGAGAACAATCCAAGGATCGTGTTCCTTGTCTAGGGGGGTGTTTGCAAGATACGTCATCAAGCCATGGCTATCGTGAAACACCAATGGTTCAATCCCCAACTGCTGCTGAATGCCCGTCCAGAGGCCAAGGCGTACAACATCTTCTCCCTCGACAATGATTAGGCCAAAACGAAGGGAGGCATCAGCAGTTACAGCAGTCATGGGCATTGGTCGAGACTTAGTGGGGGTGAGCAGAACGACTATTCAGATATTGACTGACAAGCCGCGCCATGACAATTGCCGAATACATCTGGCCAAAAATTGCTTCCAAGTTGGCGATCGCCATCGCTAAAGGAGTTGTGGGAGTAATATCGCCATAGCCTACGCTCGTGAGGGTTGTAAAGCTACAATACAGCAGACTAAACAAATGATCGAGGTGTGCTGGCCGCGAAAAGCTTGTTGGCACATAGTCCGATAAGATTCTATAAACAAAGAAAAAAGAATACCCCACCAAAAAGTACACACAAATCCCCCCACGAATGGAGTCCCCCGTAATCATATTGGCGCTAAAGATGCGACCCAAAATGAAAACAACAGCCATTACAGTAATGATGAGATGAAAACCATTGATGAAGAGCGAGAGCTGCTGGTAGTCAATGGCAAAGAGCACAAGGATAAATTCCAAAAAACCAACCAAAAATGTACCAACAATAAACCAAGCTAAGTGATGAAACCGCACCTCAAACGTGCGCAGTGTGAAGGCAACCACACTCGAAACCAAAATGATAAAGGCTAAAATAGAGGGTATTGCCCCCTGAACCATTGTCGGCACGAGTAGCAGCAAAATTTGCGCCACCAGCAACTGGGTGTACTTGTTTTCCAGCAGAATGGGGTGGCGGAGGGGGTAAGGCATAGAGGGAGGTCAAGGAATTCTTTTTTAGGACTCAGCTAACTCAACGTCCGCATAGAGATCACTGAGTTTTAAGGAAGTCTGTAACGAGGGCACTGGCAGTTCCTGCGTAATATCTTGCCAAATTGTGAGCAACCATTGATGTTCAGCTTGCCGCACATATTGTTCAACACAGGGGCGCTCTTGGCTGATGAGCAGATATTCTTGAAGGGTCGGAATCTGGCGATAGTCGAAAAATTTTGTCCCGCGATCGCGATCTGCCGTCGAAGGCGATAAAACCTCAGCAATGAAGATCGGGTGCATCACCACATCGTTGCGTCCCTCCACCAATGGCACCGGCTTCGGCGTCACCATGACATCAGGATAGTAGTATGACTGGGTTTCCGGAATCCACAGACGTTGATCTGTGACAAAGACGCGGTAGGGCTGTCCCTTGAGTGCCAAACTCAACAGAACAGTTAAGGAACGAACCAACTCATTATGATTAACGCTGCCCCCGGGCATGGTGTAAAGTTCTCCTTGGCGATACTCATGGCGCTCCGTTGCCACCACTTCTTGAGCTAAGTAAGCTTCCGGAGTGAGGTATGTGACCGCTGGCTCCAATACTGTGTTCATCAGAGTTCCCGTCAACGCGATAGTTCGATCCTAAGCACTGACAATGCGGGATGGTTATCTCTACTGTTTGGGATAGGCTATACTGCTGAAGCTGTGCTTTTCTCCGACCGATGGAGCCAACGCCTGATTTTGTTTTGCCCATTCCTGCGGCGGATACGCCCCTTTCGGAAGAGGAATTTCTCCAACAGGTACGCCAAGCATGGCAGGTGTGTGAGCGCTTTGACCTGCAAACGGAGATCTGGCGGGGACAAATTTTGCGAGCGGTGCGCGATCGCTATCGCCGTCAAGGAGATGAACGAGGGATAGGCTTCCAACAGTGGCTCCAAGAACAGGAGATTAGTAAACGCCGTGCCTATGATTTGATTCAGTTGGCAGATCGTGCCGATGAATTGCTCAAGGAACGTCCTCTGCCTCCCGAAGCCATTTCTCGTTTTAGTAAACGCGCCTTTTTGGAAACCGCCGCAGCAGATCCTGAGGTGCAAGCCCTGATTACCCAAGCAGCGGCAGGGGGCGATCGCATTACCCACCGTGAAGTACGCCAACTGCAAGAGGAATGGACTGCCCTGCACTCTGATCTCTTACCGCCAGTGGTGCGGCAAAAGGCCAGCGATCGCACTCTTGCCCCCCGCTACGTCGCCCCCTTAGTCAAAGAATTAGAAAAACTTCCTCCCCAGCAGCAACAGGAACTCTCCCAAGTCCTAGCCAGTGATCCCAGTGTGGATACAGTTAAGGAAGTCACGGCGACGGCTCGCCAACTCAGCCGCTATCTGGAGGCTGCCCCCCAGATTCAAGCCCTCAACGCCCACCCTGTGGATTTGGAACAAGTCCTGATCGAAGCCCAGCGCCTTGAGCAACTCCAAACCGTTGCCGATCTCCTGCAGCAGGCCGCCCAACTGGAAAGCGCCATTGCTCGCCTCTATACCACATGGCAGCGCGTCAGCCATTTGAGCGATCTCCTCTACCAAGAATCGGGTGCCAGCACCCCGCAATTACAGGCGCTATTGGAGGCTTTGGACTTTCTCTCTGGGGATGTGGTGCAAATTGAATTAGCGGGGCAAATTGTTAAATTGCATATCCTCTTAGAAAGAGAAACGAGTGTCCCTGATTCTCCTGCCGAATTCTAAACCAGTGGATCAACGGCGTCCCGATTACTGGTAACGTGGTATGGAAGCCATCTAATAGCTGGCGGAGTAGTTATCGATTTCAGCGCGGTTAGCATGAGAGTCCTCGTAATTGGCGGTGATGGTTATTGCGGCTGGGCAACAGCCCTCTACCTTTCAAATCGTGGCCATGATGTTGCGATTTTGGATAGCCTGATTCGGCGCCACTGGGATGCCGAACTCTGTGTGGAGACCCTCACACCGATCGCGCCCATTCAGCATCGTCTGCAACGTTGGCAAGATCTGACCGGCAAGAAAATTGGTCTCTACATTGGCGATATTTGCAACTATCACTTCCTTGAGCGCGCCATGCTCGAGTTTCAGCCTGAGGCGATCGTCCACTTTGGCGAACAGCGCTCCGCCCCCTACTCCATGATTGATCGTGAACACGCTGTCCTCACCCAAGTCAATAACGTTGTCGGCACCCTCAACCTGCTGTACGCCATCCATACCCACAACCCTGACTGCCACCTTGTAAAACTAGGCACGATGGGTGAATACGGCACCCCCAACATTGACATTGAAGAAGGCTACATCACGATTGAGCACAATGGTCGCAAAGATACCCTGCCCTATCCCAAGCAGCCGGGGAGTTTCTATCACCTCAGTAAAGTTCACGATAGCCACAACATCCACTTTGCCTGCCGCATTTGGGGCTTGCGAGCCACCGATTTGAACCAAGGGGTGGTCTATGGGGTGCTTACCGAAGAAACGGGCATGGATGAACTGTTGATCAACCGCTTGGACTACGACAGTATCTTTGGTACTGCCCTCAACCGCTTCTGCATTCAAGCCGCCATTGGTCATCCCCTCACCGTCTATGGCAAGGGGGGGCAAACCCGTGGATTCCTAGATATTCGCGATACGGTTCGCTGCATTGAATTGGCCGTTAACAACCCCGCAGCACCGGGTGAGTTCCGCGTTCTCAACCAGTTCACAGAACAGTTTAGTGTCGGTGACCTTGCCCACAAAGTGCAAGAAGCGGGTAAAGCCCTCGGCCTCAAGGTGGAAATTCAACACCTCGAAAATCCCCGTGTTGAGAAAGAAGAGCACTACTTCAACGCCAAAAACACAAAATTGCTGGATTTGGGACTGCAACCCCACTATCTGTCGGATTCGCTCCTTGACTCCCTACTGAACTTTGCCATCAAGTACAAAGACCGGGTGGATGTCAATCATATTCTGCCCAAAGTGAAATGGCGCGCCTAAGCTCCTATGACCCCCTATGCCGTAACGGCGTCTTGGTTGGCTGACCATTTGGCAGATCCCACAGTGGTGATTGTGGATTGCCGCTTTGACCTCATGGACACCAGACGCGGCCAACGGGAGTATGCTCAAGGACACATTCCAGGAGCCTACTATCTCGACCTAGAGCAGGATCTCTCCAGTCCTCGGCAAGAACATGGCGGGCGTCATCCCCTACCTGATCCAGAGAAGTTGGCAGCACGGCTGAATCAAATGGGGGTTACCCCGCAAACGCTGGTGGTGGCCTATGATGATTCGCGGTTTGCCTATGCGGCTCGCTGCTGGTGGCTCCTGCGCTGGTTGGGTCACGATCGCGTGGCGGTGCTCGATGGAGGCTATCGTGCCTATGTTGAAGCCGGGTATCCAACCACCCCTGAGGTGCCCTCGCCGCGACAGGGGAACTTCAAGCCCCACCCTCATCCGGAGTGGGTGGTAGATCGTGCTGCGGTGCTGGCGGCTCAAGCCGACCCCCAGACAGTGATTGTGGATGCCCGTGAACCTCGGCGCTATCGCGGTGAAATTGAACCGATTGATCCTGTGGCAGGTCATATTCCCGGAGCGGTGAACTATCCATGGCAGGCCATCTCCGATGAGCAGGGGCGCCTTAAATCGGTTGCCGACCTGCAAGCCCACTGGCAGCCTATTGCGGAGGCTGAGCAAATCATTGTCTATTGTGGATCGGGGGTGACGGCCTGTGTGGATATTTTGGGGCTGGCGATCGCTGGCCTTGATCAAACTAAGCTCTACGCCGGTAGTTGGAGCGATTGGTGTTCCTATTTGACGGCACCCGACAGCCGTTCGCTATGATCGAGCCTAAGCCCCCTTCCTCACCGAACCATGGAACGTCTTCCCGGTAATGCTCCGCCGCCATCCCATCGAGGTACCACCCAACCCCTGCACCGTCTTGGCCGTGAACTGCGACGCTTTGGCTGGATTGGCTTTTGGACACAGGTGGTCCTAGGCTTTGTCTCACTTTTGATCGTCATTATTGTCATCTTTAGTCGCCAATTTAATATCAATCGGCCAGCCAACGGCATGAATAGTCCCACCTTGGGGTTAGTGCTGGCGATTATTGGTTTGGTGTTTTTAGGCGTGAGTATTTACTGCTGCTATCGCTATCCACAACTGGGACGACGGTTAGATCAACCGGCAAAACGCCCGACTAAGGAGCATGTAATTCGCAGTTTGAATATTGGTCTTTGGGTAAATATCGCGGGCATGATTTTTACCGTAGCAGCCGCAGAGTGGAATGTGGGGATGTTGTTGCTCAAGGTGCTGTCAATTCCCCAAGGGGCAGCAGTCTATGCGACAAATGTGCTGATTGAGCCGTTGGAGATTTTTGTGATTCAGGCGAAGGTGAATACGATTGCGGCTCAGTTGACGGGTATTATTGTGGCGCTGTGGTTGTTGCGCTGTGTGCGCCGCCCTGTTTAGGAATGTTCAGTGGGTGAGGAGACCAAATAAACTTGTTTGATTCTCAAGACGCTGTTGCCAGCAAAATTATTGTGGCTTTGGATGTGCCCAATCTGGAGGTGGCGATCGCCACCATTCATACCCTGCCCCAAGTGCAATTTTGGAAAGTGGGGCTAGAACTCTTTTGTGCCAGTGGGCCGATTATTCTTGATGTGCTCAAGGATCAGGGAAAGCGTATCTTTCTCGATTTGAAGCTCCACGATATTCCCAATACGGTAGCAGCAGCCGCACGGGCGATCGCCCCCTATGGGGTGGACTTTGTGACCATCCATGCCGCAACGGGGCTAGCGGGTCTAAAAAGCGCTCAGGCTGCCCTAGGGGAAAGCACCACTCAACTCATTGGGGTGACCCTACTCACCAGCATTGACGCAGACACCCTCCAGCAGGAACTCCAGATCCCCCTTGATCCCACCACCTATGTCGAGCGTATGGCTGATCTCGCCCATCAGGCCGGACTAGCGGGCATTGTCTGCTCCCCTCAGGAGGCTGCACGGGTGAAACAACGCTGGGGAGACGCCTTCCTGCGCATTTGTCCGGGGATTCGCCCCCTTGGTACCGCCACAGGGGATCAAGCGCGATCGCTCACGCCTAAAGCGGCCTTTGCTGCCGGCGCATCTTACCTTGTGATTGGCCGTCCGATTTTACAAGCAGCGGATCCCGCTGAGGCCTTTGATGAAATTTGCCACAGCCTCGTCTGAGCGATTTACAAAAGCCTGCAAACCAAGATATGATTAAAAATCGTCTGAACTAGGGCGATTAGCACAGTGGTAGCGCACTTCCTTCACACGGAAGGGGTCACTGGTTCGAATCCAGTATCGCCCATTATTTTCTTAAGGTTATAAGATGAACTCATTCAGACGAGTTTAGGACTCTGCCATGAGTACCCCCATTCCGCCGATTCAGCTTCCCCCCTGTGGTGACTGCACTGCGGATGCGGCATGGTTGGAGGCGGCTCTTCTCGATTGGCTCAATACCGAGTATTTACCAGAAGCTGTGAATCTGGCGATCGCTCAGCGGGCCGCCCAAGTGTACCGCCGTCAGCGGCTGGAAGGGGAGCATGATCTGGGGGGCATTCTCTTGGCACTCGTCACGGAGCTGCAAGAGTTTGATTTTTCCCAAAGCTTCTATAGCGAGTTTGCAGTCGCCAATGCGGTGAGTGATCTGCTCCTGCGGCGGCTGGGCATTGAACCCTGCTGTGGGGCGGGCTAGGCTTGGGGGTGCCAGTTCGGTTTAACTACTTGACGACAGCGGGCAATGACAAGGGCATTATCCGGTACATCTTTTGTGACCGTCGAACCCGCTGCCACCGTAACATTTTCGCCGAGGGTCACCGGAGCCACTAAAACACTGTTGGCACCGGTCTTGGTGCCGCTACCGATATGGGTGGGGTGCTTGCGGACGCCATCATAGTTGGCGGTAATGGTTCCTGCCCCGATATTGACGCGATCGCCCAAGGTGGCATCACCTAAGTAGGACAGATGAGAGGCCTTGGTGTCACTGCCCAACTGCGCTTTTTTTAGCTCGACAAAGTTACCAATGCGGCAGTGCTCAGCAACCACACTTTGCTGCCGGATGTGGGCAAAAGGGCCCACTTGAGTATCACTGCCAATCTCACTGTCGGTAATCACGGCATAGCGAGCCGTCACCCGTTCACCAATGACACTGTTTTCAATCAAAGTGCTAGGTCCAATGATACTGCCACTGCCAATACGGGTGTGCCCGCGCAAGTGGGTTTGCGGTTCAATCACCACATCGGGTGCCAACTCCACGGTGTCTTCAATGGTGGTACTTGCAGGATCAATCAGGGTCACCCCCGCCTGCATCCACGCTTTTTTAATCCGATTTTGCAGAACTTGGTAAGCCGCCGCTAACTGAACGCGATCGTTGACTCCCAAAATTTCCTCATAGTCTTCCACGTCCACCGCCATCACAGGACTGAGGGCATTGACAGCATCGGTGAGGTAGTATTCCTGCTGATCATTGTTGGATTGGAGATAGGGCAACACAGCAGCCAGTTGCGGCCAGTGGAAACAATACACCCCAGCATTGATGCGGCGGTTTTGCTTTTGGGCTGTGGTGCAGTCACGATCTTCAATAATTTGCTTCAAGATATTCTGACTGTCACAAATCACACGACCATAGCCCTGGGGGTTGGGAATTTGGGCTGTTAAAATCGTAGCCGCATTGTTGTGTTTCTGGTGGACTTCGAGCAACTTTGCCAGTGTCTCCCCACGCAAGAGGGGCACATCGCCATTGAGCACCAAAAGATGGCCTTCATAGTCCTTGAGGTGGGGTAAAAGCTGCTGTACAGCATGACCCGTTCCCAGTTGTTCCCGCTGCTCGACAAATTCCACGTGGGGCTGATCAGCTAGCGCGGCACGGACAGCGTCTCCCCCATAGCCAATGATCACAAACTGCCGTTGCGGTTGCAGAGATTGAACTTGGTGCAAAACCCAGCCCACTAGGGATCGTCCGCCGAGGGGATGAAGAACTTTGGGCAGTGAGGATTTCATCCGTGTGCCTCGTCCTGCCGCTAAGACTGCCACAATGATCATGGATTTGTTGTGCCTCAATGCGCAAAGGGATGGCGAACGAGCAATACTGGGGGGAAGCAGCCCAGCCGCATCAACGCCATGCACAATTGGAGTATACCAAGGTTGCGGTAGCCAAAGATAGCAGCGCCACAGGGGAGTCCATGCGCCCAAGATGAATCAACGGCACCAAAATCCAGTAAGGTTGATGCAGTAGTTGACGAGTCACTCACAGTCCATGACCGCTTCAAAATCAACCAAGCGACCTGTCCCCTTGGCGGCTCAGTTCCTGAAACTGGTGGGAATCATCCTACTCCTCACCTTTCTGGTCGAGTGGGGCATTCTCTTTATTACTCCCCAGTTCAATAACAGCCAGTGGCAACTCACGGTCGTCAACCAATTCATTGAGCGCGGTGCCACCCCCTTGATTGGGTTTGTCTTTATCTACACTGGCTTTTGGATTCAAGCGGTCTCTGGGAGTGCGACGCAGCCGGAGCCGGGAGAACCTGCCCTCAAGGATTGGCGATTTTGGGTCTTTGTTCTCTCCAGCCTACTTGGCTTATTGTGCCTGTTAGGCATTCCGCTCTATCTATCAATTACAGGGCAAATTACGGAGCAGGCAGTCAACCAAATCAATCAAGAGGCAGCCCAAGCCGAAATTCGCGTTGATCAGGAACAACAACAAATCAAACAACTGGCCAGTAGCGGTCAACTGGAGCAACTCCTCAAGAGCAATCAACTCCCGCCCGATCAACGAACCATTCTCGAGCAGTTACAAAAAGACCCCCAAGCCCTAGATAAACAAGCAGGTCAGGCACGAGAGCGCATTCGCAGCCAACAACAGGAAGCGGTGAATCGGGCGCAACAGGAAGCCTTTGTGAATCGTCTAAGGGTAGGAATTCGTAGTTTTCTCTTGGCAGTGGGCTTTATTACCATTGGTTGGAGTGGTCTGCGCGAGCACCGCTAGGCATCGTCACCATTGCCGCCTACCTGAGGAGTAAAACATGCTTTACCTCATTGTGCGTTGGCGTCTTCTGTCGCAGTCGGTGGGTCTCGGCTGCTTGATCAGCCTGCTGCTCCAACTGACAGCCGCAGCAGTGGAATTGCGGGTCGCGGTGCTAGAACGAGTCCGTCAAGTTACGATTAGTAGCTCAACGCCGGGCCAGTTACGGGATGAGGCCGGTCGGGTGTTGACACTGGCACCGCAACAGAGTGTTACGGCTGTCTTTACAGGGGTTGGCCTGCAAGCAGGGGGACTCCGTGGGCGGCAAATTGTTCTAGAGCCTCGAAACAACGGCCTCGTCCGCGTGGGCGATCGCTGGTATCGGGGGCGGCTGCAATTGGTGAGTACCAGTGAGGGCATTATTGCCATCAACCTTGTGGATGTAGAGGACTATCTGCCCAGCGTCGTGGGCAAGGAGATGTATCCCTCTTGGCCGCTGGAAGCCCTGAAAGCCCAAGCAGTGGCCTCCCGTTCCTTTGTCCTCTTTCGGCGCGATCGCGAGCGTCGCCGTCCTGGGAGTCTTTTTGATGTCGGTGCCACCGTCACCCATCAGGTGTATCCGGGAGTAAGTTCAGAAACCGCCAATACCCTAGCTGCCGTTGACGCCACACGCGGTCAAGTGCTCACCTACAATGGCCAAATCATTGAAGCCGTCTTCCATGCCTCCTCAGGGGGACACACCGAAAATGCAGAGCACGTTTGGCAAAATCCCGTTCCCTACCTGCGCGGTACCCCTGACTTTGACCAAGTCTCCCCCAACTTTCAGTGGACGGTGCGTTTCACCGCAGCACAACTGCAACAACGCCTCCCTGGGATTGGTACCATCGTTGGCTTTCGCCCCTTGCAATTGACCCCCCAAGGGCGAGTCATGGCAGTGGAAGTGGTGGGCACGGCGGGTAGTCGTACGATTTCAGGCAGTGAACTACGGCGCGTGTTGGGGCTGCACAGTACGCTGCTGACAATCACCCCAGAGTACGGCAATGTAGCGAGTCAAACGGGGCAAAGTGTACCAGTGGCCTTTACGATTACCGGGCGGGGTCACGGCCATGGCTTGGGCATGAGTCAATGGGGTGCCTACGGTATGGCATTGCAGGGCTACACCTACGACCAAATTTTGGGGCATTATTACCAAGGCGTTACATTGAGTGTATTGGACACAACTCAGCGTTGACGAGCTTTGTGCCCCTCGACTATGCTGCCCCTAGCGGTATGGGGTGAAGGTTGTGGTCTTGACACTCTATTTCTTGCGCCACGGGCAAACGAGCTTTAGTCGCGCCAATGCCTACTGTGGAGAACTAGATCCACCCTTGACAGAGGCTGGTCTAGCGATGGCTGAAGCCTTTGCCGAACACTATGCTCAGTTGCCTTGGCAGGCAGTCTTTGTCAGTCCAACGTTGCGCACTCGAACCACGGCACAGTTTTTGTGCGATCGCGTGGGTCTGCCGATGCAGGTTCGCGATGGTCTGCGGGAAATTTACTATGGTCAGTGGGAAGGCCTTTCCCCGGAAGAGGTGAATGCCAAGTTCCACGATGACTATGTGCGCTGGCTGGCGGATCCGGGCTGGAATGCCCCCACGGGGGGTGAGCGGGGGATTGACATCTACTACCGCAGTAATGCCGTTCTCTTAGAAATTGAGCGGGAGTATCCCGACGGCAATGTGCTAATTGTCTCCCACAAGGCAACGATTCGGATTATGCTCTGTGGGCTTCTTGGTATTGATGTGGGGCGGTTTCGCGATCGCATTGCTGCTCCTGTTGCCAGCGTCAGTATTGTGGAATATACCTCCCGTGGGCCATTGCTCCTTGCCCTTGCCGAGCGATCGCACTTGAGTCCAGAGCTGCGCCAGTTACCCGGCACCTAGTTGATCAAAAATGGGGGTCTAAATCCCCGCCCTTTAGGGCAGGCGCGTCTGTCAGACCGTCATAATGTCTTTTTCTTTTTCGGCAAGAAGCGCATCAATTTTGCCGATGTATTTGTCCGTGAGCTTTTGCACTTTCTCTTGCAAGTCCTTCACTTCATCTTCAGTCAGTTCTCCGGCTTTACCCTCCTTTTTAATGTGGTCAATGGCATCACGGCGGATATTGCGAATGGCAACTTTGCCCCCTTCAGCAATTTTGGCGGCGGTTTTCACCAGTTCCTTGCGTCGCTCCGTGGTTAAGGGGGGGATATTGAGGCGGATAGTAGAGCCATCGTTGCTGGGCGTCAGACCCAAGTCCGACAGTTGAATGGCTTTTTCAATGCTCGCCAACGTTGAGCGATCGTAGGGCTGGATCAAAATGGTGGTTGCATCGGGCGTGGAGATATTGGCTAGAGAGCGCAGAGGGGTTTCGGTGCCGTAGTAGTCCACCATGATTCGATCCAACAAAGCCGCGTTGGCGCGACCCGTACGAATGCTATTAAAGTCATGCTGGGTTGCTTCAACGGATTTTTGCATCCGCTCTTCGACATCAGCTAATTTCACAGGAGCCTCCAACCATCGTACCAATGGGTTCCCCAGTCAAGGCGCGGTAGATATTACCGGCCGTTTCTAAACTAAACACAATGATGGGGATATCATTATCTTTACACAGGGCGATCGCGGTACTGTCCATCACCGCCAAGTTGTGGGTGAGGGCATGGGTATAGGTGAGACTGCGGTAGCGACGCGCATTCGGATTTTTGTGGGGATCTGCATCATAGACACCATCGACTTTCGTGGCTTTGAAAATCACTTCAGCATCAATTTCGGCGGCACGCAGGGCGGCGGTGGTATCCGTGGTAAAAAAGGGATTCCCTGACCCTGCTCCAAAGATGACCACCCGTCCCTTTTCCAGATGTCGGATAGCACGGCGGCGAATGTAGGGTTCAGCCACCTCCTGCATGGCAATGGCAGTTTGCACGCGCGTGGGCACATTCATTTGTTCGAGGGCGTCCTGAAGGGTCATGGCATTCATGACAGTGGCAATCATACCGATGTAGTCTGCCGTTGCCCGATCCATGCCAGCCGCAGCTCCTTTCATACCGCGAAAGATATTGCCACCACCGACCACAATGGCAGTCTGAACCCCTGCTTGCACCACCTGAGCAATTTCGCTGGCAAAAGATTGAACTACCTTTGGATCAATGCCATAGTTCAGGTTGCCCATGAGGGCTTCACCGCTCAATTTGAGCAAAACGCGGCGATATTTAGGACTCATTGCGAGGATTCTTGCACTCCAATACGCTCCCCATCAACGATAGCAGGTTGGCTGTCACCACAGACGCGCCCGGTTGGACTCGAACCAACGACCAATCGCTTAGAAGGCGAGTGCTCTATTCCGCTGAGCTACGGGCGCATTTTTGAACAAAACTAGCCTGCACTCCCTCATCCTCGCATAGCAGGTGGGGGTTAAGGCGCGGCAAGGGAGCGAAGCGGAGTTGCCAATTGATTCATCATGGACGCTAAGCGCGCCAAAGCAATCACTATACTTCCTATAATCACTCTATGCTAACTCGAAATCCCATCATTCGCACGGGGACCAATGGCGCCTGAACCCAACGGCACACCAGCGTGTCCTCTTGGCTGAAACGGTGAAGATTTATCGCCGCTTGTGCCGGCATTTCATGGGAATCGTGTTGACCCATTGGTCGGAGATAGGCAGCTTAAACAGTCAGCAGGTGATTCCTGCGGTCGAAGGGCTGGTGCATGCAATCCGCCAAAATCCCAACCCGAAATACCCAAGCGACCGCACGTTTCACAAGTTCCCCAGCTACTACCGTCGGGATGCCCAGCCCCCCACCCTGAATGGGGAGACGGGATACTACCCCACGTTGTACCGAGGACAGTGCTACAGACTGCACGGGTATGACCAAGTAGAACTCAAGGTATTCACAGGCAAAGATTGGGTCTGGACAACTGTTCAGATTTCAGGACGAAGAGAACGGCATACCGTGGATAGCAACAAACAACTATCCCCTTCCCTCATTTGCAATGGGCGCAAATGCCATCTCGCCGTTCCGTTTGAGTGTCATCCCGAAAAGCGGCAGCCCGACAACAACGGTTTCAGTGGTTACCTTCGACGGTACTGTAATCTCACCCCGGAACAGACATAGACCGCAGAGACAAGCGCCTGAAATCGGTGTCAACCAGAGCAGGGAAAATGATGGGAAAAGGTGGAAAGCTCCACAAGGGGTTCTGCTCTCACACCTATCGCAAATGTCGCCATATCAACTAGAACATTGCTCACCATGTCTCGAAGCGAATCGTGGACATTGCCCAACGATTCAATGCTCAAGCGATTGTGTTTGAGAGACTGACGGACTGGAGGCCGAGTGGCGGTAGAAAAGGGTCTACCTTGCGTCAACGGTTTCACGGGTGGTTAAAGGGGATGATTCGCACCTTCACCGAGCAGAAGTGGCAAGAGGTGGGGGGTCAGGTGATGGATGTGGTGGCTGCCTACAGGTCCAAGCTGACCTATGACGGTTCTGGGGTGGTGACGCGCGATCCTAAAAACCATGCTCTGGCACAATTTCCCTCTGGCAAGCGGTATAACTGCGACTTAAATGGGAGTCAAAGCATTGCGGCCAGAGGAATTCTTCAGCTCACTTGGCGAAAGGACAGTGAGGAGTCTTTGGGCAAACGTTCCCGAAGCTTGCCTCAAAGCTGGGCTTGTCTGTGTGATCTGTGGATTCGCAATCTTCAGGTTAGCACTGACACCTCCACCTCGCGTCAGCTGGTGGAGTGAGCTTCATCATTTTCCCACAGGGAATAAGCTAAAGGTAAGATCCCCATAGTGAGGATGGTCTCAATGGAGTTAATGTCTCCCCCTGCACGTTTGCTTTTAGTGTGCGCCGACAACCACTTGTCGCAACGGATGGGACAAGACCTCCAAGCAGCGGGCTACGATCCCGTAATTGCGACGACGGAAAAAGAATGCCACTTGGCCTGTGCAGAATGGCAACCTGCCCTGATCATCATGGATCGCTATTTGGGGCGGCTCAACAGTATGGAGTTGTGCCAGCGGTTGCGTCAGCAGGAGATTAGCTTGCCGATTCTGTTGATGTTGGAGAGCGATCGCCTAGAAGATCGGGTCGCTGTGCTGGAGTCGGGTGCCGATGATTACCTATTGCTGCCCTATAGTCCCAAGCCCTTTCTCCAGATGATTCAGTTGTATTTGAAGCCCCCTGTGACCCAAAGTGAGGTGTTGCGATTTGATAATTTGACCCTTGATTTATTGACGCGGCGGGCAGAGCGCAATGGGCGCACGATCGACCTGACGATGAAAGAGTATGAACTGCTGAAGTTTCTTATGGAGCACCCCCGCGAAGTCCTCACTCGTGAGCAAATTTTGGAAAATGTCTGGGGCTATGACTTTTTGGGAGAATCTAACGTCATTGAAGTCTATATTCGCTATTTACGGTTGAAGATTGAACCCGATGGCGAAAAACGACTCATCCATACGGTGCGAGGAGTGGGATATGTTCTCCGTGAAGCCTAAGGTACGCGGGTTGGTTTTGGGACTAGTGACCCTAGGGTTGCTGCTGGGGTGTCAAAGCTTTGGCCAGGGGGATGTCCCACCTCAGAGGGTTCGCGGGGTTCCCCAGTATCTACCGATTACTGCTAGGGCACGCATTCACGACACCTGGATTCAATTGGAAGTGGCGCGCACGCCAGCACAGCAACAGTTGGGCTTGATGTTTCGTTCTGAATTGCCCCCTGATCGCGGCATGCTGTTTCCAATGTCGCCACCCCAAGTGGCCAGCTTCTGGATGAAAAATTGCCTCATTTCCCTCGACTTGATTTTTCTCAGGGAGGGTAAAGTGGTGGCGATCGCCCCCGAAGCTCCCCCCTGCAAAACTCTCCCCTGCCCGACCTACGAGTCCGGGGTTCCAGTGGATGCCGTTTTAGAACTGGCGGGTGGCCGCGCCGCCGAATTAGGACTGAAGGTCAATGACTCTGTAGAGATACAGTTTACCGCTGAACCCGAAAGTGCTGGAAGATAGCTGAAGCTACAAGGCTAATTAATCCTTAAAAAGTGTTATCGCCCCAAAACACCTGACTTAAACTGCGCGACGTAACTTTGGTAAGAGACTCTTGTAGTTTCCTAGCCTCTTCTGCCGCTTTTATATCTCCTCTATCTCTACTTCTCTTTTCTTCAATCTAGGTAAAAATTAGACCCACTACGCCAATAGTGGCCATCGTTTTGGGATTTGGCTGAGGCAGCAGGAATTCATTATCTTGCGGTGGTGGGTATGGTGTTGTCAGCGGCCAGTAACCTTGCTCTTGCAATTGTTCATCTCCATCAGCCCGTCAGCCTCGCCGTCAACAGCTTGTTCTTAGTCTTTTCTCTTGGGGTGATGATCCGCCGCAAATGGCATCCAGCGATCGCCCTTGCCGTGGGAGCAACAGCTGGATTATTTGGTAGCCAATGGTTAACTGATAGTGGCTAGTGAGGAAAACTCGAGCTTGCTGGTACAGGGCACTTTTCGAGTTTTGTAAGGGTCTGAGACTTCAGTTTCAAAATTTCTTTCAGATGAATGAGAGACTGAAAGGGAGATTGAGCACGATATTCAATAATCTTTTTGATATATTTTCCACTGCTTTTTTCACTGATTCCTGCATTTGTAAGCCACTGTTTGATTTCAGCTTGAGAGCCTTGATTAATCAAGCGTATTTTTAACTGAGGTTGGTTGCGATCTTCCAAGGAGCCTGATAGCGTTGCTGTTGGTGTGGGCGGTGGCACTTGTGAAGTCGGGACGCTCGCTATTTGGGTATTGATATTTGCTAGGGCTGCTTGCACTTCCTGTAGAGACTGGCAAATGGACTGATTTTGTGCTAAGAGCTGCTGAGTATAGGCACACATCTGCTTGAGAGACTGATGAATAGCCTCATTGTGAGCAAGAAGCTGCTGATTTTGCTGGTAGAGTTTCTTGATCAGGTCTTCGCTGGAGTTGATGACTGGTTGGTTAAGGTCTGAAGGCTCGGTTACTTTTTCTTCTTTTTGTTCTTCTGGAACCTCAGATACTGGTGCATTGGGCTGAATTTGACTGAGAATAGCAGCTTCTATTTCCGGCGGGTCATTTTCCTCAAGAATAAGGGCATTAATTTCCTTAAGATTGGCTTTTTGGGCAGCATAATACTGGCGATGACCCGACAAGAGTTTGAAGCGATGACAGGCCAAGCGATCGCCCAATCGCCGCACCACTAGCGGTGGAAAACAAATACCTGCTTTGAGAATTGAACTGGCCAATTGCTCGACACGCCCTTGATCTAGGGGAGGAGATTCAGAACCCAGTTCAATCGCCGTTAACTGAATACGCTTACTATTGACCATTGCTTTTTAGACTTGAGTGAGCCAATGGAGTTCATCGGCCAAATCATTAAATTCGCGGGCAGCATCTGAATTGGGCTTAAAGCGAAAAATGGACTGAGGTGCTGGTATTTGACTATCGCCAATGGTAATCACGCGATTGAGGCTACTGGATAAATCAACACACTCAGTGATAATTGTCTCTAGGATTTTGAGGGGATACTTATCCCTAATTGCTTCTTGAAGAGCAATAAACTTCTTTGAATTCCTAGTGCTGCCATGAATTTTCGAGGGCAAGATTCCCAAAATCTCTAAGGTTTTTTTACCTAGTCTTATCCGCAAATCTGCAAATCGTCGGTTAATATCTTTAACAAACGACAGGACGTACTTTAGGCCTTGATTGGCAAAGGGCTTAAAATCTGAGGGAATAATTAGATAGTCCGAGGCAATCAGGGCAATTTCAGCGTAGAGATCCCAAGCTGGCGGTGCATCTATGATCACAATGTCATAGGCTTCTTTGATGGCTTCTAACTTCATGAGGAGTTGCAAATGAATCCCATCAATCTCTCTAAGTAGATCACGGGTTTCAATGCTGACTAAATCAATATGGGCAGGGACAACATCAATCTCCGGGTGATTAAAAGACTGGGATTTCCGCACAACGGTTTCAATGGGATACTCCTCTGCATATCTGAGCACATGGAAGATATGGGCATCACGCAGGGTATCCTCCTCTTCAAACAGGAAACTCATTAAGCCGGTGGCAAAGGTTGTATTGGCTTGAGAATCCATGTCAATAACTAAAACCCGCTTGCCCCGACAACGAAGGGCAGCTGCCAAATTCACAGCGATCGTCGTTTTCCCTACACCACCCTTGTTGTGATAAATGGTAAGAACTTTCACATGCCTTTCCTGCCAAGTTGGTGATAGAGAGCCTAGGAAGCAGTGACGGTGTCGCGATCGCCTGCCCCTGCGAGGTTTGCAGCGCTAAAGGTCAACTCACCATTGACCAAATCTACCAAAATCGTATCGCCGGGTGCAAAGACCTCTTCAAGGATCTTCACGGCGAGGGGGTTCTCCAATTCCCGTTGAATAGCACGCTTCAGAGGACGTGCTCCATAGACTGGATCAAAGCCGACTGCCACCAAATGATCCAGCGCTGCTGGAGTGAGGCGCAGCCGAATTTTTTGCTCAGCAAGGAGTCTCTCCACCCGCCGCAGTTGAATTTGGGCAATCTGTGCCAGTTCAGCCCGCCCTAGCCCATGGAAGAGAATCAAATCATCAATGCGATTGAGGAATTCAGGGCGAAAATACTTTTGCGCACTTTGAAGCACCCGTTGGCGCATTTCTTCGTAGCGGCTGTCATCGCCGGCTAAGTCTAAAATATGTTCGCTGCCCAAGTTGCTAGTCATGATGATCACGGTATTGCGGAAGTCCACCGTCCGCCCTTGGGAATCAGTAATGCGGCCATCATCCAGCACCTGCAGAAGCACATTAAAAACTTCCGGATGGGCTTTTTCCACCTCGTCAAAGAGAACTACGGCATAGGGACGACGGCGAATCGCTTCCGTTAGTTGCCCGCCACTGTCAAAGCCCACATACCCTGGCGGTGCGCCAATCATACGGGAGACGGCGTGTTTTTCCATGTACTCCGACATATCAATGCGCACAAGGGCATTTTCATCGTCAAAGAGGGCTTCAGCAAGAGCACGGGCGAGTTCTGTTTTGCCCACTCCCGTCGGCCCCATAAAGAGAAATGAACCAATGGGACGGGCAGGATCTTTCATGCCGGCTCGCGCTCGGCGAATCGCTGCGGCCACGGCTGCCACAGCATCGGTTTGACCAATTACCCGCTGATGCAGGACATGTTCCAGTTGCAGGAGTTTTTGGCGTTCTGAGGCCATGAGTTTTTGCAGCGGAATTCCCGTCCATTTGGAGACAATTTCGGCAATATCGGCTTCGGTAACTTGATCGCGCAAAAAGGTGCCACCTTCGGCCTGAAGTTCCAAGAGTTGCGCTTCAGTGGCCTCCAGTTCGCGTTGTAGAGTTTCGAGGCGACCATATTTAAGTTGAGCCGCTTTGTTGAGGTTATAGTCGCGCTCTGCTTGCTCGATTTGCAACTTCACTTGGTCTTCTTCTTCCTTGAGGCTGTTGATGCGCTCTAGGAGGTCTTTTTCTGCTTGCCAGCGGGCTTGCATGGCCTGTTGCCGTGGTTGCAGTTGGGCAATTTCCTCTTCAATGCGCTGCAGGCGATCGCGGGTGGCTTGCAGTGGCACTTGGCTAAGGGGTAGGCTTTCCTCCTGCTTGAGGGAGAGTTTTTCCATCTCCAGTTGCCGCAGGCGCCGTTCAAGGGCTTCTAGTTCAGCAGGCTTGGTGGTGATTTCCATTTTCAGCTTGGCTGCTGCTTCATCCACGAGGTCAATGGCCTTGTCGGGCAAAAAGCGATCGCTAATGTAGCGATCTGAAAGGGTGGCGGCTGCCACCAAGGCAGAATCAGTAATTTTGACGTTGTGGTGAATTTCGTAGCGATCCTTGAGGCCGCGCAAAATCGAGATCGTATCCTCAACACTGGGCTGGCCAATATACACCTGCTGAAAACGCCGCTCGAGGGCAGCATCCTTCTCAATATACTTGCGGTATTCGTCTAGGGTGGTGGCACCAATACAGCGCAGTTCACCCCGCGCCAACATGGGTTTGAGCAAGTTGCTGGCATCCATCGAGGAGTTTTGATTGGCACCGGCGCCGACAACGGTGTGCAGCTCATCAATAAAGAGAACAATTTGACCGTCGGAATGGGTTACTTCGTGGAGAACGGCCTTGAGGCGGTCTTCAAAGTCGCCGCGAAATTTGGCACCCGCCACCAGACTACCGAGATCAAGGGAAATCAGCCGCCGATTTTTCAGAGATTCCGGTACATCGCCATTGATAATTCGTTGCGCCAGACCTTCGGCAATTGCTGTTTTGCCAACGCCGGGTTCACCAATCAGCACGGGATTGTTTTTGGTGCGGCGGGAGAGGACTTGAATGACACGGCGAATTTCCTCATCGCGGCCAATGACGGGATCCAATTTGCCTTGGCGTGCCGCTTCGGTGAGATCGCGGCCGTATTTTTCAAGGGCGGCGTATTTATTTTCGGGGTTTTGATCTAAGACTTTTTGAGAACCACGAATGGCTTTAACCGTGGCCGCCAACTGCTCGCGATCGCAATTCAAAGCGCGGAAGAGGCGTTGACCGATCCGGCGATCGCCGACAAAGGCAAGCAGCAGATGCTCAACCGAAATAAACTGATCCTCATGCTCTTGGCGCAGGCGGTTGGCTTCATCCAGAAGGGCGTCCAAACTACGGCCACAGTACAGTTCACTCCCTGTGGGAACACGGGGCTGCTGCTTCGCAAAATCCATCAGCCGCTTGAGTACCCATTCAGTGTCAATATCCGCCCGTTCAAGAATGAGTTGGCCTAAACCTTCCTCCCGCAGCAGAGCAATCATCACGTGCTCTGTTTCTAGATATTGGCTGCGATACTCCCGTGCCACATCTTGGGACTTAACAATGGCTTCCCATGCTTTATCAGTAAACTTTGTTGGATCCGTTGGTTGCATAGTGATAATTGAGGGCAGAATCCCACTGACCGTGACTGCATTATGCCATCATCTCCAGTGTAATCAACAGCCAGTCTGCGCACCGCCAGAATTAGTCGTAGGGCGGCAGATAGAGAAACTGACGCAGGTGATTGGCCAGTTCTTTCTTGCTGTTATAGCCACTACTGTAGTAGTGCCGCAGCGGGACTTTCTCGCCAGAGGCTAGGTGAACAACGACGCGATACAGGCGATCGCCCTCGGAATCCACGGAGCTTTCAATAGTAATGTCACTAATCTCGCGCAGGCGCAATTCCTTGTGAGTTCGGCGGAAGAAATTGGCATGGAAAATCGTCAAGGTGCCACTACTGCGATCCAGATCGAGGGTCAAGACAGGAGTCAAGGCAATCAGACTCGCCCCCACCAAAAAGAACACCCCTACAACTATCTGAATCAGCCAGCGATCGTCCACACGAGCAGACAGTTGCATTTGGTTGGGGTTCGCTAAGAACTGGTTAATTTGCTCCACGATGGTGGCGCGATCGCCCGCATCTGAGGAGGCGATGCCCAAGGGTATTGAGTCAGCCACACCCTCAAGGACGATCCGGTACATGCGATCGCCCTCACTGTCAATGTAGTCCTCCAACTTTGCCTGTCGCAGCACCGAGAGTGGAATTTTGACCCGCTCTTGAGTGACAAAGGACGTGGTGGTGACCACACACTCATAGGGAAACGTTTGGCGTTGACACTCAATGTCAGCAACAGGAAAGACACTCAAAATGAGAACAGGAACCAGACAAAACAGCCCGCCAAAAAGCCAAAGAGCCAAAGGCCGTTCCTGCAAACGCAAGCGATAGTCTGTTTGCTCCAGCACCTTCATCGTTACCTCCGGGAGACCCCTTCCTTTAGGAAGGGGAGGGATAGGAGCGGCAGTCTACGACTGCCAAGTACACTCACTGTTACAATCTAAGGCATGGAAAAGGCTTTCAGTTACCGCTTCTACCCGACGACCGAGCAGGAATCCCTGCTTCGGAAAACGTTGGGCTGTGTTCGGTTGGTTTATAACCGAGCGTTGGCAGTGAGAACAGAAGCTTGGCGTGAACGGCAGGAGAGAATTGATTACACCCAAACCTCTGTTTTGCTTACCGAGTGGAAGAAGCAAGATGACCTCCAGTTTTTGAATGAGGTTAGCTCTGTTCCGTTGCAACAGGCCTTGAGGCATCTGCAATCTGCCTTCAACAACTTCTTTGCGGGTCGGGCGAAATATCCCAACTTCAAAAAGAAACGCCATGGTGGCAGCGCAGAATTCACCAAGTCTGCTTTCAGGTGGAAAGACGGGAAATTGTTTCTGGCAAAGTGTCTGGAGCCATTGAATATTAGATGGTCTAGGCAATTGCCAGAAGGCGTTGAGCCATCCACCGTTACAGTCCGGCTTAACCCCGCTGGACAGTGGTATGTCAGTCTGAGGTTTGACGACCCCAGAGACCTGACACTGCAACCCGTCAACCAGTCGGTTGGTTTGGATGCAGGACTTAACAGTCTCGTTACCCTGAGTACAGGGGAAAAGGTCGCCAACCCCAAGCACTTTGACCGCCATTACAAACGACTCCGTAAGGCTCAGCAGTCTTTGAGTCGCAAGCAAAAAGGCTCTCGCAATTGGGATAAGGCGCGGCTGAAAGTCGCCAAGATTCAACAGAAGATCGCTGATTGCAGAAAAGACCATTTGCACAAGTTGACGACTCGATTGGTATGTGAAAACCAAACGATTGTGGTCGAGTCATTGGCTGTGAAAAATATGGTCAAGAACCGTCAGCTTGCCCGATCCATCAGCGATGCTGGATGGGGTGAACTGATACGGCAATTGGACTATAAAACCCAGTGGTATGGTCGGACACTGGTAAAAATTGACCAATGGTTCCCCAGTTCTAAACGCTGTGGAAAGTGTGGTCACGTGGTTGAGCAGCTGCCGCTGAACGTCCGGGAATGGGACTGCCCTGAATGTGGGGCACACCACGACCGAGATGTGAATGCGGCTCAAAACATTTTGGCCGTGGGACACACGGTTGCAGTCTGTGGAGCAGGTGTAAGACCTGATAGGCATACGTCTAAAGGGCAACCGCGAAGAAACAGAAACCTAAGTCGTGAGGCTTAGGAATCCCCCTGCTAAAGCAGGGGGAGGATGTCAATGCTAATTGTCATCCCTCAGCCTGCAAAAATGCTGCCACACTCGCTGCCAGTTGCTGAAAATTGGGTTCGATGCGTTGGCCGAGATACTCCTCCACAGCGCGGGCAATCATGCCAGCTAGGAATGAAGGTACTCCCGGAATGCGTTTTGGATCAATGCGTAGATGGCCACGGCTAGTGATAATAGTTGAGTTGCCCGCAGCAATAAATTGATTTTCCCCTCGGCAGTCAATCGCCTCGGTAAAAGCATGGGGGGCAATGCGCCAGCGCGTGAGATAGTCGCGATCGTCCCAATGGGTATAGTCTGTCCACGAAAGCATCGCTTCACTTAAGAGCGCCCGTGCTGCTGCCGGAATTTCGCCACCACCATGCCAAACCAAGACCATCTCTAGGGCTTGGGGGTGTTCTTTGCGCTCCTGCACTTCAATTTCCCGTACATTGGGCATCCAATTCACCAGCTCAGGCAGGCGATCGCGATAGATGCGATAGACAGAGTCACGGGGAAAGGGCAGCTCTACTTGGGAAGAAATTTCCATTGCCTTATCCCCACTGTGGACACTGCCGCGCAATCACCACCAAGTAATCTCCCACCTGTAACTCATAGTTCATTGGCGGATTAATCTCCGTCTGGCGACGCCCCTCAATGCGACGCTCCACAGCGACGAGGAGGGCATCATCCCGCTCCTTTAGGTGTCTTTGAGCATACCAAAAGGTTTTGCCTGCTAGGACTGCGGGCAAAGGGAGCCGATAAAACTGATTCCCCACCTGTACCGTTAGGAGTTCAGCAAAAACATCCATCGCCCCCTGATTGCGCACAGCATTGCCAATGAGGTGACCTGCCATTTCATCGGCCACTACCACATCCTCCACCCCTGCCGCCTGAAGTTGCACATTATTATTGCGATCCAAAAGCTGGGCACAGGTGTAAATCGTTGGATTGAGTTTTTCCATGGTCAGTGCAGCGAGAACTGTTCGGGCATCGCGGTCTTGATCACTGCGGGGCTGACTAGTGTCTGCCAAGAGAATGGCGCGGGAGGCATGGTAAATTTGCACTTTCTCTAGCACATCAATGCGGGTATAGTCCCCGGAATAAAAGTAAAGACGATTTTGATCCACAGCTCGCAACTCATTTAAGGGCAAGTGTTCAAGTTCGGCAACAATGACAATCGGCGCATGGCGGGTTTGGGGATCGGTTTGCAACTCCTGTAACACAAGGGGGGCACTGCGATTCCATCCACAGAGAATAATGTGGTTGCGCAACTCATCCAAGTCAAAGTGCTTAATGCTCATGACCGAGTGCAATCGCTGCACCATGAAGGCTGACACCACCCCGGTGAAGACTGCAAATAGGGTTAAACCAGACAAGACGACCACCAGTGTAATGACACGTCCTGCGTGGGTTTTGGGATAGGCGCCGATGGGTTCGGCAGACACCAAGGAGAAAAAGCTGTACCATAGGGCATCCCCAAGGCTGTGAATATCTGGGTTTGACGTTCCTTCGATGATATAAAAAGCCAGCCCCCCAAAGAGCATGATCAACACAATGATTAACAGTGCTGAAATTTGAGCGCCGTAGAGACCAGAAATGTGGGGGGAAACGTAATGCAGGTTGCGGTTAATCAGAATCGAAGCACGGGGTAGGCGCAAAAGGGGCAGCAAACGAAACAACGTCCACTGCGGCGGCATCGGTAAAATCGCCACGAGATCTAGCCAATAGTGGCGGAAAAATCGTTTCTTTTTGCGGGCGATCGCAAAGCGCAAAAATAGTTCAATAAAAAAACAGAGGCGTAACGGCACCTCTGCTAAGACGATATAAAAATTAGGCTGCCCCGGCTGAATCCAAAGGACATCCAGCACCACCAATAGTGCCCATGCCAAAATCAGGACGAAAAGGGCTATCTCAACCTGTGGTGAGTGAATAAATACATCCAGTTGTTGTTGCCGTTGGCTGCGTCCCATTGCTGGTAGGAACAGAAAACATGGAGTCGGGGACGATCGCCAACTGGCGCTACCCTTAGGTCGGAATCAGTTCTCCTGGGCGCAGGCGTGCCCACCGTCCCTGATCTTCCACGAAACTAGCACAACCAACGACATCCCATTCCAGTTGAATTTCTTCCCCTTGGGTGCGGATATTCACATTGATCGTCGGCTCAATCGGGTCAAAGTCTGGCGTCAGGGTCAGATGGGGTTGTTGGTGCTGCTCCTCAACGGCATAGTATGTGGTACAGCGGTCCACAAGGGCGCAGTTAACACAGATACACATGGCGGACTCTCCCAATGCCACATACTCCTACTCTAGCGCATCCCCTAAGGACGCCAAGGAAATTGCTGAAAGTTGGGCGGACGCTTTTCTAAAAAGGCATTTTTGCCCTCGGCACTCTCTTCGGTGAGGTAGTACAGGAGGGTGGCATTCCCGGCCAATTCCTGTAGCCCGGCCTGACCATCACAATCAGCATTAAAGGCCGCCTTCAAGCAGCGAATGGCCAAGGGACTTTTCGTGAGAATCTCCTGCGCCCAGCGGATCCCCTCAGCCTCCAGCTCT
Source organism: Thermosynechococcus sp. HN-54 (assembly GCF_023650955.1). Lineage (NCBI taxonomy): Bacteria > Bacillati > Cyanobacteriota > Cyanophyceae > Acaryochloridales > Thermosynechococcaceae > Thermosynechococcus > Thermosynechococcus sp. HN-54. The sequence continues at coordinate 1,932,393 of NZ_CP098039.1, read as the reverse complement.
TCAACGGGGACAAGGGCGTTGACCAACCCCATGGCAAGGGCTTCCTGAGCTGTATATTGCCGACAGAGAAACCAAATTTCGCGAGCTTTTTTCTGGCCCACAATGCGGGCTAAATAACTAGCCCCAAACCCGGCATCAAAACTACCCACTCGTGGTCCCGTTTGACCAAAAATGGCATTCTCAGCCGCGATCGTCAGATCGCACACCAAGTGCAGCACATGGCCACCACCAATGGCATACCCAGCCACAAGGGCAATCACCACCTTCGGCAGGGAGCGAATTTGCCGTTGTAGATCCAAAACATTCAGTCGCGCCACCCCCTGCTCGTCCAGATAACCCGCCTCACCGCGAATACTTTGGTCACCACCCGCACAAAACGCATACTTGCCATCGGTGTGGGGGCCGGCACCTGTCAGCAAGACAACGCCAATTGTGGGATCGTTGCGGGCATCTTCAAAGGCTTGACTCATTTCAACAATGGTTTGCGGGCGAAAGGCGTTGCGCTTGTGGGGACGGTTAATCGTAATTTTGGCAATGCCCGTGGTTTTGTGGTAAAGGATGTCAGTGTAGTTGTGAACCTGCTGCCAGTGGACGCTGTCCATAGAGTGCGATCAGTTAGGATGGATTCCCATTGTACCCTGAGGGGTTCTCGGGTTTAGAGGGGGGCAAAAGCACAAAAAAATTAACATCCACCACCTAGGGGAGGCTAGAAGAACCAGCAACCCCACTAGCGGCAAGCCGCAACGCAAGACTTGATTTTCTGTTTTCGGAAATTTTTGACAGCAAATCTTGACGGCGGCGATGCGATACCCGCAGTGCTAGCGGCTGGAGGCGCCAACCAGTTGGCCAGTAATCGTCAGGTATCATAAAGCTTTAGGCGCATGGGCAGAGCAGTAAATGAGCAGTGATTTTCTCGCAGGACTGAATCCGTCACAACGGCAAGCGGTGGAGCACTATGGGGGCCCGATGTTAGTGGTGGCTGGCGCGGGGTCTGGAAAAACACGCACGCTCACCTATCGCATTGCCCATTTGATTCGCCATCACCAGGTGGCACCAGAGCATATCTTGGCGGTGACATTTACCAACAAGGCCGCCCGTGAAATGAGGGAGCGGATTGAAGCCCTCTTTGGTCAAGAGATGGCCAAGCAACTCTATGGGCGAGACTGGCTGGATCTAGCCCCCCTTGAACAACAACGGGTGCGATCGCGAGTCTATCAAACCTACACCAAACCCCTGTGGATTGGCACCTTCCACAGCTTGTGTGCCCGACTCCTGCGCCTAGAAATTGAGGCTTATCAGCATCCCCAAGGGTATCGCTGGACGCGGCATTTCACCATTTTTGATGAGTCGGATGTGCAGAGCCTGATTAAGGAAATTGCCACGGCTGAAATGAACCTTGATGAGCGCAAGCATGATCCGCGCGCTATCCGCTACAAAATTAGCCATGCCAAAAACCGTGGTCTTAGACCCGACCAATTGGAACAGGAACAGCGATCGCCGGCTGCTCGGGTGGCCGCAGAGGTTTATCGTCGCTATGAGGCAGCCCTTGCCAAGAACAATGCCCTTGACTTTGATGATTTGATTTTGCGAACGGTGCATCTGCTACAACAGCATCCTGAGCGCCTTGAGTATTGGCATCAGCAATTCCAACATATTCTGGTGGATGAGTACCAAGACACCAACCGCACCCAATACGATCTGATTCGGCTCTTGGCGACCAATGGCACGCCCCCCCAGCAGTTTCAAGATTGGCGCGATCGCTCGATTTTTGTCGTGGGCGATGTGGATCAGTCCATTTATTCATTCCGCTGTGCCGATTTCACGATCTTGATGAATTTTCAGCAGGATTTTGGCGATCGCCTGCCCGATGACGATAGCCGCACGATGATTAAGTTGGAGGAAAACTACCGCTCCGTTGCCAACATTTTGCAGGCTGCCAATCATCTCATTGAGCACAACAACGAACGCATTGATAAAGTGCTGCGTCCCACCAAGGGGGAAGGCGCCCCCATTCACTGTGAGTGTTGTGCCACAGAAACCGATGAAGCCGACTTCGTTGCTCGAACGATCAAGGCCTTGGGTCGCCGCTCCCTTGAACCCCACTGGGAACGGTTTGCCATTCTCTATCGCACCAATGCCCAATCTCGCCCCTTTGAGGAGGCCCTAGTGCGTGCCAACATTCCCTACACCGTGGTTGGCGGTCTCAAGTTCTATGAGCGCAAGGAAATTAAAGACATTCTGGCCTATCTGCGGCTGCTGCAAAACCCCCAAGATACCGTGAGTCTGCGGCGAATTATCAACATGCCGCGACGGGGCATTGGCAAAACCAGTTTGGATCGCCTCAGTGAGGCCGCGCAAACCCTTGGCATTTCCCTGTGGGACTTAATTGCTGACACTGAGTCTATGACTCCCTTGGCGGGGCGGGCGAGTCGGGCAGTGCAGCAGTTTGTGACTTTAATGAATCACCTGCGATCGCTGGTGGATGATATTGAACTGCCTGACCTAGTGAAAACTGTCATTGAAGAGACGGGATACCGCCGTGAGCTAGAAAACGAGGGCACCGACGACAGCCTAGAGCAGCTGCAAAACCTGATGGAATTGGTCAATGCCGCCCAGCAATTGAGTGAAGAAAATGAGGGTGCCAGTCTCAGCGACTTTCTCAACAGTTCTGCCCTTGCCTCGGATTTGGATACATTGTCCGAAGGGGAAGGAGTGGTCTCGCTGATGACCTTACATGCGGCCAAGGGGCTAGAATTTCCCGTTGTCTTTTTGGTGGGGATGGAGCAGGGACTGTTTCCCAACTTTCGCAGTCTCAACGACCCCATGGCCCTTGAAGAAGAACGCCGCCTGTGTTATGTCGGCATTACCCGTGCCCAAGAACAACTGTTTCTCACCTTTGCCCAAAGCCGCCGCCGCTACGGTGGCAGTGAAGATACGATTCCATCGCAATTTTTGACGGAGCTACCCCCAGAACTGCTCACAGGGCATGTGCAGCGACGCCCGAAAATGGCCACCAAGGTATCCCCCCTGCGGTTGAGCAAGGCTGCGGCCTCTCCTTGGCGGGTGGGCGATCGCATTCTCCATCCCGTCTATGGCGAAGGGGAAATTACCCATGTCTTTCATACTGGTCCGAAGCTCTCCCTGGCGATTCGTTTCCCGCGCCGCGGGCAAAAAGTGGTTGATCCTCAGCTGACGCCCCTCGAACGGCTCAGTTCCTGAGTCAAGCCCACTTTAATACAGCTCTAAATGCTAAGTTTTGTGGCAGGATTCGACAGCGGCGAGGGGAGTCCAGTCTGTTGAGCGTCATGATGGACAGAAGTGGCCTAGGAATTTGCCGTGAGCAACAGCAGCAGTATTGTGGCTAGTCTTCTTGCCCTGACTATCGGGGCGATCGCCCCGCCACTGCCGCCAATGGTGGCGCAGCCAGCACAACCGGCGGGCATCACCTTCTACGCCGATATAGGAGAGGGGCTATTCCGTATGGGTGGGCGTCCAAGCCAAAAAGTGACGTTTATGAGCATTGTGATTGATCCGCAGCAGGTGGCGGACATCAACATGCAGCTTGACAGTGGGAACTTCATTGCCTTCGCCGGCAAGGTGATTCAGCAAGATGCCTACACGCTGCGCATTCGCTTGACCAGTTCTGGGATGGCTGATGCCGATGGCACGCTCAATATCCGCTATGGTCGTCAGCAGTCGATTCTCAACTTGGCGGGCAATGGTCAACTGGATGGTCAGCCCTTTGTGCTCACCTTTAGGGGCAACTCATGAGTTGACAGAACTCAGCTGAACCAAGGATAATAAAAGATCGCTGACCAAAGCGATTGAGAGCGGAACTGGCGGAATTGGTAGACGCGCTAGATTCAGGTTCTAGTGTCCGCAAGGACTTCGGGGTTCAAGTCCCCGGTTCCGCATCCTAGCAAGCCTGCAAAGTGCGGTACGATAGAAGCATTGGCTTCTGTGCGCTGTCATTATGGCTTTTTCGTCCATTGCCGTTCGCGAACTCCCCATTTTTCCTCTGCCCGATCTTGTGCTCTTTCCGGGGCGACCCCTGCCACTGCATATTTTTGAATTTCGCTACCGCATCATGATGAATACGATTCTCGAGAGCGATCGCCGCTTTGGCATCGTGATGTGGGATCCCCAAACGGGGCGGCCAGCCACTGTGGGCTGTTGTGCCGAAGTGCGTCGCTACGAACGGCTCCCCGATGACCGCATGCTCATTGACTCCCTCGGACAGCAGCGGTTTCGCATTCTGGACTATGTGCGCGAAAAACCCTATCGGGTTGGACTGGTGGAGTGGATTGAGGATGAACCCACCAGCATTGACCTGCGCCCCTTGGCCAAGGAAGTGCGGCAACTTCTTGAGGATGTGGTGCGGCTTTCAGCGAAGTTGACTGAGCAACCCATGGAACTGCCGCCGGATGTGCCGACCACTGCCCTTGAACTGTCCTACTGGATCGCCAGCAATTTTCGCGGTGTCGCCCAAGAGCAGCAACGGCTTTTGGAACTACAGTCCACCTACGATCGCCTGCTGCGAGAAGCAGAAATTTTAACCACCACCCGCAATCACTTGGCGGCCCGCACCGTCCTCAAGGAAACCTTCAAATAGGCCGTGCCTTTCACGGTGGAATATGTTACGCTAAGAGTCTTGGTTATTTTGCATCACATTGCCTTGCAGGGGAGAAAACCAATGAGCCGCGTTTGTCAACTGACTGGAAAAAAAGCCAATAACGCCTACGCGATTTCCCACTCCCACCGGCGGACAAAAAAACTGCAGGAAGTGAATTTGCAATGGAAACGGGTGTGGTGGCCAGAGGGCAAACGTTGGGTGCGACTGCGCCTTTCTACTAAAGCCATTAAAACCCTTGAGCGCAAAGGGCTGAGTGCCTTTGCCAAAGAAGCCGGCTTGAATCTCAACAAACTCTAAGGGATGACCCAGCCTCAAAGATCAATGCGGCCATAGCGAGCAATGATGTCCTGCTGACCAGTTTCTTGCCGCAGTTGCCAAGCCCACAACTGATCCCCAAGGGAAAAGTGCCACCACTCATGGGGATGGCGTTGAAATCCGGCACGGTGCATGGCTTGATAAAGAATTTGGCGGCGTTGGGCAAAGCAGGCGGCATGGGTCTCTTCAGGGTAGCGATCATAAAAATCGGGAAAGGAACGTGCAGAAACTTCATCAATAGCGCCCCCCATCTCCAAAGGATGGCCTGCTGGGTCAGCGAGGGTGAGATCGACGGCAGCACCGGTACTGTGGGGCGGTGGTTGCTGAGGGTCTGAACTGGGCACGGCCCAAAATTGATAAACCTGCTGCCAAATCTCGCTGGCGATCGCTGGCTCTATTATTTGGGGATCATATCCCTGCTGGCGACAAAGGGTGGCAAAGGTGTGCGCCACCATAAACTGCTGCACCGCAATGGGGCGGTAGGCATCAAAAATTGCCAGTTGCCAGCCGTAGGGGGCGAGGAAGGCTTGGGCACGCTCAAGGGCAGCAATAACCCCCAGCCGTAACCAAAAGGGAGAGGCCTTGCCATAGGGGGCACCAAGGGATTGATAGGGATGGGGTTGTAGCTTTAGAAATGCATCCGGAATAGGCACGAGGGGTTCCCCACACTCTTGAATAGGAATGTGGGTGTAGGGTTTTGCCACGCTCAACACACCTAAGATTTGCTTTCCCGTTCAAGGGCGAGTTCGACTTGGCGAAATTCCTGTTCAAGGCGAGCTTTCAGCTTCTCCGGCAGGGGACGATTGGGATAGGAACTGTAATGACCCGCGAGGGAGTTGAGGGCAGTTTGCATCGTCATAAAGGAGGAGAGCGATCGCAGGGAGTCATCGCGACGATAGAGGGCAAAGAAATCATTCAGCTTTTTGCGCGCCTCTGCTTGAGCCGCCTTCTTGTTGGGGTCATTCTCAGGTAGGGCGATCGCTTCGCGCAAGCTACTGATCAGCGCAAGGGTATCTTCACGAAAATTCCCCGTTAGCCCCGTGGGCACATTGGCACAACTGGTCAGCAGCAGTGACACACTTAGGAAAAGTGCGCAAACCATCGCCCAAAAACGTTTCATATCAAACCCCAACAACAAAGTAGGTCTCAACGTACCCATGAGGCTCATCTTAGCAAGGATCCGTCCCTAGATTCTCAAGTTTGCCGACCGCCCCTTCCTAAAATAGGGACTTGGAATGTCCCACGGCAATTTGAACTGTTTTGAGCGCGTTGTCTCCCTGCGAAAAGGGCTGTATTTGGGGCATGATGATCTCAGTCCTCATTAATGCTTAGGTGATCAAGGGGTGCGGGAACGCGGTTGGCAATGACAATCTACTTTTATCGCGTCAACGAGGCCTACGGCAGTTTTTCCAATTTCTCTCCCCATGGGTTTACCTTGGAGGGCTATTACTGGCCAACAGCGGAGCACTACTACCAAGCCCATAAATTCTTCGGCACCCCCCATGAAGCCTTTGGTCATAGGATTCGCACTGCCCCAACCCCTGAAGCCGCTGCCCAACTTGGCCGCAGTGGTCGCTATCCGGTTCATCCCCACTGGGATCAACTGAAACAGCAGGTCATGTGGCGTGCCCTTGTGGCGAAGTTTACCACCCATCCCGAGCTGCGGGAACTGCTGTTGGCAACGGGAGATGAGGAGTTGGTGGAGGATTCACCCGTGGATAGCTATTGGGGCTGTGGGCGCGATCGCCAAGGCTGTAACTACCTAGGGCGGTTGCTGATGCATCTACGGCACTGTCTGCGCCAAGGGGCAGATTTGCATCGGTTCACGACAATAGACCATCCTCAATCCAGCTAAATACCGTGGCTTTTGCCCACTACCCAGTGACGACGGAAAAAACGGGCAAGGGCAGATTCCTGTAATTGCAGGCAGATCGGACGGCCATGGGGACAGGTGTGGGGTTGACGACAGCGATACCACTGATCCACCAAGGTTTGCATTTCCGCAAGGGTGAGGGGCGTGCCGTTACGAATGGCACTGCGACAGGCAACGGCGACCTTGGCAGCCGTTAGATCCGCTACTTGGCTGAGTTCAATCAGGGCGGCCACTACATCTGGGCGATCGCGCAAAAGAGAGGGGACACTGCGCACTGCCCAAAGCTGTACCCCAAAGGGAGCGATCGCTAACCCCCAGTCTTGACAGCGTTGCACTTGCGTTTCTGTGAGGGCTTCCACCAACACCGGCTGCTCTAGCTCCACCGCCTGCCAATCCGCTTCAATCTGCTCATAGAGTACCCGTTCATGGGCAATGTGCTGCTCAATTAACCAAATGCCCTCTGCATGCTCAACAACGATGTAGGTATTGTGCAACTGCCCGACCACTTTGAGGGCAGGCAAGGAACGTTGAGGTGCCTGTTGCGACAACAGCGTACGATAGTGGCCAGGGGGTTCCGCCGCCTTGAGCAGGTGGTAGCTGGTTGTGGGGACAGTGGGCGAGGCCAGCAGTTGGCCAATGCGTTCTCCCAAAAGAGCCTGCCATTGCTCTGGCTCCCGCAGATAAATCGTGCGCTTTTGCGGTTCTGCGAACCAATCAATTGCGGTGGGGGGCAAATGGAGATGGGCAATGCACAGGGGAAAGCGCTGCCGCGGTAGGCCGCGCCCAAAGGCCTCAAGAATCACCTGCTGCCACGAGGGATCGCTGTGGAGTTCGACCCACCGGCCATTGACGGCAACGCCTAACCCATCGGGGCGAGGGCGATGGTGGCGATCCGGCGGTGCCAAAACTAATTCAATTTGCGCATCGCTCATTTGGCGCAGATCTTGGGGATGGAGTTGCGGGATCAGTTGCAGCAGGCGATCGCCCAAAGACGCCACCGCCGGCCAGTGACCCCATCGCTTACCATCCTTAAGGAGATGCCAAGCCACTTGGGGGAAACAGAGGGCAATTTCCTGAAGGCGCCGCTGAACTTGTTTCGGGTTGACTGCCTGCTGTCGTTGTGGCCAGTTCTGAAACAGTTGCTCAGCCATCACGCGAGTCCCCACTGCCATTCCCTGCGGTCGTTGACTGCGCACTTGGCCTTGGGCATCATAACTCACTCGCCAGCCAGTATCCGCCTCGCGGTGGCGACTGCAAATCGTTAACTGAGCCATTTGGGCTAGACTGTGGAGAGCCTGACCACGAAATCCTAACGTGGTGATGTCGGCCAACTTCCCTGTGGCGGGCAATTTGCTACTGGTGTAGGGCAAAGCCACTTGGGTGAGATCTGCCCAGCGAATGCCTTCACCATTGTCCGTGACTTCAAGGCGCCATGCTGCGGACTGCCAGTGGAGATGAATCCGACTTGCCCTAGCATCAAGGGCATTTTCCACCAGTTCCTGTACTACCGTAGCAAGGGAGTCGAGGGTTTCAGCGGCAGCGATCGCCCGTTGCAGTTCCAGCGGTAAGGGGACAACTGTCAGAGCCTCAGCACTGCTCATGAGAGCCAATCTTGAGCCAGATCAAAAATTTGGTGCGCTAGAATCAGCTTTGGCACTTTTGGCAGGGCTTGCGATCTCCCCTGCCGATCCAGAACCACCGCCGCGTTTTCACTGCTGCCAAAGCCACAATCAGCTTGATCCACCGCATTGGCAACCATCAAATCCAAGCCCTTGCGTTCTAGCTTCTCGCGAGCGGGCGTCACAATATCCCCCGTTTGCGCGGCAAAACCAATCAGCCGTTGGTGGGGCTGGCGTCGTTGAGCGGCCATGTGCACAATATCGGGCACAGGCTTCAGGGGCAAGGCCGCCGGTAACTCGGATTTGGGCAGCTTTCCCGACCACTGCTGCGCCGGGCGGACATCCCCAACCGCAGCCGCCATTACTAGCCAATCGGCCTCTGGCCAAACCTCCATGACTGCTCTGGACATGGCCTCACTGTCAATGGCTTCAATGGCATGCACCTGGGGAGGTAGGGGTTCGGCGATCGCCCCATGAATCAACGTCACCCTTGCACCGCGATGAATTGCTGCCCTTGCCAGAGCGATCCCCATTTTCCCCGTTGCCGGATTACCAATGAAGCGCACTGCATCCCAATATTCACGGGTGCCGCCGGCGGTAATCAGCAGGTGCTTGCCAGCCAAGTCTCGCTTGCCGTGGGTATAAGCCAAGGAGTCTAGATAGGCAATGATTTCCTGAGGCTCTGCCATGCGTCCCACACCCACACTGTCACAGGCGAGTCGTCCATAGGCTGGCGGCACACAGTGGTACCGGGGCTGCTGTTGTAGTTGCTGCCAATGGGTCTGCACCGTCGGTTGCTCCCACATGGTCGTGTTCATGGCCGGTGCCACCAAAATTGGCATTTGCGAGGCCAGCACCGTACTGGTGAGCAGGTTATCCGCCAAACCCAGCACCAGTTTTGCCAAGGTATTGGCCGTCAGGGGGGCAATCAACATCAGTGTTGCGGTTTCCGCCAGTTCAATATGCAAGGGTCGCGGCGCCTGCGGATGCCAAAAATCAGCATCAGTGAATACCGATCGCCGGCACAGGGTGGAAAGGGTCAACGGCGTAATGAACTGCGAGGCGGTCTCTGAAAGGATGGCAGAAACCTGCCACCCCGCCTTCCCCTGTGTGGAGATCACATCACAGATTTTATAGGCGGCAATGCCACCCCCCACCCCCACCAATAGATGGGGAGCTGACCTAGGACTCGTCAAAGGCTTCTAAATCCAGAAGATACAGATAAGGCTCTACCAGCTCTGGCCGTTGAAAGGCAATGGAGCGCAGCAGATGCCAGTCTTCGAGGGCGGCAAAGGGTGTATCGTAATCATCCTCCTCAAGCCGTCGTGCCAAGGCAGCTACTTCTTGGGGGGTTATGTGGTTAATGTATTCTTGAGAGTAGTGGTGGGTTGTCTGCATACCCCCTCCTGCAGAAGGCCTAGAGAGTGCGCCTACTAGTCACAATTATAGGCGCTAATGACAGGTCTATCGCTTGCTTGGCTACACTAGGATTGCCACTGAAATTAATTTTTAGTTGATTTGTTTGCGATCGCCCGATGTCTTTGGCAGGTACTGTCGCGGCCCCCCTCGCGGATTCAAGATCAAGGTACTTTGAAGCATGCCCAACCCTAGATTCTTGAGATGGATAGCTCTATTCAGCCTGGGTGTCGCAACAGCAATTCTCGCGGATTTGGGGTTGGCAGGGGTGATGGGACAGGCTCCTATCAAAAGTGGTGTTGATGTCTTCAGCGCGATCGCGATTTGGTTAACCGCATTTTTTGTGAGTTTAATGACGGTTTGGCCACGTTCAGCCACGGTGGATCGGCTGCAACTGCTGCACCGCATCAGTGGTTTTGGCCTCGTGATTGTTGGTCTCGCGATCGCGGGTGAGGTCATGAACCTTTGGCCGAGACTTCAACTCAGAGAAACGTTTAACTTAACAAGCTATGAAACCCTGTTGCGCCCTTTGGCTTTTGTGGGGTTGGGGTTGGGACTATGGGGGGTCAGCGGCATACCTCACTGGCAAGTGGTGGTCAGCCAAGGGGGAGCCATCTTTAGCAGTAGTTTGTTGTTACTGGAATTGTTGGAGGTGGCTTACCAGTGGCCACAGTCCTTTGACACCACCAGTATTGCTACAGTGATGACGGACGTTCTGCTGTGCCTTCTTAGCGTCTGTCTGCTACAGCTACGTCCCCATCGCGGCTTTATGCGCCACTTCTTTGCACCAACGGCAGGCGGCATTTTGTTGCGGCAATTGTTACCTTGGGTCATTATTGGCCCAGCGGTGATTGGCTGGGTGGTGGAACTTATTCATCACGACCTCAATCTAGTTCACGGTACCGTTGCCTACGAAACTCAAGTCATTACGACCATCATGTTTTTTGTCGGATTGCTGGCTGTTGGTGTCCGTCGGATTAATGAACTGGAGCAGGAACGACAATCGTTTTACCGTGCCTACACCGAAATTGAGCAAATTTTTCGCAGCAGTATCTTTTTATCGCCTTTTCCGATGGTTTTGGTGGCGGCGGATGGTCAATTGTGGCTGATGAACCGAGCGTGGCAGGAGGAAACGGGTTATAGCCCCAGCGAGGTGAGCACGTGGCAGCAGTGGTTGGCGGTTGCTTTTCCCGAAGAAGACCAACGGCAGTGGGCAAACAGAGAATTCCAGCGTTGCCTCAAAAACCATGAGCGTGTTGAGCATGGCGATGTTAACGTTTGCACTCGCTGGGGGGAAAAGCGCATTTGGCAGATGGTCTCGATTCCTCTGCAATTAACCAGTAGTAATCAACAGTTGGTTTTAGTGACCGCTGTGGATGTGACTGAGCACCGCCAAATGACGCAACAACTGGAGGCGCACAAATCAGAACTAGAGGCCCAAGTCATTGCCCGCACCCTAGATCTCCTTGAGGTGAATACCGAGCTACAGGCCTCTGAGGAGAAGCTGAACCAACTGTTGGATCGAGCCGATGCTTTTGTCAGTCAACTGCGAGCTTTTGCAGATGACTCTTTTCACTATGAGTACCTGTCCCAAGGGCATCTACGTATTCTCGGCTATAGCCCCTTTGAGTTTCAGGAAAACCCGAATCTTTGGCGATCGCGAGTTCCAATCGAGGATTGGGAAGCTTATCATCGTCCCTTCCGCGAGAAACTGATCCAAGAGGGAGCTGCCCACACGCAGAAGTGTTGAATTCTGCAACAAAACTTAACATCCTAAGTGACAAGTAGCTCTGGCTGCCAATCAAAGCTCCAATGCACTATCGAGCAGCGGCGACTCAGTTCCAGTTGCAAATATCGCAATTTGTCTAATAGCTTCCTGCCAAAGTATTCAGGTATCTCCATTAGCTCTAAAATTAAGTACCCAATCAAAACCATATAAATCTGATTTATCACCCCATTCAAACTCTTCGTAATCAGCTTGTCTAATGATAAATGCATCTTTAGAAACTTCCATAAGTTCTCAATCCCCCACCGATGCCGATACAGCTCACTCACTTCCTCATCACTTAGATGCATTAGATTCGTCGCAATACGAAACTCTGTTCCATGCTCATCAAAAAATTGAACCACTCGGTATCTCTCATGATTGAGCTTCATTCTCATGTTATTCTTGATACGCACAACAAATAAACACTTCCTCTCACTCAGCCGCTCTAAAAATCTCCAACTCGCAAACCCTCTATCCATGATGGCAACGGCATTCTCAGGGATCATTTCTAAAATCTCGTCTTGAAAGCTTAGGTCATGTCTCTCCCCAAAAGAGACTACTGCCTTACCCAGGATGTTCTCTGTTAAATCAAATCCTGTAATTAACTTCACTTGATGGTATTTGTAGAACCAAAAGAGCTTACTCGTCAGGGTAATGACGGTTGAATCAATAGGAAACAGCATCAGACTTGAACAACGATGTCTCTTGCGAGCTTGAGACATGAGATGAGTGTAAATCCTCTCAAATAAGGTGGTTGTTCGAGTTTTGTTCGCCTTGGAAAACGTGGACATATCCACTGTAATCCCCGAATGATTCAAGCGATAAAATAAGGCTCTCATGCTGGTTAATCCTTGGTCGAGAATGTAGGTCAACCAGATTTTGAAGAACAATTGAGAGTTGAGGACGGGGTAGTCGCAAGGGCTGAGCTGCTTGAGAATAGACTTGACAAGAACTGAAAAAGATGCCATAGTAAGCTGATTAATTTTTCTTCTTTTGAGGGAAGAATACGACATTTCTTCCCTTTTTTCTAGCCTCTTAAACTATCTTTCAACACTTCTGGCCCACACGGAATATCGCTTTCAGCACCGCGACGGTCACTATTTGTGGATCTCCCTCAATGCCACGGCGGAGCCTCAGGCGGATGGGAGTTACCTCATTACCTGTGTGGGCGTGGATATTACCCAACGCAAAAAGGCAGTTCTGGCTCTCGCTGAAAGTGAAGCCCGTTTTCGTCAGATGGCGGATTCTTCAACCTTGATGATCTGGCTAGCCAACACCAAGGGGGAGATTGAATTTGCTAATCAAACCATTCTCGACTTTCTGGGTACCTCCCTTGACTCACTCCTTGGCTGGAACTGGTTTAACTTTGTCCATCCTAGCGATCGCCAGCGGGTTGAGGAGCAAGTCCGCCAAGCGATTCAGCAGCAACAGGACTATGAAATTGAATACCGCATCCGCAATCATCAGGAGGTCTATCGCTGGGTGTTGGAGCAAGCCGCGCCTCGCTATGACGAAAGTGGTACCTGTATTGGCTACATTGGTTCTGGGATTGACATTACCAACATTAAGCTGGCCGAGGAGAAATTGCGCCATGCTGCTTGGCAAGATAGTTTAACTGGCCTCCCCAATCGCACCTTTTTAACACAAAAAATTGACCACTTGCTAGCCGCCTATCATCGAGGTGAGATTCCGCCCTTTGCTGTCCTCTTCTTGGATTTGGATCGCTTTAAGGTGGTCAATGATAGCTTGGGTCATAGTGCCGGGGACGAGTTACTTCTAGAAATTGCCCATCGCCTACGGTCGAGTATGCGCGAGCAGGACACCCTTGGCCGATTAGGCGGAGATGAGTTTATTGCCATCATTGAAAACATCCAGCAAATCCAAGATGTCTATGAGTGTGGCGATCGCCTGCGCTATCGCATCAGTGAACCCTATGTGCTCAAGGGCACTGAAGTAAGTGTTGGCGTCAGCATTGGCATCGCCATTGTCAACTCTCGTTACCAGAGTGCGGGTGAACTCCTGCGGGATGCCGATATTGCGATGTACGCTGCCAAAGGACGTGGACGCAACTGCATGCAACTCTTTCAACCAGAGCACCACCAAGTCGCCTACACCCGCCTACACCGCGAACAGGAGTTTCGCCGCGCCCTAGAGCAGGAGCAACTGGAGATTTTCTATCAACCCATTGTCACCCTCAGTCAGGGGAACCTTGTCGGGTTTGAAGTGTTAGTTCGCTGGCAGCATCCGGAAATGGGCTGGATTGGCCCTGCTGAGTTTTTGCCCCTCGCTATGGGCTTAGGCTTGGCCACAAAGGTAGATGAATGGGTACTCCACCGAGCCGTTGCCACACTTTACCAATGGCAACAAGGGTTTGGCTCAAGGATGGCTGATCTCACCCTCAGCGTGAACATCTCCGATGCCTTTTTTGACTCTGGCCAAATAGTGAACTTACTCAAGTACCTCTTAAACACCTATGGCATCCGTGGGGAACAACTCATTCTTGAGATTACTGAGCAAGTGATCATGGCCAATCCAGAGTTGGCGCGCGAGCAGCTAGAGGCACTCCAAGCCATGAATATTCGTTGTAGTATTGACGATTTTGGCACTGGCTACTCCTCCCTCAGTCGGCTGAGTCAATTGCCGTTGTATGCCTTGAAAATTGATCAGTCATTTGTCCAAGGCCTCGAAACCAGTTTCCACAATTTAGAAATTATTCGCGCCATCATTAGCTTGGCTCAGGCCATCCAGTTAGAAGTGGTGGCCGAAGGTATTGAAAATGCCTATCAACGGAATTGTCTGCAACAGTTGGGCTGTCAACGGGGGCAAGGGTTTCTCTTTGGTGAGCCACTGCCTGAGAAGCAAGCCCGCCAGTTATTACAAGCGAGGGTCACGTCTTATCAAACGGAAAGCAAATAATTGTTGCGTTCAGAAAAGAACCCGGTGGCCAAGAGAAGTCATTGTCTATCGTTGAAACAGTAAGATGGTGGAGAAAAAAACGATGGGACAGCAACCCGTGACAGCTCTCCTGCTCAGTGTTTTCCTTGGGGGAGTGATCCCGCCCTTTGCCCTCTCGCCGAGGGTCGTTGCCCAAGCAACCCCTGCTGCTGAGCCAGTGAACATTGCCGAGTTAGTACGCGCGCGCAATTATGCCCGCCAAGCGGCAGAACGGGTCAATGGTGGATTAACCCGCTATCGAGCCGAGCAGTCCATGCATGGTCCTGTACGTGAAGCCCCCTATGTGCGCAATGCCGACGGCTCCTACACGTTTCGGATTTTGGGCTACCGCGTGAGAAATGGTGTCCCCGAATCCATGCCCAGCATTGAAACCGTAGCTACTGTGGCTCCCGATGGTCGCACCACCATTGACTACAACGGCCCAATCCGCAACTAACTGACCAAGCCATCGCCTTTGGCCAGAAACTCCTTGAGGAACCAGCGGTGTTTTTGGTGAGTTTGCACTGAGCGGGTGTAGAGATCGGCAGTACCAATATCACCAGCCTCAGTGGCGATTTCGGCATCTTGGTGCATCTCGGTAATGATCAACTCATGGTTGGCGATCGCCTCCTCGATCATTTGCTTGACTGTGAGTTGGCCAGTCGAGGGAGTCACCGTTGCTACTTTTAGGTAATCTGCCGGGTCTGCCACTGGTTGACCATCAAGCATGAGGCTGCGCTCAGCCAGTTCATCAATCATGGCAAAGACTTCTGACCCCTGCTCTTCAAACAGCAGGTGCAAATCCCGGAATAAGGGGCCGTAGGTCAGCCAATGGTACTTTTTATAGTTCAGGTACATGACCACTGCATTGGCCTGTTCCCGTTTCAGCGTGGTCAGCACTTGCTCTTTTAGCGTGGTTGTTGCACTCATAGCGGTCTCCTTTGACAGTCATCCAACTGTCCTGTCTTACTTAATCATACTCATAACGAGTATGTTTTAGCAACCTGTGGGGATGCTACTGCCATTCTATTGACATTTAAGATGGAAGTAGTTCCTTGCTGCTCATCAACGTTAGGATAGGCAGCATAAAAATAAAGTTGCTCATTTTAGTGTTTTTTGCTGCTGCTATGGATGCCTCGGCCAATCGCCCCGACACCTACGTTCCCCACCTGCAATCATCCACTCGCTCTGGTGAACAGCAACGGGGATTTATGCGTCCCAGTGAGCTGATTCTGGCGGCACCGACACCAAGATTATTATTGCATTCAGTTTACATGCAACGTTCAATTGTCTTGGATCAGTTACCGGTTTGGCAGATTGGTCGCAGTCGCGATTGTGACATCGTCTTGCCGGATCGCTGGTGTTCGCGCCATCACCTTCGCATTGAACGTCAAGCGGATCATCGCTATCGGCTCACTGACCTCAAGAGCATGAACGGGACGTTTGTTGGCAACAACCGCATCAATGCTCCCCACATCCTCAAGCATGGCGATCGCATTTCCATTGGTGAGTCAGAACTTGAATACATTGACCTGCGGGATGTGCCCAGTTCGCATCCCTACACCAAGCACTCCCATGAAAGCTATGGCCAAGCCACGGTGCTGATGACCCATTCTTCGCGCACCCAAGGGGAGATGTGGCGAGAATTGCTGAACTCCCAAGGCATTTCGACGATTTGGGCGACTTCCCATTTTGAGTTAGAAAAAATCGTTGCCCATGTGGAGTCCCTCAACTGCAAAATCAGCCTCTTGCTCTTGGATTTGGGGATGCCTAAAACCAATCCCTACGACTTTTGTCGCCAGTATCGGCAGCGCTATCCAGCAATGAATGTCATTCTCCTCAGTGGCATGCGCACCCGCGTCCATGAATCGGAGTGCAAGTGGGCGGTCAATCAAGGAGCCATGGCGCTATTTGCAGGTTTACCGCGCGAAAATATGTTTGCGGAGCTGACGAGCATCACGGAGCGATTACAAACGATCGCCAAAGCGATTGAGTGGCCTTACCTCAATGCTGAAGCGCTGACGAATACCCTCCTGAAACTGCAAGATGCGGTGGATACGGAAATGTCGGGGATTGTCCTCTAGAACCGCTGCAGAGGTTGTTGAGCAGTGCTACAGTCAGTGAAAGTAGTGTTTTCAGCAGATAGCGAACATTGGTTGTTACAACGTCACAAGTTAGTGCACTAGACAAATCTCGAGGGCGGCTGGAGTGGCCGCGTCTGTGTCAGCAGTTGGCGACGTTTGCTGCCACAAAACGGGGAATGCACCAGCTTCAAGGAGGGGAGATTCTAGGGGATACCCAAGCAGCCAGTCAAGTGCTGTTGGCGCAAACCGCAGAGGTGATTACCCTTGAAACGGTTCACCAAGTGCACCTCGATTTCAGTCAGGTTACAGATATTGAACCTGCGCTGGCGCGGCTAGATCGCCAAGGCTGTTTGCAGGGAACGGAGCTACTGGCGATCGCCCATCTGTTGAGTACCGCGCGGCAACAGCGGCGGCAAATTGAGGAACACGAGCAGCTCAATGAACTCCAACAACTGGTGGCCGGTGTCCGTACCTATCCTGAGGTGACTCAAGAAATTTACCGCTGCATTACCGATCAGGGGCAAGTGAGCGATCGCGCCAGTCCAGAATTGGCTCAGATTCGCCAGCAGCAACGGCAGTGCCGTGCCCACATCCAGCAGCAACTTCAGCAGATTCTCCAGCAGCGAGCAAGTGCCATTCAAGAGGCGGTGGTTACGCAACGGCGCGATCGCTATGTCCTAGCGGTCAAAGCAAGCCACAAAGACCAGATGCCGGGAATTGTCCACGATCTCTCGGCCAGTGGTGCCACCCTCTACATTGAGCCACAGGAAACGATTGAGTTGCAAAACCGCCTGCAACAGCTGGCCCATCAGGAGGCAGAGGCAGAACGCGCCATCTGTCAAGCCCTCTCGGATCAGCTGGCCACGATTAGCGATGATCTGTGGTATTTGCTAGAGGTGCTAACAACGCTGGATATGGCGGTCGCCCGTGCCCACTATAGTCTTTGGTTGCAGGGCAATCCGCCGCAGTTTGTCAGTGACACGCGGCTGCACCTGAAGGCGTTGCGGCATCCCCTCTTGGTATGGCAAGCGCACCATGAGCAAGGACAGCCAGTGGTTCCCATTGACATTGAATTGCAGCCGCCCACGAAAGTGGTGACGATTACAGGCCCGAATACCGGCGGGAAAACAGCGACCCTGAAAACCGTGGGCTTGGCAGCACTGATGGCGAAAGCGGGGTTGTATGTACCAGCGGCAGTGCCTGTGGAGTTGCCTTGGTTTACGGGGATTTGGGCGGACATTGGGGATGAGCAGTCCCTCACCCAAAATCTCTCCACCTTTTCAAGTCATATCTGCAATATCCACGACATTCTCACGGAGCTAGAGATGACAGGGGGCAATACGTTGGTGCTCCTTGATGAGGTAGGGGCCGGTACCGATCCCAGTGAAGGGACAGCGCTAGCGATCGCCCTGTTGTGCTATCTTGCTGAGCATGCCAGTCTCACATTGGCCACCACCCACTATGGTGAACTCAAGGCACTCCAGTATCAGGACAGCCGCTTTGAAAATGCCGCCGTTGAGTTTGACGAGACAACCCTTGCGCCTACCTATCGGCTGCTGTGGGGCATTCCCGGACAGTCCAATGCCTTCGCGATCGCCGAGCGGTTGGGGCTGTATCCCAGCATTATTGAGGAGGCCAAAGCCTTTCTCAGTAGCGACAGCAACAGCGTCAATGAAATGATTCTAGGGCTAGTGGCCCAACGCCAAGCCCAGGAGGCCAAAACCACAGCGGCAGCGGCGCTCCTGCGGGATACTGAAGCCCTCTACCAAGAAATTGCCACCAAGGCGCAGGAACTGCGGCAGCGACAGCAGCAACTGCGGCAGCAATTGGAAGAAGAGGTACGCACGGCTCTTAGTAGGGCACAGCAGGAAATTGCCAAAGTCATTGCCCAACTGCAACGCGCCAACAGTCCTGAACAGGTACAAGCTGCCCAAACGGCTCTAGATCAGATTGAGAAAACCTATCTCCCCCCCCCTCCCCCCGCCGGATTTGTGCCCCAGCCGGGCGATCGCGTGCGTTTGCCCCAATGGCAACAGGTGGGCGAAGTCCTCAGTGTCAGCCAGCAGGGGGATATTGTCGTCCAAGTCGGTTCCGTGAAATTTACTGTGCCGCCCCACGCGGTCGAATCCCTCAAGGGAGAACCTGTGCAACCACCGCTGAAACCCAAGTCCCACACCAACACGCCACCCCCCCCATCCAGCGCTCAAGCACCCGCCATTCGCACGGAGAGCCGTACCCTCGACTTGCGGGGCAAGCGCACCCACCAAGCAGAACCCCTTTTGGAGGAATTCCTCAACCGCCACCAAGGAACTGTTTGGATTATCCATGGCCATGGCAGTGGTGCCCTACGCCAGTTTGTGCATCAATTTCTCGAGCAGCACCCCAGTGTTCAAAGCTATACCTTGGCTCCCCCTGCAGAGGGCGGCCGTGGGGTAACCATTGTGCAGTTATAGGGGAGACACACATGCAGCAGCGGATTAAGGACATTCTCCATCAAGGTCAAGTGGGCGATCGCGTCACTGTCAAGGGCTGGGTGCGCACCAAGCGCGAACTCAAGGAATGCACATTTGTCAACGTCAATGATGGCTCAACCCTCGCTGGGTTGCAGGTGGTGATTCCCAACACTGTGGCAGCGGTCACCCCCGCCATCAAAGACCTCACCACCGGTGCCGCAGCAGAATTTAGTGGCGAACTGGTGCGCTCCCCCGGCAAAAACCAAGCCATTGAACTCCATGCTGAGCGCATTCACCTCTGGGGCGGTGCCGATCCAGAAACCTACCCCCTGCAAAAGAAACGTCATAGTTTTGAATTTCTACGCACCATTGGTCATCTCCGACCGCGAACCAATACCCTTGGGGCGGTAATGCGGGTGCGCAATGCCTGTGCCACGGCCATTCACCAATTTTTCCAAGAGCGGGGGTTCCTGTGGGTGCATACCCCGATCATCACCGCCAGCGACTGTGAAGGGGCAGGGGAACTCTTTACCGTCACCACACTGGATTTAGCCCAGCCCCCCAAAACCCCAGGGGGGAATATTGACTTTAGTCAGGACTTTTTTGGCCGCCGCGCCTACCTGACGGTGAGTGGTCAACTAGAAGCAGAAATTATGGCCACCGCCTTTACCAATGTCTATACCTTTGGCCCGACGTTCCGCGCCGAAAACTCCAATACCTCGCGGCACCTTGCCGAGTTTTGGATGGTGGAGCCAGAAATGGCCTTCTGTGACCTCATGGGAGATATGGAACTGGCCGAGGCCTTTTTGCAGTACGTCTTTCGCTATGTTCTAGAACACTGCCCTGAGGATATGGCCTTCTTTCAGGAGCGCATTGACAATAGCGTCATGGCAACCGCTGAGCAGATGGCAACCCAACCCTTTGCCCACCTCAGTTACAGCGAAGCCATTCAAGTCCTTGAAAAGAGTGGCCGTGCGTTTGAATTTCCCGTCGCCTGGGGGCTGGACTTGCAGTCGGAGCATGAACGCTACCTCGCCGAGGAATACTGCCAACGCCCCGTGATTGTCTATGACTATCCCGCCCACATTAAAGCCTTCTATATGCGCCTCAATGACGATGGCAAAACGGTTGCTGCCATGGATGTCCTTGCCCCGAAAATTGGTGAGATTATTGGTGGCTCGCAGCGGGAAGAACGCTTTGACGTGTTGCAGGAGCGTATTGTCAGCCAAGGGTTAGATCCTGCCCCCTACTGGTGGTATTTGGATTTGCGTCGCTATGGCAGTGTCCCCCATGCCGGCTTTGGTCTAGGCTTTGAGCGGCTGGTGCAGTTTATGACGGGCATGGACAATATCCGTGATGTCATTCCCTTTCCCCGTACACCGGGGAATGCGGAGTTCTAGCTCAGGGAGCTTGCTGTGCCTCAAAGTAGCGGCCAATCGTTTCCACGTCCTTATCGCCGCGTCCTGAACAATTGATGACAATGCGCGGCTGCCCCGTCAATTGCGGGCATAGCGTTTCCAGATAGGCCAAGGCATGGGCGGTTTCAAGCGCCGGGAGAATGCCTTCCAATTGGGTTAGACGCACACAGGCGGCCACAGCCTCATCATCGGTGACACTGTAGTATTCTGCCCGACCAATGTCCTTGAGGTAGCTGTGCTCTGGTCCGACTCCGGGATAGTCTAAACCGGCACTAATGGAGTGGGCTTCAACCACTTGACCATCGGCATCTTGCAACAGGTAGCTCATGGCGCCGTGGAGCACTCCCACTTCCCCTTTGGTGAGGGTGGCGGCATGGTGACCGGTGTCCACCCCTTGGCCAGCAGCTTCGACGCCAATCAAACGCACCTGCGGTTCCTCGACAAATTCATGGAAGAGGCCCATGGCATTCGAGCCACCGCCGACACAGGCCAGCAGAATATCCGGCAGTCCTCCCCATTTTTCAAGGCACTGCTGTCGGGTTTCGGCACCAATGACAGCATGGAATTCCCGCACGAGCATCGGATAAGGATGGGGACCGGCCACCGAGCCAAGGATGTAATGGGTGGTTTCCACATTGGTCACCCAATCGCGAATGGCTTCGGAGGTGGCATCTTTGAGGGTACCCGTGCCTGCACTGACGGGGGTTACTTCTGCTCCCAGTAGGCGCATCCGCAGCACGTTTAATCGCTGCCGCTCCATGTCCTGAACCCCCATGTAGATTACACACTGGAGGCCAAAGCGGGCACAAACGGTTGCCGTGGCCACCCCATGCTGACCGGCGCCCGTTTCGGCAATGATGCGTTGTTTGCCCATGCGTTTTGCCAGTAAAACCTGACCGAGGGCATTGTTGATTTTGTGGGCGCCAGTGTGATTCAGGTCTTCCCGCTTCAGATAGATCTGGGGCTGTGCTTGGTCGTGGGCATAGTGGGCGCTGAGGCGCTCGGCAAAATAGAGAGGACTGGGGCGACCGACGTAATCCCGCAGCAGTTGCTGGAATTCTGCTTGGAATTCAGGGTCTTGGCGGTAGTGGGTAAAGGCTTCCTCCAATTCACTGAGGGCGGGCATCAATGTTTCGGGAACGTACTTGCCACCAAAGCGACCAAAGCGACCGCGGGAATCGGGGCGAACAGCAGCACTCAGGGCAGCAGTCACGGGCAAAGTCCTTATACTCTCGGGGGTTCTTTATGAGATTGTGCCATGTTACGGGTGGCAACGGCGGACTGTGCCGAAGGGATTCAGCCACTCTAGGAGGGATTGCTCAAGAATTTGCATTTCTGGAAAGAGGCTTTGCTTGAGCCATTGGCCTACAGCATCCAAGGGAGAAAATTCTGCGCCCACTTGCCACTTGAGTCCTTGACTGAGGGGGGTGAGGTGATTGCCGGGGAGCTTGAGGGCGGTTACCATGTCGCCAAATTTCGCCCGCAGCAGGCTACGTAGGCGCGGTGTTTGATCAATGTCGTCGTCTTGAAAGCGAATGAGGAGGTTGCGGCGCACGGGGTAGCGCTGTTGGATGAGTTGCTCCGTTTCGGTGGAACTGGGGCTAAACTCGACGCCCACAGGGGCAAGGTTTTCCATCCAAGGAATGGATTGACTCGCGGAGGCGTTGTTGAAGGCCATGAAGAGATTGCCGGCGCGATCGCCATCGTAGAGACTGTTGATCAGCAAATGCAATTTGCAGCCCATACTGTGTCCCAGACCGTAGATCGGCAGGGCAGGCGGGTAGCCTCGGCGGTACACTAGCCAATCCAAGGCGTAGTCGAGTTTATTGAGAGCATCGAGGGCGATCGCCCCATGGTCAAAGTGATTCACAAAGGGTGTGGCAATAATGCCATAGCCAGCTTCTGCGAGATGCTCCAACAGGCGCCGATAGGTCAATTGGGGTGCTGCTGCCACAAAGGCACCTCCCAAAAAGTGAATCCATCCCAAGGGACGCTGGGGGATTAATAGCCAGTTGCCGCGAACCTCTTGCCACTCCAAAATCCAGTCACTCCAAAGATGCCTAACTGACTGTAATCTAACGAATACGGGAGATGCGGTGGTAGGGAAAACGGCATGGTTGAGACAATCGTTGGCATTGGCGCAGCAGCCCTAGGGTCTTTGGTTGGTCTAGTGCTCTTGGGGTTGGAATGGTGGTATCGGCAGCGGCCTGCCCATCCCCTCGAAGTCATCCGCGCGACTTGGAATCTGGAGGTCTATGAACCAACCCACTACCGCTTTGTTGGCCTGTTGGGACTGAGCAATCCCCATCGGGGGTTGGAGGTGATGGTGCCCGATTTACGGGCTGAGGTGGTGCTGCTGTCCGACGGCAGTGTGGAGGCAATTCAGACGGATGTCAAGGTGATTCCCCGCCACCCAGAGCCAGAGTTTCCACCCCGTGCCGATGGTTATTGGTTTGCCTATATTGTCAAATCCACCAAGCAAACCAGCGTTGAGATTTGTGTGGATCTGCGGGGTGTGGGTCTCACTGAGGTCAAGGCTGCTTGGGTGAAAATTCACTACATTGCCTATGGTCCCCACGGTCGTTTTGCCAAAACCCACCATGAGTTTATCCCCCTCAAGTTTCCAGCAAGGGGGGAAACCGGTCTTTGGCGGCAAGCGGAGGGATGTCAAGTCCTGCCCATTCGTACCCATTTACTGACACCGTTAGATATTCCCCTAGAGGTGATCAATCGCTATGTGCTGCCCCATGCCCAAGCGGGAGATATTGTTGCCATTGGCGAAACACCGATTGCCATTATCCAAGGCCGCCTCAAGGATCCCGCCCAACTGCGCCCCGGCTGGGTAGCAACGCGGGCGTGTCAATTCTTTTTACCAACATCAAGTTTGGCCACGGCCTGTGGCATGCAAGCCCTCGTCGAGGAAGTGGGGGAATTGCGGGTGCTTTTGGCCTTTTTGGGGGGGGCGATCGCCAAAGTCTTTGGCCACAAGGGTGGATTCTATCAATTGGCGGGTGAACAAGCTCGCCTGATTGACGATGTCACTGGTACCCTTCCCCCCTACGATCAATTCATTGTCATGGGACCGGCCAACCCCCAAGCCGTTGTGGATGATCTGGCCGCAAAAACGGGCTTGGGTATCGCCATTGTGGATGTCAACGACCTAGGGGCAGTCAAGGTTCTTGCAGCCAGCAAGGGAGTCTCCACCGAACTACTAACTGCTGCTCTGAAGAAAAACCCTGCTGGTAATGCCGATGAGCAGACGCCGATCGTGCTTATTCGACCTTATTCCCAATAAGATTGTTTTCATTTGTATTTCCATTTCCTGTTTCCATTAAGTTTCTTTCCATTAGTTCGGCTGGGAAAGAATCCCAGCACTATCCGTTCCTACTAAAAGAGATAAATTACGAGAGTTTCCATTAGTTCGGCTGGGAAAGAATCCCAGCACCGAACCTCGCTGTTTCGTTAATTTTTTGAATTACTTCGTTTCCATTAGTTCGGCTGGGAAAGAATCCCAGCACCAACGGTTGTCACACA
This sequence comes from Thermosynechococcus sp. HN-54, assembly GCF_023650955.1. Taxonomy (NCBI): domain Bacteria; kingdom Bacillati; phylum Cyanobacteriota; class Cyanophyceae; order Acaryochloridales; family Thermosynechococcaceae; genus Thermosynechococcus; species Thermosynechococcus sp. HN-54. The sequence continues at coordinate 1,908,346 of NZ_CP098039.1, read as the reverse complement.
GAGGGCAACCTGCCGCAAGTTTCCATTAGTTCGGCTGGGAAAGAATCCCAGCACACTTCGGCGCAAGAAAAGTTTCCGCGAGATCCGCGTTTCCATTAGTTCGGCTGGGAAAGAATCCCAGCACGATCCGAGCCCGAGGCGGTCTGTCCCTACCCTAAAGGTGTTTCCATTAGTTCGGCTGGGAAAGAATCCCAGCACGCACTGCAGCCGGAATCGAAAAAGTAGTTTTCGTGAGTTTCCATTAGTTCGGCTGGGAAAGAATCCCAGCACAATCATTTTCCGGCCTCTTAAATTTAATTGATCATAACGTTTCCATTAGTTCGGCTGGGAAAGAATCCCAGCACGATCGAGGCCATCGTCATAGGCAACCACAGGTTGTGTTTCCATTAGTTCGGCTGGGAAAGAATCCCAGCACACCTCCCGCCCTAGGGGTTTTTCGTCCCTATTTGCGTTTCCATTAGTTCGGCTGGGAAAGAATCCCAGCACATCACGGTTTCCGGCGCAGTAATCGAGTTTACCATTTTCCATTAGTTCGGCTGGGAAAGAATCCCAGCACTTTCAGAGCATATGACCAACCAAAGAATTTTGACTGTCGAGGATTTTCCATTAGTTCGGCTGGGAAAGAATCCCAGCACAGCACCCTTCTGGAAGGTGCTCTAGGAGTACTATAGCACAAGTCATTTGCAAGCACCTAGACGAGATCATTTTTTTGTTTTTGTAAAATTTTTAGATCCGCGGGTTGACAGGAGTCAAAAGTCTCTCTGGAACTGAGTTTCGAGAAAATTCAAGCACCTCCAAATCTGTTAGAAACTGCTCAAAGCGTTGTAGAGACTGGGTTTGAGAAAATTGCTGAGCTGAGAGGATATTTTTGTCCAGAGGTGCTTGCATGCCCCCTCGACGGGCAAACCACTGACCCCTTGGCTTGCCCACTAAAGCCGAATGGCCAAGGCAATGACCCCAAAAGCAATAAGGAGCACGCCACTCATCGTCGTGATCCAACTCGACCACTGCCGCAGTGCCAGTAGCTTTTGCAGAGTACCGCTAAACACTCCCACTAAGATCAAGGGGGCAACGTACCCTGTTGTGTAGGCCAAGAGTAGTCCGGCTCCCACGAGGAGATTTTGGGTCGTGGCTACCCAAGCCAAGAGCGTTGCCAATACTGGTGTGCTACAGGGAGCGGCGACTAGGCCAAATGTTCCTCCTAAGGTATAGGCCTGTAAGCTAGCAGGGACGCGATCGGGTAATTCCTCAAGAAAGCGACTGCGGGGGAAGCTCAGGGGTAAGGCATTGAGCAAGTTTAAGCCCATGAGAATCGCCACGACACTCACAATAATGGTTAATCCCCATCCCACTTGACCGTAAATCCGTCCCGCAACGGCAGCCACCATGCCCAGAGCCGTTAGCGTGCTGGCAAGACCCAGCGCAAACCAAAGGGACTGACGGACGACGGAGCCATTTTGCTTTGTGGCGTAGCCAGCAATATAACCAACCGTAATCGGCAGCATGGAGAGGGTACAGGGCGTCAGACTGGTGAGGAGTCCTGCGAGAAAGACAATACCGACACTGATCACGGTGAGGCTGCTCAGTTGACCACTCACCCATTGGTTTGCCCACTGTTCCAGTTCATAGAGTTGGAGCGTCAAGCTGGCCATGGTATTAAGGGGTAAAGGCAACAGGGGGACCCGCCGTCACAATCACCAATCGCTCTGGATCAAGGAGATCGCGTAGGGCTTGATTCACTTCCTCTAGTGTCACCGCTTGCAAGCGATCGCTGAACTCTTGGAGTTCTTCGGGGGGTAAATCCACACTGGCATTGCCTACGAGTGTCCGCGCCACCACATCCACATTAGCCAATTCGACAAGGTAAGTATTACTGAGGCTGCGCTTGGCGGCTTCCAGTTCAGCGACGGTGAATCCTTGGCGACGGGCGTCCCTTAGGAGTTGGAGGGTAGCCTGAATGGCCTTGGCGGTATCTTCAGGGGCGGTTTGCAGTTGAATGATAAAAGGCCCTGCTTGACGACTGGCACTAAAGAAGCTGTAGATTCCATAGGTCAACCCTTGGCGATCGCGAATCTCTGTGCCCAAGCGACTGGCCAGCGTGTCTCCCCCTAACATGTGATTCATCAGCATTGCTGCGTAGAAGCGAGGATCGCGGCGATCGATCCCCGGCGATCCAAGATAGGTAATGGCTTGGCTTTTACCGGCAATCACCGCATTCTTAAAGAGGGTTTGCTCGGGCGGCGAAACCGCAGGAAAGGTTAGGGACAGGGGATGCGTTTGGGGTTGCCAAGAGCCAAAAATTTCATTGAGGCGCGATCGCACCGCCACTGGGTCAAAATCTCCCACCAGCGTCAAAATCGTGTGATCCGGCCTATAGGCGGCACAATAGAAGTTCAGTAGGTCTTGGCGTTGAATCGCCTGTACAGATTCAGGAGTGGCAAAGGGATGCAGGGGATGATTGGGCGGATAGAGGGTTTCTTGGAGGACACGGCGTCCCCAGCGCACGGGATCATCAGCTTCAAGACTGAGGGCCGTGAGATAGCGTTGTTGGCTGAGCTTAAACTCCGGTTCTGGGAAGGTGGCTTCTTGGAGGACTTCACCAAGGGTTTGCAAGAGGGTGGGTAGCTCACTCGCAAGGGCATAGCCTTCAATATCCACCCCATCGCGGAAGGTACTAAATTCTAGGCTAATACCGCGATCCTCAAGAGTTTGCGCCAGCGTGAGGGCATTTTTGCGACGCGTGCCGTTGAGCAGATTGGCGGCAGTGAGGTTGGCCACCCCCGGTTGCGTCAGTAGATCGTAGGCTGTTCCTGCATCAATGCGTCCTGCTAGGGTAATGGTTGGCGTACTGCGATCCACGAGTAAGAGCACCCGCAGGCCATTTTTCAGGGTAAAGGTTTCCACCCCGTTGTTTTTGACCTCAGGGGCAGCCTGCCCACGCCCTTGGGGTAAATAGGCGGCAATGGTTTGGGGATCCTCTGGCTCACCGACAAGATTATGGGCTGTGGTTTGGGCACTCGGCCGACCTGAAAGCTCGACATCAGCAAATTCACTGGGAATAAATTCCCCGACAATCCAGCGATCGCGCCCAAAGTAGGTTTGCACCACTCGTTGAACATCCGCAGCCGTGACCTTTTCAATGGCCGCAAGGTGGCGATCGCTAAAGCGGTAATCTCCCGTCAGGGTTTCATCATTGGCCAGTTGACTGGCTTGGGCATCAATGTCGCGATTGCGCAGGATAAAATTGGCCTTCAACTGTTGTTTGGCGCGTTGCAGTTCAGCGGTGGTCAAGGGACGCTCTGCCAGTTGGATCAGAATCTTGCCAATGGTTTGCTCAATCGTCTCAAGGGATTGCTCCGGAGCCGCGATCGCGCCAATTTCAAACCAGCCCCCCTCCTGTAACGCTGCCACATAGGAGTAGGCTGAACTGGCTTGACCCGTCTCCATCAACTCCTGATAGAGGTACGAACTGCGGCCGCCACTCAGGAGCATATCCAGCACATCCAACGCTGCCTGATCCGGGTGCGCCATGGCAGGAATCGGCACCACCAGCTGCAATAGGGGGGCACTCCCCGGTTCGGTCAGTCGAATTCGCCGGGATGAACCTGCCATTGGGGGTGGTAACGAGGGAGACTTTAGGGGGTCGGTTGGCGGCGGAATTGCACCAAAGGTCTGCTTTACCAGTTCTAGTGCCCTTGGAGGGCGAACATCGCCAGCAATGACAACAACGGCATTATCGGGACGATAGTACTGCTGGTAAAACGCCTTCACCGCTGGCAGCGTGAATTGCTCAACGTCACTAGCGGTTCCCCCCACCGGCAAGCCGTAGGGATGATGGGGATAGAGGGCTGCCATCACTGCTCGACTGAGGCGATATTCGGGACTATTTTCATAGCCTTGCAGCTCCGAGATCACCACCCGCTTTTCACTCTCAAGGGCATCGGGCGTCATCAGGGTATTGCCCAGGCGATCGGCCTCGAGAATCAGCAGTGGCTCCAGTTGGTCAGCGCGCACCGTATGATGGTACGCGGTCATGTCGTAGCTGGTAAAGGCATTGGAAGAACTGCCAAGGGCATAAAACAACTGACCAAACTGTACGGGACGGCTCTTGGTGCCCTTAAACATCAAATGCTCTAGTTGGTGGGCAATCCCGTTTTCTCCCTTGGGTTCATGGCGAGAACCCACACGATACCACACCTGCAAACTCACGACGGGTGCTGTGGGAATCTCTTTGATCAGCACCGTGAGGCCATTCTCTAGAACTGTTTTGGTCACACCACTACCGAGTCCTTCTACCGTGTGCAGGGGAAAAATCACAGCTAAACTGGTACTCAAGAGCATCAAGCCAATAAATAAGAAGATTTTAACGAATCGTGGAACTAGCCCTAGGGTCATCGTTGCAGTTAATTCCCTTGGTGGGCGATCGCGCTCACAAGTGCCGTAATCGACGGGGAAAGACTCGCCAGAACCACCACCGATGCCGCCGCAATAATAATCGTTGTTACCATCCGCACCATGGCATCAGTTCCCCGCTGATAGACCTCAAATTTGTACTCTTGATTTTTCACCTCAGTGGCCAACTCACTCACATCACTTTGGAGCTTGTGTAGGTCGGTTTGAAGATTCGTGACATCTGTTTGCAGCTTCTCCACATCTGTGCGCAGTGCCTGCAACTCACTGAGTACCTTGGCTTGAAATTCCTGCTCACTCATCTGCTAGCTCCCCTGAACGTTCTATCTCTATCTTGCATGAATCTTGGCAGAGAAGGTGAAAAAGCACCTAGGGCACCAAGGCAAACGCATACTAGAAAAGTAAGCCAATCGTTGGTGGGAATGCCACCATGCCTCTGCCCGCCTGCTCGACCATCAACTCCTTGACATCATTGCTCTAACCATCTGTACCATCCTCTGTGGTGCAGAGACTTTGGGGGCAAGCCGTGGCTCAACTGCGAGAAGGAGAAGTCATTGCCATCGATAGCAAGACCCTGCGGCACTCTTACGAGCAAGGCGGAAAACGAGGAGCAATTCACAGGGTCAGTGCTTCGGCCAGTCAGCACGTCGGTGTTCTGGACACGCACCAACTATCGAGCGACGCTACTCTCTGCTGAGTCTTGACGGTGGGGTAGAGCGGTTTGCGCAGGTGGTGCGTTGGGGGATTGAAAACCAAGGGCATTGGGTGCTGAATGTGGCTTTTGGGGAGGATGACTGCCTTGCTCGCCTCCTTGCTACTGCCTGAGTATGCGTTTGCCCTGCGCCTTTAGGCGGGGGAGTATGTCAATCTCTTGCTTTTGCCTATAATTGATAGACTGGATTTTTTAACGAGTCTATGAGTCGCGGCACACTCTTTGATAAGGTTTGGGAACAGCATACGGTGGCTACACTGCCCTCAGGGCAAACACAACTGTTTATTGGCCTGCACCTGATTCACGAAGTCACGAGTCCCCAAGCCTTTGCCATGCTGCGGGAGCGGGGGTTGCCGGTGCTGTATCCGCAGCGAACCGTGGCCACGGTGGATCATATCGTCCCGACAGATACGGTGGCGCGCCCCCTCCAAGATACCCTTGCCGAAGAGATGCTACAAGCCCTCGAAGCCAATTGCCGCGCCCACAATATCCCGTTTTTTGGGATTGGTTCTGGCCGTCAGGGCATTGTCCATGTGATTGCCCCTGAGCAGGGGTTAACGCAACCGGGAATGACGATCGCCTGCGGGGATAGTCACACTTCGACTCACGGTGCCTTTGGGGCGATCGCCTTCGGAATTGGTACCAGTCAAGTGCGGGATGTTTTGGCCACGCAGACCCTTGCCCTCAATAAGCTAAAAGTCCGCAAGGTAGAAGTGAATGGCTCTCTTGCCCGCGGGGTTTATGCAAAGGATGTCATCCTGCACATTATTCGCCACCTTGGTGTCAAGGGCGGTGTCGGTTATGCCTATGAGTTTGCTGGCAGTACCTTTGGCCAAATGTCCATGGAAGAGCGGATGACCGTCTGTAATATGGCCATTGAAGGGGGTGCCCGCTGTGGTTATGTCAATCCCGATGAAACCACGTTTGCCTATTTGCAAGGTCGACCTTTTGCACCCCAAGGAAAAAATTGGGATCAGGCGGTGGCGTGGTGGCGATCGCTAGCCAGTGATGCGGATGCTGAATACGATGATGTGGTTACATTTGCGGCTGCAGATATTGCACCGACAGTAACATGGGGCATTACCCCTGGTCAGAGCGTTGCAGTGGATGAGACCTTGCCCACCCTAGAGAGTTTGCCGGAGGCAGAACGTACCATTGCCGCTGAGGCCTATGCCTACATGGATCTGCAACCGGGGCAGCCTATTCAAGGAACCAAGATTGATGTCTGCTTTATTGGCAGTTGTACGAATGGCCGCATCAGTGATCTGCGGCAGGCTGCCAAAGTGGTGGAAGGGCGCAAAGTTAAACCCGGTGTCAAAGCCTTTGTGGTTCCCGGTTCAGAACGGGTAAAAGCGCAAGCGGAAGCGGAGGGTCTCGATGTCATTTTCCAAGCCGCAGGGTTTGAATGGCGCAATCCCGGTTGCTCGATGTGCCTCGCCATGAATCCCGATAAGCTGCAAGGGCGTCAGATCAGTGCCTCCTCTTCCAATCGCAACTTCAAAGGCCGCCAAGGATCCGCAACGGGGCGCACGCTCCTGATGAGTCCGGCGATGGTGGCAGCAGCAGCGATTACTGGCGAAGTTACAGATGTACGGGCATTCCTCTAGGCTTTGATTGTTTGAATGCCGATAAAGTTCCTTTTCAGACCCTTTACATTCACCGATCCGTAACGTCAGCCCTTTGGAGAATAGAGACAGGGAGGACAGGTCTCCTTTTGGCTATCTCTCCACAAGTCTTTCTACTCAGGAGGCTATTCTATGAAGACGTTACAGGGCGGGTTGGGTGCAATCGTTCTGGGGGTGGCCTCTGTCTTGCCTGCTGCCGCTGAGACGCTAGTTTCTGATAGCGGTCTGACCCAAATCTACGACTATCAGTTTACTCACTTTCCGGGAGATGTTTTGTCCTACACGACAAAGGTCAATGGACGAGTCTATGAGGGCACAATTAACGTCACGGCAATTGGCAATGGCTTCGTGCGCGGCTTTTTTAGCGATCGCGATCTGGGGGGCAATTTTGGCTGTAGTGGCGAAGTAACCATCCAATGGGTGCGGGATAATCGCTATATTTCCGTGTGGCGAGTTGGCGGTACCTATACGCCGCGTCTCCAATGTCCGCAAGCGGGCACCACTGCTCGTCTGAATATGCGCCTCTACCCCTAGAGCAATCAACCATACTCCTGCTCTGTAATCCGCCAGCGCGCCGAAAGAACACTGGGTTCTAAACTCAAGCGGCTCACCAGCCCTTCTACAAAGTCATCATTGCGCTCTTGACTGAGGAGTTCTGCCTCAATATGGACACGATCGGGGGTGTCTTCAATATCCTCGCTGAGGAGCGATCGCAACTTCAGGCGGCTGCCCGCCAGCGACTGTAACAAGAGGGCGCGCAAATGAGCCTCTGCCTCAGCACGACAGACAATATCACAGCGGTAGCATAATTCCACTTCGGTGCCCTTGAGGGGTTGCTGATTGATGCGATAGCCGAGGGGACGCAAGAGCAGATTGGCCATGAGCACTGCCACTGCCCCTAAGGTTGCCTGATAGAGTAATCCCGATCCACACAGTGCCCCCACTGCCGCTGCACACCAGAGAGTAGCTGCCGTATTCAAGCCCCGCACTGAGAGACCCTCCCGCAGGATCACGCCCCCGCCGAGAAACCCAATACCAGAGACAATTTGGGCGGCAATCCGCGTTGGACTCGCTTCCCCTGGGGTGAGAGTCGAGAGCATGACGAATAGTGCTGCCCCTGTTGCCACTAGGGTATTCGTGCGCAGACCGGCCATGCGTTGCCGCCATTGTCGCTCCAAGCCGAGGGCTGCCCCAAGACAAAAGGCCGCCACCAAACGCACAATAAAATCACTCGTTGACATGGGTTAAAACGACAGCCCTAGGAAGAGACTGACAAGGTAGAAATAGAGCAACAGCCCTGTGAAGTCTTTAATGGTTGTGATAAAGGGATCCGCCGCTGGGCCATGGTCAAAGCCAAATTTCAGCAACACCCAAGGCAGCAAGGCACCGAGAACCGCTGCAAAAGTAATCACCACAAACAGAGACAATCCCACGGCCAAGCCCAGTTGGGGAATGTTGTTGGGCAGCCCTTGCCAGAGGAAGGCAATCAAGCCGCCAGCAGCTCCCAAGATGAGACCCATAATCGCACCAATGCGAAACTCGCGAAAGAGATAACCGCCATAGCGACGAATATCAATGTGCTGCCACGCAAGGCCACGGGCAAACACAGTGGTGGATTGGGTACCGACATTCCCTCCCATGTCCATGACCACAGGAATAAAAATTGCTACAGCAACGACAGCTTCGAGAATTTCCTCAAAGTACTGAATGACCCCACCAACAATCATGCCACCAATGAGGGTAATGATCAGGCAGATAATCCGCAATTGCACCGCGTAGCGAATGGGGCCACGTACCAGTCGTTCACTCCACACTTGATCGCGGTTGAGCAGGTTGCCCACACCCGCCTGCGCCAGAATTGTACCTGTAGCTTCCTCCTCAATCAGGTCAATCACATCATCAAAGCTGATATCGCCCACCAGTCGCCCCTCCTGATCAACAACGGGAATGGCCGGGACATCGTATTCCTTGAGAAGTTTGGCTGCTGCGAGTTCCGGCGCGGTCACAGCGATCGCCAGCTCCTGTCCTTGAACCAAATCTTGAATCGGTTGGTCAGGATTGGCCTTCATCAACTGAATCGGCCGCACAAAGCCACGATAAAAGCGCTGTTCATCAATCACAAAAATAATGCTCAGGTCATCGGCATCCAAGGCACTCTCGCGAATGGCAGCGATCGCCTCCGCCACAATCAAATGTTGCCGCAGCGCCAAGTAGCGCAAATTCATCCGCCGACCAATGGTGCCCTCCGGATAGCCCAATAGCAGGTTCACTGCCTCCCGCGATTCTGGACTCAACTGGCTGAGCAAGCGTTTGGTGACCTTGGCAGGCAATTCCTCAAAGAGACGCACCCGTTGATCCGCCTCAAGGGCTTCGAGAAAATGCAGAATCTCTGGATCGGTCATCCCTTCCGTCAGGGTTGCTTGCTCGTCGGGGGTGAGGGCTTCAAAGACCGCGATCGCCTTGTCTTTTTCCAGAAGGCGAAAGGCCAATACCCGCTTATGGGGGTCAATTTGGCGCAGGGCACGCACCAGCTCAGGAATCGTCAATTGGTTGGCTGTCCGTTTGGCCGCACCGAGACCTTGGGGATAGGTCAGCAGATCATTGAGGGGATTGATTACCATCGCGTTGCTCCTTCTATGGCTGAGAATTTAGGGTGGGTGAGGCAGAGGCATAGGCTTCGCTCAATTGATGCCAGAGATTGGCCAACTCGTTGTAGGCTTGGGTGGTGGAAAGCTTGCCACTGGTGTGGAGGGCAGCAATAAACCCAGCCCGGTGAGCAAATTTCTGTAAGTAGGCATCAAAGGTCAGCGCGTCTAGGGTGACGTGCCCACGGTAGAGGGTATAAGGGCACAGAAATGCCTGCTTGACATCGCGGGTCATCATGGTTCTACGCTCCATTGAGAAACGACAATAGGGTTATTTGGTCTAACGGGAGAACTCTCCTGAGGTGGCGATCGCTTGACTCATCGCCGTAATGATTAGGTGTCCAAGGGCAACACCCAGAACTTCCGAAAGGGTGATCCCCAGCATTTCGGCCATCAGGCTGAACAGACAAACTTCAAACATAGACACTCTCCGTTGCGACTAGTTTGGCCACGCAACCAACTGAGCGATACGAAGTAGCCACTCTCAAGAAAAATGCAAAACAGATCTGACTACTGGCGATCGCCCGCAACAACAATTCGCCTTGAGCGAGCCAGTTTTAGGCAAACTCAGGTGAACACGAGACTAAGATCGATTGAGACATTGGGACGGTTGCTTCCTGATCCATCTCCATTTGCAGATCAACTGCCTTGGAACGCACGGAGATGAACCAGACGTTCAAGCCATTAGCCAGCAGAAAACGCTGAATCCACCTCGGCGCTCTCTAGGGGAAGGAGGCTCCACCTATGGCAGGGATCTTCACTAGGAGAGATGGAGTCGGCAGAAGCAACGCGACAGTTACCGCTACTCGACGCCATTGAGAAAATCTCCAAAAATGGGCAAGTGCCGCTCGCCTAAACAGACTTTTAACGGCCGATTAGATCATAGAGGCTAAGCCAGTATTTGTCAAGTGCGGTGATACCCACCTAGGAGAGCACACTTAGAAGTGCAGAGAAGTGCAGAGTGTTTATACAGTCAGGTGGGTCGGTGATTCGCTAAAATTGTCAATTATTACTTAAACTTGGCGGCTGTAAAAATCGTTGAAATGCCCTACTCCGTGATAACAATTGTGGATTCTAGCGAATGATCATTGCTGAATTTGAGCACTTTACTGAATTATTAGTCAACTACACCGATGATCTGATTTGCCTGCACGAACCGGATGGCAACTATTTATATGTCACTCCCTCAAGTAACACACTTTTGGGCTATTCTCCTGAAGAACTGATTGGTAAAAGCCCGTACACATTATTTCACCCAGAAGATGCCGAGCGAATTCGCAGTGGTGCCCATGCGCTTGCCCTGCAAGGCAGTGTGAATGTGGTAGAAACCTATCGAATGCGGAAAAAGAATGGCGGATATATTTGGCTAGAAACTCTCACTCACCCCATTTGTGATGATGGGGGAAATGTTTTATTTTTAGTGACCACATCGCGGGATATTACCCGTCGCCGTCAACTGGAACTAGAACTACAGGCCAATCAAGAACTTCTGGAAGCCTTCTTCCAACAATCCCTTGAAGCATGCTTTTTCATGATGTTGGATCGGCCGATTCGCTGGGATGACACAGTCAACAAAGAGGAAATATTGGAGTATGTCCTCGATCATCAGCGGATTACACGTATCAATAGTGCCTTTGCCCAGCAGTATCAATTACCGCCTGAGGATTTGATTGGCTTAACGCCGCGCATCTGCTTTAAGGAAGAGCTGGAACTCGTGAAACGGTTGTGGCGGGCACTGTTTGATGTGGGCTATTTTCACATGGAAATTGAACTCCACCGCCGCAATGGCAGCTCCTTTTGGGTTGAGGGGAACTATGTGTGTCTCTACAACCAAGATAAGGAAATCATTGGCCACTTTGGCGTGCAGCGGGACATTAGCGATCGCATCCGTCTGCAAGCAGAAATTGCCCAAAAAACCGCTGAATTGGAGTATTTCTTTGGCTCTTCCCTTGAACTGTTTATGATTGCCGATAGTGAGGGACGGCTGCGGCGAGTCAATCAACACTGGCAAACCTGCTTGGGCTATGACCTGAATCAATTAACGGGCGCCAAGTTTGAGAGCTTTCTCCATCCGGGCGATCGCCCCCGCCATCGGGAGATGCAGCAACGTCTCCTTGCCGGGGAGCAAATTACTAACCACACGATTCGCCTGCGCACCCAACGGGGGGACTACCGCTGGTATGAATGGCAAGGGCTTCTTAGCCAAGGGCGCATTTACGCAGCCGCACGGGATGTGACTGAGCAGCGGCAATTTAGGGATCGCCTGCAAGCAGCCTACAACCAAGTGACCGAGATTCTGGAGAGCATGTCCGATCACTTCTTTGAGGTGGATCGCGATTTTACCGTTATCTATGTCAATGGCAATCTCTGCCGCTTGGCGGGCAAATCCACCTCGGAGATGCTAGGGCAAAACCTCTGGGATCTCTTCCCCGATGCCCGCAGCTCGATTTTTGAGACCCAGTGTCGGCGGGCAATGACAGAGCAAACTCCCGTCCAATTTGAAGCCTTCTATGAGGGACTCAACCAGTGGTTTGCAGTACGGGCATTTCCTACCAGCCGCGGTCTTGCCGTTTTCTCCCAGAATATTACGCTGCAAGTGGATTCAACCACCTCGTTACAGCGCCGCCAAACCCAAGCCGAACTCCTGCATCGTCTCACGATCAAAATTCGTCGCTCACTAGATCTAGAAACCGTTCTCAAAATCGCCCTTGAGGAAGTGCGCCAGTTGCTAGGGGTGGATCGCACGCTTATTTTTCAATTCTATGCCGATGGCAGGGGAGAGGTCGTTGCCGAATCGGTTGCCCAGCCGCAGTTTTCGATTCTCAATCGCAGTTTCTATGACCCCTGTTTTCACCGCGAGGCTGCTGACACCTACTTGCAGGGACGAGTGCTGGCGGTAGCGGATATTAACACCGCTAAAATAGCTCAGTGTCACCGGGATTTTCTTGCTCAACTGCATGTGCGTGCCACCCTAGTCGTACCCATTATTGAGGAGGAGCGACTCTGGGGATTGCTGCTGTGTCATCATTGCTCTGCGCCTCGGCCTTGGGCGATTGACGAAGTGGAACTGATTCGCCAACTGGGGGAACAACTCGGCTTTGGTATCAACCGTGCTGAATTGGTGAGTGCCCTGCATCAGGAAAAAGAACGCTATCGGCGGGTTCTCGAAGCCCAGACCGAACTGCTCTACCGCTGCACCCCTGAGGGACACCTCACGTTTGGCAATCCTGCCTTCTTTCGCTACCTAGCTGAAGCGCGCATCAGTTGTGATCTAGGGGAGGTTCTCCAGCATCCGTTTGATCCCGTGACCCAGCAACGCTTTCAACAACACCTGCAAGCCCTTACCCCTACACAGCCCATTAGCACAATTGAATGTGGCGTTGCCTTGGGTGAAGGACGTTTTGCTTGGTTTGAATGGACGACCCGTGCCTTTTTTGACAACCATGGTCGCTGTATCGAGTATCAATGTGTGGGGCGGGATATTACTCGGCGCAAGCAAATGGAGGATCAGCTCATTCACGATGCTCTACACGATGCCCTGACAGGACTGCCGAACCGTACCCTCCTCCAAGACCGGTTGCAGCACTGTTGGCGACAGTATCAACGCCATCGCGATCGCCCCTTTGCTGTGATTTTTATTGACATTGATCGCTTTAAGCGGGTCAACGATAGTTTGGGTCACCAAGCAGGAGATCAGGTGCTGATTACCCTTGCCCAGCGGATGCAAAGTGTGGTGCCAGCGGGGGATACCTTGGCTCACCTGAGTGGCGATGAGTTTGTGGTGCTCTGTGAGGATTTGGTTCCTGAGCAAATGGTGGCTCAGGTAGAGGCACGGGTCGCCGATCTAGAGCGGGTGATTCAGGAGCCATTGGTCATTGATGGCCATCTGTTGAGTCTCAGTGCCAGCATTGGCGTCACCTTTAGCGATCGCTCCGACACCTCAGCCACCACCCTGCTGCGGGATGCTGACATTGCCATGTACCAAGCGAAAAAACAGGGATTGGGGCAGTATCGCATCTTTGACCCGCAAATGCACACCGAAGCCCAGAGTTGCTTTACGCTGGAGAGTCAACTGCATCAGGCGATCGCCAACAGTGAACTACAGGTGTATTTTCAGCCCATTGTTCAACTGGAGACGGCGGCGATCGTCGGTCTTGAGGCCCTCAGCCGCTGGTTTGATCCTGAAAAGGGGGAAATTCCTGCTGCTGAATTCATTGCTCTTGCCGAGCAAGCAGGTTTGATTGTCAACCTTGGCCGACAGGTCTTTGAACAGGCGATACGAGAATTTAGCCGGTGGCGGCAACAGGACAGCCGTCGTCAGACCATGACCTTGGGCATTAATATCTCACCTCAACAGCTGGTGGATGCCAACTTTGTCAGTGATATTTTGGTGGCGCTGCGCAGTGCCCAATTCCCTCCTCACCTCCTCCATCTGGAGATTACGGAAACCACAATGATCCGCAATCTTGAAGCCACATTGCAGGTGGCCGCTGAACTGCAACAACTGGGGGTTGCCCTCAACATTGACGACTTTGGCACGGGCTATTCCTCCCTGAGTCGGCTGCATCAGTTGCCGATCCATGCCCTGAAAATTGATCGTTCGTTTGTCCAGAACCTCGGACAAAGCCAAGCCGCCCATGAAATTATCGGGGCAGTGATTGCCCTTGGTAAAAGCCTGAGCTTGGATGTGGTGGCAGAGGGGGTGGAAACGGCAACCCAAGCCGCTCAATTAATCGACCTCGGTTGTCACTATGGCCAAGGCTATCTCTTTTATCCGCCATTGCCCATCGATCGCTTACCCTAGGATTTGCTGCTGGTATCCTCATGGGGAAGAAAGGGTAAGCTTTCCCACCAACTTTGATAGTTTTTCGTCATTTCCTGCCACCAGTCAACGGGCTGTTGAAGTGCCTGTTGCAGGCGATCGCGCTCCTGTTCGAGGCGATGGAGATTGGCCTCTAGTTGTTGGTAGGTCACCTCTAGGGTGGTGAGTTGATCACTCAGGGCTTGATGTTGCTGTTGCCAGTAATTGCGCTCTGTCTGTAACTGCTGATTTTCAGTGAGGGCTTGATCCAGTTGCTGTTGGAGTTGATTGCAGTGCGCTTGCAGCCGTGCTACTTCAGCTTCGAGGGCGGCTTTTTGGGAAGGATGTTGCTGCGATCGCACAGTGAGCCACAGCAGAATGAGCGTAGCAATGACCCCATAGCTGGCAAGTGCCCAAGTCCCCTGTGCCGATAATGCCGCCCACACCATGGATACACCTTAGGAAAGAGATACTGCTAAGGGGGGGGCGATCGCCTCTGCGAGATATTGCCGCAGTACCATGGCCAACCAGTCGACATCGGCAGCCGTCGTCTCTCGCCCTAACGTAATCCGAATTCCTGCCTTAGCGGTTTCAGGATCGTAGCCCATGGCCAAAAGCGTGGGACTCGGTTGTGTTTGACCACTTTGACAGGCGGAACCCGCACTAATGCCAATGCCGGCAAGGTTCAGTTGCCGCACCAATGTTTTGCTATTCAACGGTCGGCCGTGGCGATCGCGCACAATCAAACTCAGATGATGGGGCAGGCGCTGCCATGGATGTCCGGTGCGTTCCACTTGAGGGTGATCCTGCAACTGCTGCCACAGGCGATCGCGCAGTTGGGCAAGGCGCATTGGTTCTGTCTCAAGCTCAGTCGCAGCCCATTCCGCTGCCACCCCAAACCCCACCAGTGTCGGCACCGCTTGCGTTCCAGATCTCAAACCCAGTTCCTGTCCGCCCCCGCGCAAGAGCGGTTCCAAGGACACCCCCGATCGCACATAGAGCGCCCCTGCCCCTTGGGGGCCATAAATTTTATGACTGGACAGCGACAGTAAATCCACCCCCAACCGTCGTACATCAAGGGAAACCCGTCCTGCCACCTGCACTGCATCCGTATGGAAAAGCACCCCTGCCTCTTGGCAAATAGCAGCTAGCTCGGCAATGGGTTGGAGCGTGCCCACCTCACTTTGCCCGTAGATGATAGAGACGAGGACGGTATTTGGTTGGAGGGCTTGCCGCAATTGAGCCGGTTCCACCTCCCCCCAGTGATTCACCGCTAAACGGGTCACTTGCCAGCCTTGGGCTTCAAGAGCCGCAGCCGGTTTGGCCACCGCAGAATGCTCGACTGCCGAAATAATCAAATGTTGGGGTTGGCGATAGCGCTGACAGACGCCCCACAGCGCCAAATTGTCTGCTTCGGTGCCGCCGGAGGTAAAAATAATCTCATCCGCTTGGGCATGAATCAGGCCTGCCACCTGCACCCGCGCTTGTTCGAGGGCGATCGCCGAACGCTGCCCCCACTCGTGAATGCTCGATGGATTGCCCCACTGCTGTTCATAGGCCGCTACCATGGCCGCAATAGCCTCCCCTCGACAGGGGGTCGTCGCACCATAGTCAAAATACAGTTGCATGGGCAGACGCCGCTCCCAAAAACCAACGGCGGGATGGTCAATTCCCTAGACCAATTGTAGCCGATTATTCCCTAGCTTCTTTTTGCTGCCAAACCGTTGAATTTGGGAAATAACTTGAATGTCTCCCGCAATAATTGCCGTTACTAGCTCCTGCATGGCTTGATATTCAGTTGCACTCAGGGAACGCTGCCACAACAATTCATTGATTTGTCGCTCTTGAGCAGGGGTCACAATCCGGGTCGCCTGAATACGTCGGATCAGTTCTAGCAGCGTCATACATGAGTCCCCTCAAAATTGGGTGGTATGGTCTCAACTATGCCAGTGCTTCACAAAGCTTAACTGTGATCAACAGCACAACAAGACGTTGATCTCAGTCACAAGTTTCTATTTGAGACTCAAAAGAATCAATCTTGAGAACTTTAGAAGTGCACGTTGAGCGTGTTCCATGCCACCTGCGGATACAGGCGTTCGAGTTCCTCTAGGCAGGTAAACTTTTGCTGCCGCCGCCGCTCTAAAATGGCATTGGCTGTAGCAGCGTCAATTCCTAGTTTCTGTTGCATCTGCTGGCGAGTGGCACGGTTGATGGCGATCGCGGGGGCATTTTTCTGGACAGCAGCCCCTGTTTGCGCCTCAGGGTGATCCACGGTTTTAGCACTATCGAGACTCGCGTGCTGACTCGGAGGCAGCTCCTCAGGAACACTCCCCTCACGGGGAATCTCGTAGTGGAGAAAATCACGCGCTAGGCGGGTATTGGGGAAAATGGCTTGCGCCTCTGCCAGCAGATCCTCCACTTGTATAGGGTTGCCGGGGGCATAGCGGGCACTAAAGTGGGTGAGGAAAAGCAATTTCACTTGGGCAAAGGCCGCCACCTGAGCTGCCATTGTTGAGGTGGAGTGAAGTCGTGCAAAGGCCAGATCTGCCTCCTGATGGGAAAACGTGGCCTCGTGGATGAGGACATCCGCTTGCTGAGCCAATTCAACTGCACTGTCACAAAAGAGGGTATCGGTACAATAGACCATGCTGCGCCCCCGTTGGGGCGGATCGCAGAAGTCTCGACCATCGAAGGTGCGGCCATCCTCTAAAGTGATCGTTTTTCCCTGCTTGAGTTGGCCATACAGAGGGCCAAAGGGAATCCCCAGGGCTTGGGCTTTTTCCACATGAAAGCGACCTGGGCGATCGCTCTCGGTGACACGGTAGCCAAAGGCAGGCACTCGATGATGCAGCAGCCGACAGGTTACCGTAAACTCGCCATCGCTAAAGACTTCCCCCGGCTCAACCGTATGCACCTGCAACTTGTAGGGAAGCCGCATCACCGACCAGCGCAAACAACTGGCAATATAGCGATCCAGTGTTGGCGGGCCATAGACATCAATTTGAGTCACGGTTCCCGCAAGACCACAACTGGCGAGTAAGCCCATCAGCCCAAAAATGTGATCGCCGTGCATATGGGTAATGAAAATGCGGCGAATCTGACTCGTGCGCAAGTCGCTGCGCAGCAATTGGTGCTGGGTGGCCTCACCGCAGTCAAAGAGCCAAATTTCCTTGCGTTGGGGCAGTCGCAAAGCAACACTGGAAACATTGCGTGTGCGTGTGGGTACCCCCGAACTGGTGCCTAGAAATGTGATTTCCACGCTTAGTCGGCTAAAAGGTGCAGGTTATCAAAACGGATTTCCGCGGTGCTGGTTTGGCCATTTTCATGGGTATGCACCACCTGCCGACTCATCAGGTAATAATTGCCCACCGGCACATAGGTGTCCTCAAACTCCATTTGCCGCAGCACTTCGTTCGTTTGCGGGTTACGGAAGACAGCCACATAGTTGGTGGAAATGTAGCCCGATCCCGTATCGAGGGCTTCACGATGGGTAATGGCAAAGGCAACCCGCCCCATGACACGGCTGACATAGACAATTTGATTGTCCCGTACTTTGTAGTTCGATCCCATGGCGTCGCCACTGACGAGGATCTCCACTGCCCCACTGGCATCCGTTTCTCCAGTTTGGAAGGTGTTTTTGCCGTGGGCAGCTTCAAAACGGTTGCGCTTGCGGTGAACAATTACATCCCGTAATTGATTGTAGAGGGATTCACGGACTTGTTCGTCTTCTATCCCACTTACCTCAACGCTGTAGTCGCGGCCGACTTTCACCTGCCCTTGGTACGTGCGATCGCCCTCCATGAGCGTGACCCTGGCCGTAAAGCCAGGAAAATTCTCATCCCATGTGTAACGATTTTCGTAGGCAGCGCGAAAAAGCGCCTCAGCATCAAGGGCCTGTGTCGCTGGCATGGGTGCATCCTCAGTAACAGTCACATTTTCTTAAGATAACTGATTCTCTGACCCCTTGACGGCTACGTATATCTAGTGTTCACTAGGGTTAAATTATGGCGTACTACACTAGATGTATAACGGCTAGTGGCAAGCTTCCCCTTTTGACTGGACAGGAACACGATGGTGGCGCAACTCACGGTTTCCGTTTCTGAGGCAGAATTACCCCTCAGCTATGGCATTGAGGGAGTGGTGCAGGTGTTTACCTGTCGGCAGCGGCACTTTTTCACAACAGTCATGGTGCAGGCGTTGCGGGTAGCTGCCCAAGGGAGCGGCGTCATCATTGTGCAATTGCTCAAGGGGGGAATTCAAACGGGGATTGAACACCCGATTCAGTTGGGACAGCATCTAACGTGGTGGCGACCAGCACTCCAGCGCTGTCTAGGCGAAACGGACACCTTGACTCCTCAAGAAAAGGCGGCGGTGCGTGAGCTGTGGCAGCATCTGCAAACCACGGTGCAAGGGGGACAGCATCGCTTGGTGGTCTTAGATGAGGTGAGTGTGGCCATTCAACTGGGGGTGTTGAGTGAAGCGGAGGTATTGAACTTTTTGGAAAAGCGTCCGCGAACCCTCGATGTGATCTTGACGGGGCCTGAAATGCCGGAATCGCTGCTGGCGATCGCCGACCAAGTGACGGAATTGCGGCGGCTAATTTAGAGGAGCCGAGACAGTCTCTAGCCACTCTAGCAAATACTGATTCACCAAGTCGGGTTGCTCCTGCTGCACGAAGTGGCCACAGTAGTCCAAGTATTCAATTTTCAGTTCCCTGACGAAGGCTTCAGTGCCGTAGGTGAGTTCAATGCCCAAGGTAGGGTCTTGCCGCCCCCAGAGCATCAGCGTCGGTACCTCTAGCACACCCCACTCCCGACTCCAGAGGCTTTGCAACCCGGCACGGTAGTAGTTGAGCATTCCGGAGAGGGCACCCCGTTGGGCGGCGGCATCCTGATAGCGAGCAATGTCCACCGGCCGAATCGCCTGTTGGTTCACCGCTGCCCAGCGAAAGATTTGGGCGATCGCCCCATAGCCTCCCCACTCCAAGAGTCCCTCCGGCAGCCATGGCAGTTGAAACAGCAGCATATAGCTACTGCGCAACCATTGCTCAAAACTCAACTGTTGAAACTTGGCAGGATGGGGACAGGCCAAGATACTCAAGGTTTGAATCCGCTCTGGCACTGCATAGGCCACCCCCCAAGCCACCATGCCCCCCCAATCCTGCCCCACCAAATGACAGCGACGATAGCCAAGACCATCAATCACACCAACAATATCGAGAATTAACTCGTCGAGAACATAGCTGGCAGCATCTTGGGGCTTATCACTGAGATTATAGCCGCGCAAATCTAGGGCAACGACTTTGTGCTTTTCAGCTAAGACGGGAATCTGGTGTCGCCAAGAGTACCAAAACTCCGGAAAGCCATGGAGCAGCAGCACCAACTCCCCTTCCCCTTGGGTGACGTAGTGGAGACGAATCCCATTAGAGACAATAAACTTATGGATCCACGGGCCTTCAATCATAGGTCTGTTGTGGGTTAGCACTTTCCACTATAGCCAACGGGATCCTTGAGCCTCGGTCGCGATCGCTGATTGTGGCTAGAAAATAAATAGAAAATCCCCAGACGCATGAGTCATGGGGCGAGTTTGGTGACCTAAGGAGTCAGAATGCTCCTAGTATAGGGGCAAAGCTTACGATTCTCACCAAATTCTAATAGGCAAGGGTCTCTAGCGCTTGACGTAAGTAAGCTGTCACACAGGCGTCGAGATCGGTCGGCTGCTCAACGACAACACTAGCTTGCTTTTCGCTCAACCAACGCTGAAAACCTGAACTGTGAGCGATCGCCCACTTCAGGGAGTTCCAAACCTCGGCGGAGGCTTGTGGGTTAGGAACCGTAACGCTATCCATAGATACTCTCCTAGTGGGTTTGGAGTGGGGGCAAGGATTCACCGATGGTTCTACGATAGCGTAGGACACTTCCCCCTGCGGTATGCAGTGTTACGATTTATTTCAGAATTTGCCCAAAACCTAGAAAAAGACGCGATGTTGCAGGCAGGGCATCTGCTGGCGTACTTGCTCAAGGCGACTAGGTTCAATGGCTGCAATGGCGAGGCCAGGGCGATCGCCCGCATCCGCCAGAATGGTGCCCCAAGGATCGACAATCAGCGCATGGCCGTGGGTTTGCCGCCGTGCATAGTGAATTCCCGTCTGCGCTGGCGCAATCACGTAGCAGGTATTTTCAATCGCCCGTGCCTGGAGAAGAACTTGCCAGTGATCCTTACCCGTGAAGGCGGTAAAGGCCGCCGGCACAAACAGCACCGTTGCCCCCGCTTGGGAGAGCGCGCGGTAAAGTTCTGGAAAGCGGACATCATAGCACACCGACAAGCCGATATTCCCCAGTTCCTTACTGGGATAGACAGAGGGCAATTGCCGTCCCGCGAGCACTGTGCCCGATTCGTGGTAGATATTGCCATCGGGCAAATCGACATCAAACAAATGCACCTTTTGGTAACGGCTCAATTCTTCTCCGTTGGGGCCAATGAGTACCGCTGTGTTATAGACTTTGCCTTCAGTTGCCGGTACCGGGTAGCCCCCCCCCACCAAGGTAATCTGAAATCGCTGCGCCATGCGTTTCAAAAAGGCCTCAGTCCGCTCCGCGATTGTTGCCGCCTGAGCCACCTTTTCCTGATCATCGCCAAGAAAGGAAAAATTTTCTGGCAACCCAACGAGTTCTGCCCCCCGTCTCACTGCCAATTCAATCAATTCTTCTGCTTGAGCCAAATTTGCCTCAAGATTCAGCTGACTCGTCATTTGCACTGCGGCAGCGAGGTAGGATTTCATGCCCGTTGAAAAAAAAGACAGCAACCCCTCATTCTATCGTCGCAATCTGCCAAGGGCAAGTCTAGCGGGAACGCAGGTTTTGGAAAATGGGATTCCGTTGGGTGGGCAGCTGATTCTGATAAGCGGTACGATAAGCCCAAAAAACATAGCCCGCAACGGATAGGTTCAACAGCACCACCAGAAGTAGCTTTGGGCCACTAATCGGGCGCAATGGCGGGGTTCTCTGCCGCGTTTTCCGGGGTAAACTCTGAACGGCCATAGCTGCTCTCAGAACGCAACAGTTCCAGAGTCCACCATTATTAGTCGCTGTTCACTCTCAATTTGTCTTCTTTGGCCAACAATGGCGACGTTCCGGTTGCCCCCACTATAGATCGCTGTCCCATTGGCAACCCAGCATCTGAAATGTTTTTTAATGGCTAGTCACAAAACTACATTATTGCTTAAGACACACTAAAATACCCTTAAAAAGCCATCCGCCCCCAAGGAAGGCCTCAGGAGCGGTCTGGTGGCTATCGTTGGAATCAACTGCTAGGAGAAGCAGCCCCCTAGTTGCTGACTCAAAATCAACAGATGGAGAACAACTCTTCCCTAGAGTTGAGCGACTCCAAAACGACAACCCAAGCGTTTACTACTATCTGCCATGGGCATCACCTCCATCTCCCTGAACGGTAATTTGCAAAACAGCTGGCCTTAAGATAGCACACTCAAACAGCATTGTGGCAAGCGCTAGGCAAAATTAGCATGGCATCGCCAAAGGAATAGAAGCGGTACTGGCGATCGATGGCCTGTTGATACAGCTGAAGTAGCCGTTCGCGGCCAATAAAGGCACTCACGAGCATCATCAAGCTGGAGCGAGGCAGATGAAAGTTGGTAATGAAGCCCTCGACAATCTTGGGCTGATACCCCGGATAGATATAGAGATCACTCTTGCCACAAAAGGGCTGAAGGGTGCCTGATTGGGCAGCGGTCTCTAGGGAGCGAATAACGGTGGTGCCGACGGCAATAATCCGTCCGCCGGCAGCTTTGGCGGCCTGAATCCGCTCGACGGTATCAGCGGGTACCTCAATCCATTCTTCGTGGAGATGGTGATGGCGAATATCGCTGGCCTCAACCGGACGAAAGGTGCCAATGCCCACATGGAGCGTCAGAAAACAGTGATCAATGCCGCGATAGGCCAGCTTACTAAAGAGTTCGGGGGTAAAGTGCAAGCCAGCGGTTGGCGCAGCCACGGCACCGGGACGGCGGGCATAGACGGTTTGGTATTGCTCAGTATCCTCAATCGGATTGTCAATGTAGGGAGGTAAGGGCACTTCGCCTAGTTGATCGAGATATGGCCACAGGCGATCGCCCGGCGGCAGGTCGAATTCAATCACCCGTCCCCGTGTGGCGGCATCAATGGCCTGTACCGTTGCTCGGAGGGAACCAATTTGAATCACAGCTCCAGGGCGCAATTTACGTCCCGGTTTCACAAGGCCTAGCCACTGGCGATCGCTCAACTCTTCGAGGAGAAACACCTCAACGGTGCGGCCAGAGCCACCCACTTTTTGACCGATCAGCCGCGCCGGAATCACCCGTGTATCATTGAGCACCAGCAAATCTCCCGGTTGCAGCAGTTGCGGTAGCTCATAGAAGTAGTAATCTGTAGCGGTGTCCCGTGCCACTACCATCAGGCGGGAATGATCGCGGGGAGAAACGGGATGTTGGGCAATCCGTTCCGGGGGCAGGTGATAGTCGTAGGCGTCGAGGGAAAAATCGTCAGGACTCGGCATTATTGGGGTGGGGTCAACGGTGAGGGGGATGGCTCTACCACAGAGCGATTCATAGAAGTCATCACAGCCAAAAAGCCAAGGGCAGCGGTGGCAACGCCCACGGCAATCAGCAGTAGCAGCCACGCTTGGGAACGAGACCTTTGGGTTGGCTGTGGTTTGGGTTGGGGTTGAGGGGGTTCCACAATCTGGGAAACTGTTAGGTCGAGATCCGGTGGCTCGGGTGGGGGGGCATAGCTCATTGTAATGTCTGTCACCTCTGGCAACTCCCCTTGACAGACAATATCGCTGTAGTCCAAGTCAATGATACCCGATGCGTTCTTCACCCGACAGTGAATGAGCACCACCGTCACGTTGTCATGGCCATTGAGGCGATTGGCAAGATCAATCAGTTGTTTAGCCGCAGCAGTGAGGGCAAGCTGACCTTGGAGCACAGGCAGGAGGTACTGTGGCCAGTAGGTTTCGACACGATTAAAGTCACTAAGACCATCGGAACACAACAAAAGAATCCCCTCTTCATCCAGCAAAAAGCGCTCAACTGTGGGGTGCAGATGCTGGGAGGGTGCCATCCCCAAAGCTTGCACCAAGGAACCACCGTAGGGGAGTTCGAGGGCTTGATGGTAGGTACTCATCCCTAAGCGCACATCGCGGCTGGCCACATCATCATCGAGGGTGAGTTGGTAGCAGCCCCAGCGGTTGATCCAGTAGGCGCGGCTATCGCCAATGTGGGCAAGGTAAAGATGGGCGTGTTCAATCAGAGCACCGACAACCGTGGTTCCCATGCGCTGGCGTTCGTGGCGCTGCTCCGTATCATTGCGTTGATTGATCGCATCATTCGTGCGGCGAATGGCGGTTTGAATCGCCTGCTCTACCGTGGCGGGGGTTGTCTCTAGGAGATTGAGGGGCTTGAGGGTTTGCTCTAGGATTTCAATCGCTAAACCCGAGGCCACATCTCCCCCTTCATGACCGCCAACCCCGTCACACACCAAGGCGAGAACCCGCGACTGGTTAGTGAGATTAGTCTGGGGCAGACATTTATCCTCATTGCGACTGCGACTAGGGCCTTGGTCAGAGCAGCTGGCAACATCGTAGTGGTACTCATAGCCAAGGCTGTCTAGGGCCTGCTGAAATAGGGTCTCTAGGGTTTCGCGGATAGCTTCAGGGGTTGTTTGCGGCTGCTCCTGCATTTGTTGACACAGGAGCGCAAAGGCCTGCTGGAAGTTTTCCCCTTGGTCGGCAAAGCTGAAATGGGTCTGCCAGAATTTGCCCAGTTCAGCCAAGGTGGGATTATTGCCGGCTTGCAGTTGCAACAGCCGCACAAGGGAGCCTTCAGCCCGCAAAAATTGTGGATTGAGCAGCGTCAGGGCGACGTTTTCTGCAACCAACGCTGGCCAAAGGGCAATAATTTGCCATAACCAATTGAAGCGGCGGACCACATTGGCTTTTTCCCAGATGCTGGTGAGCGGAGCCGCATGGGTCAAACCGGGGGCAAGTTTGGCATTGGCAATATCAATACAACTAACGGGGGCATGCTCAAGGAGCAACAGTTCTCCTTCCGGCAGGGAAAGGGCGCCAAATAATTCCGGGACATGGGGACGCTTGGGAAACAGGCGCAGATAGGGGCGGTAAAGCTGAGCAGCGTTATCCACAGTTGGGGCTGGCTCCCCCGGCAATAAATCTAATAAAAGGTGCTTGCCTTGGATGAGGTAGCGATCGCCCACCAGTTCACCCACACTGTAGCGATCCAGACTGGAACCGATCGCCCACAAATAGCGCTTTAGGAGTGGCACCTGACAGTGGCAACACTCGATTTGGTGAATGGCGTTTGCCGTGCCGCACTCCGGGCAGATGAGACTAGACGTAGGGGGATTCATCGCTTCAATCCTAAGATTGCTGCCGCAGTCACACTCACCCGCAGCAGGCACAGTTCCTGATACCGTAATTCGCTAATCCATAGCATGGGGCGAATAGGACGCATTCAATACCCTATCCTAGCTTTTCTCTTGCCACAGCGGAATGTACTACCGCCCCTAGGTTGTCAGCCCCACCTAGGTTGTGACTTAGCCCTCAAGATAGAATTGGAATAAGTTGATCTGCAGTGGAGATCATCGTTACCTCCGGGAGACCCCTTCCTTTAGGAAGGGGAGGGATAGGAGCGGCAGTCGTAGACTGCCAAGTACACTCACTGTTACAATCTAAGGCATGGAAAAGGCTTTCAGTTACCGCTTCTACCCGACGACCGAGCAGGAATCCCTGCTTCGGAAAACGTTGGGCTGTGTTCGGTTGGTTTATAACCGAGCGTTGGCAGTGAGAACAGAAGCTTGGCGTGAACGGCAGGAGAGAATTGATTACACCCAAACCTCTGTTTTGCTTACCGAGTGGAAGAAGCAAGATGACCTCCAGTTTTTGAATGAGGTTAGCTCTGTTCCGTTGCAACAGGCCTTGAGGCATCTGCAATCTGCCTTCAACAACTTCTTTGCGGGTCGGGCGAAATATCCCAACTTCAAAAAGAAACGCCATGGTGGTAGCGCAGAATTCACCAAGTCTGCTTTCAGGTGGAAAGACGGGAAATTGTTTCTGGCAAAGTGTCTGGAGCCATTGAATATTAGATGGTCTAGGCAATTGCCAGAAGGCGTTGAGCCATCCACCGTTACAGTCCGGCTTAACCCCGCTGGACAGTGGTATGTCAGTCTGAGGTTTGACGACCCCAGAGACCTGACACTGCAACCCGTCAACCAGTCGGTTGGTTTGGATGCAGGACTTAGCAGTCTCGTTACCCTGAGTACAGGGGAAAAGGTCGCCAACCCCAAGCACTTTGACCGCCATTACAAACGACTCCGTAAGGCTCAGCAGTCTTTGAGTCGCAAGCAAAAAGGCTCTCGCAATTGGAATAAGGCGCGGCTGAAAGTCGCCAAGATTCAACAGAAGATCGCTGATTCCAGAAAAGACCATTTGCACAAGTTGACGACTCGATTGGTACGTGAAAACCAAACGATTGTAGTCGAGTCGTTGGCTGTGAAAAATATGGTCAAGAACCGTCAGCTTGCCCGATCCATCAGCGATGCTGGATGGGGTGAACTGATACGGCAATTGGACTATAAAACCCAGTGGTATGGTCGGACACTGGTAAAAATTGACCAATGGTTTCCCAGTTCTAAACGCTGTGGAAAGTGTGGTCACGTGGTTGAGCAGCTGCCGCTGAACGTCCGGGAATGGGACTGCCCTGAATGTGGGGCACACCACGACCGAGATGTGAATGCCGCTCAAAACATTTTGGCCGTGGGACACACGGTTGCAGTCTGTGGAGCGGGTGTAAGACCTGATAGGCATACGTCTAAAGGGCAACCGCGAAGAAACAGAAACCTAAGTCGTGAGGCTTAGGAATCCCCCTGCTAAAGCAGGGGGAGGATGTCAACGAGATCAGTAATGCAACTTTTCGTAAACTTCGTCAACTTTGATCGAAGTTTTAATGTTTATTTCTAAAAAATTATTAATAAAACCTTAAAGTTAATGATCCTACCTATTGAGAGAGGCAGTGTATGGAGCAATTGAGTTCAGGCTTAAATTTGCAAACCTTAGTGCAGGCGCACGTTGTTTCAATTGCTCCTAGGGGTTCCTTCAATGACATTCTCCACGGCTTACAGAAAAATAAAGGGCTTGGCCTTGTTGTCGAGGAGCAGGGGCAGTTTCGGGGATTGATCACCCAACGGGAGGTGATCCGTGCCTTGGGGAAGGGCTATGCGCCGCAGGCAATCACTGCTGATCAGATTATGCTGCCACCAGACTATAGTCTGCACCTCAGTGATCTCGATGATCCGCTAGCGGTTTTGGGACACTTTCGTAGATTGGGCGTGGACGCCCTCGCAGTAGTCAATCCATCAGGGGGAGTAGAGGGACTGCTGACCCGTCAGGCCTTACGTGAGAGTTTGCGCCCTGTGGATCTGCTGCGGATTAAGCGGGTGGCGGAGGTGATGGTGCCTGATGTGGCCACAATTACTGCTG
Organism: Thermosynechococcus sp. HN-54; assembly: GCF_023650955.1. Classification (NCBI taxonomy): domain Bacteria; kingdom Bacillati; phylum Cyanobacteriota; class Cyanophyceae; order Acaryochloridales; family Thermosynechococcaceae; genus Thermosynechococcus; species Thermosynechococcus sp. HN-54. Next base: position 1,881,604 of record NZ_CP098039.1, on the reverse strand, counting down.
AGGCTTCCTTAGAGGAGGCTGCTGCTCTGATGGCAGCACGGGGCGTGACTAGTTTAGTGATTCCGGAAAAAACCTCCTTGGGGGTTCGTCCGTGGGGCATTATCACTGAGAAAGATCTGTTTGAAGCACTCCAACACGATGGCGGCACTCTTAGCGGCACGGTTGCCAGCAGGATGTCCCAGCCGGTCTTAACGGTACATCCAGAGCAAAGTTTGTGGCAGGTGAATCATTTGCTCAAGGAGCATCAAGTACGTCGCGTTGTGGTCGTGGACGACGATGGGCAGATGGTGGGCATTGTGACCCAAAGTAATCTTTTGGCGGCGATTGATATTGCCGAAGCCCAAGGGGTGATTCAGGTGCTCACGCGGGAACTCAACAAGGCAACGGCAGAACTGCGCTGGCAACTGTCGCGGCAGCAGGCGATTACGGTGGCAATTACAGAAAGCGAACAGCGCTATAACACCCTCATTAGTCATTTGCCCGTGGCCATCTATCGGCGCGATCGCGATCGCCTGTGGCAATTTAGCTATGTCAGTGACCAAATTTACCAGCTCACGGGCTACTTTCCCCAAGATTTAACCGACTTGCGCCAGATTATCCCAGCGCCGGATTTGGTCTTGGCGGAACGGGATATTGAGCAGGCGCTTCGGCAACAGCGCGCCTACAGCACGACTTATCGCATTCAACATCGCGATGGCTGTTTTCGCTGGTTGAGCGATCGCGGGCAGCTGGATCCCCACAGTCAAATGCTCCATGGCGTCCTCTTAGATGTGTCAGATCAGCAGCGCACCGAGGAGCGACTCAAAACCTCCCTAGAGCGGGAAATGATTGTCAGCACCATTATTCAGGATATTCGCCAGTCCATTCGCTTAGAGGAGATTTTGCAGCGGGCGGTAACGAGTATTCAACAACTGCTTCTGAGCGATCGCGTCCTGATTTACCGCTTTTTACCCGATGGCAGTGGCATTGTGGAAGTGGAAGCCACCACGTTGCCCCAGTACTCGATTTTGGGTCAAGTGATCCACGACCCTTGTTTTAGTAAAGGGACAGCACAACGCTTTCTCGAAGGGCGCACGGTGACGATTAGCGATGTCAACCAAGCCCAACTACAGGATTGCTACCGCGAGCTACTGCTCAGCTTGCAAGTTCAGGCGAATCTGGTGGTGCCTCTGCTGCAAGGCCACGACCTCTGGGGACTCCTGATTGCCCACCATTGTCGCAGTCCTCGCCTGTGGCAGCGGGAGGAGTTGTTCTTGCTGCAACGCATTGCGGAACCCTTGACGGTGGCACTACAACAGGCGGAGATGTATCAGGCCTTGGAGCTGGCCAATGCGAATCTCCAGCAAATGGTGTACATTGACAGTCTCACGGATATTGGCAATCGCCGCTGTTTTGATGAATTGCTGCCGAGGGAGTGGCGACGCTGTCAACGGGAGCAACAGCCTTTGAGTTTAGTGATGCTGGACATTGATTGCTTCAAAGCCTACAACGATCACTACGGTCATTTGCAGGGGGATGCAATTCTCAAGCGGGTCGCGGAAATTTTAGAAAGTCGTCTGCGGCGGGCGGGGGATTTGGCGACGCGCTTTGGGGGGGAAGAGTTTGCCTTGCTTTTGCCGAGTACAGATCAAGCGGGAGCCATCCATGTTGTTGAGAAGATTCAAGCAGCACTAGCCGAAGCCAATATCACCCACGCTAAAAGCACCGTCGGGCCGAAGCTAACGGCAAGCTTTGGGATTGCAACAACCGTCCCCACCCCTGACCATAGTCCAGCCATATTGTTGAGTCTTGCAGATCAGTGCCTCTATGAAGCAAAGACTCTAGGGCGCGATCGCTGGGTGGCCAAGGAACTATAGCTCAGTGAGGGGCAAGTAAATCCGCAGCCACGCTCCCCCATAGTCGGGATGATTGGCAGCCTGCATGTAGCCGCCATGGCATTCAACAATTTGACGGGCAATGGCCAATCCCAAACCACTACCGCTACCGACGGGGGGCATCCGTCCTTCAGGATCGGTGGGAATGACAAAGCGATGTCGCCGTGCCTGTGCCCGATAAAACCGCTCAAACACATGGGGCAAGTCCTTGGGTGGAAAACCACTGCCGGTATCAATGACTTCGATACAGAGATAGCCCCCCTCGCGATCGCTCAACAGCCGCGTCATGACTTGACCCCCCACTGGGCCATATTTAATGCTGTTGTCATACAGATTCACGAGGAGCCGAAACAGTTGCGATTCGTTGCCGCAGTAGGGAAACTGCTCTGGGCCTGTGTACTCGTGCTGAATGTTTTTGGCTTGAGCCAAGGGAGCGAGGGCTTGCCAAGCAGTTTCAATCAGCCGCGCAAGGTCGAGGGGGTGTCGCTCTAGGCTATCGGCAGGGGTATGGCTGAGGCGGTTTAATTCTAGGAGTTCCTGCACTAAGAGGCTGAGGCGAATAATTTCCTCGAGGAGGCGATCGACCCAATCCCGTAAGGACTCAGGCACCCGTTGTTGGAGGGTTTCAGTCACAAGGCGAAGCGAGGTCAAGGGGGTTTTCAGTTCATGGGCGACATCCGCTGCCCAGCGATCGCGCTCATCCCGCAGTCGCACCACCTCTTCGCAATCCTCAATAAATACACCCACATGCCCTTCCCCAAGGAAGAGTCCCCGTGCCCGCAGGGGTTTACGCTTGGTTTGCCCCGTCGGCGTGAGGTAGGCATAAAGCCATTCTTGCTCCCGCATCGTTTGCTCTTGGCGCACCTCTTCAATGAGACAGTCCAATTCGTAGGAGCGCACCACTTCCAAAAAAAGGCGGCCTTCGGCATGCCTTAGACCAAGGAGCGATCGCGCTGCCTCATTACAGCAGACCACGCAGTTGGCTTCATCTACCTCTAGATAGGCAATGGGGGCGTATTCAAGGAGCGTTTGCCATCGTGTCATTTTTTGCTGGCAGCGTTCTAACTGCTTGACTTGTTCCCTGAGTAAAGTTTGTAACCGTAGCCATGGGGAAGATTTGAAGGGGCGCGCCCCATATTGTTCAAGAAGGGTTTCGAGATATCCCTCAACCTGCTGGCGCTGCCAAAACCAAACCCCTAGACCCAACAGCAGGCCAACCCCAAAAAAGATCAACTCCATGCCTGAGTGCCAGAATCGCCTCTATTCTAGGATTATTCTGAGTTAGTTCGCCCTGCCATGTCCTCACCCCTTTTGCGTGTTGAAGAACTCACCGTTGACTTTCGCCAAGCCGATCAAACCCTACGGGCGGTGGATGGCATTTCCTTTCGCCTTGAGCGGGGCCAGACCCTTGGCATTGTCGGCGAGTCGGGATCGGGAAAGTCAGTCACCTGCTTGGCGCTCTTGCAGCTGCTGTTGCCGCCGGGAGAAGTGAGCCACGGCCAAGCTTGGTTTCAGCCTGAGCCAGAGGGTGAGGTCATTGACCTACTGCGCTGTCCCCCCCGCCAAATCCAACAGATTCGCGGCCGCCAAATCAGTATGGTCTTCCAAGAACCGATGAGTTCCCTCAATCCGGTCTATTCCATTGGCTTTCAACTGGCAGAGGCCATTGATCCGCAGCAGCGATTGCCACGGGGGCAATGTCAACAGCGGGCGATCGCCCTCCTTGAGCAGGTGCATCTCCTCAAACCTGAAGACCCCCTTGAGGACAAAAAACGCTTTCTCAATCGCTATCCACACCAACTTTCCGGAGGGCAAATTCAGCGAGTGATGATTGCCATGGCCATGGCTGCTTCGCCAGTGCTCTTAATTGCCGATGAACCAACCACTGCCCTCGATGTCACTGTCCAAGCAGCAATCCTGCGGCTATTGCGGGAGTTGCAGCAGCAATACCCTCTGTCGCTCATTTTTGTAACCCATGATCTCAATCTCATTGCCGAATTGGCCGATCAGGTCATTGTCATGTACCAAGGGCAAATTGTTGAATCGGGGACAGTTCAGCAGGTCTTTCGTCACCCCCAACATCCCTATACCAAGGGGCTACTGGCCTGTCGTCCTCGCTTGGATCAGCCTCTGGCGATTCTGCCAACAGTGGCGGACTTTCTAGCGGCCACGCCGCCGCGATTAGAAGTGATTTCACCAGTGCAGCAGCAGGAACGCTTGGCGCATTTGGCTAGCCAACCCCCGTTGGTGCGGGTTGAACACCTTTGGGTCAAGTATCCTGTGGCGGACACGCAGCGCTTTGTCACTGCTGTCAGGGATGTCTCGTTTACGATTCGCGCCGGGGAGACCCTTGGCTTGGTGGGGGAATCGGGCTGTGGCAAAACAACACTGGGACGCACCCTCTTGCGCCTCCTCGAACCCGCTCAAGGCAAGATTTTTTTTGGCGATCGCGACATTAGCCATTTATCGCCTCGCCAATTACGTCCCCTGCGGCAACAGATGCAACTCATTTTCCAAGACCCCTACAGTTCCTTAGATCCCCGGATGACCATTGGCGAGTTAGTGGCTGAACCGCTGCGGATTCACCGCCGCCATCAGTCCAAGCGCCAACACCAAGAGCGGGTGGCCTATCTCCTTGAACGGGTGGGCATTGACCCCCAAGCCCAAAATCGCTATCCCCATGAATTTTCCGGAGGGCAGCGGCAGCGAATTTGTATTGCCCGTGCCTTGGCCTTGAATCCCCAATTTGTCGTCTGTGATGAGGCGGTGTCCGCCTTGGACGTATCGGTACAGGCGCAGGTGCTGAATTTGCTCAAGGAACTCCAGCGGGAGTTTCAATTGACGTACCTCTTTATTTCCCACGACCTCAGTGTTGTCAAATTCATGAGCGATCGCCTCATGGTTATGTACAATGGCGAAATTGTGGAAATGGGTGAAGCGGAAGCCGTTTACCGACAACCCCAGCACGACTATACCCGCACATTAATTGCCGCGATTCCCCGTGGTCTTTCCCTTGAGGCAGCCTAGATGTCCCCCTCCCTTGATCTTGAGAATACCCTTGCCACCCTGCGCCCCATCCTTTGGCAAGCCCTTGAGCAGCTGCGCCGGTTTTACCGTCAGGTGAAGGATCTAACGGTGCAGGATAAAGGCGGTGATCCCGTTACCCTTGCCGATGAAACGATTGATACCTTTTTGCGCCATTCCCTCCAAGCTTATTTTCCGCCGACGCAGTTTGGTTATTTAACAGAAGAGACCTACACCCTAGGTCAGCCGTTGCCCCAGCCCTACCAGTGGATGATTGACCCCCTCGATGGCACCTACGACTTTTTGCAGCAAACGGGGGAGTACGCGATTCACGTCGCCTTGGTGCATGAACATCGCCCCTGTTTAGCGGCTGTTGTCTGGCCGGAGCAGGAGGTGATCTACACCGCCATTGCCGGCGCAGGAGCCTATCGAGAAACGCGCCATGGTTCGACACGTTTGTGGGTTCAACCCCCTAGGGAGGGACAGCCGTTGCGGGTGGTGATGAGTCGGAGCCACGGCGGAGAGCGCCTACAGGCCTTTTTGAGAACCTTGGGGGCAGTCCAGCTCATTCCCATGGGGAGTATGGGCTGTAAAACGGCAAGTATTTGCCAAGGGGATGCGGATCTGTACGTCAACCTTACAGGGCGCAGTGCCCCGAAGGACTGGGATTTAGCGGCACCAGATTTGATCATGCAGGAGGCGGGGGGTGCCTTTACCTATGCCAATGGTGAGTTGCCCCGCTACAATCGCGGTGATGTGCAACACTGGGAACCTTTGGTGGTGGGTCACCCCAGTTTGAGTCAGTGGGTGGGCGATCGCCTGCAAGCCTTTTTACAGGAAAATCAAGGCTATTCTGGGAAATAGGCAAGTTCAGTCGGACAGAGGATAGGGCATGGTTTTTAATTGGTTTCGACGCAAGTTTGGTGGCAGTGGTGAGGAGCCATCGCCGCCGGCAGAAACCCCAACGGCAGCACCATCCGCAGAATCTAAAGAATCTACAGAATCTACCGCTTCTCCCGGCATCCTCAACTGGGCAAAAACCGCACTCCAGTCCATTCAAGCGCGACAGCAATCGGAAAGTGCTGCGACCATTGAAACCCCTGAAGAAACTCAAGAGACACCGCCGGCCGAACCAGTGGCGGCTGAGGCCCCCGCTCCCGTCTCTGTAGAGTCTGAAAAGGTCGCTGTTGCTGAATCTGCCCCTGTCCAGCCCGTTGTTGAAGCTGAGCCGGTAGAACCAGCCTCCTCCCTTGTTCTTGATGAGGGCTTTTTGTGGTCAGCGGAGGTGCTCGCCGCCCAAGGCCGGCGCCCAGAGGAGGTGGATATTGAGGAAATTACTTGGTTACAACGCCTGCGCCAAGGTCTGGGCAAAACCCGTCGTGGACTGGTGCATCAACTGCGGGCGATCGTTGGCCAAGGCCCTTTAAGTCGGGATGCTGTCGAAGAGATTGAGATGCTGCTGTTGCAGTCGGATGTGGGCGTCAAGGCCACGGATCAGATTATTGCGGCCCTGCAAACGAAAATTCGCCAAGAAACGCTGCCCGCCGATCGGGCGATCGCCTACCTGAAGGAGATTCTGCGAGAGATTCTGGATCGGCCGTTTCAGGAGGGCTACCGTCGTGACTTTGCCCCGAAAAAGGGCGTGCTGAATATCTGGTTGATTGCCGGTGTCAATGGCGTTGGCAAAACCACCACGATTGGCAAACTCGCCCACATTGCCACCCAGTCGGGCTATCGTTGTCTGATTGCAGCGGCGGATACGTTTCGGGCGGCCGCCACCGAACAGGTGAAAATTTGGGGACAGCGCTCCGGTGTGGAGGTGATTGCCAACCCCGGCAAAAATACTGATCCTGCTGCCGTTGTTTTTGATGCCATTGGTGCTGCCCAAGCCCGGGGCACAGAATTGCTGCTAGTGGATACCGCAGGTCGCTTGCAAAACAAGGCCAACCTGATGGAGGAACTCAAGAAAATCCGCCGCATCATTGACAAAAAAGCGGGCGATGCCCAGATTGAATCGCTGCTCGTCCTCGATGCCACCCTTGGTCAAAATGGCTTGCGCCAAGCGCAGGTGTTTGCAGAAGCGGCCCAACTCACTGGGGTCATCTTGACCAAGTTGGATAGTACAGCCAAGGGGGGAGTGGCCTTAGCCGTGGTGCAGGAGTTGGGGTTACCCATTCGTTTTATTGGCGCCGGCGAAGGCATTAAGGATCTGCGTCCCTTTTGCAGTTTTGAATTTGTGGAGGCCTTGCTCTCCAGTGAGGTGGAGGTGGCAGCATGAAGCTGGCCGATCGCCTGCGCTATTTCCAAGGCAATGTCTTTGACGCCATGGATCGGGCGAAGGCGGCAGTGGCCGCCACGGGACAGCCGATTGTCGATCTCTCCTTGGGGTCTGCGGATTTGCCGGTAGCGGAGCATATTCTTGCGGCGATTGAAGCTTCGGTGCGCGATGCCAATACCTACGGCTATCAACTCTTTGCCAGTACAGCGGCCTTTCGGCAGGCGGTGGCGATTTGGTTTGAACGCCGCTTTGGCTTCAGTGTGGATCCAGAGCGGGAAGTGCTGACGCTCATTGGCTCGCAGGAGGGGACGGCGCATTTGCCCCTAGCAGTGATGAATCCCCAAGAGTATGCGTTGGTGCTGGATCCGGGGTACCCCTCCCATGCCGGGGGAGTCTATCTTGCGGGGGGACACCTGTATCCCTTGCCCCTGCGGGCAGAAAATCACTTTTTGCCGGATTTGGCAGCCATTCCCCTAACGGTGCGAGAGCAGGCCAAACTTCTCATTCTCAGCTATCCCCACAATCCCACTACGGCGGTTGCTCCCTTGGACTTTTTCAAGACAGCGGTTGAGTTTTGCGATCGCCACGGCATTTTACTCGTCCATGATTTTCCCTATATTGATCTCGTCTTTGACGCGGAGCGGGCACCCTCGATCTTTGAAGTGGATCGCGATCGCCAGGTGGGTATTGAATTCTATAGCCTCTCCAAGTCCTACAATATGGGCGGGTTTCGCATTGGTTTTGCCATTGGTCGTGCTGACATTATTGCTGCCCTGCGCCAAATCAAATCGGTGATTGACTTTAACCAGTACGCCGGCATCCTGCGGGGAGCCATTGCTGCCCTCACGGGGGATCAAACCTGTGTCCAGCAAACGCGGGAGGTCTTTCGGCGGCGGCGCGATACCTTTGTCCAAGCGCTTTGCGACCATGGCTGGCCGGTGCCCCTCCCCCCAGCGACGATGTACGTGTGGGCAAAACTCCCTGAACCTTGGCAACGGGATTCCTTGGGCTTTTGTCAAGCGCTCGTGCAGGCAACGGGGATTGCCGCCGCTCCAGGCTCTGGCTTTGGTCAAGGGGGAGAGGGCTATGTGCGCTTTGCCCTTGTGCGCGATCGCCCCTGCTTAGAAGTCGCCGCTGCCCAAATTGCTGAATTTAGTCAAAGGGTTGTCAAGGTTTAGCCTGCTAGTCTCCGATCACCCACGCCAAGAGCAAGAGCAGCCCGCCCCAGAGGACGATGGCTGGAATATGAATGGAGCGCAAGACCTCGAGGGGAGTGAGAATCAGCACCTCGCTGAAGAGATTGGTGACCGTACAAAGAAGAATGAGCAAAATAATAAAAGGCATGGCAACTCACTCTAGGCATTGCCATAGATAGGAATCACAGCACCACTAATAGCCCCTGCTCCCTCAGAAATAAGATAGGCAATGAGTTCACCAATGGCCGCAGGACTCACCCAATTCACGGCTTGGGCTTCCCCCATGGCAGCTCGATTGGCCGGGGTATCGATAATACTCGGCAGAATGACATTGGCAGTGATGTTCTTGCCTTTGGTTTCGGCAGCGATCGCCCGCGTCAAGGCCACGACTGCTGCTTTGGCAGCACAATAGGCAGCTAGTTCAGCTGCTGGTTCGACCGCACCGCGGGAGCCGATGGTGACAATGCGGCCGTATTGCTGTGCTTGCATGCGTTTGAGGGCGTGCTTACAGACTAGGAAGGTGGTCTCAACATTGAGGCGAAAACTCTGCTGCCAATCGCTGAGGGCAAATTGTGCCGTTGCGCCCATGCTAAAGCCACCGACAAGGTGAACCACCGCATCCAGTTGTGGCATCCGACTGACCAGCGCATCTACTTCGCTCTCATTGTTCAAGTCGGCGGGGACAAACCGAACGTTGGCCAATTCAGCCGCAGATAGTTGTTTCTCTAGGGTTTCACGAGCCGCCGCATCAATGTAGGGAATTGTCAGCGTATAGCCTTGGCTCAAGAGCACAGGCACCACCCCTTGACCGAGTCCCCCTGTACCGCCGGTTACTAAAACTGCTCGATGGTCAAATCCCCTCATGGTTCGTTCCTCAGTGTCAGTTGCCGTGCTCTGTAGAAGGTTTGCAAACTGTGGCGATCGCCCACAAATCGCCAGTGCCAAGGCTCATAACTCACTCCCTGAGGGTTATTACGGGGAAAGGACAGTTCAAAACTAAAACGAGCCGCATTCTTTTCCAGCCAGCGAAAGGCAGGGGTATCCTCGAAGGTCTCCTTGAGATGGGTGTCCAGCCGGGCGCCATCGCCAATATCAACGGCATAGCCCGTATGGTGTTCGCTATAGCCGGGGGGTGCACTCACCAATGCCCGCTCACTGGCTCGTTGTGCTCGTTGCTCCTTGACTTCAAAAAAGAGATAGTCCTGATCCTGCTTGGAGCGAAAACCGGATAGGGGCACTAATACCACTCCCTCCTGCTGCGCTGCTGCTACCATGGCACGAAACCGCTCTGCTGCGGCTCGCCGTAACTTGATTTGGCCATCGGCACTGATGGGTTCCAGTTCCGCGAGAGGGGCTTCCTCGTAGGGCAGATGTCCCAGCAGATTTTCCGTTGGCGGTACGGTTGGCTCCGTTTCCGTAGCCGTTGGTGATTCCGTGGGACGATTGAGGAACCACACTGCTCCTACCCCCACAAGACTTACGAGGACAATGGCGCTGGCGATCGCCCATCCCCCTCGCCGAGGTTCCGCTTTGCCCTTAGAAATTGGTTGCAGCCGTTCCGCAACAGGAATATCCTGATCCATGATTCAACTCGTACCCCCTTAGAGAATAGACGATTTTTTAGGGCTGGGCATAGAGTTGCCAGTAGTTCCAGTAGTTTTCCAAGACACTCTTGACATAGCCATAGGTCTCAGGAAAGGGGATGGATTCGACAAAGCGATCGCCATCGGTAATATCAAATCGCTGCAACCACTGATTGACATTGCCCGGCCCGGCATTGTAGCTGGCCAAGGCCAAGAGCGTGTTTTGATTGTACTTATTGTGGGTGTAGTCAAAGTACCAGGTGCCCAAGCGGATATTATCCTCCGGATCGACAAGGGAATAGCTGTCTAGGTTCAACGTCTCGGCAATCCAAGCAGCCGTCTCTGGCATCAACTGCATCAACCCCGTTGCCCCCACCACGGAGCGGATTTCCTTTTCAAAGCGGGATTCTTGGCGAATTAAGGCCATCACCAATAGGGGATTTAAGTTGCGTGCCAGTGACCACTTTTCCACCAACTCCCAGTAGGGCAGGGGGTAAAGGGCATACCAGAAGCGGACATCCCGGCGAATGGGCGCAAAGAATGCTGCCACCTCCGGTTCACTGGCTGCCCGCGTAAATAAGTTTTGCAGCATAAAGATGCCATCGAGGTATTCCCCCACACCAAGGCGAATCAGGCCATCGGTGAGTTGTTCTGCCGCTGTCGGCGTCACCCGATTTTGGAACTCCCACTGCCAGCGTTGCCAAGCCTCCTGAGACTGCCGCAGAAGGTACAGTTCCCGCAACGTTGGGCTGCCCGTCGCCAGAGGGAGTATGGTTTGGCGATCGCCCACTACCGAGGGGCGCTGTTGCCGCAGGGTTGTAAAGGTGCCCACCGGTTTTTGGAGCAGACTGGCTGCCCGCCAAGCATAGTACGTGTGAGGATAGCGCTCCATGAGGAATTGCCAAGTTTGGCGTTGCGCTTGGCTGTGGCCTGAGTCCCCCTGCCACTTTCCTTTCCAAAAGGCAGCTCGCGGGGCAATCTCACTCTCGGCGTTGAATTTGAGGATCTCCTTGACCCACTGTTGTGCCTGAGACCACTGCCGTTTTTGGGCCGCCTCTTGAGCCAGTTGCCAGCGCAGTTCTGCGGCGGCCGTACTCTGGGAATAGGTCTTGAAGAGTTGGTGTTGGCTCTGTTGCGCCCCTTTAGCATTCCCCAGTTCCTTGTAGGCTTGGTACTGTGCCAGAAGGGCATCGGCAGCGATCGCCGGCACCTTATTTTGAGTCGCTAACTTGAGACAGGTAGCCAGCAAAGGAAGACGCTCCGCCGGCGTTTTCGCCAAACGGGCAAGGCGCAGTTGGGCAAGAGCTGCTTCTGAGCTTTTGGGAAAGCGTTTAATCAGGGCTTGATAGGCCGCAATCGCGCCGCGAAGATCCTCACTCAGTTGCCGTCCTCGTCCCACCCGATAGAGATTCAGTGGGGTTGGCGGAGCCTTGGCATAGGCCGCTGCTGCGGGGGCATATTGCATTTTTTCCCAATAGCCAAAGGCGATCGCTTCCCAGTCGGCGGGTGTCAGTTCATCGGCATAGCGCTGCCGCAAAATTTCGAGGTAGGTACCGTAATCCTTGAGAAAGAGACCGTAGCGTGCCACCAGCTTCAAGTAGGGCACCTGATCCGGGTTGTTCTTTAACTGTTCAGCCACATAGTTAACGACGGCCGGATGCTGGGGAAAGCGGGCGATCGCCTTTTGCGGTTGATTCAAACTCAGCAGGGCTACTGCCGCTTCCGGTTCGCTGCCATAGTCCCGCAGTAAGTGTTCCCACGTTTCCTTGGCCCTGCGGTTGTCTCCCTGTTGGCGATAGGCCTCAGCCCGCAGGAGGAGAATCGGTGCCGCCATTGGCCGGTAGGTCTGCTCAAGGTCTTGGAGCCACTGAAGAGCCGCTTGGGGTTGCTGCCGACTCAGGCTTTCTACAGCCAAGAGATAGCGGGCGCGATCGCGCTTCAGGGGATCCGCAGACTCTGCCCATTGCTCCAGCTCTTGCAGACTTTGGGGCGGTGCCTCAACGGTAAGCGTGTAAAGGGGTGCCAAAGAGGGCGATCGCCAGTGGTACCAACTGAACAGCCCACCGCCAACAATCAGTGCCGCCAACAACAGCGACACCAGCCAAGGCCGTATCCTTCGCCGATATTTTGGTTTTGGGAAGAGTTTTACCATACCTGCCATTCCGGCCAGCGACTTGTTCTCCACGGTAAACTAGGCTGTGGCAATCTATGAAAAGATAAACCAACAATTGTAAACTTCGATGCCCCCTACGCCGCGAATGGTTTGGATTGTCATTGGCTGCAATTGCCTGATTGCGCTGATTGCCCTGTGGTTGGCATGGCAGTTGGTCAAGTTGCGGCAAATTCTACGGGGGGTGTCCCGTGCGCTACTGGATGCGGAGCGCAGTACTCATGGCGTTTTGGGCGGTGCTCCTGACGTGATTATCATTGGCCAGCGGGGGGTGTCGGGCTTGCGATCGCAATTGCCCAAATGGCGTCGGCAACAGCGCAATGTCCGTCTATTTTTAACCTTGATAAGCTGGATAGGGCGATATGGTGTCCGCCTGCAAAGGAGAAAGCGATGAGTCAGCAACAGGGTGGCGGTGGTGCCTTTTGGGGTGGTCTGCTCCTAGGGAGTGCGATTGGTACACTTGTGGGGCTGCTGATTGCCCCCCGCTCCGGTAAAGAAACCCGACAATTGCTGCGCAAATCCGCTGATGCCCTACCCGAACTGCTCGAAGACATTACTGCTAGTTTTGAACAACATCGCGATCGCCTCTCAGAAACCACCCAAGAACGCTGGCAGGCCACCTTAGAACGGCTTAAGGAAGCGATCGCCGTCGGTATTGAAGTCACCCAGCAACAGCGGCAAACCCTGCGTCGTGAAGCCAATGGCATGGCCTTGAGTGATCCCGATGAAGAGGATGCGGTGAATCAATAGTCGGCTTTGGGTGACTCGCCAAGAGACGTCATCACTCTTTAGCAAAAAGTCTGGATATAGGGATAACCCACCGAGATTTTCCAAACAAAACGTAATACAATCTTGCCATCACGTTTTTTGGTAACGGCACTGTTACAATCAACAGGATTCAAAGAAGGGGTACACCATCGTGGGAGTATTTAGTCGGCTATCACGAGACATTGGCATTGACTTGGGCACAGCCAACACCCTGGTTTATGTGTCTGGGCGGGGTGTGGTTTTAGAGGAACCCTCCGTTGTTGCTATTGACCAAAATACCAAACAACCCCTTGCCGTTGGTGTTGAAGCAAAGCGAATGCTGGGGCGCACACCGGGCAATGTCGTGGCCGTACGTCCCCTGCGGGATGGCGTCATTGCCGATTTTGAGCGGGCTGAACTCATGCTGAAGCACTTTATGCGCCAAGTGCACGGCGGTAAGAATTTGTTTGCCCCCCGTGTCGTGATTGGCATTCCCAGTGGCGTAACTGGTGTTGAACGCCGTGCCATTGAGGATGCCGCTCGCGGTGCTGGCGCGCGGGAAGTGTATTTGATTGATGAACCCGTGGCCGCCGCCTTCGGTGCGGGTTTACCCGTGGAAGAACCGACGGGCAACATGATTGTGGACATTGGCGGTGGCACGACGGAAGTGGCGGTTCTCAGCTTACAGGGCACCGTTTTGAGTGAATCCGTACGGGTTGCTGGCGATGAAATTTCCGAAGCCATTGTCCAGTATCTGAAAAAAGTGCACAACCTGATTATTGGTGAACGCACAGCCGAAGAGATCAAGATTCGCATTGGCTCTGCCTACCCCAACGACAGCTATGACTCCGAATCCATGGAAGTGCGGGGGCTACACCAACTCTCTGGCCTACCGCGCACCGTCGTGGTCAAAGCAGCGGAAATCCGCGAAAGCATGGCCGAACCCCTCTCGGCCATTATTGAAGCAATTAAACGTACCCTTGAGCGGACGCCCCCAGAGCTGGCAGCCGACATTGTGGATCGGGGCATTATGTTAGCAGGCGGTGGGGCGCTGCTGCGGGGTCTAGATACCCTGATTAGCCATGAAACGGGCATTGTCGTCCATGTGGCGGCAGATCCACTCCGTTGTGTCGTGATGGGCACCGGTCGTGTCCTTGAGAACTTCAAGGATTTAGCCCGTGTCTTTTCCAATCAACCGACGGTCATTGGTTAAGGATAGATAACCATGGCTTTTTTGCTGCGCTGGTGGGAGCGGTATGCGGGTGGCCTAATTATTGCAGCGTTGGCACTCACGAGCACTTGGATCTTGCGTGAGACCAATGGAGCAGCCATTCGAGAGCTGTACCGCCTGCTGAGGTTGCCCTTTCAAGGCTCGGTGGCAGAGCAGCAAGCCCTGATTCAAGCCCGCACTTGGCAACTGGAGCAGCAACTGGCAGCCCTTCAAGCAGAAAACCAACGCCTACGCCAACTGCTCAATGCACCCATGTTGCCGAATTTCAATGGCCGCGTTGTACCAGTGATTGGTCGTAGTTCCGATCAGTGGTGGCGATCGCTCCTGTTGGGAGAAGGCAGTCGTCAGGGTCTCACCATTGGTTCAGTCGTGGTCGGCAACGGGGGTCTTGTGGGGCGCATTACCAGCATTACTCCCAATACCAGTCGGGTGATGTTGCTCACGGATCCCGCCAGTCGAGTCGGCGTTGTGGTGGGTCGGACACGGCAAATGGGGATTTTGCGGGGACAGCTCAACCAGCAAGTGATTGTCGAGTTTTTGGAGAAGGATCCGAAGGTGCAGCCCAAGGATGTCCTCTATACCTCAGCCCTCAGTAGCCTCTATCCAGCGGGCATTCCCATTGGCGAGGTGCAATCGGTGGAACTGAGCGATCCCACCCGTCCCCATGCCACAGTGATTCTCGGCGCCCCCCTTGATCGCCTCGAGTGGGTTACGGTCATTCCCTATGCTGAACCGACAGACACCTTTACAGCGAACTAGTCTGAACTGGCTGATTATTATTAGCTCTGTGGGACTCTGTGCCCTGCTGAGTTTTATTCACTTACCCAACTTGCATCTATTGGTGCCAGACTGGTTTTTAATTTGGGTGGTGGTCTGGAGTGTCAAGCGATCGTGGGGTCAAGGGGTACTGGCGGGTATTGCCCTCGGTTGGATTCAAGATGGCTTAGTCAGTGCTCACCCTAGTCATGCAGTGGGCTTAGCAGTAGTGGGGGGGCTGACCGCCCTGATGCAAAAGCAGCGCTTTGTTTCTGAGGATTTTATTTCCGTTGCTCTGATGACCTTTGCAATGGCTATTCTTCAGCAAACGGTCATGGCGATGCAAATGAGCCTTGTGAGTGGCTTGCCCCTCGAGGAGATTTGGCAACACCATCGGCAGGTGGCGCTTAGCTCAGCCATTATGAGTAGTCTTTGGGCACCCTTGCTCTATGCGCCCTTGAATCGCTGGTGGACGTGGTTGCGAGAGCAGGAGTAGATTGCGACAAAAAATGCAGGAGTCTTTGTACCCCTGCACTGGAATTGTTAATTGTTCTTTTTGCTTAATCGTTTGCGATTATGGGCGCAACTTACCCAGCATACTCATAATGCCGTCTTGTTTCTTGAGCATTTTGTTGAGTTTGCGCAAATCAAGGTTAATGGTTTCAGCGGGATAGTTTTTTAGGAACGACATCATGCTCAAGCCCTCAGGAGAGGCAGCGGCGGTGAGCATGGCACCACGGAGGGCAACTTCACCGGCTTTATCGCGGCGAATCGTAACTTCAGAAAATTGTTTGAGTAAATCTTTACCAATGGGACTAGACAGAATTTTATTGGTTTGGACGACATTAAAGGGCAGCCGCATGCCCAAAAATTCTAGGAGCTTGGCTTGGTCATCTTTGGGAACTAGCCGCATCAATGCTCGCAATTCCCCCGTGGCTTCTTGAGTGGACACAAATTCCTCTAGCTCTGACATGGGGAAGGAGCGCTGAAAAGGGCCATAGGTGAGGGAGATAAAATTGGCCGCTTTAGCAGGGGTAGTGAAGAAGGCACCCACGGGTAGTGCTAGCGCAAGTAACCAAGGCGAAAGACGCTTCAACATAGGGGATTGACTCCAAAATGACTTCAGTACAAACGTCGGATTGCACCGCTTGCAGTATAGCAGCGAAAATAGAGCATGCTTGGTCTCCTTAACGTATCCCTAACGTTTGCTGGTCTTAACTGTAAATCAGACGTAAATCAATTGATGACCGTTTGGCAGCAGGGTGCCACCATTGAGTTAACGATTGGCTCCTTAAACCACACAGGGGAAGGGGTAGGACGCTGGCAGGGTCGCGTCGTTTTGGTGGCCGATACGGTTCCCGGCGATCGCCTACGGGTGCGACTGACCCATGTGAAGCGTCAATACGCCCATGCCAAAATACTGGAGGTGGTGCAGCCCTCAGAGCAGCGGGTACGCCCCAGCTGTATTGTTGCCGATAAGTGTGGCGGCTGTCAGTGGCAGTGTGTGGCCTATGGGGCGCAATTGGCAGCCAAAGAACAACTGGTGAAGGATGCGATCGCCCGCATTGGTCATCTAGAGCCGCAAATCTTTTTGCCAATTGTGGCTGCTCCCCACCCCTTTGGCTATCGCAATAAAGTGACCTACCCCCTTGGTCGGCGGCGGGGAACGGTTGTTGCTGGCTATTACCAAAAAGGCTCCCATGATCTGGTGAACCTCAATCAATGTCCAGTCCAAGATCCACGTCTCAACCCCCTATTGGCTGCCCTAAAGCAGGAGTTACACCCTTGGCCAATCTACAACGAGCGTACCCATGAACCGGGGTTTCGCCACCTTGGTTTGCGCATAGGTCAGCGCACAGGGGAGCAGCTCATTACCCTCGTGCTAGCGGGAGCATTGCCCCCTAGGTTTGCGGCACAGGCAGAAACGTGGTTACAGCGGTTTCAAGGAGTGGTGGGGGTCTGTGTCAACTTCAATGATCAAGTGGGAAATCGCATCTTTGGTGACGAGACACAAGTACTGGCTGGGCGATCGTACCTTTGGGAAGAGATGGCAGGGGTGAGGTTTCAGATTGCTTCAACCACATTTTTTCAGGTCAACACGGCGCAAGCGGAGCAACTGGTTACCATCCTCCAAGAATGGATTGCGCCAACGGGTCGCGAACGATTGGTGGATCTCTACTGTGGCGTCGGGACGCTGAGCCTACCCCTTGCGGGTGCTGTGGCTGAAGTGATTGGTGTGGAAGTGCATCCTGCCTCGGTACAGCAGGCGATCGCCAACGCCCAGCACAATGGCGTTAAGAATGCTCAATTTCTCTGTGCTAGAGCAGAAGAGTGGCTGCCTCAGTACAATCAGGCTATAGATGTGCTGATTCTCGATCCCCCGCGCAAAGGGTGCGATCGCCCCGTTCTTGATGCCATCCTCCGCACTCGTCCGCCGCGCATTCTCTATGTGAGTTGTCACCCCGCCACCTTGGCACGGGATCTAGCTCACCTCTGCGCTACCGGTGCCTATCAACTCGCAAAAATTCAGCCCCTCGATATGTTTCCGCAAACCGCCCATGTGGAAACCGTTGCTCTACTCACTGCGGCCTAGCGTATTGTTATGCTTATGCTAAAGCTAGAGCCAAAAAATTAGGAAGTAAAGTTATGACGTCAAAAATTTATACGCCCATTTTAGTGGTTGCTCTTGCTCTGAATTCAGGAATAGCAGCAGCCGCTAATCATCAAATGGGTCACAACATGAGTGGTATGACAATGGAGCTAGGTGTATCAGATGAAAACCTAGACTTAAGATTTATCGATGCGATGATTCTTCATCATCAAGGTGCAGTTTCAATGGCAAAGGAAGCTATCCAAAAATCCCAGCGACCAGAAATCAAGAAACTTGCCCTAGAAATTATCAAAGCCCAAGAGAAAGAAATTACTCAGTTACAAACATGGCGAAGAACTTGGTATCCCAGAATTGGAAGTACGCCAATGGCATGGAACTCCCAAATGGGTCACATGATGCCAATGTCTGAAACTCAAAGAGAAGCCATGATGATGACTATGAGTCTAGGGAATGCTGACGAAAACTTTGATCTAAGATTTATAAATGCAATGATTCTTCATCACAACAAGCAAAGACTAAGCGACAAGAAATCAAAAGGCTTGCGAAAAACATCTTACTAACCCAGCAGGCAGAAATAAATCAAATGCAGATGTGGAAGAAATCTTGGTATGGGGAGTAGCCACATAACAGATCACTGCACCCGACCTGATGACAAACTACTCTTAATCATCCAAAGTTAATGACGGTGGGTGAGTTCAACTGTTGCCTGTACCATCCACCGCAGGTTGGATAGGTTCTACGCGAAACATCTTGGCAAACATTTGACTAACATAGGCTTGGCCATAGACTACACTTGTCTTAGGTGTTGGCGAAGTCCTTGTCTCTGGTGGCGCGGCAGCTGGGCTTTCCTGATGACTAGAGTGAGGTCTCTAGAGTCCTGCTGATCTTGCGTGGAATTCTCTAAGGCGCACGTACTCGCCACTGTACTCTTGGAGGCAAGCCTGAATCGCAGCAAGGGCTTCGTTGAGAGTTTTGGCCTCAATGCGCGGGCCGCTTTGCCAAGAGTTGGTGCGATAGCGACGGGCATCCACATGTTCTAGACCGAGGGCATAGCCCTGTTGCAGCAGTTGCCGGACTTGTTCAACCGTCTCCTGACTGAGGCCATAGCGACTACTGCTCCCTTGAACAGCGCTTGTTGAGGGGGGTGTGCCCCCTTGATTTCCATTGCTGGCCGCTTTGCCATTGGGGCGGTGAATAATGGTTTCCAGTACCCGTTGTTTAGCTTGGGGATTCACACCCACAAGGCGCACATAGTCCCGCTGGTGCTCCGCTAGGAAGGCACTCAGGTCATTGATTTGCTGCGCAGAGGTAATTTTGATGCCACTTTGCCAAGAACTGGTACGGAAGCGACGCTGGTCGGCATACTCGGTGGTGACTTGGCAGCCTTGGCGCAACAGGTCTTGAATTTGGTTCAGGAGATCGGCACTGAGAACGGTTTCATTGCCGCCAGAACTGACGGAGACATGGCTAGTAGCCGCTGGGGTGGGTGCTTTTGTGGCGATCGCCACCGGCCCCTCTGGCCGTTGAATAATTTGCTCAAGCACGCGCCGCTTTTGCTTTTGATCAATACCAATGAGGCGCACATATTCGCCGGCATGTTCTTTGAGACAGGCTTCAAGGGCAGCCAGCACCTCCGGTTCCTGTTTGGATTGAATGGGAGCGCAGCTTGTCCAAGAACTGGTGCGATAGCGGCGGGGATCGGCGTGCTCTGTGCCAATTTGATAGCCTTGCTGAAGCAACTGCCGTACCTGAGCCACCACGGAAGCGTCCAAGGAACCCACTGGCGCCGCACTGCCAGTTGTGCTAGGGCGATAGCTACCGGAAGTGGTCACAGGGGTTTGACCAGGGCGTTGAATGATCTCCTCAAAAACGCGGCGTTTAGCCTTGGGATCGACGCCGATCAGGCGCACATACTCGCCTTCATGTTCCTTCAATAGTTGGGCGATCGCCGCCATCACTTGAGACTCTTGCCGTCCCGTCAACGCCGGGCAACTCTGCCAAGAGCTAGTGCGATACCGCCGCGCATCGGCGTATTCCAAGCTGATTTGGTATCCCTGCTGCAACAATTGGCGGACATGAGTCCCATAATCTGCGGTCATGGTGTTTTTTTCCCCGGTGAGCGTTTCAACGTGTAGGATGGGTGGGTCTTCTTGACGCTGGAGTTCATTCCGAATCGGGGCAATACAAGCAATATTCTCAGCACACTGGTACCCCGATAGCAGCGCTTCATTAATGCCAACCACGTGCTGAGCAAAGTGAATATCCGACTCTTCCACATTCGGCAGGCGATCGGCTTGCTGCTGCGTCGTGATCACCATTCCCGAAGGCACATATTTTCCCGGTGGAATCTCCACATCCTGAATGAGGACGTGCATCATCACCACACAGCCCGCGCCCACCCGTGCATTAAAGACCGTTGAACGAAAGCCGATAAAACAGCCATCGCCAACGTACGCAGGGCCATGGATCAAGGCCATGTGGGTAATTGAGGCATTATCACCAATCCAGACAGAATACTCTTGGCCATCATCGCCAATCACCCGTCCCTGCTGGAGGCCGTGGATGACAACGCCATCTTGAATGTTGGTGCGGGAGCCAATGTGGAAGGGGTTCCTTCATCGGCACGAATGGAAGTGCCGGGTGCGATGTGAACATAATCTTTGATGCGGACATCGCCGATGAGGTTACTAAAGGAGTGCACGTAAGCCGTGGGGGCAATCTCTGGCTCCGCTAAATCCCTAGACCACGGCGTCGGAGGTGCCGCATAGCTTTGAACCGCCATAGGGAGAAGTCTCCAATGCTAATACTGGGTACGCTTGCTGTAGAGCAAATAGTTATCCCGACTTACGGTGTCAATAATGGCGACAACGGCTGCGTCAATGGGTTTTTCGGCGCCATTGATAATACAGCGGGCGGCACTGCCTCGGCTTACCAATACCCACTCATCCTGTCC
This sequence comes from Thermosynechococcus sp. HN-54, assembly GCF_023650955.1. NCBI lineage: Bacteria > Bacillati > Cyanobacteriota > Cyanophyceae > Acaryochloridales > Thermosynechococcaceae > Thermosynechococcus > Thermosynechococcus sp. HN-54. Next base: position 1,861,181 of record NZ_CP098039.1, on the reverse strand, counting down.
TGCACCAACCGTATCCGCAGCCACTTCGTAGTCGGGTAAAAATTCGCCGTCCTCACCCAAATATTGCAAGACGAGAAACTTGACTCCCGTTAAGGTGTCTTCCTTTTGAGTACTGGTAACGGTGCCGCACACTCGCGCGATCTTCACTATGGGCGACCCATCGGACGAATACCACTAACGCTTTCGCGGAATTGCTCCACCGCTTCCGTATAGCGAATCGGCAGGACGTATTCGAGGTTTTCGTGGGGACGAGCAATGATGTGGGTGGAGAGCACTTGACCCCCATTGACACGCTTCACATTTTCAACACCCGCGGCGACGGAAGCCTGCACTTCAGACACATCGCCACGGACAATCACGGTCACCCGACCACTGCCGATTTTCTCATAGCCCACTAGGGTAACGCGAGCAGCTTTCACCATTGCATCTGCGGCTTCCACCACTGCGGGGAAGCCAAGGGTTTCAATCATACCGACGGCAATTGCCATTGTAATAACTCCTAAACGTCAAACAGGTAAGAACTGGACACTGAATAAGCGACTGAACTGAAGACTCTACTGGACTGCCAAACCCCTTAGTTTCGGAATTGCTCCACCGCTTCTGTGTAGCGAATGGGCAACACGTACTCAAGGTTTTCATGGGGACGAGCAATGATGTGCGTGGACAGCACCTCTCCGCCATTGACTCGCTTGGCAGAATCGACCCCGGCAGCCACTGAGGCTTGCACCTCGGAGACATCACCCCGCACAATCACGGTGACCCGACCACTCCCAATTTTTTCGTAGCCCACAAGGGTAACGCGAGCGGCTTTTACCATTGCGTCTGCTGCTTCGACGACGGCGGGGAATCCGCGCGTTTCAATCATTCCCACAGCAATTGGCATGAGTAAGATCTCCTAATTAGAATAAGGGTAAGCAGTACAAAAACTAGAGTTGCAATCAGGGCGATCGCTACAGAAAATAATGACGGGATAGCCGATTGTTATCGTGACGTTAACACCGTCTTTTTATCTCTAAACAAGCATAGGGTCAGGGGTTTCTTTTGACAATATAATGATTGATAATCTTTTCTAGTTTCTCATATTATTAAACCTAATTTTACCCCCTAGCATTCCCTTTGATCAGGGGTCAGGATGATGAATCTATAGACTTTTATCTAAAAGTATTTGCTTTTCATAGACTAGCCACCCAAGTAAGCCAGTTCCGCTTTTAATTGAGCAGCCTACATAGAGTATTTCAATGTTGCTCCAAGTTTTACTAGGCTAGAGTCTATTATTACATCAAACAGCAATTAACTTTTCGCGGTCGATCTTTTCTAAAACGCTAATCTGACCTATCCGCTGAAACTCTTTGCTACTTCTATCGGCTAAGTGCAGCACCCAAGGTAGTCGGCAAGAGCGAAACCCACTGGCAGGATGCAACTGAGTCAAATGATAGGTCTGCAAGGCCAGTAGCTCTAGGGGAGTGTTGCCATAATGACGCACAACGTGCAGCGGTCTAGCACTGCCAATCGTTCCATGGCTTGTCTTGATTCCCTCGCTGGTCTGTAAAATAAATGCGTTCCTTTCAGGGATAAAGATAACCGTACCGACTTCGGCGTCCTGATAGGTTACTCCGCTATGAGTTGAATGAATCTCACGTCCCATTCTGCCTGAGCCGCTTTTACGCACACTCAGAATATCTACAGCGATACCTTGATTCGTCAGCTCTTTGATTGTGTGTTCAAACTCCCCTTCTTGAACAAGCCCGTCGCGCATCAGGAGGATCTTTTTAGGGTAGGAATTACAGTTGTCTTGGAATTTAAGAACTAATTTGGACACGACCTGCCAAATTGATCGGCCAGAGAAAGTTTCTCCCGGTTGTACATCTGGTAACTGCCAACCCAAACTTTGGCCATTCGCTAGGACTGCAAAAGCAGAGGTGCCGTAGTACAGTTTTCGATTTGTGCCTGTGTCAAAACCGATAATTAAGTCAGCAGCTTCAGAATTATCCAATGGCTTTAGATAGACCGGCTGCCACTTGGCTTTACACAACAGTCCCAAGGAAACGTTGAGAGCTTTGTAGGCATCAGCCTTGGGGATTGGCACCATGAACTGAGTTGCGATCCCCGCCTTTAATGCCTGAATCCGTAGTTTGGTTTTGTCCTCATGGGGCGACCAAGGCATCACGACTAAAACCGTTTTAATTCCTTGAGCAGCCCACTGCTGCCAGAACCTTTGTTGAGCCAGATCATCTTTCGGATAGTCACTTCTTATAAAATAAGATTCTATTTGTATTTGCGTGTCACTGTTTTTTGCTATTTGTAGCAAACATTTACGTACTTGTTCTGGGTATTGACGTTTATTATTAAAAAGATTAAGACAACCAAATTGTGTTTCACCGATCTTGGCGCAGCCAAAGGAGCTAACTTTAGCTGTTTTGTTAACTTCTCTATTATTGCGAGCTAATAGTGTTGCACGAGGCATAACAAAGCCATTAACTTTAACTGGTGCTGGTTTATCGCTAAGATTATAAATTTTTTTGAAAATAATTTCGGCTGTCTCTTGCGATTCTTGTAAACGCAGGTTGAGATTTTTCTTTGTATAGCCAAATACGTCTTGAATTTTACTTTTTTCTGCTCCTTGTTCAGCGACTTGCGCCAACATTTCCATTGTTAGACTTGGTGATAGCCTTTGGGACAAATGATAGAGTGGCTTAGCTTTATAGTCATTAATTTTCCTAACAACTACCACGCGAGAATCTTTTATGTCTTGTTCAGGTGCTCCCTGTTGACGGTGGTATTCTGCTAAACTTATTCCTAACCCTTCTATTTCTATTTCATCTGGTTTTTTATCCGAAAAGTCTTCAAGAATCCATACCTTCCTATCTTTGTAGGTATTCCTCACATACTTAATCTGAATACTAGGATATTTTCTAAGCCACCATTCAAGGGTGAATGGAGTATAAAACCGATGATGAAGATCAATCTCTAAATATAATTGCCCATCTGTATCTATTGTAATGTCTATTGCTCTGCCTCGATGGATCTCCCATCCATTACCACACATCTCCGACTCATCATCAAATTTCTCTATACCTTCCCTTTCCGGAATCCACCAAATTAGTCCTGATTCATAGTCTTTTTCAATCGTGGTTTTCTTAAATTTTTCCTTTAATTTGATTTCTAGGATTTTTCGTTCAAAGGATTCTAGTGCCTGTCTTTCATGATCATTTTGACAGCTAAGTTCTCTACATCCGATTTGCTGTAACTGCCAATCCTGAGTTTGCATTCTCCTAGGGTCAATAGGCTCCCTTGTAATAATGTGACTCCCTAGGCGAACAGCAGGCACTCCTAGTTTGTAGCAAATACTAGAAATAGCTTTTTGCTCACTACCTTGTTCTGGCACTTGATTAAATTGGCATTGGTATTCATGAAATGTGAGATCTGGTTGACTCAGAGTTTTTACAAAAAAACGGTTGAGTATCACTTCAACTTCTTGGAATTGGTTGGACATAATTTTATGGAGAATGTATTGAGAGCCAGCTATATTAGGACAGGATTATCCGTTTATCGTAGCAAGTATGGCTAGGAGTTAGAAATCATCAGCCGAGATACAATCGTCGTGAATGTTCATACGGTGTGGAGGATCTAGGGTGCTGCGGCTACCAATTCAACCAATTTGGCAACGGGTTTCTCAATGGCCAGTGTGGGAGCCAACACGAGTGGCGATCGCCAGCTCCATCCTGCTGCACGCTGTGATTCTTTCCTTCGTGCGGGTGCCAGAACCCACACCTCCAGAGTTGGCCAGCGATCAACTGGTGCCTTTGGTCAGCCTTGCTCCGGAACTCGAAGCGGACTTACCCTCGATTGAACCGCTCTTGCCCACAGAACTGCCGCCCCTAGCCACGACCACTCCACCCCCTCTGCCGTTTACAGGCATTGAGCCACCCCCTCTCTCCTTTGCCCCCTTGGCGCCCCTGCCGCCTTTGCCGCCGCTGACGGAACTCCCGCCCCTGCCCAATCCCACCCCGATTCAGCCCTTGCCGCCCCTGTGGCAATTGCCCCCGGCCAGCCGCCCCTTGCCCGTTATCCCGACAACCCCGAATGAAGATGTTGCGGTTGCGCCAGAATTGGTTTCACCCACGCCGACCCCTGAAGCTACCCCTGAAGAGCCAGTGGCCACGAGAGAAGGTGAAGCAGCGGCAGCGCTGTCCCGTTGGTTGAATCAAACGCGGTTAACGCTCAACACGGCGAATTTGAAAGTGAATTTAGCCCAGCGGATCACGGACTTTTATCCCCAAGAGGCCTGTGGCGATCGCCTGCAAGGGGAAACTACGGTTGCTGTTGTCGTCACTCCCCAAGGTCAATTGCTCCCCGCTAACGCCGCCCCAGAAACCGGCTTACTCACCCGCAATCCCCAAATTATTCGCAGCAGTGGCTCCGCGCTCTTGGATCAAGCGGCTCTAGAACGGGTACGTCAGCAATCCTTTGAGGCGACAGGACAATATCAAGCCTTAGCGCTCACCTTTGCTTTTCAGTACCGTCCGGAGGTCTGCCGCGGTCAGCAACCTACTCCCACCCCAAGACCACAACCTACCACACCCGCACCGGCAACGCCACCGCCAACACCCCAACCAGAGGCTAGACCATCACCTACGAGTGAAGCCTCACCAGCACCGACCCCCACTGAGGCTGCGCCAGCACCCGTATCCCCCGAACCTAGCGAGACAAATTCGTCGTCTGAAGCGCCGGCTGCGAGTCCGCCAGCAACATCTCCCGAATAAAGCGGGCGATCGCCCGTTGGAGGAGGCCATTGACAATACGCTGACCCATTTGCTGTACCTCTGGCCGCACAATAATCCGCAGAATCGCAGGGATGACTTTGCCCCAGTCAAAGCCGGGGGTATCCTGCAAGATAGTGAAAATACGGCGCAAATGCTCTAGGGCATTGGGTTCATTGATAATACTTGGCGTTGAGGTGGCTGGCACAGGACGAGTGACTAAAGGTAACAGTTGCACCAAGTTCAATTGCCCCATGGTTGTGCGCGCCCAAGTATCAAGGCTTTTCACAATTTCATCCGCTAGGCGATCGCGATAATCCGCCCCCCGCTCGGAAAAGAGAAAATCCAAGGCTTGCTCCAGCACCACATTAAAGTCATAGTCACGGCTCTCGCGGGCATTGCGCAGCAAATTTTCTAGACGTGTCCAGCGAAATTGGCCATCCTTGAGGAGAAGATTGGCTAAGCTTGTGCGCAGCTCCGGTGCCGGATCCGTCAACAGGCGCTTGGCGATATAGGGATAGGCGGCACTGAGAACCTTAAAGTTGGGGTCAACGCCCATGGCAATCCCTTCCATGGTCAGGAGCGATCGCACGATCAGAGCGTAGTAAGCAGGCACCTGAAAGGGATATTCGTACATCACCTCTGATAGGCGATCAAAAATGCGCTGGATATTCAGTTCCGAGACGCTGGCTCCCAACGCATCCTCAAACACCAAGGCCAAAGCAGGAATAATCGGTTCAAGATTTGTGTCTGGCGAGAGAAAACCCAATTTTACGTAGTCGTAGGCCAGGCTTTCATACTCGCGGTTGACAATATGCACAATCGCATTTAGTAGCCCGTAGCGCTGTTCCGGCGCAATCTCACTCATCATGCCAAAGTCGAGATAGGCCAATTTGCCACTGGGCATGGCCAAGAGATTTCCCGGATGCGGATCCGCATGGAAAAAACCATGTTCAAGCAACTGCCGTAGGGAGCACTGCACCCCCACATACACCATGTAGCGCGGATCAATTCCCAAGGCCTGAATTTGCTGCGGTTGGTTGAGCTTGACCCCCGTCACCCACTCCATCGTGAGCACTCGCCGCCGCGTGTACTTCCAGTAGATTTTGGGAATATAGACATCGGTCAAGTGGCCATAGAGACGGGCAAAGCGTTCGGCATTCCGTCCCTCTTGGGTATAGTCCATTTCCTCAAAGAGGCGACCGGCAAATTCATCGAGAATGGCGACTAAATCGCTGCGAATCTCTTTGATCAAGCGTTTTGCCCAATAGGCCACGCCGCGCAGAATATAAATGTCCAATGTAATACTTTCTGCCAAGCCGGGGCGCTGCACTTTGATGGCAACCTCTTCCCCACTATGGAGTTTCCCCCGATACACCTGTCCAAGGGAAGCAGCAGCAATCGGCCGGTCACTAATTTCTGCAAAGAGTTCGCTGGGGGGCGCTCCCAGTTCCTCCTCAATAAACTGAAAGGCCACTTCATTGGGAAAAGGCGGCAACTGATCCTGAAGCTTGGTCAATTCCTCCAGATAGACGGCTGGCAGGAGATCAGGACGGGTGGAGAGGGCTTGTCCCACTTTGATATAGGCAGGCCCAAGGCGGGTTAAGGTTTCGCGCAGGGCGATCGCCCGCTGTCGCTGATTTTGTTTGCTTTGGCCTGTAACTTTGTCCCACCAGCGATGAAAGAACAACCAAAAGACTGGCCAGAGAATCCGCAACCAGCGACTCAAGACCAGTAAAGGCCGCTGCCGATAATAAGCATCAATGGCCACTGGATCGTATGGATCGTAGGGTTGAAAGGTCTCCGGATCATTGGGAAGGGTTTCAGCCGCGATCGCAATCTCTTGGGGCGGCGAATCGCTGGGGACAAGTGCCGTGTTCATGGGCAGTGGCGCAAACTCTTAAAGTATTTTAACAATCAGTTCATCATCATCAAGGAGTGCGGAAAATGCGGCTAGTCATTTTGGGGGCAACGGGGCAGGTGGGCTGGCAATTGGTGCAGCAGGCACCCCCCGGCGTTGAAGTCATTCCCATTGCTCGCCAAGGCACTGCCGTAACCCTAGACTTGGAAGAGTTAGAGGCCATTCCCCGCTTACTGAAAACCCTTCGCCCCGATGTGGTGATCAATGCGGCGGCCTACACTGCCGTGGATCAAGCCGAACAGGAAGCGGAACGGGCGCAGCGGATTAATGGCACCGCTGTCGGTCTCTTGGCAAAAACAATGGCTACGTTGGGAGGGCTGTTGATTCACTACTCCACCGACTATGTGTTTGCTGGTACTCAATCGCTGCCCTATCGGGAAACCGATGCCACTGCCCCCCTCAATGCCTATGGCTACAGTAAGTGGCTGGGAGAGCAGGCGATCGCTACCCATCACCCTGCCCACCTGATCTTGCGCACCAGTTGGGTCTATGATCTGCGGGGCAAGAACTTTTTGCGCACAATGGCTCGCCTTGCCCAAACTCGTCCTCTCGTGCGGGTGGTTGCCGATCAAATCGGTACGCCCACGGCTGCCCCCTTCATTGCCCAAGTCACCTATCAACTGCTTCAACGCTGGCAGGCGGATCCCTCCCTGAGCGGCCTCTATCACCTCACCCCCCGCGGCAGCACCAGTTGGTATGGCTTTGCGGCAAAAATTTTTGATCAGCTGCGTGCAAAGGGCTGTCAGGTTGCTACCCTAGAAGCGATTCCCAGTAGTGAGTACCCCACCCCGGCCAAGCGACCCGCCTTTTCCACCCTGAACTGCGAGAAGTTAGAGGCGATTTTGGGGACTCCTCTACCCCCTTGGGAAGCCGTCCTTGAACCCCTTTTAGACCAACTAGATCCCCAATCCGTTCTTTAGGGAGCTGTCGCAACGGTTGTTTTCATTTGGCTGAACCAGTCAATAAGTTGCTCCAGTTGTTTTTCCACCGGTTGTACCCCCAGACCGCGGACAGTGATTTTGCCTTGCTGATAGACAAACCGACTCTGAAGATGACTGGGCAGTTGCTCAAGGAGCAGTTTCCAAGCCGGTTCGGCCATGGGCGTTTCAAGGATCACATGCTGCTTGCCTTCGGGACGAATGCGACTAATGCCACACTGGCGTGCCAGTTGTTTGAGTTCGACAACCCGCAGCAGTTGCTGAACCGATTTAGGCAATGCCCCATAGCGATCGCTCCATTCCGCTGCCAATTGCGTTAACTCCTCCTTGGTGGTTGCTGCGGACACCGCGCGGTAGGCGGCCATCTTTTGCTCTAGATCAGGCATATAGTCGGCGGGAATAAAGGCAGTGACATTGAGATCCACTTGGGTATCGTCAACGGTGGGAATCTCCTGACCACGAATTTCGGCGATCGCCTCCTCTAGCAGTTCCACATACAGATCAAAGCCGACACTGTCGAGTTGACCGTGTTGCTCCACCCCCAATAGATTCCCAACACCGCGGATTTCCATATCCCGCATCGCCAGTTGGTAGCCCGATCCCAGTTGGGTAAACTCCTGAATCGCCCGCAGCCGTTGGCGTGCCGCATCGGTGAGTACCTCTTGACGCGGGTAAAACAACCACGCATGCGCCTGAATCCCTGCTCGCCCCACCCGTCCCCGCAGTTGATAGAGTTGGGCTAGACCAAACCGCTGCGCATCCTCCACCAAAATTGTATTGACGCGGGGAATATCCAAGCCGGACTCAATGATCGTCGTACACACGAGAATATCGGCTTCGCCATTGCTAAACCCCAACATCGTCGATTCCAGTTCCCCTTCAGGCATCTGGCCATGGGCAATAAGAATGCGGGCACTGGGCACCATCCCTTGGAGTTTGGCCGCTACTTCCTCAATTCCTTCCACACGGGGAACTACATAGAAGACTTGCCCCCCCCGATCCAATTCTTGGCGAATCGCACTGCGCACCGTTTCTGGGTCATAGGGAGCAAGGTGGGTTTGAATCGGGCGGCGGGAGGGGGGTGGTGTCGTGATCAGGCTCATTTCCCGAACCCCCGACAGGGCCATATAGAGGGTGCGGGGAATTGGTGTCGCACTCAGGGTGAGGACATCCACTTGGGTTTTCAGGGCTTTGATTTTCTCCTTTTGATTGACGCCAAAGCGTTGCTCCTCATCCACCACCAGCAGCCCTAGATCCCGAAATTTGACAGTCTTGCTCAGGAGTTGATGGGTGCCCACGACAACATCAATTTCGCCGGTTTTGAGTTTTTGCAGGATGTCTTGCCGTTCACTCTCACTGCGGAAACGGTTGAGCAACCCCACTTGAATGGGATAGGGGGCAAAGCGTTCCTTGAGGGTGTGGTAATGCTGCTGCGTCAGGATCGTGGTTGGTGCTAGAACGGCCACCTGTTTGCCTGCCATGAGGGCCTTAAAGATGGCGCGAATCGCCACTTCGGTTTTGCCAAAGCCGACATCCCCACACACAAGCCGATCCATGGGGCGATCGCTCTCCATATCGGCCTTGACCTCTTGGATGGCCTTGAGCTGATCTGGGGTGGGCTGGTAGGGAAACGAGTCCTCCATCTCCTGCTGCCACGGTGTATCCGGCGGGAAGGCAAATCCCCGTTGTTGGGCGCGTTGAGCGTAGAGCTGCAACAGATCCACTGCCACTTTCTTAATGGCTTTGCGCACCCGTGCTTTGGTACGCTCCCAAGTGTTGCCCGTTAACTTATTGAGTTGAGGGACGCCATCGCTTTGCTTACGGTAGCGGGAGAGACTATTTAGTTGATCCGCAGCAACGCGGAGAATGCCATCAGCATATTGAAGGGCGAGGTACTCGCGGGTTTCATTGTTAATCGTCAGCGTTTCAAGGCGCAGGAACTGGCCAATACCGTGTTGGCGATGGACGACGTAGTCCCCCGGCTGGAGCTTGTTGAGATCCACCTGTTTGGCGGCAGCGCGGCGGCGTTTGCGCACATAGCCAAGGTTGACCAAGTTGTGCTGGCCAAAGAACTCGCGATCGCTCACCAGCACCGTGCGGAAGGTGGGCAAAATAAAGCCACTGATTTCCGCTAGGCCACTGACCTTGAGAGCAATGGGAAGCCGCTGCTGTTGCAGCTTATCAATAGCGGCAAAGTCTTTAGGATTGGGCACAAACTGGGCAGGGCAATCATGCTCCTGCAACAGTGCCACGGAGCGACTGGGCTGGGCAGACACTAACCACACGGTGTAACCCTTGTCCCGTTCCTCCCGTAGGGTTGCTGCTAAGCGACCAAATTGGTGGGGAATCGCTGGAACCGCCCGTGCTGACAAATTGAGACCGAGTCCCTCACTGGCCAGTTCATAGAGGTGCACCCGTTGAAACCGCTCGAGGGCTTGGGTAGTGGCCGACCACGGACGATGAATGGGGGGAGGCGGCGTTTCCAGACTTTGCCAGTAGGCTTGACTGTGCTCATACCAGCGATCGCCATGGGCAGCACAAAGAGGCGGCTCATCCACGGCAATGAGGGTTTGGGCAGGCAAATAATCCAAGAGCGAAGCCGGCTGCGGAAAAGCCACCCCCAGATAGCGCCGCAGTCCCTCCTGATCCTCTGGAATGAGATGGGCGTGATCCGCTGCCCGCAGGGCTTGGGCAATCAGGGGGGTAAAACTAATGGGCGTCAGGGTTACCTGCTCAAGGGCATCAAGGCGATCGCCCTCGGTGTGTAGGGAGCGTTGGCTGGCCGGATCAAACTCGCGAATCGACTCAATCTCATCACCAAACCACTGCAAGCGAACGGGTAGCTCCGCCGAAACGGGGAAAATATCCACAATGTCGCCGCGCCGACTCCACTGGCCTTCCGTTTCTACTAGAGAAACCCGCTCATAACCAAGGGCTGCTAGGGCAGTGGCCACCTCCCCTAGGGAGTGCTCTTGACCCACCTGTAAGGTTAGACAGGCGGCACGAAACTGCTCTGGTGGCGGTAAATGGGGTTGCAGTGCCCGTTCCGTGGTGACAATTGCCATGTTGGGGCGATCGCTCTCAACTAAAACTTGCAGTTGCCCCCAGACCATCTCCGCTTCCAAGTCAAAGGGGTCGTAAGGGGATGCCTCTGATGTGGGGTAAAAAAGAACCGCATCCCAACCCATGAGTTCCAATTGGGCTGCCCAGCGTCCCCCCTCCTCTAGGGTTGAAGTAATCACACACAGCGATTGCTGACTCTGCTGCGCCAATGTGGTGGCCACCAAGCCCTTCACTAGTCGGGGCATCCCGGTGAGGACAATTTCCCGTTGGTGTTGTAATTTGCTGAGTAGTTCAGCCGTCAGCGGCAGCTTACCCCAACTGCGGGGAATTGCCATTAAGGACATAGACTAGCGTCGGTGCAGGTGATCAAGACTTAAGAATTGAGTCGCCACCCCTTGGGGCAGTGCTAACGCATTATAATCCTTACGCTCTCTTATCATTGTAAAAAGCAGGACAAGGATTCAGAAAACTCTATAACGGAGGTGCTGATGTGTCTCAAAGAAAAACTGCCTGACCGAATAAAGCCCTACGTTGTAAAGATTTTTGGTCAGTCTGTACAGGGCGCGTCAGGCAGCAAATTCCTGCCGACTCAAACCCCGTATTTGGTTCTTCTGAGTGACATACATTTTGCGCTCTCCCCAACCCGATTATTATAGGGAACAGGGAAGACTTCATATTGGCGGCGGTGCCGCCGCTCCTATTCCTCCCTGCCTTAAAGTGCAGGGTTTCTCGGAGGTCTTTGATGACGCGATCGCCCAATATCGATAGTCCCGCTCCAGAATCCTCAGCGATTGTTGACAGCGCCCTTGAGGCGAGCGACCCCATTGACCCTGAGGATGAACTGCCCAATGAAGTGGAAATGTCCCTCTGGGATCACCTTGAGGAGTTGCGACAGCGGCTCTTTGTTGTCCTCGGCACTGTTGCTGTCACGATTGTTCTCTGCTTTACCCAAGTCCGCCGGATCATTCAGTTCCTTGAAAAACCAGCCCATGGTGCTAAGTTCCTGCAACTCAGTCCAGGGGAATACTTTTTTGTCTCCTGTAAAGCGGCGGCCTACAGTGGTATTCTCTTAGCCACCCCCATGATCCTCTACCAAGCCATTCGTTTTATCCTGCCGGGATTGACACGGCGTGAGCAACGCTTGCTGGCACCGGTGTTTTTTGGCTCATCTATTCTCTTTATTGCCGGTTTGGCCTTTGCCTATACCCTCTTGGCACCCGCAGCCCTCGGCTTTTTCATTAACTATGGGGCGGATGTGGTTGAGCAATTGTGGTCGATCGATCGCTACGTGGACTTTATTTTGCTATTGCTCCTTGCCACTGGCCTCGCCTTTCAAGTCCCCATTCTCCAGTTAGTGCTCATTGCCCTAGGGATTGTCTCGATCCCGCAAATGCTGAGCCAATGGCGCTACGTCGTGATGATTGCGGTGGCCGTGGCAGCGGTCTTGACCCCCTCCATTGATCCGATTACCCAAGGACTGTTGGCGGGTGCCCTCCTTACCCTCTACTTTACGGGGATTGGCTTAGCCAAGCTGATGGGGGTGGGGCGTTCGGAGGCTTAAACTTACAATAGCCTCAAAAAAGACTCAATCAGAAAAGATGATTTTGGCGATAAAAATGAATTATCGCGATCGTCCCTCGAACTTATCAAGGCTATCAATAGAGATGATATGCTGATGTTGCCAAATCAGTGCATCCCTTCGCGATCGCAAGAATGGCATTACCTTAACAAATTTTTGTGTTTAGGAGCGGTCTTCATGCCCATTGCCCTTGGGATGGTAGAAGTACTGGGTCATCCCCCTGCCTTAGCCGTTGCCGATGTCATGGTGAAAGCGGCGCGTGTTACCCTTGTGGGCTATGAAGTAGTCAGTGGTGCTCGCCTGACAATTATTGTGCGCGGCGACGTTTCTGAAGTGCAAATTGCGGTTGCAGCCGGTGTCGAGGCCGCCAAGAAAATTCCAGCTCAAAGTCCCAAGGAAAAAACGCTCTATCTGTCGTCAACGGTGATCCCGCGTCCCCACGAGAATTTAGAGGCTGTTTTCCCCAAAATGCGGTTCCAATATGGCGAGGGTTGGGAGCGTTTTCTCGTTTAGTAGCCTTGGAAAAAGTTCTCTAAAGCTTCTCTAATGAGCAAAGCTCCACCCTTCAGATAATTGTCTCAGAAGGGAGCAACCCACCCAATCAACTATCTCAACAGTGGAGCCTCAAAATCGCTAGGAAACAGTTTTAGAGGGGTACCTAGGCTAGACCGGTGTTGACGCCTGGCTTACCCGTAAACAGTTCCACTTTCACAATTTTGCCACCCATTTTTTGGATGCGTTGTTGCTCGCGGAACCAGTTTTCGTAGGGCACCAGTTTTGTGAAATAGGTGTTTTGCAGTTCGCGCTGGGTGCGAATACGGGTTTGGCTCGGCACACAGGCGGTAATTTTGAACATGCGCATGGGATGGGACTCCAAATCTGTGTGGGGTGATTACACGTCTGGGAGCTAAAGGCCAGACTCAGACTGTTTAAGCACAATTGCCATGACAGGCTGACACTCTAACCCCTAACTCCCAGACAGATGTGCGACTGGAGAGCTGTACTTAGCTTAAGCCAGAGCAGATGTAGTCAAAGTAGATGCCCATTTCTTTGCCGGCATCGGCACCCACCAAGCTGGCGGTGACTTCTTTCATGGCTTGGATGGCTTGCACAGTGGCAGCAATGGGCACACCCAAGGAGTTGTAGGTTTCTTTCAACCCATTGAGCACTCGCTCATCGAGGATGGAAGGATCCCCAGCCAGCATGGCATAGGTGGCATAGCGCAGGTAGTAGTCGAGGTCGCGGATACAGGCCGCATAGCGACGGGTAGTGTACATGTTGCCACCAGGACGGGTGATGTCAGAGTAGAGCAGAGATTTGGCCACTGCTTCTTTGACAATATTGGCGGCATTAGCGCTGATCACGGTCGCAGCACGCACCCGCAGTTCGCCAGTTGCGAAGTAAGCTTTCAGCTTCTCCATGGCGGCGGTGTCGAGGTATTTGCCTTGCACGTCAGAGGCATTAATGACAGCGGTAATCGCGTCTTGCATAGTTCTTTTTCCTCAAAAACTGATTTGGATGATGGATCAATGAAGGATGCTGAGGCGACCTACTGCATGGCGCCAATCACGAAGTCAAAGTAAGAACCGGCTTCAGCGGCATCTTCTGCAGACAGCAGCGAGGACGCAACGTTCTTCATGGCGCGGATCCCTTCGGCCACAGCAGGAATGGGGGTGCCGAGGGAGTTGTACATTTCACGCACACCCACCAAACCAATTTCTTCGATGGGGGTGACATCGCCCGCAACAATACCGTAGGTCACAAGCCGCAGGTAGTAGTCGAGGTCACGCAGGCAGGTGGCGGTCATTTCTTCACCGTAGGCATTGCCACCGGGGGAGACCACATCAGGCCGTTTTTGGAAGAGTTGATCGCCCGCTTGCTTGACAATCCGCTCGCGGTTTTCGGTCAGGGTTTGGGCAATGCGCAGACGGCGCTCGCCGGTGCTGACAAAGCTTTTAATGCGATCCAGTTCACCGGGGCTGAGGTAACGGGCCTCGGCATCTGCATTCACGATCGATTTCGTGACGACGCTCATTGAGTTCCTCCAAAGTTGGAATTGTAAAACAAGGGTCTTGATAATGTGGCATCTGCCATTGGAATGTTACGACTCACCGAACTCCTGCAGGAGAGATAGGTACGGCGATTGACCCGACGGGCTGACGTAACCTTCCGCAAACATTCTCAGGCATAGGGGGGACATCTCCCACATCATCGCAATCCTTTTTAACATTCTTAACATTTTTTCAAAAATCTGCTAGGGGCGACTACTCTAGCCATTCGATAATACGAGTACCGAGGTTCAGGGGAATATTCACAGCTTTGCCAAGGCGTGGCTTTTCACGAGTGGTCTCAATGAAGGTGCAAACCTGTTCGGCACAGCCCCAGTCATTGAGGTGCTGGGCGATCGCCCCGAGGTGGGCGGCGTAGTCTTCAGGCGTATCGGGATAGGAGGCCTGCTCGAGGTAGCGCCACATCACCTGCAAAAAGATGCGATCGCCGACGCGGCGAAACTGAAGATCAAAGGAACGCCCCCATTTGCGCAGGAGTAAGGCATGGAGTTCATCACCAGTGAGGGGCGTCGGCATTGGCAAGAATTTCAGCCCTTGCGGTTGGGACGGCTCGGACAGTGTGATAATAGTTAACAAACGTAATTATTTTACGACTGTCCGTTTCGATTCCTTAGTAAATAAGCGTAAACCATGGCTCAAGTTTCTGGAATGTCTGATGTGCCCGATATGGGGCGGCGACAGTTTATGAACCTGCTGACGTTTGGTACCATCACCGGTACAGCGTTGGGCGCTTTGTACCCTGTCGTCAAGTATTTCATTCCCCCCTCTAGTGGCGGCACGGGGGGTGGTGTGGTTGCCAAGGATGCATTGGGCAACGATATTAAGGTTTCCGACTACCTGACGAAGCACCTGCCGGGCGATCGCTCCCTTGCCCAAGGGATTAAAGGGGATCCCACCTACGTGATCGTTACTGAGGATCACCAAATTGCCAATTATGGCTTGAATGCCGTCTGCACTCACCTTGGCTGCGTGGTGCCTTGGAATGTCAGCGAAAACAAGTTCATTTGCCCCTGCCACGGCTCTCAATACGACAGCACGGGTAAAGTGGTGCGTGGCCCTGCTCCCCTCTCCTTGGCACTGGTGAATGCCACGGTGACAGAAGATGACAAACTGGTGTTTACCCCTTGGACGGAAACCGATTTCCGCACGGGTAAAGAACCTTGGTGGACATAAAAAGAAATTTAGGGAGTGGTATGAAACGCTTTTTCAAATCTTTGACACTGGCGATCGCCCTTGCCGCCAGTGTGCTTCTTTGGTCACCGCAAGCACAGGCCTATCCTTTCTATGCCCAGCAGGGCTATGACAGTCCCCGTGAAGCGACCGGGCGAATTGTGTGCGCCAACTGTCACCTCGCCGCCAAACCCACGCAAGTGGAAGTGCCCCAAGCCGTTACCCCCGATTCTGTCTTTGAAGCTGTGGTGAAAATTCCCTACGACACCAGTGTGCAACAGGTGCTGGGGGATGGATCTAAGGGCGGTCTGAATGTCGGGGCAGTGCTGATGTTGCCCGAGGGCTTCAAAATTGCTCCTCCCGATCGCATTCCCGAGGAGTTGCAAGCCAAAACCAGCGGCATTTACTACCAGCCCTACAGTGAGGATAAGCAAAACATTATTCTCGTGGGGCCTCTACCAGGTGAGCAGTATCAGGAAATTGTTTTCCCCGTCCTCGCCCCCAACCCTGCCACGGATAAATCGATCCACTTCGGTAAATATTCCGTTCATGCCGGGGGCAACCGGGGTCGCGGCCAAGTCTATCCCAATGGTGAAAAGAGCAACAATAACGTCTTTACTGCATCGATCGCGGGCACGATTACCAGTATTACCGCTAACCCCGATGGCAGTACTGCGGTGGTGATTACCCCCGAGAGCGGCGAAGCAGTGACAGAAACCATTCCTGCTGGCCCTGACCTCATTGTCAGTGAAGGCCAAACGGTGACTGCGGGCGAAGCCCTCACCAACAATCCCAATGTGGGTGGTTTTGGTCAAAAGGATACGGAAATTGTCCTTCAGGATCCCAACCGCATTAAGTGGCTGTTGGTGTTCTTTGCCGCCATTACCCTTTCGCAGATTCTGCTTGTGCTGAAGAAGAAACAGGTCGAGAAAGTCCAAGCAGCGGAGATGAGCTTCTAGGGAGTCATATCGCCAACGCTAGTGCGACACCTCCATGACACGATTGTGGCGATCGCCACGGCCATTGTGCCCCAGCAAGGGAGTATCGGCATTGTCCGTCTCTCAGGCGCCAAAGCAGTCGCGATCGCCCAGTCTTTATTTGAAGCTCCCGGCAAGCAACACTGGCAATCCCATCGCATCCTCTATGGCTATGTCCGCGACCCGCAAACTGGGGAACGGGTGGATGAAGCCCTCCTCCTCTTAATGCTGGCTCCCCGCTCCTACACCCGCGAAGATGTGGTGGAATTTCACTGTCATGGTGGTCTCATCCCTGTCCAGCGCGTGCTGCAACTCTGTGTGGCCGCCGGGGCACGCCTCGCAGAGCCAGGGGAATTTACCCTGCGTGCCTTTCTCAACGGTCGCCTTGATCTCACCCAAGCCGAGAGTGTGGCTGAACTGGTGGCTGCCCAATCGACAACAGCAGCACAAATAGCACTAGCGGGTCTCACGGGCAAATTGGCTCGCCCCCTCAAGCAGATTCGCCAAACTTGTTTATCCCTCTTGGTGGAAATTGAGGCGCGACTCGATTTTACCGACGAGCTCCCCCCCCTTGACCCCGCAGCTATTGCTGAGGAAATTCGTCAGTTGCAACACCAAGTAGAGGCGTTTTTGGCCACGGCAGAACGGGGAGCACTGATCCGCACTGGGCTAAAAGTGGCCATTGTGGGTCGCCCGAATGTCGGTAAGTCAAGTCTGCTCAATGCTTGGAGTCGTAGCGATCGCGCCATTGTTACGGATTTACCCGGCACCACCCGTGATATTGTTGAGTCGCAATTGGTCGTAGGTGGCATTCCAATCCAAGTGCTCGATACCGCAGGTATTCGCGAGACCGATAACCTTGTCGAACAAATTGGCGTCGAGCGAGCGCGCCAAGCCGCCGCCACTGCCGATCTCATCCTTTTTGTCATTGATGCTAGCCAAGGGTGGACAGCCGCTGATCAGGAAATCTACGACCAACTCAACCTACACCAGCGGCGGCAACACTCTCCTCAGTCAGTGCTGGTTGTCCTGAATAAAGCCGATCTGCTCAGCGAAACAGTGGACGTGACTGATATTCCCCTGCCCATTGCCCCCATTCCCACAGTGCTCCTCTCTGCCCTGAGTCAGCGGGGAATTGAGCAGCTTGAGCAGGCCATTCTCGATCTGGTACAAGGTCAAGGAGTGACAGCAGCCAATTTGGATTTCGCCCTCAACCAACGCCAAGCTGCCCTGCTTGAGCAAGTCCATCAATCCCTGAATCATGTGCTTGTGGCCATTGATGCCCAACTGCCCCTTGATTTTTGGACGATTGACCTGCATGCTGCCGCTCGTGCCCTTGGTACCCTAACTGGGGAAGAGGTGACTGAGTCTGTGCTAGAACAAATCTTTAGCCGTTTTTGCATTGGAAAATAGCCCATGCTTTGGAATACCAGCTACCGGCCGTTACTTGCTTATATCCTTCCCTATCGGCGACGGTTGCTGGTCGCTTTTTTGTGTACCCTTGGCTACGTCTCCACCATGCCGGCGATCGCCTACCTAATTGGCCAAGCGGCAAAGCTCATTGGGGCAGGGGATTTGATAGGTCTGATTCAATGGTGTGCAGCCTCCTCGCTGCTGTTTGTCGGTCGTAGTTTTTGCCAATTTGGCCAAGATGTCTTGATGTCCGATATTTCTCTACGGATTGTCTATGACATTCGGGTGCGGCTTTACCGTCATCTGCATCGTTTGGGGGTGGACTACTTTGAAAGGGCTGCAACCGGAGACTTGACGTACCGCCTCACGGAGGACGTGGATCGCATTGGTGTGATGATCAATAGCAGTTTTCATCGCCTTGTCCCCTCCATCTTGACGACAATTGCTGTCATTGGCTACATGTTCTACCTCAACTGGCAATTGACACTGGGGACAATGATTATCGCACCGCTGATGACGTTTCTCATCGCTTGGTTTGGCAATCGGTTGTTGCGACAGTCGCGCCTGAGTCAAGCCCGCATTGCTGATTTGACCTCCCACCTCACGGAAATTTTTTCGGGGATTCGTCTGATTAAGGCCTTTGCAGCTGAGGACTATGCCGTAGAGCAGTTTGAACAGCAGGCTGATATTAACCGCCGTGCTCGCTACCGTGCAGAACGCATTAAGTCAATGCAATACCCTGTGGTGGGGTTTCTTGAAGCCCTGAGCATCATGCTGCTGTTTATCTTGGGGGCATGGCAAATCAATGCCGGTCATCTTACGGGGTCGCAGTTCCTCAGCTTTGTTGCCGCAGTGGCGCTACTGATGGAACCCATTAATATGATTTCTGCTGATTACAACGAACTCAAAATGGCACAGGCGTCAGTGGAGCGTAGCTTTGGCCTGTTGGCTCTCGAACCCACGATCAAGGAAATGAGCCATGCGCAGCCCCTACCCCCCATTTCTGGCAAAGTGCAATACCTAGATGTGTACTTTGGCTATGATCCAGAGCGTCCCGTGCTCAAGGACTTTAATCTCTTGGCGGAGCCGGGCGAAGTGATTGCCCTTGTGGGACATTCAGGGGCGGGGAAATCAACCATTGTTAACCTCTTGCCCCGTTTTTATGACCCCCAAGCCGGGAAAGTCTTGGTTGATGGCATTGATATTAAAACAGTGACGCTGAAAAGCCTGCGGCGGCAAATTGGCATTGTTCCTCAGGAAACGATTCTTTTTTCAGGCAGTATTGCCCAAAATATTGCTTTTGGTTACTCTGAACCGGATTGGGAGCGCCTGATTGAGGCAGCCAAAATCGCCAATGCCCATGATTTCATTACGCGCTTTCCCGATGGCTATCAGACGTGGGTGGGGGAAAGGGGGATCAATCTTTCTGGGGGGCAACGCCAACGGCTGGCGATCGCCCGCGCCGTTTATGCCGATCCGCGTATCTTGATTTTAGATGAAGCCACCTCTGCTTTAGATTCTGAATCGGAAGCCTTGGTGCAAAATGCGTTGGAGAAGGCAATGAAGGGGCGCACCGTCTTTATTATTGCCCACCGTTTAGCCACGGTGCGTCGAGCGGATCGCATTCTTGTCCTAGAGCAGGGGCGGATCATTGAAAGTGGCAGCCATCAAGAACTACTTGCCCAGTCTGCCCGCTACGCCCAGTTCTACACGCAGCAGTATTTCCAAGACGCCGAATGATCCCTTTTCTGATGGGTTGGCCGCTTGGGTTCTATCTTCTGAATTTGGGATGAGATGTTTCCTCAACGGCAGGATGTGAAAATAGACGTTGAATTCTCAGATGTAGCGAGGACAGCCATGGGTAGCATTATTTCTGTGCATTCTTTTCGGGGTGGCACAGGCAAGTCAAATACAACAGCAAATCTGGGCTGTACCTTGGCAACGTTGGGCTATCGCGTGGCGATCGTGGATACGGATATTCAATCCCCCGGTATCCATGTGCTCTTTGGCCTTGAGTCGGAAGATACGGAACATGCCCTCAATGACTACCTGTGGGGACGCTGTGAAATTACCGATGTGGCTCGTGATGTCAGCCATCTCCTCACTAGCCATGGTCAACAGGCGAAAGGGTCTATCTTTCTCATTCCCTCTAGCCTCAAAACTAGTGAAATTACCCGTGTGCTGCGGGAAGGCTACGATGTCGGCTTGCTCAATGATGGTTTTCAGCAACTGCTCCAAGGGCTGAATCTCGACTTTTTGCTCATTGATACCCACCCAGGACTGAACGAGGAAACGCTGCTCTCGATTACGGTTTCCGATGCCTTGGTGCTGATTTTGCGACCGGATCGCCAAGATTTTCAAGGAACAGCAGTCACTGTAGATGTGGCGCGGCAGCTGGATGTCCCGAAAATGGTAATGGTGGTGAACAAAGTCCCCAGTGCCTTTAACAAGGACTCCTTAAAGCAGCAGGTGGAAACGACCTATGCTGTGCCCGTCGCGGGTATTCTACCTGTGTGTGAAGAGATGTTTCAACTGGGGAGTAGTGATATTTTCTGTTTACGCTACCCCGATCATCCCTACAGTTTGGTTGTCAGGAGTGTTGTGCAGCATCTGTTGGATTAGGGTAGCCTAGGAGTAAGGATTGTGATTGTGATCCTTCTCGAGTGCCACTGCCAGTCACTGCCGTTGAGGAACATTGCCAATGATAGACAGTCAAGACGCTAGCAGTGGTTGCGGTGGGGGTCTCAATCCAGCAGATTTACTGGTTTTGCCCGATCGCCAGCGATCGCTTTTGACACTGATGATGCGCCAGCCAACACCCTTCACCGTGCCAGAATTGGCTGAGCAGTTGCAGTGGTCTGCGGAAGAGGTCAGTGCTACCCTCGCAGAGGTTCTCCAACTGGGCTATGTGACAGTTGACAACGACACCTATCAAGTCAAACTCGGACGGCGGA
The DNA here is from genome assembly GCF_023650955.1 of Thermosynechococcus sp. HN-54. Classification (NCBI taxonomy): domain Bacteria; kingdom Bacillati; phylum Cyanobacteriota; class Cyanophyceae; order Acaryochloridales; family Thermosynechococcaceae; genus Thermosynechococcus; species Thermosynechococcus sp. HN-54. The sequence continues at coordinate 1,840,337 of NZ_CP098039.1, read as the reverse complement.
CGCCGCGCGTGCAACCCAAGCGTCAATCTCCGCGAGTTGCGGCGGTTTGGGACAAGTTGGGCTAAGTCTCAACCACTTCCTCAGTCAAATCTCTAAATTTTATAGAGGCAACCCGTGTGGTACGCTTAATTACGCTAAGTTTCGCAGAGGAAAGTCAGGACGAGTGCGCCCAAAAGTTCTTGCTGGTAACTGGAAAATGCACAAAACCCAACAGGAGGCAGTGGCCTTTCTGCAAGAGTTTTTAGGAAAGTTGGTGGACACCCCCAGCGATCGCGAGGTGGTGCTGTGTGTTCCCTACACCTGTTTAAGTGTATTGTCCAAGAGTCTGCACGGAACACGGGTGAAGCTGGGTGCCCAAAATGTTCACTGGGCGGATCAAGGCGCCTTTACAGGAGAAATTTCGCCACCAATGTTGGTGGAGTTGGGCGTGCGCTACGTGATTATTGGCCACAGTGAGCGGCGGCAGTATTTTGGTGAAACGGATGCCACGGTCAACCAACGGCTCAAGGCTGCCCAAAGCCACGGCCTGACCCCGATTCTCTGTGTGGGTGAAACAAAAGCCCAACGGGATGCTGGGGAAACAGAAAGCCATATCTTTCAGCAGTTGGCGCTGGATTTGGTCGATGTGGATCAGAACAACCTAGTGATTGCCTACGAACCCATTTGGGCGATCGGTACCGGCGATACCTGTGAAGAAACGGAAGCCAACCGTGTGATTGGCCTGATTCGCAGCAAGTTGCAAAATCCTGATGTGCTGATTCAGTACGGCGGTTCTGTGAATGCCAACAACATTGATGCCATCATGGCACAGCCAGAAATTGATGGGGTACTGGTGGGTGGCGCCAGTTTGCAGCCTGAGAGCTTTGGTCGCATTGTCAATTACAAATCACTTTGAATATCCCATTAGGGTTGCTGTCAGTGCGCTAGATCACAGTTAGCCCTAGAGATGTGGCACTGCTGTCGCAGCAGCTAGCTCCGATGATGTAAACATATCCAGCGATTTATTACAACTGCTATGGTTCGCTGGGCGAGTTCTTCATTTTCTTTTAGGATCGAAGTAAGGCTGAGCGATGCCAAAAGGAGGCCGACGATGCGCCGACAACTCTTCAGTGCTTTGACAGTTTTAGCTGCTTTTGTTGGTCTCAGCAGTGCTGCTGTGGCACAGCCCATGGCGATCGCCACCCTCACACCCCCTGAACTTCAGGAACTGCAACGCCTTGTGCCCCGCAGTGCCGAGGACTACTACAACGTGGGGTTAGCGCACCAAGGTACAGGTGATCTGGTCGCTGCCATAGATGCCTTTAGCCAAGCAATCAGACTCAACCCCAGCGCTGACTACTACTTTGCTCGCGGCCTAGCTTACTATGACCAAGGAGACATGCAGCGGGCGATCGCTGACTTTAGTACCGCATTACGCGATGACCCACAGTTTATTGCCGCCTACTACAACCGAGGCATGGCCTATCTTGCCCTGCAAAACTACAAAGCTGCGATCGCCGACTTTGATGCTGCCCTAGCGCGGGATCCGCAATTTGTTGCTGCCTATTATAGTCGGGGCATGGCACACTTCGATAGTGGCAATGTTGAATTGGCACAACGGGACTATGAGCGTGCCCGCAGCCTCAACCCAGCCATGACTGCCCAGTACTACGATCGCGCCCCCCGTCCCCTCACTGGCGGCCCCTAGTACCTGAAGCCACCGATTACGGCGATAATAGGGAGATAATGTGCATCAGTAAGGATGAGCGATCGCGCCTATGCCGAGAACCCCCTCTGAATTCGCGGTTCATTTATTTTTGGATGGTGGCCACCGTGAGGAGGTGCGCTTCCCCACCATTCAAGACTTCCAGAAGTGGTACAGCAACGAGTTAGTGGCCAAAGCAGATTCCAACGATTTTATTTCCGTTCCCATTAAAAATATCCAAGGGGAATACATGGTGGTGCGCCCCTCAAAGGTATTTGCGATTCGGGTGGAACCCGTTTTTGCGTCGAGCGTGGATCGCTTTGCCTAAAGCCGATGGCTGGTTTGTTCACAGGAGTTATTCAGGGCATCGTGATCCTTGCAACAAGTGCGATCGCCACCGCGCCCACGGTTGCCCCCTTGATCCGCCAAAGCCAACTACCGCCAACAGTTGCCCTAGATACTGCCCTCTGGAAATCCCCCAGTGAACGAGCACGGCTGTTGCAAGCCATTGATCACAGTTTGCGTTATCTGCGTACGGATAGAGCACGCCAGGACTATGCGGCTTACACCGCCCTTGGTCAACCGGGGGCTACCCTAGGCTCGAACCTGCATCAGCGGGTAATTCGCTCCCTCGCACGCTTTCGCCATCTGGTACAAACCTGTCGCTCTGCGGCGGAACTTCAGGCAGCCGTCAAACGAGAATTTGTGTTTTATCAGTCTATTGGTAGCGATGGCCAAGGGCGAGTGGATTTTACGGGCTATTACGCGCCCACCTATCGTGCGAGTTTGGTGCCGACGGCAGAGTACCGCTATCCCCTTTTTCGTCGTCCCCCTGATTTAGACCAGTGGCGGCAGCCCCACCCAACCCGTCTAGAACTAGAAGGAGCAGATGGTCAGCAGTGGCACAAGGGGCCGTTGCGGGGGTTGGAGTTGGTGTATTTGCGCGATCGCCTCGAGGCCTTTCTGGTTCACGTTCAAGGGTCGGCTGAGCTGCAACTGCCCGATGGTCGCCGCTTTACCGTCGGCTATGCTGGCAAAACCAATCACCCCTACACCAGTATTGGCCAAGAACTCATTCGCGACGGCAAAATTCCCCGTGAGGAACTCACGTTGCCCCGCTTAATTGCTTACTTTCAGGCCAACCCTGCTGAGCTAGATCGCTATTTGCCCCGCAACGCCAGCTTTGTATTCTTTGAGCATACCCAAGGGCGCCCCCCCACGGGCAGTCTCTCGACGCCAGTCCTTCCTGAGCGATCGATCGCCACCGATAAGTCCCTGATGCCCCCGGGTGCCTTGGCGGTGATCAACACGAAAATTCCCCTCAAAGCCCAAGGCCAATGGCAGCAAACCCCCGTCAGCCGTTTTGTCTTGGATCAGGATACCGGCAGTGCCATTCGCGGGCCCGGTCGTGTGGATATTTTCATGGGCACGGGAGAGGTGGCCAAAGCGCGGGCGGGTCTGATCAATACGCCGGGGCAGTTGTACTATTTGCTCCTGCGGGAATAGCTAGGGGTGCAGCGCTACTTTAATCACTTGGCGCGCCTTCATTGCTTGCAGGACATTTTCAATCTCCGTTAGGGGGGCTTGGCCACTAATTAGTTTCTCGAAGGGCAGTGTGCCGCTGGCAATCAGTTGCAAGGCTTGGCGGACAAATGTGGGTGTGTTGTGAAAGACCCCCTTGAGGGTGAGTTCTTCGTAGTGCAGGCGCTCAGTATCAACGCGGATCGAAGTTTCGCGGGGGCAGCCACCAAAGAGGTTAATCGTGGCACCGGGGCGACCACAGGCGATCGCCGTTTCCCAGACTTCAGGAACGCCAGTGGCTTCAATGACAATATCGGCTCCCCGTCTTTCCGTCCAATCTTTAACGAGGGCAGGAATATCGTTGCACTGGTGATGATTGATGGTTTGCTCTGCCCCAAATGTGGTGGCGATCGCCAGCCGCTGATCGGAACCGCCAAAGGCGAGGACTCGTGCCCCCTGCTGTGCCAGCACCCCAACAAACATCAGACCAATGGCACCATCCCCAAGAACCACAATTTGCGGCGGACTCGGCCACGTTTCAACCATTGCGGGTTCAAAGCCAGAGCGAGCCACACCGTGGAGGACACAGGCGAGGGGTTCGGTAAGGGCCGCTAAAGCAAAGGAGAGCGAGTCTGGAAGCGGCAAAAGGTTTTGGCGGACGATGCTGGCGGGAATTTTTAGGTACTCGGCAAACGTGCCATTGTTAAACTCCAGATGGGGACACAGGGAAAAGGCCTGCCGCTGACAGTAAAAACACTGGCCACAGGGAGCAGAATTATTCGCCACCACGCGATCGCCCACCTGCCATCCCGTCACCCCAGCTCCTAGGGCAACAATTTCCCCCGCCGCCTCATGGCCAAAGAGAATGGGGGGCGTTAGCATCCGCGCATGACCACCGCGCCGCCATACCTTCAAATCCGTACCACAGGTGGTGGCGGCCTGAACACGAATTACCACTTCCCCCGGCCCCGGCGTGGGATCGGCCACGGTTTCAATGCGCACATCTTCTTTGCCGTAGAGCACTGCTGCTTTCATTGCACTTCCCCCATCGGATTAGGCCAACCGCAGGAGGCCACAGAGCAATCCCAAGAGGGCAACCACCCCATAAAAGGTACTCACCACCCGCAGTTCTGACCAGCCGCCCAACTCGAAATGATGGTGTAGGGGTGCCATCCGCAGCAGCCGCTTACCCACACCGTCGGGGCCTTTTGTGGCCTTGTAGTAGAGGACTTGGGCAATGACCGAGAGAGATTCAACAAAAAAGAGACCACTGACAATGAACAGTTCCCAGAGCTGGTGACTCGCCAAGCCAATGCCCGCAAGGAGTGCCCCAAGGGCTAGGGATCCCGTATCCCCCATAAACACGCGCGCTGGATGGTGGTTATGCCAGAGGAAGCCCACACAAGCGCCACTCATGACCGCCGCCAGAATTTGCAAGTCGGGATGGGGCGTGAGAATGAATCCCAGAGCCAACAGGGCGATCGCCGCAGTGCCACCCGCGAGACCATCCAGCCCATCGGTCAGATTCAGGGCATTCCCTTCCGCCATGGGCACAAAAATTGCCAAGGGAATAAACCCCATCCCTAGGGGCCAAACCCATCCCCAAGGCGCAGTGACAATGGTTGCTGTTGGATCACTGCCCACCAGCCAAGCACAAAACAGAGCCGCCCCAATTCCTTCAAGCAGCAGTCGCAGCCGAGCCGATAATCCCTTATTGGACTTACGCCGCAGAACTTGCCAGTCGTCCCACCAGCCAATGGCCGCATACCAGAGAACAAGGAGGGCGATCGCCCCCACCGTTGCTGATAGTTTCCCTTGAGCCAATCCTGTCCACAGGAGGGCGAGACCTAACCCTGTCGGTACAAAAAAAATGCCCCCCATCGTCGGTGTGCCCGATTTTTGCAGGTGAGACTGGGGGCCATCTTCACGGATAATTTGTCCTGTTTTCAACCGTCGCAGTATTGGTACTACAGCGACACCCAGAACAGCAACGATCGCAAAACTAACTAACCAAGGCAGCGTTACAGTTTGCAAAGGCTGCTGCCAGTGATTTGTCAGTGTATCGTAGGCACCAGACGCAGCCAGTAAACTAATCCCAAGAAGCCAAAAAAGTCGCTGTCCGGTGAGCCGAGCAGGGTGAATGGCGGCAGTCGTTTTAGTGGAGGACATGGGGAGAGTTCCAGCACATCACTCCGATAATAGGCGGATTGGTGCCCTACTCCTCAAGCCCAAGCTCCTCTTCTTCGTCGTAGTCACCAAGGGCATCACCGACAAATTCCTCAATTTCACCCATATCATCGAGGGTGCTATCCAGAAGCGGGTCTGCCTCGCTGCCATCGCGGGGAATCAACCGACCAGTTTGCTGCAACCATTCCAGAATGGAGCGATCAGAACGGCCAACCGCAGTTAAATTCTTTTGGGAAATGGGTTCTTCGTACAAGGAGGGGTTGTAGAGCGTCATAGGGCGATGGGTAAGAGGAATGTTGGGGCAATCCAATCTTTTAGTTTAACGTCTGGCTACAGAAATGTAAATCTTCGCCCTGTGGCAATTGGCCAAAGTGGCACATTCTCTGGAACCTGCCTAGACTGGAGAAGTCATTAAAAACTAGGCATTGCAAGCTTTCTACACGAGGGATCAAAAAATGACTTTACCCCCAAAAGCTTTAACTTTAGCTGTTTTGAGTACTGTGTCCCTCAGTGGGGGGGCGATCGCTGCTCCCTATCCCCCAGAAGTGGTTTCCCGATTCACCAGTGAATGTACAACGGCGCTGCAACAACAGGTGCCGCAGATGGCGCAATACAGCAATGCCTACTGTACCTGTGTGATCAATGAACTGCAATCCTCACTCTCTCTTGCAGAATTTCAAGCCATTGGTGAAAGTGTGCAGGCCAATGTAACGTCAGAAGTGCGCCAGATGCTCACCAACACGGCCCAAACCTGCCTTCAGCGGGTCACCCAGTAAGTGAAGGGGGAGAAGCCCCCCATTTTTCCTAAACAGCACTCAGAAACTGAGCCGCAGCGGCTTGCAGCTCGGCAACTTTATCCAGTCTTTCCCAAGGTAAGTCAAGGTCATGACGCCCAAAGTGACCGTAGGCAGCCACCTCTTGGTAGAACCGACCACCGCGCTCTTGGGGCAAGTGCCGCAGCCCAAAGGTTTGAATAATGGCAGCGGGGCGTAAATCAAAGTGAGTCTTAATTAACTCCAGCAATTGCTCGGGGGCGAGTTTACCCGTGCCAAAGGTATCCACGAAGAGGCTCATGGGGCGAGCGACGCCAATGGCATAGCTAATCTGTAACTCGCATTTGTCCGCTAGGCCTGCGGCAACAATGTTTTTGGCAATGTAGCGAGCCATGTAAGCGGCACTGCGATCCACCTTCGTGGGATCTTTCCCAGAAAAGGCACCGCCCCCGTGGCGGGCATAGCCACCGTAGGTATCAACGACGAGTTTACGTCCCGTCAGTCCCGAATCCCCTTGGGGGCCACCAATGACAAATTTACCCGTAGGATTGACGAGAAAGCGGGTCTTGTCATCGGGTTGGATCGTCAAATCGGCAAAGACGGGCTTGACAACTGCTTCCCACAGATCGGCTTTAATCTTGGCTTGAACGGCAGCTTCGTCGCTGATGTCACCAATGGTGGCCGTGTGTTGGGTGGAAATCAGGATTGTATCAATGCCCACTGGCTTGCCATCTTCGTAGATGACGGTGACTTGGGTTTTGCCATCGGGACGGAGGTAGGGAAGTTGACCGGTTTTGCGGACAGCGGCCAGGCGACGCGCCATACGGTGAGCCAAGCTAATGGGCAGGGGCATATACTCAGGGGTTTCATTGCAGGCATAGCCAAACATAATGCCCTGATCGCCGGCACCAATCCGATCGAGTTCGGCATCACTCAGGTGCTCCCGTGCTTCTTGGGCGGTGTCCACACCACGGGCAATATCAGGGGACTGCTCATCAAGGGCAACGATGACGGCACAGCTATTCGCGGCAAAGCCATTTTCAGCATCGGTATAGCCAATTTCATGGATTTTCTGCCGCGCCAAGTTGACGTAGTTTACCTGTGCCTTGGTGGTAATTTCCCCCGTAATCAGAACCAGACCCGTATTCACCACTACCTCAGCGGCAACGCGGCTCTGGGGGTCTTGGGTAAGCAGCGCATCGAGAATCGCATCGGCAATTTGGTCGCAAATCTTATCGGGGTGGCCTTCGGTGACAGACTCCGAACTAAATAAGTAACGCAAGATAGCACTCCTATGGCATGGGTTGTTGAAAGAACTGCAAGAAATTGGTTTATAGTAACACGGACTTTTGACTAAAAAACAAGGACTTGTTTCTAAATCCTAGAATTATACCTGAGGGGTGGGACACACGAGTGAACCTGATGATTGGCTAGACTAGGGGCAGATTTTAGGCTTTTCAAGTTGTATGTCCGCTTTACGCTATGCCTACTACCCCGGCTGTGTGGCTCAAGGTGCCTGTCGGGAATTAGACCTCTCAACGCGGGCGATCGCCCCCCTGTTGAATATCGAGCTGGTGGAACTGAAGGAGGCCAGTTGTTGTGGCTCAGGCACGTTTAAGGAAAATTCGTGGCTGCTGGAAGATACCGTGAATGCCCGCAACATTGCCCTTGCAGAACAGTTGGCCTTGCCCCTGTTGACCCACTGCAGCACCTGTCAGGGAGTGATTGGCCATGTGGATGAACGCCTCAAGACTTTTCAGCGCGATCGCCCGGAGTATGTGGCAGAAATTAATCAAGTGTTGACGGCTCAAGGCTGCGCTCCCTACCAAGGCACCACAGAAGTGAAGCATTTGCTCTGGGCGATTGTCGGGGATGTGGGCATTGACGAGTTGCGCGATCGCGTCCGTCGTCCCCTCACAGGACTTCGCTGCGCGGCCTTTTATGGCTGCTATCTTCTGCGTGCTCAAGAGAGGCTTCCCTTTGATCACCCGATTCACCCCACCTCAATGGAACAGGTCTTTGAGGCAGTTGGGGCCACCTCTGTAGAGTATGAGGGACGCACCCAGTGCTGTGGTTGGCCAATTTCCAGCTATGCAACAGCGGCCAGTTTTGCCATGGCGGCGCAACGACTCCAGAGCGCGATCGCCAGCGGTGCGGATTGCATTGTGACCCCCTGTCCCCTGTGTCACCTGAATCTGGATGCTCGCCAACCCGAGATTGCGCAGCAGGTGGGAGTTGCCCTCAATCTGCCGATTCTCCATTTGCCGCAACTGGTGGGACTTGCCCTTGGCCTGAGTCCGGAGGAACTGGGTTTGAGAAAACACGTGGTCTCGACGCAGCCAGTGTTAGCAAAACTAGGACTTTAGCTGATTTCCAAGATGCCTGATTCGGTACAGATAGCTTGCAGCGGCTGATCCCACGGATCACGGGGCAATTCTGCTAGAACCGCTGACTCAAAGACAATTCCCCAGCGACACACGTGCTGCCAATCAGGCTGGGCAAACAGGCGATCGAAAAAACCCGCTCCATAGCCGAGACGGTACCCTTGGCGATCGCAGACAACGGCAGGCACCAAGCAGAGATCAACACACGCTGGATCAATCGGGGGCGCTTCGGGGGGCGGTTGCCAAATGCCATAGCGTCCTTGCTGGAGAGCGTCTTCCTTGCCATTAAAAGAATGCCACCGTAAATCCTGACCCACGACACGGGGCAGGCCCCAGTGTTTCGGGAGTGACCAGAGGAAGCGCAAATCCGGTTCGCGGCGATGGGGCACGTAGGTCAACACTGTCGTTGCCTGTTGAAACTGGGGATGATCGAGCAAGTGCTGACAAATGCGCTGACTGCGATCTTGCCACTCGCGATCGCTCAAGTGCTGCCGCCATTCAAGGTAGTGTTGTCGCAGTTTGACTTTATCGCTCATTGATTTTCTGGGCACTAAAGCCACAAGTTAAGATAGAGGCCAAAGCTGAGTGTTTAGCCCGAGGAACGATGCAACTGTCCCCCCAAGAAAAAGACAAGCTCCTGATTTTTACTGCCGCTCTTGTGGCCGAACGTCGTAAAGCACGGGGTCTCAAGCTCAATTATCCCGAAGCAGTGGCCTATATTTCTGCGGCTATTTTGGAAGGAGCACGGGAGGGGCGCACGGTTGCTGATTTGATGCACTATGGCACCACGCTACTCAGCCGTGACGATGTCATGGAGGGCGTACCCGAAATGCTGACAGAGGTGCAAGTTGAGGCTACGTTTCCCGACGGTACGAAGCTGGTGACCGTACATACACCCATTCGTTGAAATCAAAGCAAGCAGTAGGCTGAGGCTACCACCAAGGATGATAGATTCCCAGAGACAATGGGCAGAATTTTTGCGGCGATCCAAATCCCGATAAAAATAGTCGGATATATTTGACAGGGCGATCGCCCCCTGCTAGGATGGTCAACAACTTGTCTGAGGCAGTCCGACACCCATGACCGCAACGTTGACCTCCACCACCGAAACCGCCTACTTTACCCACCTCAAATGCAAAGAGTGTGGCGCAGAGTACGAACCTCAAGCCATTCATGTCTGCGAATACTGTTTTGGTCCCCTAGAGGTGAAGTACGATTTGAGCCAGTTAGCAGCAGCGGTAACCCGCAGCATGATTGAGGCCGGTCCCAAGTCTATTTGGCGCTACCGTCCCTTTTTGCCAGTAATGTCGGCGAATCCCATTGATGTGGGCACGGGGATGACCCCCCTTATCAAAGCCCAGCGGCTGGCTCGGCGACTTGGACTGAAGCATCTGTACATCAAAAACGATGCGGTGAATATGCCCACCCTTAGCTTTAAGGATCGGGTGGTCTCGGTGGCGTTGACGCGGGCGCGGGAATTGGGTTTTACGACGGTCTCCTGTGCCAGTACCGGCAATTTGGCGAATTCCACGGCGGCGATCGCCGCCCACGCAGGACTAGACTGCTGTGTCTTCATTCCAGCGGATCTAGAGGCGGGCAAGGTCTTGGGCACGCTCATCTATGGGCCAACGGTGATGGCCGTTGAGGGCAACTATGACCAAGTGAATCGCCTGTGCTCGGAAGTGGCGAATACCCACGGGTGGGGGTTTGTCAATATCAATTTGCGCCCCTACTATTCGGAAGGGTCAAAGACGCTAGGTTATGAGGTGATTGAACAGTTGGGCTGGCAGCTTCCTGACCACATTGTGGCTCCCTTGGCTTCTGGCTCTTTGTTCACGAAAATTTACAAAGGCTTCCGTGAATTCGTTGAAGTGGGTCTAGTGGCTGACAAGCCCGTGCGCTGTAGTGGTGCCCAAGCGGTGGGCTGCTCCCCGATTGCCCAGGCCTATGCCGAGGGGCGCGATTTTGTGGCACCGGTGAAGCCCAACACCATTGCTAAGTCCATTGCCATTGGTAACCCCGCCGATGGCGTCTATGCCCTTGACATTGCCCGCAAAACCAATGGGGCGATCGCTGCGGCCACCGATGAAGAAATTGTGGCAGGCATTAAGCTGCTGGCGGAAACGGAAGGTATTTTCACGGAAACCGCTGGCGGTACCACAATTGCCGTTCTCAAAAAGTTGGTGGAATCGGGCACGATTGACCCTGAGGAGGTGACGGTGGTCTATATCACGGGCAATGGCCTGAAAACCCAGGAGGCGGTGCAAAACGACATTGGTCAACCCCTGACGATTGAACCCAAGTTGGCCAGCTTTGAGCGTGCCTTAGAGCGATCGCGCACCCTCGAACGGTTGGATTGGCAACCGGTATTGGTCTAGTCGGTTTTCCCGACGCTGTGTTGAAATTTATGGATGGTTTGTAGAGGTCTATGGCTGTTACTGTTTTGATTCCGACTCCCTTGCAAAAGCTCACCCGCGATCAAGCGACGGTGGAGTGCCAAGCCCAATCGATCGCTGAGCTTCTTGAAAAGCTAGAGCAGGACTGCCCCGGCATTAAAGGGCGCCTCTGTGATGAAAGTGGCCAATTGCGGCGATTCGTCAATTTCTACGTCAACAATGAGGATATTCGCTTCCTCAATGGCATTGAAACGCCCCTCAAGGATGGCGACGAAGTCAGCATCATTCCCGCGATCGCTGGCGGCTAAGCAATAGGAAGTTGCTCCTAGTGAGATGATTGAACGCTGATCACAGGAGCAGCAAGCCAGCATTTAGATATTTTTCACATCGTTGAGAAAATGCTGGTAGTAGCGGATTAGTTCTTCAGAATCCATAAGTGCTGTTACACCTCTCAAACTATGAATTAGCAGGTGCAGCTACCAACGTTAGGCATCACTATAGTACACCTAGACAAAAGAAATTTATCATTAAGAAACGTGACAACGGTTAGAGTTTGCTTATAGAGGTCATAGGAATGGGCGATCGCCCCCCACACGCTGAGCAAGGTAGCCACCTGTTCTTGGGGGGAAATTTGTTAGGATCAGGGCACTGTTTGCTGCTGCTGTCCGATGTTTCAGTCTTGGTTGCAACCCATTGCCAATTCTCCAATGCTGGCTCCCGCCAAGGATGTTGAGGATTCCCTGCTGCTGCGCCTAGGGGTCTTGGGCATGGTGATTGTTGGCTTGGTGGCAACCGATGTGGCAGCGGATACTGCCAATAGTCTCTGGGCGGTTCCCCTCTCCATTGCGGGCTTTGGTTGGAGTTGGTGGGCACGGCGGCAAAGAAATGTTGTGGCAAAGCTAGCGATCGCCATTGGGATGTTGACGGCATTAGCGGTCTTTTTGGGGCGATTGGCCACGCTCAACCAAGATTCACGGATTTTGCTGACGGAACTCTTGATTCAACTGCAAGTGCTCCACAGTTTTGACTTGCCCCGCCGCAAGGATTTGGGCTACTCAATGGTCATTGCCCTGATTTTAATTAGTGTGGCAGCCACCCTCAGCCAAACGATGACCTTTGGGCTGTTTCTGGTGATCTTTCTAGCGATCGCCCTACCCGTACTCGTCCTCGACTACCGCTCGCGCCTTGGCTTGCTCTCCACCACACTGAAATCCCTGCGTTTGCCTTGGCGACAATGGGTTGGCCTCTTTGCCCTGATTCTCGGCTTGGGGATGATGGTCTTTGTGCTGCTGCCGCGCTTCCCCGGCTATCAGATTCGCACCCTGCCCGTTAGTGCCGAAATTCAAGTGGAAGGGGAGTTTGACCAAACCCGTGTGATCAATCCGGGCTATGTCAGTGGCCGCGGTGGTGGCGGAGTCGGCGAAGAATTGGCCAATCAAACCTTTGATACCAACTTTTACTATGGCTTTGGCTCGGAGATTGATCAGACCATCGGGGGCATTATGACCCCCCAAGAGTTAATGCGGGTGCGATCGCAAGCCCCCGGCTTTTGGCGAGTCCTTGCCTTTGACAAATATACGGGGCGGGGTTGGCGCATTAGTCGCAACGATGAGGCCGAAGTGCTGCGGCGTTCCCCGTGGAGTTTTCGCTATCTGCTGCCGCAACAACTCTCCCAAATGCCAACGCGGGAAGTGATTCAAACGTACACGATTGTTTCTGAATTTAGTAACCTCATTCCCCATCTCTACGCACCCCGTGAACTCTACTTCCCAACCCGTGAAATTGCCCGCGATCCCGATGGTGGCCTGCGTGCGCCAGTGCCCTTGCCCGAGGGGCTGACCTATTCCGTGATTTCCCAAGTACCCGTGCGCGATCGCTCCCTGTTGCGCAGAGCGCCAAAATTAAATTACACCTTGGGGTATCAGCCTTACCTTGAAGTGCCCTCTGACTTGAAACCCCGCCTGCAAGCGCTGGCTCAAGACCTCCTTGCCAAGGCCGATCGCTCGATTCCCGAACCCTACGAGCAAGCCCTCTACCTCACCCAAGCCCTGAAGCAGTCCTATGCCCTGAAAACGGATATTCCCGAACTAGGCAAAGATCAAGACTTGGTCGAAGCCTTTCTCTTTGAGTGGCGCGGCGGCTATCCCGATCACTTTTCCAGTGCTTTGACGCTGCTACTGCGCAGTATTGGTATTCCCAGCCGTTTAGTTACGGGTTTAGGTACGGGAGAGTTTAACCCCTTTACGGGCTTGTACGTGGTTCGCAATACCGATGCCTATGCCCTGACGGAAGCCTACTTTCCCAATTTGGGCTGGTTTCTCTTTGATCCGATTCCGGGGCACGATCTCTATCCAGCCACCCTAGAGGTGGATCAGACCTTTAGCGTCCTCCAGCAGTTTTGGCAGTGGGTGACGGGATGGTTACCAACACCAGTGACGGGATTTTTTGGCATGATCTTTGCCACCCTCGAAACCGCTTTGCAAAAATTCTTTGATCTATTTAGCCAAGGGCTAGGGGGAATTGTCCAAGGAATTCTCATCCTGTTTGGCGGCGTTATTGTTGTTTGGGCACTGTGGTCTGCTCTCCATATGTGGCGATATCGTCAACGCTTGCAAAAACTGCCCCCCATTGCCCGCCTCTATGTGCAAATGCTGGATGGCCTAGCCCAGCAGGGGCTGCCCAAGCGTCCCAATCAAACCCCTTGGGAATATGCGCGATCGCTGCAAACCTGTGGCCGCTTAGATGCAATGAGTCAACGTGCCATTGAAACCCTGACGCAGGCCTATGTGGCTTGGCGCTATGGCGGGGAGCAGCCCCCCTTACCCCCCTTAAAACGAGCCTTGAACCAACTGCGACAACAACGCTGGCGATCGCTCCAACGCACTGTGGCAACTCTGCGCCGTCGTTAATCCTTTTCCTTGGCGTTGATCTCATCGGCTAGGGCATCATCAGCCACTAATTCAGTCACCAACACCTTATCCACACGGTTGCCATCCATATCCACCACTTCAAAGCGCAGGCCATCGGTTTCAATGTAATCCCCGGATTGGGGAATGCGACCAAAGAGGGTAATGATCAGCCCTCCTAGGGTGTGGTAGTTGGCGGTGTCCTCCTCGGGCAAGGTTTCCCGTCGCAGCAATTCCTTGAGTTCATAGGTCGAGAGCAGCCCATCCAACAGCCACGAGCCATCTTCCCGCTGAATAATTTGCGGTTCCTCACCTTCCTCATGGCGCAGGGTGCCAATAATCGCCTCCGTGAGATCATTGAGGGTCACTAGCCCTTCAATCCCCCCGTATTCATCGGTAATCAGGGCAATGTGTTGGCTTGACTGGCGAAAGAGTTCAAGGACATCGAGAGCGGGTAGGCCTTCGGGAACAAACAGCGCTGGTTGCAACAGTTGCCGCAGGTCAATGGTTTGCTGGGTCAGGCGGGCGGCTAAAAAATCCTTGGCTGAGATAATCCCCAAGCAGTGATCAATGGTTTCTTCGGCAACCGGAAACCGCGAATGGGAGCTGGCCAGAATTTCGGCTTCAATTTCCTCGATCGAGGACTCAATATCCAACCAGACAATATCGGTGCGGGGGGTCATGATGGACTGAATTGGGCGATCGCCCAAGTTGAAAATCCGCGCCACCATATCCTGCTCTGCCACCTCAAAGAGACCCGCCTGTGCCCCCTGTTCAATGAGAACCTTGATTTCATCCTCAGTGACGGTTTGTTCTGCGGTGGTGACGATTCCGAATAGTTGCAGAATGGCATCTGTAGAGACACTCAATAAATGCACAATTGGAGCTGCCAGTTGGGTGAGCCATGTCATGGGCTTGGCAATGTTGCAGGCGATCGCCTCTGGGTACGTCATGGCAATGCGCTTCGGTACCAGCTCGCCAATCACCAAGGAAAGATAGGTAAGTCCCGTCACCACAATGCCAATACTAAGGGGCTGGCTGTATTGCCCCAACCAAGGCACCGGCATCAGGGCAGCCTGTAACCGCTGAGCCAAGGTCGCACCCCCCACGGCACCGCTAAGAATGCCAATCAGGGTAATACCAATCTGGACGGCAGAGAGAAAATTATTGGGGGAGTTGGCCAATTTTAGTGCTGCCCTCGCTTTGCGTTTACCCCGTTTTGCCAGTTGTTCGAGGCGGACTTTGCGGGCAGAGACTACTGCAATTTCAGCACCAGCAAAAATGCCATTGGCGATGATGAGCAGCAGCACAAATACAATTTCTAGGGCAGCGGCAGACATTGCGGCTATTCTTCTAGGGGGAACCCCAGATGTACATTCCCAGTCGGCATCGTCGGTCGTCAGGCTTGATCAAGAGTCAACCTCCTCCACTGCCGATGTCTGTTTCCATAATGCTGAATAAATCGCTCCTCTGCCAGTGGTATAGCAGTCAGGATACTGGAATCTGGGAGACTCTACAAGGGGGAAAGGCAACCTTAAAATAGACGTGATGTTTCCCCAGCAAGCCAATGCAAGAACGGCTTCAGCGCTCCCTTACCCTTGGGGCGATCGCGATTCTGGTGCTGTTGATTGGGGCTTTTCTCTGGAGTGAAGAGGCACTCCAATCCCCACGTCAAGCTTGGGAGACTTTGAGTAATGCACTGATCACGTTGGTAGGGGAGTATCCCGATCGCCCACGAACCCTGCCGGGGCAAGTCCTGCAACTGCTACTGCTCCTCTTTGGCACCTTTGCCTTTGGTGCCCTGATTGGCAAGTTTTCCTCCTACTTTGTCACCCAAGCCCTTGCCCAAACGCTGCCCATGAAATCTTTTAGCAACCACATTATTGTCTGCAACTGGAATGCCAAGGCTCCCCTTGTGCTGCGGCAACTCATTGAGGCGAACCGTCACCATCCCCGCGATATTGTCCTGTTGTGTGCGGAACCCATTGAACTCGACCCCGAATTCCAAGAGCGCGCTGATGTTTTTGTGGTGCAGGGGGATCCCACCCACCACGGTACCCTCGAACGCCTCAACGCCCCCAAGGCCAAGGCCATTATTCTCCTTGCCGATGCCGACATGGAAGCTCCCGATGAAAAAAATGCCCTCATTGCCCTTGCGGTGAAGCACCTAGAGAAAACCCCCGGTCAAGAGCAGGATATTCATGTGGTGGCCGAATTGGTGAATAGCGATCGCCAGCGTCACCTCAAAGAAGCAGGGGTGGATGAAGTGATTTCCAGTCAGGACTATAGTTCTGGCATCATTGCCCAAAGTGCCCTCTTTCGCCAGATGTCCGAGGTCTATCGCCAACTGCTGACGTACTCCGATCACACCAATGAGTTTTACTTCATTGAGCCGGGGCACTATCCAGTCACCCTCTACGGCCTCTCCTTTCCTGCTCTCAGTACTTGGGTGAGTGAGTACAGCAGCCAGCATCCAGACAATCCACTGCTCCTTGTGGGGATTCGCCGCCAAAATCAACAGGTGTTACTCAACCCTCGTCCCACGGACTTTCAGTCCCTTGACCCCACTGACACATTAATTGTGATGGCCTATCACCCCGTTTACGACTTGCGCGGATAAACCCGTCCTTTCCAAGCGCCCCCCTGTCCCTGCCAGTGGCGACGCGCCGAATCCAGTGTCATCAGCGTATAGAGAAAGGCAATCATGGGCAGTGTCAGCGCCCAGACCCCATTGAGGCCATAGAAACGAACGGTTGGCCTGTAGGCGATCGCCATGCCCCCCCAAGTGAGTCCCCCCATGAGGGCTAAGGGCAGCGATTGACTGATCAGACCGATACCAAGGGCAAGGGGCGCCCACAAATACACCAGTGTCATGCCAATTACAGTTCCCACGAGCAAGAGTGGTGAATAGGACAACTGCGTATAGGCGGTGCGAGCCACCATTTGCCAAATACTGCCCAGACTGTTGTAGGCACGCAAACTCACGGTGGTCGGTGTTAGCCCCAGCCAAATGCGGTAGCCAGCCTGCTTCACCGCTGCTGCCAACGAACAATCATCAATCAGGGCATCACGAATACAGGCAATGCCACCCATCTTGTCCAGCGCCACGGGATCAATCAGAATACAGCCCCCCGCTGCTGCTGCTGTTGCCCGCTTGGGATCGTTGACCCAGCGGAAGGGATAGAGCTTGGCAAAGAAAAAGACAAAAGCGGGAATGAGCAACTTTTCCCAGATACTTTGGCAGCGCAGTTTCACCATCAGCGAGACAAGGGCACACTGTTGCTGCCGGGCATGGGCGACTAATTGCCACAAATTTTGGCGATCGTGGGCAATATCAGCATCCGTGAGCAGCAAGTAATCGGGATCAAAACCACGGGCGGCCTCAATGCCTTGGGACAGTGCCCAAAGCTTACCGGACCAGCCGGGGGGGAGCGGTGCGCCCTCGATGACCGTCAGGCGATCGCCCTTGCCCAGTTCCAGAGCCGTTGGGCGAGCAATGTCCCCTGTGCCATCGTTACTTTGATCGTCCACCAAAATCAGGTGTAGGGTGCCTGCGTAGTCCTGTTCGAGGAGCGATCGCACACTGGTGGCAATCACTGCCGCCTCATTGCGTGCGGGAATAACAGCAACAACGGTTGGCCAAGCACCAAGGTCTCCCCCTTGCAGGCGTTGATCCATGCGCCAAAACTGTCCCCAAAAGAGCAGCAGGACTAGCCAGATGACGAGGGAAAGACCCGTTACACTCAACAGGAGGAGGGTTAACACAGGGGGCATAGTCATCACAGTTCGCTATCAAGGACTTCTTCAGCCATAGGATTGAGGTGCTGATGCTGCTGTCGTCGCGATCGACGGCGATATTTTTTCGGATCCAAGAGCGGTTCAAATCGTTGGCGACCTTGGCGATCAGTTTTAGCTTTCAGGGGGGGCGCATGCTCAGAAGCTAGCCCGGAACTGGCCATCGTTTCTAGCTCATGTAAATACTCAACGTAGAGGGGGTAGCGCTCCCAAGCACCGCGGACACAGCAGCCCGGTTCCTGATCGTGGCGACAGTTATCAAAGAGGCATCGATCCTTGCTCAGCCGTTGGCGAATCTCCGGAAAGGCTGCTGCCAATTGCTGGGGGTCTTGGGGCAGTTCCGGCTGGTTAAAGCCCGGTGTATCGGCAATCCACCCCCCCTCGGGTAGGGGAAAGAGTTCCACATGGCGAGTGGTGTGTCGCCCGCGGTGCCAGTGATCGGAGACTGCGCCGACGCGAATATCTTCCCGAGGTGTAAGGTGGCGGATCAAGCTACTTTTGCCCACGCCTGACGGGCCACAGACGACAGTAATTTTATTGGCGAGATGGGGACGCAGACATTGCCAGTCTGTCCCTTGGGTGAGGCTGAGAACAGCACAACAATAGCCCCACTGGTGCAGGCGATCGCGCCACAGCTCCTGTTCTGCTTTAGAGACTAAATCAGCTTTTGTGAAAACCACGTGAATCTCGACATCCAATCCCTCTGCGGTCAACAGGAAGCGGGTGATCTGATGCACATCGGCAGGGGGGTCGGCCAAGGCACAGAGCAGGAACACCTGATCCACATTGGCGATCGCCGGCCGTTGCAATTGATTGCGGCGGGGCAAAATCTCAGCGATCGCCCCCCGGTGTCCCTGCCAGTCGGGATGGCTCACCACCACCCAATCCCCCACACACACCTGTTGCCCCATTTTCTTGAGGCGAGCGCGGCGCACACACAGGAGTTCCTCAACCCCCTTGGCCGCTTCCCGCAGGCCGACACGATAGTAATTGGCCTGAACTGCCCGCACCAAGCCCACCAGGTCACTCATGAAGACGCTGCACCTGAAGGGCAAAATAGTCCTGTCGTGGCTCAATGCCGAGGACATCATAGCCCGCCATCCGCAAACTATCGGGCACCTGCTCAATAGGTTCCCCTGGATCTAACCAGACCTCAAGGGGTTGTTGGGGGGGTAACTGTTGTAGCCGCAGTTTAGTGCGCACAAAGTTCAAGGGACAGGGCGTTCCCCGTAGATCTAGTGTTTCCATGGCGGGGCAAGTAACCAACTGCAACTATCTTCCCAAAAAGGCGACCACCTTGGCGAATACCTGTTCTCGCTCGACATCAAGGGGGAGCAAGTGATCCGAATCTTTGAGCCAGTGCAATTCCTTTTGGGGACTGCCTAGTTGTGCGTAAATGATCTGCGCCCCTTGGGGGTCAACGATGGTATCGGCATGGCTTTGGAAAATCAGTGTTGGTGTTGTGATGAGGGGCAACTCTTGCGCCACTTGGGCAATCAGGTTGAGGGCACTGCGGACAGCTTGGAGATTAAAACTTTTGAAAAAGCAGGCGGCTTCCGCTGCTTGGCGCAGGGCGCGATCGCGAATCGGTAGGCTCCGCCGAGGCACCCAAGGAATCCACTGACCAAAGGATTGCACCAAAGTTTCCGGCGCCAAGGGCAAAAACCAAGGCCGATAGATGCGCAAAAAGGGGGCAAGGAGCACGAGAGCATCAACGGCATACTCATCGGCAAGATGCAACGCTAGCGTCCCCCCTGTAGAAAAGCCCACCACGGCAACCGTGCGATGGGTGTCTCGTAAGGGCTTAAAGGCTGTCACTACTGCCTCATACCATTGGTGCCATGTCGAGGCCGGCATTTGGGCACGGGGGCGATCGTGCCCCGGATAGAGAATGCCCTGAACCGTCCAGCCCGCTTCATAGAGTACCTCTGCCAAAAGTTGCAGTTCATAAACCCCACCCCCCAAGCCATGGAGGAGCAAACAGGCGCGATCGCCCTCAGGGTATCTATGGAAAAAGGGACGGTTGACAAGATTGACCAAGCGACTGGAAAACCCCCTTGCCTTTTGTGATGTGACCCACATAAAAAATCTACCCCGATCGCCAGAGCAACCGAGATAGAGGACGCGACGTTCATCTAGGCGGCAGTTCGCCTAAAGAGCCTAACGATGAGCCTAAAAACGTTCATGGAAGGTGCGGCGAATCACATCCAACTGTTGTTCGCGGGTGAGTTTGATAAAGTTCACCGCATACCCCGACACGCGGATCGTGAGTTGTGGGTACAGTTCAGGGTGATCCATGGCATCCAACAACATTTCGCGGTTGAGGACGTTGACGTTGATATGGAAGCCTTGGTCGTGGATGTACCCATCCAGCATATTCACCAAGTTGCTGATTTGATCCTCCCGTGTCTTGCCAAGGGCACTCGGCACGATGGAGAAGGTGTTGGAAATGCCATCTTGGGCATGGACATAGGGCAGTTTGGCCACGGACGCCAGTGAGGCGATCGCCCCTTTGGTATCACGACCGTGCATGGGATTAGCTCCCGGTGCAAAGGGTTCACCGGCTTTGCGGCCATCGGGAGTATTGCCGGTTTTCTTGCCATAAACGACGTTGGAGGTAATCGTCAAGATCGACTGCGTGGGGACAGCATTACGGTAGGTCTTGTGTTTGCGGACTTCGTTCATGAAGGTTTCCACAACCCACACCGCGAGACTATCCACGCGATCGTCGTTGTTGCCGTACTTCGGAAAATCACCCTTGATCTCGTAGTCCACCGCTAACCCTTCGGCATTGCGGATCACTTTCACCTCGGCGTACTTAATGGCCGAGAGGGCATCCGCGACCACCGATAGACCCGCCACCCCACAGGCCATCGTGCGGAAGACATCGCGATCGTGGAGCGCCATCTCTAGCCGCTCGTAGCAGTACTTATCGTGCATGTAGTGGATGACGTTGAGGGTATTCACATACACCTTCGCCAACCAAGCCATCATCTGCTCAAAGCGCGGCAGGACTTCTTCCCACTTCAGGGTGTCGCCGGTAATCGGCGCAAACATGGGTGCCACTTGCTGACCAGAGACTTCATCCCGACCGCCATTAATTGCGTAGAGGAGGGCTTTGGCCAAGTTCACCCGTGCCCCAAAGAATTGCATTTGTTTACCGACCCGCATCGCCGAGACGCAGCAGGCGATCGCATAGTCATCGCCCCAGTAGGGACGCATCAAGTCATCGTTTTCGTATTGAATCGAACTGGTGTCAATCGAGACTTGGGCGCAGAAGCGTTTGAACGCCTCCGGCAAGTTTTCCGACCACAGCACGGTCAAGTTGGGTTCCGGGGCTGGACCGAGGGTATAGAGCGTATTCAGGATGCGAAAGCTGGTTTTGGTGACCAGTGGCCGACCATCCAGAGCCATGCCGCCGATGGATTCTGTCACCCACGTGGGATCACCCGAGAAGAGTTCATTGTATTCCGGCGTCCGCAGGAACCGCACCATCCGCAGCTTCATGACGAAGTGGTCAATCCACTCTTGAATGTCGGCTTCTGTTGCTGTGCCACGGCGCAAATCCCGTTCAAAGTAAATGTCAAGGAAGGTGGAGACCCGCCCAAGGGACATGGCAGCGCCGTTTTGTTCTTTGACCGCCGCAAGGTAGCCGAAGTAAAGCCACTGAATCGCCTCTTTGCCATTGGCCGCAGGCCGCGAAATATCAAAGCCATAGCTGGCCGCCATTTCCTTCAGCTCATTGAGGGCTTTGATTTGCTCAGAAAGTTCTTCCCGCAGGCGGATGGTTTCTTCATCCATGACATCCAGTTCTAGGGAAGCCTGCTGTGCCTGTTTGTCGGCAATCAGACGATCCACCCCATAGAGCGCCACACGGCGATAGTCGCCAATAATCCGACCCCGCCCGTAGGCATCCGGCAGTCCCGTAATGATCCCCGATTTACGACAGCGGCGCATTTCGGGTGTGTAGGCATCGAAGACGCCATCGTTGTGGGTTTTGCGATATTTGGTGAAGATTTCTTTGGTGCGCGGATCCAGTTCGTAACCGTAGGCTTTAAGGGCCGTTTCCACAACGCGAATGCCACCAAAGGGCATGATGGCACGTTTCAGGGGTTTATCGGTTTGCAGGCCCACGATTTGCTCTAACTCCCGGTCAATGTAGCCCGGTGCGTGCGACGTAATGGAGGAGGGGACACTGGTATCCGCATCGAGCACCCCTTTTTCTCGCTCTTGAGCCATCAGGTCACGCACTTTTGCCCAAAGTTGCTGGGTGCGATCGCTCGCCCCCACTAGGAAGGAGGCATCCCCTGTGTAGGGAGTGTAGTTGCGCTGAATAAAGTCGCGGACATCAATGCGATGAACCCAGTCACCACCTGTAAATTCTTGCCATGCCGCTTCGGGCAATTCTGTGTAACGTGTACAGTTCATAACCAATGTTCCTCATCAAGTGTGCAGCAATTTCTCGCGATCGCCGTTCACCGATAGCGATCGCCCGCTCAAACCAGCACGAACCTGCTAACTGCAAATGCTAGAGAATGCGCCAGAGATTAAGAGATTGCAATCAAACTAGAAATGTAAACCAATTTGTTGTAGGTCAAGCCTCGTCAGTCTTCTTTGGCCTGCTCACACCTACATTTTCATTATACCCCCTAAATTCTAGGGGCTGATTTTTGCGAAAAGTAAAGCGTTCTCCTCACTGGTTTAGGCCGCGATCGCCCCCGTTTCTGAGACAGTTTGGACATTTTGCAAACGCTCAATCGCCTGATCCAAGAGGGCTAAACCCGCCTCTAGAGTTTCAATCTGGCACAATTGACTGCGCAGTTCTGCTGCATCGGCAAAACCCTTGGCGTACCATGTCAAATGTTTACGCCCTTGGCGAATCCCCCGCTCCCCCTTATACTCCCAGAGGCCAATGAGATGATCTCGCGCACATTGCAGCCGCTCTACCACCGTTGGCGCCGGCCGGCGCTCCCCTGTTTTTAAGAAGTGATCAATCTCACCGACCAAAAAGGGATAACCCATGGTTCCGCGGGAGCACATCACGCCATCTGCCCCTGTTTGCTCTAGACAACGCACCGCTGCTTCCACCGAAAAAATATCACCATTGGCAATGACTGGAATACTCAAGCGCTCCTTCACCCGTGCAATCCACTCCCAGCGGGCTGGGCCATTAAAGCCTTGAGCGCGAGTCCGCCCATGAACCGTGATCATTGCCGCACCAGCATCCTCCATTGCTTTGGCAAAGTCAAGGATATTGATCTCCTGATCGCTCCAGCCGATGCGGGTTTTCACCGTAACTGGCACAGGCACCGCTTGGGAGACCGTACGCACAATTGTGGCTGCTGTTTTTACATCCCGCAGCAGCGAAGAGCCACCCCCATTCTTGGTGATTTTATTCACCGGGCAGCCCATGTTGATGTCCACGGTATCCGCCCCTTCAGCCACTGCCTTGATTGCGGCTTCCGCTAAAAAATCAGGACGGCAGTCAAAGAGTTGAATACTAATGGGGTGCTCATTGGCATCCACTTCCATGATCCGAGGCAGGGTTTTCAAATAGTGCAGCCCTGAAGCACTCACCATCTCGGTGTACATCATTGACTCAGGGGCATAGCGGCGTACCAATCGCCGAAAGACTAAGTCTGTCACACCTGCCAAAGGGGACTGCAATACCCGACTGTTGACCGTGACAGAACCAATCCGCAACGGCATGGCTAGACGGGCTTTCAGCTCTGGTGACAGGGTTAGCGTGCTCATGAAAAAATGGCTAGTGTGATAACCAATGCTTTTGAAGCGAGTTACTTGAGGTTATGACCTAATTGTATCAAAGGCTCGCCTGCAAACCTGCTGCTCGTTCTCTACACTGAATTTTTAATTTGCTCTTGATAGGCTGAATAAACAGCTCGAACATTGTACCAGTTCAAAAAGATACGAGCCACTTCGAGTGCATCTTGAGGACGACCAATATTAATCAGCCATTGCAAGAGGGGAGCCATGGTTTTCTCATTGAGAAGTCCACCAAGGGATAGAATTGCCCAAAGGAGATAGTGAAATGGCGTCATTTGAATCATGAGCTTCACTTCCCAAATGGGATGCTTTTTATAAAATAAAACCCCCATCCTTCCCCGTTCTATCTCTTTCCGAATCAGGGCAGGAACTTGACTGAGGGAAAAGGGTGGATGCCAGTGATAGCCAACGGCTTCGGGGCACTTCAGTAATCGTAAACCTAGTTTCTTGAGGCGCACCCCTAGTTCTAAATCTTCCCAGCCGTAGAGTTGAA
Organism: Thermosynechococcus sp. HN-54; assembly: GCF_023650955.1. Classification (NCBI taxonomy): domain Bacteria; kingdom Bacillati; phylum Cyanobacteriota; class Cyanophyceae; order Acaryochloridales; family Thermosynechococcaceae; genus Thermosynechococcus; species Thermosynechococcus sp. HN-54. The sequence continues at coordinate 1,816,414 of NZ_CP098039.1, read as the reverse complement.
ACTGGGTATCAAAGAGGCCTGCCTTTTCCAACCAATGGCGGGCGATCGCCACATTCCCCGTTGCAAAATAGGCAGCTGAAAAATCAATGATCTTGTATGGTTCTGAGGTTAGATCATCAAAATTACAGGTATTGATGACACGGCCATAGGAAAAAGCAGGCACCTGAGGGATATCCTCAATGCCAAGACGTTCTTTTTCTTGAGTTAAGCACTTCACATGAGCTTCTAAAAACGTTTCCGTCACTACCAAATCACTATCGATAAAAATAATCCAGTCACCCTGAGCTGCTTGAAGACCCAAGTTACGAGCCGCCGCTGGCCCCAGATGCTCCTGTTGCAACCAGCGCACACAGGGAAATTCCTCACCATGCTCCCTCAGCCACTCAATCGTGTTGTCTGTTGAGCCGTCATCGACAATAATGACTTCATAGCCCTCGATGCCCAGCTCAGGATTCCATGTTTGGTGGGCGATCGCGCGAACACACTTTTCTAGAATGGGCAAGCGATTATAGGTAGGAATTACGACACTAAAAAACATGATCACTCCAGAACTGTGGTCTTGAGCCACTCGACTAGCCTGTTCTATCTAAAACCCAACTATGGAGGCGATGAGAACAAAGGCGCAGGAACGCATGTTGGAGAATTTTCTCTGCTTCTGTTCCTTTATAACATTGCTTTAACTCCTGCAGGAGGTGGAACGTTTTCCACGGGTCTTTCTCTGCTTCTTGAGCCTCAGTTGGCGAAATTCCTAGCTTGGCACTCAGTAGTTGTTGCCAGTGGCGCGAACGAATCCGTTGACTATTTTGAGCTTGCTGCCGTCGGTAAAGAGCTGAAGTTTGTTTTCGATGCACTCGGTATCGAAGAAGCACCTCTGGAACATTCCCCATCCTAAACCCCACCACCCATGCCCGCTGCCATAAATCATAATCCTCTACAAGAGACCACTCAGCGGAGTACCTTAGCTCTTTGAATACCTCAGAGCGACCGATCACAGATGGATGGGCAAAAGGAACACCAAACAATAATTCAGCTTCACAGCCTTCATGGGAATGAGGATAGTGCCAAGAACCAATTCCTGCGCCAATGAGCTGAACAGATGAGCCACAAAGATGCAATTTATTTTCTTCTAGAAATTTAAGCTGACTTTCTAACCTTTTAGGTAAGGCTAAATCATCTGCATCCATTCTAGCGATATACCGACCATTAGCAATCTCAATTGCTTTATTCAGTGTATAAATTAAACCTTTATTATCCTGATGAATTAAGTAAATACGAGGATCAATTTTTGCATAGCTTGATAAGATTTCAAATGAATTATCCGAAGAACCATCATTAATAATAATGAGTTCAAAATCATTAAAAGATTGATGAAGAATAGATTTTATAGATAATTCAATATATTGGTCAGAATTAAAAACTGGCAAAATAACTGAAATGGTCGGATTTTTGTTTATATTCATCATTAACAATAACTAAATCATCTCAAATCCTAATCCAGCTCTTTGGAATTAAGTCTGAATCATCTTTATCAGATATAGCAAACCATTTTGGAGGAGCAATCACAATTTTTTCAGGGCTATCATTTAGCCAAGCAGCCCACCAACTAAACGTACTGTTGGCAATTATATGATGACGACATAGACTCATTAATCGCATATCATTATAGCTCTCCTGACCAGTATTATTTTCCACATAGTAAACAGGGTGCGAGATTTCTAAGTTTGATTTTGCCCATTCAACTTCATCTGAAAAGACAAAGAATACAGGATCACTTACAAGTGTAGTGATATATTCAATAGCGCGATAGTAATAGTCAAGCTGACAGACGCCATGAACTCTATGTGTCGTAGAGTTTGAAATATAGTCTCCACGGCGAATATGAAGACTAATTGAATGACACTGAGTAATTTTATCTGCCCATTGAGCATTGGCTTCCGACAGAGGTTGCCTAAACTTGAAATCTTCCCGTAGGACATCAGCAATTTCGCTAAAGTATTTTTCTGATTGCCAGTAGCCCTGAAGGTAGGCGGTGTCAGGGATAGAGTGAATTTGCTCCCAATAGTGATAGTGAGGTTCAAGAATTAGTCGTCCCTTACATAGTGCTGAAAGCTTAAGGTTGGCGATCGCTCTCCTGATTTTTGGTACCCCCCACCAACCCAAAACAGACTTCAAATCCTCAAGAGAAGCAATTGCAGCCTCACAGCAAAATACACGATGTAGCTCAAACCCTTGATGAAGCTGGTAACTTTCAAAATCCGAAATATCTAAACGCAAAGGTACTCCCTTAGCAATAGACAAAGCCCTTCCTAAAGCATACTGGAACATCTGGTTTCCAAGGCCACCGATAAGATTGACAAAGATCATCGTTCTGACTGTTTATGAATAGTGTTGAATCGATCCAAAATGCCACGAACGATGGTCTGCACAAAGTGAGTAATAGAAAACCGCTGTGCTTGGGGAGAGTGCAGAAAATTCCAAATTGCTTGCTGGTAGCCTTTATAGATCTCTTCTGGCATCGTCTTGAGAAAGCTGTATAAAGAGTCGTAGGAGGAAAACTCTCTACGGTCAATAAAACAAGCCTTAGGAATGTAGTCGGTAATGTCTGGTGCCCCCCAGTAGACTGGCACGTTCCCCGCGCAAAAGGCATCAAAAATTTTCTCTGTGATGTAACCACGAAAAATCGCGTTTTCATAGACAATCGAGAAGCGGGACTGTCTTAACACTTCAGTTTTTGTGGGCACAATGCCCCGCCAAGACGGAAACGGGGGGAATGGTCTGTGAATCCACCTTTTTTCTAAGGCGTGAATGATACCTCCCACCACTGGCAGTTGGGCTGAGTGATTCCAACCGTGACCATAAAGGGCAAAGTCCTGTGGTGCATGGTGTTCAAACCAGCGAATAGCTCTGACCCGTTCGCGGTAGAGATCTTGAGAGGGAGCCCACCAAGCCAAAGCCTTATTACTGTTGATTAAAACTACCAACTGAGGACGTTGCCCATAGCCATCTACACCACCTGTTATTTTGAACGGGTGAGGCAGTTGAATTCGCTGGGTCTGCTTGATAGCAAGGTCAGGGTTCCAAGTAAAGACACCTTGGTAGCGACGCAATAAGAACCGCCGCCCATTGGCTGGATAGATCAACGGATGTTCAGCGAGAATTACAAATTTTGGAGACTTGGAGCGCGGAGCTTGAACATTGAGATGGAGTTCAAAATCGGGATCATTACAGCATTCATCGAGGCCAACAAGTTCAACGCCTTGAGCACGAAACCCCTCCCGCAGGGCAATCCAAGGCTGTGTTAATCCATCTGGAGATCCATTAGGATCAAAAAATACGGCTGTGGGAATATCAGGATAGACAAAAAGACCCGTTAATCCTTGCTTTGTCATTGAATGATTTTCTAGGTTGCAACTCAAATGTTCTTTAATTGCCAGCTTTCCCAAACGAATTCGTAATTCCACATTTCAATATGAGTTCTTGTTAACTGAGAACGTAAATTCTGACGCTTCTCTTCTGAGTTCTCAACAAAATTATGAAACTGAATCTGAAGATATTTTATCTTTTCTATTAAGTTAGAATCAATGAGCTTTCTCACTAAATTATACTCTCCTCCTTCAATGTTAATTTTCATCAAATCTACTTTTTCGAGACCAAGCTCTTGGAAAACAGTGGCACAGTTCCGTAGTTGAGCTATTTCCGCTGATGCTTTTGAAGTTCTTTTATAAAAACTTGATGAATCTTGAGCTATATAAACTTGAGAAACTTCATCAGTGTCAGAAAGCCCATAATTCAGGGCAGTAATCTTTGCATTACCAGCGAACCGTTTCTTACAAATGTGATAGAAGACTGAAACTGGCTCAAAAACAAACACTCGACAATTAAATTTCTCATGAATGAGAGCAGTAAAGTCTCCTTTATATCCCCCCACATCTAGGACAATGCTCTCTGTATCAAGTGGATAATCAAGCCGCAAGGTGCTATCGCCTTTATCTCGAAACCAGCGACGAACCTCGCGTTGAAATGAGTTGTGAATTAGCAATGAGTCAAGCCAGTCTAGAATTTTGTTCATACTTGACAAATCTTAATATAAATGCGGATAAATCAAACGAGTCAAGTCATAAAAAAGGGAGTTAAACTCCTAGCTCACCAGTAAATTTCCTATGAAACCATAAAAATGACTGCCATTGCCAGTAAAGCCCCCACGGTTGTGTTGATGCCGTTGACGATTTCATTACTCAGCCAAGGGTAGCGTTCTTGAAGGGTTGCTCCCACGAGACTCTCCACAAGATTGGCTAAGAAGGCCGCAAGGATACAAATGGGGATGGCGATCGCTCCCATCAAGTTCACACTCGAACCGAGCACAGCTATGATAGTAGCACCCACCAGACCTGCTAGCGTTCCCTCCAAGCTCACGGCGCCCTCTGTCCCCGGTGGCACAGGTTGCAGTGTGGTAATAAGAAACGTGCGCTGGCCATAGGCTTTGCCCACTTCACTGGCACAGGTGTCCGACAGCTTGGTGCTAAAACTAGCGACAAACCCCACCCAGAATAGCTCTCGCCATTGGGGAAACAGAAGAGCAAGGAGTGCACAGACGGTGCCTGTAAAAGCCGATCCCCAGACGTTCTCTGGCCCGCGTGCGCCGGAGCGTTTTTCAGCAATGCCTGCGGCCTCTTTTTTTGCCATGCCGAGGCGGGTGACGGCGGAACCGACAAGGAAATAGACCATGACAATGAGATAGCCCTGCCAGCCGAGTGTCCCCCAGATCAGTACCCCCAAGAGCCACGCATGGAAGAGTCCTGCTGGGGTGAGTAATTTTTGCCGCGCAAGGAGGGCGATCGCCCCAAGGAAGGTATTGAGCAAGATACCTATCCACCAAGGGTTCAGTAAAAGGATGCCATCCACGAGAACCGCACTCCGACTATACTGGCAGCACCTTATCATACTTTTCAGGCAGAGAGGATAGAGGATGATCACTTGGCTACTAGAGCCGCTGCAACACGCATTTATGGTCAAAGCCTTGGGGGTAAGCACCCTTGTGGGCTGTGTCTGTGCGGTATTGTCTTGTTTTTTGACCCTGAAGGGCTGGGCACTGATGGGGGATGCAGTGTCCCATGCAGTCTTGCCCGGTGTAATCTTGGCCTATTGGCTGGGGCTGCCCTTTGCCTTGGGGGCTTTTGTCTTTGGTCTGATGGCCGTGACCCTCATTGGCTTTATTCAGCAGCAGACACGGGTGAAGGAGGATACAGTTATTGGCCTAGTGTTTACAGGCTTTTTCGCCTTGGGGTTGGTGTTGCTCTCGAAAACCGCTAGTAGTGTTGACCTAATGCATATTCTCTTTGGAAATGTCTTGGGGATTAGTGATCGCGACCTCTGGCAAACGGTAATTGTTAGCTGCGTTACATTGATCACAATTGCTTTACTCCATCGGGACTTGATTCTGTTTTGCTTTGACCCTACCCATGCCCGTACCATTGGCCTAAATACGACCCTGCTGTACTATCTTCTTTTGGCGCTGCTATCCCTAACCACTGTGGCTGCCCTGCAAACCGTGGGCATTATTCTCGTGGTGGCGATGCTAATTACACCGGGGGCAACGGCCTACTTGTTGAGCGATCGCTTTGGCGTGATGGTGCTCATTGCTCTTGGGGTAGGTGGCCTTGGCAGTTTACTGGGAACCTACATCAGTTACTATCTGGATGCGTCAACAGGTGGCTGTATTGTTGTCCTGCAAACCCTAATTTTTCTATTAGCGATGATTTTTGCCCCCAAGCATGGTCTCTTGGCCAAAGTCCGCTCGCCCCTGAGTTAGGCTTATATGATTAATTTTGTGGGGTGTTGCCGATGCCCTTGCTAGAGTTCATGATATAGTTGCCCCATATTTATCATGGGTGAAGACAGTTGCGTTATGGAGTCAGATCAACAGTGGCCTACGGAACCTGTTCCCTCTAAAGTCCCGACCTCCTTTGTTCCGGGAGAGGTAGGCATTGCATCTGGCGACAACGGTCATGGCGCACCAACCGATGTGTTAAGGAGTTATGACAACTTGGTAGAAACTTCAGCAGCGCGCATCAAAGTGATTGGTGTCGGTGGTGGCGGTGGCAATGCGGTCAACCGCATGATTGCCAGTAATGTGGCTGGTGTTGAGTTTTGGTGTGTCAATACTGATGCGCAGGCGATCGCCCAATCCCAAGCCCACCGCTGCCTGCAAATTGGCCAAAAACTCACCCGTGGTCTCGGCGCCGGTGGTAACCCTGCCATTGGTCAAAAAGCGGCTGAAGAATCCCGCGAAGACCTCGCTGCTGCCCTCAAGGACGCCGATTTGATTTTCATTACCTGTGGCATGGGTGGCGGTACAGGCACGGGCGCAGCGCCAATTGTGGCTGAAGTGGCCAAGGAACAGGGCGCCCTAACCGTTGCAGTCGTAACCCGTCCCTTTACCTTTGAGGGTCGTCGTCGAGCTAGTCAAGCGGATGAAGGCATCGAAGCCTTGCAAAGTCGGGTTGATACCCTCATCGTGATCCCCAATGACAAGATTCTCGCAGTGATTTCGGAGCAAACATCGGTTCAGGATGCGTTTCGAGTGGCCGATGATGTGCTGCGCCAAGGGGTTCAGGGGATTTCCGACATTATTAATCTGCCAGGGCTGATTAACGTCGATTTCGCCGATATTCGTTCGGTGATGGCTGATGCCGGTTCTGCCATGATGGGCATTGGTATTGCCTCTGGCAAGTCACGAGCTACGGAAGCCGCTGTCAGTGCAATTTCTTCACCCCTACTGGAGGGATCGATTGAGGGTGCCAAGGGCGTTGTCTTCAACATTACTGGGGGAACCGATCTCACCCTCCATGAAGTCAATGCAGCCGCGGAGGTGATTTACAATGTCGCCGATGCCAACGCCAATATCATCTTTGGTGCTGTGATTGATCCCGACATGCAAGGGGAGGTTCAAGTCACTGTTATTGCCACTGGATTTAGCGGTGAACCCATCAGTCGTACCCGTGCCACCACCAAAACCACCCCCTTGACGCACCGCCCCCTAACAACTACACCGTCTCCTTCTGAAGCGCCTGCGCCAGAACCTGAAGTTGAAACCAAGCCCAAGTTAGACATTCCTGAGTTCCTCCAGCGCCGCCGACCCACCCCCTAGGGATGAAGGTTGTTCCCTGTAGAGCATTGAGTTATAGATTTCTTTAATTGAGTTCAAATAATTGAGTTGAGTTGATTAATTTACTGGACTGAGTTCACGGACGATTGCGGCTAGCCCCTCTCGGTAGGAAGGATAGCGGAGCTTGACGCCCAAAACCTGCTTGATTTTGTCATTGCGCACTCGGCGCGATTCCCGCCAAAAGGATTGAGCCATTGGACTTAGGTTAGCAGCCTCTAGAGGAACAGCTGGGGGTGCCGGGCGACCCAAAAGACGATAGGCCTCGAGTAAAACAGGGAGCGACTCTGAGGGTTGATCATCACTGAGGTTATAAATTTCCTGCGGCGTGGGTTGTGTCAGCGATCGCTCGAGGGTTTGGACAATATCTTCAACGTGAATACGGCAAAAGTAGTGCCCCGGTTTATCGATGAGTTGAACATTGCCCTTAAGAATACGAGTGATCGGATTGCGGCCTTCCCCCGGACCATAGATGCCGGGAAGGCGAAAAATATGGGTGGGCAGGTTCGCGTTGAGAAAGGTCTGCTCTATGCTGACGCGGTGTTGTGAACGCAAATTTTGGGGATTGACAGATGTTGTTTCATCTACCCAGCCCCCTTGGCGATCGCCATAGACCCCCGTTGTCGAAAGGTAGCCAAACCATTGCAGATTCAGTTTCTCTAACTGCGGCAACAGTGCCAGCGCAACCGCATCCTCTCCTTGGCGATCGGGAGGAATACTATTGAGGATGTGGGTTACCCCCTCAAGGGCGGCTGAATCTAAGGGGACTTGCTCCCCCTGGGGCTCCCATGCAAAGCGAAAACAGGGAACATGGCTGAGTTCTGGCGGCGGCTTTCCCCGACGGTTGGTAATGACCACATCAATGCCTTGGGCTTGGAGCGATCGCGCCAACCACGTCCCTGTATAACCGCAGCCGAGAATGAGAACCCGCATCGTCCTCTAGTCTTGGGAAGAAGCTGCCGGTGCCTCCACCAAACGCACCTTTGTGGCCAAGCCCAGAAATTGCAGGAGTCGAATTGTTAGCCACGTCAGGTCTAGTTCCCACCACTGCAAACCATGGCGCGCTGAGTATTGATAGGCATGGTGGTTGTTATGCCACCCCTCACCAAAGGTTAACAGGGCGACCCACCAGCAATTGGTTGAGTGATCCGTGGTTTCAAACGTGCGATAGCCAAAGGTATGGGTGGCACTATTGACCAGCCAAGTGGTGTGATAGACCGTTACAAGGCGCACAAAAATTCCCCAAACCACAAACGGCCAGCCGCCCCACAGGTAAAGCAGAATGGCCAAGACCGCCTGAATGGGCAGAAAGTACTTGTCAAGAAACTGATAGACCGGATCATCAGCAATATCTTTGGTGAAACGGGGAATCTCTGCTTCCGCTGGCACCTCACGAAACATCCATTCAATATGGCTCCACCAAAAGCCCTTACGCGAGTCGTGGTGATCATTCGGCTGATCAGAGTAGAGATGATGATGGCGGTGCAGCCCAACCCACCAAATCGGCCCCCCTTGCATTGAGAGGGTGCCGCAAAAGACCAAGAAATACTCTAACCATTTGGGAACTTGGAAGCTGCGATGGGTAACGAGGCGGTGCCAACCAAGGGTAATCCCGATGCCAGCCGTCAACCAGTGAAGCACAAGCGCCAGCAAGACTGCCTTCCAGCTAAACATGCTGGGTAAAAAAGCAAGAAGAGCACCGAGGTGTACAAAAATAATAAAGGTTGCCGTAGGCCAAGCAATGGGGGGTTTGGCAACAGTGGCTTGGGTCATGAACACATCCGTAAAACAACTGAGTTGGCTGCTGTTCTCTCTAGGCTGAGCTTGAACAACACCCATCAGACTTTAGTATAACGAGCCACGGTTGAGTATCTTTACTTAAGAATGTTTTTCCCAATACGGATGACAGAGGCATATACCCCTGAAGAGGTTTGGCGGTTATTGGGGGAGCTATTAGAGGCTCAGAAGGAAACGGAGCGCCAATTTCAGGAGACGGATCGGCGATTTCAAGAAACGGAACGATTGCTGCGGGAAGAAGCGCGCCAACTCAACCAGCAACTGGGGAAACTCAGCAATCGCCTTGGGGAATTTGTGGAATGGCAGGTACGCCCCGCCGTGCTGTGATGATTTCAGAATCGGGGAATTGCTGTCTGTCAGCTTTACAGCCATGTCATTCTCCAAGATGGCAACGAGAGTTTAGAAATTGATCTGCTGGTTGCTAACACAGATGAAGCCGTCCTCGTCGAGGTGAAAACGAAACTGAGCCAAGGGGATGTGGATGAGCATTTAGAGCGGATCGCGAAATTTCGTCGTTTGGCGCACCAGTATCGGGGCACCAAGCTCTTGGGCGCCGTGACAGGGATGATCGTGTTCCCTGAGGTGGCTCGCTATGCCTATCGGCAAGGTTTGTCTGTGTTGGCGCAGTCAGGAGATGGGGTGACGATTCTCAATGATGCCCAGTTCCAGCCCCGTACATGGTAGGTCACTCTCTTGGAGAATCGCTCTAATTCAATTCTCAAACTTCCTGAGGATGATCCTGGAGCCACTGTTTGAGGGCACCGACAAAGCGATCGCACTCCTGCGGCAGCGTAAAGTAATGCACACAGGCTCGCACCGAGGCAGGATAAAGCAATTCCCGCACCAAGATATTTTCTGCTTCCAAATCCTGCACCAATTGACGATGCTGACCATTGGCCAACTGAAAGGCCACCAATCCCGACAGCGGTGGCACTGGACTGAGGCAGGTCAAGCCCTCAATCCCCTGTAACTGTTGCCAGAGGTGATGACTCAGGGCACAAATGCGCTGGTATCGCTCTTGGGGGGTGCCCCAGGCTGCATGGATCTGGAGAGCAGTGGTTAGCCCTGGTACCAAGGAAAAAGCGGTTGTGGCCACCTCAAAGCGACTGGCATCCTCTTTCCAGCCCGCAGGTTGCGCCTCACGGGTTTGGTGAATGCCGCGCCAACCAATGAAGGTGGGTTCCAAGGTGGGCAGGCGATCGCGCCGAATGTACAGCCCTCCCAGCCCCGCAGGTCCACAGCACCACTTGTGTCCCGTAAAGGCATAGTAGTCCACCCCCAAGGCGGGTAAATTCAGGGGCACCATGCCAACACTTTGGGCACCATCCGCCAAGACTTGGATGCCGCGACGATGGCAAACGTCAACAATCTGCTTTAACGGCAAAAGTTTCCCGGTATTCCACAGCAAATGACTGAGAACCACCAAGCGTGTGCGGGGATGGAGTTGGGCTTCAATGGCGGCCACCTCATCCTCACACCAGGGCCAAAAGGCCACCCGATCCACGACCACCCCCAACCGCCGCGCTAATTGCTCCGTAATCGCCACTACCCCCGGATGCTCACAGTTGGAAATTAGCAGGCGATCGCCCGCTTGCCAGTTGATGCCCCAAAGAACGATATTGCAGCCAGTGGTTACAGAATCGGTCAGGGCAATGGTGTCTGCCGTTGTTCCCAAAAGCTGTGCCAGTTCTGCTCGCAGGGTTTGCAGTTGTTGACTCAGCCACGGAAAGACCCGATTGGCAAAGGGACCTTGTTCTTGGATGTGGCGATCGCTCTGGAGAATCGCATGCCAAGTGTCTTGGTGCAGCGGCCCTTGCCCCCCATAGTTGAGGTAGGTCTTATTGAGCAGGGCAGGGTAGGTATCGTGGTAGGTGCGCAGTGTCTCTAGGTTCATTCGATAGTTATTTCAAGTGATAGATAGATGCTACCGTAAAGAACTTAAGATAAAGGTATGTAGCAAGTCCCCTTTTTATCCCCCCTCAAGTAGCGCAGCGCTCAAGCAAGGCGCGGTCAATTAATCACCTCAATCAAGCAATGACAAAGGCATACACCCCTGACGATGTTTGGCGATTATTAGGGGAGCTGTTAGAAGCTCAAAAGGAAACGGAACGCCGCTTTCAAGAAACGGAACGCCGCTTTCAAGAAACGGATCGGCGATTTCAGGAGACTGACCGACGTTTCCAAGCAACGGAACGATTGCTGCGAGAAGAAGCTCGCCAACTCAATCAGCAACTGGGGAAACTGGGCAATCGCCTTGGGGAATTTGTGGAATGGCAGGTACGACCAGCGGTACTCCGTTTATTTCAGAGTCGGGGAATTGCCGTCTCTCAACTTTACAGCGATGTCATTCTCCAAGATGGGAACGAGAGTTTAGAAATTGATCTGCTGGTGGTCAATACGGATGAAGCGGTTCTCGTCGAGGTAAAAACGAAACTAAGCCAAGGGGATGTGGATGAGCATCTAGAGCGCATTGCGAAATTTCGTCGTTTGGCGCACCAGTATCGTGACACCAAGCTCTTGGGAGCGGTGGCAGGGATGATTGTGCCGCCTGAGGTGGCTCGCTATGCCTACCGGCAAGGTTTGTTTGTGTTGGCCCAGTCGGGAGACGGCGTGGCGATTCTCAATGATGCGCAGTTTCGACCCCGTACATGGTAGCCCCTGCCCAATAATTTGGGAATAGAAATTTCGAGCATCACTTATAGCTGCGGTTCAAGGGGGGCTAGGGTTGCTTTTGCAGCTTGAGAACGGGCATCAAGCCACTGTTGCAAAATCAGGGCAGCAGCAATTTGATCCACCAAGTCCTTGTGGTGACGGGGCGATCGCCGCCGTTGTTTGAGGATTTCCTCCGCTTGAAACGACGTTAGCCGCTCATCAACGTATTCCACCGGCAAATTTAAGGCTGTGCCAATTTTTTCTGCCAAATGCTGCACCTGCCGTGCTTGGGAACCCAGTTGACCATCGAGGGTGTAGGGCAAGCCCACGATTAACTTTTCCACCCCTCGCTCTTGACAAATCTGTCGAAGCTGCGCCATATCACTGGCAAAATTGCGGCGATGAATGGTTGTAATGCCCGTGGCCAACTGCCCCAAGCGATCGCACCCCGCAACGCCAATGCGCTTGCGCCCCAAATCCAAACCCAGAACGGAAATCATCCTTGAGTGAGCAAGAACAGTTCCCCTACAATGAAATCCATTGCCAAGATGCGTTTTTTCCCTAGCTGAAAACCATCATACCCCGCTGTACCCACCCATGACTGACGCTACCCCCGACTACAAAGACACCGTCAACCTGCCGCAAACCACGTTTGAAATGCGGGCGAATGCAGCGATACGGGAACCTCAATTGCAAGCCTTTTGGGCAGAGCACAAAATTTATGAAACCCTCCAGCAAACCAATCCGGGGGAAGTCTTTATCCTCCACGACGGTCCCCCCTACGCCAACGGCGCCCTGCACATTGGCCATGCCCTGAATAAAATCCTCAAGGACATCATCAACAAGTACCAACTGCTGCGGGGACGCAAGGTACACTACCGACCCGGCTGGGATTGCCATGGCCTACCCATTGAACTCAAGGTCCTGCAAAACCTGAAACCCGAACAGCGCGCGCAGCTCACGCCCCTCACCCTCCGTCAACAGGCCAAAGAATTTGCCCTCAAAACCGTTGCCGAGCAAAAGCAGAGTTTCCAACGCTATGGGGTTTGGGGTGACTGGGAGCACCCCTACTTGACACTCACCCCTGACTATGAGGCTGCCCAAATCGGCGTCTTTGGCGAAATGGTGCTGCGGGGCTACATTTATCGCGGCCTGAAACCGGTGCACTGGAGTCCCAGTTCTAAAACCGCCCTCGCCGAAGCGGAACTGGAATATCCCGAAGGCCACACCTCCCGCAGTCTCTATGCCGCCTTTGAAGTGATTGAGCTGCCCCAAGGGCTAGCCAAGTCTTGGTACAAAGCGCTCGGCAAATTAGGCGTTGCCATTTGGACAACAACCCCTTGGACAATTCCTGCCAACTTGGCCGTAAGTGTCAATCCGGATCTCACCTATGCCCTTGTTGAGGTCAAACCCAGTGCTCGCTACAAGTATTTGATTGTGGCCAAGGAGCTGGTGGAGCGCCTCAGCCAAACCCTCGGTTGTACGCTCAAGGTGGTGGCTACGGCCAAAGGAGCGGACTTGGAAAATGCGCGCTATCGCCACCCCCTCTTTGAGCGCGAGAGCAAAATTGTTATTGGCGGCGATTATGTGACAACTGACTCCGGAACGGGTCTGGTTCATACGGCCCCCGGCCATGGCTTAGAAGACTATGCCGTAGGTCAACACTATGGTCTGCCCATCCTATCGCCCGTGGATGAGAATGGTTGCTTTACAGCGGAAGCAGGCCCCTTTGCCGGTCTCAATGTCCTCAAGGAAGGGAATGAAGCCGTGATTGCGGCTTTGCAAGCGTGTGGGGCACTCCTCAAGGAAGAACCCTATGTTCACAAGTATCCCTACGACTGGCGGACAAAAAAACCGACCATCTTCCGCGCCACCGAGCAGTGGTTTGCCTCGGTTGAAGGGTTTCGCGATGCGGCACTGCGGGCGATCGCTGAGGTCACTTGGATTCCTGCCCAAGGGGAAAACCGCATTACCGCCATGGTCACCGAGCGATCCGATTGGTGCATTTCGCGGCAGCGTAGTTGGGGCGTGCCCATTCCCGTCTTTTATGACAAAGAAACGGGAGAACCGCTACTGACCCCAGAAACCATTGCCCATGTGCAAGCCATTATTCGCGATCGCGGCTCCGATGCGTGGTGGGAATTGTCTGTGGCGGAATTATTGCCGGCGTCCCTCCGAGATCAGGCCGATCGCTACGAAAAGGGCACTGACACCATGGATGTCTGGTTTGATTCCGGATCCTCTTGGGCAGCGGTTCTCGGCGATCAACAGGCGGATCTCTATCTCGAAGGCTCGGATCAGCACCGCGGCTGGTTTCAATCCTCATTACTGACACGGGTCGCCGTCAAAGGCCAGGCGCCCTATAAGGCAGTCCTTACCCATGGCTTTGTCCTCGATGAGCAGGGACGCAAGATGAGCAAGTCCCTCGGCAATGTCACGGATCCGCGAGAAGTGATTGAAGGGGGTAAAAACCAAAAGCAAGATCCGCCCTATGGTGCCGACGTGCTGCGGCTGTGGGTCTCCTCCGTGGACTACGCCGATGATGTGCCCATTGGCAAAAACATCCTCAGGCAGTTGGCGGATGTCTATCGCAAAATTCGCAACACCGCGCGCTTTCTCTTGGGGAATCTTCACGACTTTGACCCCGATCAGGATGCGATTCCCTATGCCCAACTGCCGGCCTTGGATCGCTACATGCTGCATCGGCTGCACGAGGTCTTCAGTGAAGTGACCGCGGCCTTTGATAGTTTTCAGTTCTATCGCTTTTTCCAGACCATTCAAAACCTCTGTGTGGTAGATTTATCCAATTTCTACCTAGACATTGCCAAGGATCGGCTCTACATCAGTGCTGCCGCTAGCGATCGCCGCCGCAGTTGTCAAACTGTTCTCGCCATTGCGGTTCAAAACCTAGCCCGTGCCATTGCGCCCGTCCTCCCCCACTTAGCGGAGGATATTTGGCAGCATCTGCCCTTCAAAACCCCCTATCTCTCTGTTTTTCAAAGCGGCTGGGTACAGCTGCCAGCCCAGTGGCAAGATAAAGCCCTAGCAACTGAGTGGCAACGCCTACGCCAATTACGCCTAGAAGTGAACAAGGTTCTCGAAAAAGCCCGAACTGAAAAGCGGATTGGCTCCTCCTTGGAGGCTAAAGTCTGGATCTATGTAGCCGATGCCGAGTGGCGCGATCGCCTTCAGGAAATGAATCCCAGCGATGCCCTCAGTGGTAATGGGGTGGATGAGCTGCGCTATCTCTTTTTGGTTTCCCAGGTGGAGGTCATGGAGCAACCCCGCGCGGTGGAGGTACCCTATGTCCTTGAAGACGAGGGGCTGTGGATTGGTGTCGATCACGCCAAGGGGGAAAAATGCGTCCGCTGCTGGAATTATGCTGAAAGTGTGGGTCAATCGGCCGTGCATCCCCAGTTGTGCGATCGCTGTCAAGCTGCCCTAGAGGGAAAGTTTTAGATTATTGAGCAACGGCATGCTAGAGATCGATCGTATCTACTATTTCCTCAACAATGCGGTGACCATTAACAGCGGCTGGTTGCAACAGGGGAATCAAGGGATTCCTTTCCTCAACGTCTCGCGATCGCCCCCCGTGGGGGTGGGCTATAGTGGTGGTGCAGGGGAGTTTTGCCTTGGTGGAGGTGCCCAATGTGGCAGGGGTACGGACGTACTTAAGCAATCAAGAAATTGGTCGCACGAATCGTCGCGGTAAAATTTTGATTCCAGACTTGCTGCCCTATTACGGGAATGCCTTGCGGATTGAGGATCAGGATATTCCCCTTGACTTTGCCATTGGCCGCACGGAGCTACTGATTGCACCGCCCTTTCGTGGGGGGGCGATCGCTCGCTTTGATGTCCGCCCCAGTCGCAACTATGTCGGTCGGATGGTGATTTTGCGGGGCAGTGAGCGGATCATCCCCAATTTGGGACAACTCACCCTAGAACGCGACAAGGAAAAAATCGTATCGCCCCTCTCGCCAAGGGGAGAATTTTACTTTGATACCCTAGAAGCAGGAACCTACACCGCGGAAGTGGCCTACGAGCAACTCCGCTGCACATTTAACCTCACCCTGCCACCCAGTGAGGATTTCTTTACCGATGTAGGGGAAGTCTCATGTTCCTTGCCCGACTCGCCACGATAGGAGTCATCACTGGCCTCAGTTGCCTTGGGTGTTGGGCAGCCGCACAGGCTCAGGGGACGGGTTGTCAGTTTCAAAGTGTGACCGGGTTACACTTTGGGAACTATGATCCTTTTTCACCCATTCCCCTAGATACCACTGGTCAAGTCCAGTTTGTCTGTGTGGGTGGGGGGGCTGGCAGCTTTAATAACCGCCCCATAACGGTTCAACTAAGCCAAGGGGGCAGCAATAGTTTTACACCGCGACAAATGAGCAGTGGGAGCGATCGCCTGAACTATAACCTCTACCTCGATGCCAACCGCAGCATTATTTGGGGCGATGGCACAGGGGGCACACAGCAACGGGGACCTTTTATTCCCGGCAACAATGTCCTCAATACCCTGACGATCTACGGTCGCATTCCCGCCCAGCAGTGGGTCAGGCCTGGCCTATACACTGATTCGCTGCGGGTAACGATTATTTTTTAGAGGCGTCTAGGGGGGTGGGTTCAGCCGCGCCACCAAGGTTTCCGGATGCAATGCCGAGAGGACGACAATCTCGCCGTCTAGAACTAAAACGGCACGGGTTCGCCGCCCGTGGGTGGCATCAATGAGGTGATGGTGCTCTCGTGCTTCAAGAATCAGACGTTTAATGGGAGCAGAGTCCGGGCTGACGATCGCCAGCAATCGCTGGGGCGCGACATAGTTGCCAAAGCCAATGTTTAGCATTCTGCCCGATGGTAGTCCTGAAGTGACCGTACCCCTAGGGTTGAAGTTTGCAGGGTTTTAATGGCCGCAGCCGTCGCCTTGGCACCGGCGATCGTTGTCACGATGGGAATTTTATAGGCAAGGGCAGTGCGGCGAATCAGTTGGGCATCAGTGCGGGCCTCTTGACCGGAGGGGGTATTGAGGATCAGGTGAATTTGCTGGTTTTTAATCGCATCGAGGACATGGGGGCGCCCCTCATGGAGCTTGAGGATGAGTTCAATATTGCTTAAGCCCGCCTCTAACAAAGCATTGCGCGTCCCTTCGGTGGCGATAATCCGAAAGCCGAGGGATTGTAACTCTTGAACCACGGGCACAATTGCTGCCTTATCGCGATCGTTCATGGAAACAAAGACTGTTCCCTGCAAGGGCAACCGTTGATTGGCCGCCAGTTGGGACTTGGCATAGGCAGCGCCAAAGGTCATATCAATCCCCATCGCCTCACCAGTGGAGCGCATCTCTGGCCCCAGCACCGTATCCGTACCGGCAAATTTGTCAAAGGGCAGAACCGCTTCCTTGACGGCGACATGGTTGGGAATTTTCTCATTGAGGAAATTGAGTTCCGCGAGGGTTTTGCCTGCCATCAGCCGCGCCGCAATTTTGGCGAGGGGAATGCCGATCGCCTTCGAGACAAAGGGCACCGTACGGGATGCCCGCGGGTTGGCCTCCAAAATATAGACCTGCTCCCCTTGTACCGCCAGTTGTAGGTTCATCAGCCCCACCACTTTGAGTGCCTTGGCAAGGGCAATACTCCACCTACGGATGGTCTCCAACACGGTGGGAGAGAGGGATTGGGTGGGCAGGCTACAGGCAGAATCCCCAGAGTGAATCCCTGCTTGTTCGATGTGTTCCATAATCCCGCCAATCACGACGGTACCGGTGGCATCAGCAATGGCATCCACATCCACCTCAATGGCATTTTCAAGATACTTATCAATGAGGATTGGTCGCTCTGGCTCCACCTGAACTGCTTCGTTCATATAGCGTTCTAGTTCGGCATCGGAATAGACAATTTCCATGGCGCGACCACCGAGCACATAACTGGGGCGCACCACCACAGGGTAGCTAATGCGCTGAGCAATACTCAGGGCTTCGGCATAACTGCGAGCGGTGCCATTGGGGGGTTGAGGGATATCCAGCTCCCGCAAAATTTTCTCAAAACGTTCGCGGTCTTCGGCAATATCAATGGAGTCGGGCGAGGTACCCCAGATTTGCGTTCCGAGGCGATCGCCATGGGTTTCGAGGTACTGCTGGAGTGGCAAGGCGAGTTTCAGCGGCGTCTGACCGCCAAACTGAATAATAATCCCGACGGGGCGCTCCACTTCAATAATGTTGAGGACATCTTCCTTTGTCAGGGGTTCAAAGTAGAGGCGATCGCTGGTGTCATAATCCGTGGAAACGGTTTCTGGGTTGGAGTTGACCATGATCGTTTCATAGTCATCGGCCCGCAGGGCATAGGAGGCGTGGCAGCAGCAGTAATCAAATTCAATTCCTTGGCCAATGCGGTTGGGGCCAGAGCCAAGAATCATTACGCGGGGCTTGCGGGGGGGCAATACTTCCGATTGCGGCGGTAGTGGTTCGACCTCGCCGGTATCTGGGTTAATCTGTTCCACAGGCCGCTCGTAGGTGGAGTAGTAGTAGGGGGTGTAGGCTTCAAACTCCGCCGCACAGGTATCCACAGTTTTATAGACGGGAACAACACTAAGGGATTGGCGATAGGCCCGCACCTGATCGTCAGTGGTTTTGGTCGCATAGGCAATTTGGGCATCACTAAAGCCCTGCTGCTTGACTCGCCAGAGATCATCGGCAGTCAGTTGCTCCAGTTTGCTGCGCTTGAGGAATTTTTCCGTTTCTAGCAGTCCCTGCATCTGCCGCAAGAACCATGGATCAATGGCGGTTAGTTCATAAACCTCTTCAACAGTCATTCCCAAGAGGAAGGCGTGGCGAATGGCAAAGATGCGGTCGGGATTGGGTGTGCGCAGTTTCCCCCGCAGTTGCTCAAGGCTAGGGAGTTTCTCGGGGCGATCGCACCCCCAGCCGGCTCGACCCGTTTCTAGCGATCGCAGGGCTTTTTGCAGTGACTCTTGGAAGGTACGGCCAATGGCCATGGCTTCACCGACGGACTTCATTTGGGTGGTGAGGACAGGCTGCGACCCCGGAAACTTCTCAAAGGCAAAGCGGGGAATTTTGGTGACCACGTAGTCAATGGTGGGTTCAAAGCTAGCGGGCGTTTTCTTGGTAATGTCGTTGGGGATTTCCGGCAGCGTGTAGCCCACAGCCAATTTCGCCGCCATTTTAGCAATGGGAAAGCCGGTTGCTTTCGAGGCCAATGCCGAAGAGCGGGAAACGCGGGGATTCATTTCAATCACGATCACTTCCCCCGTTTCGGGGTTAACGGCAAACTGAATGTTCGAGCCGCCCGTTTCGACGCCAATTTCGCGAATGATTTTGATGGCCGCATCCCGCAGCCGCTGATACTCTTTATCCGTCAGAGTTTGGGCGGGGGCAACCGTGATGGAGTCCCCGGTATGGATGCCCATGGGATCCACGTTCTCAATAGAGCAGATAATGACCACGTTATCGGCCATGTCCCGCATAACTTCTAGCTCGTATTCTTTCCAGCCAATGAGGGACTGCTCAATGAGAATTTGCGAGACGGGACTAGCATCCAGACCAGCGGCAGCAATCTCGTCAAATTCCTCTTGGTTATAGGCAATGCCGCCACCGGTGCCCCCCAAGGTAAAGGCCGGTCGAATAATTAGGGGATAAACCCCAATCTCTTGGGCAATCGCCCGCGCCTCTTCGAGGGTATTGGCCAAGCCCGAGGGACACACCCCCAACCCAATTCGCTGCATTGCCTCCTTAAAGAGCTTGCGATCCTCCGCCATTTCAATAGCTGGCAATTTGGCACCAATCAACTCCACGCCATAGCGATCCAGCACTCCCGATTTTGCGAGTACCACCGCCAAATTCAGCGCCGTTTGTCCCCCCATGGTCGGCAGTAGGGCATCCGGGCGTTCGGCGGCAATCACTTTTTCCACCATTTCGGGGGTTAGGGGTTCAATGTAGGTGCGATCGGCGGTCTCGGGATCCGTCATGATGGTGGCGGGGTTGGAGTTAATCAGGATCACCTCATACCCTTCCTCGCGCAAGGCCTTACAGGCTTGGGTTCCCGAATAGTCAAATTCACAGGCCTGACCAATGACAATGGGACCCGAACCAATAATGAGAATCTTTGAAATATCGGTACGACGAGGCATAGGGACAACGCAGCCAAATAGTTTGAATGACGCCTTTCCTATCCTACACTCCCTCTTGCGATCGCGCCTGTTCTGTTAAGTTGAAAATCACTAGGTCACCAGCTCTGAGGGCGATTGGTGTTAGGATTTACTCACATTTCTAGGCGGGTAGAACCCATTCCAGCGACTGCGCCCCCACAGCAACGCCAAGATCAACAACGGTACCGCAACATCGTAAAGCCAAATTCCCCAGCCAGCATTGTAGGGAGCAAAATTTCCTAGCAACATCTGCCGGTAGTGGCCATAGGCACATCCCAAGACATAGACCGAGAAACCAATCCCTGTGGCTGTCCAAAACAATCCCCGCTGCCAAATGCACAGAAGGCCAAGAATCCCAAAGGCCAGATTTGCCATTGCGACCTCAAATTGGAAAGGACTCCCCGGCAACCAGCCAATTTTGCGAGCTGTTGCTTCCGCATCAAAGGTATGCACCAACGCCCCCATCATCCCCCCAATTCCCACAAAAACAACCAGTAGGTACAGCAAACTGACATGGATGATCCCTGTTCGTGTACGCTGGTGAGGCTGTCGCCACAAGTGCAGACCGATACCAAGAATGGTCATCAGACCATAAAAAAGCCAAATCATGAGTGCCTCCCTATTAACGGCAGCGCTAGCAAGAGGATGACCTTTTTGTAAGACAAGGGGTATCCAAAGGGAGTGTCAGCCTGTTCCCTAGGAACTTTCACCTTTTGACGCTGTTTCATCCGAGTGAAGAGAAGAAGCTATCAGTGTTCCCGAAAGTCCCTCTCAAGGAGTGCTGCTGCCTCTAGGGAGTGGGTGTGGCAGATCCGGATCGCACGGCAGCGAGGGTTTCTGCTTGGTAAACCGTACCTGTGGACTCCACTAGACCGGCAATACAGAGCTTAACGTTGCGGTTGTGTTGAACAAAAACCCGAAATCCTCCTTTGTTGGTGCCACTGTCGGCGGCGCCCGCCAAATTATTTGTACAGGTGGGGCTGGTACTGGCAATGCCATCAATCAATGCATTGGGGGTCGAATCACCAATTTTTTGGCGATAGAGAATCATCGGGCCTCGCCACACCACACCACTGGTCTTGGGACGGGTATAGTAGGCCACCCGAGTCGTACTGGCTAAGGTACCATTGTCCTGTTCTTCTAGATTATCCGCTGGTTTTTCGATAAACATCACCAACTGGTAACCCCCACTGGGAATTGTCCAATCTGAGGGTGCCGTTGTGGAGATGCGAATGGCTGAGCGGATATCATCGGAAATAAAGTCAAGGGCACGGCTGAGGTTCATACGAGTCATGGCCTGCTCCTCCACACGACGATTGTTTTGCAGGATCGCCACCATTGCCCAGCCACTCATGGCCACCACAATACTGCCAACGGCAGCCGCCACCAGTAGCTCCGTCAGTGTAAAGCCGCGATCGCTGCTGCGCCAGCCCTGCATATCTGTGCCCCTCTAGTTACGTGCTTGACAGTTGTCGGCAGTCATACCCGTGGTATCCGTCTCAAGGTAATTGCCCGTGCGCATAATGCCCAATCCCAAAGACACCACCAAACAGCGCTGAAGGGTGGGATTATTGGTGGAAGCAATGACAATAGTGCCTGTACTACTGGTGCGCCCCTGAAAGCCAAATCGCACCGAGGCCGTCCCTGTTCCTCGACGCAAGGTCACGTTTTCCAGTTGGCGCGGCCCATTAGGCAGACATTCGGGTGGATTGCCCACGATGGTGGGATTGGTGCCGGTGTTAATCGTCACTCGACAGGCTTGGTTACGCCGCATGGCCTCCCGCTGCGCTTCCCGTAGTGCCCCCTCTAGGCTTTCGAGGGCTTGGTTGACCCGCTGCGTTTCTAGCCAATAGAGAAAGCTCGGAGTGACAGCCACCGCTAAAATAGCTGCTACCGTTAGAACAATCAAGATTTCAATCAGGGTCATGCCCTGCTCACGGACAGCGGAAAAACGCATTGGGCACCACCTCGGTTGATAGTTGAGCAACGACGCGGTTGTTACTGTCGCGCACAGAATAGGCCAGTTCCAAAGTTTGGAAGGGCGCTTCGGTGCGGGTGGTTGGCGTACGGGTTAATGTAAAGGTGTCATTGACAATCGGACGATTGTTGTTATTACTGTTCAAGGGGGGAATCAGCGTTTGCAGGTAGGCGCCAAACCCGCCATCAATCCCGTTGGTTTCGTCGGGCTGAATACGACAGCGGGCATACACCCGAGTTCCCGCGCCCCGATAGCCTCCCACAGCGGGGGTAATTGTGATGGTGTTGCCAGAAATAGCGGTAATCCGTCGCGTCCCAGAATCTGAACCAATGAGGACGCGATCGCCCACTCGAAAACCATCCGTTGGCGATGTCACTGGACAGGCACCCCCCGCGCGATACTCTGGGGGCATCGCTTGATCGTAGTCGCTTTCACCCGGTTGGATAAGGGCTAACGTGAGGGTTGTATCCGTGCCTTGGGCAGGAGCAGCCAATTTGCGGTGGGCAAACTTCGTCTGGCACAGATCGTAGGCAACAATTTTGATATTTTCCAAATCATCTTGAATCCAGTTACTGGCCTCGGCAAATTTGCGGGCATCCGCTTGCAGAAAGGCAGCCACCACAATGGCCTGCATGGCCGCTAGGGTAAAGAGGCTAATCACCAGAATGGAAGCCAAGACCTCCGCAAGGGTAAAGCCTTGGGAACGTTGTTGCACCAGCCAGTGAAAATAGAGTTTATGGTGAGTCATCAACATCGCCTCCGGTGTTTAGTACTGCGCTAAGCGGTTCCAGTTGCTGGCTTCCGTGGTGCGTGCTACCACAATTGAAGCGTTGGCATATTCCCCACCCAAGGCTTCGGGCAGGCGATCGGGCACCCGAATTTCAGCATTGTTGGAACTCGAACCGTTCCATGTTTTTGCCCAAACGGCGCCAAAGATATCTGGCTCGCGACTGCCACCATTGATGCCTACCTGCGCATCGGGCGCATAGATAAAGACACTCCCTGCGGTGGAGCCACCACTCAGGGTAAAGGATTGATCGGGGGTACTGTTGTTGGGGTCTGGGGGGTTACCATAAATCCGCAGGCGATCGGGGGTGCCGACGCCACTGGGAAGTCCCATATTAGCTCCGGTACCGCAGGTGGAACTATTGGGGCTACAGGTGTTGTCAATCCCCGCTTGACCACTGAGGCTGATGTCACCGCTGACGTAGAGGCGAATGGCGTAGTTACTGGTGTTGAACGTTACTTTTTCATTGCCACTCAGGTTGATGTTACGGATGCGATAGGCGTAATAGACTTTCTCTGGATTCACAATTCGTTCCCCGGGTCGTAGAGGATCAGGGATAAAGAAGGGAATGTTGGGGTTAGGGTCAACGTAGGGGCGATCGCCTGGTCGTGGGAAAGTCAGGTTGCTTGTATTACCAGTAATATCAGGTCTGTCCTGAGGGGGATTATTACCTATGCCTGGTACTGGAAAGTTGGCGTAGGCCCCTTGACTGTATCCTCCTGCCGCTTGCAGGGCTTGCTGAAAGTCAGTGACTTGACTGGTGGGTAACCAACTGGGCAGCGTGGTCAGGGGAACACTCCCTAGCACGGAACCACCCACTGCATTGGGCGCCGAAGGAAAGGGCGGTAGGTTAATCTTGTTGATGGCGATCGTGCCTTCAATAATGGCGTTATTCAGCGCTCCCACGGCACTGCGCAGTCCCTGTTGGGTGGGTTGACCATTTTGGCACTCGGCTTGGGGCACGACACAGTTGGCAGGGTTGGTGCAAATGACATTGCCGTTGACGGTGCCAAAGACATCGTTGTTGCCGAGGTTAATGCTTTGTGCTAAGAGTCCAGGGAAGTTAGCAGGGACACTGCGATCCGTAATCACCATCTTTTGCAAGATGAAGGCATTGGCCGGCGAATTATTGGGCAGGCGGCCTTCAATCAACAGGTGCCCCGTTTGTGTCGGCGCATCGTAGAGATAGGAGAGAATGCGGTAATTGCCTTGCACCGGTGTACCAATGGTGCCGTTGAGGACAATCGTATTCAGGTTATCGAGGGTAAAGCAGGGGGGGGCATCGGAGCCAAGGCTCGCTGCTGTCCATTGATTGACGGCGGGAACGTTGAGACCTGAGGTATTGGGCTGGCCAATTTTCGTGGCATCCGTTGACCGATCAATGAGGTAGGGTCTGGGGGGATTAAAGTTGGTATTGGTGGCAGGGTTGTAGGTGCGGCGCAGCAGAATCTGGTAGTTGCCATTGAGTAAGCCTAGAGTACGTGCCATGCCCCCCTCAGCCACGGCAAAGGCTTGCTGGGTTTGTTTTTGCAAACTAGCGGTGCTCACATCCAGTTGCGATCGCGAGATCAGCGTTAGGGCAACCACAATCATGATCAGCCCCATGCCCAACACTAATGGGAGGGTAAAGCCCCGCTGCCGATACCCCGGATGGGGATAGCGGCGTTTGAGTGAGCGCACCAGTTTCTTGATCATTGGTTTGTCTCCTGCTGACCCAACTTTGGCTCTAGAGCGATAGATATCTCAGAGGATTTCCCCAGCGTACAGCTACAACTTCGTTACCACTGCTCTCAACCTGCTCTAAATATGCCCTCAATCTAAATATGCCCTCAATGTTTGGTTTTTGTACAGCTTCTGTGTAGAGTTGATATAACTTAACCGCAAAATTCAAAGCAGTGATGTAATCTTCCTCACATCTACCCGCGATCGCTATCATAGCTTTGATCAGAGGACAGAACCTCAAGGCCACGCTAGCGGGAATTGTCCTACTTCTCTCTAGGTGCAGGCGCTATCCAATTCCCTAATGATTTGCTTAAGTGTAAATAAACTTGAATTCATCTTTGACAAAGGAGCAGCCTCTTGAGGGGATCTTGGCAATCACGCTTAAAGGCTTGGTTTCACTTGCAGCGGTCACAGACTTCATTGCCAACGGAGGCACTGGCGGCACTGACCACATTTCTAACGATGGCCTACATCCTGCCAGTGAATGCGCAAATTCTTTCCAATGCCATTTTTTTAGCGCAACCACAGGATCTGCAAGCTGAGTTGGTGATTGCAACTGCTGTCTCTGCGGCAGTGGGTAGTGTGCTGATGGGGCTTTGGGCAAATTACCCGATTGCGTTGGCGCCCGGCATGGGCATCAATGCCTTTTTTGCCTTTGCAGTGGTGGGGCAGATGGGGCTGCCTTGGCCATTGGCGCTGAGTGCTGTCCTCCTCGAGGGAATTGTGTTTGTGCTCCTGACTCTAACCGGGGTGCGATCGCTGATTGTAAATATGATTCCCATCTCTTTGAAGGTGGCGATCGCTGCTGGGGTGGGGCTATTTATCGCCTACATTGGCCTTGGCAATGCGGGAATCATCATTGCTGATGCTGCTACGAAAACAAAACTCACCACCTTTCACACATGGCCACCCATCCTCGCTGCCCTTGGCATTCTGTTGACGGCTTTTCTCTGTGCCAAGGGGGTGCGGGGCGCGATTTTTTGGGGAGTGATGATCACCGCCTTAGCTGCATGGCTAGTGGGGGCTGCCCCTTGGCCGACGGGCTTGATCCAATGGCCGCAATGGCCGTCCCATCTCTTTGGTCAAGCCTTGGTGGGTTTTGGACAATTGCAACCGCAGCAGTTGGGGTCTTTTCTCTTGGTCACCTTGGTACTGCTTTTTACCGATATGTTTGACACCGTAGGCACCCTTTCGGCGGTGGGGGTACAGGCAGGGTTTCTCAATCAGCAGGGACATTTCCCCCGCGCTTTGGGAGCCTTTATGGCGGATGCCGTGGGGACAATCGTGGGTGCCCTCTTTGGCACCTCCACCGTGACCACCTATATTGAATCGGCAGCGGGAATTGCCGTGGGCGGCCGTACGGGGCTAACAGCTTTAATGGTTGGCGGATTGTTTTTGCTCTCACTCCTTTTTTTGCCGATTACAACTGCAATTCCCAGTTTTGCCACGGCACCGGCGCTAGTGCTTGTCGGTGTATTTATGGCGCGATCGCTCCCAGACATTCCTTGGTCTGATCTGACTGAGGCCATTCCTGCCTTTTTGGTAATGCTGGTGATGCCCTTGAGCTATTCCATCAGTGAGGGGCTAGCGGTGGGATTTATTAGCTATCCAATCGTGAAATTGGCTGCTGGCAAAGGGAGAGAAGTTCATCCCGCCCTGTGGGGATTGGCGGTTATCTTTGTTGCCCACTACTTTTGGCGTTAGACAGGATCTAGGATAGGATGCTTCTGAACTGATTGGAAACACACTACCTATGGATCTCAAATCCCTGATTCGCGATGTCCCAGACTTCCCTAAGCCGGGCATTTTGTTTCGGGATTTAACAACGCTGCTGCAAAATCAGGCGGGGCTACGTTACGTCATTGATCAATTGGCAGAAAAACACGCCAACAATGGCATTGACTATGTGGCTGGTATCGAGTCACGGGGCTTTATTTTTGGTGCTCCCTTGGCCTATCGCTTGGGGGCTGGCTTCATCCCTTTGCGCAAACCGGGTAAACTCTGTGCTCCCGTCTATGCGGTGGAGTATGAACTAGAATATGGGCGCGATCGCCTCGAGATGCACCAAGATGCCATCGAACCCGGTCGACGGGTGTTAATTGTCGATGATTTGATTGCCACAGGGGGCACAGCGGCAGCGGCGGCGGATCTCGTCCAAAAAGCGCAAGCCGAACTCCATGGCTTTGCCTTTATCGTCGAGCTGACGGACTTGGGGGGACGGCACAAACTGCCGAATGTGCCTATTACAACCCTTGTGACCTACTAAAACAGCGGCTATTACCACGTCACGCGATCGCGCAATCGTTCGAGGAGCTTCGGCCCAACACCGGGGACGGCATCTAAATCCGCCAACGATTGAAACGGCTTTTGCTCGCGAGCACGGATAATTTCTGCTGCCAGTTTGGGGCCGACACCCGGTAGAGTTTGCAGTTCAGCAGCAGTGGCTGTGTTCAAGTTCACCCGTGTGGTGGGGCTGCTGGGACGACTTCCGGAGGAGGTTGCCGGTCGAGTGGCAATGTTGCCGCCACAGGCGGTCAGTTGTTCCTGAATGCGATCGCGAATATGCTGCGGCAAACCCAGACGACTATTGCTATAGAGCCGCTCAAACTCCCGTTCGTAGTGAGCCGCTACAGTGGGATGCTCAATGACCAGCAAGAATTCATCATTGCCGCGGTTGGCTGCCTCTGACCAGTTGTGGGAACCGACAATGACGGTGCGATCATCCACCACGCCATACTTATGGTGCAGCTTATCCCCCTCCGGCAGTAGGGGGGTACCCACCGTTTGAATGGGGTTTTGCCACGGGCGGTTGCCAGCTTCGTAGTAGCACTTTCCCTGTCGGGCTTGGGCAGTATTGGCCATTGCTACGCCCATCATGTCCAAGGCTTCGCTAAAGTCTCGGTAGATAAATCCTGAGTCAATGAGGGCGCGAATGCTGACCCCTTGGTTGTGGCGTTCCTCTAAAACGTAGGACAGTTCCTGATCTGACAAGACAAAAAGTGCCATATCAATTTTTTGACGCCCCCGAGTCAGTGTTTGGCCAATCAAGCCATTGGTGGAGGCGGACCAAGGTTGGGATCGCGGGGTCGGCGAAAAGCGCACCGTGACCATGGCATCGCCCACGGCAACCCGTTGAGGAGGACGCAGCGGCTTTTTGACCCCAAAGCGACTGTTAGGCTGACCACCGGGACCATCCCCCCACATAATGTTAAATTCCTCGGTAAATAGGCGCGCTACGGCGGGGTTATCAATCACCAAGAGGGAGTTGGCATTGCCACGGGTATCGGGTCGTCCCAAGTCGCCATGCACATCACTGAGGGTAAAGTTCGCCGTGGTCGCAATCACTTGGCGATTGTCAATGACAATAAACTTGTGGTGCATGAGCATGCTGCCCTTGGAGCCATCCGCCGTGTCGTCAATCCAAGGAATTTTGGCTTCGTTGAGGATTGTCTGCACATCGCGATCGCTGAGTTCGGCGGCACTAAGTTGACCATCGCCATTGGTATCCACTAGGGCTTTCCAATCGTTATAGCGCTCCCGCATTCTTGGATCCATGGCGCTCACTTGAGCAGCACTGTACGTTGCCCAAGGGGCAGTGTAGGTATTTTCCATTATCACTCTTACCCGTACCCCTGCCTGCTGCCGTGCTGCTAGAGCTTTTGCCAGATTCGGTAAACGAAACTCCTGCACCGCCACATCAATGGTCTTTTGCGCCTTGGCAATCTGCTCAATCATGATTGCCTCAAGGTCTTCCCCTTCACGGGTATAGGGGCGGTAGGGTTCTTGATAGCTGTGGGCTTGGGAGTGGTTCATGTGGACAGCAATGTAAGGATGTTGGGGGAGGGGATTCAGGGAGGGGCGGAGAATGGGGTGCGATCGCAATTGCGTGAGCACCACTGCTGCAATTAACAACCCCAGTAGAAATAACAGCAGATACACTCCCTGTCGTCGCCATTTCCGCTGTTGCCAAGGCACACCGACTCTCCCAACGTTTTTGTTGTCCCAATTCTAGGCCGATCTGGCTGAAGTCACTGTGTTCTACATTGCATCGGTTGCCGAGGGGGCTTGGTTAGGATAGAGGCAATTCCTTTTACAGGCCTGCCATGATCACTGTGCTAGTGCTCAATGCTGGCTCTAGTAGCCTGAAAGCTTGTCTATATCGCTTAGAGCCGCCAATGGCAGCAAGCGCTGCGACTCCCGCCGCTCCCCTCTGGCAAGGCCTCCTCGACTGGGGACAACAACCAACAGTTGCCCATCTGAAGGTGACGACTGCGCATCAGCGCTACGAAGCAAACCTCACCCATGCCGAGGGGGCGATCGCGGGTCTGCGAAACTGGCTGAAAATCCTCCTAGAAACCCTCACCAGCGGCCAGACAAAGCTTTTAGAAAGCCTTGGAGAAATTACGATCATCGGCCATCGTGTCGTCCATGGTGGCAGCCGTTACCAGGCACCCGTGCGAGTGGATGAGCAGGTGAAAGCAGCGATTACCAAATTTAGTGAATATGCGCCGCTCCATAATCCAGCCAACCTACTGGGAATAGAACTGATGGCGGAGATTTGCCCCCAAACGCCTCAAGTTGCGGTGTTTGATACGGCGTTCCATGCCCAATTGCCGGCGGTAGCGCGTACCTACGCTATTCCCTATGAATTGACCACCGCTGGGATTCAGCGCTATGGCTTCCACGGCATCAGTCATCAATACGTGAGTGAGCGCGCAGCTACACTCTTGCAGCGTCCATTAGCAGAGTTGCGTCTGATTACCTGTCACCTTGGCAATGGTTGCTCCCTGACAGCCGTCAAGGGGGGAGTTTCCGTTGAGACGACGATGGGCTTTACACCCACGGCAGGAGTGATGATGGGGACACGCTGTGGCGACATTGATCCGGGGATTTTACTCTATCTGCTGCGGCGCGGCAGCAGGGTTGAAGACCTCGATCGCTTGGTAAATCGGCAATCAGGACTGTTGGGGGTCTCTGGGGTGAGTAATGATTTGCGGCAGATCTTGGCAGCGATTGATCAGGGGAATACCCAAGCCAAGTTGGCCTATGACTGTTTTATCTATTCCCTGCAACGGGGCATTGCTAGTCTCTTGCCGAGCCTTGGCGGTCTCGATGGTTTGGTGTTTACAGCAGGCATTGGTGAGAATGCCGCAAGTGTGCGCCGTGATGTCTGCCAAGGGTTAGGTTGGCTAGGAATTGAGTTAGATAGTGT
Source organism: Thermosynechococcus sp. HN-54 (assembly GCF_023650955.1). Taxonomy (NCBI): domain Bacteria; kingdom Bacillati; phylum Cyanobacteriota; class Cyanophyceae; order Acaryochloridales; family Thermosynechococcaceae; genus Thermosynechococcus; species Thermosynechococcus sp. HN-54. The sequence continues at coordinate 1,786,944 of NZ_CP098039.1, read as the reverse complement.
CCTCAATGAGCAGGGAAAGGGCGATCGCGACATTGCGCTGCCTACTGCCGCCGTGCGAGTTTTTGTACTGCAAACCCAAGAGGATTGGGCGATCGCTCGCGCTTGTCTGCAACTGTTATAACTGCCAGCAAAGCCGAACAGGGCGTTGAGAATTTTCCCTGAGGGATTGGCCTAGACGCCAACAGGGTCAGTTGACCTTGATTGCTCTTATACTACTCAATGAATTTAACTTGTTAATTGGATCAACTCAGTAAACTGGATCAACTCAGTAAAAAAATATCAACTTCATAAAAAAATATCAAGATTGGTGCTCTAGCCTTGACGCCTCAGAAATGTCGTACGTAGAATGCAGGTAATTATTCACTCCTCAGCATTCAATTTTCAGTATTCAATCATTGGATCGTCCAAAGATAAAAAACAACAGGAGTCAAGCTGTGTTGAATCTGCGTCGTACCGCTCTCGTTGCCTTAGCCGCAATGGCAACCTGTGCCACTGTTTTACTTTCCCCAGCTGAAGCTAAGAAGGTGAAGGCCGTGCGAGGAGTCGTCACCAACATTGATGGGGATAATGTCACGCTGCGGCAACCTTGGGGTGAAGAGATTGTGGTGGTGTTTGATCGCAAGCACCGTCAGCGTCCCTTCCGTAAGGAAATTGTTGAAGGTCTGGATGTGGCAGTGATTTTGGATCCAAATGCCAGTGTACCCACCGCCAAAATCATCTGTGCAGCCATTGTTCCGGCACCAGAGTTTGTACCGGTGACCCCTATTCGAGTGCCGTAAGCAGCTGGCCAAGGAAACGTCTTGGGTTTCGCACTGGCGGCGATCGCCACCTTACCCATGGCTGCTGCGGGGACTGAAGAACTGAAGGTGAGCCGCGCCTCTGAGTCAGAGTCGTACTTACCGACCACCTTAGCGCCCTTGGCACTTCCCCCCCTTGGTGAGGCAACTCCGTTTCTACCCGCTTTGGAACGCAAAATTGTCCTGCGCTTGCGGGAGCGCCGCGTCTTTCTCTATGAAGGCGATCAAGTATTAGCCAGCTATCCCGTGGCTGTGGGCAAGCCGGGCTGGGAAACGCCCCAAGGTCATTGCAGAGTGTTGCACAAAGTCGTCAATCCCCAATGGCGTAATCCCTTTACGGGAGTTCGGGTTCCGCCGGCTGGTCGCAATCCTTTGGGCGATCGCCTGATTGTCTTTGCCCCTATGGGAAATAACAACTACGCTGGCTTCCATGGAACAACCAATGAATCCTTAATTGGCCAAGCCGTTTCCCATGGCTGTGTGCGCATGCGCAACGATGATATTCGCGCCCTCTTTGAAAAAATTGAGGTGGGCACAAGGGTGATTGTTCAACCCTAATCCATCCAAGTGAATTAAAGATGAACTCAAGACTTGCGTTGCAGCTCGTCAATTCTGGCGATCGCCCACAACATCGCCTGCGGTCTTGGCGCACTTTTTGCATAAAGACACTTTGCAAACCATACCAATCCCTTGGAAAGGCCTGATGCGCATTGGTTATGATCACCTTAGTGATAAAGGTGTGTGCATCACCTGGTGGGGTGGAGTGCGGCCTTGTTCTCAAATACTTCACTCTTCACGCAGTTTCGCTAATCCAAACTTGACCGTTCACTGGTGGGTGATATTGTGCTTGGCAACCTATTTGCAAAACCAAAGCAGGGCTTGGGGATTGAACTCACCCCAGAGCGGGTCAACATCGTGCAGCTTCAGCGGCAAAAGCAGGGTCTGAAAATCACAGCGATGGCCTCAGTCCCCTTGAGTGAAGGTGCCATTGAAGAAGGCCGAATCATTGACACCACTGCCGTTGCCGATGCTATCCGTCAAGGAATTGAGGATAAGCGCATCAAACAAAAAGAGGTGATCAGTGCCATTCCCATGAATGAAGCGGTGATTCGCCTGATTCGCCTGCCCGCAGAATTGCCTGACTACGAGTTGCGGGAAGTGGTTCTCATGCAGGAAGCCCCGCTGTACCTTCCTTTTCCCCGTGAAGAGGCTGATGTTGACTATCAAAAGCTGGGCACCTCCCTTGATGAAGATGGCATTGAGCGGGTGGAGATTCTGCTGGTAGGTACGCCCCGCGAGGTGACCGATGCCTACATCAATGCCTTTACCCAAGCAGGTTTACAACTGACAGCGCTTGAAGTAACCAATTTTGCCCTCATGCGCACCCTGCGAGATTCACTGCAACAGTTTGTGGGTGAGGCAGCAGCAATTATTGATATTGGTGATGAGGGCACAGAGATTAGCATTGTCAAGGATGGTATTCCCCAGTTCAACCGCAAGGTGCCCATTGGCAAAGAACGGATGCAAGAGGCCATCAGCCGTGCCATGAACCTGCCTCCCTCCATGGGAGTTGACCTGATCGAGAGTCTCACGGTTCCCCTAGAGCCAATGGATGTCACCGGCGCACTCAACCCCAGTGGGGCAGCTATTTTGCGCGTTCTCTCCGATCTTGCGGACGAAATCCGCCGCTCCATTGACTTTTACCTCAACCAAGGAGAAAGTCTAGAGGTATCCCAGTTACTGCTGGCAGGCCCCGGTGCCAGTATTGGTCAAGTCGATGAGTTTTTTAGTCAGCGGCTGAACTATCCCACCACATTGGTTGACCCGATTAGTTTGCTGGGACTGCAAACGCCAGAGGAGATTCCCCTCGAAAAACGTCCTGCTTGGGGCACGGTGATTGGTCTGAGTCTGCGTGGCGCTTAGGAGCATTCCCTATGTACTCAATTGAGATTAACCTCCTCAAAGAACGTCCCGAAGTGGGGGGCATGGCCACTGCCGCAACCGCAGCTCGCGGATTTGATAACGTACCAATTATTATTGGTGGTGTGGCTGCTCTCTTTTTTGTGGGGCTGGCGCTCCTCGGCTCAGTGGGTGCCAATCTTTGGCTACAACAACTGACGAGTAAGCAAAAGTCGATTCAAGATCGCCTCGCCGCCATTTCTCGCGATTTGCAACGCATGGATCAAATTAAAAAAGAGCAGGAGCAAATTGCAGCGGAAACCAAAGCCTTGGCCACTGTCTTTAATCAGGTCAAACCTTGGTCGGCGGTGATGCGGAATATGGCCACTCAAACGCCGGCAGGGGTGCAAATTCGCAAAATTACCCAAGGGGGAGCCACACCCCAAGAGTTAACGATCGAGGGAACGGCCGTCTCCTTTGATGCCGTGAGTGACTTTCTACTGCTCCTGCAAAATCGCTCTCCCTTTTTTGATGGCAAGGCCACCCAACTGGTTAAAGCAGAGCGGGCAAACCCACAGGGCGAAGAGGACACAACCGCAAGGGTTTCCTTTAGTATTAAGACCGCGATCGCCAGCGTGCCGGCATCGGAACTCCTTGAGGAACTTGCCGCCAATGGCGTCGAAGGACTGGTGGCGCGCATTCAATTTCTCAAAGAAAAAGGAGTGGTAGAGCAATGACCCTAACCGGCGATTTTGGCGGCCCGCCGATTGAGGAACCCGCACCAAATTATCCGACGGTCTTTGGCATTACCCTGACACCCGTTGTCAGTGGCGTCCTCATTGCCCTATTGGGGTTGGGGGCAGCAGTCTATTTGGGGAGTCTTCTTATTGCGCCCAAACTAGAGGAAGCCGCCAAGCTCCAGGAGGAGATTGCCCAGCAGGAAAATGACCTCTCCCAACGGGAGGTTATCTTGAAGCAACTCAATGATGTGGTCACAGGATTAGAGCGAGCCAAACAGGAAAACCGTGATGTGCGATCGCTCTTTGCCACCCAAGAAGCCCTTGACACGCTCCTTCTTGACATCAACCGGCTGATTGTTACAAGCGGTGCCCAACTGACTACGTTTGAACCGGATAGTGCAGCTTCAGGAATTGTCCAAGATGGCTCCCTTGGCCCAGAATTAAATGCCAAACTAAAACAACAGGTAACCAACGTTACGATTCAAGGGCCATTCCCCAGTATTTTGCAAATCATGCAAAAAATTGATCAGCAGCAGAACTTCCTCGTGATTAACAACCTAACGATGGAACTGATTGCTGACAAACCCGACGAAGTGATTACCACGTTTAAGCTCATGGCCTATGTGCCCCTAACCCCTGAAGAAATTGCCGCTTTGGCAGCACCGCCCCAAGAGGGTCAACCCCAAGGAGGTGAGCAGCAAGGACAACCGCAACAACAACAGCAATAGCGCATGGCAAGCAAAGAAGCAGCGTAGAGTGTCTTGGGAGTAAGTCGTAATTCTCTTTTCATACCTTTGGTGGCATTTGTGAGGAGTCAAGCATCGTGAGTCAGCTTTTACATCGTCTCGGCTTAGGGGTCGCCACAACCGCCCTTGTTGCTGCCAGTCAAACCCCCACCTGGGCCACAGCAACGGAAATTACGGGAGTGCGTCTGGTAACGGCCCCCAACGGTATCCAGCTCCTCTTCAACGTTCAGGGGAATCTGCGGCCAGCGGTTTTCACGGTCAATCGCGGCAATGCCTCCATTGCTGACATTACCAATAGCCAACTGCGTCTACCCCAAGGAGGTGCCTTCCGCCAAGATAACCCCATTCCCGGTATTTCCTCCGTAGAGGTGGTGCAACTCGATGCTACAACCATCCGCGTCACCGTCAATGGCATCAGTGCCGCCCCCATTAGCGAAGTGATCCGTGAAGGACGGGACAGCCTGCAAATTAACTTCATTACCGCTCAAGGCGCCGCTGGCTCCCAAGTGCCCCCCAATGGCCAACCGATGGCCATGCCTCCCGGACCGAGTGCTGTTCCGCCATTTTTACCCCGGCCGGTGCCACCGCCTGTCGGCGACATGCTCATTAGTCCCGTCAATGCCGATCCGGATGTCATCCAATTGGGCACCAATCAGCGGATTCCGCGTTTACTCTTGCGGGAAGCCCCTGTACGGGAAGTGCTTTCTTTGCTGGCTCGCGCAGCCAATATGAACGTTGTCTTTCCGGAAGGCAATGAGGCAGGGGGCGGGGCGACCATCTCCCTCGATATTGAAAATGAGTCTGTTGAAGATGTTTTCAACTATGTGTTGCGGGTAACCAACCTTAAAGCCAATCGTCAAGGTCGCACCATCTTTGTCGGCCAAACCCTACCTCCCGATGCCCAAAATCGTATTGTTCGCACCATTCGCCTCAATCAAATGCGGGTATTTGGTGCCTCAGCAACCACACAGGAAATTGCCTCCCTTGCCCAAACCGGTGGCACCATCGGCTCTGGCGGCACTGCTCAGGGCGCACAGGCCTCAACGACGGCTCAAACCGCTCTCAACCGTGAAACTCGAGTTCGCGAGGGTGACTTACAATTGGGCGCCGTGCAACTGTTGGAAATGTATGGTGCCAACTTGCCAGATACTGGTCGCCAAGACGCGCCAACGGGCTGTGAACAGCTGCAAGTCCCAGCAGCAGCGGGCGGTGTGGTGGGCCAAATTTGTCGCAGCTCCCTGCTAAAAGGCCTAGAAGTTGTCGGCGATCCCCGCACCAACACCATTACATTGATTGGCACCCCCCGCAAAGTGGAAATTGCTACGCAATTGATTCAGCAATTTGACATCCGTAAGCGGCAGGTGATGGTGAATGTCAAGTTTATTGATGTGAACCTGTTGCGAGGGCGGAGAGCAAATGCAGACTTAATTACTAACTTTGGCAGCAGCCTTTGGGGAGCTATCTTCAACGCTGATGGACTCACTGTTATCCGTGGCACCACACCTAACGTGGGTGGTTTGACCCCTGGGCCTTTGCCACCAATTCCCAGCACACCAGTGGGTAATTTTCTCAGTGACTTTTTTGCTCAAATTCAATTTGCCATTGAAACGGGGAATGCCACAATCCTCACGAACCCAACCCTTGTAATTCAAGAGGGGAGTGCTGCTCAAGTTAATTTGACCCAAGAAATTTTCTCTGGTATTGAGTCAACTACGGATAGTCAAGGAACAGGATCGGGAGCAGCTCTTCAGTCTCAGACAGTTCGGCCGATCATTCGACCCGCGGGTGTGATTTTTAATGTCACCGTCGATCAAATTGACGACAATGGCTTCATTACGCTGCAACTCTCGCCCGAAGTGAGTGCTCCGAGCGGTACCTATTCGGTGGTCTTTCCGGGCGTAGCTAACCCGTCCACGGGGACGCTTCTCTCCCAGCGGCGGATGGAGTCGGGGCGGATTCGCTTGCGTGATGGCCAAACCTTGATGCTAGCGGGCATTATTCAAGATCAGGATCGCTCACTAGTCACGAAGATTCCGATTCTTGGTGATATTCCCCTGTTGGGGCGGCTGTTCCGCCGGGAGAGCAACCAGCGTCAACGCAATGAACTGGTGGTGATGGTGACACCAAAGATTGTTGATGACACTCAGAATGCGGGGTTTGGCTATCAGTACACGCCAACACCGGGGAGTATGCCGCCAGCCATCCAAAATCAGATTCTCCAGCCTCCACGACAGCGCTAACTCTGCTGAGCATGGCTCGCCCCCTCCGAGGATGTTCAGAGGGGGTTCATTTTTTTAGCTGGTAACCAGTTTTTGCCAGCCTAAGCCTGCAAGGGCTTGATTACGCCGCAGAGGACGGGTGACGAGTTCCAAGATGTCGCGGGCATTGCCAAAGCCATGAATTTGGGCAAAGGTGAATTCCACGGACCACTTGGTGCTGATGCCACGGGCTTCGAGGGGATTCGCATGGGCCATGCCCGTAATCACCAGATCGGGTTGGAGCGCCTTAATGCGCTGGAGCTGGTTGTAGTTATCGGGTTTTTCAACAATGGTGGGTAGGGGATGTCCCATCTCGGCACAGGTTTGGCTCAGGAGAGCAAGTTCGGCCGCTTGGTAGCGTTTGTCCATGTAGGGAATGCCAATTTCCAGTACCCGCATGCCACAGCGAATCAGGAACCGTGCCAAGGAGATCTCTAGGAGATTGTCGCCCATGAAGAACACGGATTTGCCGCGCACGAGTTCAAGGTAATCGCTGAGTTTTTCCCAGGTCTCGGCTTCCCGCTCGGCTAGGCCTTGGGGTTGAATCCCAAACGCGGCACAAATGTGCTCAATCCAAGCGCGGGTGCCATCTGGACCAATGGGAAATGGGGCAGGGATCAGTTTGCATTTGCGGCGACGGATCAGGGTCGTAGCCGTCCGACTGAGAAAGGGATTTACCCCAGCTACGTAGTAGCCCTCGTCAATGATTGGTAGCTCGGTATAGCGTTTGGCAGGCAGCCAGCCGGAGACTTTGATGCCTTGTTTTTTAAGTTCGAGGGTGAGCTGAGTGACCACGGGATCGGGTAATGAGCCAAACAGGACAAGGGGCGGGTGATTGTGGTCGTGGCTGGCTTCGGCTTGGACTTCTTCTTTTTTCTTGCCAAAGTTCAGTAGGCGCTGGATGGGGTTGCGTTCTTCGACATCGTTGACGGCAGTGGGCGTGGGGCAGCGAGCCGCCATGGCAGCGAGCACCGTATCTTCCCCTTGGGTAAAGGCATAGTCGAGACCATTGGCACGCGCTACGACAATGGGGATGCCAATTTCTGCTTCGAGCTTGGGAGCCAAGCCTTCCAAGTCCATTTTGATAATTTCCGTGGTGCAGGTGCCAATCCAAACAATCACGCTGGGGTTGCGATCGCGCTTAATTTGGAGGCAGAGGCGCTTTAGCTCTTCATAATCATTGAGTTGCGCCGAAATATCTCCCTCTTCTAGCTCCGCCATGGCATAACGGGGTTCAGCAAAAATCATCACCCCCATCGCATTCTGCAAAAAGTAGCCACAGGTCTTGGTACCAATGACCAAAAAGAAACTATCTTCAATCTTTTGGTAGAGCCACGCCACACAGCTGATGGGGCAAAACGTATGGTAATTGCCTGTTTCGCACTCAAAGTTGAGGGCATTGGGAGCAGTCGCAGTCATAGGGAGATCCTCTAAATCTAGAAACGATTGGAACTAGGTTTGATGACTTTGAGCGGCCTCCTCACTGTGTTCTTCAGCCCGATTACTGACAAAGGGCTTGGGGGGCAGTAAGCGAGGTTCTGGGGGCAGTTGCGCAGAGTTATCCCGATTGGCCAGTTCTTCGTCGGGGTTGAAGTTCAAGCCCAAGGCAGAAATAATGCGATCGGGATCATTGCTGAGTTCGACAATGACGGGTAGAGCATCCAGTAGGCGCGGTTCCAAAGCCGTGAGCACCCCCAAAATAAAACTCGAGGAGGGGCGCCGTTGACCGCGATAGGTACTCCAAATGGCCAAGCGCACAATCCAATGGCGGTTTTCTTGGTAGTAGGCCAGCCACTTACTGCGTGCAGTTTGCCGTAATTGCTCAGGGTTCATACTCACTCCAGCGAAGGGGTTCCGTGGAGTATTCTAGGGGAGTTTTAGACCGCTGCAAGGAGCCGTTCTGGGGTTTGCGGATTCAAGTAAAAGTCCGATAAGAGGGCAAAGAGGTCGCGATCGGGGGCATCCTTGGGCACTACCCCCTCAGGTCGTGCCAAAATTTGATCGGCAATGTTCAAGTAGTAGTCACAGACATAGTTGAGACTGGGATCGCTTTCGGCCATCTCAAAGAGGGTTTTGCCCTTGACCCGCGAGACGCGAATATCCTCAATCAGCGGCAGCACTTCCAGAACCGGCATCGGCACTGCTTCTACGTACTTGTCAATGAGATCGCGCTTGCTGGTGCGATTGCCAATGAGACCCGCGAGGCGCAGGGGGTGCGTGCGAGCCTTTTCACGAACGGAGGCGGCAATGCGATTGGCGGCAAAAAGCGCATCAAAGCCATTATCCGTGACAATCAAGCAATAATCGGCATAGTTGAGGGGGGCAGCAAAGCCACCACAGACCACATCCCCCAGCACGTCAAAGAGGATGACATCGTATTCATCGAAAGCATTGAGTTCTTTGAGGAGCTTGACGGTTTCACCGACCACATAACCGCCACAGCCTGCCCCGGCCGGGGGGCCACCCGCTTCAACGCAATCCACACCGCCATAGCCTTTGTAGATGACATCCTCTGGCCAAACATCTTCGTAGTGGTAGTCCTTGGATTGGAGGGTATCAATGATGGTGGGGATGAGAAAGCCTGTGAGGGTAAATGTGCTGTCGTGTTTGGGGTCACAGCCAATTTGCAGGACTTTCTTGCCCCGTCGTGCTAGTGCCACCGAGATGTTGCAACTGGTGGTGGATTTACCAATTCCGCCTTTACCGTACACTGCGAGTTTCACGTTGACCTTGCCTCCTAAGTAGTGGAGCGACACGATGACCTAACTGCTATTCTCGGCCAGCGATCGCTAGAAGTCGCAGCGGTCAGAAAAATAATTTTTTTGTAATAAAATTTCAGCTTATTTGAGGATGAGCAAAAACTTTTTCAAGTTTGGGAAGTCTCTCAGGAAACTAGTTGTTTTTTGAGAAGTTAGTTTTGATTTTTTTGCTATTAGTTTTATATTTAAATTAAACAAAAATACAAAAATTCTCCTTCGCCAAGTTATCCCCTCACCGATTGAACCCAAAACTAAAGTTTGTCTGCCCAGCGATCGCGCCAAAAGAAATCTGAAAAAAGAAATGCTTTTCCGAGGGGGCGATCGCCCGCCTTGTTGTAAAGAATAATTAAAACTCTTGAAAGTAAATGATTTGTTACAATTCAGGCGGTTGAGTCCCTTTCAAGGCGACTTTCTCTCGTTTTCCTTGGGAAGTGGTTAGAATTTGAGGGAAGGCTATCGTCCAACAGCCTTTTTCCCTCAGACGACTCCCCCTGAGCTGGCTTGGCTCCTCTCAGGTGCGACGTTCAATTGCCTCTACGCTGCTGAACGGTTGTGGAAAAGGTTGTCTGGTAGCCTTCAGTCCGCTGTTGATACTGCCCGCAAGAATGGCCAATGAACAAAGATCAATTTGCCATGAGTGACAACCCCTATGAAAAGCTGCAAGTGCCCGAAGACGCTTCTTTCGAGCAAATCAAGGAAGCACGGGATGCACTATTAGCGGCTCATGCGGGGGATGAACGGCAGCGTACCGAAATTGAGGCAGCCTACGATGCAATCTTGATGGATCGGCTGCGGCAACGCCAAGAGGGCAAAATCAAAGTTCCCGAGCGCATTCGCTATGCGGAGCAATTGAACGAGCCAGCATCAGCCAAATCAAATCCCATTGCCAACCATCCTGTCCTTCAGTGGTGGCAACAACAGTTGGACACCCCCAGTTTGCGGGGCATCGCTATTACATCAACCGTCTATGCCGTCCTGATGGCGATCGGACTGTCTCAAGCCAATCCCGACACCTTAGCATTGGTACTATCCCTAGGGGTTGGCTTTAACTTGGTATGGCTCCAACGCAAGGAACAACGCCTTGGCCGTGCCTTTTTGATTACCCTGGTGGCCCTGATGCTTGGTGCCGTGGTTGCCGTGGCCATTTACCAGCTAGGTCTGCCCGGCCTGTTCCTGACTGTGGATCAACTGGTGGCTATTGGTGTTTTTGTCACTTTTTGGCTCACCAGCAACTTCCTGCGCTAACTGCGAATTTGAATCGGCATCACCAAGTATTTCATCTGGGCTTCCCCAAGGGGGAGGAGGATCGCGGGCTGGGTTTCACCGTTGAGTTGCAGTTGCACATCTGAACTATTCATCACCTTCAGTCCTTCGAGGAGATATTTGACATTAAAGGCCACCTCCATAGACTCCCCAGAAATCTGAGCCAGCACATTCTCTTCACCGCTGCCCAATTGCGGAGCCTCAGCCGAGAGTTTAAGTTCTTGGGCCTCCGCATCAATGTTGATTTTGACGACGTTGTTCTTTTGAGCCGCAAGAATCGCCACCCGTTCTAGGGCATCGGCAAGGGTCGATCGCTCCACCGTCACTTGACGCGCAAAGGTTTTGGGAATCAACTGGCGGTAGTTGGGATACTGTCCCTCCAGCAGACGGCTGGTAATGCGAGCGTCATTGCCAATGTCAAAGACCACTTGGGTGGGATCACAGCGCAGCGCCACGTCCCCCTCTTGTTTCGCCATCAGCCGCTCCAGATCCTTGAGGGATTTTGCCGGAATCGTAATTGGCGAGAGGGCTTCGGGCACAGGCTGTTCAGTGACGGTGACGGCGAGGCGGTGGCCATCCGTGGCGGCAAACTCAAGGCGATCAACCTCAAAGGTCACGTGCAACCCTGTGAGAATTTGCTTAGTTTCATCGGTGCTCGCCGCAAACAAACTGCCCTGAAGTCCCCGCCGTAATGCCTCTGCGGTCAAGGTCACCGGTATCACGTCCTCTAACGTGGGCAGTGCTGGAAATTCCTCCGCACTCATTCCCTGAATTTCAAAGAAACCGCTGCCATAGTCGAGGATCACCCGCGTATCTTCCGCCGTGATTTCGATCTCACGATTGGGCATCCGCGACACCATCTCACTAAAGAGCTTGGCGGAGACAGTAATCGCCCCTGGTACCTTCACCTCTGCATCAAGCCAGATTTGCATCCCCAGACTGAGATCAAACACGGAGAGTCCGAGGCGGCCATTTTCAGCTTGCAGGAGAATATTCGCTAGAATTGGGTGAGAGGGATTGCTGGGGGCAACGCGACTCAGGGGAGCGAGCTTACTACTGAGAACTGATTGTGAACAAACAACTTTCATAGTGGACTCCACGGCAGAGAACGGTACGAGAGGACGTCATCCAAGGTTGGCGATCGCAACAACGGCGCATGAATTGGCCGATCTTCTAGCATACTATGGCAGCTAGCTACTGGTATCGCTTGGGCAAAAACCGCCGTACTTTGCTCAGGAAAAACTCTAGCTCCGGTAGATTTAGGGGCGAGATAGCCGCTGCAAAAACAATCAAGCTGACACTGCCGGCGATCGCCAACTGCAACAGTTGCACCCCCAAGCCTTCCCGCCCCCAGAGCAATTCCAGTCCTTTAAGGGCACCCCAACCTGCCCCACCACTCAGCACACTCGCCACCGCAATGCCAGCCAAGGGCACAACCAGTTCGCCCCAAGGCAGCCCCCCCAAACGACGGTGCAAAATCCAAGTCAGGGCAATAAACGATACGCTATTCACCCCAACAGTGGCCATCGCTAGCCCAACCGCGCCAAAGGCTTGGGTAAAGAAAAAGCAAAACAGGGCATTAAATCCCAATCCCCAGAGGGTGATGTAAAGCGGTGTGCGGCCATCCTCCAGGGCATAAAAGACCCGCACAATCACATCGCGGGCAAGGTAGAAAAACATACCAATGGCATAAACGACCAACAGGGCGGCCACCAGTTGTGAGGCTGCAAAGTCAAAGGCACGCCGCTCATAGACGACTCGCACTGCCGGTAGAGCCAAAGCCGCCATCATGCCACCGAGGGGCATCATACTCAAGGCAGTGAGTACTAAACTCTGGCGAATGCGTTCCTTGAGATCCGGCCAGTGTTCTGGCTGTGCCAACTTTGAAAAAATGGGCATGTAGGGGACAAGAATCACATTGGAGAGAATCCCCAAGGGCGTGAGAAATAGGAGTTGGGAATAACTTAGCGCCGAAGCAGCGCCCACGGGTAACTGGGAGGCAAAAAAGAGACTGATATAGACACTGATCAGCAGCATGCCTGAGGAGAGAGTGGCAGGCCCCATCAGTTGAATTAACTCCCGCACTTCAGGGCGCTTGAGATCAAAACGCAACCGCAAGGTGCCCATGCCCGCTTGCCACTGGGCAGGAATTTGTACAAGCCATTGCAGCACCCCTCCCGCTAGGGTTCCCCAAGCGAGCACCGCTGGGCCAAATTGATCGGCAAAGAACCAAATCCCAATGATCACCGCCAAGCTGGACAACAGGGGACTAATGGAAGGCAACCAATACTGATCAGCGGCGTTGAGCGTGCCAAAGCCAATGCCAATCAAACCCGAGAGCACGGCCAAGGGCGCCATAATCCGAAACTGTTCTGCGGCTAAGGCTTGAATCTCTGGGCTGGCGCCGGGGGCAATCAGTTGAATTAAGGGATCAGCCAGCACCATCAAAATTGCGGTTAGCACCAGCAATAGGGCACCCACAACGGTGGTGATGGTTTCCACAAGGGGAGCCACTTTTTCTGGGGGCTGCTTGAGAACAACACTGATAATCGAACTGTGGAAAGGGCCATTGATGCCCCCCAAGAGCACAAAGAGAAACCCCGGAATCACGTAGGCATAGCTGTAGGCATCCACTGCGGCACCGACGCCAAATTCAGCGGCGATCGCCTGCTGGCGAACGAGTCCTACAAGTTTACTCAACAGCGTAGCAATGGCAACAATGGTAGCAATGTGGGCAAGCGAACGCGATTTCTTTTCCACAGTGGGGGCAATCCTAATAAAACTGGCTGATTTGGGGATAACTCTGGCGATGATCGTACCAGCGATCTAGATCTCTTTTATTTCCGCTGGCAGCAGTATCGTAAAGCAGGTGCCTTGACCGACTTCGCTCGTCACTTGAATCTGACCTCGATGGGCTTCGACAATGGATTGGGCGATCGCCAGCCCCAAGCCCGTTCCCTCGGACTTTGTACCCTGAAGGCGATAAAAGCGATCAAACAGGCGGGGCAGGTCACTGGCAGGAATCCCCGGTCCGTTATCGGCAATCACCATGCGGTAAAACTTGCCCTGCTGATCCAACATCACTTGAATCTGGCCACCGGCAGGGGTATATTGCACCGCATTACTGAGGATATTGGTTAACAAGCGGCTGAGGTGATCGGGATTACCCCAAAGGCGATAGGCCTCTGCTGCTGAGGTCTGGGGATCCGCCAGCTCCAACACCAGTTGCAGTTGTTTTTGCTGGATTAGAGGCGTCTGCTCCTCAATCACCCCTAGGAGGATGGCATCAAGGTGGCAGGGCTGGGCTTGCAGGGGAATCATGCCGCTATCTTGGCGTGCCAGAAACAGTAAATCGTCCACCAAGCGGCTAAGGCGGCGACTGAGGCGCTCAATCACCAAGAGTTGCTGACGTTGGGTTTCTGGATCGGCAGTGGCCAAGGCTACTTGCACATTGGTTTGAATCAAGGCCACGGGGTTGCGCAGTTCATGGGAAGCATCGGCAGTAAATTGCTTCAGGTAGGCATAGGACTGCTGTAAGGGGGCGATCGCCAGCCGTGAAAGGAACCAACCACTAATACTCACCAGTGTCAGCGTAATTGTGATACCGACCAACAGATCCCAAAGCAGGGCTTGACTCGGTTGGGTCACCTCAAACCAAGGATGGCTAACCCGCAAATAGCCCAGTAGGCGATCGCCCACCACTAAGGCCACCGTCATCTGCCGTAGCCAGCGATCCTCGCCCACCTGTACCGTTTCTGCCGTCCGACTGGGATGCAAGGGCAGATCAAGGGGTTCTGAAAACGTGCTCCAAGCCAACTGCTGATCTGGGGTAAACCCCTCAAGGTCAATGTGATCCTCCTCCAGCGCCGCAAGGGGACTACTGCCCAAACTAGTTTGCCAATCAATGGCTTCCGCCGTGCCCGTGTCAATAATCAGGGAACGACTCACCACCTCTACAACATGGCTGAGGGTGTCATCAATGCGCTCAATCAGCGTTCCCCGCACATAGAAAAAGAACCCTGTGGCAAAGATGAGGAGCAGGAGTGCTGTCACCCCCACATACCACAGTGCAAGGCGGTATTGAATGGCGCGAACCATCGTCATCGGGGCAATGGGATCGGAGACCAGTTGCCACTGGACACAAATGCCGCCCAATAGTAGGGCAATTCCTGTTTAAGCCGCTGAAGCTGGACTTGGCGCAGTGCCTCTGTCCGCCCCATGCCACGGCGCAGGTTTTGGTAAAAGGCGATCATGATTTCGCGCGTGGCCTGATCATCCACTTTCCAGAGCGTACTCACTTGCGATCGCGCCCCTGCCAACGTAAAAGCTCGTCGCAGACCATAGACCCCTTCGCCGTTGACCACCTCCCCTCGTCCTGTATCACAGGCTGAGAGCACCACCAACTCCGTCCCCGTCAGGTTCATGCCGGTCACCTCTAAGGCCGTCAGCACCCCATCATCCATGTCTGAACCGCTCTGGCGTTGGTTAAATCCCGCCAAGGCCAAACCCGACCGTAACAGCGGATTCTCAGGGAACCCTTGCTCCCCGAAATTAGGGAGAAAAAAGCCATGGGTAGCCAAGTGGAGAATCAGAGGAGAATTGGCCGCCTTGACCGCCGTTTCCGTGGCTGCGGCTTGGGTCAGCACTTGGGCTTTGGGGAGCAGTTGCTTGAGCGCTTGAGCCTCTTGAGTCGTCCCCGGTAGGGGCGCAAAGGCCAAACCCCGCAAATCAAGAGAACGCACGGTAGATGGAGCGCTAGAGGAATTTCCAAGGGAATGCTCGAAACTAGGGTCAGCAATAATCAAGGGGGCATGGGCAGCCGCTGGCCGGGATTGGAAGCGGAGGAGTTCGCGTCCGGAGGTAAGCAATGTAATCAGATAGGATTCGACCAAGTAGCGCCCTTGGGCATCCACGAGGGTTTGAAAGGGAATGGTATTTAGCTCGCCATCGGGAGCAATCAGCAAGTGCGTTGCATCACCGAGCCATGGAAGAAGGGGAGTGATCACCTGCGCGGCAAGGGCTTGAGCTGCCCGTTGAATTTCAGCCTTCGGTAAGCGCGGATCAGCCAAGCGTAAACGAGTTTGACGCACTTGAGCCTCAATTTCAGCGGCGGAGCCGAGATCTTTTCCTAGGGGCTGACCACTGGCGCGCAATACATACACTCCGTAGCGAGGCTCACTAAACTGCTGAGTCCTCAAATCGTAGGGACGATAACGAATAAATTCAATCAAAGCTGCATTGCTAGGAAGTGCCTTTTGGACAGCGGTGAGGGTCACCGGCTGAGCCAGTTCCCGAAAGACAGCACTGCGCAGACTCAGTTCCGCTTCCAGTTGATTGGCCTGCGATTGCAACTGCTGCACTTGGGATAAAGCTGCTGGTTCTGCTGAGGCAAAGACTCGCTTTGCAATGGTTGTGCGTAGTCGAGTGAGTTGTTCAAACTTGGCTTGGTCGGGAGCAGCCAGTTGCCGCTGTAGTCGTGCTTGGTTTTGGCTAAAAAAATCGAGTAACCGCCCCTTGCGGCGCAAGATGGTTGTTAAGGCAAGGGCAGTGGCATCCGGATGCTGGGGAAGACTCTGAAGATGCAAGGTGAGAATGGCATCGGTACTGTTTTGGAATGTGGCCAGATAGTTGCGCTTGTAATCCTCTGAGCCAACGATCAGATTTTCACTCAGGTTCTTTTCTTCAATCTCTTGGACAGTTTTCAGTAAAGCAAGAGTTTGAGCAAGATTCCCCTGTTGCCAATAGACAGCAGCAAGGTTACTAAGAGCAACAGCAGTATTGGGATGGTTTTGCCCGAGGCGAGATTGCGCGATCGCTAAGGTTCGTTGATAGAGAGGCAGTGCCGCTGAGTAATTGCGCTGATCAAAATAGAAGGTGGCTAGATTATTCAAACTAGCGGCAATATCGGGGTGGTCGGCGGGTAGGATTTGTTCGCGAATTTGCAGGGCACGTTGATACAGCGATAGAGCAGCGGCATCATTTTTTTGTTCTCGATAGGCGCTTGCCAAGTTATTGAGTGTCGTTGCCACATAGGGATTCTTTTCCCCCCAGGCGCGCTCAAAGATGGTCAAGGCTCGCTGGTAGAAGGGCAAGGCAGCGGTGTAGTTTTTTTGCTGGGTGTAGAGTAGGCCTATGTTATTCAGAATAACGGCTACTTCTGGATGATCTGAACCTAGGGTCTTTTCGGCAATGGCCAAAGCCCGCTGAAACAGGGGTAATGCTGCCTCGTAATTCCCTTGGGCACGGTATAGGTTAGCTCAGAAGTGTTGAAAGATAGTTTAAGAGGCTAGAAAAAAGGGAAGAAATGTCGTATTCTTCCCTCAAAAGAAGAAAAATTAATCAGCTTACTATGGCATCTTTTTCAGTTCTTGTCAAGTCTATTCTCAAGCAGCTCAGCCCTTGCGACTACCCCGTCCTCAACTCTCAATTGTTCTTCAAAATCTGGTTGACCTACATTCTCGACCAAGGATTAACCAGCATGAGAGCCTTATTTTATCGCTTGAATCATTCGGGGATTACAGTGGATATGTCCACGTTTTCCAAGGCGAACAAAACTCGAACAACCACCTTATTTGAGAGGATTTACACTCATCTCATGTCTCAAGCTCGCAAGAGACATCGTTGTTCAAGTCTGATGCTGTTTCCTATTGATTCAACCGTCATTACCCTGACGAGTAAGCTCTTTTGGTTCTACAAATACCATCAAGTGAAGTTAATTACAGGATTTGATTTAACAGAGAACATCCTGGGTAAGGCAGTAGTCTCTTTTGGGGAGAGACATGACCTAAGCTTTCAAGACGAGATTTTAGAAATGATCCCTGAGAATGCCGTTGCCATCATGGATAGAGGGTTTGCGAGTTGGAGATTTTTAGAGCGGCTGAGTGAGAGGAAGTGTTTATTTGTTGTGCGTATCAAGAATAACATGAGAATGAAGCTCAATCATGAGAGATACCGAGTGGTTCAATTTTTTGATGAGCATGGAACAGAGTTTCGTATTGCGACGAATCTAATGCATCTAAGTGATGAGGAAGTGAGTGAGCTGTATCGGCATCGGTGGGGGATTGAGAACTTATGGAAGTTTCTAAAGATGCATTTATCATTAGACAAGCTGATTACGAAGAGTTTGAATGGGGTGATAAATCAGATTTATATGGTTTTGATTGGGTACTTAATTTTAGAGCTAATGGAGATACCTGAATACTTTGGCAGGAAGCTATTAGACAAATTGCGATATTTGCAACTGGAACTGAGTCGCCGCTGCTCGATAGTGCATTGGAGCTTTGATTGGCAGCCAGAGCTACTTGTCACTTAGGATGTTAAGTTTTGTTGCAGAATTCAACACTTCTGAGGTTAGCTAAGTTATTGAGAACGGAAGACAGCTCTGGTTGATCTGGCCCAAGACTGCGCTCATAAATGGTCAATGCTCGCTGATAAAGAGGTAATGCAGCAGCATAATTGCCCTGCTCAACTTGAAGTTTTGCAAGTTCGTTAAGACTTGCTGCCAACAGGGGATGGCTGCTTCCAAGCTTTTTTTCCACTAGCTGGACAAAGCGCTCTGCCAGAGGAATGGCAGCCTGAACATTGCCCTGCTGCCGCAGTTGTTCAATTTGGTTCGCCAGCTCTTGCAGCGGTGTCTGTGGTGCAGACGTTTGGGCTAAGTTGCTCAGACAAAGGCCAAGAATAAGGCTGCTTCCAAGGGCGATCGCACCTAAGATACGGCCTCCTTTAGCCTTGGTGCTCATTTTCCCTAAGGTATTTGTCGCTAACATGCTTCAACAGTACTGATGAGACACCCCGACTCCCAGTTGCTGCCAGATAGCCTCTAAAAGCGGTTCTAGCCCTTCACGGGCTACAGCGGAGATCGCAAAAACCCGTTGACCCACATAGGCAGTGAGTCTCTGTTGGACAGTCGCAATTTGCGACGCCTCTAGGGCATCTATTTTATTCAGGGCAATGATTTGCGGGCGATCGCCCAACCCGTGACCATAGGCCACTAACTCATCTTGAACCGTTTGATAGGCAGTCACCACATCCTCGGCTGTGGCATCAATCAAGTGCAGCAGCAGGCGGGTGCGCTCAATATGGCGCAGAAATTCATGACCCAATCCCAAGCCAGCGTGGGCACCGGCAATCAGACCGGGAATATCGGCAAACACCGTTCCATCGCCATTGGGTTGACGCACTACCCCTAAATTGGGCACCAAGGTTGTAAAGGGATAATCGGCAATTTTCGGTCGCGCTGCTGACAGCACAGAAATCAGCGTGGATTTACCCGCATTGGGCAAGCCAATAATGCCCACCTCTGCCAGTAGCTTCAGTTCCAGCCGCAGATGCCGCTCTTCCCCCTCTAAACCCGGCAGCGCATAATCCGGTGCCCGCTGATGATTACTGAGGAAGTGCTTATTCCCCAAACCGCCTTTGCCCCCCTTGGCCACCAGCAGTGTTTGACCGGGGGTAGTGAGGTCTCCCAGCAATTCGTCGGTTTCGGCATCCCAGACCATGGTGCCACAGGGCATTTCAATAATTAAATCCGCACCAGAAGCACCCGTACGATTATTGGGGCCGCCCCGCTGGCCATTTTCTGCCTTGAAGACATGGGCATAGCGAAAGTCCAGCAGTGTTTGCAAGTGAGATACAGCTTTGAGAATGACCGACCCACCATTGCCCCCATTCCCCCCTGAGGGGCCTCCCGCAGGCACATATTTTTCACGGCGAAAGGCAATAATGCCGTCGCCTCCTTTGCCGGCCTTGACATGAATTTCTGCGAGGTCAATAAATTGCATTTTGGCAGCAATGCGTTGCGTATTTGTTGGATATTTGTGTATTGTATCTTGCCCACTCGTGTGTGTTGGCAACGCTCAAAAACCCTCAAACAAAGCGAGAGGTTTATGGTAGGTTGAAGGGAATTTTAGTGGGGCGAGGCAGTAGTGTTTATTCGATGGCAGCGCCGACGATGGCCCGCTCCTCCTGAAGAGGGGGTCTTATTTTGGCGACTGGTGTTGTGGATAGGGGTTGCCCTGCTCTCCGGCAGCTTGGGGGCACTCTGGGGGCTACTGAGTCAGAGTACGCCTCTAATGCAGCGATCGCTCACGAGTCGGGAGTGGCAGGTGTTTCAACGGGGCGATCGCTGGACGGGGACAAGGCTCCATCAACCCATGAATTTATTGCTCATTGGCTCCAAGGTTTTAACCGCCGACTTAGATGAACCACCCGACTCCAACCTTACCTACCATGCCTTGGTTAACTCCGTTGAGGGACTGTCGGACTCGCTTCTGCTGGTACGTTTTGATCCTGTGCAGCAACGTTTAGTGCTGCTGTCAATTCCCCGCGATACACTGACCTTTATTTCCGGCCGGGGGGATGCCAAAATCAACGAAGCCAATGCCCTCGGCGGCCCGGTATTAGCGGCGGAAACCGTGAGTGATCTGTTGGGGGATGTGCCCATCGATCGCTATTTGCGCATTAACGTTCAAGGCATTGAGAAACTCATTGATGCCCTTGGGGGGGTGACGGTGGATGTACCCACAGCCATGCGCTATCGGGATGACAGTCAGCGCCTCTACATTGATTTGCAGCCGGGACGACAACACCTGAATGGCAACCAGGCCCTGCAATTTCTGCGCTTTCGCTACGATGCCCTTGGCGATATTGGCCGTGTGCAGCGACAACAGATGTTTTTGCGAGCCTTGATGGAGCAAACGGCTCGTCCGGAAACCCTTGCCCGTACCCCCCAAATTCTCAGTATTATTCGCGAACACTTGGATACGAATCTAACGGTTGAAGAACTGATGAGCTTGGGCCAATTCCTTACCAGCTTGCCGCGATCGCGAGTAGAGTTTCTAATGTTGCCCGGAACCTTTAACGGCACAATTGATGAGGTGGAAGTCAGCTATTGGTTGCCCGATTACCGGCGGATTGCTTGGCTGACGGATCAGTATTTCCGTGATACCCCCACTGCCGATCCACGGGAAACGGGTTTGAGCACCCCTGCCCAAGTGCGGATTGCCATTCAAAATACTACCCTGCCAGAGTCATTGGTCGTGCACCTGAGTCAGCAACTGGAAAACGCGGGCTACCCCTCTCCGTGGGTTGCTGAGCCATTGCCTCAGCGCATTGCTATTACGCGCATCATTGCTCAGCAGGGGGACTTGGCGGCCGCGCGTCGGGTGCAGTTATTGCTGGGATTTGGGGAAGTGCGGGTGGAGAGTACGGGTGTGCTAGCATCGGATGTAACGATTCAACTGGGCGACGATGCCCGCGATCGCCTGCAATTGAGACCTGCTAAATCCCTGTGAGCGAACCCTACGTCATTGGTGTTGATCTGGGTGGCACTGCCATCAAAATGGGGCGCTTTAGTCCCAAGGGGGATTGCCTCAATACTCTAACGTTGCCGACCCCTCAGCCACCCTTTCCAGAACGGGTGATTAAAGCCATTGTGCAGGGGATTAAAGAATTGGATGGTGAGGATCGGGCGTTGGCGATCGGCATGGGGATACCGGGGCCGGTGGATGCTACTGGTCGCATTGCCCGCCGGGCGATTAACCTTGACTGGTACGAAGTGCCCATTAGCGACAGCCTCGAACACTTGACGGGCAAACCCACCGTGATTGGCAACGATGCCAACTGTGCCGGCCTTGGGGAGGCATGGCTAGGGGCGGGGAGTCAGTTCAAGGATTTAATTTTGCTGACGTTGGGGACGGGGGTTGGGGGTGCAATTATCCTCAATGGCGATCTCTTTGTCGGTCGGGATGGCGCCGCCGGCGAATTGGGGCTGATTACCCTCGACTACAAGGGATCTCCCTGCAATAGTGGCAATCGCGGTTCCCTTGAGCAACACGTTTCCGCCCAAGCCCTGCGGCGACGCTGGGGCTGTGAACCCCATGAGATGGCAATACGTGCCAGCAATGGCGACCCTGAGGCGATCGCCCTTTGGCAAGACTATGGCCGTGAATTAGCCGCCGGCATTGCTAGCCTTGTGTATGTCCTCACCCCCGAAGCAGTGATCATTGGTGGGGGGATTAGTGCCGCTAGTGACCTCTTTTTTCCCTCGATGATTGCTGAATTGGAAGAGCGGGTACTACCCACGTCCCGCAATAACCTCCACTGCTTGCGAGCAACCCTTGGGAATTATGCCGGCATCGTCGGTGCAGCCAAACTAGGGTGGAAATACGTGAAAGACCATCTCTAAGTCGCCTTCGCTAGGATCAAGTTATTCTGCTTGAACCAACGGTTATGACTTCTACGACACCCGTGGACAGCTCGCCGCTGCTGCTCAATGTCCACAATGCAACGGTGCGAGTAACCCCAGAACAGTTTGATCAACTTTGCCGCGATCATCCTAATCTGCGCCTAGAATTGACCAAGGCTGGAGAATTGGTTGTAATGCTGCCAACGGGGGGGGGCAAACGAGTGCCCCAAATTTCGAGCTGATTGTGGAAGTGGGGCTTTGGAACCGGCAAACACAACTGGGGCGTGCCTTTGATTTCTCAACGGGCTATGACTTTACGGCCTTGGGGGGCGGTAAGCTCTCCCCGGATGTCTCTTGGATTGCTAACCCTCGCCTAGAGGGCGTTGATCTGACGGGCGTTATCCCAATCGTGCCGGATTTCGTTGCTGAGTTGCGATCGCCCTCGGATTCTATTGACCGCTTACGCGCCAAAATGCAGGAGTATCGGCGACTGGGGGTGCGCTTGGGGCTGCTGATCAATTCCCAAGACCGCCAAGTGGAACTCTACCGTCCCCAAGCGGAAGTGGTGGTTTTGGACTCCCCTGAAGTGGTTGATTGCAGTGAGGTGATGCCGGGGTTTCTCTTGCCGATGGCGCGGTTGTGGATTTAGAGGCGCTCGACAAATTTTGCCAGTCGCGTCAGACCTTTTTCAATGGTGGCCAAATCTGTGGCGTAGGAGAGGCGAATGTGATCATCCATGCCAAAGGCTTTACCGGGAATCGTGGCCACTCTTTCCTCCTCCAGCAGGCGATCGCAAAATTCCACGGAACCTAAACCCGTTTCGCTAATATCGACAAACAAATAAAATGCCCCCCTCGGCTTGAGACAGCGCAGCCGCGGAATCTCACAAATCCGTTCATACATGTAGGCGCGGCGCTCGTGGAATGCAGCCACCATCTCGGCCACACAGTCTTGACTTCCCTCTAGGGCCGCAAGGGCGCCATACTGGACAAAGGTACACACATTTGAAGTGCTGTGGCTCTGAATTTTCGTTGTCGCCTTAATCAAGTCCTCTGACCCAGCAATATAGCCCACGCGCCAGCCCGTCATCGCATAGGCCTTGGCAAAACCACTACAGACAATGGTTCGCTCAAAGACCGCCTCATTGACAGCACCAATGCTCAAGTGTTGAGCGCCATCGTAGAGAATTTTTTCGTAAATTTCATCGGAGACCACCCACAGTTGATGCCGCACAATGACGGCTGCCAGTTCGCGGATTTCCGCGGGGGTATAGACCATGCCCGTCGGGTTGCTGGGGGAGTTGAGGACAAACAGCCGAGTTTTGGGGGTAATGGCATCCTCCAATTGGGCTGGGGTAATCCGATACCCTGTTTCCGCTGTGGTTGCAACAATTACTGGTGTGCCACTGGCCAAGTGCACCATTTCTGGATAGCTCACCCAGTAGGGCGCAGGGATAATCACCTCATCGCCGGGATTGATCAGGGCTAGCATCAGGTTAAAAAGTGCCTGTTTGCCCCCGTTGGTGACGAGGATATTTTCGGCACGATAGGGTAGGTGGTTGTCGTTATTCAGCTTGGTGGCGATCGCCTGACGTAAGGCTGGCTCACCCGCAGCGGGGCCATAGCGGGTTTTACCTTGATCAAGGGCAGCTTTGGCGGCCTCACGAATATGGGCAGGGGTGTCAAAGTCGGGTTCGCCCGCACTAAAGCTACAGATATCTTCTCCCGCCGCGCGCATTGCCTTTGCCTTGGCATCGATCGCCAGCGTTACCGACGGTGTGACCCGCATCACCCGCGTTGCCCAATCCATCCTTTGTCTCCTGCACTACTTTCCGTATTGTGGCACTTCGGCAGGGGATCAGCGAATCAAACCTTCATCGCTTGGTTTGAAGTTGTCAGTTTGGGATACCCCCAGGGGAATTCGAATCCCCGTCGCCTCCGTGAAAGGGAGGTGTCCTAGGCCTCTAGACGATGGGGGCAAGACTCAGCATTAGTTAATGTAGCGAATGCACTGAGCGTTTGTCAACACCTCGGGAAATTTTTGCATGAGAGCCGCTACTGCAGAGAAAATGAGGGCGAGTCAATGAGGGATTGAGTGTGGAACTTGCTGGCCTGCGTTCCTTCTCGATTGTGATGCCCGCTTACAATATCGTCGCGCAGCGGGGCGAAATGGTCTTTCGCGAAACCCTTGACAGCATCGCCGCCAGTTGTCGCTATCTCCAGCAGCACTTTCCCTATACCACCACGGGGGAATTGATCCTTGTGAGCGATGGTTCCACAGATAACACCTGCGATGTCGCGACCGAGAGATGGCCGAATGTGGTTCCCCTACAATTGGTGGGGCTGCCAACGAACACCGGTCTTGCCGCAGCGCGAAACATGGGGGTGCGTTTAGCCAAAGGAGAGGTGATCTTTTTCTGTGATGCCGATGATCTCTATCGCCCGGAGCATCTGTTTTTAGCTCTGTCGGTTTTGAATCAGCCGTTACCCGAACCTTACGCTCCGGCCTATTTTGGTGCGGTACGCACGGGGGTTTATTGTCGCGATCGCCTGCATCCCTACTGGCAGAGAACCCTCGAGCAAACGTTGGTGCTCAATTTGGCTGTGCGCCGCGAAGTCCATGAATTTATTGGCGGCTTTCCCGAAGATGCAGTGTTTCGCCAATTTCGCTATGGCGCTGAGGATGTAGCCTATGCCCACTGGCTGCACGCATTTTGTCACACTGCCCGCCTAGAGCAGCAGACGGTTGAGTATCGCCGCTTTCCCAATAGTTTCTTTGACCGCCAACTGAAAAAATTTCAAGCGGCTCCTGGCACCGTGGCCGATGACCTTGATGAGCGCGATCGCCAGCAGGAAGCGCAAATTCGCCAGATTATCACCACTCGGCTTCAGGCGTTACAGGCCAAGGCCGCTCAACTGGTCGCTTAGGCTTTTTTGTGGCGCTGGACAATGACTGTGGCCAGTTTTTCCGGCACCTCTTGCAGGTGGTCAAATTGCCAGTGGAAGCCACCGGTGCCCATCGTTAGCGAGCGCAATTCCACCACAAAGTCGTGCATTTCGGCTTGGGGCAAGTAGGCCTCAATTTGTTCCCAGCCCGGCCAGCCCTCCTTACTGCTGTAGCCCAAGACCTGACCCCGCCGCCCCGTCAAGGCCTGCATCACTTTAGCGGTAAAGGCTTGGGGCATCCACACCTGCACTGCCATGATGGGTTCTAGGAGTTGCGGTTCGCACTGGGGAATCCCTACTTGCATGGCGAGGCGGGCGGCTTGGCGAAAGGCTTGCTCGGAGCTATCCACAGAGTGGTAGGAGCCATTGGTGAGGGTCACCGCCACATCCACAATCGGAAACCCCAAGGGACCTTGGTTAAGGAATTCCCGCACTCCCTGCTCAACACCGGGGATATATTGCTTGGGCACGACACCACCGACAATCGTTTCGCTAAACCGAAAGCCACTCCCACGCGCTAGCGGCTCAATATCGAGATAGACATCGCCAAACTGGCCGTGTCCCCCGGTCTGATGTTTATAGCGACCATGGCTGTTTTTGGTGCCGCGGCGAATGGTTTCTTTGTAGGGCACTTGGGGTAAATGGGTTTGCATCGGCAGATTATATTTGCGGCGCAGGCGATCAAGGGCAATCTGCAAGTGAATGTCACCCTGTCCCCAGAGAATAATTTCATGGGTATCGCCATGCTGTTCCCAGCGCAACGCCGGGTCTTCCTCAAGGAGCTTTTGCAGTGCCCCCGTGAGCTTCACCTCATCACTGCGTTTACTGGGGGTAATCGCCAAAGCATAGACAGGTTCTAGTTGGGGCGCACAGGGCAAAGGCACCGCTTGACCACTGACACTCAGGGTCTCACCCGTAGGAATGCCCTCTAGCCGTGCCAATAGGACAATGTCACCCGCCGTGGCTTGACCCAAGGATTCGAGTTGCGTACCTTGGGCACGGTAGATGCCACCCACGCGCACGCCATTCAAGCTCATGCCATCAGTCAGTCTCCCCTGCCATACCCGCACAAGGGAGAGTTTGCCTCCTCCCTGAGGCAGATAGAAGGTCTTCAGCACTTGAGCAAGAGGTTCCTCACTGTTTATTTGCCGATGGGCAGCGGTTTCTGTGGCATCGGGGGCTTCGCGGTCGAGGGCCGCCAAGAGGGGACGTACGCCATAGTCTGTTTGGGCACTGCCAAAGAACACAGGGACAATTAAGTCGGCGCCCAGCTCCCAGCGCAGATCCGCCATGATTTCACTTTCTGGCGGCGCAATATCCTCTAAGAGTTCCTCTAGCAAGTGATCGTCATAGTTGGCCAGCGCTTCCAGTAGCTCCGCCCGCGCGGCCTGTTCAACGGCTTGTAATTCTGAAGGAAAGGGGACTAAATCCGCCGCTGCCCCCGCATGGTAGTGATAGGCCTGCTCGGTCACAAGGTCAATGTAGCCTACTAGCTCATCCCCCTGCCAAATGGGGTACTGGTGGGGTACAAGGGGACGACTGGAAACTTGGCGATAGGCGGCGAGGATCTCCATGTAGGGGTCATGGGCGCGCTCCATCTTGTTGACAAAGAGAATGTGGGGAATCTGCCAGTCATCCAAGAATTTGAACAGGGGTGTGAGTATAAAGGCGCGATCGCTGAGGGGTTCACAGACGACGATCGCCATGTCCACTCCCACAAGGGCATTTAGGGTTTCTTGGAGCAATTCCACCGAGCCGGGACAATCCAGAAGGGTCAGGGCTAGCTCCCCATACTGGGTATGCACCACATTGAGTTCCACCCCCATCTGGCGATCGCGAGCCTCAGGAGTGGTATCCAACAGACTACTGACCTTACCATTGGTCGCGTGGGTGAGGCGCAAAATACTTTCTGCGAGGGTCGTTTTGCCGCTGTTGTAGCTACCTACAAGGGCAATATTGCATCGTCTCGCCATCGGACACCTACCTTTTCATTTGCCATTCGGGTCAAAATTGTCCAGAATAGACCCTTAGTTTGCCTTACCTAGATCTCTTAACCCTTGGCGATCGCCCTTAGCGGAATTTGCAGTATCTCTTAAGAGACGTGTAAACAACCGTTAAGTTAAGATTAACGTTTGCGAGGAGGACTCACTTACCATGCGTTGCAATCCCCTTTTCTGGGCTAGTATTGCTAGTCTTAGCCTTTGGCTTGCACCGCCAGTACAGGCCAATACCCAAGTCAGCACCCTCATGCAGGAAGGGCGGCGACTCGTGGAAGCAGGGAACTATGCCCAAGCCTTGGCCATTTATCAGCAACTGCTCCAAAGCGAGAGTCGCAATCCTCGCGTGCATTCTGCCATTGGTTATCTCTATGCCCAGCAGGGACAATTTGCGGACGCCGCTCACGCCTATCAACGCGCCATTGAGCTAGATCAACAAAACGCAGACTTTTACTATGCCCTAGGCTACAGTCTGGGGATGATGGGGGAAAATCATGGTGCCGCTGCCGCCTACCGCCAAGCGATCCGCCTCAACAATCGCAACCCCCAAGCCTACGAAGGACTGGCTGTGATTCTTGCCCGTATTGGCGACCCCCAAGGAGCCATTCAAGCCTATCGCTCTGCCCTTAGTCTTGACCCTCGCAATTGGGCAGCTTACAAAGGGTTAGGGGTACTTCTCCTCCAGCAGCACAACATTCCTGACGCTCTCAGCAACCTCCAACAGGCAGCAGTCCTTGCCCCTAGCAATGCCTCCATTCAACTCAATTTGGGGATGGCACTTTTAGCTGCTGGAGACACCAGTAAAGGCTGGCAGACCCTTGATCGAGCGGCTAACCTTGGCCAGCGAGATGTGGATCTACTGCAACAGGTGGCAGAACTTGCCGTTGCGGCCAATCAACCCGAGCGCGCCATTCAAACCTATCGCCGCCTCATCACTTTGCAACCGGAACGGATAGCCACCTACTTCAGTTTGGGCGAGTTGTTAATGCAGCAGAACAATCCCCTCGAAGCGGTGGCAATTTATCGCCAAGCCACTCAGATCAACGCTAGGGATCCTGAGGCATTTTATCGCTTGGGGACAGCCTTGGCAGTCCAAGGCCAGCGATCGGAAGCTCGCAGTGCTTATCAAATGGCTCTGAAGCTCTACCGCGAGCAAAATAACCGCGCTGGCGAAACGAAAGTCCGAGAAGCCCTGAAGCAGCGCAATTAGCCGCGCCCTCAAGTCCCTTGGCCTAAATTCATCACCACCTGCTGCAACTCACTAATGAGGCTACTAGGGCGGCCATTAAGGATATTTTGGTTGAGTTCCTCTAGCCCTTGGCGCAAGCGATTGAGGCGATCTCGAACAGGCTGTAAAATTTCCCGCAACAGGGTTGCCTGTCCCCGTTTGGCAGCGAGCAAACGTTGCTCTTCAATGAGGGCGTGTTCCTGCTGAGTGAGCTGCTCTTTTTGCTGTTGTTGAATTTTGCGGCGTTCTTCAAGATCGTGGCGCAGACTTTCGAGATCGGTGTAGGCCTGTTGCAATTCTTCCGCGAGTTGATTGACGGCTACACTGTACTTCTGAAACTGGTGTTCGAGTTCACTGAGGATGGGAATGAGACTAATCCCCTGTTGGGAGGCAGGATCCTTGCGTGCCTCTAGCACTTGCTTATGGATTTTGTAGATGGCTTCTTTTTCACGGATATTTTGCCGCTGGCCTTCAAGAGCCTGATTGAGCAAATTGCAGCGCTGGCGTTCATCTTCTAGTTCTCCCGCCAGCTGTAGGCGATCAAAGTCACTGGCTTCTTTGACCTTTTGTTCCAGCTCTGCCAAGGACTCCAGCGCCATTCTTAGCTCTTCTTCTTGGTCATTGACAAAGTCGGAGGCTCGCTTGAGGTCATTGCCGCGGTTGGCCACTTCTTTTTCGAGTTCCTCCATGGGCATTTTCATCAGGGCATTCACATCCACTGCCTCTGTGAGGTCACTGACCATCGCTTGGCGCATTTGCTGAATCATGTCCTCCTGTTGCGCCAAGAGGTGGCGTTCTTTTTCCAGAACCGATTGTTTGTAGCGGCAGAGTTCCTCTTGGAGGGCGATCGCGCGACTGTCTTGCCAAAATTGTTCTTGAGCGGTGCGCCACGTCTCCTCTTTTGCATGGAAAGCTTGCAGTTGCTCCTCTAAGGCAGCTTGGCGTTGACTCACTTCCTGCTCTAGTTGCTCCAGTTGCTGCCAGTATTGGTTCAGCAAGGCCTGCTGCTCATCTAAAATCTGAACGCATGCCGTGATTTGCAGACGACCACCACTGTTGAGGCTATCGCCCAACTGCTGCAAAATCGAGTCCACTTGGCGAATTTGCTCTGGGGATAACCCGGCACTATGGCTGGATTTAAGTTGTTCCCAGCGCTGCTGCTCTTGATGGACTTGGTGGCGTAAATTTTCTAGGGCTTGGCGCTCTGTTTGAATCCGCTGTTCCTCTTCACTGAGTTCTTGGCGTAACTTATTGAGTTGTGCCAGTTGTTCCTCAGCTCCGGCCAGTTGCGCCTCTAGTTCTTGGAGTTCTTCTTTACGCTGCTCAAATTCCTGTTCCCGCTGGTTCAGAGCTTCTGCTTGATAGGAGAGGGACTGCTTCCAACCTTCAATTTCTTCCTCTTGACTTTGAAACCGCTCGCGCATCCGAGTGAAGCCATGCAAAATACCGGTCAGACGGCGCGAGGCTTCGTCCACGTTGTGAATTTGGCGGTTGGCGGCCATTTCCACAAAAACCAACACGCCATTGCCGTAGTCGCGGCTGTTGTCAAAGGGAATCGTCTCTTCGTTTTGGGGGACAGGGTGCCAGTAGCCCGATTGCTCACGCATGAGCAGTTTTAACTCGGATTTCGTCCCCATGAAACCCGTTTTTTTAATCACCTCGGCGAGATACTGCACAGCCCTTGACCTCTACCCTAATGCTGAGACTGACACACAATTAGAATATCTATCAACCGTAATAACACGCATGACGGATTTAAGTTAGTCCAAGATGCAATTCTGCGCTTTCAGGCAATCGCTTCCTAGATCCCTATTTCCTATTAAACACCCATCCGCAGGTGTTCAGCAGTGGTGTGAATCACTGGGTAGGGAACTGGAGCATTAGCAAGGCCAAGGTGGTCTAACCTTTTACAATTATAGCCAAAGCAGGGTTAGCCCCCGCCCTAATCATCACTGACAGCGGGCATCCAAGGTTGCTGCGGCACAAAGGTGCGATCGCGCGGCAGGGGGGCAATGGGTTCTGTCAGAGTAAAACGACCACTGTGGATCCAATCTTTGAGAACTTCGGCAATGCGCTGACTAAAGTGAAGACTCGTCAGGGGCGCGGTGCGCACAGTTTTGCCTTCAATTTTGATTTTGCCCGACTTGAGTTGTGCATAGTTGACCATGCCAAAGGTGGGACGCACGCGGCGGGGAATTGAAAAGTCAATAATCGGCGCCACCACGTCCTCATCGCGAATGGCACAGCGGGCAATGACCTCTTGATCCAACACCGGCAGCGGAACCCCCACCCCCAGCATCAGGGACGCTCCATAGTGCTTGAAATAGCAACCGCGCACCCAAAAGGGATCCATCTGCTTAGCATCACCAATCAGGGCAAGGGTGGCCGCTGGGCCAATGGGGGTGTCGTTGGCCAAACGTTTTTGTAAGGGAAAGTGTTGGGTGCCTTCCCAAGCCACATAACCAATGCCACCACCGAGGAAAATGCGCGTGCCAATCCCCACCAGTCGCAAGTAGGGATCATTCAATAGAGGTGAGAGAGCACCGCCACAGGCATAGACGGCATTCCCCAGTTGCGGTTGCAGCGGGCCAAGGTAGGTATAGAGGGGGCGATCGCCGCCATTCACACCCACAATAAAATTTTGATAGAGGTTGCGGGGGTTGTAGAGATAGAACTGATTGATCGTCTCTTTACTGATCATCGTTTCTAAACTGGCGCGGGGATAACAATCGGTGACATAGCCAATCGCACGTAGGGGAACTACTTTACCCGCAATCAAATCGGCAATGACATGGCCACCTCCCCGTTCCCGCAGACTATCGGCTTCGCCCCCTTCGGAATTGGGGTCAAGGGATTGGGCTGCTCCCAAGTACAGATCGACAGCGCCAAAACCACTGTAGGCGGGAATGCCATCGAGCCAGCACTGCCGCAGTTTAATCGGCGGATCAGTGGGTCCCAAGTTAATGATCGCCCCGGAGGACTCCATGGGTTCAAAGGTACCCGTTGTCACCACATCCACTTGGCGGGTTGCTTCAGCAATGCTCAGGCTTTCAAGGCGGGCTTTGAGTTCTGCCAATGTCCAAACCGTGGCCTTGCCCGCCGCAATCTTTTCATTAATTTCGGCAATCGTGCGTTCCACAGGCGTTACCGCAGATCCTCAGGATGGCGAATTTGCCAAGTGCCATCGGGGAGCCGTGAGACTTTGCCCCCAAGGCGTTCAATATTTTCAATCGCTGTTTGCCGCGAGCGATCGCTGACCGCATTCACCAGTGCCCAAATCCACGCATTGATCTGTGCCATCCGACTATCGGGATCCCGCCGTAGGGTTTGTGCCAACGAGCGATAATAGTCCGCTGCGGCGCGGACTTGTGAATCTGGATTCATTTCTGCCCAAGCCGCCGCGCGATCGTAGGACTCTGCTGCCGCTCGCCCCTTGCCCAAAAAGAGCAATTCATCCATCGCCCGAAACACCCATCCTAAGTAGGCCGTCCGTTGATAGGCGGGATTCATCGCCGCTAGACCCCGATCCATCAAGGCCACAGAGGTTTGCGGCTGTCCTGCATACACCGTAATTGCCGTCGAGAGATAGGGGTAGGTTGGGGCAAAGCGGGGGTCTTTAGCGATAATCACCTCAAAGAAAGCAGGGACATCGTCGTAGCCCGTGACTTGGCGAGCAGCGGAATCACCAAAAAACTGGAGAAATTGCAAAAACGCCCAATCGGCAACTAAATTGTCAAAACCAAAGGAAGGGAGATTTGCCAACAGCCGCATTTGAGTAATCGTTTGGGCATTCTGGCGCTCATATTCGGCATCGGTGAATTGTTCTGCCGTTTGAGCCTGTAACTGACGCAGGGCATCCTGCTGCATAAAGGCCACAATTGCCAAGGCCACAGCCGTCAGACCTAGCCCCACAACCTCTGACCAGCGCCAGCGTTGTTTATTCATGGCCCACCCTCAAGCCAGTTAGGGATTTTTGTTGCTTGCTTCTCCCGGTTCAGTAATCCGCTGAAAGAGATACCCTGTTCCCCGCGCTGTCAAAATTAATTCTGGATTACTGGGGTCTTCCTCTAGCTTAGCCCGCAAGCGGGAAATGTGGACATCCACCACCCGCGTATCCACATGGCGTTCTGGGGTGTAGCCCCACACCTGCTCGAGAATTTCTCCCCGTGAGAAAGGTTCCCCGGAGCGACCCACCAGCAATTCCAAGAGCATAAATTCCATGCCCGTGAGGCGGATGCGCTCATCCCCCTTATAGACTTGGCGCTTGTTGGTATCAATGCGGATATTGCCCACTTGAATCACCCCAGAGCTGGGAATACCGGAGGTGCTGGTTTTTTCAATCCGCCGCAGTACCGAGCGAATGCGGGCTTCCAACTCTTTGGGAGAAAAGGGCTTGACCACATAATCATCGGCGCCCAGTTCTAGCCCCGTAATGCGATCGGCGACATCGCCAAGGGCAGTGAGCATAATGATGGGGACATCGGATTCTTTGCGCAGTTCTTGACAGACGCCATAGCCGTCTAGTTTGGGCATCATCACATCAAGCACCACGAGATCTGGCTGTTCCTGCCGAAATGTGGTCAGGGCCTCCTCGCCATCGGCGGCAGTGACGACCGTATAGCCAATCATTGACAGCCGAGTTTCTAAAATTCGGCGAATACTCGCTTCATCATCAACAACGAGTATCTTTTCTTTGTGGCTCTCCAAAGTAACGGACACTCCTACTCAATGAGGACAGTAATGGATAGAAATTAAAATGTGAATTTTTTGTACTCTATCATTTTTTTACTGGCTATAGAAAGACTCCCAGCCCTGACTAGGAGAGGATTTGGCAGATTTTTCAGGATTGAAAATCTTTAAGATATTTTAACGTGGTCTGAGCAGCTCAAAAAAAAAGCGGACACTCCCCAAAGAGCATCCGCTAGGCGATGGATTCACAAGTGGTTAGTCGCAGCGTTTCCTAGTCGCGATGGCTTGGCTGAATCCCCACCAATGAGGGCGAGAGGCTCGACCAAGATTGCTTCACCAAGTCGGCATCGGCCTTGACACTGCCAATGTAGTTACCCGCCGGCAGGGTGGGGAAGCGTTTGTAGGGCACGACATCTTCGCCAAAGTAGCGGCTGTACTCAGGGCTATTCACCATCGTTTCCACAGCAGCCTTGAGGCCTTGATCCGCCAAGATTTTGTTGTATTGGCGAATTTCCGCTTGGGTGGCTGGGGCGCGACCGAGGAGGTGACGGAAGAGGAATTCAATCACCTTGGTGTTGGGATAGGGAGTGTAGAAGCGGTTGCGATAGATCTCCGAGCTGGCTAGGGTACGCACAAACTCGCGGACGGTAATTTCACCGTTGCGCAGGCGGCTCTCGAGATCAGGGCGCCGGAACTGGCTGGGCACTTGGCCACTGAAGACATCCATGACTTGGCAGTAGATGGCATTGATTACCAGTTCCACCTCAGCACTAGGCGCCCCCACGGTCATGCGGAAAATGCGAGCAGGACGGCGCCGGGTAGTACCGACCCCCACTTCCACCGATTGACCATCGCCATTGCGGAAGGAGCGTCCCAATTCGATAAAGCGGGGTTTGCTGGGATCTGCTTGACGCGCTTTGGCCCCTTGCTCGGCGATCGCCCGACTGAGGAGCGGCAGCTTTGTGTTATCGAGGCGGGGTTTCACTGGTGCGAAGCTGGGCACGACAATCGCATCACTTTGCTTCGTGAGTTGATTGTGCAATTTCTCAGTGTTGGGGAAGTTGGCCGCCGGCAAGGTGGGGAAGCGACGATAGGGCACCGTATCCTCACCAAAGGCTTCAGCGTATTCAGCACTACTGACAAGGGCTTGGACAAAGGCCTTTAAGCCTTGGGTGGCAAGAATTTGGTTGTAGCGCCGAATTTCCGCTTGATCAAGGGGCGCCCGACCCAAGAAATGCTTGGTGCCCAGTTCGATCACCTTGGTGTTGGGGTAGGGGATGTAGAACTCCTTCTGATAGAGTTCCGAGCAACCTAAGGCCTCGATGAACTCCTTAAGAGTAATCTCGCCGTTGCTGAGCTTCGATTCAAGGGCAGTAAATTCATCGCGGACAATGTAGGGCGCCACATCCCGCTCAAAGACCTGACGATAGGCCGCCTGAATCACCAGTTGCAGATTTTGCTTGTCGTTGAGATCCGTGAGCTTGAAGACCTTGATTTGGTCGCGGCGCTTGCTCACCCCTTGATTGGCACGGAACTGAATCGCTGGTTCGGTTCGCAGTTCGGTCACTGCCCCCAGTTCGACAAAGCGAGGCGTTTCTTCTTTTTCAGGGGGTACGCCAGTTTCACCAATCGTGCCGGTGCGGAGCGATCGCAGGGCTAGACCTTGGGGCGTAATGTAGCGCTCGTAGGGAACTGTGTCCTCGCCAAAGGCTTCGCTGTACTCTTGGCTGTCGATGATGGCATCCACCAAGCCATAGAGACCTTTTTTCGAGGCAATGTCGAAGTAGGCATTCATCTCTTGGCGACCATAGGTGGGACGACCCAAGAGGCGACGGTGAATATATTCAATCGCCTTCGTGACGTACAGCGGTGTCCAGTAGAGGCTGCGGAAGAGATTCGATTTGGCCAAAATCCGCACAAACTCACGGACAGAGATTTCACCATTTTCCAGTTTGATCTCGGCCACCTTTTGGCGCTGCCCTTCATAGACATCGCGGCCAAAGACTTGTAGATAAGCGGCACGAATCACCCGCTGGGTCGAACTTTCAGCAAATTTGACACTGTCGCCGCCCGTGGCAATCGAGCGTTTGCCAATGCGGGCATTGATGCTGGGAAGCTGATCCAGTTTGAAGACTTTTGGCCCTAGGCTGCCGGGGGCGACCCCACGCGCTGCGGGATTGCTGACCTGATTGTTGATCCCTGGGCCGCGCGTAATAAGAATGCGGCGGGTATCTTTGTTGAAGGGTTGGGGGCGAGCATTGGGATTTTTCTTCTCTTTCGGGAAGATGGCGCCAAACTGAATTTCCAAGGGATCGTTGCCGGCACCATAGGGGTGTTGATCCGGCAGCGGCTGATCCTGAGCGGCAAAGGTGGTGATGAATTGCGGGACTTTGCGGAAGGGAGCACTGTATTTGAAGAGATCCTGTTGAGCCCCCCAGTTGCGGCACTCTTGAGCCTCTTGACCCAGACCCCGCAGATAGGGCACCGTCTCTTCACCAAAGTAGTCGCTGTATTCCTTGGAATCCACTAAGGCATCCACCAAGGCAGGGAGACCCCCTTTGGAAATAATCGCAAAGTAGGTTTGCACTTCCTCGCGGCTAGAGGGCCCACGACCCAAAATATGGCGGAAGGCTAGTTCTAGGGCACGGCTGTTGATATAGGGTTCGTAGAAGTTTTTGCGGTAGAGGGGCGATTTGGCCAGTTGACGAATGAACTCCTTCATGGAGATGGAGCCATTTTTCACCTTGGATTCCAAGTCAGAGATGCCCAAGCCGTAGGCACGGGAGATGTCCCGCTCAAAAATTTGCCGATAGGCGGCTTTGACCACTTCGTTTTTCTCGGCAGCGGATAGCCCCGGCTTCATCACAAATTTGGGACGGCGTTCGGCGGCATTGAAGTAAATCTGGGGTAGTTGCAGGCCTTGAAGATCCGTGGAGTTGCGCTGCCGCACTTTATCGGAGGGGGCAGGGGCAATAAATTCGTTGATCAGAACTTCAAAGTAGGTTTCCACAATGCCCTTGGCTTCGGCGTCTTTTTCAAAGTAGCTGAGGGCGGCTCGCCGCATTTCTTGTAGGGCAGCAATGGTGGCATCAGTGGAGCAAGCAGCCTCAATGATTTCCCGCAAGCCGCGCGTATTCACCGCTAGAATGTTGGGGTCGCCAGCCACAATGGCATAGGTGGTATAGCGCAGGAACCAATCCAAGTCGCGCAGGGATTTTTCCATGCGGGCAGGGCCATAGCGGGCAATGTTGATCGGTTTGAAGCCCACGGGCGCACCACCACCAGAGGCACTAAAGACGGAGCGCAAGCCCTCTAGGAATCCACCACGGGTGTCCACATAGGTTGCGGTTCCCAGCTTCATGGCTTCTTTCATGTCAATGGCTTCGCCCCTTGCCCCAGTGGTGAATTGGGGGGCTTCTTCAGTTTGGGGACGAGAGAGGAAGGCCATGGGGGAACCACCGACAAAGATGCGGTTGGCAGCACGGGAAACAATGATGTCGGCGTTGCGGGTGAGGGTGGTGGCAATTTCAAGGCGTTTTGCCCCGGAGCGCAGATAAACAGCGAGTTCATCCAGTTCACCCCGATTCAGGAAGCGATCCTGCTGTTCGGCTTGAATAATCGTTGAAACGGGGACTGTTTGATAAAGTTGCGGGCGGGCAACCGAGCTTCCACCACTTGCTTTGACAACCATGGTTACTAAGAGGCTCCCTTTACTTTTAGTTAACGCGCTAACTTAGATTAGAACGATTCGGGGGTAGCTCGGCATTTTTTTAAGAAATGTATAAATTTATGGGGATTTGTCGGCGATCGCCCGCAAAATTGATGAATTTTTGTAATATTCCTTGACGCCTGTCCCCCCTATCGAAAGATTGCGAGCAGAGAGTAGCGACTTCTCTAGCTGTTGCACAGGCCACTAAAAGTGCTGAAAGAGTTGCTGGGGCTGCAAGGGTAGGGTTTTGCCCGCCTGCTGAAGCTGGACGGTGGTTTCAGGGACAATTTCTCCAACCATTGCCGCATTGTTCCCCGCTGCTGTACATACCTCGGTCGCTAGTTCGCGGGGGACACAGAGGACTAACTCAAAATCTTCACCCCCGTAGAGCGCCCATGTTAACGCCTGCTGCGGATCGAGATGGGACACCTTGGGAATTTGCTCTGCCCAAAGGACTGCACCGACCCCGCTTGCTTGACAAATTTGTAAGACAGCCGCCGCAAGGCCATCACTGCTATCCATGCCAGCAATCCGCGAGGGGGGGAGATGTTGGTGGAGCCATGGCACCAGATCCAATCGAGGTTGGGGGCGCTGATGGGCTTGGATCCATGCTTGCCGCAGTTCTTCGGGTACAGTGCTCGCCCATTGGGGATGCAGCAGGCACTCTAAACCGGCGCGGGAGGCGCCATGCAGACCAGTGACGACAATGACATCCCCCACTTTGGCGCGATCGCGATAAATAATCCGTTCCCTAGGCGCACTGCCCAAGACCGTGATGCTGAGACTGAGAACGCTAGAGCGACAGGTATCGCCACCGATAATACTAGTGCCATAGGCCTGAGCACAGGTAGCCATCCCTTGGTAAATGCCCTCAATGGTTGCCACAGGACAGTTGCGCGGTGCCGCGAGACCCACCGTTAACCCCAAGGGCAATGCCCCCATGGCCGCAAGGTCGGATAAATTGGCGGCCAGCGATCGCCAGCCCACATCCACCGGCGTCATTGTTACCGGGGTATCGGTCATCCCCAAACTAAAGTGCACCCCCTCCACCAGCACGTCGGTGCTCACAACGAGTTGTTCACCGGAGGGTAGCGACAGAACCGCTGCATCATCGCCAATCAATTCCCTGTGGCAATAGGGGCGCAGGCGGGCAATCAATTCCAGTTCGCCACAGTCGGCGAGGGTGAGCATCACTAGTCAAACATCCGAAAATAGGGGGGGCGAATGGGGGTGCCGGGTTCTTTTTCGAGATCAAAGTTAATCACATCCCAGCGCTCTTCTTGGCTAGCGGGAGGGCTAAACTCAACGGGCAAACCAAAGAGGCGCAGCATTTGCGGATCCGTGGGGCCTCGCCAAGGGGTACTGCGTTCGAGGTAGGCACAAAAGAGATCCCGATAGCGTTCGGCAATAATGACTTTGGTGGCACGGTAGCCTTGGGTGTAGAGGCGATCGAGGGCATCGTGGATTTCAAAGCGAATCCCGTCGGGGTGAGTGTGCTGGCGATACCATTCGCCGTCCCAGAGGCGCCAAATGCGACCGGATTGCAGGTGCATTAATTCTCCAGTTTTGGCATTTGCTTCAAAAGGACCGTGGCGCGGGCACAGGTACGTATCGGTGAGGGTCAGGGCGGGAATGACTTGCCGACAGTGGGGACAACGAATTTCAGGACCAAAGATCGGGTAGTGAGAGCCGGATGAGATCATGGACAGTTACCACACAGCGGCAGCAAATCCACCGCGATCGCCCTTATTATAACGAGTGGACTTCAGGAGGGGAAAACAAGGAGGCTCACCCCCCCTCACTTGCGTGGTTTGGGCTACCCTTAAGGGGTGGCAAGTGCCAAGATAGGAAAACACATGCATTGGGATTGAGCAGTCAAGCATGATCCTTGGGGATGAACAGCGAGACATTTTGATTATTGGTGGCGGCACCATGGGGCTGGCGATCGCCATCGAACTGGCATTGCGGGGGGCACGACCTACGGTTCTCAGCCGCCAGTTTCGGGAAGCAGCACTCCATGCGGCAGCGGGAATGTTAGCCCCCCAAGCAGAAGGCTTGCCGGCAGGCGCCATGTGGAATTTGTGTACGGCGAGCCGCAATCTCTACCCGACGTGGATTGATAAGCTTGAGCAACTGACGGGCATGGATGCGGGCTACTGGCCCTGTGGCATTTTGGCGCCGGTAACCGATGAGCGGCAGCGCGATCGCGCCCACCCCATGGAACCTGACAGTCGCTGGCTTGACGCTCCAGAATTAGCGAATTACCAGCCGGGCTTTGCTGACACTGTGCTAGGCGCTTGGTGGTTTCCCCAGGATGGTCAGGTGAATACCCGCAACTTGGCCAAGGTGTTGGTGAGCGCCGCTCGTATTCTTGGCGTCGAGGTCATTGAGGGGGTTACGGTTCAGCGGTTTCAGTACAGTCCCCAAGGGCAAATTACTGCCCTAGAGAGCGATCGCGGGCGTTGGTCAGCCGGCATCTACATTCTGGCGACCGGCGCTTGGACCCAAAGT
The DNA here is from genome assembly GCF_023650955.1 of Thermosynechococcus sp. HN-54. Lineage (NCBI taxonomy): Bacteria > Bacillati > Cyanobacteriota > Cyanophyceae > Acaryochloridales > Thermosynechococcaceae > Thermosynechococcus > Thermosynechococcus sp. HN-54. The sequence continues at coordinate 1,748,215 of NZ_CP098039.1, read as the reverse complement.
TTGCTGCCCCTACCCATCACCCCACGCAAAGGCCAAATGCTGGCGCTTAAGCCGCCGGGGCAATCCCTGCTCAACCATGTGATCTTTGGCGATCAGCTCTATCTCGTGCCGCGCCGCTCTGGCAAAGTGGTGGTGGGTGCCACCAGTGAAAACGTGGGCTTCCAAGGGGGAACAACCGTTGCCGGACTCCAAGGGCTGCTGAACCGAGCCACGGCAATTGTTCCTGAACTGGCGAGCTATGAGGTGATTGATACCTGGTGGGGTTACCGTCCAGCCACCCCCGATGACTTACCCATTTTGGGTCAAGGGCCAGCGGCCAACCTTTACTTGGCAACAGGACACTACCGCAATGGCATTTTGCTTGCCCCAATTACAGCGAAGCTCATGGCCAACTTGATCCTGCATCAGACGGGCGATCGCCACCTCAAAGCCTTTTCGTGGCAGCGATTCAATGTTCCCGCGGCAGTCAGTGTCTAGGCGGTTACCAACTCAGGACTAGGGCGTTTGCTATGGCGGATGCCAGCGATCGCGGCAGCGTAATCCGGTGCCTTAAAGACGGCTGAACCCGCCACAATGGCATTGGCACCCGCTTCAAGGACTTGCCACGTATTGTCCACCTTGAGACCGCCATCCACTTCAATCCATGGGTCTAGGCCGCGCTCTTCGCACAGTTGCCGTAGGCGCCGAATTTTCGGTAGTACTGCTGGAATAAACTTCTGGCCACCAAAGCCGGGGTTGACACTCATAATCAAGACGAGGTCACAAACATCGAGGACGTACTCAATGAGTTCAAGAGGGCTAGAGGGATTAAGCACCACCCCTGCCTGTTTGCCCAGTTCGCGGATTTGACAGAGGGTGCGATGCAGGTGGGGGGAAGCATTGTGTTCCGCATGGACAGAGATAATATCCGCCCCCGCTTTGGCAAAATCCGCCACGTATTTTTCTGGCTCGACAATCATTAAGTGCACATCGAGGGGCTTTTGGGTCAAGGGGCGAATCGCCTCAACAATCAATGGCCCAATCGTGATATTGGGAACAAAACGACCATCCATGACATCCACATGGATCCAGTCGGCTCCCGCCCGATCCACCGCTTGGATCTCTTCACCCAAGCGACTGAAGTCCGCAGAGAGAATAGAGGGAGCAATCACGACGGGCTTAGCACTCATGACCGATTGATTCCGTAAATAACGTTACAGTTGTTCTTCAGTGTACCGAGCGATCGCTCCCACAGCAACTCTCTGCCGCCAAGACCACTTTGGCAACTGCCTATGCATAGCCACTGAAAGCCAACGGTACATTTTATAGTAGGCAAGAAAGAAGACGTCTGCACCACCAGACCATCATCCAAGGGTGAGACACCAAATGTTGAAACAGCGCGCCACACTCATCACCATTGCAACTGGGTTGCTGACCGCAGCAATGAGCGGCTGTGGCCTCATCGTGAGTGAAACAGAAGTCACTGAGCAACCGGTTGCTCCCCCCACAGCAGCCCCCCCAACCCCTGAACCGACAGAACCCACTGCCGCTGGATCGGCGGTTGCTGCCTTAACGCCGCCCACAAATCCGAAAACCTACATTGAGGGACTCTCAAATATTGGCCGATCTAATCCCTTCGCGCCGATTCGCCTGCCCAATATGGGTAGCATCAATGGGGGCAGTGGAGGGACTGGCGGTATGGACAATGGTGCTGGGGGGAATGGTGCTCCCGGTTCTGCCGGCACCGCCGGCAATGGTGCAGGCACTGCCTCTACTGCTAGCCGACCGACACCCCCCCCGCCACCGCCCCCACCGGTTGATGCCCAAGCTGTGAAAGTTTTTGGTGTGGCTGCGGTGGATGGTCGCCTTCAAGCCATTATTCGCTCACCCAAGGAGAATGTCACGCGCACGGTGCAGGTGGGGGATACGATCGCCGGCAATGTAATTGTGCGTGCTATTGATGCCTACGACACGACACCCGCAGTCATTTTGGAGCAATTTGGCCAAACGGTGCGCCTTACAGTTGGTCAGCCCACCACCGCTCAAGGGGCAACACCACCAGCGATCTAGGGCTAACTGTGAATCCGGGGCAAGGGGTAGGGCGTACTGAGAATCTCACTCTCAAGAGTAGCTAGCTTCCGCAGACGGTTTTCAACCGCCTCTTGACCAAAGAACTCATAGGCCAAGTACCAATAGGTGCCATAGTGACGTGCCTCAGAAGTGACGAGGCTGGCAAAGAATTCCGCCAGTTCCCGATCTGGGCAATGCTGAGCCAACAGTTGTAATCGCTCGTGGCTGCGAGCTTCAATCAACGCGCAAACCAATAGGGTATCTAGGAAGCGATCAGGTTCCTGCGGGCGGACAGCCGCATTCAGCCGAGAGGCATAGGGGGGCGCACTCAGAGGCGCAAGGGCAATGTGGCGGCGTTCGAGTTGTTGATTGACTTGGCGGAAATGCTCCAGTTCTTCTTGGGCAATATCAGTGAGGGCGTCTACCAACCGCTTGTGGGAAGGATAGCGAAACATCAAGTTAATGGCGACACTCGCAGCTTTGCGCTCACAGTGGGAGTGATCGAGCAAAATGGTATCCAAGTGAGCGATCGCCTGCATCACCCACTCGGGACGGGTAGGTTGTACAAGACACTTAATGCGAACGGGAGTCTCAATCACGGCGACGCTGAACGGTGAGCACAGAACAGTGGGCATTGTGGAGCACATAGTTGCTGACACTGCCAAGGAAAAACTCGCTCAACCCCTTGAGACCTCGCCGCCCCAGCACAATCAAATCACTTTCCCAATCTTTGGCCAGATCACAGATAGCACGACCCGCATCCCCTAGGGCTTGGGTAAATTCTGTGGGTACCCCCTTTTCAATGGCAATTTGGGTGAGGTTGCGCAGCATATCCAAGCCTTTTTGCTCAAAGTTTTCCCACTGCTCGGCATAGGCGCGCATCACTTCCTCATGAAGTCCCACATATACCCCAGAGGCCAAGGGGGTGGTAAAGATGGGGTCGGGATAGGATTCATTGGTGGGTGAAAGCACATGAATCAGCATCATCTGGGCTTGGTAGTGCTGTGCCAAGTCCAGCGCCGTTTGAAAGACCTGTTCTCCCAGTTCACTGTCGTCAACTGCAACGAGAATTTTTTTATACATACTGCCCTCCAAACGCCCTGCGGTTCGCCTATCTATAGCTTAGAGGATTGCCAAAGGAGTGAAGCCTAATATTTGTAACGTAGATTACTTTTGCGCAACAGTAATCGCCATCAGCCCGCCTAGGAGGGGATAGTGCTTCACGCTCTGAAAACCCGCTTTTTGAATTAGAGCACAGAGAGCCGGTGGGCTGGGAAAAGCCTGAATGCTCAGCCACAAATAGTCATACTCTGCGGCCAAGCCATACTGACGAGCAGTAGGCACTACCCACTGTTGCAAATACCATTGCTGAAATTGCTGGAGTGCGGGGGCTTGAGGATGGCTAAAGTCGAGAATGGCCGCCCGCCCACCGGGAACCAACAGCCGAAACATTTCCCTGAGGGCTTGGGGAATATCTGCCACATTGCGTAGCCCGTAGCCGATCGTGATGCCCTGAAATGTTTGATCCCGAAAGGGTACTGCTAAGGCATCTCCTTGGAGCCATTCAATTTGGGGGTAATGCTCACTGCGTTGGCGGGCGATCGCCAGCGGTGCCACCGCAAAGTCCAGCCCCATCACCTGCCCCTGCCGCCCCACCCGACGGGCGAGCAGACGACTCAAATCCCCTGTGCCACAGCAGAGATCTAGCGCCCTTGCCCCTTGGGGGAGGTCTAGCCAGTCCACGGCCATCTGTTTCCAGACATGGTGAAGGCCAAAGCTGAGTTGATCATTGAGGCGATCGTAGAGGGGGGCAATGCGCTCAAACAGAGCTTGGATATCGGTCATGGTTTAGCTTTTGGAATGGCGACGCTGACGCAAATAGTTCGCCTCACGGCGCAACTGCTGAAAGTACTCCGTTTCGGTAATTTCTGCCACCTGCTGCCGCCGTTTTTCGTGATCAATTTCTACCCTTAGCTCTTCAATTTGCTGCTGCATTGCTTGCTCACGCTGTTTACGCTCGGTAATGTCCTGCACTAATCCTTCATAGTAGGAAATCTTGCCGTCGGTATCCAAGACCGCTCGCATATCCAACTCAATCCAAATGATCTGGCGATCGCGCCGATAGGCCTTGAATTCAAAATGCCCCGTTGCTGCTCCAGTCGCAAAATGATTCAGAATCTGATCACGGGTGCTGGGTTCCACATAGATTTGGTCGCGAATACTGGTGACAGTCTCCACCATTTCCTCAGGAGAGTCAAAGCCAAAAATTCTGGCCATGGCGGCATTGACCCGAATAAAGCGATTTTCCGTTGACGCCTGAAAAATCCCCTCAAGGGCATTCTCAAAAATACTGCGGTAGTTTTCCTCGGCAATGCGCAGCGCTTCCTCAGCGCGAATGCGATCGCTAATATCAATGCCCACCGCCACCGTATGGGTACCCTGCATATACTTTTGCAAAGCCACGAGGTAAAACACGGTTTGACCATTGCGCTTAACGGAGATCACCCGTGAGGCAAATTGATCTGGAGAATCCACAAACTCCTGCATAAAGGCTGCCAGCTCCTCATCCTCACGCAAAAAGCCCAAGGGACGCCCAATAAAGGCCTCTGGCGGCAAATTCAAGGTTTCTGCCAACTTGCGATTCACCCCTTTATAGATGCCCTCGGCATTAATCCAAGAAATCGTGCCGGGAACAGCATTAAGTACCGCCTCAAACTGTTCATTGGCCTCAATCAGTTCATCACGAATCTGCTCAAGGGAACGGTTTTTTTGGGCTAACTCCTCAAAGGAAATGCGCAACTGGCGCATCATGGCATTAAAAGAATTCGCCAGTTCCCCCACCTCATCAAGGGAGTGCACCTGCACCAGTGTCGTCAAATCTCCTGCCTGCACGCGACGGGTAGAAGTTGCCAAGGATTGAATGGGCTTGGCAATGGCATTCGCCGTGAGATAGGCCCAACCGCTCGCCAAGGCCAGCGCCCCAAGGGTAATCGCAAAAGCCACCAACCGTTTCTGGGTGGCCATGGTATCAATCCACGCTTGGGACTTCCCCACAAAGACAATACCAATGGGCGGTGGATGCGGCAGATCGAGCTGCTGGCGAAAGTCCTGCAATGGACTGTAGATAGTTAGGTAGGAGGAACCCACAATGTCAGTTGTGCCGACAAATGTTTTGCCCTGATTGAGCACTTGAGTGGCCACTTCACGAGCGACGCGGGTACCAAGGGCGCGAGTCCGACCATCGGTGTAAGGGACATTGGTGGCAATCCGCAAATCTTGGGCAAAAATTGTTGCTACGGTATCTACTGTGGACCATGCAGTGGTGGCATCCACAAGATCCGGCATATTGTTGAGCAAAATGCCCGTCAGAATTAGCCCCTGAAATTGGTTGTTTTCATAGAGGGGCTTTGCGGCAAAGGCCAGTAAGCCAATATTGCCGTCCCCGATGGGGTAGGTACCCGCAGGGGCTGGCCGCTGCTTGGGGGATACAGTTGCGATGGGTTGAGGACGCAACGTAATCTTGGCCTGCTGGGCTAAACCCAGTTCTTGTAATTGTTCACGATTGAGGAGCACCAGACCGCTAATCATCTGCTGGCGATCGCGAGCCACTTGAAACATCGGTAAGTTAGCAATACTGCTGGCTTGATGCGGGCTGAGACGATAGTAGGAATGGGTTTCGGGGGTCAAGTCAAGGAGTGCCTCTCCCGTTTTGGCCAAGACCATTGTTTGCTGTGCCAGTACCTTACCCCTCGCATCGGTCACCAGCATCAGGTTCATAGGGCGTTCCGTCGTATCCACTTCCGCAAGAATGGCTTGGATAGCAGCGGGCTTCAAGACACCAACGAGGGATCCACCCACATGCCGCGCATACATCCCACTGGCAATTAAGAGGGCTTGGATGCGAGACTCATAGGCCAAATTGTCGATTTCCCACTGCAAATCCTCCAAACTAGAGCGCAGTTGCTGATCAAGCTGATGCTCAAAACTGCGATGGCTGACTTGAATCAGGGCTTCAGTAATAATCAGGGCTGGAAAGAGCGCCGCAAGAGCCAAGGCCAAGGTAAATTTCCAACGCAGACTTAACCGCTGCCATGAAATCGAGCATCGTTGAGATAAGGCTCTAGCGGAATTTTTCATCAGGATTGATACCAAGGCTACTGCAACTGCCGCAATTGTCACCTTCCAAGCTTGAGCGTTGCTGGCAGTACACTGATCTTAGACGACCTTAAAAACGGTAACGGAACTCAAGAAAGCCTGTGCCCTGACCAGTGGTGCTCACCTGTCCACCAAGGCGAATCTGCTTTGTCACCTGAAATCCAAGGTTAAACCGCGTCGGATCATTGGGGGCGGTGAGCAACTGCAAGAGGGAAACGGAGGTAAAACTGTTCACTTGAAAACCCAGTTCAGCCCCCACGGCAAGGGTTGGGGCTTGGCTTTGGGCTTGGCGATCGGGGGGCACCACCGCTGGAAAAATCCGAAAGGAAGTGCGGTTACCCGTGGCCTGATCAATCAATGCCTGTAGGTTATTAAAAAGCGCAGATCCGGCAAGACTGGCCACCGCCGCTTCTCCCCCCACTTGGTTGAGATCCGCAATTGAACCACCGCCCATCAAGGCAAGGAGTTCAGTCGTGCTGCGCGAAGGGGTACTGGATAGCTCAAGCACCGCAGGTAAATTGGTTTGGAACTGACTGGCACGACCATTAATGCGGGCAGTAATGCGAACGGTATTCAGCGTCCCTAAACTGGTGGCCGTTACGGAACCCACATCGGAGAGTCGCGTCACGGTGCCGGGGGTATAAACTTCAGTAGCAGTGGCAGCAAGGGTGAGGTTAAGTTCGGGATCCAAGCCATTGGCGGGGGTAAAGAGCACATAGTTATCCGCTCGCCGCTGGAGCAAAAAGAGGGTGGTGAACAGATTCAGTTGCCCGCCCGTGAGGCGAATTTTACCGGCGGGCTGGAGACTATCGAGACCCCCATTGAGGGTTAAGCTGCCAGTGGCCGTTAGGTTGAGAACGGGCGATCGCGTCACCCGCAAGGAATCTGAGATATTAATTGCCAAGTTATCAAAAGCTAGGGGTTCAAAGGGACTGTCAGCAGGCGTGGCTAACCCATTGCCATTGGCAACACCATTGATGGCGCCTAAATCCAACCGGCCTTCGCTGAGGTGGACACTGCCCCCCAGATCAGGACTCAGAAGTGTATCCGTAATCACGAGTGTGCCATCTACTGTACCGCGATAGATATTGCCGGCATTGACTTGCAGCCGTCTCAAGGAAGCAGTGAGGGGTGTGGCTCGATCAGGATCATCTGAGGAAAGGGGGGTGTGAATCGGCAAAACGCCTGCCATCGTAATTTGCCCTTGGCTAAAGAGACCTTGAATCCCATCCACCCGCAGGCGATCGCGATCGAAGCGCACCCGCGCACTGAGATTGGTCACCGGTTCCTCAAAGGCGGGAGTTTTAATAACCGCATCATCCACACTGAGGACGCCATTCACAATGGGGTCTTCCCATGTGCCCCGCAGTTGGGCTTGGAAAAGCCCCTTTCCTTGTTGCCATTGCACCTGATTGGTCAAGAGGTTGATCAACGACAATCCTTCATCCTTGAGGCTGACATCTAGGGCTAACTGCGGATCCACCACTGGTCGCGGGTCAAGGGGATAGATCAAGGGAACCGAACCCGTCACCATTAGCGGTTCTGGCGTATCCAAGCGGGCGATCGCCTGAAGGGCAAGACGATTTTGGGCATAGCGGAACGTGACATTCGCTGCCTCCAAGGGGCGTTGATTCAACCGACCCTCCGCAAGAGTAGCCTCACCGGCAAGAATGGGCTGCTGCCATGAACCCGTCAACACGGCTTGGGCATTCACCTTACCGCCAACATCCACCCCAGGGGGCAAGAGACTGGCAACCAAACTGATGGGAAACTGCTCTAGTCGCAGTTGGGCATTTTGCTGGTTACCGCCAACAATCCCATTCAAGTTGAGTTGACCCCCCTTGGCAAGGACATTGAGGCTCGTCAGTAGGAGTTGATTTTGGGCAAAGCGCCCCCGACTGAGGAATTGATCAATTTGGTAACTCCCCCACTGCCAATTAGCTCCCTTGAGATTAAAACTAGCCACCAGACCTGACTGGGGGGTTTGACTGAAAGTAATTTGGCCATTAAAGGTACCCTGAAGTTGCTCAAGGGAGGGCAGCAATTCGGGTTGGCGTACCAACGCTGCTTGGGTTTGCAGCATTTCAATTTCGGCAAGGCGGCGAATTTGGGTGAGCAGGGACGCTTGAGTCCCTTCACCGGCTCTAGGGGTTCCTAGATCTGCAGCTGTCCCGCGAGCCATTGGTTGACCTATCCCAAGGACAGTGGCTAACTCAGTCAGATCGGCGAGATTCCCTTGTTCAATCGTTAACTGTGCTCCCAAGCGCTGGGGTTGCAGGTCAGCACTGAACTGATAGCGACTTTCTCCTTTTTGAAAAAGACCCGATTGAATCGTCAGGCGATCGCGACTGAGGCTAAATTGCGCTTGCAGGCGATCGCCCCGCCAAGCTCCTAATCCCGGTCGTTCCACAGTAAAACTGCCCTGCCCCCTTGTCCAATTTTGCAGCCGCAGATTGCCAGAGGCGACTCCTGCGAGAATCACATCCTTAGGGAGTTCAGGAGACCGTAACCGCAGAGATTCCACGGGAAATTCTTGGAGACGCAGATCAAAGTTCTCCCCTTGGCGTTGGCCGACTAGTTGTGCCCGTTGCCGTTGGATTAGCAGCGACTGGGGTAAACCATCAGCATCAAGGCGCAGCGCCAAGCGATCGCTCCCCCCCTGTAAATTGAGGGTTGCCCCCTGTTGTTGGCTCAAAATGACGGTGCCCGTGAGTTGAGGGGCAAAACGCAAATCATTCACCGCCAATCCTTGGGTGAGCAGTGCCCCCTGAAACTGGAGCCTATCGAGGCGGCCTGTGAGTTGGCCTTGAAAGGACGTGGTACCTGCAAGGGTGAGGGGAACGGGGAGATTCGGTTCCAAGAGGGTGCTTAAGGTACTCAGGGAGAGATTTCTGGCTTGGATGCCCAATTGAATCTCAGTGGGTTGCAAAGCCGCTAAATCAACGCCAATGGTTCCTTGGGCGCGAATCGCACCGAGGGTGGCCTCTTGGACTTGCAATTGCTGGCCATCCCAGTTCACAGCCGCAATCAGCGGCTCACCCGTGGCGGTTTGATCCACTTGAAGATGGGCACTGGCTCGAATTGCTGGCAGCGTCAGTTGATCCACCCGTCCTTGGGCGATCGCCTGCCCACTGAGGCGACCTTGTAAATCTTGATTTAACTGTCGTAGGGGGATATTCTCGGCCTGAGCCTGTAACTGCCACTGACCGGCGGCGGCTTGCACTTGACCCCGTAGACTCCCCCCTAGAAACTGCATTTGAAACTCAGGAACGAGCAGTTGGGTTTGGGTCAGGCGGGCGGTGCCCCGCAGTGGATATTGAGCCGTCGGCAGTTGAAAGGCCGCATTGGCCTGCCAAGCCTCTGGGGTACGCAGATTGCCGCCAAAGTCCAGTTGCGCAAACCCCTCCCCTAGGGACACGGGCGGAGCCACATCATAGCGGCGGGCGATCGCCTGAAGATTCACCTGCTGCACTTGTGCTTGGCCGCGAAACTCCCCCGTGGGCTGTACCCCTACCGTTGCCTGTACCTCCCCCCCATCCACCAACTGGGCGCCGACATCCATCAGCCTAACCCCTTGCTCAAGGGACGCTATAAACGGTAGCCGTACCTGTTGCAGTTGCAGTTGATCCACTTGGAGGGGCGTTTGACTGCGCAGTTCACCCCTGATCTGGGGATTCTCCAAATCCCCCTGCAAGCGAAGGGTGGGAACTTCGACTTGACCCCGAAGGGGAACTGGTGGTGTAATCTGCAAGGCCGTTAAGGTGGGGGCGAGATCAAACCTCGGCACTTGCGCTTCAATGTTCCAGCCGCTTTGGAGACCGACGGTGCCTTGAGCTTGCCAGCGGACATTGGCGATCGCCCCGCGCAAATAGTGCAGCTTCGCCTGATTGCCCTGCAATTGCACATGGGCTTGGAGGCCCTTGAGGTCTTGGGGCACAAAGGCCGTGCGTAAAGTACCATCCCGCAACCAAATTTGACCCGTGACTTCGGGGGTTTCTGGTAAGGGCAGACGAACCCGCACCTGTCCCTCCAGTTGGCCGCCTTGGACACGAATTGTCTCTGGCAGAATCTCATTCCCCAGCGCAAAGGGAATCTTGCTGAAGCGCAAATCCAGTTGCCCCCTTTCTTGGGGTTGGTTCCAGTCCCCCTGCAATCGCCATTGGCCACCCCCGGCCAGTTGTCCTTCCGCTTGACCTTTGAGGGCAAAATTCTGGCGATCGGGCGTCAGTGTCAATCCGCCATGAATTTGGCGCAGTAGGTAGGCAGAACGCTCAAACGGTTGAATCAGTACCGAGCCATCCCGCACCTTCACCCTTACTTGATTCAGTTGAAAAAAGGTTGGCTCCTCCTTTGGCAGCTGAAATTTTGTGCGCCACCACTGCCCTTGGGCATCCTGAACCACAGTGAGTTGGGGCTGATCTAGGGTAATGTCAATATCCAGCTTTTGACCCGTGAGCAGTTGCCATGGCTGAAACGCCACCTCAATGCCGTTGATGAGGGCATTGTCCAATTCGCGGGTACCGTCTGTTCCTGTGTAGCTGGGAATCGCTGAGGGGCCAAAACGCACAAAATTTAGCCCTACCTGCTGTACGTTGCCAATCTCAACTGGACGGTTGAGGTGCTGTTGCAGTTGCTGAGCAATTTCAGGAGCTAGTTCATAGCACACAAACCACCACGCCCGTGTTCCACTCGCGATCGCCCCTAGCGCCACCAAGCCAATAATTCTCCATCCCCACTGACGAGACCAAAGGGTAGAGGGGGGTTGTGGTTGCTGCGTCATTGATGCCAACTCCGTCACACCTAGGCCAGAAGACCAACGGCTCAATCCTAATACGCAAAACACAGGGTCGCCTTTCTAAATTGGATCGCCGCCGCCACCGCCAAGTTCTCACGGAGGCAAGAAACGCTAGGATCAAAGGGTAAACGTAAAGAAATGTAACAAAATGAGTGCCTTAACGAATCGTGTGGTGTTGGTGGTGGGTGCTACCGGTGGTATTGGTCAAGCAGTTGTCGAAGAACTCAAGGAAACCGGCGCCAAATTGGTCTTGGCGGCCCGTTCTGGCGATCGCCTGCAAGCCTTAGCGGATCGTCTTCCCCCCGCCGTCACCGTCCAAGTTCAGCCCTGTGACATCACCCAACCTGAGCAAGTGAGCGCCTTGATGGAGGCCATCCGCAGCCAACAGGGACGACTCGATGTGCTCATTAATGCCGCTGGCGCTGGACTCCTGAAGCCCTACCAAAAGATTACGGCTGCTGAACTGGATCAGATGTTAGATCTGAACCTCAAGGGCTGCTTTTACACCAGCCAGCAGGCGGCCGAACTCATGAAAGAACAGCAGCAGGGTCATATCTGCACCGTTGTCGGCATTCTGGGCAAACATTCAATGACCATGGGATCTGCCTACTGTGCCGCTAAATTTGGCGCGGTGGGCTTTAGCAAATGTATGGCCGAAGAACTCAAGCGCTACGGCATTCGCTTTAGTCTTTTCTACTTTGGCGGTGTGGATACTCCCTTTTGGGATGCCGTCAGTCTGAAAGTTGATCGCCAGAAACTCCTGCGACCCGCCACCGTTGCTCGTCTCATTCGCGCTACCTTGGAAACAGATCCCCATGCCGTGCCCCTTGAGCTGAGCTTGATGCCCGATAGCCACATTTTCTTCTAAGCACCATGGCGACTCCAGCCCGTTCTTCTAGCTCAATTCCTCAGCCAAGACTACGGCGACGACAGTTTATTCGCTTCTTAGGGTGGGGTAGCTTTAGCAGTGTTGCGGTGTCCTGTGCCTCAGCGCCTCCTGCAACAAATCAGTCCCTAGCGCCGACACCTCCAGCCTTAGCAGACTACAGCAACTTAGAAAAACTACTGCAACAGCAACAGTGGCTAGCAGCCAATGCCGAAACGGCTTTCATCGTGTCGGAAGTAGAGCGGCAGGTCAGAACCCTCCAAAGTGGGCCGGCGCTTAATGAGCCACTCTCGCCAACATTTTTCAGTATCAAACTGGCACGTGTTCCCTGTGATGTCCTGAAGGAGATTGATCAGCGTTGGCTGAAGTACAGTCAGGGACGATTTGGCTTGAGCGTGCAAGCCAAGATTTGGCAGACCGTTGGCCGACCAACAACAGGTGCTGAGTTAGCGAAGTGGAACGCCTTTGGCGATCGCCTCGGCTGGCGATCGAGTGGCCGCTGGCTAACCTACAACCGTCTTAAACCCTCGCCGACCACCCATCAGGGAACGTTGCCCTACTTTGGGGAGTGGTTTGGCCAACTGATTCTCAATCTAAATGTACAGGGCATTGAGCCATACTTAGTCTCTTTGTACAGCTATGTGGAAAGGTGTGGACTGTAGGGTTCGACGGCCATGATGTTAGATCTCCCTTGCTCGACTAGTTTTGCTCTGTAGATCACCGCTTCCAAGGGCGATCGCCCTTCCCCTAGGCAGAAAGGGTAGGCAGGGAGGAGGGATGCAGAAGTAGCTCCGCCGTTGAACGTTTTTCCACCATTTCGGGTGTGATGATACATTCGCGCAGATCTTTGCGGGAGGGCAGTTCGTACATCACGTCCAGCATAATCTCTTCGACAATGGCGCGCAGGGCACGGGCACCGGTTTTACGACGGTAGGCCTCTTGGGCAATCGCCTCCACCGCCGCCGGTTCAAAGCGCAGCTCCACACTGTCCATGCGCATGAGTTTTTGGTACTGCTTCAGGAGCGCATTTTGAGGTTGGGTGAGAATTTCTGCCAAGGCAGCCACATCCAGCGGCTCTAACACGGCAACCACGGGAATACGGCCAATGAACTCTGGAATCATGCCGTACTTCACCAGATCGTGGGGTTCCAGTTGCTTGAGAATATCCGCAGAGCGTTTTTCCTTGGGGAGGGGTTCGCCATCGCGGACAAAGCCCATTGCTTTTTTGCCCACCCGCTGCTCAATGGTCTTTTCTAAACCAACAAAGGCACCCCCACAGATAAAGAGGATGTTTGTCGTGTCAATTTGAATGCAGTCTTGGTAGGGATGCTTGCGACCCCCCTGAGGCGGCACATTGGCGATCGTCCCCTCCAGCATCTTCAGTAGCGCCTGCTGTACCCCTTCCCCGGAAACATCACGGGTAATTGAGGGGTTTTCACTTTTGCGGGCAATTTTATCAATCTCATCAATATAGATAATTCCCCGTTGTGCTTCCTCCACATCCATATTGGCAGTTTGCAGCAAGCGCAGCAGAATATTTTCCACGTCTTCCCCCACATAGCCGGCTTCCGTGAGGGTGGTGGCATCGGCGACAGCAAAGGGAACATCGAGGAGCTTCGCCAATGTCTGAGCCAAGAGGGTTTTGCCAGAACCCGTCGGACCAATGAGGAGAATATTGGACTTTTGCAGTTCTACGTTATCATCGCCCAGTTGATCGCCATCCAAGAGACTCAGGCGCTTGTAGTGGTTATAGACCGCAACCGAGAGGATTTTCTTAGCTTCGTGCTGTCCGACCACGTGCTTATCAAGAAATTCCTTGATTTGCCGAGGCTTGGGTACCTGACTGAGGGGACGACTGCGGGGTGTGCTACGGGGCGATCGCGACGGTGTGGAGTCTCGACGGGGAGCCGCCGCATTGGGAACAGTGGCCAATTCCTCATCGAGGATTTCATTACACAGTTCTACGCATTCATCACAAATATAGACCCCAGGGCCCGCGATGAGCTTACGCACCTGTTCCTGTAACTTACCACAAAAGGAGCACTTGAGGTGGGTATCATATTTGGCCATAGGGAACCTCTAGGGTTGCACGTAGGGTGTACTTAGTGGCTAGGGAGGGTCTGCCGCGTCACCACCTGATCAATCAGACCATAGGCCTTGGCCTCTTCAGCGGACATAAAGAAATCCCGCTCCGTATCAGCTTCAATGCGCTCGATGGGTTGCCCCGTGTGCTGTGACAAGAGTTCATTGAGCTTGCGCTTGTGGTAAAGAATTTCCCGTGCTTGGATTTCAATATCCACCGCCTGACCTTGGGCCCCTCCGAGGGGCTGGTGAATCATGATCCGAGCATGGGGCAGCGCCATCCGTTTGCCGGGGGTACCGCCAGACAGTAGGAAGGCACCCATACTCGCCGCCAAGCCAAAGCAGAGGGTACACACATCAGGGCGAATGTGCTTCATTGTGTCGTAGATGGCCATGCCGGCTGTAACCGAGCCACCCGGTGAGTTGATGTACAGGTAAATGTCTTTCTCCGGATCCTCGGCATCAAGGAATAGAAGCTGCGCCACGATGGAGTCAGCAACCGCATCATCAATGCCTCGGCGATCCCCCGCACCCCCACCTAGGAAGATGATCCGCTCGCGGAGAAGCCGCGAATAAATGTCAAAGGCTCGTTCACCCCGCCCCGACTGCTCAACCACCATCGGCACAATATTGGCATGGGTAGGCGGCAGGTTGAGCGCTGGAGAGCGCAGAATGGCACTGAGGGGATGGTCGTAACGCGATTGCAGCATAGTTGCCTAGAATGACGGTTCGTTTGTAATTAATTGTAACTAGCGGTTTGGTTCCGTAGGGATCACCACTTTCATTATGCCGAACTATTCTTGGGATGGGACAGAACTTTCTTTTTTCCCAGAGCGTTTTGAAGGCTTCGCTGTTTTTTCGACCGTGGTCTCAGGTTCCACGGGAGTCTCTTTTGGCGCTTCAGCAGTTGCTGTGGGCTGATCAGTGGTGGGGGCGGACTTGGTTGGCTGAAATGTATTTTGCTCTAGGAGCCAGTTGAGGGCTTCCTCCTGCTGCACTTCATCGTGGGCAAATTCGCGGAGTCGTTCCAGATCCTTGGCTGTTTGGTTACCCAACGCCTCTTTATAGCGGTTCAGCCGTTCCTCAATTGCGTCGGGGCTGGGTTCAATGCCCTCTTGACGAGCGATCGTCCTCAACAATAAACGGGAGTGCACCTCCTTAGCAGCCCCTGGCTCTGCCTCTTGACGCATTTTTTCGTAGAGTTCCTCGGTCATGATCTTGTTGAGATCAATGCCTTGGGACTGAATTTGCATCAGCGTTGTCCGCACCTTCACATCTGCTTCTTTACGGATCAGGGTTTTTGGCAATTCAACTGGATTTTGGGCAATGAGAGTATCAATGAGGGCAGCTTCTTTGGCCTTCTTATCTTGGTTTTCAGCTCGCTCCTGATGATTTTGCTCCAAATAAGCCCGCAATTCTGCCATCGTGCTGAATTCACTGTGCTCAGCGGCAAAGGCATCGTCTAGGGGGGGCAGTTCCGGTGCTTTAATCCCTAAAAGTTCAATCTCAGCGGTCAATTGTTTGGGGGTCTCTGCTTTCCCCTCCTTTGCTTCCTCGGCAACAGACACCGTCACCGTTTTCGCTTCACCGACACTCATGCCGACAACAGCAGCAGGAATCTCCTTGAGCAAAAAGGGTTGCTCTTCATCGAGGGACAGGGGCAGTTCATCTGCTGAGAGTTCCTTCACCACCTCCCCATGTTCATCTTTGGTGACCAGTTTTAGGGTGACATCATCGCCCCACTGAGCTGGCCGGTCTTCGACGGGAATGAGGGTGGCATGCTCCCGTTGGTGCCGCTGCAAGAGCTTCTCGACAGTTTCGGGATTGTAGGTGACGGGATTGTACTCAATGGTTAGCCCTTTGTAGGCTGTGACTGTCACTTCTGGGTCGACATCAAACGTGACGCTGAAAGAAAAGTTGTCGCCGGGCTGAAATTGGTTCAGTAACTCTGTAATGTCCCCTTGGAGTTCGAGGTTACCTAGATAGGGGATATTGTTCTTTTCGACGGCGGCTTTGACGGTATCCTCAATCAGTTTTTCCATGGCCACATAGCGCAGCCGCTCTTTGCCAATTTGCTGTAAGACAAGCTGCCGAGGGGCTTTGCCCTTGCGAAATCCGGGCAACTGTGTCTGGCGAAGGAGATCATTGACCACTTGGTTATACACCTGTTGGGAGTGCGCCCCCGAAACCTCAATCGTGGCGAGCAGTTGGCTATTGGAGCGCGGTTCAGTAGTGATGGAAATGAGATCAGTCACGTCAGTCAAGGTCATTCCCCTTCGCAGATGCGGTTAGTAGTAGTGTCAGTTCGGTGTGCGCGATCGCGCAAATTATAATTTTAGCGCAGATTTCCCCTGCTCTTTGCAAATAGAGTTGCCCCTAAAAGCCAACGGCAACGGGTGTAATGTCAAGGTTTGATAACAAAAGCAATCGTCAGGATCCCCACTGCCTATAGAATAAAAGTTTGTGATGGGTGCCGTGTAGCCCACACCTAACTGTTTTCACAAATTGCAACGATTTCTAAACAACCTCTATGAGTTCAACCCTGCGATTCCTCATGTGCCCTCCCACCCATTATGAGGTGGACTATGTGATCAATCCTTGGATGGAGGGAAATATCCACAAGTCCTCCCGCGATCGGGCACAGGAGCAGTGGGAAAAACTCTACGAAATTATCCATGCTCGGGCGACGGTTGACTTGATTGAGCCGCAGCCGGGCTGGCCGGATATGGTGTTTACGGCGAATGCAGGCTTGGTGCTGGGCGATCGCGTGGTGCTCAGTCGCTTTTATCACCCAGAACGCCAAGGGGAAGAACCTTATTTCAAAGCGTGGTTTGAATCTCAGGGGTATCAAGTTTTTGAGCTACCCAAGCAACTCCCCTTTGAGGGAGCCGGGGATGCCCTTTTGGATCGCGAAGGTCGCTGGCTGTGGGCGGGGTATGGCTTCCGTTCAGAATTGGATTCCCATGCCTATTTGGCGAAGTGGCTGGATATTGAAGTCCTCTCCCTGAGGCTCATGGATGAGCGCTTCTACCACCTTGACACGTGTTTTTGTCCGCTGACGGACGGCTACTTGCTTTACTATCCTCCCGCTTTTGATGCCTATTCCAACCGCCTCATTGAACTGCGGGTACCAGCGGATAAACGAATTGCCGTTAAAGAGGCTGATGCGGTTAACTTTGCCTGCAATGCGGTTAATATTGATCGCACAGTGATTCTCAACCGTGCCAGCCAAGAACTCAAATCAGCCCTTGCCCAAGTGGGCTTTGAGGTGGTGGAGACGCCCCTGACCGAATTTCTCAAAGCGGGGGGTGCGGCCAAATGCTTGACCTTGCGGGTGACCGAACCGGTGCGCGAAGAACTCCATGCACCGGCAACGCTGCCTAGCCGAGTCATTCATCTGGAGGGACACCTCCTCGACTCTGGCCTTGTAAACCGTGTCCTAGACACGATTGTGGAAAGTGGTGGCAGTTTCCAAGTCCTGCAATTTAATCTTGGCGAACAACGGCAAAGTCCCTCCCAAGCGGATATTCGCGTCATGGCGCCCGATGCTGAGGTGATGGATGCGATTATGGCGCAGTTGATCACCCTCGGTGCAATTCTGCCGCCGTCGGAAGTTTGCGATGCCACCCTTGAACCTGTAACGCAGGCGGGCGTTGCTCCGGATGACTTTTATGTAACGACCATTTACCCCACAGAGGTGCGGGTTCAGGGCGAGTGGGTTCGCGTGCAAAACCAACGCATGGATGGGGCGATTGTCGTGCGCTCAACGCCGGAAGGCACGGTGGCGGAGTGTCGCATCCTGCGAGATTTAGAGGTGGGCGATCGCGTGGTTGTGGGCGTCGAGGGCATCCGCACGATTCGCAAAACGGAAAGCCAGCGCAATACCCAAGAGTTCACCTTTATGGGATCGGGGGTTTCCAGTGAGCGGCGGGTGGAACTCGTCGTGGAGCAAATTGCTTGGGAACTACGGCGTATCCGCGATCAGGGGGGCAAAGTGATTGTGGTGGCCGGACCAGTAGTTATCCACACGGGCGGTGGTGAGCATTTAGCCAAGCTGATCCGTGAAGGCTATGTCCAAGGACTCCTCGGCGGCAATGCGATCGCTGTGCACGATATGGAGCAGGCGATCATGGGCACCTCCTTGGGGGTGGATATGCAACGGGGCGTCCCTGTGCGGGGCGGCCACCGTCACCACTTGAAAGTGATCAACATGATTCGCCGCTGTGGCAGCATCGCCAACGCAGTGGCTCAGGGCATTCTCACCAGTGGCGTGATGTACGAGTGCGTCAAGAATAATGTGCCCTTTGTCCTTGCAGGGTCAATCCGCGATGATGGCCCCCTGCCCGATACAATCATGGATTTAATTGTGGCGCAGCGGGAGTATGCCCGCCTGATTCAGGGGGCCAATATGATTTTGATGCTCTCGTCAATGCTGCACTCCATTGGGGTGGGCAATATGACGCCAGCGGGAGTGAAGCTCGTCTGTGTGGATATTAACCCAGCGGTCGTCACCAAACTCGCTGATCGCGGCTCTGTGGAATCTGTGGGCGTGGTCACCGACGTGGGACTATTCCTCAGCCTGATGGTGCAGCAGTTGGAGCGGCTGAATCGCCCCTATACCCTTGCCTAAAAGGCCTACAGCCAATGGGGTAGGATCAAAAGGGCAATTTTTGTATTCGAGGTCAGCAGTGACAGTTCGTGTTCGTTTAGCGCCGAGTCCGACAGGCAATCTGCACATTGGGACTGCCCGTACCGCTGTGTTCAACTGGCTTTACGCCCGCCATTGGCGAGGAAAATTTATTCTGCGGATTGAGGATACCGATCGCGAGCGCTCGCGACCTGAATATACCGAGAATATCCTTGAGGGCTTGCAATGGCTGGGGCTGACGTGGGATGAAGGTCCTTATTTTCAGAGCGATCGCCTTGATCTGTACCGCCAAGCGATTCAAACCCTCTTGGACAAGGGACTAGCCTACTACTGCTACTGCACCCCCGAAGAACTCGATGCCCTGCGGGCCGAACAAAAAGCCAAGGGTCTAGCCCCGCGTTACGACAACCGTCACCGCCATTTGACCCCAGAGGAACAAGCGGCCTTTGATGCGGCAGGGCGCACGCCTGTGATTCGCTTCAAAATTGAGGACGATCGCCAGATTGAATGGCAGGATTTGGTGCGGGGTCGGGTCTGTTGGCAAGGGGCTGATCTCGGCGGCGATATGGTAATTGCGCGGGCAGCCCCCCGCGGTGAAATTGGTTATCCCCTGTATAACTTGGTGGTGGTGGTGGATGACATTGCCATGGGTATTACCGATGTCATTCGCGGCGAGGATCACATTGGCAACACACCCAAGCAAATTTTGCTCTACGAAGCGCTGGGAGCCCCCCCCCCTAACTTTGCCCATACTCCCTTAATTCTCAATTCAGCGGGGCAAAAACTCTCAAAACGGGATGGGGTTACCTCCATTTCTGACTTTCGAGCCATGGGGTATCTAGCGCCAGCCTTGGTTAACTATATGACACTGCTTGGATGGTCGCCCCCTGAGGGCATGGGTGAACTCTTTACCCTAGATCTGGCGGCCAAGCACTTTAGCTTTGAGCGGATTAACAAAGCAGGCGCTCGCTTTGACTGGGACAAGCTCAATTGGCTCAATCGTCAGTACATTCAACAACTAGAGCCAGAAGAACTTTTGGCGGAACTTATTCCCTTGTGGCAGGGGGCAGGCTATGCCTTTGATGAGGGAGGCGATCGCCCTTGGTTGCTTGACCTTGTCCAACTCCTTCAACCCGGTCTCAACACCCTCAAGGAGGCTATTGATCAAGGGGCGGTTTTCTTTGTATCCAGTGTCACCTTTGATTCTGAAGCAATGGCTCAACTGAGCCAGCCCCAAAGTGCAACCATTCTGGCCTACCTACTAGAACATCTACCCTCAGAACCGACGCTCACTGTGGAGATGGGGCAACACTTGATTCAACAGGCCACCAAAGCCGCAGGGGTGAAAAAAGGGGCAACGATGCGATCCCTGCGTGCTGCTCTCACAGGTGCTGTCCATGGTCCTGATTTAATGGCCACATGGCAAATTCTCCACCAACGGGGCTGGGATCAACCGCGACTTGCAGCAGCATTGAAACAGGCACAGGTTACTTCCTAGGGGCTAGGGGGGCGATCGAAGATCGTTTGTCTTAAATTAGCCCCACTCAAATTTGCGCGATCGAGATCTGCCCCCTTCAGATTTGCAGCCGTTAAATCAACATCAATCATATTGGCGCCTTTCATGACGGCATTCTCTAGATTGGCACCGCTAAGGTTGGCATTCACGAGGTTAGTCAGGGTCAGGCGGGTTCCCACCAGTTGTGCCCCTGCCAAATTGGCATTGACCAAAATCGCTAGGTAGAGACTGGCACGGTTCAAGTTTGCCCTTTCCAAATTGGCGCCAAAGAGATTCGCACCCGCCAGATAGGCGCCCTCCAAATTGGCACCCGCTAAATTCGCCTTAAACAAATTGGCATCCATCAGGTTCGCACCCCGCAGATCACAGTTGGGACATTGGCGCGTTTCCAAGAGTTGGCGCACATGAGCAGGATTTTCAGCGTTAGCAACTGCTGGTACAACCAATGGTAGGAGGACTAAAGAAAATGCTCCTGCTGGTAGGTTCACTAAAAAACTTGTTAAGCGTTGCATGACTGTCAGTGACTGTTCTGATGACGGTTTGCAATCCCGTATTTTAGAAAAGGGCTGTACAGAGGCGACCCCTCGCCGATTAAGACGAGGGCAAATCAAAGAGTAATAATTTTGCCAGCAGTCCCAGCGTTGCCACCAATAGGGTTACCAAGAAGCCCCACAGCCTCGCATCCGTGCCCGCCTGTCGCTTAGCAATGTCCTGCAATGTGGACTCTACCGTATCAATCCGCTGCCCTAACTGTATCTCTATAGAATTGATCCGCTGTTCTAGCTTAGCCTCCACAGCGTTAATGCGCTGCTCCAGTTTGGCTTCTACAGCATTGATCCGCTGCTCTAGCTTTGCTTCTACGGCATCAATTTTGTCCTCCAGCCGCTTCAGCTTTTCATCCATGAGGTTGAAGCGCTCTGTTGTGGTGGCAATGTGGATATCTAATTTTTTGTCCATCGCCTGAATGGTGGCTTGCATCGCCCGCATATCGGCTTGCATCCCTTGGATGGCATCTAGGACTTGACTGAGTTCAGAGCGGGTGGCGGGTTCGGTCATCATTCGCCCCTCAAGGTCAGGAGGACTAGGATACAAGGTCTTGCTATCAATCTAACCTAGGCGATCGCCCCAACCCACAAAGCAAGTTTGATACCAGCTCTTTGTGACATTTACAGAAAGCTCTAAAGAACTGCAAGGAGCAACCGAAGACTTTAAAGAAAACTCCCTCTCCTCCTGCAAATCTTGCAAGCGGTCGTTGGTAGCCGCAAGCGGCTGCACTACTTTTGTCAAGACAAGAGTCGCTAGGGACAGCTTACGCTCACGGGACATCACGCGAACATAATGAACTGGCTGCCGAATGTCGTGCCTGTGTTTGCCCCTGAAGTGAATCCAATTCAGCAGCATTGGCATGGCAGTTGTCTGAGACGCTGGAGGCACTGCATCAAAAGCTGCCATCCGTATTGTCGCAAATAACAGCGGGGGTGGTTCGCTCTTTGACAGGCTGGTCATTCATTACACAGCCTCTATTAGACCTATCTTCAAACTGAATTGGTATAATGTTAAGCTAGTTTTCCCATTCAAAGAGCGAGGTAAAGATGCTATTCTCAGATTGCTTGAAGAGAGCAGTATTGCCTTACCAGCTTACTATCGCTGGCGCAGTCGATCGGGTTGCTATTTTTGCTTCTTTCAGTGTAAGTACGAATAGCACAAAAGTATCCTGACCTTTTCCAGAAGGCAATCGAATAGGAACAAAATCATCGAGATGGTAGAACCCATACTTGGACTTAAGGGGAAACATTATTGGAGTTAATAGAGCGAACGGATCAAGTTATTGCTAGCTATGAAAAGGTTATGGTGTGCTCAGTCCAGCAAAAGAATTAGTCCAAACCAAAGTTGTGTAACTTCTGCAGTTCCCTGACCAAGTGCTTCAGATTACTTCAGTTACTACAAGGCAATTGTAATCTTAGTCTTATTCCATCTCAAGCTTTTCCACAAGATTAACTTTCTATGGATAGTCCATACAGTCTGCCTAATTCTGAAAGCTTAGATATCGTTACTTTTTCGAGACTGCTTGATGACACTACAAATTCCTGTATATTCCTCTTTTTTCTCTCAATATTAGACATTCTAAGTAGTCGCTTTTTTGAGGTAACTTCACCAATTAGCTTAAAAGATTTGGCTATTGAGATGTTGGTCAATGCTTGGTATTCTCATTCAATAGTTAGACTATCCTTCGGATTGTAAGATATGGTTACTGAGAAACTAAAGTCTCTAAATTTAAGTTCTGATAACTTACCATTAAAAATTAAAAATACAGAAAGTAATAAAATTATTATTCGTGAAGCAATAAAAAGTAAAAATATTGATGAAAAGCTTACTAGATATGTACCCTTTCGGTTGATACGACTCTTCTTTAGAGAATTGAGTGGATTGTAAAGATCAGCAAGTTAACCGAGAAGTAAAAAATTAGCAGAGAGATTATTTGAGGAGTGTAAACTTCTGTATAAATTTAGTCAGAATAACACAGTAATCCTAATTCATCGTGAATGGTCTTCTTATATTCAAAATTTGCCTTGGTCTTTTGTGGCTCATAATCATCTTTAGAATTTAATTCCAGTTCCTAAGAGCGTTAATTCTTCTAAATCAGATAATATTCCTGATGATATTTATTTTGAGAAGTTTATTAAAACACAGCATACAGGATACAGGACTTGTTATTTCCTATAATCATGGCTCTTAAAAGAAATGGAATAACCATATTGAATTATATTTAGTCGATTTAAGTTTTTATAACAAAGAAGAATTATTAAACTTTGAAAGGCTCAACAGACAATACAAAATAAAATTTATGCCTTTGATTGCTGTAGCAGTTAGCCAAGGATTTAAGTCTAATTGGAGATATCTTTAAACTCGTCTCGATCCAGAAATTTTGAAAGATAGTTTAGAAGGTTAGAAAAAAGGTAGCAGGGCTGTATTCCTTCCTCCAAAAGAGAACTGAAACTAGTACCATAAAAATGTTGGTTTCTCTAAATCTGCCCTTATATGTCTGCTTCGGCAACGAATTCCCCTTCCCGCTGGCGATCGCTACGCAATAATGCCCTGTTGATTGGGGTAGCTGTGCTGATTACGGTGCTGATTCGCATTTTTGTGGCCGAGTCGCGCTTTATTCCCTCAGAGTCTATGGAGCCAACGCTTTGGCCGGGCGATCGCATTGTGGTGGAAAAGATCACCTATCGCCAGCGATCGCCCCAGCCGGGGGATATTGTTGTTTTCTATACTCCACCCCTCTTGCAGACCCTTGGTTATCGCGCCGACCAAGCCCTAATTAAACGAGTGATTGCCACCGCCGGGGATACAGTTGCCGTGCATGATGGCCAAGTTTGGGTCAACGATCGCCCCCTTGAAGAACCCTACATTGCTGAGCCACCCGTTTATACGCTCTCCCCAGTGAGAGTGCCAGAGAATATGCTCTTTGTCATGGGGGATAACCGCAACCACAGCAACGACTCCCACATCTGGGGATTTTTGCCCCTTGAGAATGTTATTGGTCGGGCGATCGCCTGCTATTGGCCCCTCAACCATGCGGGTAAAATTTCGTCCCCGGCTGCCTAATAGGTGACCAGCCGCATCAGTGTTGGGTTGGCATCCTCCACCAGTCCCCATTCAGCGGGCAACGGCACCACTTGTCCCACAGGGGTTGTTTGCGTTGCTTGGACGCAATCGGTCTGTAAGCTGTAGTGCCCATTTCGCAGGCTCGACGGTTGGGCAGGGCGGCTGACTTGACAGGTTTTAATGACCGTTGCTCCCACCTGTAGCGTACTATGGGTTTGGCTGTGAGCCAAGGGTGTCCCGCCGGAAAACACGGCTAACAAACTCAAGGCGATCGTCGCGACAAGAGACTGCCGCCAAAACTGCATACTGAACATCATTCCCCCGCCTTCTCTTTATCGAGAAGTCATTGACGAAATCGCTTGTAAAAATTCCTTAGATTCCTTCCCCCACTTTTGGAAACGTGAGGCTTTGAGTCTTGAACGGTGAATACTAAGCTAAGGTATTAACTGCGAAGAAGTAATAAGAAAATACAAGGAGCTGTTTAGAGTTGTAGGGGACTCACGTCGCTTTCCCTACGCTTTTATTGTAGTCTTTATAACCAAATCTAGTTACGATCCTGTACAAAAGTTCATAATTGAGTCTTAAATACAAGCCTTCTCCGATGGATTGAACACACTCAACATAATGACTACAGGAAAGACTTGTATCCCATGTTTTAGAAAAGTGAAGAAGTGACACATTGACAATTGGCGCAGCCCCAAGCGATCGCTAGGCTAAAGGCAAACCCTTGGAACCGCCATTATGTACAGTGAGTCAGAACATACTCCCCAAGCGATCGCCAACCGCTCCTATCAAGTACGGATTGGTCAATACCTCAATGAGGGCTGGCAAATTTTCAGCACCCAACCCGCTGCCTACATTGGTTTTCTCATTCTGGCAACCATCATCAATGGTATGCTCAACAATATTCCGGGGGCTGGCCCGATTGTTAGCACGATTTTGGCAGGCCTCTTTGCCGCAGGCTACTACTTTTTCAGCTTTCGGATTGCCCGCAACCAAAGACCCGAATTTAGCAACTTCTTTAATGCGTTCAAAAACAACTACTTTTTGCCCATCTTTTTGACGAACTTGATCATTGGTTTGATTACGAATGTGTTTGTGATCAGTGCCAGCATTCTATTCATGATTGCGGGGTTGCCCTTCTTTCAAAGCATATTAGAGCAGGCGGCGGCTGAAGCAACGGAACCCGATGCCGACTTAGAACAACTGCTAGCGTTACTGGAGCAGCTTCCCTCTGTGCCAGATGCCCTTACCCCCGTTTTAATCTTGGCGGGTGCCATCCTGCTGCTGCCGGGGGTTTACTTTGGGGTAGCCTATATGTTTGCTGTGCCTTTGGTGGTGGAACACCGGTTTGACGTGTGGCCAGCCCTAGAAACGAGTCGCCGCTTGGTCTCCCGTGATTGGTGGAGCTTCTTTTTCCTCAATGTGTCAATTATTTTCTTCAATACTTTGGGCTTTTGCCTTTGCTGTGTGGGGATGCTGGTGACTATTCCTTGGAGTAGTTGTGTCATTGTGGCGGCCTACCGCGATATTATTGGCCTCATGCCCACCACTGACAATACCAACCAGTTTTAGTCCGATGACGCTGCCCACCCTTGTGGATCTCAACCTCGACCCCTTTTGGATGCCCTTTACGGCAAACCGCCAGTTCAAGCAAAGTCCTCGGCTCCTTGTTTCAGCAGCGGGGATGTACTACAGGAGTATTGATGGCCGTGAGATTCTCGATGCCACGGCTGGGTTATGGTGTGTCAATGCTGGGCACTGTCGTCCGGAAATCGTGAGTGCGATCGCCCAACAGGCGGGAACACTGGATTTTGCGCCGACGTTTCAAATGGGACATCCGGGACCATTTCAGGTGGCCGATCGCCTGCGTGCCATTACCCCTGACCCTCTCAACCATGTTTTTTTTGCCAATTCTGGCTCTGAGGCAGTGGATACAGCGTTGAAAATTGCCCTTGCCTACCATCGGCTGCGGGGGGAAGGGACACGGCAACGGCTCATTGGTCGCGAGCGGGGCTATCACGGGGTCGGCTTTGGTGGAATTTCGGTGGGGGGAATTGCTCCCAATCGCAAGTTCTTTGGTTCTCTCTTGGCAGGGGTGGATCATCTGCCCCACACCCACAACCTTGAGCACAATGCCTTCAGCAAGGGACAACCCGCTTGGGGAGCACATTTAGCTGATGAGCTAGAACGCTTAGTGGCGCTCCATGATGCCTCGACGATCGCGGCAGTAATTGTCGAACCCCTCGCTGGCTCTACGGGGGTATTGATTCCGCCCCAAGGATACTTGGAACGCCTGCGTGCCATTTGCGATCGCCACGGCATTTTACTCATCTTTGATGAGGTAATCACGGGCTTTGGCCGTCTCGGTGCCCCCTTTGCCAGTCAGTACTTTGGTGTCACCCCCGATCTCATTACCGTTGCCAAGGGTCTGACGAATGCGGCGGTGCCCATGGGAGCCGTCATTGTCCGTGATGAGATTTACGACACCTTCATGCAAGGGCCAGTGGGGCAAATTGAGTTTTTCCATGGCTACACCTATTCAGGACATCCCTTGGCTTGTGCCGCCGCCTTGGCCACCTTAGAGATTTATGAAAAAGAAGCCCTATTTGAGCGGGCTGCTTCCCTTGCACCCTATTGGCAGGAGGCCGTCCACAGCCTACGCGGCCTTCCCCATATCATTGATATTCGCAACTTGGGCTTGGTGGCTGGGATTGAATTAGCCCCACGGCAGGGTCAGGCGGGAGTACGGGGGTATGATGCCC
Organism: Thermosynechococcus sp. HN-54; assembly: GCF_023650955.1. Lineage (NCBI taxonomy): Bacteria > Bacillati > Cyanobacteriota > Cyanophyceae > Acaryochloridales > Thermosynechococcaceae > Thermosynechococcus > Thermosynechococcus sp. HN-54. Next base: position 1,721,710 of record NZ_CP098039.1, on the reverse strand, counting down.
TCTGTCGGGCTTTTGAGGCGGGGCTGCTGATTCGGGTGACTGGCGATATTATTGCCCTCTCGCCACCGCTGATTGTGGAGCGATCGCACATTGACCAAATGGTGGAAATCTTGAGTCGTGTTCTACGGGAACTTCCCTAGGCACCGCAGCGTCAGAATCAGAGGATCACTCTCTCCTTGGAGGCTTCTATGTTACGCTTCCTGCCGTTGACTGTCAGTAGCTTAGTCACACTGCTGGCGATCGCTCTCCCCAGTCGTGCCGCCTATCCCCTCTTTCCTAATCAGCCGGGTGTTGATGTCTTTTTTCCGGGGCTAGAGTCTTTTGGGCGGCCACGGACACCGCAGTATGCTCCCTACACTCCCGTCATTTACCGTCCGCCGGGGCAATCCCAAACCTATATTATTGTGCCGGTGCCCTATCCCCCTCGCCCGGTGATTTACCAGCCCCTCTACTACCCCTATTACCCCTACCCGTGCCACCCATTCCGTTGTAAATAGAAGATCCATGTGCTGGGGAGATGCCTGAGGCGGGATTCCCCTGTTACAATAGCAACTAATTTAGCCATTTTTACTTCAGAGAGATCTATGGCTCAGTTGGCGATCGCTCCCGTTTTATTTCACCTTGCCTTTCCCGTCAGTAATTTGACGGACACCAAGGCCTACTACGTTGATGGGTTGGGCTGTGAGCCGGGGCGCGAAAATCCCCACTGCCTGATCATGAAGCTCTATGGCCATCAACTGGTAGCTCATGTCACTGATGAACCCTTAACCCCACCCAAGAGCATTTATCCACGCCACTTTGGCTTGATTTTCTTGGCACAAGCGGACTGGCAAAACCTTTACGAGCGTGTGATTAACAAGGGACTTGACTTTTACCAGCCACCGCGCACCCGCTTTGCCAATACCCCCTTAGAGCACCAAACATTCTTTCTCGAAGACCCCTTCCACAACTTGATTGAAATTAAGCACTACCGCCATGTAGAAGCCATTTTTGGCTTGCGGGATCACCGTCATATTGGCGATACCCCCCTCGTTTCTGCGCCTCAACCGTGACACACTTGATTCTCTATAGCAAGCCCGGCTGTCACCTCTGTGAAGGACTGCAAGAAAAGCTAGCCACCCTGAGGGAATTTACCCTTGAAGTACGCGACATCACCAGCCGTGATGAGTGGTGGCAGGCCTATCAATACGAGATTCCGGTTCTCTATCTGGTGGTGGCAGAGCAGATCATGCCCGTACCACGATTTTCCCCCCGTGCCTCGGTGGAACACATTCGTCAACGCCTCCAGCAATTGACCAAGGCAAGCGGATCAGCATCTGGCAATTAGTGGCATACAGCCCTTTTCACAGGGAGGGAACACGCGCAAAAATGCTATAGCCACACTTGGGGAGGATTGCATCCCCTCCATGTATCTCATATGTTTAGAGAAGGGCTGTCATCGGCGTAGCAGAGCCAGTAAGGAACTCAGGCATGGTGGATTTGGGAGCGATGCTCTTTCGCGGGCGGGGGGTCAAGCTCTCGCAGCAGTTTGCTGTCATTGGCCTAGGACGCTTTGGCCGAGGGGTATGCGAAACCTTGCACGGGATGGGCTATGAGGTACTCGGAAGTGACAATCAAGAGCGTTTGGTCAATCAAGTGCTCCAAGATCACATTGTCGATCATGCAATTCAATTGGATTCCACAGATCCTCAAGCGCTCAAGGAGGCGGGGCTTTTTGAGTTTGAAACGGTGATTGTGGCTATTGGCAACCATGTGGACGCCAGTATTATTACCACACTCAACCTGAAGGAGGCTGGTGTCCCCAATGTCATTGCCAAGGCTTCCTCAGAGATTCACAAAAAACTCCTAGAGCGAGTCGGGGCAGATCGTGTTGTCTTTCCAGAATATGAGGCAGGGTGCGAACTGGCGCGATCGCTCACCCGGCCAGCGATTCTCGATTGGTTTGACCTCGACCCCGAAAAAAGTATTGTGGAAGTCAAAGTGCCCGAGGCATTTCACAATCGTACGGTTGCCGAGGTGGAACTGCGCAGTCGCTATGGCCTCAATTTAATTGCCCTGCGCTTTGATGATAAGTTTGAGATCAATCCCAGTCCCAACCAGAAGCTCAATAAAGGGGACATTATGGTGGTGATTGGTGCCAATAACGATATTGATCGCTTTCTGCGTAGTCAGCACATTAATTAGGGCGTAACCCTTGAGCTTTCGTTGCTGGTCGCCGCCGGCACGGGTGATGGCGATTCTGCTGTGGATTTTTTGCATTAGTAGTTTGCGGCGGTTGGAAAGTCTGGCGATCGCGACTTTGCTTGTGGTGCTCCTCTATCTCCTCAGCCATCTCCCTTGGCAGCGCTTTGGCAAACGTCTCCAGCAGATGTGGCTCTTTTTTCTGGGACTGTGGTTGCTTTTGGCAGTTACCGCGTGGCCGATCGCACTGCTCCTGACGTGGCGCTTGGTATTGTGTCTTGCTCTTGGCGTGGTGTTGCTAGAAAGCTTAACGTTTAGCGAATGGGTGCGGGTCTGTCGCTGGTGGGGGCTACCCCCCTTGTTGGTGGATACGCTGGCCTTGACGTATCGCTATCTTTTTGAGCTAGAGAGTCAGTTGGCACAGATGCAGCAGGCACTCTTTCTGCGGGGATTTCGCTTAAGTTGGCGCCGCCTTCGCCCGTGGGCACAGATGATTGGCATCTTTCTCATTCGCGCCGAGGAACGGGCACAGCAGATCTATCTAGCAATGCGCTTACGGGGCTATGGGCAGACACTTCACTTTCGTCCTCAATTCTCTGAGGGGGCGCCTTGGAGTTGGGGACTAACGCTGGGTGCTGGCTTGGGGGCAGGGTTGTTGGCAGCCTATGATGCCCTTGGGGAAATCAAACTGCCTTTTTAAGGTTGGCAGAATACACCAAGAACAGTGATACATTACGATATTAACATTTGTAAACGATTGCCCCTTAGAGATTGCCCCTATGAAACCCAAGAACGCGCTTTTCGTTGCGGAACAGGTGTGCCTGATTGGCCACATTGTGGCGATGGCCTTTGGCTTGGCGGGGTTACTCCTCGTTGTGCCCCATCCCGAGTTTATTCTGGCGTTGCCCGCGTGGGGTCAGCAGCTTTTTCAATGGAGTATGGGGAGTGGGGGTGTGGTTTATATTGTCCTTGGCGCGCTGGCGATCGCGCTTCACACCTATCGCAACTTTGGCCTTGGTAAACTGCTTGGCTTTTTGCTGCCAGCGGTGGGCATTTCCCTCACCAGTGAACTTTTAGGCACCAGTACCGGCTTTCCCTTTGGCCATTATGGCTACCTCAGTGGTTTGGGGTACAAAATTGCTGGACTGGTGCCCTTCACGATTCCCCTCTCTTGGTTTTATATGGGACTAGTCACGTTTCTTTTGGCCTACAGTGGCTTCATCAGTCGTCCCCTGCGGGAAGGCAAAGGTGTGGGTTTGGGGGCAGCCTTGATCACGGTGGGCTTGGGAGCGATCTTTTTAACGGCTTGGGATTTTGTCCTTGATCCGGCCATGAGTCAAACCGCCATTCCCTTCTGGCAATTTCAGGAGGTCGGTGAGTTCTTTGGGATGCCCTACCGCAACATTTTGGGATGGACAGGTACAGGGGCGGTATTTATGGGGCTGGCCATGATCACCTGGTGGCCGAAACCAATGGTGGTGAACCGCGTACAACTCATTACCCCCTTGGTGGTGTACCTCGTGAACTTTGCCTTTGGGGCGATGATTACGCTCACCTCGTTGGATCAACGCTTTTGGATCCCAGCAACCCTAGGGTTTGGGTTGGGAGTCGTGCCCGTGACGGTGCTGTGGTGGCTGGCTGAAGCTCCCCTAGAGAAAGTTCAGGGGGTCAACGTCAATACTGAGGCGGGTTGAGCGGGAGCACTGCTGTTTTAGGTGCATCAGGAATTGGCTGAGTTCCGGCACTAATCCTGACTTGCCCTTGAGTAAAATTTGCCAGCGGTAGCGGCCTGCAATTTTGGCGATCGCGGCGGGGGCAGGGCCAAGGAGTTCCCATTCTCCCTGAGAAACTGGGGCTAACGTCTGGAGCTGTTGGGCGATCGCCTGTGCCGTTGCCGCCACCTCCTCAGGATCGGGACGACTCAAGCGCAGAAGGATCAGTTGCGCATAGGGGGGATAGCCCAAGGGGGCACGGCTACTTAGCTCCTGGGCAGCAAAGCTGTCCCAGTCATAGGCCTTGACGGCTGTCATCACTGGATGCTCCGGCACATAGGTTTGGAGAATCACTTTACCGGGGTGTGCCCCGCGGCCCGATCGCCCCGCCACTTGAGTCAGGAGCTGAAAGGTGCGCTCCGCCGCCTGATAATCCGGTAGGTGCAGCAGGCTATCGGCAGCCAAAATTCCCACCAGTGCCACTTGGGGCAAATCAATGCCCTTTGTCAGCATTTGCGTCCCCACCATCACATCGGCTGCGCCGGCGGCAAACTGAGCCAGTAACTGGCGATGGGCACCCTTCCGTTGGGTCGTATCACTGTCAAAGCGCAGTACTCGCAACTGCGGCAAGAGGCGATTCAGTTCACTCACCACCCGCTGCGTGCCGCCACCAAAGGGCTTGAGATAGGGGGAGTCACAACTGGGACAGCGCTGCGGCATCGCCTGACGGTAGTTGCAATAGTGACAGCGCAGCACTTCCATCTCCTCGCCAAACAAGTGCCCAGTGAGGGAGACACTGCAATGGGGGCAGTAGAGAACCGTCCCACAACTGCGACAGGAGACAAAGGTACTGTGCCCCCGCCGCGGCACAAAGAGAATCGCCTGCCGTCCCTGAAGGTTTCCCAGTGCTTCTTGAAGTGGACGACTGAGCATGGAACGGTTGCCACGGTGCAATTCTTGGCGCATATCCACAATCGTGATCGGCGGCAGGGGGGTAGCGTGGATGCGCTGCGGAAGAGAAAGGAGCTGAGTCTGGCCGGTTTGGGCAGCCTGCCAAGTGCTGAGGGCAGGGGTAGCGGTTCCTAAAATGAGGGGACACTGGTGTTGGCGCGATCGCCATTGAGCAACCGTACGGGCATGATAGCAGGGCTGAGGTTGATCCTGTTTGTAGCCGCTGTCGTGCTCTTCATCAAGAATGATCAGACCCAAGCCCACTAAGGGCAGCAGTACCGCCGATCGCGTGCCAATCACCACCCGTGGCTCCGGCACTAGCGTCAACCGCCAAGTATCGTAACGCTCCCCCTCACTGAGGCCACTGTGATAGACCAAGAGGCGTTCCCCAAAGCGGGCGCGCACTCGATCCGTTAATTGGGGCGTCAAGCCAATTTCGGGCACCAACAGCAAGGCCGATCGCCCTCGCTCCAGGCACTCCGCAATGGCCTGTAGATACACTTCCGTCTTGCCAGAACCGGTCACCCCATGCAGTAAAAAGGTTTGGGCAGCGTCTAGGTGCTCTGAAATGGCTTGCAGGGCAGTGGCTTGGGCAGGGGTGAGGGTTTTTGGCTGATCCGGTGTCACCGCTACCCCCTGTTCAATGCGGCAGTGCTGCTGCTCGACAATGGCAATGTATCCTTTGGCAGCAAGGCGCTGGAGCGTTTGGGCGGTCGTGCCCGTAGCCTTGAGCACCTCTTGTAGCCAGCAATCGCGACCCTGTTGCTGCAAATAACGGAGGATTTGGCGCTGCCGCTGGGTTAAGGTCGCCCCTTCACTATTGAGGAGTACGACGGCTTGCTGCTGTTTTGGCTGTTGACTGGCGGGTGCCGCTAAGTAGGTTTCCACCAAGCCAAGGCGTTCGAGTTCTGCAAGGGCGCGCTGCACCTTGGGCAGCTGTTGCTGGAGGTAGCGCACACTGTAGTCCCCACTGCCCTTGGTCTGGAGAAAGCGCAGTAGATATTGCCCTTGTTCCGACAGAGGGGGAATCCCCTGATGGGGTCGCAGACGCACCCGTCGTTGCGATCGCCCCAAGACCCCCGGCGGTAGGGCGGTGCGGACCACTTGGATCAACGGTGTGCAGTAATAGGTGGCCATCTGTTTTAGGAGTGCCCAATAGTCTTTGGGAAACAGCTGCGGAGCCACCACTTCAAGGAGCGATCGCAAGCGTTGTGGATCAACCGATGGCGGGACAGTTGCCAGTCCCTCTAGGACAATTCCCCGCACCACCTGAGCGCCAAAGGGCACTTCCACCACTTCGCCCCCCTGCACCCACCAACCCGCAGGAACTTGGTAAGTGTAAGCCTCGCTTGCCCCCGGACAGTCCACAAGCACACTGGCGTAGAGAGAGGGTTGTTGAGGTGCTAAGGCCATTCAGATGGTTTGATTGCTGTTCACTCAGACAGGCAGACAAAAACCTCCCCAACTACTGTACATACTTCTCTATTTCTTTAGGTTTTCGCTATTCCACAACGTAGATTTGATCGCTAGGCTGTGAGGTAGCAGTCAAGCTGACGGGGACTTTGGTATGGCTGGATATTTTTCCTTGAGCTTGCCTACGCTTCTGGCAGTTACTCCCCTGATTCTACTGACCCAAGGATTCTCTTTACCACAGCCAGATAAAAATGGCAATTATACGCAGACAACCCATCCCTATTGGAAGGTTGTTGCTACTAAACCAGTGAATTGTCGTTTGGCGCGATCGCTCAATGATGTTGAAGGCAAGAAAGTACCAACGATGAATGTCGAGCAATTACCCGTAGGTGGTAGGTTCAAGCCGGGGGAAGACATCCTAACTAATACCAGCCAGAAACGCGGTGAACCCGCAATTGTTATGGACACCAATGGTAACCCTTGGCTGAGGGCAGCGTACGCCTATGATACTTGCCTAGTCCGTGCTCATCGAAATTTTGTCCGTCCCATTCCCGACCCCTTCTCAAGCCCACGCCGCTAGCCAGAGGAAAATTGTGGATGAATCAAAGTACTTGGACTGCTTTACTTTTATTCCCAGTCCTTGCTCAAACCCCAAGCCTCCCCCAACCCAATAGCAATGGCGACTATATCACCCCCACCAGTCATCGTACTTGGGTGGTGGTTGATCCCGACATCAATGGTCTCAACTGTCGCTGGTCGGACAACGTGCCGCAGGCGTGGTATGCTCCCAATGCCCGTTGGCCAAATCTAGAGATTATGCGCTGGCCAGTGGTGCGCCGCTTTCCCACAGGCACTGTTTTAACGGCCAATATCACACCCGCAGGCTTTGCCACGATGACCGATAGTCGGGGCTTGCCTTGGCTGAAGGTGTCCATTGGCGCAGAGAATCGCATTTGCTTGGTGCGCGCTAACCGCCGATTTATTCGTCCCCGCTAAGAATTTGGTTGTTTGCTTCAGAGGACATGGGAAAATAGGAAAGACGGCTCCTCACCCAAAATTCTCCATGACTGGTCTTTACGAAGCACAAACGATCGCGATCGCCCGTCAACTGTGGGCGGCGAACCAAGAGTCCCGCAACTTTTTTAGCCAACTGCGGGAGCAAATGCGCATTGAAGACAAGCTCCTCGGCTGGGCAATGGAACATCCGGGGCTGCGGGTGCAACTGTTTCGCCTCATTGACTGTCTGCCAAGTCTGCGCACTAAAACCGAAGTGGCACGCCACTTGCAGGAATACCTCAGTGACCCCAGTGTGGAGTTGCCGGAAGGCCTAAAAAAACTCTTGAACTTTGCCCAGCCGGATTCGCTGCCCGCCCAAGCAGCGGCAACCACTTTCACAACCGCGGTTCAAGCCCTTGCCCATAAGTACATTGCTGGCGAAACCACGGAGCAGGTGCTGAAAACCATTGGCCGCCTACGCAAGCAGGGCATGCTAGTGACGATGGATATTTTGGGGGAGGCGGTGATTACGGAGGCAGAGGCGCAGCGGTATTGCGATCGCTACCTCGACTTGATGCAGCAACTTAGCCCCCTAGGTCAGCGGGAAGGGGTAAATCCCATCCAAGTCTCCGTAAAGTTGACGGCCTTTTACTCGCAGTTTGACCCCTTGGATGTTGCTGGCTGCCGTGCCAAGGTGGGGGAACCGATTCGGCGGCTGTTGCATCGCGCCCAGGAGTTGGGGGTGGCAGTGCACTTTGATATGGAGCAGTATGCCTACAAAGACATTACCTTGGCGATCCTCAAGGAGATTTTGCTGGAGCCAGAGTTTCGCGATCGCGCCGATGTCGGCCTGACACTGCAAGCCTATTTGCGGGATAGTTACCAAGATGCCCAAAACCTGATTACTTGGGTGCAGCAGCGGGGCACACCGATCACTGTTCGAGTTGTCAAGGGCGCCTACTGGGATCAAGAACTGATTAAGGCGGTACAAAATGACTGGCCATTGCCCGTCTATCAACACAAGCAAGATACCGATGCCAACTTTGAACGCATTGTTGAACTGCTCTTGAGTCACCACACGCTTTTGCGCACAGCAGTTGCAAGTCATAATGTGCGCTCCCAAGCACGGGCGATCGCGATCGGCCAACATCAACACATTCCGCCCACAGCCATGGAATGCCAAGTCCTTTACGGCATGGCCGATAAACTGGCCAAGGCTCTTGTGGAAGCGGGGCAAACGGTGCGGGTCTATTGTCCCTATGGCGAGCTGATTCCGGGGATGGCCTACCTGATTCGGCGGCTCTTGGAAAATACGGCAAATAGTTCCTTCTTGCGCCAACAATTGGGAGCGGCAAATATCGACGAGCTATTGGCACCGCCAGAACCAACGGCGGACTTTGGAGCAGTGAACGTCCATCTCACCACGGGTAAGACCTCAACCTTTGTCAATGCAGCCAATAGTGACTACGCCAGAGCCAGCCAGCGGGAAGCGATTCAAGCGGCGCTAATTCATGTCCATCGCCAACTGGGGCAAACCTATACGCCCATCATCAATGGCGATCGCGTGAATACCTTGGAATACAGCGAGTCCCTCAACCCCTCACAGCCAGAGGAAATCGTGGGTCGCGTTGGCTTGGCCACCATTGAGGATGCTGATCATGCCATCCGTGCGGCTAAGGCAGCTCAAGCCCAGTGGCAACAAACGCCAGTGACAGAACGGGCAGCCCTGCTACGGCGGGCGGCGGATCTCCTAGAGGCACAGCGCCACGAACTGGTGGCTTGGATGTGTTACGAAGTGGGCAAGGTGGTGGCCGAAGGGGATGCTGAAGTCTCCGAAGCTGTTGACTTTTGCCGTTACTACGCCGATGAAATGGAGCGCCTCAGCAGCGGCTATGACCGCAACTTTCCCGGCGAAACCAACCATTACCACTATCAGGGGCGCGGGATTGCAGTGGTGATTTCCCCCTGGAACTTTCCTTTGGCCATTCCTACCGGCATGACAGTGGCCGCCCTTGTCACAGGGAACTGTACCATTCTCAAGCCTGCGGATCCGGCGGCTGTGGTTGCGGCTAAACTTGCTGAAATTCTCATTGCCGCTGGTTTTCCGCCGGGGGTCTTCCAGTTTCTCCCCGGCCGTGGCTCCGTGATTGGCCCCTACCTAACCAAACATCCGGATGTGCATCTGATTGCCTTTACTGGCTCCCAAGCGGTGGGCTGCCGCATTATTGCTGAGGCAGCGGTATTGCAACGGGGACAACCCCACATCAAACGGGTTATTGCCGAGATGGGGGGCAAAAACGCGATCATTATTGACGAAAGTGCGGATTTGGATCAGGCGGTGGCAGGGGTTGTACAGTCAGCCTTTGGCTACAGTGGCCAAAAGTGCTCAGCCTGTTCACGGGTGATTGTCCTCGAGTCCATCTATCAACCCTTTGTGCAGCGATTGGTGGAGGCCACAAAATCTCTGAATATTGGGCCTGCCCATTTGCCTAGTACCCGTGTTGGGCCGGTGGTAACCGCCGCTGCCCGCGATCGCATTCAGGAATACATTGCCAAAGGACAGCGAGAGGCAGAACTGGCCTTAAGTGTGCCGGTACCAGAGGGCGGCTATTTTGTTTCCCCCACCATCTTTACCAACGTGCCACCCACCGCCACGATCGCCCAAGAGGAAATTTTTGGCCCTGTCCTCTCGGTACTGCGGGCAGAGACCTTCAGCCAAGCTATTGAAATTGCCAATGCCACTGCCTATGCCCTGACGGGGGGGCTGTATTCGCGGACACCGTCCCACATTCAGCAGGCCAAAACTCAGTTTGCGGTGGGCAACCTCTATATCAACCGTGGCATTACCGGAGCGATTGTGGATCGGCAGCCCTTTGGGGGCTTCAAGCTGTCGGGGATTGGCTCCAAAGCGGGGGGGCGCGATTACCTGCTGCAATTTCTGGAACCGCGCGTCATTACCGAGAATGTGCAGCGCCAAGGGTTTGCTCCAATTGCGGGAGTGGATGATTGATGCCGACGGGTGATCGCGGCACACCCCAGCTGCTAGCGGAAATTGAGGGTCGAATCAGAGCAGCAGGCGCCATCTCTTTTTTTGACTTTATGGCCCTAGCCCTCTATCACCCCCAGTGGGGTTACTACAACCGTCCACAAATGCAGATTGGGCGGCGGGGCGACTTTATGACCTCTAGTTGTCTGACGAGGGATTTTTCTGAACTGCTCACCGAGGCCTTTGTCCAGATGTGGCAGGCTTTGCATCGACCCCAGCAGTTTACGCTGCTGGAGATGGGGGCGGGGGAGGGAGACGTGGCCGCCACAGTATTGGACTATAGTCAGGAAAAATATCCAGACTTCTTTGCCAGCCTTGAGTATCAGATTCAGGAGCAATCGCCGACTTTGCAGCAACGCCAACGGCAACGCTTGGCTCCTTGGGGCGATCGCCTCCACTGGGTTAGTGCTAGCCCAGCGGCTGACCCCATCGTTGGCTGTATTTTTAGCAATGAACTGGTGGATGCGTTTCCGGTGCATCGGCTGCAATGGCAGGGGGGCAATTGGCAGGAAATTTACGTCAGCCTCAATCCCCAAGGGGCGTTTCAAGAGGTTTTGTGCCCTTTGACCGACAAGCGCATTCATGATTACTTTGCCACCGTCGGCATTGCTCCCCAGCAGCAGGGCTACAGTGATGGCTATCGCACTGAGGTCAATTTGAACCTCATCCCGTGGTTAAAAGACCTGAGCCAGCGTCTAGAACGGGGCTTTGTCCTGACGATTGACTATGGCTATCCCGCTCGGCAATACTATCATCCCGCCCGCTGCGAGGGCACCCTGCAATGCTACTATCAGCACCGCTGCCACGACAATCCCTACCGCTTTGTCGGCGAGCAGGATATTACGGCTCATGTGGATGTGACGGCCTTGACGCGCTATGGAGAGCAATTTGGCCTTGAAACCCTCTATGTCACCCGCCAGAGTTTATTTCTCATGGCCTTGGGGTTGGGCGATCGCCTGTTAGCGCAACAACGGGTAAATGGCAAGCTGCTGCACGCCCTCAACCGCCATCAATCACTGCACCAACTCATTGATCCCCTTGGTCTTGGTGGCTTTTACGTCGTCCTCCAAGGCAAGCAGGCGACCCTAGACCTCCCACAACTCAGTGACCTAGACGAAAAGTTAATTTAGCGACTCAGAGCCACATGCCGCTGGGGGGCAGGCAAAACAGACCGATAGTACTGTTCCAATTGCTGGGTCGCGGCGGCCCAACTCCAGCGTTCGGCTTCTTGGCGGGCATTTTGGCGGAGAGTCTCGCGATCGCTAGGGGAGTCAAAGAGGCGCTGACAAGCAGTAATCGCCCCCGTCGGATCCTCCGGATCAAACAAAAACCCATTCACCCCATCAGTCACAATATCGGGAATCCCGCCACTATTGGCAGCCACCACAGGGCAGCCTGCGGCCATCGCTTCCAAGAGAACCAAGCCAAGGGTTTCCGTGCGCGAGGGAAAAACAAAGACATCTGCCGAGGCAAAGGCCGCCGCCAAACGCTCACCGCGCAGATAGCCCACAAAATGGGTGGGGGTACCGGCAAAGTGTTTCTCAAGCGCCTCCCGATGGGGACCATTGCCAACTAGCGCCAGCCGTGCTTGGGGAATCTGCTCAAGAATGGGCTTAATTTGCTCAATTTCCTTTTCCGCAGAGAGACGACCAACGTAGAGCAGTAGGGGGGCTTCTGGATGCCCTTGGCTGAGAAAGTGGCGCATTTCTTGACTTTGGCATTGCGGATGGAACAACTCCACATCTACTCCCCGCTGCCAGAGATCGAGATGGCGAATACCATGAGCCTTGAGTTCTGCCACCATGGCCGTTGAGGTACACAAATTCAGTTGAGCGCGGTTATGCCCCAAGCGCAAGAGGAACCAGAGGATCTCCTCCAGAAACCCCAAGCCATAGTACTTCAGGTATTGCGGTAAGTGGGTGTGGTAAGAGGCCACCAAGGGTAATTGGAATTTCTCTGCATAGTACAGACCCGCCAACCCCAAAACCGCCGGGTTTGCCACATGGATCAGATCGGGTTCAAAGGCCTCTAGGGCTTTACCAATCGTGGGTCGCGGCAGGGCTAATTTGAGTTCAGGATACAATGGAAGGGGAAAACCAGAGACACCATAGATCTGCGCGCCTTCGTAATAGTCTAGCCCGCCCTCGGGAGCCACCACCAACACCTGATGGCCATTCCGTTGCAGATGTCGGACAGTTTGACACAAGCGGGTCACAATGCCATCAATTTTGGGAAGAAATGTCTCGGTAAATAGCGCGATCCGCATTTCGCTAACCTGAATGGGAGGGGGATTTTTCCCATTCTCGAATTAGGAGGGTCTTGACGCAACCCATGGGGGCAAAAAAGTTCCATGCATAAGGAGGGGTGAACCGTGGCAAAGATAGAATTATTGATGGCGATCGCTGGCCTGAATCGAGGCATTCTAGCCACACCGCGCGATCGCAAACAGGTGGCCGCCCTTGCCGCTTCCCTTGAAGCCGTGAATCCCACCCCTGATCCCCTCAATGCCCCTGAAAAATTGGCGGGGGATTGGCGACTGATCTACACCAGTAGTCAGGCTCTTCTCGCCTTAGATCGCTCTCCCGTCGTGAAGCTGGGGCAAATTTATCAGTGCATTCGTCCGCAACAGCAGCGCATCTACAATATTGCTGAACTCTATGGTCTACCCTTCCTTGAAGGGATTATCAGTGTGTTGGCGCGGTTTGAACCCTTAACCCAACAGCGGGTACAGGTGTATTTTGAGCGTTCCATTGTTGGCCTGCGTCAGTGGCTCAATTACTATTCTCCCTCCCAATTCATTCCTCAACTTCACAGCCGTCAGCCCCTGATTGCTCTCGATGTGCCCCTCAACAGCAATGATCAACAGGGCTGGCTTGATATCACTTACCTCGATGAGGATTTGCGAATTGCCCGCGGTAATGAGGGGAGTCTCTTTGTCTTGACCCGTGTATAGCCCCGATTCCCTGTACCTTAGACTAAGGAAGAGTGGCACCATTCTCACATCCCACCCAATGGAAGCACAGCCCCCCAAGCAACTTAGTTTTCCATGGAATCCGATCATTTCTGAGCTTGCAGCGGAAAGCGCACTGGCAACGGATCTGGCCTCAAAGGGTGAGAATAACCAACGGCGCATCCAGCATTTAGAGCAAGCCATTGATCAGTGCCAACACTATATCAATGAATTAAAGCAACAACTCCGCAATCAGGCGTTTCTTGAGGATTTACTGGCTCGCACTGAGGAAACCGCTCAGATTCAACAACAGGCGATCGTTGCCCTCCAAGAACAATTACGCTCCCAAGCCACCTGTGCCCACGAGTTGGCGGAAATGAGCCACCATCGCCAATCCTTGGAAACCATTCTTCAGCAATCGCAAACCGAAATTGAGCACCTCCATCAGGAAGTGGATCGGCTCCTCAAGGCTCAAGATGCCCTCGAGGCTAAATTGGTGAATAGCCATCGCCTCCTGCGGCAACGGGAACAGGACTGCCAACTCCTTGAATCCCAACTGCGCCAAGTCCAAGAGGAAAAAGCGCTGCTGCAAACTCGCCTTGAACAAGCCCGCTCAGAGTTGAGCGATCGCCAAACCCAAATGGATGATCTCAACCGTCGCCTCACCCAAGCAAACCATTTAATTGAAACCCAAGAACGGATCATCACTGCGCTGCAACAGGCTCAAGGATCAGAGGCCAGCAAAAACAGTGTTATTCAGGGACTGAGTAAAACCCTGCTAAAAACCCAAACCAAGTTACAGGAATTGGAACGAGACTATCAGCAGCAGCGCCTGCAATACATGACCACCCAGCACTACAATCAAGAGCTGGAGGCGCGCAATAGCCAACAACAGGAACGCCTACAACACCTAGAAGCCCAAATTGCCGAACTCCAAGAGCAAATTCTCCATCAGGCGCAGCAGGCGCGGGAACAGGAAACGGCCATTCAACACTGGAAAGATCGCTACACCGAGGCCGAGCGATCGCTAGCGCAGTTACAACGAGTCATTGCCCAAATGGCCACGGGCGGATCCATTGCCCTGAGTGAAGCTCCCTCTTAGGGAGGATGTTTGAACAAATCTAAATTTTGTATAATAAGCCATAGTCATTACGAGTTTGTTTATGCTCAAATTCATTGGTTGGGCAGGGAGTCTGCGGGATGGCTCCTACTCCCAAAGCGCCCTAGATGTTGCCATTGCCAAAGCCGCTGCCCAAGGGGTTAGTGTGGAACGCCTTGACTTACGGCAGATGACGCTTCCCTTTTGTACCGGTGCCGAGAGTTACCCCGACTATCCCGATGTGGCCACCTTTCAAGCCAAGGTCAAGGAAGCCGATGGGATTTTGCTGGTGACCCCAGAGTACCACGGCAGTGTTAGCGGTGTGCTAAAGAACTCCCTTGATCTCCTCAGCTTTGAGCATCTCAGCGGCAAAGTTGTCGCCATGATGAGTGTCCTTGGCGGCCAAACCAACAGCAATGCTCTCAACGATCTACGGGTGATTCTGCGCTGGGTGCATGCTTGGGTGATTCCGGAACAGGTGGCCATTGGTCAGGCGTGGCAAGCCTTTACCCCGGAGGGGCAATTGAGGGATCCCAAGCTCGATGAGCGAGTGGACAAAATGATTGCCAGTTGGATTCAAACCACCCGTCAACTGCGCCAAGCCAGCGCCTAATCTAACCCCTCTTGCAGCCACTGCGCCACCTGCTTGGCATGGTACGTGAGAATCACGTCGGCACCGGCACGCTTAAAGCCGAGGAGGGTTTCGAGAACCACTTTTTTCTCATCAATCCAGCCATTGCGGGCGGCGGCTTTTACCATGGCATATTCCCCAGACACGTTGTAGGCGGCCACGGGCACCTCGCTCACCTGCTTGAGTTGAGCAATGACATCCATGTAGGCAAGGGCAGGCTTCACCATCACCAGATCGGCGCCCTCCTCAATATCGAAGCTGACCTCCCGCACCGCTTCGCGGACATTGGCCGGATCCATTTGGTAGGTTTTTTTATCGCCAAACTTCGGTGCCGAATCCAAAGCATCGCGAAAAGGGCCATAGTAGGCAGAAGCATATTTGGCGGAGTAGGCGAGAATTCCTACATGGGTGTAGCCGGCGGCATCTAGACCGGCCCGAATAGCACCGACACGGCCATCCATCATATCGGAAGGGGCAACAAAATCTGCCCCAGCAGCGGCCTGACTCACCGCCTGTTTGACCAAGACTTCTACAGTTTCATCATTGAGAATCTCGCCATCTTTGACGATGCCATCGTGGCCTTCGCTACTGTAGGGATCAAGGGCGACATCGGTAAAGATCAGTAGGTCGGGTAAGACAGCCTTAATGGCACGTACCGATCGCTGGACAAGGCCCTCAGGATTGTAGCTTTCAGTGCCGGCATTGTCCTTGAGGTGCTCAGGAATCAAGGGAAACAGCGCGATCGCCCCAATGCCCAAGGCATAGACCTCCTTCAGCTCTAAAATCAGGCGATCCAGCGTATAGCGATAGCAGTCGGGCATTGAGGGAACTTCCTGCACTTGATCTTCCCCCTCCATGACAAAGACTGGATAGATCAAATCCCCTGTGGTTAGGGTATGCTCGCGCACCAAGCGACGAATTTGAGCCGTGCGGCGTAAACGGCGAGGCCGATGGGTTAGCTCCATAATTCAACAATCAAAAACTCAGTAATGTCCCAGTTCAAACGGCTGTGAGTCAGCACGTACAACCTTTGGATTATTTCCGCATTATCTCACCTTGAGGGATCAAGACTGTGGGCGGCGCAGGATGCTTACAAACGTTTACGAACAACTTCAGTGCTCAAGCGGGTTGAAGATAGGGCAAGGCCAGATAGAAACTGGTGACGGTCTTGGCATCTTTCACTTGACC
The DNA here is from genome assembly GCF_023650955.1 of Thermosynechococcus sp. HN-54. Lineage (NCBI taxonomy): Bacteria > Bacillati > Cyanobacteriota > Cyanophyceae > Acaryochloridales > Thermosynechococcaceae > Thermosynechococcus > Thermosynechococcus sp. HN-54. The sequence goes on along the minus strand of NZ_CP098039.1, from coordinate 1,705,543 downwards.
ACTATGAATCGCAGCGGCCAAGTCAGATAGAGAAAACTCCACAATTTCAATGTGCTCGTCGGTGTCCTGAGGCGGGGGTGTCTCTAGTTTCTCCAACTCAGTGGCCAAGTAGGCGTAGATCACCTCGTCGGAATAGCCGGGGGCAATGTAAAACTCCCCCAGTTTTTGCCAATGGTGGGCGCGGTAGCCCGTTTCCTCTTCAATTTCCCGCTCAATCGTGGCAAAGGGCTTTTCGTGATCCTCAACGGTGCCGGCTGGAAACTCCAGCAGATATTCCTCAGTGGCAAAGCGGTATTGTTTGACAAGAATGAGGTTGCCCTCTGGGGTGACGGGTACAGCCAAAGCCCCCCCCGGATGGCGCACTGTTCCCAACACCGAGACAGATCCATGGGGCAGGCGGTATTGATTGATCTCAAAGGTAAACTTACGACTGCGGCAAAAGCAGTGGCGCTCGAGGACTTCGGGGGAGATTTTAGTCATAGGGGTTACACAAGTGTGCGATCGGTGAGGATTTCGTAGCCCGTTTTGGTGACCAAGACCGTGTGCTCAAATTGGGCAGAGAGGGAATTATCAACCGTAACTGCTGTCCAGCGATCGCGCAAAATCCGCACCTGTTTTGACCCCGCATTCACAATCGGCTCAATGGCCAAGGTCATCCCCGCCCGTAGCCGCACATTCTTGAGTTCATTGGTGCGGAAGTTAAACACCGAGGGTTCCTCGTGGAGATTGCGACCCACGCCATGCCCTGTGAAGTCCTCGACCACGACAAAACCATTGGCCTCCACATAATCTTGAATGGCACCGGCCAAATCCATGAGGTAATTCCCTTCTTTAACCTGCTCAATGCCGCGGTAAAGGGCTTCTTCAGCCACTTTCACGAGCTTGGCCGCTTCCTCGGAGATTTCCCCCACCGGAATCGTAATGCAAGAGTCGCCATGGAAGCCATTGTAGTAGGCACCGGTGTCAATCTTAACGATGTCGCCATTGCGAATCACTTTGCGGGGGCTGGGAATCCCATGGACTACCTCGTTGTTGATGCAAGCGCAAATAGAGGCCGGAAAACCCTGATAACCTTTGAAGCTCGGTGTTGCGCCCATTTCCCGAATGCGTTTCTCGGCATAGGCATCGAGATCCGCCGTCGTCATCCCCGGCTCGATCATCTGGGAAATTTCCTTGAGCACCGTCGCCACAATGCGCGAGGCCTGCCGCATAATCTCAATTTCTCGCTTGGACTTAATTTCAATGCCACGGCGGGGACGGGTTTGGACGGGGGTGGTGGAGGGAGTGAGCAGACTACCAAGAATATTCATGGGCGCGATGCAACCGCAAAAATCGTTCTTTTTCAGGATAACGCTGTTGCGCTGATCAGGGGAATGTCAATTTTATCCTTGCGGGATTGGTGAACGAAAATGCTCTTGATAGAGCTGCTTGAATCGTCGCTGTTGCTGCCCATGATCCACGATCGGCAAGGGATAACCGCAGCGATGCCGCTCTAGGGGAGAAATATTTCCCGTCACCAAATCTGCCGTGTCTAGGGATTTCAATTCCGGCAGCCAACGGCGAATATACTCCGCCTCAGGATCAAATTTTTGGGCTTGACTGGCTGGGTTAAAAATCCGTAGCGGCTTTGGATCCATACCACTGGAGGCACTCCACTGCCAACCGCCATTATTGGCCGCCAAGTCACCATCAATCAGTTTTTGCATAAAGTATTGCTCACCCCACTGGGGATTGATGATCAAATCCTTGGTGAGGAAACTGGCCACAATCATGCGACAGCGGTTGTGCATCCAACCCGTTTCGTTGAGTTGGCGCATGGCGGCATCAACTATTGGGTAACCGGTGCGACCCTCACACCAAGCCGCAAAGTGTTCTGCGTTATTCAACCAAGGGAAAGTGGCAAATCCTGCGCGATGGGGACGCTCCGCCAAGTGGGGAAACCAGTAGAGGGCGTGCTGATAAAACTCCCGCCACGCCAATTCCTGCTGCCACGTGCGAATACTCGTTTGTGCCTCTTCACTGCGGGCGGCGGCCATGGCGGCCTGACTGGCTGCCCAAACACGGCGAATACCAATGACACCGAACTTGAGGGCAGGGCTTAGGAGGGAGGTTCCGGGCTGCGCCGGATAGTTGCGCTGCTCACCATAGTCTTGAATGTGCTGGTCAATAAATGTCTCCAGTTGTGCTTGGGCAGCGGCTTCACCGGGGGCAAGGACCAAGTCCCCTGACCAGTGAAACCCCAAGTCCTTGGCGGTCGGCAGTGGTATTGCTCCTAGGGCTACTGCCTTGGCTTGTTCGGCTTCGGTCAGGGGTTCAAGGCATTGGGGGGTGGCAGCTGGCTGCGGTTTGGTAAGGCTTGACCAGTTGCGCCAAAAGGGGGAATAAACGGTGTAGGGCTGTCCTTGTTTTGTTTGGATGGCTTCTGGGGGATGTAGCAGTTGATCCCAAGCAGTTTCGACGGCAATGCCCTTTTCTTTGAGGGCAGCGACCACTGCGCGATCGCGATCGCGACCATAGGGTTCTACATCCTCATGCCAATGCACCGCCACCGCCCCTAAGCCACTGGCCACTTGGGGCAGAATTTGACGTGGGTCACCATGGAAAATTAAAAAGCTCCCCCTCAGTCGCTGATAGGATTCCTGCAAGGCCTGTAGGCAACCAACGAGGTACGTCACCCGCACCGCCGCAATATCCGAGGCACTGAGAATCGCCGGGTCAAAACAGAAAACACCGAGCACTTTGGGGGTTTTGGCGTAGGCGGCCGCTAACCCGACACTATCACTGAGGCGCAGATCGCGACGATGCCAAAATAGGCGTAGGCTCATCGCCCCTCCATCCTAGGCGCACTAGAAAAGAGCACCAATACATTCATTGGTTGCAGCTTTAACTTCTGGCGGTTCATTGTCGGGTGTGATTTGCTGAAACTGCTCATAGCTCATTTTTTCTTGAAGGCGGTTTATCAGGCAAGTGCAATAGCGATCGCCGCGATCGCTAAAGACGGGAGGCGCTTGCGCCGCAAATTTAGTTTGACACTCCTGCATAAAGACCGCGATCGCCTCGGGAGGATAAGTCGCCGCTGGCGTTTCTTGAGCGAAAATAGATAAACTCAGCAATCCGAGACTGCTACTGCTGAGAAGGCTCATCACGAGTTTGGATAATTTCATTGGGGCGCCTCCTAGGGGCGATACTTGATCCGATTCTGGCAAAGAGCTTCCTGCGGTTGCGGCACCTCCAAACTTTTGTTGAGTTGCCGATCAAGTCATAGACAAGGATGCCAAGTTTATCTATACTTGTCTTCTATCGTTTTGTGTGTCCAGTTATCGACAAAGGAGGCTCTCATTTCTGAACCACTTGCCCTCACCCAAAGCCTAAGGGGTACCCGTGAGATTCGCGATAACTATCAAGTGTTTCGCCTGACGGGTCTCATCGATGCGTTTTCCGAGTCAGCCTTTCGCAAGGTCATTAGTAAGTGTTTTGACGATGGGCCTGCCAACATCATCTTAGATCTTTCAAAAATTGAGTTTATTGACAGCTCTGGCCTCGGCATTTTGGTGCAACTGGCCAAAAAAGCCCAAGAGCATCAGGGTCAACTGCAAATTGTCACCAACCCCCGCGTCACCCAAACTGTCAAACTCGTGCGTTTAGAAAACTTTTTGCCCCTTCAGCCGGATCTGGCGACGGCGATCGCCCAAATTACCGGGGAAACCAATTCCTAAATATTCTGTTCCTGCGGCAGTAAAACTAAGGGGGGGTTCTTTAGCTGAAACGCCATGCTTGACTCTGTTGGATTATTGCCCCTTGTTCCCCCCAAAATTCCCGCCCATCAACTGCCGCCGGCGGCTTTGGCCTACTTTGGCGACGCCGTTTATGAACTCTTTATCCGCTGGCTCTTTTTAACCCCACCCCAACGCATCAATACCTACCACCGCCAAGTGGTGGCGCATGTCCGTGCCGAAAGTCAAGCCCGCTATATGGACTTCCTTTGGCAGCATTGCACCGAAACCGAACGCTCGATTTTTCGTCAGGGTCGCAATGCGGCTGCCGATGGTCCAAAGCGAGTCGCTGCAAAAATTTACCGCCAAGCCACTGGTTTTGAAGCCCTACTGGGATACCTTTACCTCACCAATCCACAACGCCTACAGGAAATTTTTCAACTCCTTGAGGATCACATTCGTAGGGAAATTAACAACCCTATAGATGGCTCAGAATCCTGTAATGAAATGTAACCACTGCGTGATAGGATGCTTAGTGGCCAGTTCAAGGCATCCTCGGATGCTCCCTATTCTGCTGTGACCGTTCCCGATTCTGCTTCAGCACCCTCTGCGCCATCAACCGTTGCCAATTCCCCAAAGAAAGGCGGCTCGATGGCGGAGTTTTATCAACTCTGTCGCGAATTATTCACGACAAGCCTCGTGCTGATAGCGATCGCCTTTGGAGCGGTTTGGCTTATTTACAGCCTGAACACAGCGTTGAATTACCTTTTGGGGGCAAGTGCGAGCCTAATTTATCTGCGGCTCCTCGCCCGGAGTGTGGAGCGCCTAGGAAACGACCAGAAAAAGCTGGGGAAAACGCAGCTCCTTGTCGTCGTGGTTGTGGTTATTTTGGCAGCCCGTTGGCAAGAGCTACATATTATTCCAGTGTTCTTGGGGTTCTTAACCTACAAAGCTGCCATTCTGGTCTATATGTTTCGTACGGTTTTGCCGTCCCCTTAACGCTGGCTCACTGTAGTGCTTAGACAACCGAGCGCGGAGGCATGATGCCTTTGATACACCTTTGGACAGCTCTTCCCCTTGCCAAGTTAGAGGTGGGGCACCATTTCTACTGGCATATTGGCAACCTAAAAGTTCACGGTCAAGTCTTCATCACCACTTGGTTTGTGATGGCCATTCTGATTGCGGCGGCCTTTGCAGCCTCGCGGAATATCCAACGGGTGCCCAGTGGTATTCAAAACTTGATGGAATACGCGCTGGAATTCATCCGCGATTTGACCAAGAGCCAAATGGGTGAGCACGAGTACCGAGCTTGGGTTCCCTTTGTGGGGACACTGTTCCTGTTCATTTTTGTTTGTAACTGGTCAGGGGCACTGGTACCGTGGAAACTCATTGAACTGCCAGAAGGGGAGCTAGCAGCACCCACCAATGACATCAATACCACCGTGGCCTTGGCTTTGCTGGTCTCCTTGGCCTATTTCTATGCCGGGCTACGCAAGCGGGGGCTGAAGTATTTCACCAAGTACATCGAGCCAACGCCCGTCTTACTTCCCATTGCCATCTTGGAAGATTTTACCAAACCTCTTTCCCTGAGCTTCCGTCTTTTTGGCAACATCTTGGCGGATGAATTAGTGGTGGGGGTCTTGGTGTTGCTGGTGCCCTTGTTTGTGCCCTTGCCCGTGATGGCCTTAGGACTCTTTACCAGTGCCATTCAAGCCCTTGTGTTTGCCACCCTCGCAGCCACCTACATTGGGGAGGCCATGGAGGGACATGGCGGCGAGCACGAAGAGGCTCACTCCTAAAAGGGGTACATACCCTGCTATTGTTATCTCTGGAAATTTTGTTTCGTCCTACTACGTCTCGAGGAAATCAACTATGGATCCGTTAGTCGCTTCTGCTTCTGTTTTGGCTGCTGCTCTGGCAATTGGTCTAGCATCGCTTGGGCCTGGGATTGGTCAAGGGAATGCCTCTGGTCAAGCCGTGGAAGGGATTGCGCGGCAACCGGAAGCGGAAGGTAAAATTCGGGGTACACTGCTGCTGACCTTGGCATTCATGGAGTCCCTGACCATCTACGGTCTGGTGATTGCGCTGGTGCTCCTGTTTGCCAACCCCTTTGCATCCTAATTAACCCCAGTGGGGGAGGCTTGGATGAGCTTTCCCCCGATCCCCCATTCTGGAGAGGCTGATGTTTGATTTTGATGCCACCCTACCCCTGATGGCTGTGCAATTCTTAATCTTGACCGTCATTTTGAATGCGCTGCTGTACAAGCCCTTGGGTCAGGCGCTGGACAATCGGGATGAGTATATCCGAACCAACTTGCAACAGGCCAAGGAGCGGTTGCAACAGGCCACTGAACTGGCTCAGCAGTACGAGCAGGAGTTGGCCAGTACCCGTCGCCAAGCCCAAGCTTTGATTGAAGAGGCCAGAGCCGAGGCACAAAAAATTGCCACCGCCGAGATTGCTGAAGCCCAGCAGGCCGTGCAGGCAGAGTTACTCAAGATTCAAGCAGAGATTGATCAGCAAAAGCAGGCAACACTGCAAGCGCTTGAGGGTCAAGTTGCCAGCTTGAGTGAGCAGTTATTAGCGAAGTTACTGGCCTAGGAGTGTGGGTCATGGACGCAGTATTTCTATTGGCAACGGAAGAAGCGGGGCATTTTGGCATTAACACCAATTTGCTCGAAACCAATGTGATCAACCTTGCCATCATTATTGGGGTATTGGTGTATTTTGGCCGCGGTGTCCTCGGCAAAACCTTGGGCGATCGCCAGCAGCAGATTGCTAACGCCATTGCTGAAGCAGAAGAACGCCAGAAAGTGGCGGCAGCCCGCCTCGCTGAAGAGCAGCAAAAACTAGCTCAGGCTAAACAGGAGGCTCAACGTATCCGCGAGGACGCTCTCGCCCGTGCCAAGGCTGCAAAAGAAGAAATTATTGCCCAAGCCAAGCGGGAAATTGAGCGCTTGAAGGAGACGGCTTCCCAAGATACCAGTGCCGCCACTGAGCGGGCGATCGCGGAAATTCGCGAGCGGATTGCCGCTATGGCACTTGCAGAGGCCGAAAACCAACTCAAAGCGCGTTTGAGCCAAAATCCAGACCTTCAGCGCACCCTTATTGATCGCAGTATTGCCCTACTAGGAGGCAAATGATGCAGACCACTGTCCGTGGTGAACTTGTTGAACCCTATGCCGAGGCGCTGCTGTCGTTGGCGCAAACCCACAACCTCATTGATCAGTTTCAGCAGGACACGCAGTTAATTTTGGAACTCCTTGCTAGCTCCAGTGAACTGCAACAGTTTCTTGCCAATCCCCTGATCAAGGCTGAGGCCAAAAAGAATGTGCTGCGGCAGTTGACAGTGGATAAGGTGCACGGCTACTTCCTCAACTTCTTAATGTTGCTCGTGGATCGGCGGCGCATTAACTTTCTTGGCTCTATTTGTGAGCAGTATCGTGCCCTTGTGCGCAAGCTCCGCAATGTGGTCTTGGCGGAAGTCACCAGTGCTGTCGAACTCAACGACGATCAACACCGTGCAGTGGTCGAAAAGGTCAAAGCCATGACCGGTGCTGCCGATGTGGAGCTTGTCACTGCCTGCGATCCCGAACTGATTGGTGGCGTGGTGATTAAAGTTGGCTCCCAAATCTTTGATGCTAGTCTGCGGGGTCAACTCCGCCGCCTCAGTCTCACCTTGGCGCAAGCCGCCTAACGTCCCCTTTGTAAACTGTTCAACCCTTGAGAGCGACTTCTATGGTAAGTATTCGACCCGACGAAATCAGTAGCATTATTCGCCAGCAAATCGAGCAGTACGAACAGTCGATCAAAGTCGATAATGTCGGTACTGTCTTGCAGGTGGGTGATGGCATTGCCCGTGTCTATGGCCTCGACAAAGTGATGGCCTCAGAATTGGTGGAATTTGAAGACGGCACCGTAGGGATTGCCCTCAACCTCGAAGAGGATAACGTGGGGGTGGTGCTGATGGGCGATGGCCTCGGTATTGAAGAAGGCAGTACTGTGCGAGCCACTGGCAAAATTGCCTCGATTCCCGTGGGCGAAGGGGCGATTGGTCGGGTCGTGGATGCGCTGATGCGCCCCATTGATGGCAAAGGGGAGATCCACACGACGGCTACCCGCCTCATTGAATCTCCGGCACCGGGTATTGTTCAGCGCAAGTCGGTGTGTGAGCCGTTACAAACAGGGATTACGGCGATTGATGCCATGATTCCCATTGGTCGGGGTCAGCGGGAACTGATCATTGGCGATCGCCAGACCGGTAAAACAGCCGTTGCCATTGACACGATCCTGAACCAAAAAGGTCAAGACGTGATTTGTGTCTATGTGGCCATTGGTCAAAAAGCCTCCAGTGTGGCTCAAGTGGTGAACGTGCTGCGGGAGCGGGGCGCTATGGACTACACGATTGTTATTGCTGCCAACGCCAGTGATCCAGCCGCGTTGCAGTACCTTGCTCCCTACACTGGAGCCACGATTGCAGAGTATTTCATGTACCAAGGCAAGCATACCCTCGTCATCTACGATGACCTCTCCAAACAAGCCCAAGCCTATCGGCAAATGTCGCTGCTGCTGCGTCGTCCCCCCGGTCGCGAAGCCTATCCTGGGGATGTGTTCTACCTCCACTCCCGCTTGCTGGAGCGTGCCGCTAAACTCAACGATGCCCTTGGGGGTGGCAGCATGACGGCTCTACCCGTGGTCGAAACCCAAGCCGGCGACGTGTCTGCCTACATTCCCACCAACGTCATTTCCATTACCGACGGTCAAATCTTTCTCTCCTCTGACCTCTTCAACGCGGGCTTGCGTCCTGCCATCAACGCGGGGATTTCCGTGTCGCGAGTGGGTTCCGCTGCTCAAATCAAAGCCATGAAGCAGGTGGCCGGGAAATTGAAGCTGGAACTGGCGCAATTTGATGAGTTGCAAGCCTTTGCCCAGTTTGCCTCCGACTTGGATAAAGCCACCCAAAACCAGCTGGCACGGGGGCAACGTTTGCGGGAAATTCTCAAGCAGCCTCAATATTCCCCTATCCCGGTGGAGTACCAAGTGGCAACCATCTACGCCGGTACCAATGGTTACCTCGACGATATTCCCGTTGAATCGGTGTCCAAGTTTGTGGCTGGTTTGCGCGATTACCTGCACACCAATAAGCCAGAATACGGTGAAATTATCCGTACAACCCAAAAACTGGATGAAAAAGCTGAGGCACTGCTGAAGGAAGCGATCGCCGAATATAAAGCCGGCTTTACTGCCTAAGCGCGATCGCGTTATATCGTCACGCTGAACCTGCCCTCAACCAAGGGTAGGTTTTTTTATCGCAAATCTTAGGCTGAAGTCTCGAAGTGTTCAAAGATAGTTTAAGAGGGTAGAAAAAAGGGAAGAAATGCCGTATTATTCCTTCAAAAGAAGAAAAAATAGACAACTTACTATGGCATCTTTTTCAGTCCTTGTCAAGTCCATTCTCAAGCAGCTCAGCCCTTGTGACTACCCCGTCCTCAACTCGCAATTGTTCTTCAAAATCTAGTTGACCTATGTTCTCGACCAAGGGTTAACCAGCATGAGAGCCTTATTTTATCGCTTGAATCATTCAGGGATTACGGTGGATATGTCCACGTTTTTCAAGAGGAACAAAACTCGAACAACTACCTTATTTGAGGCGATTTACACTCATCTCATGTCTCAAGCTCGCAAGAGACATCGTTGTTCCAGTCTGAGGCTGTTTCCTATCGATGCCACCGTCATTACCCTGACGAGTAAACTCTTTTGGTTCTAAAAATACCATCAAGTGAAGCTGATCACGGGATTTGATTTAACGCAGAACATTACGGGTCAGGTAGTGAAGACATGACCTGAGCTTTCAGGACGAGATTTTAGAACTGATCCCTGAGAATGCGGTTACCATCATGGATAGAGGATTTGCGAGTTGGAAATTTTTAGAGAGCCTGAGTGAGAGGAAGTGTTTATTTATTGTGCGTATCAAGAATAACATGAGAATGAGGTTTAATCATGAGAGATATCGAGTGATTCAATTTTTTGATGAGAATGGAACAGAGTTTCGTATTGCGACGAATCTAAGGCATCTAAGTGATGAGGAAGTGAGTGAGCTGTATCGGCATCAGTGGGCGATTGAGAACTTATGGAAGTTTCTAAAGATGCATCTATCATTAGACAAGCTGATGACGAAGAGTTTGAATTGGGTGATAAATCAGATTTATAGGGTTTTGATTGCGTATTTAATTTTAGAGCTAGTGGAGATACCTGAGTATTTTGGCAGGAAGCGATTAGACAAATTGCGATATTTGCAACTGGAACTCAGTCGTCGCTGCTCGATAGTGCATTGGCGCTTTGATTGGCAGCCAGAGCTACTTGTCCCTTAGAATATTGAGGTTTGTTACAGAATTCAACACTTCTGCTGCAAGGCAATGTAAAATCGAGTTCATATAATTAAAACTCTTATCTTAAATTATGAAATTGCCAAAAATTTCTATTGTTACCCCTTCTTTCAATCAAGGTCGGTTCCTAGAAGCAACCATCCAGTCAGTTGTCAACCAAAATTATCCTAACTTAGAGTATATAATTATTGATGGTGGTAGTACTGATGAATCTGTTGAAATTATAAAAAAATACGAAAACTGTCTACATTACGCGGTGAGTGAACGAGACCTTGGTCATGGCAATGCTCTGAATAAAGGTTTTGCCAAAGCAACAGGCGAAATCATGGCATGGATTAACTCAGATGATATGTATCTACCTTGGTGCTTTTATGTTGTATCTCAAGTTTTTGAGCGACATCCAGAAGTTGAATGGATAGTAGGTTGGCATACTCATTACAATGTAGAAGGGAAAGTAATCAAAACACGTAAGGTATACAAGAATATTTATGACTTCCTTTTAGGAAACTATGCATGGATTCAACAAGAATCAGTCTTCTGGAGACGTAGTCTCTGGGAAAAAACCGGTGGGTTTATTGATGAAAGTTATGAATTCATGGTTGATGGTGAGCTATGGTCTCGCTTTTTCTTACACACAAATATTTATCACGTCGACTGTATGTTAGGAGGGTATAGATTGCATGATAGTAACCGTGCAAAAATATTCAATCAGCAATGTCATTCTGAAATGAAGAAAATAATTTCTAAGCTATCATGTAGTTATAAATGCACTCATGAAGTGAACAACCAGTTATCTCAAGCAAGAAAAATAATTAGGTTCAAGAAACTTGTATTTAATAAATACTATCATAAGGTTTCTCTCCTACCGCTTTATAGAAAATTTAAGGGTGATCATTACCTAAGTGAGCTGGATTATCTTACTATAGCTTTTGAAAATGGTGATTGGAAAATTAACCGATTTCCATTTAGTATCTAAACAGACTTCTACAATTTATAACAGGTGATGAGGCAGAATATAAATAACTCTACCTCACCTTTAAGCTCTCTTTCAATATGACTACCAGTCTTTCAAATCCAAACCCAATTAAGTAATATCAAAAATCATTGCAGTTTCCTCAATGAGTCCCCTTTAGCCTTGAATCCTCTCCTACACTGAGATACTAGGGTGAGGTTTCACAAAGGAGAAAACTGTGCGAGTCGTCCTCATGGCAGGAGGAAGCGGAACTCGGTTGCGTCCTCTCACTTGCGATCTACCTAAGCCCATGGTGCCGGTGGTCAATCGTCCCATTGCCGAGCATATCCTCAATCTGCTGCGCCGCCATGGTTTGGACGATGTGGTCATGACATTGCACTATCTCCCTGATGTGGTGCGGGACTATTTCGGCGACGGTAGTGAATTTGGTGTGCATCTCAGCTATGTGGTTGAAGAAGAGCAACCTCTTGGGACGGCAGGTTCAGTAAAAAACATCGCCACTCTCCTTACGGATCCCTTCTTGGTAGTTAGCGGCGATAGTATTACTGACATTGATTTAACAGATGCCCTACGTTTTCATCACCAGCACGGCGCCCCAGTGACCCTGATGCTTGCTCGTGTACCCCAGCCCAAGGAGTTTGGGATTGTTTTTATCGACAGTGACGGACGGGTGCGGCGCTTTCTAGAGAAGCCCTCAGCAGGGGAAGTTTTTACGGATACGGTGAATACGGGCATCTACATTCTTAGCCCTGCTGTCATGGACTACCTCAATAGCGGTATTGAGCGGGATTTTTCGCGGGATTTATTTCCATTGCTGTTGCAGGCAGATGTGCCGATGTATGGCTATGTGACCGATGCCTACTGGTGTGATGTGGGCAGTCTGCAAACCTATCAACAGGTACAACAGGATGCCCTCTATGGCCGCGTGCACTTGGAAATTCAGGGGCACGAAGTTCAGCCGCAAATTTGGGTAGGGCACAACACCACATTGCCGCAAACGGTTCAGCTAGAGGCGCCGCTGGTCTTGGGCAATAACTGCCGCTTTGGTGCGGGGGTCACCCTTGGGGCGGGGACGATCTTGGGGGATAACGTGATTGTTGGCAATGGCAGTCAGTTGCGCTCAGTGGTGGCTTGGAGTGGCTGTTTTATTGGGGATGACAGTGAATTAGAGCATTGCATTTTAGCTCGCCATGTCCATGTCGATCGCCATGTGACACTACACGAAGGGGTGATTATTGGTAGTCGCTGTGTGGTAGGGGAAGAAGCCAGCCTCAGTCAGGGGGTGCGGCTCTGGCCGGGCAAACGCATTGAAGCGGGTGCGATTGTTAATGAAAGCCTGATCTGGGGCACAACGGGGCAGCGCTATCTCTTTGGGCAGCGGGGGGTAGCTGGTGTCGCTAATGTGGACATCACGCCGGAGTTTGCTGTGCGGCTGGCGGCAGCCTATGCCTCAATCCTTGAACCGGGAACCAGTGTCTTGGTATCGCGGGATCAGCGCAATGTGTCGCGGATGGTGGCTCATGCCCTGATGTCGGGTCTGATGTCGGTGGGGATTCATGTTCTGAATTTGGAGGCGATCGCTCTCCCCATTGCCCGTTTTGCAGCTCAAACTCTATCTGTCAGTGGTGGCATCCATGTGCGTGCCCATCCCGATCGCGCCGATCAGCTCTTGATTGAGTTTTTTGACCACAAAGGAATTAACCTCAGCAAAGCCAAGGAACGGCAAATTGAAACCGCCTACTTCCGCGAAGATATTCGCCGTGCCCTGCTCACGGATGTTGGGGTCATGACCCATCCCAACAACTGCGTTGCCGCCTACGCCCAAGGCTTTGAAAAATGGCTGAATACCCAAGTGTTTTATGGTAGCCCTGCCAAAATTGTCATTGACTATGCCTATGCCGTTTCTGGGGTGGTCTTGCCCCAAATCCTTAGCAAGTTTGGCTGTGATGCCGTTGTTCTCAATGCGACGCTGCACCCGACTCCCTTGAATATCTTGGAGCGACAGCGGCTATTGCGGGAATTAGGACAAGTTGTGACTGCGCTTTCCGCCAGTTTGGGGGTACAAGTGTCAGCCAATGGCGAACGCTTAACACTGGTGGACAATGCTGGTCAAGTTTTTAGCGATCAAGAACTCACAGCGCTGATGACCTACTTGATGCTCTTAACCCATCCGGGAGGGACAGTGGTCGTGCCCGTGACAACCTCTAGTGCGGTGGAGGCGATCGCTCGCCAACAGGGCGGGCAAATTATCCGCAGTCGCACCAACCCGACTGATCTCATGGAAGCCTGCCAACACCACAGTGGCGTTGTCCTTGGCGGTTCCGCAGAAACCGGTTTTATCTTCCCGCAACTGCATCCGGGCTTCGATGCCATGTTTACGATCGCGACCCTGATCGAACTGCTGGCACTGATTGGCAAGCCCCTAACGGTGATGCGTCAAGAACTGCCCCACGTCCACTACTATCACCGCGCGATTCGCTGTCCGTGGATTGCCAAAGGATCCTTGATGCGCCACTTAGTGGAAACCCATCCCCGCAACCATTTGAGCCTCATTGATGGTGTGAAAATTGGCGAACCTAACACGGATCATTGGGTTCTCGTTCTTCCCGATGCGAGCGAGCCATTGGTACACCTCTATGTGAATAGTCCGGATGCCACGTGGAGTGAGCAGATGCTGCACCGCTATAGCCGTCGCATTGAAGAGTTTGCCCGCTTAGAACCGCTCTCAGATGCCACAATAAAAATGTAAGCAAAATCCCGTAGAATCAGGGAAAATTTTTCGGTACCTTAAACAGCATGGCAGTTTTGAAAACAGACACAGAACAAGGGGGGTTTAGCGACAAAGTGCGGGCGATCGCCCGCTGGTGGTCAGAATTCAAGATTCAAACCCGCCTCATGGCCACAGCCACACTCGTGGTCTCCATCATCATGAGTGGCCTCACCTTTTGGGCGGTCAATACCATTCAAACCAATGCCCATCTCAACGACACCCGCTATGGTCGGGATTTGGGGTTACTCTTAGCGGCCGATGTAGCGCCCCTCGTAGCCAAGGGAGATACCGCCGCTGTCGCTGAATTTTCCCGTAAGTTCTACGAACGCAGTGCCAGTATTCGCTACATTCTCTATGCCGATCCCGACGGCGAAATTTACTATGGCCTCCCCTACTCTGCTCCCCAAGTGGAAAGCGCGCTGACGTTGCGCCGCCGCATTCAACTGCCAGAAACCTACCGCGCTAGCCAAGAACCCCTTGTGCGCCAACACCAAACCCCCGATGGTCTTGTGGCCGATGTCTTTGTCCCCTTGACATTTAACGGCGAAAACTTAGGGGTCGTGGCTTTGGGCATTAATCCCAACCAAACCTTTATTGCCTCCGCCAATCTTACCCGCGATCTGACAATTGCCGTGTTTGTATCCCTTTGGATCATGGTGATTTTAGGCGGGGTTTTCAATGCCCTGACGATTACCCAACCCATCAAAGAACTCGTACAAGGGGTGAAAAACATTGCCGCTGGCAATTTTAAGCAACGCATTAACCTGCCCTTTGGCGGTGAACTAGGGGAGTTGATTGCCAGCTTTAATGACATGGCCGAGCGGCTTGCCTCCTACGAAGCTCAAAACATTGAAGAACTCCAAGCCGAAAAAGCCAAGCTAGATACCTTGGTTTCCACCATTGCCGATGGGGCGATCCTGTTGGATACTGACATGCGGATTATTTTGGTGAACCCCACAGCACAGCGCCTTTTCAATTGGGAAGGCATGAACGTCATTGGTCAAAATGCCCTGAACTGTTTTCCAGCACCTGTGTGTGAAAAACTCACCTGCCCCCTTTACAAGGCCTCTAAGGGTGAATCGGAAGGCGGAGAATTTCGGGTCACGCTCCAAGAACCCAGCTCGCGATCGGTACGCATTTTGCTGACAACGGTGATGGATGTGCAGCGGGAAAAACCCAAGGGCATTGCAATTACGATTCAAGACATTACCCGCGAGGTAGAACTCAACGAAGCCAAAGCCCAGTTAATCAGCAATGTTTCCCACGAGTTGCGCACGCCTTTGTTTAACATCAAGTCAATTATTGAAACCATCCTAGAATATGGCAGTAGCCTTGGTGAAAAAGAGCAGCAGGAGTTTCTGGAAACTGCGAATCACGAAACTGATCGCCTGACCCGCCTTGTGAATGATTTCTTAGACATTTCCCGCCTTGAGTCGGGGCGTCCCTATCAGTTTGGCTCGGTGCAGATGGCGCAGGTGATTGATCAGATTATGCGCACCTATCAACTCAATGCTGCCAATAAGTCCATTACCCTGACTGCCGAGGTGGAAAACCCCCTGCCACCGGTTTGGGGGAACTACGACCTACTCATTGGCGCCCTGACAAACTTGATTGGCAACGCCCTCAAATTTACCCCAGAGGGAGGGCGAGTGACGATTCGGGCCTATGTCTGGCATCCCCCTAGCGATCCAGAACAAGAACGGGTGCGGGTTGAGGTGGCAGATACGGGCATGGGCATTGCTCCAGAGGATCAACCCCGCGTTTTTGAACGCTTCTTCCGTGTTGAGAATCGCGTGCATACCCTCGAAGGCACGGGGCTAGGACTGGCAATTGTTCAAGACATTATTCACAAACACAATACCCAGATTCATTTGATTAGTGAGGTGGGTGTCGGCAGTACCTTTTGGTTTGATTTGGCCATTGATGAATCTGCCCTCGTTGATACCCCTGATGGCACTGCTGAAACGGCACTTCCCCCCGCTTGAATCACGTTGATAGGGGATGGGGGCGATCGCCCACGATGGGGCATGACAGTACCGCTTTTTTTCAGTCATCCGCTAGAATCTGAAGGCAAAGACCACTCCTCACGCCAATGTTGGGTGCCTGCCCATCATAAGAATGGGATTTTTCTATCAATTGCTTGTCTTAGGTTGCTTATCACAGGCGCAATCAGCGAAATACTATAACGAACATTGGGGTTGAGGACGTGAAAACAAAATTATTTGCACCCGTCACTATTTTTGCAATTCTCGGCAGCACAGGCACAACGACACCTGCGGTGGCGATTCCCATCATCACCCCGACGCAACAGGACATTCAGCCACCGCTACCTGATCCAGCCCCGTTATCACCAACACCAGCGCCAGTTCTTGAACCGCCCTCCTCACTGCCTAGCCCGACCCCGGAAACTGAAACTATTTTAATACCTGTACAAAAAATTATTGTTGAAGGCAGCACCGTCTTTGGGCCAGCGGAATTTGATCCCATTCTCAAGCCTCTTGAAGGGCGTCAGGTCACGCTAGCAGAGCTACAGGGCGCAGCCGATGCCATCACAAAACTCTATCTAGAGAAAGGTTATCTGACCTCGCGCGCAGTGCTTGGGGAGCAAGTGGCACGGGATGGCGTGATTACAATTCAGGTGCTTGAGGGTCGCTTAGAGGAGATCCGCATTGAAGGCAATAAAGGAATTCTCCAGCGGTATATTCGCAGCCGCATTGCCCTCGGCGCTGGTGTGCCTCTGAATTCCAATCGCCTTGAGGAGCAGTTGCGCCTCTTACGGACGGATCCCCTCTTTGCCAATCTTTCGGCAAGTTTGCGACCCGGTACAACTCCCCAAGACAGTATTTTGGTGGTACGGGTGGTGCCTGCCAACTGGTTCAACGCTGCCTTTGGTTTGGATAACAACAGCCCGCCGGCGATCGCCCCCAACCGTGCCACTGTCTTTTTGGGTCACAGCAACCTCAGTGGTCGTGGCGATAGCATTTACGGCTCCTACGCCATTGGCAACAACCTTGGCACATTTGACTGGGGGGCGTCCAACACTGTGGAGTTTGGCTACAGCCTCCCCCTCAACGCCCTGAATGGCACGTTCACGATTCGCACTGTCCAAGCCGATAGCGAAATTACTCGTCCACCTGCGCTCGCGGCTTTTGATATCCGCAGTGAGTCCGCGATTTACCAAGCCAGTTTTCGCCAACCGGTGATTCGCAATATCCGTGAGGAACTGGCCTTTGGCATTGGCTTCCTA
Source organism: Thermosynechococcus sp. HN-54 (assembly GCF_023650955.1). Lineage (NCBI taxonomy): Bacteria > Bacillati > Cyanobacteriota > Cyanophyceae > Acaryochloridales > Thermosynechococcaceae > Thermosynechococcus > Thermosynechococcus sp. HN-54. Next base: position 1,688,456 of record NZ_CP098039.1, on the reverse strand, counting down.
ATGCAGTCGGGGCAAACCTTTGTTTTGGGAGTGCCAACCTCCATTTCCATTGGCTCTGATCCATCGGGCTATAGTGCCACCCGTGTTCTTGAACTCACCCAAGAGTATATTCGCCGCGACACCCAAGGGGCATGGGTCTTTCGTTCGCAATTTAACTTTGGCCTACCGATCTTTGGCGCCACAGAAAACCCCAGTCCGACCCCTGATGGTACTTTCTTTAGCTGGCTGGGACAGGGGCAGCGACTGCAACGCCTTTGGGCAGATAACTTTTTGATTTTGCGCACGGATGTGCAACTGAGTCCCAATAGCCTGCTCCCCTTTCACCAATTTGTGATTGGTGGGCCTCTGTCGGTGCGGGGTTACTCGACCAATGCCCTCTCTGGGGATAATGGCCTGCGATTCTCTGGGGAAGCCCGTTTTCCCGTACTGCGCACTGCCAATCGCCGTCCGCTCATTTCCCTTGGGCCGCTGTTTGATCTGGGGGTCGTCTGGAACAATAGCCGTAATCCTGCGGGAGCTGTGCCCAACAATGTGATTGCTGGCTTAGGCTTGGGTCTCTTGGTGCAACCCACCCCAAACCTCGATATTCAGTTTCAATATGCGGCGCCGTTGATTGATCTGCCCGGTCAAACCCGTAGTTTACAGTCCGATGGCATTTACTTTACCTTGACGGTGCGTCCCTAGGGGGTATCGAGAGCCGTTCGGAGTGCCTGACAAAACTCGGCAACAGCGGCGACTCCCTGATCCGGTTCCGCAAGACGTTTGACAAAGGCACTGCCGACAATGGCAGCATCAGCACCCCAATCGCGCACCTGACGGGCATGCTCTGGACTGGCAATGCCAAAACCCACACCAATGGGCTTGGGGGTAATTTGCCGCAGCGTGCGCAACAGTTCCTGAACGCGACTGGCCATTTCTTGGCGCATCCCCGTGACACCCGTGGTGCTGACGAGGTAGATGAAGCCTTGGGAAGCGGTGGCGATCGCCTGCATCCGTTCGGGCGATGTAGTGGGCGCAATCAGCAGTGTCAATTCCAAACCCAGATTGGCGGTCTCAGCGAGTACGGGTTCCGCTTCCTCAAGGGGCAGATCGGGAATCACTAAGCCCTTGATCCCGGCCTGGGCAACCGCTTTCAGAAATGAAGAGACCCCCCAATGGTAGATGGGATTGTAGTAGGTAAATAAGATGAGCGGCACCCTCAGTTGGCGGTGCAAGTCCGTTGTCATTTCCAACACTGCCTCGAGGCGAGTTCCCCGTTGCAGAGCGCGGGTGGCGGCTGCCTGAATCACTGGACCATCGGCCAAGGGATCCGAATAGGGTATCCCCAGTTCAATCACATCGGCACCATGGGCATCCAAGGCTCTGAGGGCAGCAACCGTGGTCTCTAAATCAGGGTCGCCAGCAGTCAAAAAGGGAATCAGGGCACAGCGTTGACGGGCACGACATTGCTCAAAGCGTTCAGAAATGGTAGGCACAGTCACGGGCGATCGCTCTAAAAGATGCATAACAATTGTGCCAGATTAAGATTAGATACAGTCCTTTTCCAGAATATGAGATAGATGGAGGGAAGGCACTCTTCTCCCCCGTGGCCATTGTGCTTTCGAGCTTTTGCCATTCTTGTGAAAAGGGTTGTACTGTTCCTATAGTGGCAGGTGCCAGTGAGGGTCATCTGAGCGTGAAGTGGTGGCGTTTTCTTCCCTTTGGCGATCGCGACCTGCAACAGTGGACACTGGAAGCGCGATTGCTCCACTGGTTGACCCTTGTCTGGATTGCCCTTGGTTTGGTGGTGCTCTTTTCCGCTAGTTTTCCCGTGGGCTTGGCCGAAACAGGGGATGGGCTGTACTACTTTACACGTCAACTGCTGTGGCTTGCCCTTGGCTGGATAGGGTTTCAAGTGTTTCTGCGGCTGCCGCTGCGGCGATCGCTCCAGATGGCGATTCCGGGGTTCTTTTTGTTTCTGCTGCTCATCTGGGCAACCCGACTACCGGGGGTGGGAACGACGGTGATGGGAGCGACACGCTGGATTAGTCTTGGTTCTTTTCAACTCCAGCCCTCGGAGATGATGAAGCCTTTTTTAGTTTTGCAAGCGGCTTGGGTCTTTAGTTCTTGGCGGCGGCTGCATCTGAAGGCGCGCTGCTTTTGGTTAACGGCCTTTGCCCTGACACTGCTGGGGATTTTAATTCAACCCAACCTCAGTACCACCGCCCTCTGTGGCATGACGTTATGGTTGATGGCCCTTGGTGCAGGTTTACCCTTGGCGCCCCTGCTGTTGACGGCCATGAGTGGACTTGGCTTAGCGGTGCTGAGTATCAGCATTAACGAGTATCAGCGACGGCGCGTGATGTCGTTCCTGAACCCGTGGGCAGATGCAATGGGGGATGGCTACCAACTGGTACAGAGTCTATTGGCGGTTGCCTCCGGGGGGGTTTGGGGAGCAGGCTATGGTTTTTCACAACAAAAGCTTTCCTACTTACCGATTCAGCACACGGATTTTATTTTTGCCGTTTATGCTGAGGAAACGGGATTGGTGGGCTGTCTGCTCCTGTTGGCTTTGTTAGCGGCCTATGGCTGGCTGGGCATGCGGGTGATCATGCAGGCGCGGGATGCCTTGGTGCAATTGATTGCTTTGGGAGCCACAGTGCTCATGCTCCTGCAAGCCCTAATTAATATTGGTGTGGCCATTGGACTCCTGCCGACAACGGGACTGCCCTTTCCTCTCTTTAGCTATGGCGGTAGTTCAATTATGGCCAGTCTAGCGATCGCTGGCCTGTTGATTCGTTGTGCCCGTGAAGCGCAGCCGGCAGAGGTGATTGCCTTCCCCAGTGCGACAAACACTCGCGCCACAACGTCTAGAACCCACCGCCGCCGGGCTGCTCCCGTCGTACCCCTGCGTCCCGAAGGGATCAATCGCTATTCTTCGCGCAAGCCCTAAGCTGAAACTTCCCGACCATCTGGGCGCCACACGGCAATCACGGCAGGGCGAGGCACGACTACTTCTTCTCCATAGGGCCAGCGAGTGGGAACCTCAGCAGTGGATTTTGCCCCTTCCCCCGGATGCTGAATAGCACAGAAGAAGGTTTGATAGTCACTGCTAAATTCAGGGCCACAAATTTCACAGCCAGGCACACCAGAGAGGAACATCTTCAGTTCGCGTCGATAGGGATTGAGGACATAAACGCCATCATTTTTGCCCAAGCGGGTTGACCCGCCATTGCCATCCGTGGCAATCCAGACATTGCCAGCGCGATCGAAGGTTAAGTTATCGGGTGCTGAGATTGGCGGCATTTTTGGGTTGGTGGGTTCACCATAAAGCACTAACTGGCGGTTCTGTTCTGGGGCGGTGGGATCTCCACAGAGCAACGGCAAACGCCACTGAAACTGCAAGGCGGTTGGGTTATTCCCCTGCTCAATGATTTCAATCACATGCCCCATCACATTTTCAGGACGGGGATTGGCGCCATCCGTGGCCTTGGCCTTGCGTTTCTCGTTGTAGGTCAGTGCTAGCCAGACACTTTTGGTGACGGGATTCCACTCGAAGTCCTCGGGTCGATCCATTTTCGTTGCCCCTAGGGCATCGGCGGCAGCGCGAGTGTAAATAAAACAGAGGGCAGGATCCTGTTGAAAGGCTGTCGGCAGATTGGGGTTGGGGGTAATTGTGCTGCCCTCAACGCGGGCGATCGCTCGCCATTCACCCGTGAGATCATCCTTGAAGCGGGCAACGTAGAGTTCCCCCTCGTCCAACAGGGTCAAGTTGGCGGCGCGATTGTTGGCTTGGTACTTGCCCTTGGTAATGAATTTATAGGCATACTCAAAGCGTTCATCATCCCCCATATACACCACCACTCGTCCATCGGGGGCAATCACCGTTGTCGCCGCCTCATGGCGAAAGCGTCCTAGGGCTGTGCGTTTAATGGGTGGGCGATCGGGGGAGAGGGGATCCACCTCCACAACCCAGCCAAAGCGAAAGGCCTCTTGGGGTTCCTTCGCGATGTTGAAGCGATCTTCATAGAGATAAAAGCCATAGCGATCGGCGCGATCGCTGGGAATGTCATAGCGTTTATGCAGCTCCTTCACCATGCCCGTGAGGTTGCTATCACTACCCCCAAAGTAGGTATGGAAGTTTTCCTCACAGGTGAGTACGGTGCCCCAAGGGGTCTTGCCCGCTGAGCAGTTATTGAGTGTGCCGTTGACGCGTGTGCCCGTAGGATCAGCAGCCGTTTTGAGCAGGGGGTGACCTTTGGCAGGGCCAGAAATGTTACAGGGGGTTGAACCCGTAATCCGACGGTTGTAGGGAGAGGCTTTTACGTACCGCCAGCCGCCATTGGTGTTTTTAGCAATCTCGACAATGGAGAGTCCATGGGCTTCTCGCTGAAGGGCTGCTTGCCATTGATTGGGGCGATCGCCCACCGTTTGAAACATCAGTTCAGGGTTCGTGTACTCATGGTTAACCACGAGTAAGTGCTTGCCATCGGGTGTGGTCTGATAGCCAACAAAATCACAGTTGTAGCCAAAGCACTGCTGCTGCCGCTGGACATCCGCTTCGGTGACTGTTTGGTGAATGCGATTCCAATTCAAGTTTTCACCGCCATCGAGGGCATCCCCCCAGCGAATCACCACCCCATGCTCAAAGCCCTCAGGCAACGTAATTTTATCGTCCGTGTTGGGGTAAATCGTTGGAAAGCCTAAAGCTGGTGCAGTGGCACACCCTTTAGTCAGGGTTGCAAGGGTTAAACCCGCCGCCCCAAAAAGGGCAGTTTTCAGTACAGTGCGTCGGCCTAGGACACGGGGTAACAGATCACCAAAGTATTCACCCATGGGTAGTTGTTGATGGGAGTTCGTCCACTCTAGGTTGCCAGTTCATACCTTAGGAAAGTTGGGTTAGGGTTTGCCTAAGAAATGGGGAAAAAATCGTTAAGAGAGACTACAACGCTGCGGCAAGGAGTTTTTGCGTGTAGGGATGCTGCGGCTGGGCAAATAATTGCGCGGTAGGAGCCAGTTCAACAATCTTGCCAGCATACATTACGGCAATGCGATCGCAAAAACTGCGGGCGATCGCCAGATCGTGGGTAATAAAGAGATACGTGAGTTGCAATTGCTCTTTTAACTGCTGCATCAGCGCCAGCACCTGCCGTTGGATATGGGCATCGAGCATACTCACCGGTTCATCACAGACCACCAGTTGCGGCTGGGTAATCAGGGCGCGGGCGATCGCCACCCGTTGGCGTTGTCCCCCCGATAGGGCATGGGGATAGCGATGGACATACACTTCACTGGGGGTTAATTCCACCTGTGCCAACATCTCGCGTACCCGGTCTCGGGCAGCCTCTTTTTCCATCAGCCGGTGAATCAGCAGTGGCTCCAGCAAGTTTTGCCCCACGGTCATTTTCGGATTGAGGCAGGCATGGGGGTCTTGGAAAATCATTTGCAGATCGCGGCGGGCTGTGCGCAGTTGTGCCGCTGGCAATTGAGTTAAATTACGCCCCAAAAAGACCACTTCACCGGCAGTGGCGGGAATCAGTTGCAGAATCAAGCGGGAAAGGGTACTTTTGCCACAGCCAGATTCGCCCACGAGGCCAAGGGTTTCTCCGCGGCGCAACGTCAGATCGACGCCATCCACTGCGCGAATTGTGGTTTGTGGTTGTAGCCATCCCCCCAAGCGGTAGTGCCGCTGTAAATTGTGAACTTGCAGGAGTTCGGGAGCAGAGTCCAATGGGGGAGACTCTCTAGGAGTAACGCGGGTAGCAGCGAGGAGGGATTGGGTATAGGGGTGCTGTGGCTGTTGCAGGACTTGGCGAGCCGCTCCCAGTTCAACAATCTTGCCTTGGTGCATCACCGCAAGGCGATCGCAATACTTGGCCATCAATGTCAGATCATGGGAAATCAAAAGTAGTCCCCGCTGTTCCTCTTGGCAAAGGCGGCTGAGTTCATCGAGAATTTCCGCTGCTACCGTGAGATCAAGAGCCGTCGTCGGTTCATCGGCAATGATCAAGGGAGGGTTCAACAGCAACGCAAGGGCGATCGCCACCCGCTGGCGCATGCCGCCACTAAACTGATGGGGATACTGGGGCAGACGATTGGCGGGAATTCTCACGCGATCGAGCACCTCAACAATCCGCTGCCGCCGCCGGGCACAAGTCAGATGTGGCCAATGGCTCTGCAGAAGTTCATCGCAGTGGCCATAGATACTCATGAGCGGGTTGAGGCGGGTCATTGGATCCTGAAAGACCAAGCCAATTTGCTCGCCCCGCAGACGGCGCAACTGCGCTGACGTTAATCCCCAAAGCGATTGCCCCTGAAGCATAATTTCCCCAGCCAGCTGTGACCCCGATGGCAGCAACTGCAAGATGGCCTTAGCGACTGTGGATTTGCCGCAGCCTGACTCTCCCACTAGCCCAAACCGTTCCCCTGCTGCCACACAAAAAGAAACACCATCCACTACGAACGTTGCAGCAGATGATGTCTTCGGTGTGGGGTAGGCGACCCGCAGTTCCCTTACCTCTAAAAGAGTCGCCATGGGTTTATCGAGACCTAGGCTGGTTCGATACGGGCGTAAAATAGCCCTTGAATTTTCACTTCGTGGGGTTCGTGGGCACCCATATCATCATCGGAGAGTTGCTCACTTTCAAAGGTGCCAGCAATTTCACCCGTGCGGCCATCCACTTTCGCCACATTCAGAGAAATTTCACCCTTGGTAAGCGAGAAGCGTTTGACGTTGGCGCGAGCCAGTTCTTCTTCTTTGCCCTGGGGAATGGCGATCGCTGAGTCATAACCAGAGGCCAAGCCCCGTCCTTTGGGATCAAGAAAGTTAGCAGTGCGGTAGGAAGGGACGGTGAATTCCCCTTTGAAATCCGTTGAAGTGGTGATGCTGCTAATGTTGGGCTGAGTGCTCGCCACCAAGTTTTTCACCGTAAACAGCAGTGGGATGCGCTCGCCACCGGGCATTTGCACGGTCACTGGCTGGAAATCAATCCCATCCTCCTCTATGAACGTGAGGCTGCCATCGCTGTTGACCTTGAGTTCCCCTTGAATTTGATCCAAGCTTGTGGTTTCGCGGGTCACCAGTTTTGTGGGAACAAATTCGGCCTCTTGGCGTTTGTTCTTAGGCTCTTCCTTGACCAAAAATGTCGTCGGCTGCAAGCACAGTTGGGCAATGCGATAGGTTTGGGAGCTATCAATGGGGTAAGCACCCCGTGCCGTATCATCAAGCGTAGGGCACTTGTTGGCCAGACCAGTACCGACAATATCGTCATAGGTTAAAGTCTGTTTTGCGGCAAAGGCGGGTGCACTCAAGGAAAAAATCCCTAAACATACCGCCAGCAGAGTCGCCATTAAAATGCGATATTTCATGGTTAACCTCAGAAGTCAAAGCATCTCAAAGCAGTCAGAGTGTGGGAGATACCCCTGCATAAGAGTCCAGTGAAGGCAGCCATGCAACTACCTTATCAATCCATGATTATACGGAGGTTTGCGATCGCCTCAGAAAGGAAATTTTCGCAGATATTTTAATCCTGAAAAAGCAAAAAATGCTTGGCTGGCTCTCTTCTAGCGGAGTGACAAAGTGAACTGGTTAAACTAAGAGAAAAACGGAATCAGGAGTGCCTTCATGGATGACAGCGAGTTGTTTGCTGTTTTTGTTGCCGATGTGGTCAATGGCGCTGAGAGCCTCGCCTCGAATCCCAGCTATCGCATTGAGTCAGTGTTGGGGACATTGCAGCTGGTCGAGAACAAAGGTGGCGTCATTGCCACCAGTAAAAGGGAAAATGGACAGCCGCTGGTAATGGTTAAGCGCTATTGCGATGCTTGGGAGTCCCTGCGACAAGCATTGATCCATGCCTCCTTTTTTCCTGACCTTGCCCAGAGTAAAGCGCAACTAATGTCCTTTACCCATGCAGCCATTCCTGAAGGGTATCAGCTCTATGACTGCGCTGCCAGTGAGATGTGGCGCAGTTGGCGACGGGGCGCAGTCGATCAGGTACATATCTATCCTGCGAACCACTGGCAATCGGTGGGGGAAATTTCCTGTAGCGGTGGCGTTGTCTTTAATTCCCCTGCCTGATCTCAACACGGAAATTCAGATTACCAGTTCTTCTCTGATGTCTTGGCTAGGGGTTTCCAATGCTTAGAGGGCTACAAATGTTAACAAACCAATGTTAAGCAACTTTTGATGAAGTCTCCCCTGACAATATTGGCGATCGCCCGAATGGATCAAACAGAACCTTAAGACTCCAGAGATAATATGAGGTGTAAGATCGACACCCATTAACGACCTAGGTACGCAATCTTTGCCTGTTTGCGATCTCGTTAGCCGATTTCCCCCTGAGGCAGCTTATGTCAGAACCGCACTGCGACACCAATATTGGCCAAGTTCTTATGAATCGGTATCGACTGACGGAGCTGATTGGCAAAGGCTCAATGGGGCGGGTCTATCGCGCAGAGGACATTCTCCTTGGTGGTGTTCCCGTTGCCGTTAAATTCCTCTCGCAAACACTCCTCAATGATCGCATGAAAACCCGCTTTGCTCAGGAAGCGCGGGCAGGCGCCCTCCTTGGCCAGAAGAGTATGCATGTGGTGCGGGTGCTCGACTACGGCATGAACAACGAGGAAATTCCCTTCTACGTCATGGAATTTTTGGAAGGCGAAAACCTCAGTGATTTGCTCCTAGAAGAACCCCTGCCTTTAAGCCGATTTCTGCGAATTGCACGCCATATGTGCCTTGGTCTTCAGGTGGCCCATGAGGGAATTATTATCGAAGGCCAAAAATGCCCGATTATTCACCGTGACATCAAACCCAGCAATGTCCTTGTGATTCAAAATGGCACGATGGGGGAACTGGCTAAGGTGTTGGATTTTGGCATTGCCAAATTTTTGGGAGATGTCTCTGAGAAAGGGCAAACCTCTTCCTTCATGGGGACCTTGGCCTACTGTTCCCCAGAGCAAATTGAGGGGCGGGAATTGGATCACCGCTCTGACATCTACAGTCTTGGCATCACCATGTATGAGCTACTCACAGGTAAGATGCCCATTCAGGCAGAAACCCACTCCATTGGTAGTTGGTTTAAGGCACACCACTTTCAAAAGCCAATCCCCTTCAATGTCGCGAATCCGGGGTTGCATCTGCCTCCTGTGCTTGAGGAATTAATCATGGCCTGTATGGCCAAATCACCTGCCGATCGCCCCCAAAACGTCGGTGAAATTATCAAAGTCCTAACAGCCCTTGAGGAACAGTTTGGCGGTGGTCGAGTGACCCAGCCGGGGCTAGACGCCGCCGCAGCAAAAATCTCGCAGCCCCCAGAACGCCAGTCTCAACCGCCAGTTGCCCTTGCCACCGTTGAAGAAGTCTGCTGGCAAAGTGTTTGGCCTGCGGATAAACCGGTCGCCGAAATTGTCTTTCCCATGCCCTTGTATGCGCAGCGGGAATCAGCGGCCTCGCTCTGGGTGATGCTACCTCGGGCAGAAATTGATCGGCGGATGCTGAATATTCGCTACAACCAGTTTCTCTTTACCACCAGTCCCCATCCGATGATCCTCTGGATTACTGCCATTTACGACCCCAAGCAAGGTCCCCGCTGGTTGCCCTGTTACCTTGATATGAAACTCCCCCGCAATCAGGAACTGTGTGTTTTATTAGCGGAGACAGGCTACTATCCCCTGCTCTTTTTCTCCCTTGAGGATCCGCAACACTGCATTAATGTACGCATGTTTACCATCGCCACCTTCCAGCGACAACTCCTGCGGGATTGGCTCCAGACGAGTAAAAGCCTGCCCAGTTCTGCACCACCAGCTGTAAGCCGCAATCTCCTCAAGACGGAGTTTGAAAATTACAAGCCGCAAATCCTTGCCAAGTTAGAGAACGTGAAGATGGCCACCGTGATTGATTAGGAATTGGGGATACCGCGATCGCCCTCTAGGGCAGCAATAGAGAAAAATATATTAAGAGATGTTGCGCGATTGGTAAAGAATTGTTACAGTGAGGGTACAGGGTTCGATCAGGAGTCAAAACCATGGAAGATACCAAAACCATCAAAGCTGAAGATCGCAACGCATGGGTGTTTGGATTCACCCCCCAAGCTGAAATTTGGAACGGTCGCCTCGCCATGATTGGCTTTGTGGCAGCGCTACTTACAGAACTGATCACCAAACAAGGCGTGCTTCACTTCTGGGGTCTTCTCTAGACCTTAACTCTCTCCCAATTTTCAGCGGTCAAAGTGTCATTTTGAGGTCAGTAATGGCCTCTTTTTTTGGGCCAATTGACGGCCAAACACAGCCCTTGTCCTAAAGAGACCACACACACGAAACTACGGGAGCCCCTAGGGGAGAGGACAGCAGTCCCTTTATACATCCCAATATTTAAGGGCTGTAGCGAGAAATGCCGCTATCAAAGTACCTGTTGAATGATTCGCGATTGAGGATGAATAAATCTAGGAGTGATTCACACGGGGAATCCCCAGACTGTAGTTGCGCACACGGCTATTGAGGTTGTAACCAATTTCCCCTTGCATCAGTAACGAGCGAATAAAGTGCTCCAAGTCCGAGCCAATCCGCCGCAAATTGTATTCCGTCAAGTCTTCCCCTGCGGCATTCGCCACCAGCTCCTGAAATTTGGCTTCCACCTTCGCTAGGGCAGCCTCATTCCACTCCAACTCGTTATCGGGATCCACATTTAGCGTCAGCGTTTCTGTATCAGGATGAACTTCACCATCAACCACATGAGCGGCATAGATGTGAACGTGGCGTGTCGTGGACTTCAGTAGCATGGCTGACCCAATGACGAGTGAACAGTAGTTCGTAAACGCTTCTACTATACCAAGAATCCTTTCACGGAAAGTTTAGAAAAACTCATGGCTTAGCCCAAGAATCAGTAATAGAACTGGCCTGGATTCTAGGCGGCTTTTGGCTAGCAATGACTGAAAACAAAAATTGATTTGGTGAAACCGACGTGGCTCCGCATCCACAATCACTTGGCCAGTACCATCATCGAGAATAAACACATTGCCAACGACACTGCGAACTGTGCCACGAGTTGTCTTCGACAAATAGAATACGCCTTCCTAAAGGCTAGGGCGATCGCCCGTATAAAAGACTATGGTAACCATGTTGAAATCCGATTGCAGTTAGACAACAAAGAGCCCAGTTCCGTTCAGTGTCAATTCAAGGTTGAGCAGAAGGGGAAGGCGTGCTTAACTGAGTTAAAGAGTTTTTAACATTTGCTGCTATGCCCTTGATAACGTCACTTTTTCAACCTGTTCTTGCTGATGTTGCAGCAGAATCAGTGAACTTGGCGGAAGCAGGTCCATTGATCTTGGCGGCTGTTCTGCTAAGTCTAGTGGTGATCTACTTTGCCAGCAAAGTCGGCGGTGAAATTTGTGCCCGCATTAACTTTCCACCGGTACTGGGCGAACTGGTAGGAGGTGTGGTTGTTGGTATTTCCGTCTTGCACCTGTTGGTTTTTTCCGAAGGGGGGCCAACGGAACCCTCTGTCCTGACCACCTTTATTCAACAGACGGCAGGTATGGATGGCAGCGTGGCTTCCGTGGTTGCCAATACTGCCAGCGAAGTCATTTCGGTACTCTCGGAAATTGGCGTCATGATCCTGCTCTTTGAGATTGGATTGGAATCGGATTTAGAGGGCTTGCTCAAGGTGGGTCCCCAAGCGGCTGTCGTCGCCGTGGTGGGGGTGGTGGCTCCCTTTGTTGCGGGAACTTTCGGCCTCGTAACGCTCTTTCATGTGGACTTGGTACCCGCTATCTTTGCGGGGGCAGCTCTGACGGCAACCAGTATTGGGATCACGGCCAAAGTCCTTGCGGAAATTCAACGCCTCACTTCCCCAGAAGGTCAAATCATCATTGGGGCAGCAGTTCTCGATGACATTCTCGGCATTATTGTGCTGGCAGTGGTGGCCAGTCTAGCCAAAACGGGCACGGTCGAGATCAGCAATGTGATCTATTTGATCATTAGCTCTGTAGTCTTTTTGGTGGGGTCTGTCGTCGTGGGGCGGCTACTGAGTCCCTTCTTTTTGGGGATGGTCGATCGCCTGACGACCCGCGGTAACTTGCTGATTCCCTCCCTAATCTTTGCTTTTGTCCTTGGTTATGTGGCTGTGATCCTGCAACTGGAAGCGATTCTCGGTGCTTTTACTGCTGGCTTGGTCTTGGGAGAAACAGAGAAGCGGCGGGAGCTGGAGGAGCAGATTTTACCCATTGCCGATATGCTGGTGCCGGTGTTCTTTGTCTGTGTCGGCGCACGCACTGATATTAGTGTCCTCAATCCCTTAGAACCGGCCAATCGTGCGGGTCTGATTATTGCTTCGTTCCTTGTAGTTGTGGCCATTGTTGGTAAGGTGGTAACAGGGGCAACCGTCTTTGGTCAGCCGGGAATTAACCGTTGGGCCATTGGTATTGGTATGGTGCCTCGCGGTGAAGTAGGGTTGATTTTTGCGGCTGTCGGGTCGGCCAGTGGTGTGCTCTCGAAGGCCCTAGATGCCGGCATTATCGTGATGGTGATTGTGACCACGTTCGTTGCACCACCCCTGCTGCGTTTGGTCTTTAAGCCAGAAGCAGAGGCCGCAGAGGCGTTACCCACCTCAGACGTTGCAGTGGAGTCTCCCCCAGAAGGATAGGAATGGAACCGATTACGGTCATTGGCGGTGGTTTAGCCGGTACCGAAGCGGCTTGGCAAATTGCCCGTGCGGGTCTGCCGGTGGTGCTGTATGAAATGCGCCCCCAAGTGGCCAGTCCAGCTCACCATACGGCGGAGTTGGCAGAGTTGGTGTGCAGTAATTCCTTTGGTGCCAAGGCCAGCGATCGCGCCACGGGGTTATTACACTATGAACTACGTGCCCTCGGGTCGTTGATTATTGCCACTGCCGATCGCCATCAAGTGCCCGCCGGGGGTGCTCTAGCGGTGGATCGCGCCCAATTTAGCCGTGAGTTGACTGCAACCCTCGAAAGCCATCCCCTTGTGACATTGCGGCGCGAAGAACTACCCCGCCTCCCAGAAAGCGGGATTGTAGTGTTGGCCACGGGGCCACTCACCAGTGAGGCTCTGAGTGCGGATCTCCAACGCTTTACCGGACTGGACTACCTCAGCTTTTTTGATGCCGCCAGCCCAATTGTGATTGGGGAGTCCATTAACCGTGAGGTGGCCTTTTTGGCCTCCCGCTACGACCGAGGGGAAGCGGCCTATCTCAACTGTCCCTTCACTGCTGAAGAATATCAGCGCTTTTGGCAGGCGCTCTGTGAAGCCGAGCAGGCACCCTTGAAGGACTTTGAGCGCGAGAATGCTCAATTTTTTGAGGCTTGCTTACCCGTAGAGGAGTTGGCGCGGCGAGGGGTGGATACGCTGCGGTTTGGGCCTTTGAAGCCTGTGGGCTTGCGAGATCCCCATACGGGAGAGCGTCCCTATGCGGTGGCACAACTGCGCCAAGAGGATCACCACGGTCAGCTGTGGAACTTGGTCGGTTTTCAAACCAATCTGCGCTGGGGCGAGCAGCAGCGGGTCTTTCGGATGATTCCGGGTTTGGAGCAGGCGGAATTTGTGCGCATGGGGGTGATGCACCGCAATACCTTCCTAAATGCGCCGAAGTTGCTGACCCCGAGTCTCCAGTTTCGCGATCGCCCCACCCTCTTGGCGGCAGGTCAAATTACGGGCACTGAAGGTTATACGGCGGCGGCAGCGGGGGGCTGGCTAGCAGGAACAAATGCGGCTCGCTTGGCACGGGGTCTGGCGCCTCTTGTCTTGCCACCGACAACCATGGCTGGTGCGCTGTTCCACTACATCAGTACCGCTGACAGCAAAACCTTTCAGCCAATGCCGCCTAACTTTGGCATTTTGCCACCCTTAGAACAAAAAGTTCGCCAAAAGGCCTTGCGCTATGCCGCCTATCGCGATCGCGCCCTTAGAGATTTAAGCACTTGGGCAACAGCGCTGTCGCTGCCCCTACAGCCTCTAAGGTTAGATGGGTGCGATCCTGCTGCCGTTGAAGCTGGAGCCTAAGATAGTCTAGGGGCAATGTTGGCAAGCGATCGGGCCACTCAATGGCAACAATCCCTAGATCAATTTCTTCCCCAAGCCAATAGCGTTCCGGGGCCAGTTCCGCCACCTCAGCGGGGGTAAGGCGATAGAGATCAAAGTGATAGAGGGGCACACGCCCTTCAGGGTATTCCTGAATCAGGGTGAAGGTGGGGCTTTGAATGACATCCGCAATACCCAATCCCTCCCCCAAGGCTTGCACAAACGTGGTTTTCCCTGCCCCTAGATCTCCCGTTAACAAGAGCACCGTCCCCGGCGGCAGCCATGTTCCCCACTGGCGCCCCAAGGCTTGCAGTTCTGCCAAGCTTAGGTTGAGGTTCGTCATTTAGGCTCGTACTGCCTCTAGAAGTCGCGAAAAGTAAAAACGGGTTTTCGTCATCGCATTGCGCTCAATCCGCCAACCCAAGTCCCGCAAAATGCCGACAATAAATTCCTCGCTGTGGAGATAGGCACGGGTGGCCTTGCTGGAGCCAGGGAAGAATTCACCAATCTTCTTAAGCAGCATATATTTTGGTGTTTTGGGGGCAAAGCTGAGAATGAGCCGCTCCATGGCCAAGGAACTCAAGTGGGCTAGCATCCCTGCCATTTGGCTGTCGGGATAGTGGATGAGGACATCAAGGCAGATGACGGTGTGATATTGTCCCCGCAACGCTTCTAGATCACTGACACTCAGGATCAATTCATGGTGGCCATTCAACTGAGCAGCGGCGCGATCGCGAGCTTCTGCCACCATCTTCTCGGAAATGTCACTGGCATAGACCCGTGCTCCTAGCTTGGCAAGGGGAATACTTAGACTGCCGACACCACAGCCCGCATCACAAATCAGTTTACCCTTGAGGGAGTCATCGGCCTTCAGCCATGCCAGCACCGTATCAATTGTTTGCTGGTGTCCGATGCGGATATCCGCTTGCACCTTACTCACCTGTTCGGTGCCATAGATGCGCCGCCAGCGATCGAACCCGGTCGTGTTGAAGTAGTTTTGAACAATTGCTTTCTCGTCAGCCGTAGATTCTGTCATAGCCCTTGGAATGAATCGTCATTGCCCCACTTATTGTGGCATAGCCGCCTACCGCTGAGATGTCGTTTGCAGTGCCAATCGGGTACTCACAAGTCCCAAAATCACACCGATGAGGAGCAGGAAGACCCCCAAGCCCGCTGACCATTCAAGGGAAACATTACTGGCAAGGGCACGAAAGCTAGGCTGTTGGGCTAACCACTGCTGAAGTTGTTGACTGCTACCCCAGCCGACCATCCATGCCAGTAAACCGCCCCCACCCCCTAGGCTAGCGGCTTGAATAAATAGGGGCGTATAAATCCATGTTTGGGTGGCGCCCACGAGAGTCATGATCTCAATTTCAGGTTGGCGCACAAGGATAATCAACCGCAAAATAGCGCTCACCAAAGCAACGACCGTTAAACTCAGGAGCAGCACCAAAATGAACGTGACTCCCCGCACCACCTGCTGCACACTTTGCAGACCCGTTAATGCCCGTTCGAGGTACTGCACGGACTCAATGCCCTCTTTTTGGGCGATTTGGCTAGCTAGGGGAGCCACCTGATCAAGGCTTTGGGCGCGGATCTTGATTTCATCGCTGAGGGGATTGGTGTCAAAGAGGTCTAAGCCACCCTGTTCGCTTTTGAGGCCTAAATCAGCTTGCAATTCTGCCCAAGCGCGATCGCGATCAATCCAAGTGAAGTCGGCTACCTCCGGTAATGCTGCTAACTGCTCCTTGAGGCTGGCCACTTTGGCTGCGGGAAGAGTAGGCGAGACATAGGCCGTAATTTCTAGGCGATTGCCCAAGGACTCGACACTAGCGCCTAAAATGTGCGAAATTTGCCAGCCCCAACCAAAAATAAAGAGCGTCACGGCCACAGCAATGACGGCTGCGCCATTGAGCCAACCACCGCGCCAGAGACTGCGGCGCACTTCTGGAAGCAAAAAGTTAAGGGTGGGTAAGGGACTCAAGTTTGCCATGGTGCAAATGGAGAATCCGATGGGGAACTAAGCGAGTCAAGGCGAGGTCATGGGTAGTAAAGAGAACCGTTAGCCCATGTTGATGAAGGCGATGGAGCAGGGCAAGAATTTGCTGGCTGGTTTGGGGATCCAGATTACCCGTGGGTTCATCCGCCAGCAATAGCTCAGGTCCACCGACAATCGCCCGCGCAATACTCACCCGCTGCTGCTCTCCCCCCGATAGAGATTGGGGATTGGCATTGGCTTTGTGGCTCAGGCCCACCAGTTTGAGCGCCGTTTGTACCCGCTGCTGAATTTCCCGTTTTGGGGTACCGCGGACTAAAAGAGCAAAGGCAACATTCTCCGCCACGGAGCGATCGCCAAGCAGCTTAAAATCCTGAAAAATCACCCCTAGCCGCCGCCGCAACTGTGCCATCTGCCGGTTCTGTTGAGGATTCACGTCTTGACCAAACAGACGAACTGTGCCCTGATCCGGACGAAGCTGACCACAGAGTAGTTTTAAGAGGGTCGATTTACCTGAGCCTGAGGCGCCAGTGAGAAAATAAAAGTCTCCGCGTCGCAGTTGCAAGCTCACCCGATGCAAACAGGGCAAAGCTCCGCCAAAAGACTTGGTGACTTGGCACAGTTCCGCAACTACAGACCCGTCAGAGATCAATTCACGGTCGGGTGCCACTGGGGTTACGGCCGTCATCGGGAAGAGTAACGCTGCCGTCCATAGAAACGACTCAGGAGAGCTTTCCATGCAAATTGAGGGAGAGCCAACATGCGCCGCCAACGCCACGGTTCCTGATAAAGACGGTAGAGCCACTCCAGATGGAGTTTTTGCATGAGCTTGGGTGCTCGTTTTTTCACCCCCGCCCAAACGTCAAAGCTACCGCCCACGCCCACCCAAATTGCTTCTGGACAAATGTGGCGATGGCGATCGATCCAGTATTCCTGCCGGGGTACCCCCAAAGCCACAAAGATAATGTGGGGTTGTGTTTCTTTCAACATCTCAATGAGGACAATTTCCGTATCGGCATCGTGGTAGCCTGACTGTACGCCAACAATGTCTAGGTTGGGCAACTCTCGATGCCAGCGTTCAGCCACTTTTTCTGCCACCCCCGGTGCTGCCCCATAGAAAAAGACCCGCTTCGGCTGGGGCGCCTCATTGGCAAGTCGCAGGAGAGCTTCGGCAAATTCAATCCCCGGCAGACGGCGCACAGAGAGGCCATGTAACTTGAGGTAGAGAATGACCCCCGATCCATCGGGAATCACCAAATCGGCACGGTGTAAAACATCGGCAAACTCTGGTGAGCGCTCCGCCAACATCACCATCTCCGAGTTGAGAGTGATCACATGTTGGCCACGACCATCCCGCTGTTGCATCAGCAACCACTCGGGAGCATTGTCCACCAAATGGAGGGGAAATCCGAAAACTGAGACTTTTGCGGGAATGGTGGGCATCAAAAGGGGGTAACCCATAGGGAAATTAAGCACAAGAAACACCGGGTATCTTACAGCCCTTTTCACGGCAAGTGAACACTCTGCGCAAAACAGCCTGACGGGCAGGAGAACGCTTCAGTGGTAGATCCCCACCGTCTAGAAAAGGGCTATATCGGATATACAAGGTCATCTCACGGGATATGCCTTGTTGAAAACCACAAAACGCCTTTGCTAGATTAGAGTCGTTATTAAGATTCGTAAACTTGGCTCTTATTCTCCCACTGAGCTACCTCACGAATCTGCCTTTATCACTTCCTTTCGGAGTTGAGTTTTATGACAATCGCGATTGGACGAGCGCCAGCAGAACGGGGATGGTTTGACATCCTTGACGACTGGCTCAAACGTGACAGATTTGTCTTTGTCGGCTGGTCAGGCATCCTGCTTTTCCCCTGTGCCTACCTTGCCCTCGGTGGCTGGCTGACCGGTACCACCTTTGTTACCTCTTGGTACACCCACGGCCTTGCTTCCAGCTACCTCGAAGGCTGCAACTTCCTCACCGTTGCCGTTTCCACCCCGGCCAACAGCATGGGGCACTCCCTCCTTCTCCTCTGGGGGCCCGAAGCCCAAGGGGACTTCACCCGCTGGTGCCAACTGGGGGGTCTGTGGACCTTTATCGCCCTCCACGGCGCCTTTGGCCTCATTGGCTTCATGCTGCGGCAGTTTGAAATTGCTCGCTTGGTGGGCATCCGTCCCTACAACGCCATTGCCTTCAGTGCCCCCATTGCTGTCTTTGTCAGCGTCTTCTTGATTTACCCCTTGGGGCAATCCAGTTGGTTCTTTGCCCCCAGCTTTGGCGTGGCCGCCATCTTCCGCTTCCTCCTGTTCTTCCAAGGGTTCCACAACTGGACCTTGAATCCCTTTCACATGATGGGGGTGGCCGGTGTGCTCGGTGGTGCCCTGTTGTGTGCCATCCATGGTGCCACCGTGGAAAACACCCTCTTCCAAGATGGGGAATCGGCGAGCACCTTCCGTGCCTTTAGTCCCACCCAATCGGAAGAGACCTACTCGATGGTGACGGCGAACCGGTTTTGGAGCCAAATTTTTGGGATTGCCTTCTCGAACAAGCGC
This sequence comes from Thermosynechococcus sp. HN-54, assembly GCF_023650955.1. Lineage (NCBI taxonomy): Bacteria > Bacillati > Cyanobacteriota > Cyanophyceae > Acaryochloridales > Thermosynechococcaceae > Thermosynechococcus > Thermosynechococcus sp. HN-54. The sequence goes on along the minus strand of NZ_CP098039.1, from coordinate 1,669,900 downwards.
TGGTTGCACTTTTTCATGTTGTTTGTGCCCGTGACGGGGCTGTGGATGAGTGCGATTGGCATCGTGGGTCTGGCGTTGAACCTGCGGTCCTATGACTTTATTTCGCAGGAGATTCGAGCAGCGGAAGACCCTGAGTTTGAGACGTTCTACACGAAGAACCTGCTCTTGAACGAGGGCATTCGCGCTTGGATGGCGCCCCAAGACCAACCCCATGAAAACTTTGTCTTCCCAGAAGAGGTACTCCCCCGTGGTAACGCTCTGTAGGGCGTGATCGTATCCTCGTCTGAGTGTCCCTCTCCAATTGGGGAGGGATTTTTTATCTCAAGCAAATAGGGGAAGTTCGTTAAAAGATTTGCCCTGCTGATCCTTGGCAGAAAGGAGGGGTTCCCTAGCGATCGGCCATTGAATGCCGACAGTTGGATCATTCCACAGCAGCGTATATTCATCCCCCGGATTGTAGTAGTCCGTTGTTTTGTAGAGCACTTGGGCGGTGGCTGATTGCACCCAGAAGCCGTGGGCAAAGCCAGGGGGAATCCACAGTTGCTGGAACGTGTCTGCACTGAGCCAAGCCCCTACCCATTGGCCACAGGTGGGCGAGGAACGCCGCAAATCGACTGCAACATCGAAAATTTCCCCCTCAATCACGCGAATGAGTTTGCCTTGGGGGTGTTGGTACTGGTAGTGCAAGCCCCGTAGTACGCCCTGTTGTGAGGCAGAGTGATTGTCTTGGACAAAAGTCACGTCTAAGCCTGTGGCGGCCATAAAAGCCCGTTGATTAAAGCTTTCTAGGAAAAAGCCCCGCTGATCGCGAAAGACAGGGGGTTCCAACAGCAGAACGTCAGCGATCGCGAGCGGTTGCACCTTGAGCATGAATTCCTCCTGTCACTTCTGCCCACACCTGCAAGAGATATTGGCCATAGCTACTTTTGCGCAGGGGTTGGGCGAGTTCATAAAGTTGCTCTGGGGTAATGTAGCCCTGATACAAAGCAATTTCCTCTAAGCAGGCAATTTTCACCCCCTGCCGTTCCTCTAGGGTGCGAATGAAGCTACTGGCCTGTTGCAGCAGATCATGGGTACCCGTATCTAGCCATGCATAGCCGCGGCCAAGCAATTCCACCCGCAGTTGTCCCTTTTCGAGGTAGAGGCGGTTGAGATCTGTAATTTCCAGTTCTCCTCGCGCTGACGGTTGCAGCTGAGCCGCGAGATCGCACACTTGATGGTCATAGAAATAAACGCCCGGCACCGCATAGTTGGACTTGGGCACGGCTGGTTTTTCCTCAATGCTGAGAACACGACCGCTGGCATCAAACTCAATCACACCGTACTGCTGGGGATTGGCCACCCGATAGCCAAAGATCATTGCCCCTTGGGTGAGTTGAGCGGCTCGTTGTAACTTCTGCGAAAGATCATGGCCGTAGAGAAGATTATCGCCAAGGGTAAGGCACACGGGTTCCCCCTGCAAAAATTCGCGCCCTAGAATAAAAGCTTCCGCTAGACCATTGGGCTGAGGCTGCACACAATAGCTGAGGGATAAACCCCACTGATGACCATCCCCCAGAAGCTTTTCAAAAAGATAGAGGTGCTCTGGGGTGGAAATAATGAGAATCTCCCGAATCCCCGCCAGCATCAAGATTGAGAGGGGATAGTAAATCATGGGTTTGTCATAGATGGGCATCAGTTGTTTACTGATCACCTGCGTCAGAGGATAGAGACGCGTCCCTGACCCGCCGGCTAGAATAATTCCTTTCATGGGCAAGGGGTTAAGAGACTGCCATAGTTGGTTGCTAACCAAGCACTGTAGTCGGCGGTGCGGGCTGCTTGCACCCAATCTTGATGAGCAAGGTACCACTGCACCGTTTTTTCGAGGCCACTGCTGAAGGTTTCTTGGGGCTGCCACCCCAGTTCCTGCTGAATTTTACGGGCATCAATGGCGTAGCGGCGATCGTGGCCGGGGCGATCGCTGACAAAGGTAATCAAGCTGCGGTAATTCAAATCAGACCGGGGCACAAGGGTTTGCAGCAGATCACAGAGGATTTGCACCACTTCAAGGTTCGGCTTTTCGCAGTTGCCACCAATATTGTAGGTTTCCCCCACTTGGCCCTTTTGCCAGACGGTATAAACCGCGCGGCAGTGATCTTCAACGTAGAGCCAATCCCGTACATTTTGCCCATCCCCATATATCGGTAGCGGTTGTCCCGCCAAGGCTTGGCAGATCATCAGGGGAATCAGTTTTTCAGGAAACTGGTAGGGGCCATAGTTGTTGGAGCAATTGGTTGTCAGGGTGGGTAGGCCGTAGGTGTGGTGGTAGGCACGCACAAGGTGATCTGAGGCGGCCTTTGAGGCGGCATAGGGACTGTTGGGGGCATAGGGGGTGTCTTCCCGGAAGGGCGGATCCTCAGGGCCAAGACTGCCATAGACTTCATCAGTGGAGATATGAACAAAGCGAAACTGCGCTTGTGCCCCAGTGGGTAACTGTTGCCAGTAGCTTTTGACCTCTTCTAGGAGATTGGCTGTACCGACAACATTGGTTTGAATAAAGTCTTGGGGAGTATTGATGGAGCGATCGACATGGCTTTCGGCAGCAAAGTGAATCACAGCATCGGGCTGAAAGGTTTGCAATAGCTCTTGGACAAGGGGGCGATCGCCCACATCTCCCTTCACAACTTGATAATTGGGCAATTGCTCGAGCATGGCCAAGGTGCCGGGGTGACAGGCATAGGTCACTTTATCAAGGTTGAGTACCGCTCCCCAGCCTTCCGTAAGGGCTAATCGCACAAAATTGGCGCCAATAAACCCCCCCCCACCAGTTACTAAAAACTTGATCATGGACACTGACACCACCAGATTCTAGCTTGCATCATATCAAGACTAGACACCTTCAAAAGACGTTAGCTTAAATGATATTGTCCCTCCAGATTCTGGCTTGTATCTTCCCAAAAACCATGCGCCTGAAAACTTTGGCTTGATTCATCGGTTAGCGACGATGACTGCCTCCTCGCCTCTTTGCTACTGCCTGAGTATGCTTTTGCCCTGACAACTGAGCAACTAACCAAGGCTCAAGGAGGGATCCGCGATAAGATAGTAAAGCAGTTCATCTCCCTCCATTGACAACAAAATGACCCATATTGATTGGCTTGCGCAAACGGATCCCTTGGTTGCTGAAATGGTACAGCGGGAAGTCCAGCGGCAGCAGCAACACCTTGAACTGATTGCCAGCGAAAACTTTACTTCTCCTGCGGTGATGGCCGCTCAAGGCACAGTTCTCACCAACAAATATGCCGAGGGATTGCCCGGTAAACGCTACTACGGTGGCTGCGAATTTGTGGATGAAGTGGAGCAACTGGCCATTGATCGCGCCAAGGAACTCTTTGCCGCTGCCCACGCCAATGTTCAGCCCCACTCCGGTGCCCAAGCCAATTTTGCCGTCTTCTTGGCACTGCTCAATCCCGGCGACACCATTATGGGGATGGATTTGTCCCACGGTGGCCATCTGACCCACGGTTCCCCCGTCAACGTTTCCGGTAAATGGTTTAACGTTGTTCACTACGGTGTCCATCCTGAAACGGAACGCCTTGATATGGATCAGGTGCGGGATTTGGCACGGCAGCACCGTCCCAAGCTCATCATCTGCGGCTATTCCGCCTATCCTCGCGTCATTCCCTTTGCCGAATTTCGCCAAATTGCCGATGAGGTGGGTGCCTATCTCATGGCCGATATTGCCCACATTGCTGGTTTGGTTGCCACAGGTCACCATCCCAATCCCGTGCCCCTTTGCGATGTGGTCACCACCACGACCCATAAAACCCTGCGTGGCCCTCGCGGTGGCCTGATTCTCACCCGCGATGCAGAGTTGGGCAAAAAGTTCGACAAAGCGGTCTTTCCCGGTACCCAAGGGGGACCATTGGAGCACGTCATTGCCGCTAAGGCTGTGGCCTTTGGTGAAGCCCTCAAGCCCGAGTTCAAAGCCTATTCTGGCCAAGTCATTCGCAATGCCCAAGCCCTCGCTGCGGGGCTGCAAGCACGACAACTGCGCCTTGTCTCTGGGGGCACCGATAACCACTTGATGCTGATTGATCTGCGATCGGTGAATCTAACGGGCAAAGAGGCCGATCGCCTGATGGGGGAAATCAATATCACCACCAACAAAAATACGATTCCCTTTGACCCCGCCTCTCCCTTTGTCACCAGTGGTCTGCGATTGGGGACACCGGCGTTGACAACCCGTGGCTTCACTGAGGCTGAGTTTACGGAAATCGCCGAAATTATTAGCGATCGCCTGCAGGCTCCAGCGGATGAAACCATCAAAAACCGCTGCCGCGAGCGGGTGGCAGCCCTCTGCACCCAATTTCCTCTCTATCCCCACTTGCAATTGCCGCAACCAGTGCTAGCCTGAGGGGGAATCCTGCCAACACCCTGAGCAGATGCTGTACCACCTGATTGCCTTCCTAGCTGCCATTGCCGTTGTCCTGTTGGTCACCCCCATTGTCAATGACCTTGGACATAAAGCAGGATTTGTGGATCGACCTAATGAACGCAAGATTCACACCCGTCCGATGGTGCGCCTCGGTGGCGTCTCCATTTTTCTGGGTAATCTGGTGGCACTGCTGATTGTCTGGAATGCTGGCGGTTTTGGTGTCCTACCCCAGCCAGCGGAGTATGAAATTTGGGGAGTCACCTTAGGGGGGGTGGCCTTTTTCCTCATTGGCTTAGCGGATGATCTGCTGACTTTACCAGCCCTCCTACGCCTTGTCCTGCAATTTCTCGTGGCGGGTATTGTCTGGTCTGTCGGCGTCAAAATTCGCATTATTACCGTACCCTTTGTGGGCATTGTTGACCTTGGCTGGCTCAGTTTGCCCTTGACCACAGTGTGGCTGGTGGGAATTGCCAATGCCATTAACTTCATTGATGGTGTGGATGGTCTAGCAGCGGGAGTGTCGGGTATTGCCGCCTCCGCCATGTTTTTCGTCTGTATGCTGATGGGGGAGCCAGAGGCAGGACTCTTGGCCGCAGCCTTAGCGGGAGGGGCACTGGGGTTCCTACGCTACAACTTCAATCCTGCCCAAATTTTTATGGGGGACGGGGGTGCCTATTTCATGGGATTTACCCTTGCAGGTTTGGGCGTGATTGGACTCGTCAAGGCCTATACGGCGGTGGCCATTCTCGTGCCTCTATTAATTTTGGCTGTGCCCATTGTGGATACGTCAACGGTCGTTTTTAACCGCCTCCTGAAAGGGCAGTCTCCCTTTGCGCCCGATAAGAGACACTTGCACCATCGCCTTCTCAAGGCGGGGCTTTCGCAACGGGTGACGGTGCTGTTTATCTATTGCTTGACACTATGGGTGGGCAGTCTTGCCTTGGCTTTGGCGGGTTTGCCGGGAGGATGGGGCTATGCCGTGGCAGCGTCTCTTCTGATGGGCTTTGCCTCGTGGTATGTCTGGCAACGGGTGCGCAGCAGCGAAAATGACTGAAACAATGAGTGCAGAAATTATTTGCGTGGGGACGGAATTGCTGCTGGGGGAGATTCTCAACAGTAATGCCCAGTTTTTAGCGCAACAACTGGCAAGCTTAGGCATCCCCCACTATTACCAAACTGTCGTTGGCGACAATCCCACGCGGATTAAGAAAGTTGTGGCCATTGCCTGCGATCGCGCCCGCCTATTGATTTTCACGGGTGGCCTTGGCCCCACACCTGATGATCTTACCACTGAAACCCTAGCGGATTTCTTTCAAGCCCCCCTTGAAGAACGCCCGGAAATTATTGCTGACCTAGAACGCAAGTATGCCCATCGCGGTGGCTTTAGTCCCAGTAACCGCAAGCAAGCCCTCCTGCCCGTGGGGGCACAGATTCTCCCGAATCCCTTGGGGACTGCCCCCGGCATGATCTGGCAGCCGCGCACGGGTCTCATCATTCTCACATTCCCCGGTGTCCCGGCTGAAATGAAGCAGATGTGGCAAGAAACTGCGGTGCCCTTTTTGCGTTCCCAAGGCTGGGGAAAAGAGGTCATTTACAGCCGTGTGCTGCGTTTCTGGGGCATTCCCGAATCCGTGCTTGCGGAAAAAGTGGCTGCCCAAATCGCCCGTGAGCATCCCACTGTGGCCCCCTATGCCGGCAATGGTGAAACCCGCCTCCGCATTACTGTACGCGCTAAGGATGAAGCGGAAGCTCAGCAACTGATTCAGCCCGTCGAAGCCGAGATTCGCCAAATTGTGGGTTTAGACTGCTATGGTGCCGATGAGGATACCCTCGCCAGTGCCGTTGCTCGCCTTCTCCAAGAGCGACACCAAACGGTGGCCGTGGCAGAGTCCTGTACAGGCGGTGGCCTTGGCGAGATGCTGACCCGCCTGCCGGGGAGTTCTCTCTCGTTTAAGGGAGGCGTGATTGCCTACGCCAATGAGGTTAAGGTCACTCTACTGGGGGTCAATCCTGAAGATTTAGAGCGAGAAGGCGCTGTGAGTGCCGTGGTGGCCGCCCAGATGGCGCTAGGGGTAAAGACACGTTTGGCCAGTGATTGGGGCGTCAGTATTACCGGGATTGCTGGCCCCGGCGGCGCGACGCTCACTAAACCCGTGGGACTGGTGTATATTGGGGTGGCACTGTCCAACGGTGAGGTCATGACCCGTGAATTTCGCTTTAGTGGTCAGCGGGGACGCGATTGGGTGCGGCATCTCAGTACCATGAATGCCCTCGATGTATTGCGGCGACAGTTACTGATGAATCCATGAGTCACGCTCTGCTCTGGTTACCGCTATTGGCTGTTTTTATTCTCCTAGCATGGTTGGGCTGGGTCGAGTACCGCAAGCTGGAACACTATCGCCAGTGGGCACAGCAGTTTGAAGCCAGCAAGTACGATATTGCCGCTGTCCTCGGTCTGCAGGGCGATCGCCTGACATGGGGACGACCGACCCGACAGGGCATTGTTAATTTGCAAACCTGTGACTTAGGGCATATTCAGAGCGTTTGGGTCGAGAGTAGTGGCCAGCGGCTTGAGACAGAAGCCACTCCTAGCAAAGGAACCATTCATCTTGTGCTGCAACCCCCCACGGGAGAGGGCCATCGCATTCCCTTTACGGAGCTTCCCCTAGCCTTGGCGTGGCGCGATCGCCTGCAACCAAAACTTGCGGGTAAAATTGAGGGCGAGTTTGCATAGGTGCTCAACCGCTATGAAACATATCGTAGCGCTGGTACCCGGCGGTATCGGTGATCAAATTTTGTTTTTTCCCACCCTTGATGATCTCAAAGCCCGTTTTCCCGAGGCGCAGTTGGATGTGGTGGTTGAACCCCGTGCCGTTGCTGCCTACCAACTGAGTGGCAGTGTCCACCAAGTCATTCCCTTTAACTTCAAAGATCGCAATGCCCTAGCGGATTGGGCAAACCTGATTGGCATACTGCGGGAGGGGGAGTACGATGCCATTCTCTCCTTGGGACGGAGTAAAGCAGTGCGCTTTCTGCTGTGGCTGACGGGGATTCCCAAGCGAGTCGGCTTTGCCAAACTCAATCCCTTGGGATTTCTCACCGATGCTGTACCCGTCAACCTTGATCAGTACAGTGCTGCCACCTACCACGACTTACTTAAAGCCTTTGGTATCACTACCCCCTGTCCCCTGCCCAAGGCAGTGGTGACCGAGGGCGATCGCGAGTGGGCAACCGCAGAGCAGCAACGTTTAGGCATTAGCGGTAGGTATCGCCTTTTGCACGGCGGCTCCAGTCAAATGGCACTGACAAAGGGGATTCACAAAATTTATCCCCCCGCCGCTTGGGTTGAGGTCATCCAGAGGCTGCAACAGCAGGAGCCGCACCTGCCCTTTATCGTCGTCTGTGGGCCTGAAGATCAAGCATGGGTGAGTGCGCTAACGCAGGCGCTACCGGAGATTAAAATTAGCCGTCCTCCAGACTTGCGCAAACTAGCGGCTCTAATGCAACAGGCACAACAGATTCTCTGTACCGACAGTGGCCCGATGCACATTGGCGTGGCGGTGGGGACACCCCTTGTGGCGCTTTTTGGCCCAACAGATCCCGCTAAACTCCTGCCAGATGATCCGCGCTTTCGGGCTGTCAAATCCCCTACGGGCAACATGGCCGATATCCCAGTGTCAGCAGTGATTGAGGCAGCTCGCCATGGCTAGAGCCGCTGTCTTCCTCGATCGGGATGGGGTGCTCAACCAAGAGGTGGGCTATATTCACCGCCTTGAGGACTTGCAGTTAATTCCCGGTGTCGCGCAGGCCGTACGGCGGCTCAATGAGGCAGGGTGGTTTTGCTGCTTGGCTTCCAATCAATCGGGGCCCGCGCGGAACTACTACAGCATTGATCATGTCCATGCTCTCCACCAAAGACTACAGGACTTACTGGCGGCGAGTGCGGGTGCGATGTTGGATGCCGTCTATTTCTGTCCTGATCTCAGCCGTCCTGAAGGGGGAGTAGTTGCCGCCTACGCGGGTTGGACAACGTGGCGCAAGCCAAATACGGGAATGCTGGTGGCCGCTGCTTGGGATCATGATTTGGATCTGAGGCGCAGTGTTATGGTCGGCGACAAAGCCACAGATATTGATCTGGCGCGGAATGCAGGGTGCTACGGCATCTTGGTACAAACCGGGTTTGGCGATCGCGTCCTTGAGGGCCGCTACCAGCATGCCAGTCAACCCGATTACATTGCCCAAGATTTAGCCGCTGCCGTAGAGTGGATTTGTACTCACCTTGTACCCCGATAGCGATGACTTCATCGCCAGACCATACCAAGTTTCCCTTAGCCTTACTCTCACTTGTGGTATTGGGCTATGTCCTCGTGGGCTGGTACTTGTCCGCCTACCCTTGGATGTGGTCAGCCTACGCCTCTCTTTTTGCGGCAATTTTGACGGTATTTGTTGTGGGTGGCACCTCCAGCCTGTTGCGATCGCGCCAGAGCAGTCCTAAAAGTATCTTTAGTCGTTTAATTATGCGGGTGGGTACCCCCAGTCTCTTTACAGTATTGGTGCTGAGTACCACCGTTACTCTTGCCATTATTGCCTTTCACATCTTTAGTGTGCTTGCCATTCTCATTGGCACAGAGATTCTGGTGCGCATTGAAATGAAGGCCGCTGGCTACCAGAATTGGCAAATTATGTTGGTGCTGATTCAAATGGCGATTCTCGGGATGTTCATTGGTTGGAGCATTGGGCATTACTTGCTACCCTCTTCAGAAGCGGTATCCTTGTTCGTAGTTCTAGAGGAGTAAGGTAGTTCTAGAGGAGTAAGCTTTCTAGGGCGCGCAGATTGGTAATGCATAGGCTATCTTGACTGCGGCGAATAATCCCCTTGCGCTCCAGTTTCCCCAGCACCCGTGTTACTGTCTCTCGCGCCATGCCACTTAAACTACTCAGTTCACGGTGGGGCAGATTCGGAATTTCTAGACCCTCCGCTCCTTGGCGGCCTTGACCATCAGCTAAAAAGAGCAAAATATCCGCCACCCGTGAGGTACTATCGGATTCCCGCAGTCGCAATCGCCGATTCAGTTGTCGCAGCCGCCGTGCCATCAACTTTGCAAGGCGTATTCCTGCTTGGGGTTCCGTATTCACTAGGTTGACAAAATCCGTGGCTGGCATATTCGCCACTACCGTTGGTGTCAGCGTGATCACATCGGTTGAGCGGGGGACTTCCTCTAAGGGCGCCATTTCGCCAAACAATTCCCCAGGGCCAAGGATATTGAGCGTGACCTCCTTGCCATCAATGTTGTAGGTGCGAATCTTCACCCAGCCACTGAGGATAAAGTAAACCGATGTCCCCCAGTCATTCTCCAGCAAGATCACTCGGTTGGCAGGATGCTGACGGGTCACCACATGGGCTAGGGCCTTTTCCACCACCGCCTGCGGCAAGTCCAGAAAAAAGGGAGTATTTTGCAAAGATAATTCAGGAGCAGGAGAACTACGCCGTTCTTGCATAGAGGTCAAGGCCGAGAGCGCGAGGGCAGAGGCTGAGCAGACAGGTCGTCAGACATTGCTGGAAAATCAATACCTGTGATCTTACCATTGCTATCCATAATCACAATCAATGTATCCGTAACGTTAGAAAACGCTACCTTGATACTGACAATATTGCCGTTGATCCGACTCCCAAGACGCTTTTTGTACACCCCGACCCGTTTCAAAAAACTAGCTTGGCGTTGCTCCAATTTCGTCGGCGAAAACTCCTGTTGCAGTTGCGGGTGTAAGTAGCTCCACGCTAAATCGAAGTTATTGCCAAAGAGGGCATCGACAAATTGTTCAGCAGTTTGTACTTGCGCTTGGGGATTGACATTGATGGATTCTTGGGACTCGCCGCGGGCGATCGCCGGCCACAGAGGCAAAGAAAGACCCCCTAGGAATGCTAACGCCAAGAATGCCGCCGGCGAAAAAAGCTGTCCCACCATTTTGTTTAGTTTTTTAGTGTTTGGATTGCTAAACATCATACAGCCTTTTTCAAAGGGATTTCAGAATGGCTCACTAGAACGCAATATCGTGGTTGGAATACTGCTCCCTGGCTCGCCAGAATAGGATGTGCATATCTCTTATCAATTCTCGGAGCAGACAAGGTTCTATAGATGGACTGATCACTTAGGTTCCTGAGGCCTCCAAGGGAACTGCTGCGGAGTGTAAAGTTTATTAAAGACCTTGACTCCTTTGGTTAGCCTTCGTCACAATGAGTTCCATAGGTTAGGCCTCAAAATTTTATCCTCAGGGGTAATTTGTAACAATTGCGAGTGAGTCGGTTGTGGCCATGCTAGAAACCCTTGAATTTGTGATTTATCCCGATGGCCGGGTGGTTGAAACTGTCACGGGAATTTCCGGGACATCCTGTGCGGAGGTCACTGCTGCCATTGAAGCACAACTAGGGTGTGTCATTAGCCAACAGCCCACCGCAGAGTACTACGCTCCCCAAGAGGAAGAAAATCAGTTGGTTGTTCAATCTGTCCCCTCCCAGTGGTAATCGTTGAGGATTGGTGATCCATGTCGCACTTCAGCCAAATTAAAACCCAAATTCGGAGTTTACCCGCCCTAGAAGCTGCCCTAACGGACTTGGGCTTGCCATGGCAATCTGGCTCTAAAGAAGTGCGCGGGTTTCGTGGTCAAACCCAAACGGCTCAAGTGGTCATTCCTCAGGAAAATGGCTACGACATTGGCTTTCGCTGGAATGGCACTGAGTATGAGCTAGTGGCTGATCTAGAGTTTTGGCAGCAGGCATGGTCTGTGGATCGCTTCTTGAATAAAGTCACTCAACGCTATGCCTACCATGCAGTGTTGCAATCTGCTACCGAGCAAGGCTTTCAAGTGCAAACCACTGAACAGCAGGCGGATGGAAGTGTCAAGCTAGTCTTGCAACGCTGGCGTTCCTAGCCGTTGTCGATCATTCAAGATAATGGAGAGGCACGTGGCAGAGGGGCAACCCCTTGGTTTAGAGCCAGAACTTGGCGGCCAACTTCGCCAAAGTGAACCTCGCAGCGGCTACGAACCCGAACTGGGGGGCACCCATCGTCAGCGTGGTGTCTATGTGGATGAGATTACCTGTATTGGCTGCAAGCACTGTGCCCATGTGGCTCGCAATACTTTCTACATTGAGCCGAACTACGGGCGATCGCGCGTGGTGCGCCAAGATGGTGATCCCCTCGAACTGATCCAAGAAGCCATTGACACCTGTCCGGTTGATTGTATCCACTGGGTGGATTACACGGAATTAAAGCGGCTTGAAAAAGAGCGCCTCGAGCAAGTTGTTCCCCTTGCCGGCTTTCCCATTGATCCTGCGACAACCTACCGTAGAAAACGGCGATCGCCCCCTAGGACTGAATAGCATCCTCGGGCATCACAATCAGCGTTGTCCCCTGACGGCCAATGATAATCACCCGTTGATGTTCAGGAATGGTCAAGTGGGGGTCATCACAGCGAGCTTGCCAGGAAATCCCTTCGTATAGCACCCGCCCCGTCTCGCCAGCGGGAATTTTCGTAATCGTTTCTGCCTCGGCGGCTTCCTTGAGCACGGGAGGGACACGTTTCGGCTGATAGCGTCGCAGGAGAAAGACCACGACGATGGAGAGTACCATCCAAAGGATAATTTGAACCGAAAAGCTGGGAATCAAAAACGATAGAAAGGCAACAATGAGGGCACTGAGGCCGAGGGTTGCTTCCACAAAGGCCGTCGGCAAGACAAGCTCCATCACAAAAAGAATGACGGCAACAATCAACCAAATCCAAAACGGGGACAGTGCCATCGCTCTCATCACCCAAGGCTGCCAATTCAACGATAGCTCAAACTCTGCGGCTACAGCGAGCCAGCTTAAACGTTTTGAGGGTGTTCAATTCTTGCGAAAGGATCTGTACTGGAACTTACAAAAGTCGCACTGCGTCAGGGGAGCTAGCACTCAAGAAAGACTCCTCTGATTCTGTACAATGATGAATTCAATGAGGCAAACAATGATGACGGATCTATTCATTCCCCTACTGGTGGCACTCCTCACCCTTGGACTGTTGACCAGTTGGCTATGGCGACCGACAGCAACCACTGTTTCCCGCGCCGAACAGGTGAATACCCCTGATTTTGTTGCCGATGCGCCGCCGCCAGATGATGAAGGCACGCCACCCCGCCGTGGATAGGCTAGGATTTTCCTAGGGAATTCTAGAACCATTGGTGATCGGGCAGTTTTGGTCGGCAGTACAACAGTTTCAGGCAGGTTTTTTTGCCTTTGGTCGCGGCCTTGTCTTTATTGCCCGTTATCGCCTGTGGGGTTATCTGCTACTACCTGCCTTTTTGAGCCTTGCTCTGGGGATAGTGCTGATTATTGCTGCCTTCTGGGCTGTTCAAGGGGTTGGGGATTACTGGTCTGTTGGCGAGCAATGGCAGTGGCTTTACCAAGGGGTCATTGATGTTTTAGCCACCCTCATTGCTATCTTTTTAGCCCTCATTGGTTATCAAACGCTCATTCCCCTGGTGGTCATTCCTTTTCTTGGTCCGCTGCTCAACCGGGTTGAAAAAATTACGATGGGACAACCTATTGAGGTGGGCTGGCGACGGGATCTATTGAATGCGATGGTCGGTGGTTGGTTTGCCGTGCGAGATGCCATTTTACAAGTCCTTTTCCTTGTCCTCTCGTTTCTGGCAGGCCCGCTGCAACCCCTTGTGATGGCGATCGCCAACAGTTACTTTCTGGGACGCGGCAGCTTTGACTACCTCCTCGAGAAACACAGCACCTCCCTTCGGGAGCGCAAACGGCTGACCCGTGCCTACACGCCGCAGATTTATGGCCTTGGTTTGGCGCAGTTGTTGGCTCTGTTGATTCCCCTAGTGGGGTTAGTGCTCGTACCACCAGTGGGGGTGGTCGCTGCTGCTTTGCTCATTCAAGAGTATCCACCCCAAAAGCAGTTGACAGCAGCCAATGCGGTTTCTCGGCATTGATCTGGCGTGGAAAGGTGGGGCGTCAGGGTACTGCTGTTTGCAATGGCAGGCTCAGCACCTAGAGATAGTGTGTGTGGATCGCTCCCGTGATACGGATGAACTTTTGGCATGGATTGATCGCGATGCACCCTTTTCACAAGCAGCAATGGTGGCGGTGGATGCGCCCCTGATTATTCCTAATCTGCGGGGAATGCGTACCTGCGATCGCCAGTCCCACCAACTCCTTGGGCGGTATCATGCCGGCTGCTATCCTGCGAATCAGCAGTCCCCCTTTGCGCAGCACACCACGGGGTTTAGTCAAGCCCTCCGCCAACGGGGATTTCACCATGCGCCTACAATCACGCCCCAAGAACGCGGGCGATTTCAAATTGAAGTCTTCCCCCATGCCACGGCGATCGCCCTCTTTCAGCTTGACCAAATCATTCAGTACAAAAAAGGCCGTCTTGCAGAGCGCATCAGGGAATTAGCTCGCCTCAGGGATTTGATGACAGCGCATCTTCGCCACTGTGAGCCACCCTTAATGTTGCAGATAGAGGCAGGCATGCCCACTACTGGGCGGGATCTCAAAGCACTGGAAGATCAACTCGATGCAATCCTCTGTGCCTATACAGCGGCTTACTGGTGGTACTGGGGGCGCGATCGCCACTGGGTTTTGGGCAGTGAGTCGTTTTCGCCAGAGCCAGCGGCCACCGACGCCTACATAAAAACAGGGTACATCGTTGTTCCCCGCCCCTAACCGTCGCGATTGCGGTAGCGTTGCAGTTCCGTGCGCAGGGCAGCAATTTCAGCGCGCAAATCATCAATCAGGGCTTGCCAATCTACCCGTTGGCTACCCCGAGGAACCACCATTTCTGCTTCTTGGCGGGCGCGAGCTTGCACCTCTTCCATGAATTGATGGAGCCGCTGCTGCTGTTCAGCATCAAATCGCCCTAGCTGACTCAGGAATTCCACAAATAGATGCTGCGCCTGATCACGCAGGAGCGTTGCTGTCGCTCGACCAAGGAAAAAGGCATCCAGCGGCGATTGACTCATAGGAGTGTCCTGACCTCGTAAGTTGCTTCTCTCAATCCCTGAGTGTAACAAAGTTTTACAGTGAGCAAGCCTTCTTCTCCGCTGATTCTCCCCTTTTTGCCTATAGAACAGATAAAAAAATCTTTGACCTGCTCTCTAGACAGATTGTCCCCCCTAAAGCATAGGATTATCTCAATTAAATATTTTCTTATCATAGCTATAAGTTATGAGAATGCTTCCATAGGGAGTGCTCTTAACAGCGATTGAGCTATGACACCCTCTCTAAATTCGCCAAAAGGGGTAGAAATGCTGACAAATTTAGTTAATCGAATTGACTTTCGCTATTGGCGCGGCGATCTTTTTGGCGGGTTGACCGCCGCCATTGTGGCATTGCCGATGGCCTTGGCTTTTGGTGTCACCTCTGGCGCTGGTGCAACGGCGGGACTCTACTGCGTGATCTGTCTCGGGTTTTTTGCCGCCCTCTTTGGCGGCACGCCGACGCTGATTTCCAATCCCACCGGGCCAATGACGGTGGTGATTACGGCAGTGATTACCCGCCTCACCAGTGAATATCCGGAACAAGGACTATACATGGCCTTTACGGTCATCATGCTGGCAGGCTGTTTTCAAATCCTCTTTGGGCTGTTGCGCTTGGGCAAGTACATTACCCTCATGCCCTACACCGTCATTTCCGGCTTTATGTCGGGCATTGGCCTGATCATGATCCTGCTGCAAATTGGTCCTTTGTTAGGGCACAGCAGTAAGGGGGGGGTGCTGGGGGCAGTGCAACACTTGCCAGAGTGGATTCAAACGCTGAACCCGGCTGCCCTTGCTTTGGGGTTATTCACCCTTGGGTTAATTTATTTCACGCCCCAAAAAATTCGGCGGCTTGTGCCACCCCAGCTCTTAGCGTTGGTTTTGGGCACGATTCTTTCAATCGTCTTTTTTGCCGATGCCGGTTTGACGCGGATTGGTACCATTCCCACGGGGCTGCCAGAATTTGTCCCCCCCACTTTTACCCTGCCTGCGCTAAAAACCATGCTGGTGGATGGGGCAATGCTGGGAATGCTGGGCTGTATTGATTCGCTCTTGACTTCAGTGATTGCTGATAGCATTACTCGCACCCAGCACGATTCCGATAAGGAACTGATTGGTCAGGGCATTGGCAACTTAGTGTCGGGCTTGTTTGGCGGTTTGCCTGGGGCGGGTGCCACGATGGGCACAGTGGTCAATATCCAAGCGGGGGGACGTACCTGCCTATCGGGCATGATCCACGCCGTGATTCTACTGATGGTTGTGCTCTGGGCCGCTCCTCTGACAGAACCAATTCCCAATGCCGTGTTGGCGGGGATTCTGATTAAGGTGGGCATTGACATTATTGACTGGAATTTTCTCAAACGCGCCCATGTCCTCTCCCTGCGGGCTGCTTTCATCATGTACGGAGTCATGCTGCTGACGGTCTTTGTGGATCTGATTGTGGCCGTTGGCGTGGGTGTCTTTATTGCCAATATGCTGACAATCAAGCGCTTGGCGGATCTGCAATCGGAGGATGTGAAGGCGATTACCCATGCTGATGATCAAACCCCCCTCACGCCGGAGGAAAAGGAGCTATTTCGCCAAGCTAAGGGTCAACTGCTACTCCTGCACCTTGGGGGGCCAATGAGTTTTGGTTCGGCTTGGGCGATTTCCCAACGGCAGGCGATCATGTCTGACTATAGGGTGCTGATTCTGGATGTCAGCAGTGTACCGTTGTTGGGAGTCACTGCAACGTTGGCGATTGAGTCCTTGATCCAAGAGGCGCAAAAGCATCGTTTGGCGATTTTCTTGGTGAATGGCTCAGCGGATAAGGTGCAACAGCGACTGCAACGCTTCCGAATTTTGGATCGGTTGCCTGCCGACCATGTGGTGAGCGATCGCCGGCAAGCCCTCGAAAAAGCCATCCAATTTCTTAACCAGCCGGAAGACCTGCTGGAGGTAACGACGGGCAGCTACGAATAGCGAGAGACGGCAGCGTTGCCCTGCACGTACCACCGCCAAGGAATCTCCTGCCCTTGGGAAATACCAATGCGAGTGGTTTGTACCACAGGGTCTGTCAGGGGTTGGGGCGGCTTTTCTAACCAGAGGCCGCTCTCTTGCCCTAGCATTAACCCCGAAAGCCGGCGATCGATCCCTAAGACTTGGCAGAGCTTTCCTGGACCAGCAGCACTGCGGGGGGGCAAGGGTGGGCTGATCATCTCAAGGGCACGGATGAGAACGGCACTGGCAAAGTTGGGGCGATCGCTCGCGATATTCAAGCAGTGGTGAATGCCATAGATTTGATAGACATAAATCGTGCCTGGTGCTGCAAACATGGGAGCATTGCGAGCGGTTTGGCGGCGGTAGCCATGGCAAGCAGGATCGCCGGCCATATAGGCCTCGGTTTCCACAATACGGCCGCGGTAAATTTGACCATTGGCCTGCTGGCGCACGAGAATACACCCCAGCAATTCTTGAGCCACCACAGGGGCAGGGCGGCCAAACCACTCAAGAGGCAGACAGTTATCTAGCTCAATGCGAACCGCGTCCAAAACGCAACTCCTCAATCAAGGCGTGGCGCAGGGGGGCATTCAACCCTGAAACAGTGTAGAGCATCGCTTCCCGATAGAGGCGCTGAACGGTGTGATTGAGTACTAAGGCACTGCCCCCGGTGGTAATTAGGGCTGCTTGAGCTGCTTGAACGGCAAGGTGAATGGCGGCGGCGCGTAGTTGGGCATGGTAGGGAGGATTCACGTCGTCCAACTCCCCTTGAATCCGCGCGTAGAGCTGTTGCCAGCGATCGCGAAAATAGTGGTAGAGGTCTTTGGCTTCGGGAATTGCAGCTAAAATCTGCAAACTGGCATGGGCACAGCCCATGGGAGCCGCGCTTCCCCGCAGCAGTTGCTGGCGATCGCGGGCGGTGATCCAATCCGCCTCACTGACCCCCACCACATCTTCGGGCGGCACTAGCCAATTCACCACTTCTGCCTGAACCGTTTGCGTTGAGGGCACAGCCGCTAAGGGCAAGGGGAGTGAGAGGTGCAAAATTCCGCCAGTGGCCTGTTGGGCATTGATAAAGGGCATGAGAGCAAAGAGAATACGCCGATCCGGCAAAGGCGCGGCGGCCACAAACATGGTCATGTGCTGAAAGCCACTGAGCCAAGGCAGTGTTCCCCGCAGCAGATAGCCCCCACTGGTGGGTTGAGCTTGCAGATCCACTGGGTTGTGGCGTAAGTGGGAAAAGCTGACACCAATTAACACCTGCCCCTGCATCAAATCCGCTAAGTAGGCTTGGGCAACATTGCCTTCAGTGTGTTCGAGAATCATTCCCAAAGCCGACTGATGTTGGGCCACCAAAAAGGCAAGGGCACCGGAGGTTTGTGCCAGCTGCAAGTTTAAATGCCACAGCGTGCGGCGATCGCACCCCAATCCGCCCATTGCCTTGGGTACCCCCAAACGAAAAATGCCCAAGTTCCCTAGGGCTTGCAGACTTTCGGATAAAAGGGACTTTTGCTGATCAATGCGGTTAGCACTGGTGGCAACAACGGTCTTGAGATAGGTCTGGATGTCCTTTAGGGTAGATTGCGCTGAGGGGTCAGCAAAGGCCAAGGCATCCATAGTTTAGGAGTACGCCAAATGGGCACGGGGATTGTAGGACTCAATTGCCTGAAGCTGCCGATAGAGGTCTCGCTCGGCATCGCTGAGTTGAGGGGGCAGCGTGATCACGATTTCCACCAGTTGGTCACCGCGATCGCCATCGGGTCGAGGATAGCCTTTGCCCGCCAGTCTCAGTCGTTGCCCCGTGCGTACCCCTGCCGGAACCATCATTTTTACCCAGCCATCGAGGGTAGGGGCTTCAATTTGCCCCCCTAGAGCTGCCTCACTGGGGGTGACAGGAAGTTCACAGACAATGTCATAGTCCTCAAGGCGAAAGAGGGGATGGGGCATCACCTGAAGTTTCAAGTAGAGATCGCCGCCGCCTGTGCCTTGACCCCGCAGCCGAATTCGTTGACCAGTCACGATTCCGGGTGGCAGCGTCACTTCCAAAGAGCGCCCATCCCCAAGGCGAATCCGCTCTCGTCCCCCTTCGTAGGCCTTTTCAAGGGGAATCTCTAAGGTGGCTTCAGCGTCGCGACGGCTCACAGCGGTATAGGCGGTTTTGACCGTGCCGGGGCGAAAGTAGTCTGTCTCTATCGTAGGCGAGCGACGGGGGGGATCCGCAGGAATTGTCGAGGTGCGGGGCGATCGCCGACCCAACAGTTGATCCAAAAACTCCTGAAAATTATCTTCACTGAGATCGGGTTCCTCCCTAAGACTGGTGCCATTGCGACGGCCCACGGTGGTTCGCTGGGGACTGCGACTGCGAAAGCCCGGTTGTGACCAGTATTCACCGTAGCGATCGTACTGCTCGCGGCGAGCGGGATCACTCAACACTTGGTAGGCCTCACTAATGTCTTTGAACTTTTCCTCTGCCGCGCGATCGCCCGGATTCATATCGGGATGATACCGCCGTGCCAGCCGCCGATAGGCGCGTTTAATCTCTTCCGTACTGGCACTGCGATCCACGCCCAAAAGCTGGTAGTAATCTCGAAAATTACGCATCGACAACCCTATCTACACTGACATTTGCGGCAACTAAAGTTCTACCAGTCGTCGTCATCCCAATCATCCCATGCGGCTGAATCACTGCGTTGGGAATAGCCGCGAGAACGCCGCGTGCGTGGCGGCTGATCCCACTCATCCTCATAGTCGCGGCGGCGCTCCCGACCTCGCACTGCATCCAAGCCTTTATTCACCGCTTCCTTGAGGTTGGGCAGCTTAAAGACATCCTCATCATCTTCCAATTCCTCTTCGCTGAGGCGCAGTTGGCGGACAAAGTCGTAAAGCCGCTCTTCAAGGGCCGCATAGGTAAGGTCAATCTGGCGATCGTCCTCATTGCGAATGGCCTCCTGCAATTGCCGCACCAGGGCTTCAATGCCACGGCGTTGATCAGCGGCAAATTGATAGCCAAATTCCTGAGCCGCCTCGCGCAGTTGGCGTTCAGCGCGGTTAATCAGATCTTGGGCACGGTTGCGCTTCTCAATACGGGCGCGCCGCTGGCGATCGCTGGCGGCATTCGACTCGGCATCCAAGAGCATCTGCTGAATTTCCTCTTCACTCAGGGTGGATGCCCCTTGGATGACCACACTTTGCTCACGCCCACTAAAACGATCCAAGGCCACCACTTGGAGCAGGCCATTGGCATCCAAGTCAAAGGACACTTGAATTTGGGGCACCCCCCGAGGCGCTGGCGGAATACCTGTTAACTTAAAGCGTCCCAAGGACTTGTTGTGTTCTGCTAGTTCCCGCTCCCCTTGAACGACGTGGATTTCCACCTGGCTTTGGTTATTTTCTGAGGTTGAAAAAATATCGGAGCGGCGCACCGGAATCGTTGTATTGCGGGGAATCAGTACCTTCGTCACGCCGCCAATGGTTTCCACACCCAAGGAAAGGGGGGTTACATCCAACAGCAGGATATCCTTCATATCCCCCGCAAGAATGCCTGCTTGAATGGCAGCGCCGATCGCCACCACTTCGTCGGGGTTGACGTTTTGATTGGGTTCACGGCCAATCATCTGCCGCACCAGCTCCTGCACCATTGGCATGCGAGTGGCACCCCCCACTAGAACCACCGCATCAATCTCACTTGGCGTTAGGTGGGCATCCATCAAGGCCTGCTCCACCGGGTAGCGCAGCCGCTGCAATAGCCCTTGGCTGAGGTCTTCAAATTGGCGGCGACTCAGTGTGGTCTCAATGTGTTTAGGCCCCTCGGCAGTGGCAGTGACAAAGGGCAGGTCGATATTCGTTTCCAGTAGGCCAGAAAGCTCAATTTTTGCTTTTTCGGCTGCGTCGGTGAGCCGCTGGAGAGACTGGCGATCGCGCCGTAGGTCAATGCCCTCCTTGGCCAAGAAGTCCTCCGCCAGCCAGTCCACAATCAACTTATCAAAGTCATTGCCCCCCAATTGGGTATCGCCGCTGGTGGCCTTCACCTCAAAAACCCCATCCCCCACCTCAAGAATGGAGACATCAAAGGTGCCACCGCCAAGGTCAAACACAAGAATCGTCTGCTCCTTCTGGCGATCGAGGCCATAGGCAAGGGCAGCAGCAGTGGGTTCATTAATAATGCGGCGGACATTCAAGCCGGCAATTCGCCCCGCATCACGAGTGGCCTGCCGCTGAGAGTCATTAAAGTAGGCGGGTACGGTAATGACCGCATCAGTGACTGGTTCTCCCAAATAGCGGCTGGCATCCTCCACCAGCTTGCGCAAAACCATTGCTGAAATTTCTTCGGGCGCAAATTCTCTTTGTAGCCGCGGGCACTTGATGCGCACTTTACCGGACTCATCACGGCGAATGGTGTAGGGCACCCGTTTGGACTCTGCACTGAGTTCGCTATATTCACGACCAATAAAGCGCTTGACGGCGTAAAAGGTATTCTGGGGATTCAGCACCGCCTGCCGCCGCGCCAACTGACCCACAAGCCGTTCTCCCTCTTTACCAAAGGCAACCACGGAGGGGGTGGTGCGGGAGCCTTCCGCATTGGCAATTACCACCGGTTTTCCCCCTTCCAGCACAGCGATGACGGAATTGGTTGTTCCCAGATCAATGCCAACAATTTTGCCCATGCCGTTTGAACGACTCCGCACTGGTTAGAATAAATGAATAGCGTTATAGTAACGGATTATTTACCCTTTGTTACGCTTATTCGATTGTACGAGATCTACCCCAGACCGTCAGAGAATCACTCTTTCCCCTGTGCTGCGCGATCGCTACAACGATATGGACACCCTCAGTCCCCACACCTCACCTTCACCGCTGCTCATCTGTGAATTCTAGCGGTAAGATGACAGGCAAGAGGTTGCAGCACAGCTTATCAACTGTTGCTACGCCCAATTCCGAGAAGGAGACCGTTCTATGTTACACCGCAAGCTTTATCAACTCTATACCGACGGCCAAGAAGTCTGGATTTACTTGCGGGATCAACAACGCTTAATTGACCGGGCACGCATTGTGGACATCGAAGGGAATGTTGTTACCATCCGCTACGAAACGGAGGAAGACGACGAAGTGTGTGCTTGGGAAGAGATCGTCAATATCGAAAGCATTGGCTCGATTTCACGGCGGCTCGCAGCAGTTCCCCGGGGCTATGCGGAGTTACCCATTGCGGATGAGTGCCCAGAGGCGGAGCAACTGCCGAAGCATTCCTCGGAAACCGAACACGAGCGTTGATTCTTGCCCATGCGCTTAGCCCCCGTTGTGGAGGAGATAGCCACGATTGATGCCCAATATATGGGGCGCTGCCTTGAGTTAGCGGCTCGTGCCAAAGGCTGTACGGCTCCGAATCCCCTCGTGGGCTGTGTGATTGTGGCGGAGGGGCGGGTGATTGGGGAGGGGTTTCATCCCAAGGCGGGGGAACCCCATGCTGAGGTTTTTGCCTTGCGCAGCGTCAGCCAGAGCGATCGCCCTCTCCTTAGCAAGGCCACCCTCTACGTCAATCTTGAACCCTGCAACCACTATGGCCGCACGCCCCCCTGTACCGAGGCGATTATAGCGGCGGGTATTCCCAAGGTGGTGGTGGGCATGATTGATCCAAATCCCCAAGTGGCTGGGGCTGGGGTAGAACGACTGCGCTCAGCGGGCATAGAAGTCACCGTCGGCGTGCGGGAAGCAGAGTGTCAACGCCTTAACGAAGCGTTTGTTCATCGGGTGCGCTATCAGCGTCCCTTTGGCATTTTCAAATACGCCATGACCTTGGATGGCAAAATTGCCTCCAGTGCCGGCCACAGTCTCTGGGTGAGTGGTGAAGCCGCGCGGGCAATGGTGCATCAACTGCGCTCTGAGTGTGATGCCGTGATTGTGGGGGGCAATACCGTGCGTCTGGATAATCCCCTTTTGACCTCGCGCCATGAGCGCAATCCCCTACGGGTGGTGATGAGTCGTACCCTTGATCTGCCGCCGAATGCCTCTTTGTGGGAAACGACCACGGCTCCGACATTGGTGGTTACCTCTGCTTCACCCCAACATCCCCTCATTCCCCAATTGCAGGCACGGGGCGTGGAGGTAGTGCACCGAGAGCCGCTAACACCGACCACTGTTATGGCAGAGCTTGATCAACGGGGCATCATGACTGTGCTTTGGGAGTGCGGCGGTTCCCTTGCAGCGGCAGCGATCGCTGAGGGCATGGTACAGAAAGTGTGGGCGTTTATTGCACCAAAAATTATTGGTGGCTCCGATGCCCCCGCCCCAGTCGCCGATCTCGGCTTGACCAAGATGAATGAGGCCCTGTGCCTAGAGGACGTGAGTTGGCAAACCGTGGGCGAGGATATTCTCGTGGTGGGCTACCTACCGCCTAGGCCTCCGGTTCCGTCACCTCAATAATGGTACAGCCCGTTTCTGTGGGGGGCGTATCCGCCTGCTCATAGAGCAAATCAATCCACAGGGACTCAGGGTAGGGCTTGCGACTAGAGACATAAAAGAGCCAATGCTGACTGACATTGAGGGATTCTCGCCGCAGCTTGGCCATTGCCGGTGTGGTAATCAGTCGTAAGGCGGCGTTGGCATTCCGCCACTGTTCAATAATTCCAGCCGCCACCCGCAGGGTTTCCCCCTCGCTATTTTCCAATTCCAAAATGCCGTCAATGTGAATACTCTCCCACCAGTGCTGTGGATCGCTGAGATCTAGTCCTTGACCATCCATGTAGTCAATCAGGTTCGGGAGATATTCACGAATGAAGTTTTGGACAACACTAAAGGGTGGAAAAGGACGCAAAACCTTGAGGTGGCTCGCTGTTTGTTGAAACCACAGCTTGTGGTAGGTCATGGGGACAAAGCTCCATCAGAAAGGCGATCGCCAAAAATCGTCATAAACTCGTTTATTCTACCAAGCAAGCTTGCTCTAATCGCCTCTGAGAGTGAAGATAAATATGTGCCACTTTTAGCGCAATTTGGCACAAGTGTTATAGGACAATTTTGGTGTAACGACCAACCATGAGAAGGATGTAAACTGACTTACATTATTAAAAAAAACTATACACATTGATTAGCTAACTTTACTCTACTTATTCATTTATTCGGAATAATGATTTTTCTTTCATAGGCAGTAATTAAGCCCAAGTCGTGATGAATTCAGGTGTTTTGATTATTGACAAGTAGGTAGAAAATTCTTATTTTTATTTTTAAGCAGATAATTCACTCCCCTGAGATGCAAGGACAAGGCAGGGGGGAGGGTTGTCATTTGGTTGTGGATTGGGTAAAGTCACCTAGAAGTTTCGTCGTGGTGCCAAAACACCCTTTGCATAAACAACAGATTGGGACAGTTTTAGGCATAGACGCGGCGAGTGGCCTCTGGCTACTTTCGATGACTGCTCCTGCTGTGTGTTCCCAATTCCCTGTTTTGTCGAATCACGGTAAATTTTGTGTGCGAGGAGGATTACCTTGAGCAACGATAGTCGTATCCCTACCGCCTCTCAGGATGCACCTCTTGCGTCTGCTTCTATGCTTGGTCGTTCGCTGCGCTCCCTTTGTTCCTGTCTGCCACTGTTGGGCACCTTTGCACTCATTCAGCCCACCCAAGCCCTTGACCTCGCTGCCCTCTCTGGCGATCACCAAATCCGTCCCACGGACATTCAGCCCGACGCTCTGAAACTGTCCTCCCTACTTAGCACTGATACCCAAGACCCGCTTGCTGAGTTTGAAAATCTGCTATCCACCGATAAAACTGACTTACTCTTGGGGGTTGCCCAAGGGGCATGGCAACGCACGGTTCAGCCTGAGGTCAGCGTTGCCCCATTATCCCTAAAAACACCTGCGCCTACCCTATCTGCCTTTGCCGCCTTTGAGCGCCTCAGCCGTCCTTCTGAGCCAACCTTCAAAGTGGTGGATCGTCGGGTTCGCACCGATAGTTTGGCCGATCTCGTGACCCAAGCAACCACTTCTGTTGTTGCCTCCTTGGCCATTGATCCGCCCTTTGCCATGGGTGGGTCGCTGGAGCAAACCACTGCCGAAATTGAACCCCAAGCAACTGCCGCTGACACAACCCAACTATCGCAGCGGGTGGCCTTTGTCAGCCCCCAATCCGTGTCCACCTCTGCATCAACCGTCGTTCCTGTATCCTTTGGGCGTGCTTCTGAGCGGCAGCGTCGTCTTGGCTCTACGCTCCAACCCTCTGCCCGCCCTGCTTTGCCGCAACCCGCCGTCGTCAGTCGTTCGCAAACAACAACGGTGAGTGCCCCCACCGCCGCAGCGGTGCAGCCCATTGCCCCCCCTGTGCCCGTTAAAGTGGCGCGGTCTATTGTGACGCCGCCCTTACCCAGCGGTCTTGAGCTGCCACCGTTGCCCAATTCTGATCGCTTCCTGCCTAGCCTGACCACGAACTTTATCTGGCCGGCTCGAGGCGTTTTGACCTCTGGCTTTGGCCCACGTTGGGGACGGATGCACCGAGGCATCGATATTGCTGCGCCTATTGGCACGCCCATCTATGCTGCTGCCGCTGGTGTGGTTACCTACTCCCAATGGAATTCTGGCGGTTTCGGCAACCTTGTGGAAATTCGCCACGCCGATGGGACGCTGACGCTCTATGCGCACAACCATCGCAACTTGGTGCGTGTGGGTCAATACGTTGAGCAGGGTCAGCAGATTGCCGAAATGGGCAGTACAGGCCGTAGCACAGGCCCCCATGTCCACTTTGAAGTGCATCCCCAAGGGGGGGGTGCGGTCAACCCAATGATTTTTCTACAACGCAGCCAAGGCTAAGCGTTGATGATCTATTTTGTGGGTGCGGGCTTGGGTACCCTTGGCACTCTCACCCTCGAAGCTTGGACTTGCCTACAGCAGGCGCAAGTAGTTCTTTACGACGCCCTCGTCTCTCCTAGCCTCCTAGACCTTACACCCACTGATTGTTTGCGGGTGGCGGTGGGCAAACGAGCGGGAGCCGAGCCAGTTCCCCAAGCGGAAATCAACCGCCTTTTAGTGGACTACGGCCAGCAGTATCAACGGGTTGTCCGCCTCAAAAGTGGCGATCCAGGGCTGTTTGGCCGCTTACATCAGGAACTTGAGGTTGTCTTGGGGGCAGGTTTAGAGGCTGTGGTGATTGCGGGGGTGTCCTCAGCGCTAGCGGCACCTTTATTGGCGGGTCTCTGTGTGACAGCAAAGGACGTGAGTCAGTCCGTAGCGATTCTGTCGGGGCATGCGCCAGAAATCCTTCCTTGGGCAGCGATCGCCCAAATGGAGACGCTGATTTTTTTGATGGCTACCCGTTCCCTGCGGCAAATTGTTGAGGAACTGCTGCAACAGGGGCGATCGCCCGCTGAGGGACTGGCAATTTTGCAATGGGTCGGCCAGCCGCAGCAACAGTTCTGGTTTGGCACCTTGGAGAGCTACCTGAATACGCCTCACTTTCCAGAGATGGCTCCTGCAGTCGTTGTTATTGGCGCGATCGCCCAAAAACGCTATCCTTTGACTAGTCTAGATTTGGCATTACCTGACTGTTTGAGAACATCCCCATCCTCCATGTCTCGGCTCCACGGCAAAACCATTCTCGTCACCCGTGCGGCGGGTCAAGCCAGTGCCTTTAGCGAGCAATTGAAGGCCGCTGGTGCCACGGTTTTAGAGATGCCCACCCTTGAAATTGTCCCCCCTAGTTCTTGGGAGCCACTGGATCAGGCCTTGGCGGAACTAAGCACTTTTGACTGGCTGATTCTCACCTCCCACAATGCCGTCACCTTTTTTATGGAACGGTTACACAGTCAGGGCAAGGATAGTCGGGCTTTGGCGGGTCTGAAGATTGCTGTTGTTGGGGAAAAAACTGCCCAAACCCTCAGCAGTTACGGCTTAGTGGCCGACTTTACCCCCAGTGAATTTGTGGCCGATGCCTTGGTGGCTGAATTCCCTGAACCCGTTGCTGGCTTGCGTTTTCTCTTCCCACGGGTTGAAAGGGGAGGACGACCTGTTTTAGTGGATGCCTTCACGGCGGCTGGCGCTGAGGTTCTTGAGGTACCTGCTTATGATTCTCGCTGTCCCCAAGCGGCCGATGCTCACGTCCTAGCCGCGCTTGAAGCCGGCCAAGTGGATATAGTGACATTTACTAGCTCTAAAACAGTGAAACATTTTTGCCAATTGTTGGGAGCTAGGGTCGCAGATTTACTCCAAAATGTTCAGATTGCCAGTATTGGCCCACAAACGTCGCAAACTTGCCGCGAACTGCTTGGGCGGGTGGATGCTGAAGCTACTGAACATACGCTTGAGGGACTTCTTCAAGCATTATTGCAAGCCACCTCGTCTTTGAAGGGGGAGAGGGTACCCTAATCCGCTACTCTGAAAAAAGGACTGTTTTAGGACAATCAGTGGCTCCATGACGCACGCAACCGATGTGTTGACCCTTGGCCGTTGGATGGCGGCGGATTTTAGTAACCAAGACCAAGCCTTTGAAAATCCCCCCTTCTACGCCCATATTCGAGTGTGTATGCGTCCCCTGCCCAGGGGGCTACTGGAGGGCATTGCCCTTTATGTGGAACAGGCCTACGACTATTTGCTAGGGGTGCCCTACCGAACACGGGTTCTTGAGCTGGTGCCGGCCAATGATCACATTGTGATTAAAAATTACGTGCTCAAGGATGAAAAGCGCTTCTTTGGGGCAGCGCGCGATCGCCAGCGGCTTGAGGCCATGACTGCCGATGATCTGGAACTCCTCTGTGGCTGCAATATGATCACCTACTGGACAGGGCACAGTTTTCGTGGCGAAGTGGAGCCGGGTAAGGCCTGTAAAGTGGTGCGCAAAGGACGGGAAACCTATCTCGATAGCACGTTTGAAATTGATGGTGAGCGCTTCATTAGCCACGATCGCGGACGGGATCCAGAGACCGATGAGCACGTTTGGGGATCCGTAGCAGGCCCCTTTCACTTTGTGCGTTGGCAAAGCTTTGCTGATGAAATTATTGCCTAGGCCGTTTGCCAATCTGGTAACGGTTTGCCTTGGTAATAGAGGCGAAAGAGTCCCCAAGCTCCTAGGGCGATCGCAACCAAGCTAACCACTTGGGCAATTCGCAGCGGACCTAGCATTAAGCTATCCATGCGCAGTCCTTCAATCCAAAAGCGACCCAAGCTGTAGGCAATAGCATAGACCAACAGCAGGGTGCCAGGTTTTTGATAGCGAGGTTGATGGAAGAGCCAGAGGAGTAGGGCAAAAACCCCTAGATTCCAGAGGGATTCATAGAGAAACGTGGGGTGGTAATAGGCTTCGTTG
Organism: Thermosynechococcus sp. HN-54; assembly: GCF_023650955.1. Taxonomy (NCBI): domain Bacteria; kingdom Bacillati; phylum Cyanobacteriota; class Cyanophyceae; order Acaryochloridales; family Thermosynechococcaceae; genus Thermosynechococcus; species Thermosynechococcus sp. HN-54. Next base: position 1,642,201 of record NZ_CP098039.1, on the reverse strand, counting down.
ATCAGCTCAGGGGGACGCTGCGGGACAGGGATATACAGTTTCCACGGCAAATCCGTAGGGGCACCAAAAGCTTCAGAGTTAAAAAAATTACCCCAGCGACCAATCGCCTGTCCCAGAATCAAGGAAGGGGCAATGACATCCGCCACTTGCCAAAAGGAGAGACGCTGCACATAGGTAAAGATAGCCATGGCTAGCATGCCACCAAGGATGGCACCATGAATCGCAATGCCGCCTCGCCAAATTTGAACCACTTGATCCAAGTGTTTTTGATAAAATTCCCAGTTAAATGCTACATAGTAGAGCCGCGCAGCAGGAATCGCCGCAACAACCAGCCAAATCGAGAGATCGGCAATCAAATCGGGATTGATCTGCCGCTGGCGTGCCAAGCGCTGACTCAGCCAAATGCCAATAAAGACCGCTGCGGCAATCAGTAGCCCATACCACCGCAGGGTGATAAACCCTAGCTCAAGGGTGGCACCGGGGGATTGGAAGGTGGCGATCATGCCTAGAACGGGTTCTAAACGGCACGGGCAGTCTGAATGACGGTGGCAAAGGCGTCGGTATCCAGCACCGCCAATTGAGCGAGCATTTTGCGATTGAGCTGAATATCGGCCTTTTTGAGGGCACCCATGAGTTGGCTGTAGCTCATGCCATGTTGCCGTGCAGCAGCGTTAATCCGTGCAATCCAGAGCCGCCGAAAGTCCCGTTTGCGGCGCCGCCGATCGCGATAGGCATTGCACAGTGCCTTCATGACCACCTGATTAGCGGTGCGGAAGAGCTTGGAGTGCCCTGCACGATAGCCCTTGGCGAGCTTGAGAATTTTTTTGCGCCGTTTGCGGGCAACGTTACCGCGTTTGACCCTTGCCATAGTTCAATTTCACCCTTGATGAAAAACTAAAAATTTATAAGTTAAGCGTAAGGAAGCATCAGCGACACTCGTTCTAGGTCTCGCTTGTCCACCAGTGCTTTATGGGAGAGACGATTCTTGCGATCGCTACTCTTGTGTTCGAGGAGGTGGTTTTTATTGGCTTTGCGACGAATGAACTTACCACTGCCGGTGGTGCGAAATCGTTTGGCAGCTGCACGACGTGTTTTTAGCTTTGGCATAGCCTTGCCCTATTTTAGACACAGCTTACTAGTGTACTATTTTGAAGAGAGTCTTGGCAAGCTGCATGGAACTGGAGTTTATTCCTGTCGAAGAGTTTTATTTTGCCCTTACGTTGGCGATGCGCACCCTTGAGGATTTGGGAGATGCGGCGTTAGTGGAGCGAGTGCGATCGCGCTTGAAGGAGCGGTTTGGTCAAGCCTCAACCGTTGCTGCTGGCAAGCAAAACACCTTTAACTATGTCTTTCGTGTCAAGGGTGTTGATAATAGCCCAGCGCCGCAGTTAATGCTTTCAATTGCCGACTGGCAGGGAAAACTCCGCCTTAGCAGTGACTACGGCTGGACATTGGATGCGCAGCGCAAAACGATCCGCACTGAGAAATTTGGCGATCGCCCCCAATTTTGCCAACAGGTGAAAGCCCACTTAGCCCAGTGGCTGGATTTACCCGAATTGCTTGAGGCCTAAATGTTTGACCTAGGGACAGCCATTAACGCAGCAATTAAAACGTGGTCTGTCGTTTACACGCCGTTTTTGCCCCCAGATCAGGTTGGGCAAGCACTGCATACCCTTGAGCAACGCGCAGATGTTCATGGTCTAGCCTGGGGAGGGTACCCCCAAGCGGAGCGCTGTCGGCTGGCGATCGCGCCCATTGAACTCAATCTTGAAGAGCAACAGCCTCCCCTTGCTTTGGTGCGAATCACAGGTAACTTTCTCTTTGATCCCGCCACCTACAGTGATTTTGAGCTAGCGATCGCTAATGCCGGTCTCGATGAAGGAGATTATGGGGATGTGATTCTCTTGGGAGAACGGGGGGCACAAGTAATTCTTATCCCTGAAAAAGTCCCTACTCTACAAGAAGGCTTAAAGCAGGTGCGAACCGTACCGGTGACCGTTGATCTGTGTGACTGGTCAGAGCTAGCCATAGCCCCGCCCCAAACAAAATCCCTGAGTACTGTTGAAGCGTCATTGCGCTTAGATGCAGTGGCTTCAGCTGGCTTCGGCGTCTCCCGCAGTAAAATGAGCGAGTGGATTAGCCAAGGCCTCGTGCGCGTGAACTGGCAGGTGGTGCAACAACCGCGGCATCTCCTCAAAGTGAATGACCTGATTGCCATTCGCGGCAAAGGGCGATTGCGGATTCAAGACATTCAAGTAACGAAGAAAGAGCGCTACCGCATTCAGATGGAGCGAATTCGCTAAAGCCATGGATCTGCTGCTGTCGAAATTACTGCCACCCCTGCTGTATCCATTGCCTCTGGCTTGTTGGGCACTCATTTTTGCCATTGTTCGCTTCTGGCGTGCCCCCAAACAGGCAGCGATCGCCCTTGTGATTGCCCTGAGCATTTTACTCCTGAGCGGCAATGACTATGTAGCAACAGCGCTCATTGCTTCCCTAGAGCGGCAGTATTTACCCCCTGATCCGATGCCCAAAGCTGCTGCCATCGTTGTTCTCGGCGGTGCTGTTGTCCCGCAAACTGCTCCCCGCCCTTGGGTAGAAGTCACTGAAGGGGGCGATCGCATCCTCTATGGTGCCCACCTCTTTCGTCAGGGCTATGCCCCCTATCTCATTCTCAGTGGCGGGCGTATTGAGTGGCTCGGCGAAACCTTTCAGCGGGGAGAGGCGGCAGATATGGCGGAAATTGCTGCCACCTGCGGCGTGCCCAAGGACAAGATTCTCCTAGAGACCACTTCACTGAATACCTATGAAAATGCCGTCAATGTCAAAGCGCTTCTTGAGAAGCATCAAATTCAGGGGGATCTGCTGCTAGTGACATCCGCCTACCACATGCCCCGCTCCGTCGCCATTTTTCGCCGTTTGGGGATGAAGGTCATTCCAGCACCCACGGACTATCGGTACCTCTCGATCGCGCGATCGCCCACGTGGCAAAACCTCTTGCTAAGCTTGATCCCCAATCCCTACAACGTGGACATCACCACGATCGCCCTACGGGAATACCAAGGTCTGCTCGTCTATAAACTCAGAGGTTGGCTTTAGAGACCCTAAGCACCCAGAAATGCTTGACACGCCTCCACAAAAGCAGCCGTTGACTCATAGGGCAGGACATTGCGCCCCGGAATCACAACTCCCTCAGCATTGGGAAATGTCTTGGTATAAAACTGCAACCGTTCTTCAGGCGATTCAGCCCCACCATCCCGACTGATACTAGAGGCTTGATTTCCCATCACCACAAGCACTGGCTGCCCAATCTGCTGCATTTTCTCACGATAGTCTCGCCGCCAAAAGCCTGACAGGAATGAATACACCGCATGGCGACTCTCAAGGTCAGCACAACCGGCGGCCAGCATTTTTAGCCATTCATCATCCACATCCTCAGGCTTGGCAAAAAGCTGATTGATTGAAAACTGCCGCAGGAAACTTTCTTGGCGGGCATAGAGATAAAAGCCCCAACCCAAAGGAGAATCAAAAAGATTCCAGCGCACCTTTTGCCATGTGGGATCAGTGTTTTCAGACACCAAAGCAGCGGCGGGAGGGCCACTGAGGATCATTGCTCTTACTACTTGGGGATCAAGATGCACCAGCTCGATCGCCACCGGAAACAATGCTCCTTGGACAACGAGGATCACCGGCTGACCAATCTCAGAGATGATAAAGAAATGTAACTGAGCTGCCCAATCCTCGGGGTAATAGGCAATGTGAGGTAGAGCGCTCTGGCCACAGCCGAGCAAGTCAGGGATGTAAAATGAATAGCTTCCCCCTTGCGACTGCCAATAGCTGACACAGCGCTGCCAAAACTGCCCCGACAAACCCACGCCCACGGGATGGATAAACAGAATGGGGGGGTGCCCTTCTTGGAAACTGAGGCGATAGGCGCAGGAAAAGCCCTGCCACTGATAGGTTTTAGAAGCTAATGACATTCTGGACGCCCCCTCAATGTCTCCCCAAGCACAGATTTAACACTGAAACCAGCAGAGATGTTACCTCCCTCAACAATATGGCCAATCCCTAACATTCGGTAGCAATTTTAACCAAATTTTTCCCTTGCCTTAACCTAATCCCTTGAATACGTTGCGTATTCTGACGAAAGGGTGGTTCGATTGGTTTGCCTTTTTGACACCGTGGGCAACCATCACCCTGAAGGTACTCTACTTGCAAAACGTTGTTTACTCCGCTAGGAAACATCACCATGTTTACATCTGCAAAAAGCTATGCCCGCCTAGGAGTAGTTGCAGCCGTCGCGGCTCTGTCGGGCAGCCTGATTCCTGCTGCTTTGTCCCAAGGGACACCCACAATTCGTATTGATGGCTCCAGCACCGTTTTCCCGATTACAGAAGCTGTTGCTGAAGGTTTCCAAAAAGCCCAAGGGGGCAAAGTCCGCGTTACGGTAGGTGTTTCGGGTACAGGCGGTGGCTTCAAGAAGTTCTGCCGAGGTGAAACCGATATCTCCAATGCCTCTCGCCCCATTCTGGCCAAAGAAATTGCCGACTGTCGTGCTGCTGGTATCACCTTTATCGAGCTACCGGTGGCCTACGACGCCCTAACTGTGGTAGTGAATCCCCAAAACACTTGGGCAAGAAGTCTAACTGTTGCTGAACTGAAAAATATTTGGGGGCCAGACTCCAAAATCAATAACTGGAGCCAAGTGCGCCAAGGCTTTCCCAATATCCCTCTAAAACTCTTTGGTCCAGGTGCTGACTCTGGAACCTTTGACTACTTCACGGAAGCGATTAACGGTAAAGCCAAAGTGAGCCGCAAAGACTTCACCGCTAGTGAAGATGACAACGTGCTCGTGCAAGGCGTGTCTCGCGATCGCGGTGCCCTAGGGTACTTTGGCTTTGCCTACTTCATGGAGAATCGTAATCGGCTCAGAGCGGTTGCTATTGACAACGGCAAAGGCCCTGTCCAACCCTCCGAGCAAAACGTGCTGAATGGGACCTACCAGCCCCTCTCCCGTCCCATCTTTATCTATGTCAACGCTAAGTCAGCGCAGCGGCCTGAAGTACGGCAGTTTGTCACCTACTACCTAAATAATGCACCGGCCATGGTGAAAAAGGTGAAGTATGTGCCTCTGCCAGCCAGTGCCTACCGCACGATTCTGGCTAACTTCAACCGCAACCGTGTGGGTACGGTCTTTGGGGGCAAAGAGGCTATTGGCTTGACGATCAACCAACTGCTGAGGATGCAACCCCAATAGGTTGATATTTTGATGTAATGAAGGGTGTGAGGTATTAGCCCTCCACCCTTTTTTTCCCATTTTGTCAACCTTGGTTGTTGATTCTCTTAAAAGATAAATTCCAACTAAAAGATTTTTGCTTACTGGAATAATACCTATGGTAGAGCAGCCCCTACCCTACTCCACGAAGTTATCTGTTGCCTTGCCATCCCGTACCGTCAGGATTTGGCGTGAGCGGATCATTGCTAGCATTCTGTTTTTGGCAGCGATCTCATCGGTCGTGACCACGCTTGTCATCATCTATATCTTGTTTGCCGAAACGGCCATCTTCTTTGAAAAGGTGATGGAGGTGCATCAAGAGTCCCTCTTTGAGGCCTTGGTGGAGTTCTTTACGAGCACGGACTGGTCACCTCTGATTGAGCCTGTCGGCATTGGCATCTTACCGTTGCTCTCTGGAACCTTCACAACCTGTTTTGTGGCCAGTTGTGTGGCTATTCCTCTTGGTACGATTGCGGCTATTTACCTCAGTGAGTTTGCACCTGCCAAAGCACGGGAACTTCTTAAGCCGATTCTGGAGATTCTGGCAGGGATTCCCACTGTGGTTTATGGTTACTTCGCCCTCTTGGTGGTGACTCCCTTCCTCCAGAAAATTATTCTTGGCGTGCAGCAGTTTTTTAACCCCGGAAAAGAGCCTTGGGAGTACTACGAACTGCCCGGTTTTAACATGCTGGGGGCAGGGATTGTGGTTGGCCTGATGGTGCTGCCCTACGTCACAAGTTTGACAGAAGATGCGTTACAGGCAGTTCCCGTTGAACTGCGGGAGGGTTCCTATGCCATGGGGGCAACTCGTTTGCAAACAGCGATTAAGGTGCTGATGCCTGCTGCGGCCTCTGGCATTGTGGCGGCCTATATTTTGGGGCTGGCACGGGCAATTGGGGAAACGATGATTGTGGCGGTGGCGGCGGGGTTGCAGCCGAAGTTTACGTTTAATCCCCTAGAGGGGGCTTCAACCACAACTGCTTTTATTGTCTCCGTGAGTTTGGGGGATTTGCCCCACGGTTCACTAGAGTACCAGTCGATTTTTGCCGCAGGGATCATGCTGTTTTTTGCCACGTTGATCTTAAACGTGCTGGGCTACTTCTTTAGTCGCCGTTATCGTGAGGTGTACTAGCCATGCGTAGCCAACGCAGTATTCTCAATAACCTTCGCAACCCGATCGCGATCGCGGCCTCGATTCAGGAACGCAAGCGCTGGGAACAGTTTTTTATAGTTTTAGGTTGGTTCTCCCTGCTAGTCGCCTTACTCACCCTTGTTTTTCTAGTGGGTGACCTCTTCCTGCGCGGCTTACCCATGCTGAACTGGAAATTTTTTACTTCGCCGCCGAGTAGTGACCCCGAAGAGGCAGGGATTCTCACGGCGTGGGTAGGGAGTCTATTGGTGATTTTAGTAACGGCCGTCGTAGCCATTCCCTTGGGCATTGCAGCGGGCATTTACCTCGAGGAATACGCTCCCAAAAACTGGCTGTTGGATTTCATTGAGGTGAATATCACAAATCTGGCAGGTGTGCCCTCGATTATCTATGGTCTGCTGGCTCTCGGTTTCTTTGTCTATATCCTCAATTGGGGCGAGAGCATTCTCACAGCCGGGTTTACACTGGCATTGCTGATTTTACCCGTGGTGATCGTGACCACCCGCGAGTCGTTGCGAGCCATCCCCCAAGGCATTCGGGAGGCCGCCTATGCGGTTGGTTCCAGTCGCTGGCAAGTAATTGCCGATCATGTGCTGCCCTACTCAATGGGTGGGATTCTCACGGGGATTATTGTGGGCATCTCTCGGGCAATTGGTGAGACGGCGCCCCTGATCACCATTGGTGCTTTGACTTTTATCACTTTCTTGCCCGATCCACCCATTCAAAGCGAGTTTCCCTACATTTCGTTTAAGTGGATTTGGTCGCCCTTTACGGTACTGCCAATTCAAATGTTTAACTGGGTTTCCCGTCCCCAAGAGGCCTTTCAAGTGAATGCCGCGGCGGCTGGGATTGTCCTGCTGGTGTTGACGCTGGCGGTGAATGGAACGGCTATTTATCTACGCTATCGTTTTAGGAAGAGTATCAAATGGTAAAACCTACGGATCGGGTCGTGGCCACCGAAAATGAGCCACTGAAAAAGCTGGCTGAAGTGCGTGACCTAAACTTTTACTACAGTGGCAAGCAGGCTCTTAAAAACATTAACTTGCCGGTGTATGAAAAGAAAGTTACAGCACTGATTGGCCCATCGGGTTGCGGGAAGACCACTTTGCTACGCTGCTTTAATCGTATGCATGATCTCTACCCCGGCAACCGCTACGAAGGGGAAATCTGGCTAGGGGATGAAAACCGCCGTAACCTTTTGCAGATGGATCCCATTGAGGTACGGATGCAGATTGGCATGGTGTTCCAAAAGCCCAACCCCTTCCCCAAGTCGATTTACGAGAACATTGCCTATGGGTTGCGGGTGCGGGGCATCAGGAACCGTGCCATTCTCGATGAGGTGGTAGAGCGATCGCTCCGTAATGCAGCCCTGTGGGATGAAGTCAAAGATCGCCTCAAGGAACCCGGCACCTCCCTTTCGGGGGGGCAGCAGCAGCGGCTCTGTATTGCCCGTGCCTTGGCAACGGATCCAGAGATTATTCTCTTTGACGAACCAACATCGGCATTAGATCCGATTGCCACAGTGAGTATTGAGAACCTGATTGTGGAACTCAAGGATCAAGTGACGATCCTGATTGTGACCCACAATATGCAGCAGGCGATTCGTATCTCCCAGTTCACCGCCTTTATGTATTTGGGCGAAATCGTTGAGTACAACGAAACCATGTCCATTTTCACAAAGCCTGTGGAGCAGAAGACTGCCGATTACGTCAGTGGCCGCTTTGGTTGATGGGAGTGCGGTTGAGAATATGGTTTGAGGGGCTATATACAATGGTGCATGGACTGCGAGCCTAGAGCTAATATTCATTAGTTTCAGCTCTCGGAGCACAGTCATGGTGGCATCCTTGGAGGCGGCGCTAAGGGAAGAGGAGATTTCACCCCAAGCGATCGCCCGTGAACTAGCCCTACGCCTTGCGCCTCAATCCACCTACGTCCGCGTCGCTCATTCCACGGCAGGCTGGAAAATACTCCTGGAGGCAGAGCAAATTCCCGATCAACGCACCTGCCTTGATGTCTTGGTTGCTTTTTTAAGTCCTGTCCTACCGCAATCCATTGATGTCTATGGGCGACAGTTGGGAGGGCAGCGCCCTGCATGGGGGGTACGTCTGCGGCCTCGACCCGTTGCAACCCCCACACCCGCAACAGTTCCAGATCGCCAGCTTGAACCCCTAGCCCTAGCGGCCAGTGTCTTAGCAATTTTTGGTTTAGGAGCCGTCGGCCAATGGCAGTCTCCTAGTGTTTGGTTGGCAGCGGCACCAGACCCCACCGTTGAACAAGTGCGATCGGTCATTCTCAACGCTGCCGCCACTCTTGCCCCCGCCCACCCACCCCTATGGCACCACTACTCACCCCCTGAGGCCTTCCGTGGCCGTGTGTTTAATCGGGTTGCGTTACCCCCTGAGCAAAAGCTGGTGGCACTGACCTTTGATGATGGCCCTGATCCGACCTACACGCCCCAAGTTCTCGACATTCTTGCCCAAGAAAAGGTCAAAGGGACATTTTTTGCCATTGCCAGAGCCGTTGCAGTGCGCCCAGCATTAGCGCAACGCATTGTTAGGGAAGGTCATGTCTTGGCCAACCACTCTTGGAGCCACGGCTATCATTACTTCAATCCTGCGGCTGCCCAGCACGAGGTGGATCAAAGCCAACAATTGATAGAAGACATCACCGGGGCAAATATCAAGCTCTTTCGACCACCGGGGGGAAGTCTCCATAATGGTCTGGTGAGTCGCGCCAGCCAACAGGGCTACGGTGTGGTGATGTGGTCAGTGGATCCGCAGGATTGGTTACCTCGGCAAGCGAGCGATCGCATTGTCAACACGGTTGTCCAGCAGGCTCATCCCGGTGCCATTGTCCTACTCCATGATGGGGGTGGCTCTCGGCGCGCAACGGTTGCGGCCTTGCCCAGAATCATCTTCGAACTGCGAGCTAAGGGCTATCAATTTGTCACTGTCCCTGAGTTAATCAATGCCAAAGAGCCAACACCTCGGCCAGAACCCCCTTCTTGGCTGACAATTCAAGAGACGGAGCAGCTTCAGCAGTTGATTCTTCAACTGGAGACCCGCATTCAAGCTTTAGAAAAAGAGCTAAAGACCACACCCCCATGGGCGATCGCCGAACGGGAGTACCTAGCGGTCACCCTACGGGAGCAACAGGCAGCACTGTCTTGGGTGCAACAACGGCTGGCCTTTGAAAAGAGGGCTGAACGTCAATATCAAGCGGCTCTCAAATTGGCGGAGCAGGCAACGCTTGCCGCTAAGGCACAACAAGCATCAGTGGCCAAAACCTTGTGGCAGGAGGCGATCGCCACCCTAGACACCATTCCCAACACGGCCTTTGTTGCCCCCCTTGCCCAAATTAAGCAGCGACGATATAGCCGCAGAATGCAACAACTAAAATAAAAGCAGAAAATAAAAGCAGAACGCGAATCCCCCACAGTCTGCGATGACAATTGAATACCCAGTGCAACTGCCGCCCCTTGAAAATGGCGATCGCCTGACGCGGGACGAATTTGAGCGGCGCTATGCAGCCATGCCTCACCTGAAAAAAGCAGAACTGATTGAGGGAATTGTTTACGTGGCTTCTCCCCTGCGCTACCGCAGTCATGGTCAACCTCACCTATTCCTAATCACTTGGCTCGGCACCTACTGTGCAGCCACACCCGGTGTTGAAGCGGCAGATGCCCCGACTATTCGCCTAGATGGCGATAATGAACCGCAACCCGATGCAATTTTACGCCTGAGCCACGGGGGGCGATCGCGAATTACTGCCGATGACTATATTGAGGGCGCACCAGAACTGGTCGCTGAAATTGCCGCCAGCAGTGCCGCCTACGACCTACACGATAAGCTCAGGGTGTACCGCCGCAATGGCGTTCAGGAATATCTCGTCTGGTGTGCCTACGATCGCCAGATTTACTGGTTCTCACTTGAAGCAGGAGAATACCAGCCCCTTACTCCCGATGCGGAGGGGATGATTCGCAGTCGCCAATTCCCCGGACTTTGGCTTGCTGCTGAGGCATTACTCGCCCATGATCTGGGTACTGTCCTACGAGTGTTGCAAGCGGGCATTGCTACCCCTGAACATCAAGCGTTTGTGGCTCGCCAGCAGCGATAGAACTTGCCCTAAGGAGAATGGCCATGACACTGGAGTATTCCGTCAAACTGCCCCCCCTCGAAAATGGCGATCGCCTGACACGAGCGGAATTCGAGCGGCGCTACGCGGCCATGCCCCACTTGAAAAAAGCAGAACTGATTGAGGGAATTGTTTACGTGGCTTCACCCGTTCGTGTCAGTCACAGTCAAGCCCATGCCGAGATCATGACGTGGCTGGGTTGTTACAGAGCAGCAACTTCGGGTGTTCTTGTGTATGACAATCCAACGGTTCGCCTAGATGGCGATAATGAACCGCAGCCCGATGCCGTTCTCCGCCTTGAAAACGGGGGTAACTCCCGCATTAGTGAGGATGGTTATATCGAGGGGGCACCGGAACTCGTGGTTGAGATTGCCGCCAGCAGTGCCGCCTACGACCTACACGATAAGCTCAGGGTGTACCGCCGCAATGGCGTTCAGGAATATCTCGTCTGGTGTACCTACGATCGCCAGATTTACTGGTTCTCACTTGAAGCAGGAGAATACCAGCCACTCACTGCTGATGCTGAGGGGATGATTCGCAGTCGCCAATTCCCCGGACTTTGGCTCGACCCTGAGGCATTACTCGCCCATGATCTCGGTACTGTCTTGCGAGTGTTGCAAGCGGGTATTGCCACCCCTGAACATCAGGCCTTTGTGCAAATCTTCACCAAAACTTAAAAAATTTCCCTGATCTGGCATTATGCTGTATAGAATCCCCGTGTCAATAGGGGGGTATTGGCATCGCCCTTGCCAAATGCATCGATTCTGTCTGCCGATTGAACGTTTCATTCACCATAGCCCTATGTTGCAATTAGACCCCATTTCCAAAACGACCAATCAACATTCTGGTCACAAAGGTTTAGTGATGGCGATCGGGGGAGCGGAAGACAAAGTCCGTGGGCGACAAATTCTTACCACCTTTTGCCAGCGCTCTGGTGGCTTGGATGCCGTCATTGGGGTCATTCCCTCTGCTTCCCGTGAACCCGATGCCATGGGGCGGCTCTACCACGATATTTTCCGCGAAATAGGTGTGCGCGAAGTGGACGTTCTATTGGTGGGCGATCGCGCTGACGCTGAGCAGGAAGAAATGCTCGCTCGCTTGAGTCGCTGTACTGGCATTTTTATGTCTGGGGGTGATCAACTGCGTTTGTCGGCGCTGCTGGATGAAACCCCCCTCCTATACCAATTGCGCCATCAAGTCTGGGAAGGCAAATCAATTCTTGGGGGTACGAGTGCTGGTGCTGCTGTGATGGGAGAGTGCATGATTGCTAGTGGGGGCAGTAATGAAGCCCCAAACCGCTCTTTAGTGGACTTGGCCACAGGCTTAGGCATTTTACCAGACATTATAGTAGATCAGCACTTCCACAATCGCAATCGTTTAGCTCGCCTCATTAGTGCCATTTCCGGTCACCCTGATAAGCTAGGGGTCGGTATTGACGAGGATACTTGCGCCATGTTTGAAGCCGATGGCACCCTGCGGGTTCTTGGTCGTGGCTCTGTCACCATTGTCGATCCGCGGGATGTCAGCTACACGAATTATGCCCATGTGGATGTCAACGAACCCTTGAGTATCTACAACTTGCGCCTGCACATCCTCAGTGATGGTGACTGTTACAATCTCCGCACCCATCAAGTGCAGCATAAATGTATGTTGCCTCCTCTCAATTAAGTTTTCAGGAAAGTGTTGCTTAAGATACAGTTTATTGCGTCACTCGCCTCAAAACTAAAAATGGTAAGCTGTCCTTAAAAAAGCCACTCTTCTATGAAGATTCTCAAATTACAAACGCTGCGGGGTCCCAATTACTGGAGCATTCGGCGTCATAAGCTGATTGTCATGCGTTTAGATCTAGAAGAGGTGGCCAACACCCCCTCCAATCAGATTCCCGGCTTTGTGGATGGCTTGGTGCGGGTTTTACCCAGTCTCTACAATCATTTCTGTTCCCTTGACTATGAAGGGGGCTTTCTCACCCGCCTTCGCGAAGGCACCTACCTTGGTCATGTGGTTGAGCATGTCGCCCTTGAACTGCAAGAACTAGCAGGCATGCCCGTTGGTTTTGGCCGCACCCGCGAGACCTCAACGCCGGGGGTGTATCAAGTAGTCTATGAATACCAAGTGGAAGAAGCGGGTCGCTATGCCGGCCGCGCAGCGGTACGACTGTGCCAGAGCATTATTGATACGGGCACCTATCCCCAGCGCGAACTGGATCAGGATCTCGCCGATCTCCGCGAGTTGAAAGCCAAAGCCTCCCTAGGCCCGAGTACGGAAGCGATTGTCCGCGAGGCGGAAGCCCGTAATATTCCTTGGTTTGAGTTGAGCAGTCGCTCGATTATTCAATTGGGTTATGGTGCCCGCAGTCATCGCATGCAAGCCACCTTAAGCGATCGCAGTGGCATCTTGGCCGTTGAACTGGCAGGGGACAAAGAAGGCGCAAAGCGACTGCTTCAGGATGCCGGAATTCCTGTGCCCAAGGGAACCGTCGTCCGCTACATTGAAGACCTCCCCGAAGCCATTGAAGACATCGGTGGCTACCCGATTGTCATTAAACCCCTCAACGGCAACCACGGTCGGGGGATTACGATTGACATCAACAGCCTAGAAGAAGCCGAAGAAGCCTTTGAAATTGCCAGCAGCGTCTCCAAATCAGTGATTGTCGAACGCTATCATGCGGGTCGCGACTTTCGGGTCCTAGTGGTCAATGGCAAAGTAGTTGCTGTGGCTGAACGGGTACCAGCCCATGTCATTGGCGATGGCCGCTCCACCATCGAAGAACTCATTGAGAAAACCAACCAAGACCCGCAGCGGGGAGATGGTCACGATAATATCCTCACCCGCATTGAGGTCAATCACGACACTTGGACACTCTTGGAAAAACAGGGCTATACCCTGAATACGGTCTTGCAGCCGGGGGAAATTTGCTATCTGCGCGCCACGGCGAACCTGAGTACCGGTGGCATTGCCGTCGATCGCACCGATGAAATTCACCCCGAAAATGTTTGGATTTGCCAGCGAGCGGCTCGGATCATTGGTCTCGATATTGCGGGGATTGACGTTGTCAGCCCCGATATTAGTCAGCCCCTGCCTAAAGTTGGCGGTGTGATTGTCGAGGTCAATGCTGCTCCCGGCTTTCGCATGCACACGAACCCCAGCCAAGGAATTGCCCGCAATGTCGCTGAACCGGTGTTGAATATGCTCTTTCCACCGGGAACCCCCTGCCGCATCCCCATCTTTGCGATTACGGGTACCAATGGTAAAACAACGACCACCCGCCTCATTGCCCATATCTGCAAACAAACGGGGCAAACTGTTGGCTACACCACCACAGACGGCATCTACATTGGTGACTATTTGGTGGAAAAAGGAGACACCACCGGCCCCCAAAGTGCCCAACTGATCCTGCAAGACCCCACGGTTGAAATTGCTGTCCTAGAAACAGCACGCGGTGGTATTCTCCGCTCCGGCTTGGGCTTTGACCACTGTGATGTCGGGGTGGTGCTCAATGTGCAGGCTGACCACCTTGGCCTTGGCGATATTGACACTGTTGAACAATTAGCCGATTTGAAGGCCGTGGTGGTGGAATCCGCTTGGCCGAATGGCTATGCGGTGTTGAATGCCGATGACCCCCTAGTGGCGGGAATGGCACGCCAAGTCAAAGCCCAAGTGGCCTATTTCTCGATGAACCCCCACAATCCACTCATTCGACAGCACATTCAGCAGGGGGGACTCGCCGCTGTTTATGAAAATGGCTATCTCTCCATTTTGAAAGGGGACTGGACCCTACGGATTGAACAGGCAGAAAATGTGCCCATTACCCTTGGCGGTCGCGCTAGCTTTATGATTGCCAATGCCCTCGCTGCCAGTCTAGCCGCCTTTGCCCACGGCATCAGTATTGAGCATATTCGCGCTGCCTTAAGGACATTCCGCACCTCCGTAGAACAAACCCCCGGTCGGATGAACCTCTTTGATTTGGGGCAATTTAGTGTCTTGGTGGACTATGCCCACAATCCGGCAGGATATGAGGCCATTGGTGAATTTGTCCAAAAATGGCCGGGGCAGCGCATTGGTGTCGTCGGTGGGCCGGGCGATCGCCGCGATCAAGACTTGGAGCAACTAGGAGAACTCTCGGCGAAAATCTTTGACTGGATCATTATCAAAGAAGACGATGATACCCGCGGCCGGCCTCGCGGCGATGCCGCCTATTGGATTGAACGGGGGATACATCACCACAGTGTCCAACGGCAGTACGACATCATCCATGACGAGGTGGCTGCGATTCAATTTGCTCTTGATCGTGCTCCCCAAGGCTCCTTGGTGGTGATTTTCCCCGCTGACGTGAGCCGCACGATTCAACTGATTCGCCAGCATCATCAACGGCTGCAAGGGGAAACAACCAATGGCTTTCACAGTGAGGGAATGCCGACCAGTGGTGATCTCAACCCCTCCATCTCTCACTAAGTAATCCCTAGACCACTGCCAACACTGATAAAGTGGCTATCAATGCAGAGTGAGATCCAAGGTAAATGGCAATTTTGGATCGATCGCGGTGGCACGTTTACCGATATCGTCGCCCGCCGTCCTGATGGTCGCATGGTGGTGCACAAGCTGCTCTCAGAGAATCCAGAGCAGTATCGCGATGCGGCAGTAGCAGGAATTCGTACCCTCATGGGATTGGCACCCGATGCACCCATTCCCAGCGAAGCCGTTGAAATTGTCAAACTGGGGACAACGGTGGCCACCAATGCCCTTTTGGAACGCAAAGGCGACCCAACGGTTCTCCTCATCACCCAAGGCTTTGGGGATGCCCTCGTCATTGGCTACCAAAACCGCCCGGATCTCTTTGCCTTAGCGATTCAGCAACCGCCACCCCTCTACAGCCATATCATTGAAGTCAAAGAGCGGGTGAGTGCCCAAGGAGAAATTCTGGTTCCCCTTGATTTAGAGGCGCTGAAGCCGCAATTGGCAGCGGTGTATACCCAAGGCATCCGTAGCTGTGCCATTGTCCTCGTGCATGGCTACCGTTACCCTGACCATGAACAACAGGTGGCGGCCTTGGCAAGGGAGATGGGCTTTACCCAAGTGTCCGTTTCCCATGAAGTGAGTGGTCTGATCAAACTGGTGAGCCGCGGTGATACCACCGTTGTGGATGCCTATTTGTCCCCCGTGCTCCATCGCTATCTTCAGGGAGTGCAGGCGGAGCTAGGGGAAATCCCCCTGTACTGTATGCAGTCGAATGGCGGTGTGGTGGCGGCTTCCTGCTTTCGCGGTAAGGATAGTCTCCTCTCCGGACCTGCCGGGGGGATGGTAGGGGTGGTGCGCACTGCTTTAGCCGCAGGGATTGAGCGGCTAATTGGTCTAGACATGGGGGGCACCTCCACGGATGTCTGCCACTATCGTCACAATTCCGATGCTCCTTGGCCAGAGTATGAGCGGTGGCAGGAAACGACGATTGCCGGTGTGCGGTTGCGATCGCCCCTCTTAGCCGTGCATACCGTCGCTGCCGGCGGTGGCTCGATTTTGCGATTTGATCAGGGGTGCTACCAAGTGGGGCCAGACTCTGCCGGTGCCAATCCTGGACCTGCCGCCTATCGTCGTGGCGGACCTCTCACGGTGACCGATGCCAATCTCCTCCTAGGAAAAATTCAGCCGGCCTACTTCCCCGCTGTCTTTGGTGCCGATGGTCAACAACCCTTAGATCGCCAGATTGTGGAACAGAAATTTGGCCAACTGCGCCAAGAGATCTACGAGAGCACAGGGGATGCCCGCAGTATTGCCGACGTGGCGGCTGGCTTTATTGCGGTTGCCGTGAATACGATGGCACAGGCGATTAAGAAAATTTCTCTTGAGCAGGGGCACGATGTGCGCGAGTACACCCTCTGCTGTTTTGGCGGTGCTGGCGGGCAGCATGCCTGTTTAATTGCCGAGGTGCTGGGAATGCCCCAGGTGTATCTCCATCCCTATGCGGGGGTGCTCTCGGCCTACGGCATTGGTCAGGCGGAGTTGCGGGTACTGAAGGAGCAAACCATTGAACAACCTTTGATCGCCGAGGTTCTGGCTGACCTGCAAGGGCAAATTGAGCACCTAAAAGAGCAAGCGGTGGCTGAACTGGTTGCCCAAGGGATTGATCGCTGGCAAATTCAAAGTCAGGTGCGTGTTGGCTTGGGCTATATCGGTACAGATACGACGCTGTGGGTGCCTTGGGCGGATCAGGAAACGATGGCAGCGTTCTTTGCTCAGGCGCATCGCGATCGCTATGGGTTTACTATAGGGGGGCGATCGCTCCGCATCGGTCAAATCGCGGTTGAAGCCGTTGCTGTTCAGGCGGTTCCAGCGGTCACGATACCCCATGCCGCCGCAGAACTCACGCCCCTTGCCCATGTACCGGTTTACAGCAAAGGCCAATGGCACAAGGCGCCGGTCTATGCGCGCGATCGCCTGCCGGCTCATCACGTCATTGAAGGGGTGGCTTTAATCTTAGATGCTACGGGCACCAATGTGGTTGAGGCGGGCTGGCAGGCAGAAGTGGATGATCAAGGGGGACTGTGGTTGCGTCCCCTTCAGGAATCCTCGAAACCATCAAAGCAGATTGCCGCCACCGTTGCGGATCCAGTGCAGCTTGCCATTTTTCAGCAGTTATTTCGCGCCATTGCTGAGCAGATGGGGGTAAGGCTCCAGCAGACCAGTGCTTCAGTGAACATTAAGGAGCGCTTGGATTTTTCCTGTGCCCTGTTTGATGCGGCCGGCAACCTAGTGGCCAATGCCCCCCATATCCCCGTCCATTTGGGGTCAATGAGCGAAAGTGTCAAGGCACTACTGGCCGAGAAAGGTCGCACCCTCCGGGCGGGTCAAGTCTTTGCCACGAATAACCCCTATCGCGGTGGCACCCATCTGCCGGATATTACCGTGATTACCCCCGTGTTTCTCAAGGGGGAAGCCCAACCCGCCTTCTTTGTTGCCTCACGGGGGCACCATGCTGACATTGGGGGGATCAGTCCCGGATCAATGCCGGCCAATAGTACCGATGTCCGTCAAGAGGGAATTCTCTTTGATAATGTGCTGCTGGTGGATGGGGGAGAGTTTCAAGAGGCGGCCATTGATCAACTGTTAACCCAAGCCCCTTGGCCGGCTCGCTATCCTGAGCAGAATCTGGCGGATCTGCAAGCCCAAATAGCCGCCAATCAGCGGGGGGTACAAGAACTGATCACCCTGTGCGATCGCTATGGTCGCGAGGTTGTCGCTGCCTACATGGAATTTAGCCAAGCCAATGCCGCTGAGTGTGTGCGCCAATGCCTGCGATCGCTCCAAGGGGGACACTTTTGGGTTGCCATGGACAACGGCAGCCAAATTCAGGTGCAAATTACCATTGATAGCAACGACGGTACCGCTTGCCTCGACTTTGAGGGCACCTCCCAGCAAACGAATGATAATTTCAATGCTCCCCTTGCCATTACTAAGGCGGCTGTGCTGTATGTCTTCCGAACCCTCGTGCAAGAGGACATTCCCCTGAATGCGGGCTGTTTGCGTCCCATTGAGCTGCGGGTGCCGGAAGGCTCACTGTTAAACCCTCAGTTCCCGGCGGCGGTTGTCGCTGGCAATGTCGAAACCTCGCAAACCCTGACCAATGCCCTCTACGGTGCCCTCGGCATTATGGCGGCGGCTCAGGGAACGATGAATAACCTCAGCTTTGGGAGCGATCGCTATCAATACTACGAAACCATCTGTGGTGGCGCTGGGGCAGGAGCCACCTTTGCGGGAGCCAGTACCGTCCAAACCCACATGACCAACTCTCGGCTCACCGATGTCGAAGTGCTCGAAAACCGCTACCCCGTGATTGTTTGGGAGTTTTGCCGTCGACGGGGCAGTGGGGGCAAAGGGCAGCAAGCGGGGGGAGATGGGGCAATTCGTGTCCTTGAGTTTCGTGAACCCATGACCGTCAGCCTCCTCAGCCAGTCGCGGAAAATCCCCCCTTTTGGCCTTGCTGGTGGTGAGTGTGGTGCGGTGGGTGAAAATCAATGGCTGAAACTCGGCCAAATCCCCCATCCCTTGGCAGGAACCGCCACAATCAATGTCCAAGCGGGCGATCGCCTGCGCATTTGTACCCCTGGTGGTGGTGGATTTGGGGTACCTTAATCTCTCAGATTAGATATATCAAATCAAATTAATCTTCATCGTCGGTGGGTTGACCGTTGCTGCTCACTTGTTTAAGGTGGATGTGCTTACGGCCAAGGGTAATTTCAAACTCATCCCCCGGCTTGAGATTCATTTGCTTGGTATAGGCTGAACCAATGAGCAAATTGCCATTGGCTTGTACCGTAATTCGATAACTGGCACTGCGACCGCCTCGGCTGCCACCACGTCCTGACTTAGTATCAATATTCATACCCAAGGCTTCAAGAAGTGCCTTATTAAACTTCAGTTTGCTGATGCGCTCCTTACCACTTTGGGTGACCGTATAGTAGCCACAGGCCTTTGCTTTTTCCTCATGGCTGAGGTGTTCCAGTTGTTTGTACTTCTCTAATAAAGCAGCACCTGTCAAGGGTTCTACTTGTTTGCGTCCCATTTTAACCTACCTTTTCAATGATCAAATACTGTCTATTCATTGGCGATTCAATCAAAGAGTGCCAAAGCCTGACAGCGAACTCGTAATGAATGAGTGTCTATCTTTAGCAAACCATAATTTTTTTCAGAATTCAAGTTGCGATCTCCCTTGGATCAGGGTTTTACATTTCCTTTAAGAGAGTTACGTTTACACCCCTTTTCACAGGAACGCAAGAGGCTCAAAAAAGGTGAGGGCTAGTATAGTAAAGTACGCCACCTCTTTTACAGCCCTTTTCACAGGTGTAGCACAGACTCAACACTGCAAAATCCATTATGAAGAGGTTTTCGTCACCATTGATGTATCCCATATTTAAGAAAAGAGCCATAGATGCTCTATCCTTCAGAAAATGACGCTAATCAAACTTACGGCACTTTTTGCAAGAATTGAATATGCTCACAACAGTCGCTTCGGTGAGAGGCGGAAAAGCCCAAGAGTGTCAAACCTTAGTTGGCCTGCTGATCATTGTGAACTATTTGGGAAAATAGAAGCAAGCTCAAGCACTTGTTCAGGGAACTGCGGCAGTTGCACAACGCCCTTGGTTGGAATAATTCTTTTGCTGAGGTAGCTAACCTGCCGCGGTGTAATTTCAGCAGGTTCGCTATAGACTTCCAGCGTGCGATCGCTGACATTGAACAGCCAGTAATGGGGAATCTTGGCTTCAGCATCAAGCGTATAGTTTCACTGTGCGATCGTACTCTAGGGACGAATTCGCCACTTTTATCACAAGGAGCGCGTCGGCAGACGTCGGATAGGCTGAGGCATAGTCATCTTCTCGATTTTTGACGATCGCCACATCGGGTTCTGGCTCACTATCAAAGGCAATCGTAATAGGCAACTGGCACTGAAGCGTGGCGCGATCGCCCACAATCTTCGGTAAAATTCGCAACAATCACCGCAGACAGCTTTCGTGCGCTGTTCCCTTGGCCGCCATTCGCACCAGTTCCCCCCGAATTAGCTCAATGTGGTCATCTTCCCTCAGAAACCCAAGTTCCAGTAAACGGTGATAGTCCTGCACCGTAAATCGCACTGGTTGGGGGGTTGGAGTGGGTTGGCAAGTGGTCGTGATCATGATCTTAATTTTAGGCAGACTCTCAGGAGTGACGCATTCTTCGCTAGAGAATGCCCTAAACTGTGCAACCATCAAGGGTATGGTGCCCTCGACCAGCGCGAATGATTCCACGTCAATTGGTGTTGCGCAATTTTCTCAGTTATCGCCAAGCAACCCTTTCCTTTGCGGGGTTACATCTGGCTTGTATTTGTGGTGCCAATGGGGCGGGCAAGTCCTCGCTCCTTGAGGCGATCGCCTGGGCACTGTGGGGGCAAAGCCGCGCAAGCCGTGAGGATGATGTCATCTACTACGGCGAAATGGAAGCCCAAGTGACGTTTGAGTTCAGTGTCCAAGGGCAGACCTATCGGGTGGTGCGATTGCGGCGCCGCGAGCAACATACGGTTTTGGAGTTGCAGATTCAGAGGGCGGCAGGCTATACCTCGCTAACAGCGCGATCGCTACGGGCAACCCAAGAGAAAATCACTCAAATTCTCCGTCTTGACTATGCCACCTTCGTCAACAGTGCCTATCTGCGCCAAGGTCGTGCCGATGAATTTATGGCCAAACGCCCCAGTGAGCGCAAGCAACTGCTGGCCAGCCTTTTGGGCTTAGATCAATACGAGACCCTCGCGGAAGCGGCGCGCGATCGCGCCCGTGATTACAAAGCGCAAATCAGCATGCTTGAGCAACGGCTCCAGACCCTAGCGGATCAACTGGCCCAAGAGCCACACTTGCGCGCCCAACAGGCAGCGGTGAGCCAGCAGATCCAACAACAACGGCAGCAGGTGGAGCAGTGTCAGCGACGGCTCCAAGAGCAACAGGCTGCCTACCACATCCATCAACTGCAACAGCGGGACTATGAACACCTGCAACAGCAGCGAGACACCCTTGCAACAACGATTGCCCGCCTAGAGCAGCAGTGCCGAACCCTCCGCCAAGAACAGGCCGCCATTCAGGACTTGGAAGCCCGTGCCCCACTTTTAGAAGCCGCCGTCAGCCAATGGCAGCGCCTCAAAACCGCCGAAGCCCAATTACAGCAGTGTTTTGGTGAATATCAGCGTCTGCGCCAAGAGCGCGATCGCCACCAACAGAGCCTTGAGCAGCAGCGCCAAGACCTCTTGCGTGCCCTGCATGGATTGGAAAGCCAGCAGCAATTTCTCCAAGAACAATGCCAGCAGTTGGCAAAGCTCCTCAACCAAGAACATCAGATTGTGGCAGCCTTTGAACAGTTACAACGAGCGCGTGCTCACCTCCAAGCCCAAGAGGAACTTCAACAACGGGTCTTTCCCCTCCTGCAAGCCAAACAGCGCCTCGAACTGGAACGGCAACAGCAGGAGGAACGCCTCCGCAGCCGGCACGATGAATTGCGGCAGTTGTGGCAGCATCTCCACCAACAGGTAGAACGGCAACCCGCTCTCCAAGAGGCGGTGATACTGATTACCGCCCAGATTGAAACCCTTGAAAAACAGCGCGTCTATCAAGACCATGTGCGGGACAAGGGACTGGAGCGCCGCCGCTTCCTCGAACAACTGCAAGCCCGCCAGCGGGAGTATGAGCGGCAAATCAACCAACTGGAGCAACACTTGGAGTTACTGAATCAGCCAGGAGCCATTTGTCCCCTGTGTCAACGTCCCCTCGATGCCGAGCACCATCAGACCGTCCTGCGTCGCAATGCCGCTGAAAAAGAGGAACTGCTGAATCAGTTGTGGGTGATTCGCGAGCAATTGGCGGTTACGGAGCGGGAAATTCAAGTTCTGCGACGGGAATATCTCACCGTTGGCTACGAAATCTCACAACTGACGCAACTGTTTGAGCAACGGGGGCAACTCCAGCAGCAACTCCAGAGTACCCAAGATTTAGAACCCCAACTGGATCGCTTGGCCGCAGAAATTCAGCAGATTGAGCGGCGGCTTGCAAACGGCCATCGAGAGACCCTAGGGGAATTGCAAGCCATTGAGGCCGAACTAGCACGCCTGAACTACGACGAGAAAAATCTGGCGATCGCCCGCGGGCAAGTGGAAAAATGGCGCTGGGCCGAAACCAAGGAACAGGAACTCCGCCAAGCCCAACGGCAGTATTGCCAAATCCAAGAGCAATTGCCTACGCTGATGGCACAACAGGAGAATCTCCAACGACACCTCAACGCCCTCGAAACCACTTCCCCCCTTGCTCAGACCCTTGCAACCATTGATCAGCAGTTGGCCGCCTTAGCTTACGATCCTGACCGCCATGCCCAAATTCAGGCTCAACTGGCTGCATTAGAACCGGACTATGAGGCCTATCAGACCCTGCAACGGGGGCGATCTCGCCAGCCTCAACTCCGCCAAGATCTCCAGCACCTTGAGGAAACGCTGCGGCAACAACAGGAGCAACTGCAAACCCTCAGCCAAAAACTCGCCACCCTCGAGGAAACCGCTCGCACCGCTAACCGCCTTGCCGCCGATCTCAACCAACGTCAACAGGAACTCCTCACACAACAGCAGAGCCTAGAGACCAACCTAGCCCACCACGGTAAACTCACCGCCGAATTGGAGCATCTCCAGCGCTTGGGTCAGGAATACAAAGAGGGACAACAAACCCTTGCTCACCTTCGCCATCAATACCGTCTCTACTGCGAGCTAGCCCAAGCGATGGGCAAAAATGGCATTCCCGCCATGCTCATTGAAACCGTCTTGCCCCATCTGGAGGCAGAAACCAACCATATCCTAGGCCGCCTGAGTAACCATCAACTCCATGTCCAATTCATTACCCAGCGCAGTCGGCGTCGCAGTGGAACAGACACCAAGCCCATTGAAACCCTCGATATTCTCATTGCCGATTGCCAAGGGACTCGCCCCTATGAAAGTTATTCTGGCGGTGAAGCCTTTCGGATCAACTTTGCGTTGCGCTTAGCCTTGGCGCGACTGTTGGCGCAGCGATCGGGGAGTGATGTCCAGTTTCTCATTATTGATGAGGGATTCGGTACCCAAGATGCCCAGGGCTGTGAACGGCTGATTGCCGCCCTGAACGCGATCGCCCCCGAATTTCACTGCATTTTGGCCATTACCCATGTGCCTGCCCTCAAAGAAGCCTTTCAAACCCGCATTGAAGTCACCAAAGTAGCGGGAGCTTCGCAACTGAACATCATTACTTAAAACCGTCGGAGTCATTTTCGGCAAAATGATAGAGTAGGGTCAGCAACAGCACACTTTGCACTTTGCCCTCATGACGGTTGAACTCATTGCCAAACTTAGCGATCCCATTGTCAGTGCAGGCCAAGGGACACAACGCCAACTCGAACTGACGTTAACGGCACAGCGGCAACAACAACAGCGCGCTCCCCTCAATCTCTGCTTGATTTTGGATCACAGTGGCTCAATGGCCGGGCAACCTTTGGAAACGGTGAAACGAGCTGCGCAGTCCTTGGTGGATCGGTTACTGCCGACGGATCGCCTGAGTGTTGTCGCCTTTGATCACAAAGCTCAGGTGCTAGTGCCCAATCAATTTGTCGAGAACAAAGCTGCAATCAAAGCGCAAATTGCAACCCTTGAGCCGAGTGGCGGCACCGCCATTGATCTAGGGATGAAACTGGCCCTGACAGAGTTGGCCAAAGCTAAACAGGGAACCATCTCCCAAGCTTTTTTGCTCACCGATGGCGAGAATGAACATGGCGATAATCAACGCTGCCTTGAACTGGCCAAGCTGGCGGCGGAGTATAACATCACCTTTAATACCTTGGGGTTTGGCATCCACTGGAATCAGGATGTCCTTGAACAAATTGCCGATGCTGCGGCTGGACGTTTAGTCTTTATTGAATATGCGGAGCAGGCGATCGCCTGTTTTCAATCCCTCTTTAGCCACATCAGCACGGTGGACTACACCAATGCCCATGTCCTGCTCACCCTTAGTGAAGCCGCTCAACTGGGAAACTTCAAGCCAGTGAACCAAGTGGCTCCCGATACGATTGAACTCACCTACGAAAGCCCCAGCCCCCATGAGTATGTGATTCGCGTTGGCGATGTCTCTGCCACCATCAAACGGACACTCCTAATCACCCTCAGTACCCAACCCTTACCGCCGGGGTCTCACCTGATTGGCTTTGTGCAAGTCCGCTATGATGACCCCGTGCAGCAGACCACGGGTCTTTTCTCTGAAAAAATTCCCCTCACCCTCACGGCAGAACCTGACCACATCCCCCAAGTGGATCCAGAAGTGCAGCAGAGCATTCTCACCCTCGAAAAATACCGCAAGACCAAGTTGGCGGAAACGAAACTGCAAGCGGGAGACACTGTGGGCGCGGCCACCTTTCTTCAGAGTGCCGCCAAAACGGCTCTGCAAATGGGGGACACGGAAGCGGCAAAAGTCCTTGAAGCCTCAGCCCAAGAGCTACAACAACAATCTACCCTCAGTGAATCCACCCTCAAGCGCACCCGCATTGCCTCAAAAACCGTCCTGAGCAATCCCCCCTCAAACTAGCCACAGGGCATCGCCATTCTGGCAGCCTAAGACCGACTGAGCACTGCCGCCATTCACCGCTAGCTCAATAAACCCATGACTGCCGACCAAGGCAATTAGGTGCTGGGGGGGAGCCTCGCCATAGGTTTGCACAAGGGGAATCTGCTGCCCCTGAATCTGGATCTGCTGGTAGCCCTTGACTAAAAGAGCCGCAGGGAGAGTGGTGACCACATTGCCAAAGTGATCAATGGCTTGAATCCAGCCTTGGACGCCTTGGGGCGTGATCTCATAGGTGAGATGGGGCAACCGCACCAAACTGTCTGGGTCAATGGCAGAGCCAAGGCGCGCGAGATCTGTTCCTGCCGCTATATGGGCAGCCACAGGGGCAAAAATATCCCGCCCATGGAAGGTGGCACTGGGGTTGGGGGTACGCCAAAACTGCGGCTGGGTGAGTTCAACCACTCGCCGGGGGGGATAGCGATCGCACACGTGGGTAAAGACCCCATTATCTGGACCAATGCAATACCCACTGCCGAGATCGAGGGCGATCGCTCGCCGACTGGTTCCCACCCCCGGATCCACCACCACCAAATGCACCGTTTCTGGAGGAAAATAGGGCACCGCTTGCAGTAGCTGAAAACTGGCCGTGCGGCAATCCTGGGCTGGAATTTCATGGCATAGATCAATCATCTGAGCTTGGGGATGGATACTTAAGATGACCCCCTTCATCACCCCCACGTACACATCCTGATGGCCAAAATCGGTCAGCAGGGTAATCCAACGAGTCATGGGCAGTTCACAGAGACAGTCGCTTAAACAAGGGTTCAGGAAGCCAACGAATCACCACCATGATCCAGCGCCAAATGGGTCGCACGTAGATCACGTCTTTCTTTTTTTCTATCGCTGAGAAGATAGCATTGGCCACTTCCTGTGGCTGGGCAGTGAGTAGGGGGGGCAACTTCATGCCTTCAGTCATCCGTGTATGGACATAGCCCGGCAAAACCGTTAAGGTCTGCACCCCCGATTGGGCAAGGCGATGCCGCAACCCCGACAAAAATGCTGTGAACCCCGCCTTGGCGGAGCCATAGAAGTAATTACTCGCCCGCCCCCGTTCCCCAGCCACAGAGGAAATCCCCACCAACGTCCCAAACCCCCGTTGCTCAAATACATTGGCAAACAGACTCAAAATGACCGCTGGGCCTTCATAATTCGTGCGCATCACTTCAAGGGCAAGGGACAAATCCTGCTCACAGGCTTTTTGGTCTGGCATGAAGCCGACAACGCAGATCACAATCGCCGGTTGCTCAGGGAGTTCTTGGATAAAACTTGCATGGGTCTCCACTGCCAAGACATCAAATTCATGGAGACTGACGGCCACACCGTAGCGGATTTGCAAATCCGCTTTATCTGCCTCTAGGCGACTGACCTGCCGTGCCGCCAATTGAATTGGATAGCCCTGAGCCGCAAAGCGGTGGGCGATCGCCCGCCCCATATCGGAAGTTGCCCCCAAAATCAGCACAGGAGCCGTCATAAATTTAGCCTCTTCGACTGTTCTGAAGCAAAGTGGACATTCCACTGATGAGCGTTCCTGACTTGCACAAACCTCTCGACCCGAGAATCGGACTTGCGTAAGCACATCGGCGTTAAATGGCTATCCTTGGCGAGGTAAAACCGACCCCCATAATGCAGGGTGATTTCCTCCAGTTGATCTAAAACTTTGAAGGTGCGCTGAGACACAGGAAAGTCAAGGGCTAAGGTATAGCCCGCCATCGGGAAGGAAAAATAGCCCTGTTGATCCCCTAGCTGTTTCAAGACCGCCAGAAATGACCCCGCCCCAGCCGCTGACGTGCAATGCAGTAACTCAGACAGGCCTTCGCGGGCAGTCCTCAAGGGCAAGACGCATTGGAACTGGACAAAGCCGCGCCGCCCATAGATGCGATTCCATCCCAACAGACTATCAAGGGGATAGAAGAAAGTATCCCAATCAACAAAGGACTGCCCAGCTTTGCGTTGCTGATTTAGAAAATACAGTTGATTAAAGGCACGCACGGTCAATGCATTCAAGGCACCATTGGGAAAATCCACGGGAATCGAGAGTTTGCGGCGTCGCGGAGTCCGCCGTGGCCTTTGGCGATATTTGGCTGGCAACTCCTCCCGTGTCGCGTGTTCCCCTAGCATGACCACAGACCGCCCTAACTGCGAACCAACCGCCAGACAATCAATCCAAGCCACGGAGTAGGTCACGTCCTGAGCAGCTTCAAAGAGATTAATGACCTCGTCTAAATTCTTGGCGATACGGGTGGTTTGGCGAATCCAAGCGGTTTCAATGGGGCGTAATCGAAAGGCTGCCCTGAGGATCACCCCTGTCAGACCCATGCCCCCCACCGTCCAGTAAAATAAATCCCGATTTTCGGAAGGGGAGCAGCGATGGATTTGACCCCCCGTGGTTAGGAGATCCAACCAGTCCAAGCTCTGAACAAAACTTCCTTCTTTGTGGTGATTCTTACCATGGACATCAGCCGCAATCATGCCCCCCACTGTTACAAACTTCGTACCGGGGGTAATCAAGGGAAACCAACCACGCGGCACGAAAAGCTCCAGAATGTCTGCCAACAGAACCCCTGCCTCAGCAATTAATTGACCGGTTTGCGGATTAAATCCTAAGAGGCGGTTGAAGTGACGCATTTGCAGTGTTGCTTTCCCATTGAGGGCGCTATCCCCATAGGCACGGCCATTACCGCGGGCAATGAGCGGCAAACCGCTGTTGAGCAGCTGGAGAATTTCGGATTCTGAGCGCGGGCAATACACATGACAGGGCTGTACAGGATAACGTCCCCAGCCGCAGAGCTGTTGTAGATAGCCCCTATGAGTGATGGGAGAAGACATATCGCTTATCTAGGTGATACTTGACAACATAGCCAATCGTTAAACCAATGATTGCCCCAAGTTCTCGCATGAAATGGCTTTGCCAAAGTAACCAAAAGACGGTTTCAAATCCCCAAAAGATGGCAGTTGTGAAAATCCCCATCGAAGCATAGAGACTAAATTGACGACTATCGTGATAAATGCCTTTTCTATGATCAAAAAAGATCCAGCGTTTATCTAGATAATATTTCACCACTAAACCCACCAGTGTACCGACTGCAACGGCAGCAATAAGGTAAGGCAAGCGATTATCAATCAGTAATATCACTCTTTGAGAAAATAGATTCATAAAGGTGGCAATAGCGGCAAAAGCCGCATAGCGAAGAATGAGGGTTTGTAACGTCATAAAATCCCACCTAAAATAAAGCAAACTAGACAAATCAAGAAACAGATTTGACTTTGTCGATCTTTAATTGCATAAACGATTGGATCATAGTGCATCAAACCTCGATGGGCCAGCATGATAGTTCGGGTAATCCAGTATAGAAGCACACAGCAAATGCCCCAGAGCACCTGTGGCCTTGTGTAAAGAAGCTGGACTTGGGGAGAATTAATGTAAAGGGCTAGGACAAGAATAGAGACATACCCTGCCCCAATTGCCATCATTGTGAGCACAGGTAAATCGTCAATATGATAGCCCCGACCACTAGCTCTAAGCTGTTTGCGATCGCGATGATCCACCAGTTCTGCTTGCCGCTTGACCGTTGCCAGACAAAAGAAGAAAAACATTGAGAAGGCCAACAGCCACACACTGAGGGCAATCCCTGTGGCAACCGCACCCGCAAAGATACGAATCGTGTAAAGGCCAGCCAGCGTGCAAATGTCAATAATAATCCGCCGCTTTAGGTAAAAGGAGTAGGCAGTCGTGAGACCATAATAGAGCAGTAGAATCCCAAGAAAGGGTAAATGAATCGTTGTGGCGATCGCCATCCCCAGTCCTAAGAGGACTAAAATCATCCAGATTCCATGGAAGAGGGGAAGATCCCCAGCAGCAAAGGGACGATAACGCTTGCGGGGATGGGCGCGATCGGCGTGCAAGTCCAAAAGATCATTTAAGACATAGACACTGGACGCCGTCAAACTAAAAGCAACCGCTGCCACCAGCGAAATCCCAAAGGTGGGCAAATTAAACTGATGCCCCGCGAGCATAGGCACAAAGACCAAAACATTTTTTACCCACTGATAGGGGCGAATTTCTTTTAAGTAAGGCTTAATGCTCCGTTTTGTGCTGCCTAGATGTTCCACATTGGGGTTGATTTGCTCGACTTTTTTGCGCAGCCGAGGAGACGCATTGACCGTAATTGCTTTGGCCGCAACTGCCCAGACAGGTAAATCAGCCTCAGAATCTCCCATATAGATAAAATTCTTCTCACCAAAACGCTCTACGATAAACCTTGCCTTACGCACTCCCTTCAAATTAAGCTGGCCATCAGACCCATAAACCTCATCAAAAAGCCCTAAATGGGCAGCAATCTTCTCAGCAATGAGCTGATCAGTGGTAGTAACGAGGGCAACCTTACCCCCCTTTGCTTTCCAATCTTGGATATACTGAATAACTTCTGAGTTGTAGGGTAATGTGGTAACGTCTAAGTCAGTAAAGGTAGCTAATTTTCTTTTGATCTGGGCATGATTAAAGCTTCTTGTTTTGAATAATTGAATTAGAGGCCCACTAAAAAACAAAAAAGTTAATTCTAGAAGAACATCCGTTCTCAGTAGTTTGTTATCCAGATCAATAAGAAGATAAACCATTTTTTACAGTGTAAGGTTTTGCTGTATTTCTTAATCTGCTGAAAAGGGCTGTATCGTACTGTAACCAGCAACGCACCCCTAGGGGAATGGGTAACAGATTATGAATTCACTGCGGGTGGGCATAACGCTCAGGCTGCGAGCCACTAGAGTAGTAGTGAATTGGTTTGGGAACGGAAATTATGGGTGAACTCTTTGGCCTGCTATTGCTATTGGGGTTTGGGGGCTGGGGTGTTGCCAACTCCGTGCGGATCGTCAATCAGGGCAATATGGCCTTGGTGGAGCGCTTGGGCAGCTATAGCCGTCGCTTGGAACCAGGGTTAAACTTTACAGTGCCAGTCCTTGACCGTGTGGTCTTTGAGGAAACGATTCGCGAAAAGGTCTTGGATATTCCGCCGCAGCAGTGTATTACCCGCGACAATGTGACGATTACGGTGGATGCCGTCGTTTATTGGCGGATTATTGATATGGAGCGCGCCTACTATAAGGTGGAAAACCTGAAGATGGCGATGGTGAATTTGGTGCAAACGCAAATTCGGGCGGAAATGGGGAAGCTGGAACTGGATGAAACCTTTACCGCTCGTACTCAGGTGAATGAGAATCTCCTGCGGGATCTCGATATTGCCACAGATCCATGGGGCGTGAAGGTAACCCGTGTGGAGCTGCGGGATATTGCCCCCTCGAAGGCTGTTCAGGACTCGATGGAACTGCAAATGTCCGCTGAGCGCAAAAAACGGGCTGCGATTCTCACCTCTGAAGGGGAGCGGGAAGCGGCCATTAACTCTGCTCGGGGTAAAGCGGAAGCCCAAGTGCTAGCCGCTGAAGCGGAACAAAAAGCAGCTATTCTCGCAGCCGAAGCGGAACAAAAAGTGGTGGTGTTGCGTGCCCAAGCAGAGCGCCAAAATCAGATTTTGCGTGCCCAAGGGACGGCGGAGGCAATGAAGATTATTGCGGCGGCGCTGCGCGAAGATCCGAAGGCGAAGGAGGCCTTGCAGTTTCTCTTGGCTCAGAGTTATTTGGATATGGGGCGTACCATTGGCCACAGTAATAGTAGTAAAGTACTATTTATGGATCCCAGCAGTATCCCAGCAACGATCGAGGGTGTGAAATCCCTGATCGAGGAGTCGCCCCGCGAGGTATAGTCTATGGCACAATTTCAGGCACAGGTTTTTGTGACGCTGCGGCCATCGGTGTTAGACCCAGCAGGGGTGGCAGTACAGGCGGGAATTCACCATCTAGGCTATACGAATGTGCAAGCGGTGCGCATTGGCAAACTGGTGGAACTCACTCTAGAGGCCAGCGATCGCGCCACTGCCGAGGCACAACTCGCCCATATTGCCGATCAACTGTTGGCCAATCCCGTGATTGAAACATTTCGCATTGAAGTGCAGGAACTTGCCACTGCCGCAGGGTAGGCACGATGTTTAACTGGTGGGATCAGCTATTGGCCAGTATCGAGGCGGGCATCAAGGCTGGGATTGAATCGGGATTGCAGTCCTTGGCGGACACCCTTGCCCCCTTGCTTCAGGTACCGGAACCCGCAGCCCCCTTCCAACGGGTGGCTCTCTTTCGGGCGGGGGTGGATCAACCCCTTGCTGGCGCGGGTCTTAGGGTGGAAGGTGCCGCTTGGTGTCTGGAGTCCCACTGGCCGCAGACGATTCCCCTCTTTGAACTGCCAGAAGCCCATCTCTGGTTGGAAGTGCCCTCGGCTCAAGGGGGAGATCAATTGCTCCTGTGTCGCGCCTTAGTAAAAACTGGGGCATTGCCCGAGGGGGGACAATTGTTCCTCAGCCGCAGTCAACCCTTTGGTTGGACATTTTCGCGCACCGTCTCCCTCGTGGGCGATCGCGACTGGCACCTGTGCGAAGTGCCTTTTCACCTGAAACCTGAACCCCAGACCCCCGGCTTGATTAAAATTGGGGTGGAATTTATGGGACGCGGTGTCATTTGGCTACGGGATATTGAGCTGCTCCATGCCCCAGCCAAGTTAAAGCCGATTACTGACGTGATGGATGAATTGCTGTGAGTCATGCCCTAAAGGTGGGGATTGTTGTTTTTCCCGGATCTAATTGCGATCGCGATGTGGCCTATGTTACGAGTGAGCTTCTCGGCTGGCCCACTGAACTGCTGTGGCACGAGGAAACCAATTTGGCGAACTACGATTTAATTGTCCTGCCAGGGGGCTTCAGTTTTGGTGATTATTTGCGCTGTGGGGCGATCGCTCGCTTCTCACCGATCATGGCTGCTGTCAAAGACCATGCCGCTGCAGGCAAATGGGTACTCGGCATTTGCAATGGTTTTCAAATTCTCACCGAGGCGAAACTCCTACCGGGGGCACTGGTGCGTAACCGTGACTTGCACTTTATCTGCGATCGCGTGCATTTGCGCCTAGAAGCCAAAGAGCGGCCGTGGTTGCAAGGCTATGGGGAGAAGACCGTGATCCGCTTGCCCATTGCCCATGGCGAGGGATGTTACTATGCGGATGCTGCTACCCTCGCTGAACTGGAAGCCAACCGCCAAGTCCTCTTTCGCTACGCCGATGCCCAAGGGAATGTCACCCCTGAGAGTAATCCCAATGGTTCGCTCAACAATATCGCCGGTATTTGCAATGCTGCTGGCAACGTGTTGGGCATGATGCCGCACCCTGAGCGGGCTGCTGACCCGGCTCTGTGCCACTCCCCCAGTGATCACACCTTGGATGGCTTGCAATTGTTCAAATCACTTTTGATGGCGGCAGCTGAGGTTTAGAGGTGTTCTCGTCTTTTGAGGCGCTGCAGCTTTATCAACTTAGGGCAACCGTCAACCTCTATGATGCACCAACGGGCGATCGCCTTGCCACCCAAGGCGCGGCAGGCCGTTTTTTGTGGGTTCCCCTCAGTGAAACTAGACCTCCGCAGCGGCGACTTTGGGTACAACTGGCGGAGGATGAATACTGGGGCTGGCTTGACCCAAAGGATGCCCCCTACCTTGAGCCAGCAACACGCCCCTATCACGCAATTCCCCGCGATCGCGCCTACATCGAGGCTGTCCTTGAAGACGTGATTGCCTTTTGCTTCGCGGCACAGCAGAGACCCCATGAATATCTCTGGGGAGGAACTGTCGCTCCCAATTACGACTGCTCAGGCTTAATGCAGGCCAGTTTTGCCAGTCAAGGCATTTGGCTGCCGCGGGATGCCTATCAGCAGGAGGCCTTTGCCACTCCCCTGAGGGGTAAGTCCATTGAGGAAACCTTACCCCACCTTCAGCGGGGGGACTTAGTCTTTTTCGGTACCCGTGAAAAGGCGACCCATGTGGGTCTCTATCTGGGACAGGGGCAGTACATCCATAGCTCTGGCAAGGAATATGGCCGCAATGGTATTGGCATTGATACCCTCTACCCCAGTGAAGATCCCGTAAGTATTGCCTATCAGCAGCAGTTTCGCGGTGGCGGGCGCATTGAGTACAGCTACATTCCCCTAGGTTAGCGCCCCATCCCCAGTTTCTGTGCTTTTTGATAGACTTTGCCTTCTGTGAGGAGGGAGGGGGCAATGACAATCTCCACCTGTTGCATTTCCCGCAGATCCTTGGCACCAAGGGTGCTCATGCTGGTTTGCAACGCCCCAAGGAAATTGTGAGTGCCATCGTCCAACTGGGCCGGTCCCCGTAGAATCTGCTCGAGGGTACCGGTGGTGCCTACATGGATACGTGTGCCCCGCGGCAAAACAGGACTAGGCGTGGCCATACCCCAGTGATAACCGCGACCGGGAGCTTCTTTGGCACGGGCAAAGGGGGATCCCATCATCACCGCATCTGCACCACAGGCAATACATTTGCAGACATCGCCACCCGTGACAAGACCCCCATCGGCAATCACAGGCACATAGCGTTGCGTCTGTTCAAAATAGGCATCCCGTGCCGCTGCACAGTCGGCGATCGCGGTGACTTGAGGCACCCCCACCCCAAGCACCCCACGGGAAGTACAGGCAGCACCCGGTCCAATCCCTACCAGAATTGCCGCTGCACCACAGTGCATGAGACTGAGGGCCACCTCATAGGTGACGCAGTTCCCCAAAATCACGGGCATCGGCATCCGTTCACAAAAGGCGGCCAGATCTAGAGGTTCTGTGCCCTCAGGGGCAATGTGAGATGGTGACACAACTGTTGCTTGCACAAATAGTAAATCAGCGCCTGCTGCTGCCACCACATCGCCAAAACGACTGGCCCCCGCTGGGGTTAAACTGACGGCAGCAATCCCCCCTTGGGATTTGATTTCTTGAATCCGTTTTTCAATCAAGTGGGGCTGAATGGGCTGCGCATACAACTGCTGCATCAGGGGCACAAATTCATCCACGCTGACGCTGGCAATGCGTTCGAGAATTGGTGCTGGATCTTCGTAGCGGGTTTGAATCCCCTCAAGGTTGAGGACGCCCAGTGCCCCCATTTGGCTGAGTTTGACGGCCATCGTGACATCCACGACCCCATCCATGGCACTGGCAATAATCGGAATTTCCCGTTCAATGGCACCAATGCGCCAGCGGGTGTCGGCGAGTTGGGGATCAAGGGTGCGGTTGCCGGGGACAAGGGCAATTTCATCAATACCGTAGGCGCGACGGGCGGTGCGATGTCCCCCTAGTTGAATCGTCATGGTGTTC
This sequence comes from Thermosynechococcus sp. HN-54, assembly GCF_023650955.1. Taxonomy (NCBI): domain Bacteria; kingdom Bacillati; phylum Cyanobacteriota; class Cyanophyceae; order Acaryochloridales; family Thermosynechococcaceae; genus Thermosynechococcus; species Thermosynechococcus sp. HN-54. The sequence goes on along the minus strand of NZ_CP098039.1, from coordinate 1,608,265 downwards.
CTCGCAGTAGGTGGGCTAAATGATCAAGTACGGTGTCTAAGTTGTTGTTGGCAGTGCAACAAATTTACAAAAATTTACAACATCTCGACAAGCCACGCCTTGGCGCTAGTTCAATGGTGGGTTGGGCGATCGCCGAACCGGGCGAAAGGACGTCGGACGCGGCGATGTGGGCGATGAACCGGGACGCTGAGGCTGCGGTCTTTGGGGACGGGCTGGCCGTGCCTTGGCTTTCTTGGGCTTCTTGATTTTGCGGGGGGGCAGAATCCCCACCGTGGTTGCCTCCTGAACCACTAAGCTTGTCCCCTGGCGCTGCACTTGAAAGTCCCAAAAGTAGCCCGGCGACTTCATGGGTACTGTTCCCACTAGTTTTAGTTTGAAGGCTTTGGGTTTCTCGCCTCGCCGACGCGGCAACTGTTGAATTTTAACGACGACGAAGTTCTTTTCTTGGGAGTTGAAGATCACTTCTCCGCGTACAGAAAAGTAGCCGTCATTGACGCCGGGATCCGCTGCTGTGGCATTGGCCTGTTGCAGGCGTTCCGGTTCCCATACGCCCACAATTTGCAGGTGTAGTTTCACCTCTTCCTTGTCAACGTCGCGGGTGCGGGGATAGACCACCCAGAGGTGGGGTTGATTCAGGTCGAGATATTTTTTAATCAGGTTCATCACCTGCCCCAAGAGGACGGTTTCAATTTCCACGCCATCCTCGGTCATCATCATCCCGCGGTTGAACTCCTCCTCCGAAGCGGGCACATAGCGACCGCGCACAACCCCGATCGCCCGATATTGCATCCGTTCACTGGGGGGTGGAATTGGCTGGGGGCGGGAAGGAAGCTCTTCTTGCTCTGGAATGGGGGCTTCAGGAGCAGTATTGACCTTGGGCGGTGAGCTACCCGCTGCGGCAACACCGAGAATTTCTGGGCGAGGTTTGGTTTCTAACTCAGGGGAAGGCGTTGGCGGAGTCGCTGGAGTCTTCTTGGCGCGGGGGCGCTTGGCCGGGGGTTCAGCAGTCATGGCAATTCTCGCAAACGGTCTAAACACCAATTGAGCGACTGTTCAGATGAACAGGCCACGGCAATTCTCAATTGGGGTACTCTCAATTATGCGTTGCCGCTGTGAGCTAAGCAACACTTTTGTTCCTGCCAAAACTTGTGAGAATTATCAGCTGGATGGAACGCTCTCCGTTTGGACGATCGCCCCAAAATCGCCAATAATTGCCGCACAGTTGCGCAACAAACCAAGGAGCGCTAGGCGATTGGCGCGCACGGCTGCATCCTCTGCCATCACTAGGACACTTTCCTCGCCATCGAAGAAGCGACTGACAATCGGGGCAAGGGAGACTAAAGCAGCCACAATTTCCCCATAGGCACGCTGCCCCTGCGCCTGTTGCACCTTTGGCAAGATGTCCTTGAGGGCGGCATAAAATTCCTTTTCAATCGGGGCTTCGAGGTGCTTGGCCTTGACAGCGCGGATATTCAGGCAGTCTGTCCCTAGGGTGCCTTGGCATGCCAAGCGAGCAGCGCGGTTCACCGTGGGGTAAATGGCCATCAGTTCACCGGATTGGCGCAGTTTTTGTAGAAATTGGGCGCGATCGCGGGCATCAACCACATCGCTAAGGGCACGGGTCTGCAACTCCGGCTGATCCTCTGGAATGACGGCATTCACTAGGTCATACTCAATGCCCAACTCCTCTTGAAGGAGTGTCCGCAGCCGTTGGCTAAAAAACTGCCGCAGTTGCTGCTTTAAGTCCCTAGCACTGAGCTTGGCAGCAAATTGGCGACAAAAGGCTTGGGCGTATTCATGCAGGAGAGCAAGGAGATCCAAGTGATGTTCCCCCTGCCAAAGAATGGTGATCACGGCATTGGCAGCCCGCCGTAGGGCAAAGGGATCTGATGAACCCGTGGGACACAGGCCGATGCCAAAAAGGCAGACTAAGGTATCCAAGCGATCGGCCAATCCCACCACCTGACCCGTGAGGCTTTGGGGCGGGCGATCGCCGGCAAAACGAGGCAGGTAATGTTCAAAAATCCCCGTAGCCACCGCTGGCGCCTCCCCGGAGACCGTGGCATACACTTGCCCCATGTAGCCCTGAAGTTCAGGAAATTCCCCCACCATCTGCGTCACTAGATCCGCTTTGCACAGGCAGGCCGTGCGTTCAATGGCAGCAATGTCCGCAGCCGCACAATTTAAGGCGGTGGCAATTTGGCGAGCCAGCCCAGTTAGCCGCTCCACTTTGTCGGCCATGGATCCCAATTCATCTTGGAAGGTGACCGTGGTTAGTTTGTCACGGTAGTGCTCTAGGGGCTGTGCCGTATCCGCCTTATAGAAGAACTCGGCATCCGCTAGGCGGGCACGAATCACCCGCTCATTCCCAGCACGAATCAAGGGGGTGGCCGCAGGATCGCCATTGCTAATTGTGATGAACACAGGGAGCAGCGCTTGGCGAGTGGCATCGGTGTACACAGGAAAATACCGTTGATGCGACACCAATACCGTTGTAATCACCTCAAGGGGCAGGGCAAGAAACCGCGCTTCAAAACTCCCCAAAACCGCCGTTGGCCATTCCACAAGGTGGGTGACTTCCTCCAAAAGGGGCACCTCTAAATCCACCCATCCCGCCGCCTCCGCAGCAAGGGCAGCAATTTGCTTGCGAATCTGTTGCTGGCGGACTTCTGGATCCACCAAGACTCCCGCCGTTTCAAGGGCAGCTTCATAGTCTGGGGCATGCTTGAGGACAATGGCCCCTTGAGACAGCACCCGATGGCCATAGGTGGTGCGATCGCTGGCAATGCGCACGGAATGGCTCTCCAAGACCAAGGGCAGCACCTGATCTTCCCACAGCAGCACCAGCCAACGAATGGGACGCGAAAACCGCAAATCCCCATCCCCCCAGCGCATGAAGCGGACACCCTCAAGGGCAGTAATCCACTGTGGCGCTAACTCGGTCAATAGTTGGGGCGTCGGTTGGCCGGGGCGAACTTGCTTGAGATAGACCACCTCCCCTTTTTCTGTGGGGCGGATTTCAATTTCCTCAAGACTGCCTTGGCGCGATCGCAGGAACCCCAAGAGGGCAGGGGTGGGTTCCCCCTCGCGAAAGGCCACGCTGGCCGCTGGTCCTTTGATCTCAATTGCTTGATTCGGCTGCTGGGGGGGTAACCCCTCAATCAGTACCGCTAAGCGGCGCGGGGTTGCCCAGACTTTGACTTCCCCCACCAGTCCCTGTTCCTTGAGGGTTTGGGGAATCAGGGTGTGCCACTGGCGCAGGACACTACTGACAAAGCGGGCGGGGAGATCCTCGGTTCCCACCTCCAAGAGGAATGTATGCGGTGATGACTTGGGCATGGTGACCATGGGCTAGACAACGGAGCTACTGCGGGCGGCTTCAGCCTCGTCGGGATGGATCCCAAGGCGCGTCAGGTTAATACGGCCTTTGCTGTCCACCTCACGAATTTTGACAACAATTTCATCGCCAATTTTCACTTCGTCCTCGACTTTGCCAACGCGATACTCCGCCAACTGGGAAATGTGGATCATCCCCTCTTTGCCGGGGAGAAACTCGACAAAAGCACCGATGGGAATAATCCGCGTCACCTTGCCCAGATAGACATCACCGGCGTTGAGCTTTCGCGTCAAACCCTCAATGGCTGCCCGTGCCTGTTTGGCATTGGTTTCATTGGGGGCAGTAATGGTGACCAGCCCTTCTTCACTAATGTCCACCTTAACATTGTATTGCTCGGAGATACTGCGCACGGTTTTACCCCCCGGACCAATGACGAGGCCAATCATATCGGGGGGAATTTGCAACGTCAGCAGCCGTGGCGCACTGGGGGGTAGTTGTGGACGCGGTTTGTCGAGCACCGCCAGCATTTTCTCAAGGATATGGAGTCGAGCTGGACGAGCCTGTGCGATCGCCTGCTTGATCACGGCCACGGGCAAGCCAGTGATTTTCATATCCATTTGCAGGGCGGTAATACCGCTATCGGTGCCAGCCACTTTGAAGTCCATGTCGCCAAGGAAGTCTTCAATCCCCTGAATGTCGGTGAGGATGCGTACCTCATTACCCTCCTTGATCAGCCCCATGGCCGCCCCACTGACGGGCTTGCGAATGGGTACCCCGGCATCCATCAAGGAGAGGGTAGAACCACAAACGGATCCCATGGACGTAGAACCATCGGAAGAGAGCACCTCCGACACGACCCGAATCACGTAGGGAAACTCTTCCTTGGGGGGAATGACGGGTTCAAGGGCACGCTCTGCAAGGGCACCATGGCCAATTTCGCGCCGCCCGGGCGATCGCAGGGGTTTGACTTCACCCACAGAGTAGGGGGGAAAGTTATAGTGGTGGAGATAACGTTTACTGTCCTCAGGATGCAGATCATCGAGGGCTTGGGCATCGGCAGGAGAACCGAGGGTGGTCACAGACATCACCTGCGTCAAGCCGCGATTAAAGAGGGCACTACCATGAACCCGCTCTGGCAGAACCCCCACCTCACACCAAATGGGGCGCACCTCATCAAGACGGCGGCCATCCACTCGCACCCCTTCTTCAATAATTTGCTGCCGCATGAGTTTTTTCGTCACGGCCTTAAAGAGGGTGGGTAGGGCTTTGGGGTTTTCCGCCGCCGCCACGGCCACCGGGTGATCCTCGGGTAGAGCCGCAATCTCTTGGGCGATCGCCCCTTGCACTTCATCGAGGGCAGCATCGCGAACATTTTTGTCCTTTTCAAAGCGTTTGAGAATGGCTTTGACCGGTTCAACAGCGCGATCATAGATAAAGTTTTCCAAGGTGGGGTCGATCGCTGGTGGTTCCGCTTTAACGATGTCAATGCCCAGTTGCTTGAGGAGATCCCGCTGCGCTTGAATCAGGTCTTGGATCACCTCATAGCCAAAGTCAATGGCCTCAATCATGTCGGCTTCGGGCAGTTCATTTGCCCCTGCCTCCACCATCACCACGCCATCGGGAGAGCCGGCCACGACCAGATCTAAGCCACCGCGCTCAATTTCTTTGTAGGTGGGGTTGATAATAAACTCATCCCCCACAAGCCCCACCCGCACCGCTGCCATTGGACCATTAAAGGGAATTTGCGCCAAGAGAACGGCGATTGAGGCGCCCGTTACCGCCAATACATCGGGGGGAACATTTTCATCCAAGGAAACCGTCGTTGCCACCACTTGCAGATCATCGCGCAACCATTGGGGAAAGAGGGGGCGCAGCGGTCGGTCAATCAGGCGACCAATGAGAATCGCTTTTTCGGGGGGGCGACCCTCACGCCGTAAAAAACCGCCGGGAATCCGCCCAGCGGCATAGAGGCGTTCTTCGTAATCCACCACAAGGGGTAAAAAATCAATGCCTTCGCGAGCGGCAGCACGATTCGCCGTCACTAGGACAGCCGTTTCTCCCGAACTAATGAGAATAGAACCGGCGGCTTGGGGGGCAAATTTTTGCAATACTACCTTAATATCCCGTCCATCTAGGGGGATAATTTTTTCTAGACCCTTCATTTGCGTTCTATTTTGTCCTTCTTCGTACTTCTTTCTCTCTACTAGAATAGCCGCTTCTGCCCCTCATCCGCTAAAGTTCAAGGATGACCCGTGTCCCCTTGAGAACTGCAAGGCTAGGGGTGGCTGACCAACTCTGTGTTAATAAAATTTGTATCAGTTCTACCGATCGCCGGCTGCTGGGGCTGTCCTGTAACCCCAAATAGAAACTGGCGGAGTGGTGGCTATCTTGACCGGTCACTTGCAGGAGATCATTGGCATAGTGCATGACTTTTTCCATCTGGGTTTGCAAGTTGCTCCACAGATCGACATTGCGGAGATTGCTTAAGGTCTCGGCCACCACATCTTGGCGGTGTTGAATTAAGATGGTTCGCGGCTGTAGCTCTGGCGGTAAATCCGCAAAGAAAATGGCCGGGCCATAGCCAATGAGATGAACCGTTTCCATCCATTTGGTTTGCGGCAGCAGCAATTGCCGCACAATATGACAGGCCAAGGCAGTAATAATTAACCCTTGGCTATGGGCAACGAGGTAAAGTTCGGCACCCGTTTGGAGTCCCTTGACAATTTCATAGGCCAACCGCAGGGTGGGACGCGGCGCACCGACTGGAAAGACACCATAAAGATACTGGACAAAATCTCCCCAGCCTAATTTCTGTAGGAATGATAGGTCAAGGAGTTTCGTTAAGTCAGCAGCACTATTGAGACTGAGGGGGCGCTGTTGCAGTTGGCTGGGTTGGGCGATCGCCAGAATATCCGCATCGTCGGCGAGGTCTTTGTTCACCAGTTGACCGAGGAGTTTGGCATAGTCATAGCGGCGATCTTTTGCCGGATCAGGGGCTGGATTCTCTGGCCAAAAGTGGTAGAGTTCCGCCTTTCCAAGAAAACTTTCCAGCAGATCCGCTTGGAAGCCATGGGTTTGGTTGTGAATGCCACGAATTTCTAAAGGGTGAGCGGCTGTGAGAGCGGCGAGGCGATTCAGATCCCGCAGTTGCTTGGCGCGATCGCTCCCTACCCCATTCACATGAAGTAAACGCCGTCGGAGGGGGGCACCCAAGGGGGTGTCCGGCAAAATAATCGTACCGTCTAGGAGAGGGGTCATAGGGAATTTGGAAATTCCAATGAGAGACTTTGGTGAAACGCAATAAAAGGCGGCTAAATTGTGATCATCATCACAGTCATTCTATCGGGGGATAGGTCATACTAGATAGTGACTCAGTACTATCCGAGTCATCAACAGGGAACACACAACGAGCCGACAGACTGTCAGTAAGTTTGTCGGTTTTTTTTATGATTTCAGTCATGCCCCACAAAAAGATCACGCTTCGTTTAGATGCCGAACTCTATGGCCAACTCCAACGCTGGCAAGTGCAACAGGGATGCCGTTCCCTCAGTGAGACAATTCGTAAAATTTTGCAACAATCTCTTCAGCCGACGGAGATGGCCTGTCCTACAGTTTTGCAGCGTCTAAGTGCCCTAGAACAGCAAGTGGCAGCCCTTGAACGCCGACTGTGCCCGCCTCAACCCACTATCGAAACGCTGACGATGGCAGAGCTAGAGCGGCTGACTCGCCCACAACTAGTGGCCTTAGCGCGGGACTTGGGCATCTATAGCTATAAGCTGAGTAATCCAGCATTGCGGCACGCCATTTGGGCAGCGAAACAGGCGATCGAGGGGCAGGAGCAGCAATGATATGCTGACGAAGGTAACTCAAGTATAGGTGCGATGGTTCGTCCGTCAGACTCCATGGATCGCTCCCGTTTGTGGTGGGCGGCGATTAAACTTCCCATGTACAGTGTGGCTGTGATGCCTATTTGGCTGGGCACAGCGGTGGCGATCGCCGAGACGGGAAGGGTACACTGGTGGCCTTTTGGGTTGTTTCTGACAGCAGCCGTGCTGATTTTGGTCTGGCTGAATCTCAGTAATGATGTCTTTGATGCTGAGACGGGGATCGATCGCCACAAGTACCATTCTGTGGTCAATCTCACAGGCAAAAAGCAACTCATCTTCTGGCTGAGCAACCTCTGCTTACTCCTGGGGCTACTGGGGATTGTGGCCATTAGTTGGCTGCAACAGGATGCAACGGTTTTAGGGGTGGTATTACTCTGCTGCGCCCTAGGCTATAGCTACCAAGGGCCACCCTTTCGTTTGGGCTATTTGGGCTTGGGAGAGCCAATTTGTTTTATCTGCTTTGGACCACTGGCGATCGCTGCCGCCTACTACAGTCAAGTGCAAGCGTTTAGTTCGAGCATCTGGCCGGTAGCTCTCCTCAATGGTCTGACGACAACGCTGATTCTTTTTTGCTCCCACTTTCATCAGGTGGCCGATGATCTAGCGGCTGGCAAACGTTCGCCGGTCGTGCGCCTAGGGACGGCTCGCAGTGCCCAACTGGTCTATGGTGCCTGTGGTCTCTTTTATGGTGTTTTGGTGATCAGCGTGGCGTGGGGAATCCTGCCGTGGCCAACGCTGCTGGCTTTGAGTTCGCTGCCTTGGGGGATCTATTTGTGCCAGCGGATGGCGCAATTTCACAGTGTCCCTGAGCAGATCAAGAACTCGAAATTTATTGCCGTGCAACTGCATTTTTGGAGTAGCTTGCTCTTGGGATTAGGCTATTTGCTTTGAGCTTGGGGGCGATCGCGATTCAACGACCACTGGTACTCTACACTGCCGCCGCCCAATTGCCATTCCTCCTCAAACTGCTTTTGTAGCCGTAGGGCTTTGCGCAGATGAATGACCGCACTATGAAGCTGCTGGTAGCCACTGGAGTGGGGAGGGAGGGCGGGTAAGGAGACCTGTTCCAAAATTTGCAGCGCTAACTCGTAATGAATGTGGGCAGGGACAGGCACTTCATCCGAAGGGGTAGGGGAAAGCATCACCGGGGCAAACACCTCCAAGGAACAACAGTTGAGCTTGATATCGTGGCTTTAGCGGCGGCGGGGACGGCGATAGGTCAGCCGCTCGGAGCGATCGCGCTCGTAGGCAATCAGTCGGCCATAGATTTCATGCTTCGTCAAGTTTAAGGAAAAGAACACATGCCGCCGCGGATTGCCAAAGCCCTTACGGGTAAAAAACTTGACTGCGGGCGTGTTGGCCGGATCGGTATCCACCAGCATAAATCGCGCCCCCTCCTCAATCATCCGCTCGATGAGCTTATCCACCAGCTTATCGGCAATGCCTCGCCGCTGATAGTGGGGATGCACCCCCAGCCAGTTAATGTAACCATAGACCCACGGGGCTTTGCTAATAATCGTGCCCAAAATAAACCCAGCGACCTGAGAATCCGCTTCGGCCACCAGACAGTATTCGGGATCGGTGTTGTAGAAGCCAATGACCTCCCATTCATCCCAGATGCGATAGAGCGAAGGATACAAATCACTAGTGAAGAGTTCCTCGCCAAGGTGAAACACCGGGGCAATGTCGTCAATCCCCATCTCGCGAATAATAATATTGGCGGGTTCGGCGCGATCCTCTTCTTTTTCTTTGTCGGGAACAATTTCTAGATCGACTAAATTTTGGTCGATGGGATCATCGGTGTGCAAAGACATACAAACGCGGTTACCGAGCTATTTCTAGCTTAGCCTATGCTCATCGGAGTCAAGAGAGCAATTCTAGCGCACTTCCACAACCGCCTCTAGGGAATAGCGCACCTTGGGGAGCGTTGCGTACTTGTCATCAGCGGCACGGTAGCCAGCCGCACACAAAACCACGGCATGGTAGCCTTGGGCGGGTAGATCGAGAATGCGGTCATACTCTTGGGGCAAGAAACCCTCCATCGGACAGGTGTCAATTCCCAGTAGAGCCGCCGTCACCATGAACTGCCCCAAGGCAATATAGACTTGACGGGTTGACCATTCATCAACATTGAGCGGGTAAGGGGGCGATTGCAAAAAGCGCTTGACCAAGTCACCATAGCCTTGCAGATTTTCCGCGGTGGTATTGTGAACTTCTGCCTGCCGCGCAAGGTAGCGATCGACATCGGCACTATTGAGATTGGTTTTAATCGCAAAGACCACGAGGTGAGAGGCATCCACCACCTGCCGTTGATTCGATGTGTGGGGCAGCAGGGCTTGGCGCAGTTGAGCGCTCTCAATGACGTAAAACTTCCACGGTTGCAGGCCAAAGGAGGAGGGAGCAAGGACAAGACTTTGCAGGAGGACTTGCCAAAGATCCGCAGGAATCTTGCGATCGGTATCAAACTTTTTTGTAGCATAGCGCCATTGCAGTTGCTGCAAAATCGTTGTTGCTGAAATCGGCGTCTCAGTCATTCGGTTCACCAGAGAATTCACTAGAGCGATTACCCGAAGAATACGCTACGCGATCGCGAGTACCACTAGTGGTTAATTTTGACAGACTATAAAGGTAGAGTCAACTGAACTTTGTGTATTTAGAGCGATACAGAAGTGTTGAATCCTGCAACAAAACTTAACATCCTAAGGGACAAGTAGCTCTAGCTACCAATCAAAGCTCCAAGGCGCTATCGAGCAGCGACGACTGATTTCGAGTTGCAAATATCGTAATTTATCTAATAGCTTCCTCCCAAAGTATTCAGGTATCTCCACTAGCTCTAAAATTAAATATGCAATTAAAACTATGTAAATTTGATTCATCACCCCGTTCAAACTCTTCGTAATCAGCTTGTCTAATGATAAATGCATCTTTAGAAATTTCCATAGGTTCTCAATCGCTCATCGATGACGATACAGCTCACTCACTTCCTCCTCACTCAGATGCGTTAGATTTGTCGCAATACGAAACTCCCTTTGACTCTCATCAAAAAATTGAACCACTCGATATCTCTCATGATTAAACTTCATTCTCATGGTACTCTTAATACGCACAACAAATAAACACTTCCTCTCACTCAGTCGCTCTAAAAATCTCCAACTCGCAAATTCTCTATCCATGATGGCAATGGCGTTCTCAGGGATCAGTCCTAACATCTCTTCCTGAAATCTCAGGTCATGCCTCTCCCCAAAAGATATCACTGCCTTACCTAGGATGTTCTCTGTTCAATCAAATCCCCTGATTAACTTCACTGAATGGTATTTGTAGAACCAAAAGAGTTTACTGGTCAGGGTAAGGACGGTGGAATCGATAGGAAACAGCCTCAGACTTGAAGAGCGATGTCTCTTTTGAGCGTGAGACATCAGTTGAGTGTAAATCCCCTCAAATAAGCGGGTTATCCGAGTTTTGTTGGCTTTGGAAAAAGTGGACATGTCCACCGTGATTCCTGAATGATTCAAGCGATAAAATAAGGCTCTCATGCTGGTTAACCCTTGGTCGAGAACGTAGGTCAACCAGATTTTCAAGAACAATTGAGAGTTCAGGACAGGGTAGTCGCAGGGGCTGAGCCGCTTGAGAATCGACTTGACAAGAACTGAATAAAGATGCAATAGTAAGTTGAATATTTCTTCTTCTTTTAAGGGAAGAAATGTCGTATTCTTCCTTTTTTTTACCCTCTTAAACTATCTTTCAACACTTTTGGGGCTGTAGGTTATTGAAATTTAAGTACATTTTTTTAAATTATCTTGAGGTTGAAAAAAGTCTTTTGTTTTTATTGATCTTGCACAAAGAATTTTGGGAATAATAACTTTAATAAATAAAGCAGAAATAAAAATAAGTGTTTGCAAAATCAAGTTTTCTCCTGTTTCTATCTGCAATCGCAGAGTATCACACAAAACTGATATTGTATCAGTTGATGAAATACCTCCAAGAATAAACTCTCCAGCAATGAAGTCACAAGCATGAAACTTATAGCCATTTTGAATAGCGGTTTTAATAAATAAATAGTCTGCACCTAGTGGAAATCTGTGAGAATAATATCCTAATTGCTCATGAAGGCTTTTCTTAATCAGAGTACCAACAGAATGAGCGGATATGTAAGCTCCTGCCGAGAATAACCATGGCTTGCCTCTATTTGGATATCTGACCTTTTCACCAATGTAAACACGCGCTGATAGAATAGATGCCTTCGTATAGTAAGCAGCTTTTCGATATAGCTCTATTGCGTTGGGCTCTAGTAAATCTCCGGCACCTAAAACAAGATAGTAATCACCATAAGCAATTTTAATTGCTTTATTTATAGCATCATATATACCAAAATCTGGTTCTGAGATAATTTTTATGTTTAAATTCTTTACAGCTTTAATAATATTGACAGTATTATCGATTGATGCACCATCACTAATAATCCACTCAAAGTTTTTGTCTGTTTGATTTTCAAGGCTTCTAATAGTTGGAATAATTTTATCTTCAACATTGAGAGTTGCTGTGATAATTGATATAAAAGGGTAGGTCATCATTAAATCAATATGGATGAATTGCCCATTATTGCCATTGGATCTCGGCATCCATCGCATTCATAGCTGCGGTGAGTTTTTCCATCAGTGCCTTGACAGGCAAGGCGCCGACATCTCCCGCTGCACGGGTGCGGATACTCACGGTCTCGCTTTCGACTTCCTTGGCACCGATAATGCCCATTACAGGAATTTTCTGAGTTTCGGCGTTGCGGATTTGTTTGCCGAGGCGATCGCCACTGCCATCCACGCTCACGCGCACCCCCTGCGCTTGCAGTTGAGCCGCCACACGTTCGGCATAGGGACGTTGCTCATCCCCCACGGGCAACAGGCGCATCTGCTCTGGTGCCAGCCAGAAGGGGAAATCTCCCGCATACTCCTCAATGAGAATGCCAATGAGCCGCTCCAGCGAGCCAAAGGGGGCACGGTGAATCATCACCGGTCGGCGGCGGGTATTGTCTTCAGCCACATATTCCAAGTCAAAGCGCTCAGGCAAATTGTAGTCCACCTGAACTGTTCCCAGTTGCCACTCCCGACCGAGGGCATCCTCAAAGATAAAGTCGAGCTTAGGACCATAGAACGCCGCTTCACCAATCCCCAAAAAGTGCTCCATGCCCAACTGTTCTACGGCTCGCTGAATGGCTGATTCTGCTTTTGACCAAGCCTCATCGGAGCCAATGTACTTATCGGATTTGGGATCCCGGAAGCTCAACCGTGCCTTGAACTTATTCAGACGCAGACAGCGGAAGACCGAGAGAATGAGGTCAACCACACTCAAAAACTCGGCATCCAACTGCTCTGGGGTGACAAAGAGGTGGGAGTCATCAACGGTAAAGCCCCGCACCCGTGTCAAGCCCCCCAATTCTCCCGACTGCTCATAGCGATAGACGGTACCAAACTCCGCCAGCCGCAGAGGCAAGTCACGGTAGGAACGCAGCTCACTTTTATAGATTTGAATGTGGAAGGGGCAGTTCATTGGCTTAAGGACAAACCCCTGCTCATTGGCTGCGGCCTCAGCATCCTCGGCCATCAGGGGGAACATATCCTCTTTGTACTTTTGCCAGTGGCCAGAGGTCTTAAATAAATCCACACGGGCAATGTGGGGGGTTACCACCGGTAGATATCCCCGCTTCAGTTGCTCTTTTTTAAGAAACTCCTCAAGGGTTGAGCGCAGAATTGTTCCCTTGGGAGTCCATAAGGGCAAGCCCGGCCCTACGGCATCGGCAAAGATAAAGAGTCCCAGTTCCTTGCCCAGTTTGCGGTGATCACGGCGCAGGGCTTCTTGTTTACGGCGTTTATACTCCGCCAGTTGTTCAGGGGTTTCCCAAGCCGTGCCATAAATACGCTGAAGTTGGGCTTTGGTTTCATCACCTCGCCAGTAGGCACCGGCAACGCTTTCGAGGGCGATCGCCTTGGGATTAATCTCACCCGTGTTTTCCACATGAGGCCCTGCACACAAGTCCCACCACTCATCCCCGAGGTGGTAAATCGTAATTGGCTCTTCGAGATCTTGCAGAATTTCTAGCTTATAGGGTTCTCCCAATTCGCGGATGCGGCGCTCGGCTTCCTTACGGGTCACTTCCTCACGGATCACTGGTAGCTTGCGTTTAATGATCTTGACCATCTCCTTCTCAATGAGCTTTAGGTCTTTTTCAGTGAAGGGTTCCGGGTGGTCAAAATCGTAATAAAACCCATTCTCAATCCAAGGGCCAATCGTCACCTGCGCCTTGGGAAACAGCTTCTGGACTGCCATTGCCAAAATATGTGATGTGGTGTGGCGAATACGCTTAATTCGCTCCGACTCACTGGTTTTGGGGAGGTGGATAGGGGCAGCAGATTCTGGCATAGGGTGTGACGTATCAAAAAAATCTTTAATGAGGGTGAGACTTCTATTGTAAGCTTACCTGCGTCTAAGGAACGCGGGCTTTTGCCCTAACCTGTTATTCTGTCGAGTAGAGAACAAGACAGCAAGTTGGGCGTCACAGGCTGGCTTACAATCAGCCCCACCCACAAGTCGAATCATCATTGCTCCGTTGAGGTCGGTATCGACTAACTGGTTGTACTTAGCGCACTGCGGGTTATTGCACTTGAAGTGCTTATGATTCCGACTGCCGATGTGCAGACAGCCTGCGCAAATCTGACTGGGATATCGGGGGGAGACGGAAATCACCTCTACTCCCGCTCGTAGCCCTTTGTATGCTAGGAACTGCCTCAGTTGATAGAAAGCAGCCCATGAGTTAGAGCGGCGCCGTTCTGTTTTGCTCCTCGGCTTTTGATTCGTCCGCTCTCTAATACTGGTTAGGTCCTCGACGGCAAGGCTACAGCCCGTAGCTTTTGCTTGGGCAATGATGGACTTGGAAATGTTATGGTTGACCCATTGTTGATAGCGCTTCTCGCGTCCAGATAGTCGTTTCAGGAGACGTTTCGCCCCCTTTGTACCCTTCCTTTGCAGAGAAGCTCTCACCCGAGCAAACTTGTCCCTCGCTTGAGATAAAGGCTTTCCCTCCCAGCTTTCGCCAGTAGATGTTACGGCGATGTCTCGTCTTCCAAGGTCAACGCCAATGACATCCTTACCGGGCTTAGGGTCTGGAACCTCCTCTTTCACTGGAATATGGAGATGGAACGTTCTGTCTCTACGCCTACAGAGCGTCGCCGATGTCGGCTTCTTCCCTTGGAGTTTACTCATTTGGTAATCCCCTAGAGTGAGCGGGATGCGTTCTCTGGCGTCGAGAGTAGAGAGGCTGACGCACTGCTCTTTTTCTCTGTAGTCAAAGAGGCGGGCATCGTAGTCAGCAGATGTCGGCTGAAAGAACTTGACGGGCTTGCCGACCTTTCGGTTAGCGGCGACCCGAGCACAGGCTCTAACTGTTAGATTGGCAGTGAGTCCAAATTGCGCCCTGACAGCCTTGTACGTCTCTGCTTGAAGCCGATGTTTGTTCATTACTTTAGGGTTGACAGTGCTGTTGATATAGTTGCAAGCCTCTGCAAACCGTTGAAGCGTTCGGTCTAATTTGACCACTTGCTCCGCGGTTGGGTTTAATTTGCAAACAATCGTCAACACTTGTTCCATGCCTGTCATTTTATGGCCTCGGTGATAAGAGTGGCCACTCAAGTTGCCTAAGGGGATCTCCTCCTTGCACTAAAGTGGTGAGGCTTTGACCCCAAATTTTTGGTTTCAGGAATTCTTTACCGCCGTGTAAGGCGAGTGGTCAACTCGAAAAGACAGGGCTATGCTAAGGTTGGAATCACGTGGTGGTCATCCCACTGCCGCCCTCTATTCACAATCTCTTGTATAGGAATGGAGTGTTTCCGTGACTAGCCGCAAAGTCCTTGTCATTGATGACAGCAAAGTGATCCGGATGCGCGTCCGTGAAATGTTGCCAGAGGGCGACTATGAGATTCTTGAGGCCAAGGATGGCCGTGAGGGGCTGCAACTCATCGAGCAGTCTGATCCCACTTTGATCATGCTAGATTTTCTGCTGCCGAAGGTGAGCGGTTGGGAAGTCTATCAGGAACTGGAGAAAAATGATCTCCTAGGGGCAATTCCCTTAGTGATCATGTCGGGACGCAAGGAAGAGGTCACCGAAAAGCTCCAGGAACCCTTTGAGTGGTTCGAGTTTATCGAGAAGCCCTTTGAAAAGGAACAATTGGAAGCAGCGATCCAAGAGGCTTTTCGCAAAGCCCGCAAGCCCAGACCTGTTAAGGCGGCTGCGCCTACTGCGGCAGTGGCTGCTCCCGTCGCTGTCGATTTGACCCCTGTCTATGAGAAACTGGCAGCCCTTGAAGGCGCCACTCAAGCCTTGCAGGCGCAATCTGTCAATGCAAGTGCCTTTGCTCAACTCCAAGCAACGGTTGCGCAACTGCAACAACAACCTGCGGCAACAGGCAGTGGCGGAGATGACCAGCGCCTCGCTGCTTTGGAAGCTGAAAACCAACGCTTACACCACGAAGTCGAGCAACTGAAGCGAGCTATCCACCAAATTGTGACGGCATTGCGGCGATTACAGGGAGGGCACTAACTACTGCCATTCAATCTCGCGGCGGCCCGCAAGGGCACTAGCAAGGGTCATTTCATCGGCGTAGTCGAGATCGCCGCCCACGGGCAGGCCAAAGGCAATGCGCGTCACTTTAACAAAGGGGCGTAGGAGTTGTCCCACGTAGAGGGTGGTAGTTTCCCCTTCGATACTGGGGTTGATGGCCAAGATCACTTCTTGCACCTGCGGTTGGCTAGCGCGCTGAATGAGAGGTTGAATGTGCAGGTGTTCAGGAGTGATCCCCTCTAGGGGCGAAATGAGTCCGCCCAAGACATGGTACTTGCCGTGGTACTCGCGGGTTTTTTCAATGGCAATGACATCGCGGGAATCGGCCACAACACAGAGAAGGTGACTGTCTCGCTGGGGTGAGGCACAGATTTCACACACGGGTTCCGCAGAGAGGTGAAAGCAGATGGAGCAGAGTCCCACCTGCTGTTTGGCGTCAAGGAGGGCTTGAGCCAAGGCTTGGATATCGGCTTCGGGACGTTTGATCAGGTGGAGGGCAAGCCGTTGGGCGGTTTTTGGACCAATCCCCGGTAGGCGTTGCAGGTGCTCAATTAGGCGCGCAAGGGGACGGGTATAGACACTACTCATGGGGCAATCAAGCAGGGACGGTAGCAAGGGGAGCGATCGCGCTCAGACGTAGTTTTGGATGATCCGCCATGGTCTGTTGCAGGTTCCACTCGTTCTTGAAGAGGAGTACTGGCCGTCCCCAACTGTCTTTGACTGTCACAGCATTAAAGATGCGGCCCGCGGCTACGAGGGCTTCCCAACCGTCGAGTACCCAGCGGGCAACGGTATAGGGAAGGGGGTCGAGGCGGGTTTCCACACCGTACTCATGCAACAGGCGAAACTGCACCACTTCAAATTGCAGCTGGCCAACTGCCGCTAGAATCGGTTCCCGTTTTGACTCATCGGTGGAGTACATGATTTGCACCGCTCCCTCTTCCCGCAGCTCGTTCACGCCCTTTTGGAAGGATTTGAACTTGGAGGGGTTGGGGTTGCGCAGATAGGCAAAGAGTTCGGGCGAGAAGCAGGGAATGCCCTCGTACTCCAATTTTTGACCAACGTAGAGGGTGTCACCAATGGCAAACATCCCCGGATTATTCAGGCCAATCACATCGCCTGCATAGGCAGTTTCAAGGGATTCACGACCTTGAGCAAAGAGTTTTTGGGGGCGAGAGAGGCGGATGGTTTTGCCAGTGCGAGCATGGTTGACGATCATGTCTTTCTCAAATTTGCCGCTACAGACCCGCACAAAGGCCACGCGATCGCGATGCTTTGGATCCATATTCGCCTGAAGCTTAAACACAAAGCCCGTGAACTGCTCTTGGGTGGGATCAATAGGCCCGCGATCGCTCTTGTAGGCCACTGGTGGCAACGCATAGGTCAAAAAGTGCTCCAGAAACAGGCGCACCCCAAAGTTGGTCATGGCACTGCCAAAGAAGACGGGAGTCATTTTCCCTTGATGCACCAGATCGAGGTCTAGTTCAGCACCAACACCATCGAGGAGTTCTAGCTCATCCTTGAGTTGGTGATATTCCAAGCGATACGGCTCAATGTAGGGGTCAATGGCGGGGTCGCCAAGGGCCATGACCGTTTCAGCCGCAGCACGGCTACCGTGGGTGGTGCGCTCAAAAAAGTGAAAATTCTGCCGCAGGCGATCATAGACGCCGCGAAAGCGATCGCCCATCCCCAGAGGCCAGTTCACAGGATAGGGAATCAGCCCCAGTTCCCGCTCAATTTCATCAATGAGTTCTAGAGGTTCGCGCCCCGGCCGATCCAGCTTGTTGATGAATGTAAAAATCGGTAAGCCCCGCAGTTGGCACACCTCAAAGAGCTTGCGGGTTTGCGGCTCTAGACCCTTGGCGGCATCCACCAGCATCACCGCATTATCAGCCGCTGCAAGGGTGCGATAGGTATCTTCACTAAAGTCTTGGTGGCCGGGGGTGTCGAGGAGGTTAATCTGATAGCCTTGGTACTCAAACTGCAAGACCGTGGAGGTAATCGAAATCCCCCGTTGTTGCTCCACTTCCATCCAGTCAGAGGTGGCTTGCCGCTGTGCCCGCCGTGCTTTGACGGCGCCTGCTTCATGAATGGCTCCACCGTAGAGCAGTAACTTTTCCGTGAGCGTCGTTTTCCCGGCATCCGGGTGAGAGATAATGGCAAAATTACGACGTCGCTTCACCTCTTGGGTGATTTCATGGTGCAAGTCACTGGTCATGGCAGAATCTGTAAGGGCTTTCCTAGTGTAACAGATGAGTTTTAATGACAACTAATAATGATAGTCAATCACCACTGATTCTCGTCACTGGTGGAGCGGGCTATATTGGTAGCCATACCGTTTTAGCGCTACAGCAAGCCGGCTTTCAAGTCCTAATCTTAGATACCCTTGAAGGCGGACATCGGGACTTGGTGGATGCCGTGCTCAAAACAGAACTCATTGTTGGCAATATTGGTGATCGCCCCCTCTTGGACTGGCTTTTTCAAACTTACCCAGTAACGGCAGTCATGCACTTTGCCGCCTACATTGAAGTGGGCGAGTCTGTCCGCGCTCCCGATCGCTTTTATCAAAACAATGTTCATGGTGCCCTGACCCTGTTGCAGGCAATGGTGGCCGCTGCGATTCCCTATTTTGTCTTTTCCTCCACAGCCGCTGTCTATGGCTTGCCCCCAGAGGTACCGATTCGCGAAACCTGTCCCTGTGCTCCCATTAACCCCTACGGTCGCTCCAAGTGGATGGTGGAGCAAATCATTGCTGATATGGGCACTGCCTACGGCCTTAAGTCGGTGATTTTCCGCTACTTCAATGCGGCAGGGGCCGATCCCCACGCTCGCCTTGGCGAAGATCACCATCCGGAAACCCACTTGATTCCACTGGTGTTGCAGGCAGCCATGGGACGACGACTTCACATCTGCATTTATGGCACAGACTATCCTACCCCCGATGGCACCTGCATTCGCGACTACATCCACGTAGTGGACTTAGCCCAAGCCCATGTGCTGGGATTACAGTACCTCTTGAGCAGCGGAGAGTCGCAAATTTTTAACCTTGGGAATGGGCAGGGCTTTTCGGTGCGGCAAATCATTGAAACAGCTCAGGGGGTCACAGGTTGTTTGATACCAGTGATTGAGGGCGATCGCCGACCCGGAGACCCTGCGATTCTCATTGCCAATAGCGATCGCGCCCGTCAGATTTTAGGTTGGCAGCCGCAGTACCCTGACATTGAGCAGATCATTCATCACGCTTGGCGATGGCACCAATACCGCCATGGATCAGGCACAATTGCGGCAATATAAACAATAGACATTTCAAAAAATCCCTATGGATTGTAGTATTCTCATTTCGTTCGTTGGCCATCAGGATCCCTACTCCGAGAAAACCAATCAGGAAGGCTCGATTGTCTCACTGGCAAAGTTTTTAGTGGAAAAGCAACCCCTCAAATGGGTTCTATTGCTCTACACGGAAGACTTTCAACAACGGGCGATCGACACCAAGGACTGGCTTCACAGTGAGTTGCAAATTTCCGAGGAGGCAATCCACCTAGAAGCGGTCAGTAGCGATCTCTCTGCTGATCCGATTAACCCCGTCCTTGTCGTCCAAGAGGCAAAGCGTGCACTACACCTAGCCAAGTATTATCAAGACTCCACAGACTGGCTAGAACTCAACGGTTCCTCCGGTACTCCCGCCATGAAAGCTGCTTGGGGCATTCTACAGGCGATCGCCACTCAACGCCGACTCCGTTTATGGCAAGTGCGCAACCCTCAAGAAGTTCGAGCTGGCCAAGCGCGAGTCTTTGCCGTGGATTTGAATGTCTTTCGCCAAGAGTTAGACCGCCAAGGCATTCAACAGCAGTTGGACAGTTACGACTACCAAGGAGCTGAAATTTCCCTTAAGAATAGCTCTATTGAGGCTCCTCTGGCCTTGGCACTGATCCGCTATGGCAAATATCGGCTTGCCCGCAACTACCACCAAGCCTTTGCTGCCATCAACCCCTACAAAACCGAGATTGAAAAGCTCTGGTTTCAGGAAATTGCCCAACTGCGGCAGAACAATCGTCCCGCCCTCTTTCGAGACACCTACTTTCAAGTAGCTGGCTTATTTAAGGTAGGGCGCTATGCAGAAGGCCTGATTTTAGCAGCCAGCTTGTACGAAAATTTACTGCAATACTTTGTCCAAATAAAGGTAGACCTTGATATTACGACAGACCAAAAGGATCGAGACCGCAGCCTAAAACTGCTGCAAAGTCATGATAAGGGTCAGCTTTGGCAGTACCTCAGGACTTATCAACAGTGGAGTGGGGATCGCTTAAGCCTCGATAGCGTCCATCGTCAGGTCTTAGCAGCGGTGTTGGACTATCATTACCATTCCCAAAACACCGCACTGGTTTCAGCCTTTCAGCAAATTGAAGCTTACTATCAGCAACGCAATGACGTTATTCACCAACTCGCAGGACTCGCGAATGTTGAAGATATGCAGAAAGATGTGGTGAATGCCCTGAAAAAAATTTTGAGTCAAGTGCTACCCCAAGAGCAGTTATCACTCAATCCCTTCAAGGGCTTAAACTACTCGATTGTCCGCTACCTCCCTTCCTCGATTGACGTTTTGAAGTAGGGCTTTGCGCCACTAAAGTGGGATTTTGTGCCACTATGGTTATAACCTCGAATCCCCCGCGATCGCCGCTCAGATCATTTTCAAAGCCACACGGATTTTGCAACTTATTATAAGGATCGTAAATAAAGAAAATCAAGTATTTAACATCTCTCATTAGTGGCCGATAGCCTTCAATATCTTCAGCTAGCTCGTTGAAAATTTCTTTTGCATTATCACTAGGCTTCTTACCGTTACTAGTAATCTTAACTTCAATACCACAGGCTTTGCATTTTAGAATGAAGTCGATTTTAGACCACCCGTTAGGGTAAGGTCTCGGAACTACATGTTCTCTTTTAATATTTGAGTTAGGAAAAGTATCTTTCAACAATTTTTCAAGAACATCTTGTACATGTTGCTCTTTGAAAGAACTAGGAAGCTGAGAATGTGCTTTGCTGTGAAAGTTCTTACACAGAATAATAATCTTATACACACTAATAATTCTATCTATGGATTTTTGCTTGCAGTGATCTAAAGCGACATCTCTTTCATCACTTAAGTAGAATGCCCTCTGGGGTTGCTGACTAAGTAGAGCTTGCTGATTCTCGCGAATGGAAAACCAAGCCGCACCCAAGCTAATTGAGACACCGCCCGTAGCTACAGCCATATTCCCATAGCCAATACCGACACCCGCACAGCCCAACCCTGCTAAAACCGCCAAGTCAGCCCACAGGCATTTGGTCGAGCAGCCTAGGACACGCAAAACTTTTTCTCGCAGCATAGGTTAAATAGACAATTTTTTTGGTTAGGCTACCATAGCTCTGTTCAAGGGAGCAAGATGTAAACAATAATTTATGATTTTTTATTAATGCCAATAAAGACTATAAAGCAAAAAGCCTACCCCGAAAGGCAGGCTGACCCATTCCATGAATTTTTTGTTCTCTCTAACGGCGCAAGGGCTGCTGAAGAACGGATATGCCTAAGAGCGGAGCAACGACCTAGAGGCTATTCAAAAAGCCAATCAGACCGTGACCCGTAATCACTTCCAAGGCCAACAGGGAGATAAAGCCGATCATGGCCAAGCGACCATTGAAGAGTTCTGCGTAGGGAGTAAAGCCGGCTTGCGGCTCACTCATCACGTACATTTTGGGTTCGATGGCAAAGTTGTTCATTTTGCCTTGGTCGTCAATGATGCTACCGCCTTTCATTTTGGTACTCCGTTTGTTACAAAGTGTTTCATGTTGTTAATATAACTTAACACTTCTCTGGGGGAATGGCAAGGGCTGTGGGATTTTCTTAAGATTTGAGGTCGCTGCGACAGTTTTCTGGCACCAGAGCGGGGTTTCGGTACAGTAGTGTGCTAGAGATGGGGTGGGAATCACCCACTGGTGTTCATGCGTCGCTTCTCCTTTTTCCCTTTTCAGCGCTCTACACGCCAATTACCGCCACAGCGGTCTGGTGTGAGCCAGTTTTTGCTGAAACCGCCGCAGTGGTTACGTCTGGCGCTGCGTTTGCGTGGCTCCGTCATTCCGGCTATTCTTTCGGAAGTCCTCTTTTGTGGTGGCTTTGGTGTGTTGGTGACGGCGATCGATCTTTATGTCATCAATGTCCACTGGCCAGTGCTGGGCAGCCTCATTCCCTCGATTGTGCTGGGGTTGCTCTTGGTCTTTCGTACGAACACGGCTTATGAACGCTTTTGGGAAGGCCGCCGCCAGTGGGGCAACATTGTCAACAACTCCCGCAGCCTCACCCGCTTGATGTGGACTGCCATTGACGAAAATAGTCCCGCGGATCGCCAAGCCAAAATTGAGGCTGTTCATTTAGTGGGGGTGTTTGCGATCGCCACCAAGCAACACCTGCGGGGCGAATCCTTTGCCGAATTAGAACCCCTGCTGAAGCCCCATCAATACAAAGAACTGCAAACGGTGCAAAATGTCCCCTTGCGTATTGCCCTTTGGATTGAGGACTATCTGCACCACCAACACCGCCGCGGCTCCTTGTCCCTGTACCAACTCACCTACATGGATGAACTCCTTGTGCAACTCGTGGATGCCATGGGTGCCTGTGAGCGCATTCTAAAAACACCGATGCCCCTTGCCTATGCCATTCATCTCAAGCAGCTATTATTCCTCTACTGCCTACTGCTGCCCTTTCAACTGGTGGATAACCTGGTGTGGTGGACAGGTCCAATGGTGGGACTCATTGCCTTTACCCTCTTTGGCGTTGAAGAAATTGGCATTGAAATTGAAAATCCCTTTGGCCGTGACCTCAATGACTTGCCCTTGGATGCAATTTGCCTAACAATGCAGCAGAATATCAATGACCTCATTAGTGCGCCGACCCATCGCCATCGCTCTGCCCAGCCCTTTTCCTAACTGATTCCTAGGGGTAATTGACCATGACTGCAACTGTGCTTTCCCCTCCGCCCGCAAGGGTTCATTACGAAGTGGTGCATCACCTACCGGGGCGACTGCGGTTGCGAATTCCGCGCCTGCAATATGACGATCGCTATGGGCGGCAACTGCAAGCTCTCTTTGTTCAAGAAGACAGTGTGCAACAAATTCGCTGCAACTGGCCCGCCGCTAGCCTGATTGTGCACTACAGCCCTGAAACTGACAATCCCCTCAACCGCTTTGGCCAATTGATTCAGGCCGCAGCAGATGAGCATCTACCTCTACCGCGGATGCTGCCCATTGATAAGTTGGTGTACTCCCCTTGGAACACCACTTACTTTATCGAGAAAATGGCGCTACCCACCTTGGCGTTGGCGATCGTGGCGCTGCTGCCGGTACAAACGCCCTTCTACCCTGCCATTGTCGCCAGCGTCATTGCCCTTGTGGCACTGCCCACGTTCCAAGAAGCGCTAGAGAGTCTTGAACACCGCCATCTCAATGTGACTCAACTGGAATCCCTCTGGACGATTCTGCATACGCTGCAAGGGGAATACATGGCGCCCGTGTTAGCCGCTTTTATGGGTCAAGTGGGCGGGTCGCTGCGGGATATGACGGCTCAAGTGGGGGAAAACCAAGTCTTTGACCCCCTCGATCAACAGCGCAGCTATTGGGTAGAGCGGGGTGGCACTCGCCAAAATATCTCTGTGCGCGAGCTACAAGTGGGCGATCGCGTGATTGTGGCAGCCGGATCTGCGGTGCCTGTGGATGGTACCGTGCTCTGGGGATCCGCCGTGATTCAGCGGCAGTTTCTTACGGGAGAGTCGGATCTACTGCCCTGTGAACCTGAGCAAAGGGTGCTTGCCTCTTCCCTTGTGGTGCGGGGACAAATTTGCGTTGTTGCTGAAGCCGTTGGTGAAGAGACGCAGGTGGGCAAAACGCTGCAACTGGCTCGCCAAGCGCCGCAACTGGATACCCGCATTGAAAACTACGCTGAGGAAATCTCGAACCAAGCCATTTTGCCGGCAATGGGCGTGGCTGCCATTGTCTATGGGGTTACCCTAGATGCCCATCGGGCGATCGCGCCCCTGCAATTGGACTTCGGCTCAGGGATTGGCATTACCATTCCCACTGCAATTTTGGCAGCCCTGACCCATGCGCCCCATGTCGGCGTTTATTTCCGCAATGGCCGCGCCCTTGAACTCCTCTCACGGGTCAATGTGATTGTTTTTGACAAAACCGGCACCCTAACGGAAGTGAAGGGAACGATTGTAGGGGTGAATCTCCTCAAGCCCGGCCTGAGTGAGCAAACGTTGCTCTATTGGCTGGCAACTGTTGAGCAGTCCATCAATCACCCCTTTGCCCTTGCCATCCTTGAGTATGCAGCGGAACGCGGAATCGAGAGCGGAACCTATAGCGACTGGGTCTATGAGCCGGGGAAAGGGGTGGCGGCAACCGTTGAGGGGCAGGAGATTCTAGTAGGTACCCCCCAACTGATGCGCGATCGCCAAGTGCCCATTGATCTTGATGAACTGCGTACCCAAGAAGGCGTGCTTTGGAACCGTTCCCTTGTCTGTGTTGCCTGTAACGGTGAACTGGTGGCACTGGTGTTCTATAGCAACCCCGTGCGTTCTGAAGCCGCGAGTGTGATTGCCGCTCTGCAACAGCGGGGCATTGAGTGCTATATGGTCACGGGAGATCACCACGAAGTCGCCAATGCGGTAGGCTATGCCACGGGCTTTCGCCTTGGTCAAATTTACACCAACATGCTGCCAGAGGACAAAGTTGAATGCCTGACGAAGTTCAAAAATGGCAGCGAAAAACTGGTCGCCTATGTGGGGGAAGGCTTCAACGATACAGCAGCGATGGCCTACGCTGATATTTCCATTACCCTTTCTGAAGGCAGTGATGCAGCGCGGCAAACCGCAGATATTCTCTTGATGAATAATAGCCTTGAGGGACTGGTGCAGGCGATCGCCCTCAGCCAAGAGGTGATGAATATCATTCACCAAAACATTGCGCTTGTGGTCGTTCCCAATGTCAGTGTGGTGTTAGCAGGGGTCTTTTTGAGCCTGCATCCTGTCATCGCCGTTTTGATTAGCAATGGCGCAACCCTCTTGGCGGAACTGAATAGTCTGCGGATTCTCACGGACTATCGCCCCGTCAAAATTGAGCACAAGTCTAGTCGTAGCCGTTCCCAAGCGGGCATCCTCGATATTCCTTGGAAAAAACGTCCCCGCCGCAGCTTTAGCCATTTGAGTACCCAGTTGAGTTCTGAGTCACGGCGCAATGGTCACGTCCCCTCAGAAGCTTGACCAACAACTTCAGCAGGTCAATCAACGCCTGAAATTGGCGCAGTTGGGTCTGCAAATTGAACAACGCGGTCAACGCCTCAGCCTGCGGGGTACGCTTCCCCCCCGACCGGGGAGTCATCGGCTGCGCGCTCACCAACAGCGTCTAAGTCTCGGTTTACCCGCTACACCGAGCGGCCTCAAGGCGGCAGAGCGAGAAGCAAAAATTATTGCGGCCAAATTGCTTGAAAACACCTTTCGCTGGCAGGACTATGAGCGGGTCAAGGGGTTAGGGCGTCTTGGCGAGTTATCCCTAGGAGAGCAAATTGCTGCCTTTGAAACGGCTTTCTTGGCTCAAGATCGCAGTCGTACCACTTGGGAGACGGCCTATGCCCCCTATCTGCGTCAGTTGCTCAAAGCGGCTGCTGCCCATCCCGATCATTCACTACCGGAACTCATCTACAGTCTGTTGCGGCAAATCCCCGCCGACAAGCGACAACGGCAGGTGGCCTGTACCGCCTTTCAAGGGTTTTGTCGGTTCCTAGGGGTGGAGTTACCAATTCCCCTGTCTCAGTTTTGGGGCACCTATTCCCGGCGATCGCTCCAACCACGGCAGTTACCTAGTGATGAGGAGATTCTCGCTGCCTACCAGCAGATTCCCAATCCCCAGTGGCGGTATGTCTATGGCTTGATGGCCGCCTACGGTCTGCGCAATCACGAGGTGTTCTTCTGCGATTTAAGCCGCCTTGTCACAGGCGACCCGGAAGGGATGATTGAGGTGCAGGAAACCACGAAAACTGGCTGCCATCAGGTATGGCCGTTTCCGCCGCAGTGGGTTGAGGTCTTTGGGTTGCGATCGCCCCAGCTGCCGAGGATCAATAGCGATTTGAACCGGACCACCCTACAACGCATTGGCCAGCGGGTCAACCAACAGTTTCGTCGCTATGGCTTGCCCTTTCACCCCTATGATTTGCGCCATGCTTGGGCAGTGCGAACCATTCACTATGGTCTACCCGATACCGTCGCTGCGCGGATGATGGGACACAGTGTTGCCATTCACACTCAAACCTATCACCGCTGGTTAACCCTACGGGATCAGCGGCAGGCAGTTGCCCGGGTGCTCACTCAATCGGAATGCTCTTGAAGTCATTGGGAGGCGGCGAGGGGGGGGTGGGGGGCTGATAGTCGCCATACTGCTTGATCCAGTCGCTGACAGGCTTCTGATCAAGGCTCAACCCCAATAATCCAGAGACAAAGCCACCCATAAAGGCCACAGGTCTCTGGCTCAACTCCTTGACAAGGGGCGCTAATTCGCTCAGGAACATAGGCAGCAATATCAGCACAGGTTTCCTTCTGATTGTAGCTTAGGCACAGGGGAACGCGCCTAAAATTTAGCACGGACAAGAAATTCATAATCCCCGCCCGGCTCCAACTGGTAATCCTGCTGCTCTAGAAACCGCCCCAAGGGTTCTTTGATCAGGGCACGCCCCAAGGCTGGAGAGATGAAAAGTTTTTTGGCCTTAAACTGCCAGCAAAATTCCCACTGGTAGTTGCTAGCACAAACTTGACCGCAAATGTGACCCTCTTGCCAACTTTGGGCAGTGATATGGACATAGGCGATGGTGTGGGGCGGGGTAGCCACAATCTCCAGCCAGCTGCTAACGCAATTGAGTCACGACTTGATTATCAATGAGACGCTCTTGGGTGAGCAAGTCATCAACGGTCACCCGCAGTTGGCGATCGCCATCCACTTGAAAGAGAACCCGAATGCGATCGCTCCCCGGATAGCCGGGGGGATCCAGCTTAGCGAGGGTTTTGCCTTGGGGAGTGTCATTGAGGGGCTGCACGGTGCGCTCACCGGCACTGCGGGTAATCAGGCGATCGCCATCAAAAAAGATCTCCACGCCCCCTTGCTCATCCCCCAGTTCGCCAATCACTAGTTCAATACTAGGCTGCCCTTCCGTCGAAGCCCCTAAAATCAATTCCACCGGTTCGCCCATGGGGTAGGGTTGTCCCCGCTGGATAATGGGATGCCAGCCATGGCGGTTGAGCTTAGCATCCCAGAAGCGAATGCCGTAGCTGTGGTAAAGAAAGTCCTTGAGATCCAGCCCTTGGGTCACGGCCAAAGCACCCATCGCCACTGCCGTAAAGGGCTGTTGGGCGTTGATCTTTGTGGCGTCAAAATACTCGGCAACCCATTTTTGCACCGCGGGAATTTGCGTGGTTCCCCCCACTAAGAGTACCGCATCGATCGTGTCGGGGGTAATTCCTTGGCGGCGGGCCTGTTGGAGCACTTGGGTGAGGGCATCATCGAGGCGTTGGAAAAATTGCTGTTGGCGAAGAATCTCCTCCAGTTCAGGCCGTTCGAGGCGCAGTTCAAGGGTAGTGAATGTTTCGCTATCAAAATACACCTCTTGGGCATAGGGTTGCTGCGAGAGTTGAATTTTTAGGCGTTCGGCAAGGCGCAGGAGCAGGCTATTGGCAGTCATGCCGCGCTTTACCCACTCATCCACAATCCAGTGGTCAATATCGGTGCCGCCGAGGTTCAATCCGGCTTTGGCAATCACCCGCGCTGTGCGGGGACGTTGGTTGTCGCTAGCAGCCCACTGGCGATCGCCCCACTTGAGAATAAATCCCAAGGGAGAACTTTGACGTTGATCGGTCTTGAGTTCCACAAGGGAGAGATCGAGGGTGCCACCCCCAAAATCAATCACCAAGATCAGCGGGCGATCGGCCACCCCATAGCCCAAGGCGGCAGCAGTGGGTTCATCCAAGAGGCGAATTTGCTCAATAGCAAACCCCTCACACACCTGCAATAGCCAACTGCGATAGGTCTCAAAGCTATCCACTGGTACCGTGAAGATCAACCCCTGTTCGACATCGCCGCCGCTAGTGTGTTTCAGTTCTTTCAACAGGGCTTGCAAAAACCACGTGCCAATAGTTTCAAAGCTCAAAGAACAGCCATCCAGCTCCGGTAAATACCCCTGCACGCTGGCGCCAATGCCCCGCTTAAACCGCGAGAAAAAGCGGCGATCGCCCACCACATCCAACCCGCGATCGCGCACCTGCTGCCCCACCACCACAAGGGGCACACTGGCATCTTCCACATAGACCAAACTGGGAATGAGGGCGGGCACCTCACCAAAGCCCACGGAGAGTCCTGAAAGCGTTACTGCTTCGGCTGCTTGAGTGGCATAATTCCAGCGCGCCACCAACGTATTACTGGTTCCAAAATCAATTGCGTAGGTCACCGCTTAAACACACAAACACAATTTTCTAATCCTTACCTTAAGGGATATTTTCTGCCCCTGAGATCCGAGGAGTATGTCACAATAGGAAAGCGATCGCGAAAAGATTTAGGTGATTTTGGGAATGGCGAGCCAAACAGGTGTACTACTTCTCAATTTAGGGGGACCTGATCGACCGGAGGATGTGCGCCCCTTTTTGTACAACCTGTTCTCCGATCCCGAAATTATTCGCCTGCCCTTCCGTTGGCTACAAAAGCCCCTTGCTTGGTTTATCTCCACCAGTCGTGCCCGTCGCTCTCAGGCCAACTATGCCCTAATTGGTGGTGGCTCTCCCCTGCGGCGAATTACTGAGCAGCAGGCGCGTGCCCTGAAAGATGCCCTAGGGCGCATTGGCATTGA
Organism: Thermosynechococcus sp. HN-54; assembly: GCF_023650955.1. Classification (NCBI taxonomy): domain Bacteria; kingdom Bacillati; phylum Cyanobacteriota; class Cyanophyceae; order Acaryochloridales; family Thermosynechococcaceae; genus Thermosynechococcus; species Thermosynechococcus sp. HN-54. The sequence goes on along the minus strand of NZ_CP098039.1, from coordinate 1,579,523 downwards.
GGCCAATTTGTACATTGGCATGCGCTACTGGCACCCCTTTACGGAGGAGGCGATCGCCCAAATCAAAGCCGATCAGATTCGCGATCTCGTCATTTTGCCCCTCTATCCTCAGTTTTCCATTAGCACCAGTGGCTCCAGTTTCCGTTTGTTGGAAAGTCTTTGGAAACAGGATCCTGAACTGCAAAAAATTCGCTACACGCTGATCCCCTCTTGGTACAACCACCCCGGCTATGTGGCTGCCATGGCGGATTTGATTCGCCAAGAACTAGACCAATGCCCCAACCCCGACGAGGCAGTGATTTTCTTTAGTGCTCACGGCGTTCCCAAAAGCTATGTCACCGAAGCAGGGGATCCTTACCAAGAGGAAATTGAAGCCTGTGTGCGGCTGATCATGGCTGCCCTAAATCGCCCCAATGCCCACGTGTTGGCCTATCAAAGTCGGGTGGGTCCAGTGGAGTGGCTGCAACCCTACACCGAAGATGTCATTCCTGAATTGGCCGCTCAAGGGGTGAAAACCCTTGTTGTTGTTCCCATTAGCTTTATTTCAGAACACATTGAAACCCTCCAAGAAATTGACATTGAGTACCGCGAGATTGCTGAAGAAGCGGGGATTGAAGTCTTTCGGCGGGTGCCTGCTCTCAATGATCACAGTGGGTTTATTGCCGCTCTTGCCCAGTTGGTGAGAGACGCCCTTGCAGCACCACCCCGCACCTTTGCCGAAGTGAATAAGTCCCGCAAGCGGGTGAAGCTCTATCCTCAGGAGCGCTGGGAATGGGGGATGACCTCCGCTGCCGAACGCTGGAATGGTCGCTTGGCAATGCTGGGATTTTTGGCCTTGATGATTGAGTTGATTAGTGGTCAGGGGCCATTACATATGTTAGGGCTGCTGTGAAAAATTGCCGCTTGTTGCCGATGGGAATCTGAAAATTTTCGATAGAATAGGGGGTAACCTCACTGGCAAAGGGCTACACTTGTGTCTGAATCGCCCAAACCGGAATTTGACAAAGAAAAATTTCTATTCCCCATCAGTCGTTACCACGGCTCATTCACGCCGCAAAATTTGGCCTTTAATGCCAATTTACAGGAATTTGCCCAACGGGTGAGCTATATTTGTGGCCTAGAAACGAGTGGTAAGATTAGCTCTGAGGAGGCATATAATCAAATTAAAGCTCTCTGGAAGCAACTCAAGAAATCGCGAGACTTGCTCTTTGCGAGTCCTCCTCCCGGCGAAGATGCCGAGAGTACCGATACTGATTAGTTTTCATTGATTCAGATGTCTCGCTTGACACTCATGACCCTGTTGTTAAGCTTGAGTACTGCTCCCTTTTTGGGCGTTTTGTGCTTCGGGCAGGGACTGTGGCAGCTGGGGTTGTCTTTGAGTGCAAGCAGTACTGAGCTGTTGCGGGGCGATCGCCTGCCTTTGGTGGAACGCGACGAGACTTAAATCCTAGGGGTAAAAAGCGACTTGGGGTAAGCCCAGCGTTTCTGGCCAGCCCATCATTAGATTCAAGCACTGCACGGCTTGGGAGGCCTGTCCCTTCATCAGGTTATCAATCGCAGACATAACAATAACGCGCCCCGTGCGCTCATCCACCTCGATGCCAATGAAGCAGGCATTTGTGCCCCACGCCCATTTGGTTTGGGGATAGAGGCCAGGGGGTAGGATATTGACCCACGGAGAATGGCGATAAAAGGCTTGGTAAATGGTAATCAAATCCTCGCGCACAAGACCCGGATCTCGGAGGGTGGCATAGACAGTGGCCAAAATCCCTCGCGGCATGGGAACTAGGTGGGGCGTAAACTGCACAAGAACGCTTTGACCGGCCAATTCGCTACAAATGGCTTCAATTTCTGGGGTATGGCGATGTCGCGCAACATTGTAGGCCGCAAGGGAGTTGTCGGCTTCCGCAAGCAGGAGATTGATTTTGCCTTGACGCCCCCCACCAGACGTACCCGACTTGGCATCAATAATGGCGGTATTCGGTTCAATCAGGCCTTGCTTCATCAGCGGTGCTAGCGCCAACAAACTGGCGGTGGGATAACACCCCGGACAGCCAATCAGAGAACTCGTAGCAATGCGATCGCGATAGAGTTCTGGCAACCCATACACCGCCTTTTGAGCCGTGGCACTATCCTCCCTTGGTTCACCGTACCACTGGGTGTAGGTTTTCAAATCCTGAAAGCGATAGTCCGCCGACAAGTCCAAGACTTTACAGCCCCGTTCAAGCAGTTGGGGGGCGAGTTTACAGGCAATGCCATTGGGCAGCGAGAGAAAGACCACTTGGGCGCGATCGCTAATCACCTCCACAGAGACCGGTTCAACCGTGAGATTCACGCGGCCTTGCAAATGGGGGTACAGTTCCGTGTAGGGGCGACCGGCACTGCCTTCACCACCGAGGTACACAATCTCCACTTGCGGATGCTCAAGCAGTAAGCGCACCAACTGAATGCCCCCATAGCCAGAGGCACCGACAATCCCTACCGTCACGCGATCGCCCATAGTTCCTCGATATTGCGATATTGCCGCTGTTGCTGGCCTCACCACTGCGATAGTGCCATCGAATCCATCGTTTCGCCAAGGGGGCAAACTAGGGTGATAAAGTTAAGAATTATTACAAATCTAACCTTGGGTTTCCTCTCCTAACCCTTGAACCGCCTTGGCTGGTACAGGCTAAAATAACGACGAGTAACCTGTGGGGAATTGTGAATCGATGACATCGCCAATTGACTGGGACTACTTGGCTGCCCTTTCGGGGGGCGATCGCGAGTTTGAGTTGGAACTGCTGCAAACCTTCGTTGAGGATGCCCAGCAGCGCTTAGAGGCATTGGCGGAAGCGGTCAATCAAGGAAACGTTGATCAAATCAAGCGGGACGCCCACCATCTCAAGGGGGCAAGTGGTAACGTCGGCATTAGTGCCATGCAAAGCGTAGCCGCGCAACTGGAACAATCCACAACCCCGGAAACGCTCGCCCAAGCGAAAACCCTAGTGGAGGAGCTACAACGCCTGTTTGCCACCGTTGCCAGTGAGGTCTCCGCTTAAGACCCATGTCGATCCTGCCCCCCGATAGTCTGGAGACTGCTCTGATCCAAGCTCAGCAGGCCACCCAAGCTGCGCTGCAAGAGGGTAAAAATCGCCTGCAAATCGAGATCCTGTTGCCCGATCTCAATGTGATGGCCTTTGCCGCTGGCTACCTTCCTCTCTTTGCGGAACTCGGTTCTGATCTCAAGGTCTTTTTTGCCGATGCTGGATCTGCCGCCCTTGCCCGTCGCGAATGGGGTGAAACCACCTATAGTGTGCGGGGCGTCAATGAACTACTGACACCCATTACAGCGAGCGATCGCGCCATTGTCATCGTTGCCCCAACCCCTGTAGAAGTCAATACTATTGAGCAGATGTGTGAAACTGCTGGCGATCGCCCCTTTATCCTTTTAAACCCAAGGCTTCAGGATGTGGCCGTCGTGGGTATTGGGTACGCTGGTCGGCGGTTACGGGAGCGATTTCTGAACACCCTTGAACCCTGCTATTACCTTCGTCCCTTAGCAGAAACCCTCATTCTCTGGCGCTGTTATCCTCAGCCATGGCAAATTTGGCAATATAGCGAAGCAACGCCCACCTGTCTAGGGGAATTTGACCAACGCCCCAGTGGCGAAGAGATTGAGCGTGTCCTGACGCCCCAAGGGAAACCCCGTGGTCGGGGAGTGTTTAGTCGCTTAGGTGCCTTTTTGCGAGCACTTCAGAATTAGCCAATCCCTAAGGGATGGCCGGTTCAGTGTTACTTGTTGGCGGGGGTGACACCTCGGGGATTGTGTCTGTTGGTGTCGGTGAGGGCACAGGTGTCGGTGGAGATGACTCAACGGTGGTGGGGGGGGCGACGGGAGGCTCTGCGCTCCTTGGGGGCTTTGGGGACTTTGGCGGTTTTGGAGATAGAGATGGAGGAGGAATCGGCGTTGGCTCTGGGGATGCTTCCTCAGGACTCGGGCTAGGGGTGGGAGTTTTCGTCGGCTCTGGGGTAGGCGTTTCCGTCGGCTCTGGGGTGGGCGTCGGTTCTGTAGGGGTGGGTTTCGGCTCTGGCGTTGGTGTCGGGGTGGGGGTGGGCGTCACCTCTACGGGTGGCACGATGGTCGGCAGGGTGGGTGGAAATTCCTGTTCCTGAGGGCGTGGGGGGCGAGGGGTGACTGTGTCCACGGGTTGATTGCGTAGAAATAGCCCTAGGCCAATGCCTGCTAAGCTGCCAAAGATTGCCGTTCCCAACAGCCATAGCCACGGCGAAAAATTACGTTGTTTGGGGGGAGCAACGACGGCTGTCCCCTCCGGTTGAGTATTTGCCAAGATAGTGGCTCGGTGCTGCGGCATCACCGCTACGGTTGCTGTGGTTTGACGCGCCACGGACTGCCCCATGACCAGTTGCAGCCAAGACCGCACGGTTTGTGGACGCTCACGGACATCTAAAGCCATTCCTGCTTCAATGGCATCAATGGTGCGTTGGCTAAGATTGGGCTGAAACTGTCGTAAATCCTCGAGAGGCACGCGATCGCGCAATATTGAGGCTACAGGAGGACGTCCAGCCAACAGGGCATAAAGCGTTGCCGCCAAGGCATAGACATCGGTTGCCGGCGTCCATTGGTGGCGGGGCAAATACTGCTCAACGGGCGCATAACCAGCGGAGAGTAGCCCCGTATTCGTCTCTGTCACGCCGGTGGTGTACTCACGGGCAATGCCAAAGTCAATCAGTACCACTTGATCGGTACTGTCTCTGAGCATGATGTTATCGGGCTTGACATCGCGGTGTAGCAGTCCATGCTCATGTACCAATTCAAGGGCACTGGCCACTTGGCGGATATAGTGAAGAGCTGTTTTTTCCGGCAGGGGACCTTCCTCTTGGATCACCTGGGCAAGGGTGCGTCCGGGGATATAGTCCATGACAATAAAGGGACGCCCTCCCTCAATAAAGCAATCACTGACACGCACAATGTGGGGATGATTAAACTGGGCAAGGCGTTGGGCTTCTTGGATAAACCGCTCCCCTAGGTCGTGAATTCGCTTGGGGGGTTCCTGTTGGAGGTTCAACGTCTTGAGCACCACCGGCTGATGGAGGAGTGTGTGGGTTGCGCGATAGGTGACACCAAAGCCCCCCTGACTCAAAAGGGCATCAAGGCGATACTTTCCCCCTTGGAGGGTTGTGCCCACACTAAGTAGACTGAGGGAGGACATAGGCACCTTAGGGACGCAACGGCGAAGAAGGAGTAGGTGGCGTTGGCAGCGGGGCTGACCGTTGACTGAGAATCACCAAACGATAGCCCAAATATGCAGGTAAGGTTGCCATCATCATCAAGAGTATCACGGACAACAAAGATTCCCATTCAAACCGAGGTCCATAGTAGCTACGGTAAGGGTCATATTTGGGACTAGGCTTGATTTTTTCCCTGAGTGCCATGGGTCGCTTAAAGCGCAATCGGCGATCGTCGAGCTTCTCAAATAAAATCCACCCCCCTTGGGCTTCCTCTTGGCAGACTTTGCGCAGGACATCGGGATCATGAAATTGGTTGCGGCGCGATCGCAGGATTTTGAATTCCCAGCCGCCAAGTTTGGGGGACACCTGATGCGGGTCTTGTTTTGAGGGGTACGTTGTCAACTGTTCCTCTTCTTCCTTGTGTTGTTCAGTGACTTGTTTTTGCCAGCCCCACCACTGATAGTAAAGCAGTGCTGACACACCGAGGCTTCCACTCAGGAGGGATAGTAACAGCACTTCAGCCATGGGGAACAGGGGCAAGATTCTGTTGGGCGATCGTACCCGAAAAGTTGCTCCCTCCTCAGGACAGATCACCGCCCTCTCCCCGCCGCACAAAATGACAAATGCCCCGCTCTGAGGCACTGATAAAATCGCAAAACTCTTGAATCAGGGGATGCGCAAAGTGTTCCCGCAGGTGCTGAACAGCTTGGGAGGTGGTTAATTGCGAGCGGTAAAGGGTATCCAAGGCTTTTTTGAGGAGTTGGCGGTCTTGCGCTGAAAAGCCGGCGCGCCGTAATCCCACCACATTTAAGCCCATGATTGTGTTGGTACTCAGGCTGCGAGTCATACAAAAGGGCGGCACATCTTTTTGAATGGCTGTTCCCCCAGAGAGCATGGCCAAGCGCCCAATGCGCGTAAATTGATGCACAAGACAGTTACCGCTGATGAAAGCGCGATCGCCCACATGGGCATAACCGGCAATCAACGTATTGTTGGCGATCGTGACATGGTTTCCCACATAAACATTGTGACCTAAATGACTATGAGCCATCAGCAAACAATCATGCCCCACATGGGTCACCGTCTCTGGTTGCGTCCCGCGGTGAATCGTCACCCCCTCGCGCAGCGTACAGCGATCGCCAATGTGGACATAGCTAATCGCCCCCTGATAGGCCACATCTTGAGGGAGATCACCAATGACTGCTCCACTATGAACCCTACAGTTCTCGCCAAGGCGGGTATATCCCAAGAGCGTGACATGGGGAGCCAACTGCGTCCCCCGTCCTATCTCCACCGTTGCTGCCACATAGCAAAAAGGACCAATTTCCACATCCTCGCTGATGCGAGCGCCGGTCTCAACTACCGCCGTGGGATGAACCGCCATGAAATTCCTGCACGATGGGCTAAAACCTTCTTAACATAAAAACATATAAAGAGACGACGCGATTTTGATCCCCCATGACGAATGACTTGCGGCAATATCTCCAGCTTCTAGAGCAGCGGCAACAACTGCGACGCATCACCGTACCTGTTGATCCCGATCTGGAGATGGCAGAGATTTGCAACCGCCTATTGACCGCAGGCGGCCCCGCATTGCTGTTTGAGAACGTCATTGGTTCCCCCTATCCCGTGGCGATTAATCTCTTGGGAACGCTAGAGCGGGTGTGCTGGGCCATGAACATGGACCACCCCTTAGAACTGGAAACCCTCGGTGAAAAGTTGGCTAAGCTACAACAACCGAAGCCACCTAAAACCCTGAGCCAAGCCCTTGATTTCGGCAAAATTCTCTTTGATGTTGTCCGTGCCAAGCCAAGCCGCGATCTCTTGCCCCCCTGTCAGCAGGTGGTCATCAAAGCCCCCGATTTAGATCTACGGCAACTGCCCCTCATTCGCCCCTACCCCAAAGATGCGGGCAAAATTATGACCCTTGGTCTGGTGATTACCAAAGACTGTGAGACGGGCATTCCCAACGTGGGCGTTTACCGCTTGCAACTACAATCTCCAACCACCATGACCGTACATTGGCTCTCAGTGCGGGGAGGGGCACGCCATCTCCGTAAAGCGGCTGCCCGCGGCAAGAAGCTAGAAGTGGCTGTGGCCTTGGGGGTGCATCCTTTGATCATCATGGCAGCGGCAACGCCGATTCCTGTGGATTTGTCGGAGTGGCTCTTTGCCGGGCTTTATGGCGGTGGGGGCATCCATTTGGCCAAGTGCAAAACTGTTGATTTGGAGGTGCCTGCCCACTCGGAATTTGTTCTTGAGGGCACCATTACCCCCGGTGAAGTCCTACCCGATGGCCCCTGTGGCGATCACATGGGCTATTACGGTGGCGTGGAAGACTCCCCCGTCGTTCATTTCCACTGCCTCACCCATCGCCGCAATCCCATTTACCTGACAACCTTTAGTGGCCGCCCACCCAAGGAAGAGGCCATGATTGCCCTTGCCCTCAACCGCATTTACACACCCATTTTGCGGCAGCAGGTACCGGAGATTGTGGACTTCTTTTTGCCCATGGAAGCCCTCAGTTATAAGGCGGCGATTATTTCCATTGACAAAGCCTATCCTGGCCAAGCCCGCCGCGCTGCCCTCGCCTTCTGGAGTGCCCTGCCCCAGTTTACCTATACCAAGTTCGTGATTGTCGTGGACAAAGAAATCAATATCCGCGACCCGCGGCAGGTGGTGTGGGCGATTAGCTCCAAAGTAGATCCCAGCCGCGATGTGTTTATTTTGGCGGATACCCCCTTTGACTCCCTTGACTTTGCCAGCGAAAAAATCGGCCTTGGGGGACGCATGGGCATTGATGCCACGACAAAAATTCCTCCAGAAACAGACCATCCTTGGGGTGATCCCCTCACCTCTGATCCGGAGGTGGCACGGCGAGTCACAGAACGCTGGCAGGAATATGGTCTTGGCGATATTGACTTAACGACGGTCGATGCGACGCGGTTTGGCTATGAGCTAGACCCAGCCTTTCGTTGGCGATAATCGGAGAAATAGCAGTTTGCAAACATGACAAATAGAGATGGGATGCGTTGGCAACAGCGGTTGCAGAACTTTGGCCGCGCCTTAATCCGCTTAGAAACTGCCTCTGTTCAGGAAGAGTATTCGGAACTAGAGCGAGCGGGTCTGGTGCAAATGTTTGAGTTTACCCTTGAACTAGCGTGGAAAACACTGAAAGACCTTCTTTTCTACGAGGGAGTGGATGTGAAAACTCCCAGAGAGGCTATTCGCAAGGCCTTTGAGACGGGCTATCTCACTGAGGAAGACACGGAGACACTGCTAGATGCCTTGGCGAAGCGCAATTTATCTAAGCCACACCTACGAAAAGCAAACGGCAAAAGAGGCGGAACGACTGATCAAACACAGGCTTACCCCTGTTTTTCGGAGACTGTACAACTGCTTGCAGGAAAAATATCAACAATGACGGATGGACTCACGCCAGAAAAACGCAAAGCTATCATTGACACCCTTGCGGCCAATCCGAAGGTAGAACGAATCGTCCTCTTTGGCTCATGGGCGATCGGTACCTTCAAAACAACTTCAGATATCGATATTGCCCTCTTTGGCGAGAACCTCACCCTCAGTGATCAAGCTGCCCTTGCCGAGGCGATCGCCGAACTGCCCATTGCCCAACGGGTGGATCTCCTCGTTTATCACAGCATTGAGAATGCAGCCCTGCGGGAAGAGATTAACCAACATGGGGTGGAATGGTTTGCCCGCAACAAGTTGATCACTGTTTAGGGGACTGGCCGCGATAGGCTAAAAGATAGGCTAACTCATCTGCCACTATTGTCTGGATACTTGGGATGGCTCGCACCTACCGCACAATTGGCATTAACCTCAAGGCCATGCCTCTGGGGGAAAGCGATCGCCTGCTCAGTGTCTTTAGTCGCGATCGCGGGCTGTTGAAGTTAGTCGCCCCCCATAGCCGTGGCTCCCGCTCGAAACTGGGCGGACGGGTGGATTTGTTTGTCGTCAATGACCTCTTTATTAGTCCCGGGCGCAATCTGGATCGCATCCTCCAAGCAGAAACAGTGGCAACCTACCAAGGCCTCAGCAGTCATTTGATCACCCTAACTGCTGCCCAATATCTCGGTGAAGTCGTGCTCTACCAAATCCATCCGCAGCAACCTCAGCCGGATCTCTTTGATTGGCTCTGCATCACCTTAGATCAGCTTCAAGGGGTTTCGAGTCGCGCTGCCCTAGCGCTATTGGTGCGCGGCCTCTGTGGCATCTTGCGATTGGGGGGCATTGCTCCAGAATGGTACCAGTGCCATGAAAGTGGCTGCCAAATTGCTGTCCCGGCGGCCGATACCGACTGGCGGTTGGGCTTTAGTTTTGCTAGGGGAGGCGTTTTTACCCTTACTGAGCAGTGTCCCGACAATGCTCTTGCTGGATTGTTTTCAGGGGGCGATCGCCAACTGACGGCTAGTGAAGTCCGTCTGGGACAATGGCTAGCAATGACTACTACTCAAGCCTTGGCACGGGACGAATTTCTCACTCAAGCTGAAACCTATCCCCTCAGTGTTTGGCTGTCCCTTGAGCGGGTGTTACGCCAGTACCTGCAATTTCACCTTGAGCAAACGCTGCGGGTGCCCCCCCTCCTTGATAGTTGTTTTTCACCTGTTGCGGTGTCCCAGCCATGACCCTTGAGCAGCAAGACATTCGCTTGGATCTGCCCCTACCGCCAGTGCCCCCCCTGTGGCAAAACCGCAATTTTATTGCCCTCTGGTTGGCGCAAGTCTGTTCTCAGTTGGCCGACAAAATTTACCTTGTATTTGTGATTGCCCTCACTACGGAGTTTTTCCAAGCGGCAAACCAGAGCATTAGTGGTTGGGTGTCAGCAATCATGGTGGCCTTTACGATTCCGGCCATTCTCCTCGGATCGGTGGCGGGGGTGCTTGTGGATCGGTGGTCAAAAAAACAGGTGCTCATTGTCACCAACCTCTACCGTGCCCTCCTTGTCTTAGGGATCCCGATCACGATTCTCCTTGGCGCTGGGCAATGGTTTGGCTTTATGGCGCTGTTGTTGATTACGTTTACGATTTCCTGTTTAACTCAGTTTTTTGCCCCCGCAGAACAAGCAGCTATTCCTCTGCTGGTGGATAAGTCCCATCTGATGTCTGCCAACTCCCTCTACACCCTGACAATGATGGCTGCTCTCGTGGTAGGTTTCGCTGCCGGTGAGCCGCTCCTGAATCTCGCGAGCCACTGGCACTCACAGTGGGGTGGGGCTGTCTTTGTCAGTGCCTGCTATGCCGGGGCAGCGCTACTACTCATGCTCCTGCGGCCACCGGATCAGTGCCATCTGCCGCCAAGCCACTATCGCCAAATGTGGCAAGAACTCCGCCAAGGACTTTGTCTGTTGCAGGAATATCCAGCCCTGCGTTTTGCGCTGCTGCAACTCATTCTACTCTTTGCCATTGTGGCAGCGATGTCTGTTTTGGTGGTGCGCCTTGCGGAAGTCTTACCAACCCTTGATACGGATCAATTTGGGTTTCTCTTGGCTGCCGCTGCAACAGGACTGGGGCTAGGGGCACTGCTGTTGAATACTGTGGGTAAGCGCTTTTCCTATGGCTGGGCGGGTTTGCTGGGCTGTTGGGGCATGGGAGTAATGTTTCTTGGTCTGTCCCTAAGTCTTAATTCTTTGGCTTGGAGTATGGGCTACATCGTGGGGTTGGGTTTTTTTGCGGCCTTTGTGGCGATTCCCATGCAAACCTTAATTCAACTGATGACGCCGCCAGAACAGCGGGGCACCATTTTTGGCCTGCAAAATAACCTCGTGAATATTGCCCTCAGTGTGCCCTTGGCAGTGGCGGGTTTAGCGGAGACGTGGTGGGGGCTACAGCCAGTGCTCATTGGTTTGGGGGGGGCGATCGCTCTCGGCGGGACACTCATGACCCTCAGCCATCGCCATGGCATGACGACCGGCGTTCTTCTTTGAAAGTTCGATAAAAAATCTTAAATCCTTTCATCTTGACGTTTTTTGCGCTACGCTGTAGAGTCAATTGACGCTTTTGCTGGCGTAACTGACCATGTCACCTGCTGTCCCCCCATCCTCTATGACTTCTTCTAGCCCCGTGATCGCCCTCAAGGAAATGGTATCGCGGTTACAGCGGGAAAACAGTAAAATTCAGGAGCTATTGGCATCCCTCAGCTTTGCGCTGCGGAGTTTCAACAACCTGAATCAATTTTTTGAACTGATCCCGCTCATTACCTGTCGGGTTACAGAGGCGGAGGCAGCGGCTTTGGTCTTGTTTCGCGCTGATGGTCAAGCCCGCCTTGAACAACTCCATTGTCACGCGAGGGATCAGTGTCCCAATATTCGTGCTGCCCTAGAAACGGCAACCCGCACCCTTGCCAATAGCTTCGGTATGGTGGCAATCGATGCGGAGAGTAATCGCGAGTTCAGCCGTCCCCGCCTTGAACAACTCTTGGATCAGCAACTGCGCGAACGTCTCCCCCAAGGCATTCAATTTTACGGCACAGCCATTCTAGTTAAGGACTCTATCCTCACGGAACGCGGACGCTTATACGTTTTTAGTCAGCAACCGGAGTATGAGTGGAACGAAACGCGGCAGCAACTCTTGCAGGTGATTGCGGATCAAACTGCAGTGGCCATTGCCAATGATGAATTGGCCTTAAAGTTGCGCGATCGCCAGCGGTTGGATCGGGAACTAGAAATTGGTGCGGAAATTCAACGGCGACTCTTGCCCCACCGCTGTCCCAAAATTCATGGATTAGAGCTAGCCGCAGAGTGTCGCACCGCCAGTTGGGTTGGGGGGGACTACTATGACTTTATCCCCATTACCTATGGCCTCGGTGATCAAAAAGAGATTGAACAAGGACGTTGGGGCATCGCCATTGGGGATGTCATGGGTAAAGGGGTACCTGCCGGACTGATCATGACCATGACCCGCGGGATGCTGCGGGCAGAAGCCCTCAATGGTCACCGTCCTAGCCGCATTTTGCAGCACCTCAACCGGGCGATGCAACCAGATTTAGAAAGCTCCCATCGCTTTGTTACCCTTTTTTACTCAGAGTACAATCCCCAGACGCGGCTACTGGCCTACAGTAATGCTGCTCACCTTCCCCCACTGCTGTGGCGGGCGGAAACGGGGATTATCCATCGGCTAGACACCTACGGCATGCTCATTGGTCTAGATACCCGCAGCCAATATCAAGAAGCGGAAGTGCGACTGCAACCCGGCGACACTGTGGTTTATTACACCGATGGCATTACAGAAGCGGATAATCCCAAAGGTAAACGCTTTGAGGAAGAGCACCTAGCAGCGGTTGTCAAAGAGGGTTGTGCCAAAGGTTTAGGCGCCCAAGCTTTATTAGATTACATCTTTGATGCCGTTGATGCCTTTACCAATGCCAATGGACGGCGCAGCGACGATATGACGCTGGTGATTCTGCGGGTGATTGACCAGTAGGCAATCCCGTTCCTCTCTTGAGTGACCCCATTAAGCCAACAGCCCTTTTCGCAAGGACTGAACAGTTGCTGCCTCCTCTCTCATTCGAGGGAACGACCCCAACGTCATGACAATGAAATCAATAAAAGCGGTTAAGATAGCCGCAGGTGTGTGTGAGGCGGGGATGCGCTATTTCGTTGAGGTAAGTTTCCGATGCGATGATGATGCCATTTGGGATACTCTAACCCGTCATCTCGGCTTTGTTGAAGCCGAAACCCTTGAGCAAGCCATGGCACTCCATCATTTTTTTGAGATGCATCCATTGGTGTCTGGTGTGGAAACCTTTATCCAATCCCGCGACAGCCAACCCTACCTCTTGATGACCACGTACCCAGAACGCATCAGCAGGGCCAATGTTCAGCGCAGTCGTTTTCAGGAGGCCATCGCAATTTTAGGAGAAAATAGTCCCGGCTTGGCAGAGTGGCTTTTTATGGAGACCACAGGGGATGAGTATTAGGCGCTCTACTCCACGATAGGGAAAACTATAATATAAAACCCCCCTTGGAGCACCCCACAGGAAGTTGTGACGTTGCTATGTCCGACGATCGCCCGCTGCCCCATTCTGAGACTGAGTCCCCTGCCCTGCGCTTAGGACGCAACCCCGGCCTACAGGTGCGCCACGATGAGGTGGAGCGATCGCTCTTGACCCCCATGCTTCAGCACTATGCCGAACTCAAAGATGCCTACCCCCAAGCGCTGCTTCTTTATCGGGTGGGAGATTTCTACGAAACTTTTTTCCAAGATGCCTGCACCGTGGCTCGCGAGCTGGAACTGGTACTCACCGGCAAAGAAGGCGGCAAAGAAGTGGGACGAGTGGCCATGGCCGGTATTCCCCACCATGCCCTTGAACGCTACTGCCGCACCCTGATTGAAAAGGGCTATGCCATTGCCATCTGTGATCAAGTGGAAGACCCTGCCCAAGCCCAAGGATTGGTGAAGCGGGAAGTCACCCAAGTCTTTACACCGGGAACGGTCTTAGATACCGAGCTGCTCCAACCGCGCCGCAATAATTTTTTAGCCGCCGTTCTGCTTTCTGGCCAACATTGGGGATTGGCCTACGCCGATGTTTCGACGGGCGAGTTTTGTACGACCCAAGGGAGCGATCGCGCTGAGCTAATTGCTGAACTTAATCGCTTACAACCCGCAGAGGTTCTGCTTCCCAGTGAAGCCCCCGACATTAATCGCGTTCTGCGCCCCGGCGAAGCCAAGGATCAATTGCCCCCTGAATTGCCGCTGCAATGGTGCTACACCCTGCGATCGCCCCAAGACTTTCAAGCGGCCGAAGCACGCCAACGCCTCTGTCAACGCTTTCAGGTCAAATCCCTTGAAGGCTTTGGCTGTGAACATCTACCCCTTGCCATGCGCGCTGCGGGTGGCCTCTTGGCCTACTTGGATGAAACCCACCGCCAACGGCCAGTCCCCCTACAAAACCTCAGTACCTATTCACTGCAACAGTATCTTTTCCTTGATCCGCAAACCCGTCGCAATCTGGAACTGACCCAAACCATCCGCGATGGTAGCTTTCAAGGCTCCCTCCTGTGGGCGATCGATCGTACCACAACCGCCATGGGAGGACGCCTCCTCCGCCGTTGGCTGCTGCAACCGCTGTTGGACATTGAACAAATTAATGCTCGCCAAGATGCCATTGCCGAATTGATGGCCAATAGTAGCCTGCGCCAGAGCCTGCATCGCCATCTTCAGGAAATTTATGACCTTGAACGCTTGGCGGGTCGCGCTGGATCTGGAACGGCCAATGCACGGGATTTAGCTGCTCTACGGGACTCCTGCCGCACGTTGGTCTCCTTAGCACCCGTGGTTGCCCACACTACATCTCCCTATCTGCAAGCGCTAGCCCAACTTCCCCCCGTGATTGAGCAATTGGCAGACACCCTCAGTGCTGCCCTTGTGGATCAACCCCCCATTAGTCTTACGGAAGGGGGGATTCTACGCCCCGGTGCCTATCCCGAACTGGATCAGCAACGTCAACAAATCGAGCAGGATCAACAGTGGATTCTGAACTTAGAGGCCCAAGAACGGGAACGCACCGGTATTACAACACTGAAAGTGGGCTATACAAAGGTCTTTGGCTATTACCTCAGTGTCTCCCGTGCCAAGCTCAACCAAGTGCCCGGTGACTATATCCGCAAACAAACCCTCACCAACGAGGAACGCTTTATTACCGCTGAACTCAAGGAACGGGAAGCGCGGTTATTGGCGGCTCAAAGCCATCTTTTTGAGCTGGAGTACCAGTACTTTGTTCAGTTGCGGGAGCAGGTGGCCGCTCAGGCTTCAACAATTCGTGAGATTGCGGCAGCAGTGGCGGCAGTAGATGCCCTCTTGGGCCTAGCAGAGGTGGCGCTGTATCAGGGCTATTGTCGCCCTCAGATGACGAGCGATCGCCAGCTTTGCATTCGCGCGGGGCGTCACCCTGTCGTGGAGCAGATGCTACCAGCGGGTTTTTTCGTTCCCAACGATACAGAACTCGGTACTGGTGCTGATCTGATGGTGCTCACCGGTCCTAATGCCAGTGGCAAAAGTTGTTATCTACGGCAGGTGGGTTTGATTCAACTGCTGGCGCAAATGGGCAGTTATGTGCCGGCCACCAGTGCCACCTTGGGGGTCTGCGATCGCATTTTTACCCGTGTGGGAGCTGTTGATGATCTGGCAACGGGGCAATCCACCTTTATGGTGGAGATGAATGAGACGGCCAATATCCTCAACCATGCGGGCGATCGCTCCCTTGTCCTCCTCGATGAAATTGGCCGCGGCACGGCCACCTTTGATGGGCTGGCGATCGCTTGGTCAGTGGCAGAATATCTTGCCACCACACTCAAATCCCGCACCATTTTTGCCACCCACTACCACGAACTCAATCAACTGGCAACGCTGCTGCCCAATGTGGCTAACTTTCAAGTGGTGGTCAAAGAACTCCCCGACGAGATTATTTTTCTACACCAAGTCAAGCCTGGCGGTGCCGATCGCTCCTACGGCATTGAAGCAGGTCGCCTCGCTGGATTGCCCCCCACGGTGATTCAACGTGCCCGGCAAGTCATGCGCCAAATCGAGAAGCACAGCAAAATTGCCGTGGGGCTACGCCAAAGCCAAATGAATGGCACCCCGAAAACGAAAACAGAAACTCCCGAAATTGATCAGGGAGAATTACCCTTTTAATTCCTTGGCTAGAATAGAAAATGTAACGTTTTGTTAACAAGGGGGATCCGTGGTTGTCCTGTTGAAATTACCCCCATTCGTGCAGCAAACCCTGTTGAGGCTCGTCGTGGCTGGCCTTTTATTTTGGTCGAGCATTGCGGCAATGTTGCCCACGTTACCCCTCTACATTGCTGAGAAAGGGGGCACGCCCCATCAGGTGGGATTTGTCATGGGTGCCTTTGCCGTGGGGCTGATTGGTTCCCGCTCGTGGTTAGGGCCTCTGGCCGATCGCCGGGGACGCAAAATCACACTACTTATTGGCTTCGCTATGGCGGCGATCGCTCCCCTGTTTTATATCGTTAGCCACAACCTACCCCTCCTTGTTGCGGTGCGCCTTCTCCATGGCGTGAGCATTGCTGGTTTTACCACCGGCTACATGGCACTGGTGACGGATATTGCCCCACCTGAGCATCGCGGCGAAATCATTGGCTACACCAGCCTTGTGCATCCCATTGGGGTTGCCCTTGGACCGAGTCTCGGCAGTTGGCTGCAAATGAACTACAGTCATGGCTCAGTCTTCACCGTTGCCAGCAGCTTAGCTGCGCTTGGGTTCATGGCTGCGGCAGGCGTGCGGACGGTGAATATCCCACAGGACTCTGGAGTGCCTCCCCCAGAGAAAACCCTCTTTTGGCGGCTCTTGCTTTCAGAACGGCTGCGGATTCCCAGCTTGGTGATGCTGAGCGTGGGGCTGACCTTTGGCACGATCGCCACCTTTATTCCCCTATTTATTGCTGCTGAGCGGCTCAACATTTCCGCAGGGCTGTTTTACTCCGTGGCGGCGATCGCCAGCTTTATGGGTCGGGTGGCCACGGGGTCTGCCTCCGATCGCTGGGGACGAGGCATTTTTATCTCCGCGAGCCTTGCCTGCTACGTCGTCTCAATGGCGCTCCTTGCCCAAGCCCAAACCCCCCTCGATGTTCTCTGGGCTGCCCTACTCGAAGGCCTTGCCGGTGGCGTCCTCATTCCCATGGTGGCTGCCCTCATGGCCGATCGCTCTACACCCCATGAGCGTGGCCGGGTTCTCAGCCTCAGTTTAGGGGGCTTTGATCTGGGAATGGCCTTGGCAGGGCCACTGCTGGGGGGGCTGATTGAACCTTTGGGCTATCGCCTGATCTTTCGCATCGCAGCCGTCTTTAGCCTCTTGGGGCTGACCTTCTTTTTGACGGCCAG
The DNA here is from genome assembly GCF_023650955.1 of Thermosynechococcus sp. HN-54. Taxonomy (NCBI): domain Bacteria; kingdom Bacillati; phylum Cyanobacteriota; class Cyanophyceae; order Acaryochloridales; family Thermosynechococcaceae; genus Thermosynechococcus; species Thermosynechococcus sp. HN-54. The sequence continues at coordinate 1,562,433 of NZ_CP098039.1, read as the reverse complement.
TAGCAAAAGTCTGCCGGATTCCCTGCGCTTTGCCCTTGGCATGGGGCGCGATCGCTATGCCCTGTAGCCTATTATTCTTTGGTATCGTTAGGGATTCGTTACAATTTGTTGAGATCACCCACTAGGGAAGAGCGTGTGTCCACACCAGTTTCGGCCAGTTTGACGCCCACGGGCAAATCCTACCGTTGGAATCGCGAGCGTTACTCAAAAACGCGGCGCTTCTTTGACATTTGGTTTTTTGTCTGGCGGTTTCTCTTTGGCCGTTGGCTCCTCACCCAGTCTTGGAGCTACTGGGGCGGTATGACCGATGCCAAACGAGCAGCGCGCCGCCGTGCCCAAGCCATTTGGATTCGTGAAACCTTCCTTGATCTTGGTCCCACCTTCATTAAACTGGGGCAATTGTTTTCCACCCGCGCCGATCTCTTTCCCAGTGAATACGTCGAAGAACTGAGCAAGCTCCAAGATCGCGTCCCTGCCTTTAGTTACGAGCTAGTCGAAAAAATCATCTACGAAGACTTTGGTCGTCACATCCCTGAGCTGTTTCGCAGTTTTGACCCCATCCCCATGGCCGCCGCCAGTCTGGGTCAAGTCCACAAAGCGCAGCTCCGCTCGGGCGAAGAAGTGGTGGTCAAAGTGCAACGCCCTGGCCTGCGGCAATTGTTTGATATTGATCTGGCCATTCTCAAAGGCATTGCCCAATACTTCCAAAACCATCCCAAATGGGGTCAAGGGCGTGACTGGATGGGCATCTACGATGAGTGTTGCCGTATTCTCTACGAAGAAATCGACTACCTCAATGAAGGGCGCAATGCCGACACCTTCCGCCGCAACTTTCGCGATCGCGAGTGGGCCTGTGTTCCCCGCGTCTATTGGCGCTACACCTCACGGCGCGTCCTCACCCTTGAGTACCTACCGGGCATTAAAATCAGTCACTACGAAGCCCTCGAAGCGGCAGGCCTCGATCGCAAACGCATTGCCGAACTGGGTGCCAAGGCCTACCTCTACCAAGTCCTCAACGATGGTTTTTTCCACGCTGACCCCCATCCGGGCAACATTGCTGTCAGCCCCAACGGCCAACTGATTTTCTACGACTTTGGCATGATGGGGCGCATTCAACCTGTGACCCGCGATAAATTGCTGAAAACATTTTTAAGCATTGCCCAGCGCGATGCCGAACAAGTGGTACAGTGCCTTGTAGAGTTAGGGGCGTTGGTGCCAACAGGCGACCTTGGGCCAGTGCGGCGCTCAATCCAGTATCTCCTTGACAATTTCATGAGCCAATCCTTTGAGGCCCAATCCGTAGCACAAATTAGCGATGACCTTTATGAAATTGCCTATGACCAACCCTTTCGTTTTCCCGCCACATTTACGTTTGTGATGCGGGCATTTTCCACCCTAGAAGGGGTGGGCAAAGGACTCGACAAAGACTTTAACTTCATGCAAGTTGCTCAACCATTTGCGACCGAACTTATGACCAACGGAAACTTTCCTGATTCGAGTAATGGCAGTCTTTTCTCTGAACTGAGTCGTCAAGCCGCTCAAGTGGGTAGCACTGCCATTGGCTTACCCCGTCGCCTTGAAGAGGTTCTTGATAAACTAGAGAATGGGGATTTACGGTTACGTGTTCGCTCCAGTGAAAGTGATCGCATTCTGCGGCGCCTCAGTAACATTAACCTCGGCTTGAATTATGTTGTTCTGATTGGCAGCTTTTCTTTAGTGGCAACAATTTTATTTGTCAGCCAGTATGTCCTCTTAGCGGGTGTGGCAGCCGCATTAGCGGTATGGTTTGGCATCCTCTATTGGCGATTGATGCTTAAACTCGATAAGTATGAAAAAATGTTTTAACAAGCAGCCCAAGACAGGGGGGTCATGGACGTTGCCGGCTTAACTGACTGTGGTCTAATTCGCAAAAGCAATCAGGATGCTTTTTATATTGACGAAAAGCACCATCGTTTTTTTATTGTTGCGGATGGCATGGGTGGACACGCCGGCGGCGAAGAGGCCAGTCGTTTGGCCGTTGAACATATTCAGGAATATCTAGAAACCCACCTCGAAGACCTCCAGCATGATCCAGTGACCCTGCTCCGCCAAGCCTTTCTCGCAGCGAATCGTGCCATTGTTGAGCAACAACACCAAAATACCGCCCGTGCTGACATGGGTACCACCGCTGTAGTGGTTCTCATGGACAAAAACGGACAGACTGCTTGGTGTGCCCATGTGGGGGACTCCCGCATCTACCGCTGGCGCAAAGATCAGCTCCAGCAAATTACCAGCGACCACACGTGGATTGCCCAAGCCGTGCAGTTGGGGAGCTTGACGATTGAGCAGGCACGCCAACATCCATGGCGCCATGTCCTCTCCCAGTGCCTAGGCCGCGAAGACCTCACCCAAATTGATATTCAACCCATTGATCTAGAGCCGGGCGATCGCCTGCTGCTATGCAGTGATGGCTTGACCGAAGAACTCACCGATGACGTGATCAGCATCTACCTCAGCGAACCCAATGTCAAAAAAGCGGCGGCTACCCTTGTGAATGCCGCCAAAACCCATGGCGGACGCGACAATGTCACTGTCATTGTCATCAGTGTTTAACCCCCAAAACCTATGCAAACGGAATTTATCCGCATCACCCTGCCTCGACACCCCCTCCCCCAACCTCTTCATGACTCCATTGAACAGGCTCTGCAAGACCATGGCCAACCCCTCCGCTGGGCGATTACTGCCCTCACCCCCACCGAGCTGACCGTTGAGGCAGTCGTTCTGAAAACGTCACCCAGCCCTTGATACAATCCCTCTAGATTCCCTTATCTCCTCCCCTATGACGCGCACAGGTATTGGCATTCAAACGGCTCAGGTTCGCCCTGGACGGGTGAGCGGTCAACTCCACGTCTATGACGGTGCCGGTAAAGGAAAATCCCAAGCGGCTCTCGGGGTCGTTCTGCGCTCCATTGGCCTTGGCATTGCCTCTGCGTGGCCAACACGGGTGCTCTTGTTGCGCTTTCTCAAAGGACCCGGCCGTGTCTATGCCGAAGATGCCGCCATTGAAGCCCTGCAACGGGGGTTTCCTCATTTAATTGATCAGGTGCGCACTGGACGGGCAGAATACTTTACCGCCGAGCAAATTAGCAAGTTCGATCGCCAAGAGGCACAGCGGGGCTGGGATATTGCCAAGGGGGCGATCGCCTCTGGTCTTTATTCCGTGATTGTTTTAGATGAACTCAACCCTGTCTTAGATTTAGGGCTTTTACCTGTCGATGAAGTTGTCAACACCCTCCGCCGCAAACCCGAACACCTAGAAATTATTGCCACTGGCCGCGGTGCCCCTGCCCAACTGCTACAAATTGCCGATCTCCACTCCGAGATGCGTCCCCTTGTGCATCCTACGGCTCAAGAACAGGGCATTGAGGGGATTGAAATTTACACCGGTGACGGCAAAGGCAAGTCCACCAGTGCCCTCGGTAAAGCCCTTCAGGCGATCGGCAAAGGGATTAGCCGCGATCAATCCCACCGCGTCCTCATTCTCCAGTGGCTCAAGGGGGGACAAGGCTACACCGAAGATGCTGCCATTGCTGCCCTCAAAGAGAGCTATCCCCATTTAGTGGATCACCACCGCTGTGGTCGGGATGCCATTGTCTGGCGCGGTCAGCAGCAGGAAATTGACTACATTGAAGCCGAACGGGGCTGGGAAATTGCCCGAGCTGCCATTGCCTCTGGTCTTTACAAAACGATTATTCTCGATGAACTCAACCCCACCGTTGACCTCGAACTTCTGCCCGTCGAACCCATTGTGCAAACGCTCCTGCGCAAGCCGCGCACAACAGAAATTATTATTACCGGTCGCTGCAAATACCCCCCCGCCTACTTTGAACTGGCCAGTGTCCATTCAGAGATGATCTGCCACAAGCACTATGCCGAGAAGGGCGTTGATCTCAAGCGCGGCGTCGATTTCTAGGAACAGATGCGCGCTAGCAGCGTTTCCCCCACTGTAAACTGCTGCAAATAGGCAATTAAAACCTCAAATTGAGGCCGATTTAAGCGGTAATAGACCCACCGCCCCTCTTGACGCGAGAGCACAAGATTCGCTTGCCGCAGTGCCCGCAGATGAAACGAGAGCTTTGAAGGCGTCAGGTGCAAGCGATCGCACAAATCACAGACACACAGCTCCTCCCGATGCAGAATCTCAATCACCTTCAACCGCAACGTCTCCCCAAGGGCATGGAAAGCCAATTGAATCTCAGCGGGGTATTCCTGATGAATCTCTGAAGCAACCATCATTGCACCGGACAAGGGGCACCAAGGGGCTGGCGAAACTGCTCCTGCTCCCCTGTTCGAGCCGTATTTACGGGTTTAGGCGCTTGACTGCGATAAATGGCTTGGCGCAATTGAGCCACTCCTGCTTGGTACAAGCGATCGACTGCTGTCGTCCACAAACGGGGATTGGTACTTACCTCTTGCGGCAGCGTCACCATTACATTCGGCGTAATCCCTGTGCGGTTAATATCCGTGCCATTTGGCGTGTAGTAATGGGCAACCGTCACCGACAAGCCTGAACCATCACTCAATTGATGAATGGATTGTACCAAGGCCTTACCGTAGGTTGGCGTGCCCACCACAATCGCACGACCATTATCCTGCAATGCTCCCGTGAGAATTTCACTACTACTAGCAGAGCGGTGATCCACCAAAACCACGAGGGGCAAATTCGTCAATGCCGATTGATTCGCCCGTGCCTGCTCACTGTGGCCACTGCGATCGACCGTACGCACAATCAAACCTTGATTCAACCACATGCGGGCAATATCAATGCCTGCCTGCAATAGTCCCCCTGGATTCCCCCGCAAATCCAAAACAAACCCCTCCACCTTCTCCGCCTCTAGCTTGCGAATGGCTGCTTGCAACTGATCCGCTGCATGGGCAGTAAATTCACTCAGATAGATATAGCCAATACGTGCACCGCCTTCCTCCTTAACCAGCGATCGCACCGCAGGGAGTTCAATCAATGCCCGTGTCAGAGTGAGGCGAAAGGTACCGCGATTGGGGCGAAACAACTGCAGTTCAATGGGAGTCCCCACCTGCCCTCGAATCCGCCGCGACGCTTCCTCAATCGACATCCGCCGAGTAGATTGACCATCAATCGCCAGCAGGCGATCGCCCGCCTTAATTCCCGCTTGGGTGGCCGGTGAATTTTCTATCGGCTCCAAAATCATTAATTGTTGCGTCTTTTCATCCACCGTCAAGCGAATCCCGATCCCTGAGACTTCTCCCGAGGTTTGCGTACGCAAAGCCGCAAACTCCTCTGGCGTCATAAAGCGCGTATAGGGATCATTCAACCGCTGCAACATGCCCTTAATTGCCGCGTAGGCCTGTTCTCGTGAGGTATAGCGCCGTGCCAACAACTGCCGCCGTACCGCTAGCCAATCCACCTGATTAAACGACTCATCCACATACTCCTGCTGCACAATCTGCCATACCTCATCCACCAGAGTCTTAGGGCTGTCCTGCATTCGTCCATAGCTAGGGAGCACTGTCGCTAGCACCGCTGTAACTACCGAGGAACCCACCAGCACCCAGTGCCGAAAACCCTTCAGACCAGTGAATAGAGGCATAACCCTAAAAACCTTTCAAGGGGAGACAATAAACAATAAATTGGATCTGATATTTGATGCACTATAGACCCAACGACCAGTGAATGTCACTCCCCTATCCAAAGCCAATCATCCCTTAAACATTTCTTAAAAATCAAGACCCCACCTAGAGAACCTAGATGGGGTAGTTTGAATATTTTGCCTAGCACCGAGCTATTTTTGCAGGAGGTCACCCTCCAACTATCTTCACCGCTGCGGCGTTTCACCTCTGAGTTCGGGATGGATCAGCGTGGTTCCACCGCGCCATAGGCACTAGGCAAAGCCTTGATTTTGAATTGAGAACCTAGACTGAAGAGTTGCTAGATAAATTCAGCGTAAACAACCTTTCAACTAAATAGCGATTGTCAGTAGAATTAATTAACTCAGACACCTGTTGATTGATGAGGTCAAGCCCTCGGTCTATTAGTACTCCTAGACTACATCCATTACTGGACTTCCATCGAGAGCCTATTAACGGGTGTTCTACCCGTGACCTTACTGGCTTACGCCATGGGAGCACTCATCTTGAGGTGGGCTTCCCACTTAGATGCTTTCAGCGGTTATCCACTCCGCACATGGCTACCCTGCGTCTACCGTTGGCACGATAACAGGTACACCAGAGGTGCGTTCCTCCCGGTCCTCTCGTACTAAGGAGGACTCCTCTCAATGCTCCTACGCCTGCACCGGATATGGACCGAACTGTCTCACGCATGTTGCTCTCGTATCACTACGAGCATGGACTATATCTTCATCCTGACTCTCGCCATTAACGAATCAGGAGCCGACGTTTGATGTCTCTGACAACCTCAGAGCATCTCAGCTTACGCTTGATGGCTAACTCAAGCCTAGGCTTCAGTCTCTACGGGATCAAGAGTTGTCGTGATCTCAAGAACTGTTCTACTTGATCGGAGCGAATAGAACGCTTTTTTGAAGCATTCAGCTCACCAAATTGATCTACTTGCCTAGCAAGGCTTAGGAATTGCTGCGGCGTTAAACGCCTTGACGGAACAACTTCCTGTAGAACAGTAATTGCTAAATCACACTGTGGCTTTTTCAAGCGAAGGTAGTTGCGTAGGGTACACAGTACCCTGAGAACCGACGGTGCATCAACAATGGCATATTCGCTTAGTCCATCTTTTCGATCTCTTACGAAACCGACTTGGAAAACAGATTTTAACCATTCCAAGAAGGTTCGATGAGAAGAGGACTGAAAGAAGGTGATACTAGCGCGAATTTGATAGCCAAGGACATAGTCCTTACGCCGCACTAGTTGCAAGTTAATGCACCCATCAGCATCTAAAAAGCCCGCAATGTAACTTAGCGTCAGATCATCCGTCACGAGACTCTTGCTTACCCTCGGTATTGTCTTAACCAGCCGTTCGGTCACTGATTAAGATTCTACCGATTTTAGTCGGTTTGCTGCTCCACATTACTGTGAAGTGACGCAATGATTTACGTTCTGAACCCAGCTCACGTACCGCTTTAATGGGCGAACAGCCCAACCCTTGGGACGTACTACCGCCCCAGGTTGCGATGAGCCGACATCGAGGTGCCAAACCTCCCCGTCGATGTGAACTCTTGGGGGAGATCAGCCTGTTATCCCTAGAGTAACTTTTATCCGTTGAGCGACGGCCCTTCCACGCGGAACCGTCGGATCACTAAGGCCGACTTTCGTCTCTGCTCGACTTGTAGGTCTTGCAGTCAAGCTCCCTTATGCCTTTGCACTCTACGGCTGATTTCCGACCAGCCTGAGGGAACCTTTGCGCGCCTCCGTTACCATTTAGGAGGCGACCGCCCCAGTCAAACTGCCCACCTGAAACTGTTCCTTCGCTGGCTAACAGCAGAAGGTTAGAATTCTAGCCTTGCCAGAGTGGTATCTCACTGGCGACTCCATATCCCCCGCAAGGGATACTTCAACGTCTCCCACCTATCCTGCGCAAGCAAAGCCCGAACCCAATTCCAGGCTACAGTAAAGCTTCATAGGGTCTTTCTGTCCGGGTGCAGGTAGTCCGCATCTTCACAGACACTTCTATTTCGCCGAGCCTCTCTCCGAGACAGCGCCCAGATCGTTACGCCTTTCGTGCGGGTCGGAACTTACCCGACAAGGAATTTCGCTCAGTTGCTCTTTACCGTTTCCGATAAAGCTGGACTTTACCTTGTGCGACCACGATTCATTTGAGATGCCACTTTTTGGATTCTTGCTAGACCGTCATCTGTCAAATGTGCTCCTGATTGACATAGAAGCACCACATCCCTGAATTTAAGGAAATCTATGTTTTTACTTGTCTTCAGCGGATGCTTAAGAAAGAAAGGACAGATACGCTCAGCTAAGTGCTCGATGCTGCGAACTCTGTAGGCCATGCGATCGCCGTGATTCACGCGAACCACGCCACAATCGAAATAAGCCTTGAGTGCATAGAGAACCTTTACATCTCGCCGATGCTGGACAACTGTAAATTCAGGAAGTACCTGAAATCCTGTTGCCATTTGTGAGTGAGGATTGATTCCAACATGGAAGCATCCTTCACCATCGACGAAACCAACAATCCACTGGGCATCTAAATTCATGTATCGCACCTGAACATCAAGTCTCTGAGGATTCCTAGATTCCTCTAGGTCTTTCCTGCGGATTATCCCCATGTCTTTCACATTTTGACTGAACAGCACTGCAGCACCTCATATTTTTGAAACTCTTTCGAGTTCGGTGCCTCGCTGAACGAGTAGTGAAAAGCTGTTAGAGGACTTTCCCGCATATGGTTCAGTTTTACTAAGGCTAGCGTTCGTTAACCTTAGGACCGTTCATTTACGTTTCACTCAACTTCCAAGTGTGTTGTACATATTGTTGAGTGCGACCAGAGCGTTGCCTAAACTTACTCTAGTCCTTCATGTCGCCATGAAGATCGGACTATATCATCACCTTGAATTTGTGGTGTCTGGCATATAGTCTCTGAGGATTTGCCAATGGTTGCCAAGATTTGATCATCTGTGTATCGCCGTTTCCCACCGTCATTCATCAGTTGACGAATCTTGAGGATTTTTTTGATACCGTCCTCCGTTAGGTGAGCGCCTTGCAGCATCAGAGCTACAATTTGCTTAAATTTGGAGAAATCCCGCTTTTTCTTAGCTGAAAGAAAGCCAAACCGGTTAAAAAAGGGTATGACGTTTTCAGCTATCGCATTCAGATTGGTAACTTCGTAGTACCACACCCCATCAGGGCGCTCACGAAGTGTTCCACAACCCAAATGCTTTTTGTACAAAGCAAGGATGACACGGTCTTTTTGGGAAACATTAAAGCTAGCAGTAACCTTCCAAGGTACAACATAGTCAGGACGTGGGCGAAAAGAAACGTTAAAGCTTCCTTCGCCGTCAGCAAAACCTGCTAGGTAGTAACCTATTTGTGGAGGCACTTGCTTGATATTGGCAGTCATTGGCACCTTTCCTGCTGATTGTCCGCACTGCATGCATTGTCACTGCTCCTTTATCTTAGGAGCGAGTAGCAGCAGATACACCGGATGTTCCAGCATATAGCCAGATTTATTTACGTAACTACAACTAGGTCATAGTTACGGCCGCCGTTCACCGGGGCTTCGGTCGCCAGCTTCGCTTGCGCTGACCGGCTTCCTTAACCTTCCGGCACTGGGCAGGCGTCAGCCCCCATACATCGTCTTACGACTTAGCGGAGACCTGTGTTTTTGGTAAACAGTCGCCTGGGCCTCTTCACTGCGGCCACCTCTCGGTGGCACCCCTTCTCCCGAAGTTACGGGGCCATTTTGCCGAGTTCCTTAGAGAGAGTTATCTCGCGCCCCTTGGTATACTCTACCCCCCCACCTGTGTCGGTTTCGGGTACGGGTATCTTGGCTTAACGTGCTTAGAGCTTTTCTTGGAAGCATGACATCAATCACTTCCCCACCGTAGTGGGTCGTACTCCTGCCTCAGCTCAGAGCGTTTTCACCGCTCCTCAACACCTCGGACAGTTGAACCGGTAACCAACATCCGGCTGATCTAGCCTTCTCCGTCCCTCTGCACAAACCAAGATGAGTACTGGAATATTGACCAGTTGTCCATCGACTACGCCTTTCGGCCTCGCCTTAGGTCCCGACTAACCCTTCGCGGACGAGCCTTCCGAAGGAACCCTTGGGGTTTCGGGGCATTGGATTCTCACCAATGTTTTCGCTACTCAAGCCGACATTCTCACTTCTGCCTCGTCCACACCTGCTTACGCTAGTGCTTCAAACTAATGCAGAACGCTCCCCTACCACTTACGTAGTAAGTCCACAGCTTCGGTACATCACTTAGTCCCGTTCATTTTCGGCGCAGGAACGCTTGACCAGTGAGCTATTACGCACTCTTTTAAGGATGGCTGCTTCTAGGCAAACCTCCTGGTTGTCTGAGCATCCCCACCTCCTTTACCACTTAGTGATGATTTAGGGACCTTAGCTGGTGGTCTGGGCTGTTTCCCTCTCGACGATGAAGCTTATCCCCCACCGTCTGACTGGCTGTGTGTACACAGGGTATTCAGAGTTTGACTCGATTTGGTACCGCTCTCGCAGCCCGCACCGAATCAGTGCTTTACCCCCCTGCTATAATCACACCCGCTATGCCTCAACATATTTCGGGGAGAACCAGCTAGCTCCGGGTTCGATTGGCATTTCACCCCTAACCACAGCTCATCCGCCGATTTTTCAACATCGGTCGGTGCGAACCTTCACTTGGTGTTACCCAAGCTTCATTCTGGCCATGGTTAGATCACCCGGGTTCGGGTCTATAAATACTGACAAACGCCCTATTCAGACTCGCTTTCGCTATGGCTTCGGCATTTTTGCCTTAACCTGCCAGTACCTATAAGTCGCCGGCTCATTCTTCAACAGGCACGCCGTCACTCGTTAAATCGAGCTTCGACTGCTTGTAAGCCTACGGTTTCATGTTCTGTTTCACTCCCCTTCCGGGGTTCTTTTCACCTTTCCCTCGCGGTACTATACGCTATCGGTCACACAGGAGTATTTAGCCTTACGAGGTGGTCCTCGCAGATTCATCCGGAATTCCACGTGCTCCGGACTACTCGGGATACAGCTAGGATTGTTAAGCTTTTGACTACAGGACTTTCACCTTCTTTGGTGTAGCATTCCACTACTTCGTCTAGCCGCTCAATTCCACGTTGCTGTCCCACGACCCCAACAGGCAAGCCCGTTGGTTTAGGCTGTTCCCCTTTCGCTCGCCGCTACTAAGGGAATCGAGTTTTCTTTCTTTTCCTCTGGCTACTAAGATGTTTCAGTTCGCCAGGTTTGCCCTCTAACGTTATGGATTGGCGTTAGAGTTACTGGGTTGCCCCATTCGGAAATCTCCGGATCAAAGCTTGTTTCCAGCTCCCCGAAGCGTATCGTCGGTATCCACGTCCTTCATCGCCTCTGTGTGCCTAGGTATCCACCGTAGGCCCTTTGTAGCTTGACCACAGTCAACATTGGTGTCTGTGCTCTCAAGTAGAACAAATTGCTGTTCTACTCAAGATGACTACCTGACAAATCGCTATTCAGTTTTCAAGGTTCAGTTGCTGAAGTTTTCAATGCAGACACGTCAGTTCCCGATGGAATGACGTGGAGGTAAGCGGACTCGAACCGCTGACCCCCTGCGTGCAAAGCAGGTGCTCTACCAACTGAGCTATACCCCCAGGCATGTGATATGGGCCATCCTGGACTCGAACCAGGGACCTCACCCTTATCAGGGGTGCGCTCTAACCACCTGAGCTAATAGCCCATGCCTGTCTGCTTAACCTAGCAGAGTTTGAAAGCCAAGGTCAACCTCGTGCTTAGACCACATTGAATCTGTTCTAGTAAGGTGACGTTGCGACCTGAACAGATTGGGTCTCCTTAAAAGGAGGTGATCCAGCCACACCTTCCGGTACGGCTACCTTGTTACGACTTCACCCCAGTCATCAGCCCTGCCTTAGGCGTCCCCCTCCCTTGCGGGTTAGAGTAACGACTTCGGGCGTGGCCAACTCCCATGGTGTGACGGGCGGTGTGTACAAGGCCCGGGAACGTATTCACCGCAGTATGCTGACCTGCGATTACTAGCGATTCCGCCTTCATGCAGGCGAGTTGCAGCCTGCAATCTGAACTGAGCCGTGGTTTAAGAGATTAGCTCACCCTCGCGGGCTGGCAACTCTCTGTCCACAGCATTGTAGTACGTGTGTAGCCCAGGACGTAAGGGGCATGATGACTTGACGTCATCCCCACCTTCCTCCGGTTTGTCACCGGCAGTCTCCCTAGAGTGCCCAACTGAATGCTGGCAACTAAGGACGAGGGTTGCGCTCGTTGCGGGACTTAACCCAACATCTCACGACACGAGCTGACGACAGCCATGCACCACCTGTGTTCGCGTTCCCGAAGGCACTCCCACGTTTCCGCAGGATTCGCGACATGTCAAGCCCTGGTAAGGTTCTTCGCGTTGCATCGAATTAAACCACATACTCCACCGCTTGTGCGGGCCCCCGTCAATTCCTTTGAGTTTCACACTTGCGTGCGTACTCCCCAGGCGGGACACTTAACGCGTTGGCTACGGCACTGCTGGAGTGGATACCAGCAACACCTAGTGTCCATCGTTTACGGCTAGGACTACAGGGGTATCTAATCCCTTTCGCTCCCCTAGCTTTCGTCCATGAGTGTCAGTAACGTCCCAGTAGGGCACTTTCGTCACTGGTGTTCTTCCCGATATCTACGCATTTCACCGCTACACCGGGAATTCCCCCTACCCCTGACGCACTCTAGCGATCCAGTTTCCACCGCCGATCCGAGGTTAAGCCTCGGGCTTTGACGGCAGACTTGGAAAGCCACCTGCGGACGCTTTACGCCCAATAATTCCGGATAACGCTTGCCTCCTCCGTCTTACCGCGGCTGCTGGCACGGAGTTAGCCGAGGCTTATTCCTCAGGTACCGTCATTGTGTTCTTCCCTGAGAAAAGAGGTTTACAACCCAAAGGCCTTCATCCCTCACGCGGTCTTGCTCCGTCAGGCTTTCGCCCATTGCGGAAAATTCCCCACTGCTGCCTCCCGTAGGAGTCTGGGCCGTGTCTCAGTCCCAGTGTGGCTGATCATCCTCTCAGACCAGCTATGGATCGTCGCCTTGGTAGGCCATTACCCCACCAACTAGCTAATCCACCGCGAGCTCATCCTCAGGCCAAAATAGATTTCACCTTACGGCATATGGGGTATTAGCGGCCGTTTCCAGCCGTTATCCCCCTCCTGAGGGTAGATTCTCACGTGTTACTCACCCGTCCGCCACTAGCTCCGAAGAGCTCGTTCGACTTGCATGTGTTAAGCAGACCGCCAGCGTTCATCCTGAGCCAGGATCAAACTCTCCATTTTGGAGTAAAGAGAATTTGACTTTTTGCTCTAGTAGGTGTAACCTACATCGAAAATGTACTTACTTGAGTACCTTGACGAGGGTTAACGCTTTGGCTTTCAAACGTTCATTTGTCTAGGTTCGGAACTCGTTTCGGCTGTGCGCCTCATCGAGTGCTTTATCAATCTAACAAGCCTACATAGGCGTGTCAACCCCTTTTTCGAGATTTTTTTCGGATTTTTTCGAGATTTGGCTGAAACGCTCTCTACAAGCGGCTTTCAGGGCTAAAAAATTTTTCAGATTTTCGTTTCAGGAGGGTGAGCATGTCAGCGTTGGCGCTGCTGGAGGCCTATAGTCGTGCCCATCCGCAGGAGGTGTTGCTGGTGGAGGCACAGGTGGGGGAGCGAGAGGAGGTGATGCTGATTTTTAAGGGGGTGTCGTCGTCGTTGACGGGAGCGACGGTACCAGATGCGGATGTACCGCTATTGCCGGAGGAGGCGTTGATTGTGGCGGTGGATCGCTTGCGGAGTCCCTACACCCCTAGTGCGCCGGTGTATCTAGAGCGGGGAATTGCTTGGGAGGATTTTCAGCAACGGTACTTGGGCGTAAGCTGATCGACGATACCTGTGCTTAGGGGATGGTGCTATGGATGTTCTGCTGCGGCGGTTGGATGTGGAGGGGTGGCGAAGCCATAGTGGGGTGGGACAGCTGTTGGGCTTGCTGCGGGGTTGGCAGGAGAAGAGTTGGCTGTGGCGTTGGATTCCAAGCTTTGGGGCGCTCTTGGTGGGACTGGTGTTGGTGCTGGCGCCGTTGATGCCGTCGGCGATGATTGGGATGCTGCTGGGGGCAGGGGGTGGGTTTTGGCTGCTGTGGACGTTGGCGGGGGAACGGGAAGGGCGCTGGTCGGGGGTGCATTTGCTGGTGCTGCTCTACTGGGGAGTTGCGCTGTTGGCAACGGTGTTGTCACCGGTTCCGCGGGCGGCGATGGTGGGGTTGGTGAAGTTGACGTTGTACCTGCTGTTTTTTGCGCTGGCGGAGCGGGTGATGCGTAATGAGCGGTGGCGATCGCGCTTGCTGACGGTCTATCTGCTGACGGCGTTGCTGGTGAGTGTGGAGGGGGTACGGCAGTGGATTTTTGGGGCGGAGCCGTTGGCGACATGGACGGATCCGGAATCGGCGTTGGCAAATGTGACGCGGGTCTATAGTTTTTTGGGAAATCCGAATCTGTTGGCGGGTTATTTGTTGCCCAGTGTGCCGTTGAGTGCGGCGGCGATCGCGGTGTGGCGAGGCTGGCTGCCAAAGCTGTTAGCGGTGGTGATGCTGGGGATGAATACGGCGAGCCTGATTTTGACGTTTAGCCGAGGGGGGTGGCTAGGGTTAACAGTGGCTGCGATCGCGGGAGTTCTATTGCTGGGAGTTTGGTATTGGCCAAGGTTACCGCTGAAATGGCGCCGCTGGGGGGTGCCGACTGTGGGGGGGCTGGCGATCGCGCTCTGTATTGCTGGAATTGTGAGTGTGCCGGCGCTGCGGGAGCGGGCGGCGAGTATTTTTGTTGCCCGAGACGACAGTAGCAATAATTTCCGGATCAACGTTTGGACGGCAGTCCAGCAGATGATCTGGGCGCGGCCTTGGCTGGGGATTGGGCCGGGGAATGTGGCCTTTAACCAGATTTATCCGCTCTATCAGGTGAATGTGCGTTTTACGGCCTTGAGTGCCTATTCGATTTTTTTGGAAATCCTTGTGGAAGTGGGTGTAATTGGCTTTGGGGTCTTTCTCTGGTTATTGGCGGTGCTGGCCGATCGCGCGTGGCGGTGTTTGCAGGGGTTACGAACCACAGGGGACGCTCAAGGATTCTGGTTGATGGGAACACTGGCGACAATGGTGGGGATGCTGACCCACGGGCTGGTGGATACGATTTGGTTTCGCCCGGAGGTGGCTACTCTCTGGTGGCTGATGGTGGCGATCGTGGCCAGCTTTGCGCCGTTAGGAGGCTGGACAGAGAATACAGCTGCTAAGGATGCAGACGCTGAGCGATCAATCTAGGCATAGACTCGCGATCGCCCGCTTGATCTTGTTGATCTTGCCAGCCGCAGTGAGAGCAATGGCACTGCCCTATCTTGAGTTGGGAGTGATGGATGGGTTGCCGACAGGCGGGACACCGCCCGGTGAAGTAGGGGTGGTACATCAGCATCCGAATCTGCTCAACAGGGGAAAGGTGACCAATCACTTGCTCAAGACTGACTGTGGGGCACTCTAGGGAAAACATCAGGGAATCCACAGGAACGTTCGTATTGGTTGACAAAATCTCTTTTTTCCAGTGTGGGGGCGATTGTCGGCAAGGGGAATCGTAGAAATACGGAGATCTGCTGCCGCAGCCTGTGGAAAACTCCAGAAAGCCTGTGGAAAATTCTGGGGAAAACCTGTGGAAAACCCCGGAAAAACTCAGAAAAATTGTGGAAATCTTTTTATTCTTTTTCCACCGTGATAATAGCCTGTGGAAAAACCCCCTACTTTTTCCACAAGTTTTCCACAGGGGGAAAGTGGCTCAAAGGCTCTCGTAGAGCGGGTTTCTGAAAAGTTTTCCACATTTCCACAGCCCCTACTACTACTATAGGAATATTTAAATAAATTTAGTAGTAGTAGATCCTTAAGATCCTAATAAGGAATAAAATTCTGCCAGAGAAAAACAAGGATGTGATTTCGGTAACTTCGGGTCAGTTAGAAGCTGGCTTAGAGCTTACGGAAATCTTGGTTGAGAGGATTGTGACACTAGGGAAGGTTAGGAAGGCAAGAGCAAAACGAATGGTTGAGATGGTTAGGGGATCGAAACTTCGAAGAGCTTGGGGAAAACGTTGGGGAATTTGGGGAAAACTTTGAAAAAGCATTTGAATTTAGATCCAAACTGCTCTAATGAGGATCTGGTTGCGCCGCGAAAAATTTTTTTTGCCCTGAGAAGCGCCTAGAAGCCTCTGGAAGGGGGGCGATCGCCAGAGTGAGTAGGTTTTATCATTGAGAGGATTTGGCTGGCCGTAAAGGCGATTTTAGCGGGGGAGCATCCAGAACAGCTGAGGAAAGGCGTTTGCCGATAGGATAGTCCAAGCAACGATCGTCCTCAAATGTTATGACACGGATTGTTACCCTCCTAGGCGCAACACCAGAACAGCAAACAGTTTTGGGTTTGGCGATTGCCCAGTGGTTTGCCAAGCAACAGCAGCGAACCTTACTAGCAGTGCCTAGTCCAGCCACATTCCTGCGATTTCTCATTGGTCGTCCCGATCAGGCGATTGGCTGGCAACCAAAATTTCTGTCGGAACGGTTGGCGATCGCAGAGCTTCTAGCCACTGAAAGTCTCAACGCAGCATGGCAAGATCTCAGCCGTTTAATTGAACCCTATCTGCCCCAAGAGTTGGTGGGTAAGGTTTATGCGGCAGAATTGATGATTTTACCGGGGATGGATACGTTGCTAACCCTCAATGCCTTGCGGGTTCACTACAGTAGTGGTGAGTACGATGTGATTGTTTATGTCGGTGGGAACAGTCAGGATACCCTGCGGTTAATTGGTTTACCCCAAGGATTGGCGTGGTACTATCGGCGATTTCAACGCTTGTTGGATCAACTCGACCTAAATGCGATCGCCAATGCCATTGGGGGGCCGATCGCTAGCGCAATTATGGCAGCCAATATTGATACCCAAAAAGTGCGGGAGCGTTTCGCTGAGGCGAAGGAGTGGATTGATCGCGGTGTGCAGATTGCCGCAGACTCGCAACGGTTATCGGTGTTTCTGCTAACGGATGGCACAGCGATCTCAACTGCTCAAACCCAGTGGCTATGGGGCAGTGCTCAACAGGTGAATGTCCCCATTTCTGAGGTCTTTTGTATGGGGGAACCCACGCCAGAGGTCAGCCGCACGTTTGCACCGCTACGTATTTCGGCTTTCCCTACCGACTGGAGCAACTGGCAACGCCTTGTTTCTCATCTTCCAGACTTGAACCAGTTGGCGGCAGCACCCGCTCCCCATGAATTTGATGAGACGCAACAACAGGTGCGCATTTTCCTGCCGGGGTTTCGCAAAGAGCAGGTGAAACTCAGCGAGTTTAGTGGGGAACTGACGGTGGAGGCTGGCGATCAGCGGCGCCACATTGAACTGCCCCCTAGTCTCAAGGGCAAACCCGTTCGCGGGGGTAAATTTGAAGCCCCCTACCTCATTGTTAGTTTCTAGGGCTTTCTAAGGCTCAAGGCGCAGACGCACAGAGTCGCGGTGGGAAATCAGGCCTTCCGTTTCCGCAAGGGTCATGACAGCTCCCCCTTGTTTGCGCAAGGCGGCAGGGGTGTATTGAATGAGACTGGAATGCTTGAGGAACGTTTCTACACCCAAGGCAGACGCATAACGGGCGGCACCAGAGGTGGGCAGGGTGTGATTGGGACCCGCGAGATAGTCACCAACCGCTTCAGGGGTGGAATAGCCGAGGAAAATCGCACCCGCATGGCGCACCTGCTCGACAAGGCTCCAAGGATCTTCAACTTCCAGTTCTAGATGCTCTGGGGCAAAGCGATTGGACAGCTCGACTGCTTGTTCGAGCGTTTCAACAATGCCAATCAGTCCGTAGTGGGCGATCGCCTTCTCAGTGAGGACACGGCGCGGATGCTCAGCCAATTGTTCGTTCACGGCCGTAACCACTGCTTTTGCAAGGGGCAGACTCGGCGTGAGCAAAATTGCTGCTGCCAGGGGATCATGTTCCGCTTGAGCGAGTAAATCCGCAGCAATGTGAACAGGGTGAGCACCTTCATCAGCAATAATTAAGACTTCCGATGGCCCTGCAAGGGAGTCAATGCCAACGCGGCCATAGACCTGCTTCTTGGCGAGCGTGACATACAGGTTTCCCGGCCCGGTAATGACATCCACGCGGGGAATGGTTTCCGTACCGTAGGCGAGGGCAGCAATGGCTTGGGCACCCCCAATACGATAAATCTCTTGAATCCCGGCTTCTTGAGCAGCGACGAGAACGGCAGGGTTAATGCCTTTGCCTTGACCGGGAGGTGTGACCATGACAATCCGCTGCACACCCGCTACCTGAGCGGGAATGGCATTCATTAAAACGGTGCTGGGATAGGCAGCCCGTCCCCCCGGCACATAGAGGCCAGCTGCATCGACGGCGGTGTAACGTTTGCCGAGGACAATGCCATCCTCCCCAAATTGCACCCAACTCTTGGGCACACGCTGGCGGTGGAAGGCTTCGATTTGTTGCTTGGCGAGGCGAATGGCATCGAGGAGTTCTTTGGAAACCTGTTGGTAGGCAGCGTCTAGTTCGTCCCCTTTGACCCGTAATGTTTCTGGCGTTAGGTGAATGTGATCAAACTGAGCTGTGTATTCAATCAGGGCGCGATCGCCTTCCTGAGCCACACGGCGCAAAATTGCCTCAACGGTAGCCTCTTGTTCGCTCATCTCCCCGCTATTAGTGCGATCGCAAATGCGGCGTAGTTCAGCGCGTAGATCGGTTAACTGGGTGATGATCCGCAACATGGTCGTTCACGTAGGCGAGGCAGAGAGTCGGGTAAAGGTTAAAAAACCTTAATCAACCCTATCAATAGCTTACAGCGATTTTCCAATTACAGGGGCGAGCTAAGGCTGGCCAACAATGAGTGCTTGGAGCAAGATCACGATTCACGAGACTGAGCCTTCGGAGTTCGCATCAGGTGGCCAAGGCAGCCAGTTCTGATCGAGGGCTTGTTCAAGGGTAAATTCGGGGGCTTCAGGAATCAAATGAGCATTCACCCCACTGGCGCTGAGAAAGAGTTTTCTCCCATTGCGATATTGTTTGATGAAAATCTCCTGCACAAAGGATGTCAAGCTGGGGCTGACTTCGAGTATTTCCTGAATGTGCAATCTAAAATTCATCACTTCTCGTTGCCAACCCCGCAGGCAGTATTCCCGTTCCGTGTCCCAGTATTTAATTTTGAGGAGGTGCTCACAGAGTCGCATTAAATAGCTCGCGATCGCTTGTTTCTCGCTTCGACCCAAGCTCTCAATCTCCTCAATTAAATTTTCTACATCTAAGTTGTCGAAGTCCCCTGCCTTCAGTTGGGCAACGGTCTCCTTAAGCCAAAGGTAATAGTCTGCGGTGTAGAGGGATGCAGGCTTAGTTTTAATGGGAGAGGTCATACCAGAACGCGTCTCGAAGGCCAGTGGGTTCTATGAATTGAGGTCAGATTGCCAAGGCAGCCACTCCTCGTCTAGAGCTTCCTCTATTGTGAAGTTGAGTGCTTCAGGAATCACGTCAGGGGATAAACCGATCGCCTTCAGCATATTTTTCCTTGCCTTTTGATAGGCGTCTAAGAAAGCTGCATTTGCAAATGGCTGAAGACTGGGGCTATCCTGCAAAATTAGCGCAATTTCTAAACGGAAATGACTAATCTCTAACAGCCAAGCCCTATAACAGTATTGTCGCTCAGTTTCCCAGTATTTGAGCTTGAGAAGATGCTCACAAAGACGCAGTAGATAGCTGAATAGGGCGCGCTTCTCACTTCGACCCAAGCTCTCAATCTCCTCAATTAAGTTTTCCAGATCTAAGTTGCCGAAATCCCGTGCTTTTAGTTGGGCAACCGTTGTATTGAGCCAAAGATAATAATCAGTCTCATAGAGGAGTTGGGTCTTAAGATAAGGTGTCATAGGGAGTAGATAAAAATGGCAACTGGTTTTCTGGTGGAGTATAGCCGAGGTGTTGCCAAGCGCGGGGAGTGGCGACTCGACCTCGGGGTGTCCGTTGCAGATAGCCCATCTGGAGCAGGTAGGGTTCATAGACCTCTTCAATGGTTTGCACATCCTCACCCGTGGCTGCGGCAAGGGTTTCAATCCCTACCGGCCCCCCTTGGTAGAACTCAATCATCAGACTCAGCAGCCGGCGATCGCTCCCATCCAACCCAGCCGGATCTACGTTAAAAAGGTCAAGGGCAGCTCTCGCCACATCCAGTGTAATGCTGCCATCGTGCTTAACCTCTGCAAAGTCCCGGACTCGTTTGAGGAGCCGCAGGGCAATGCGAGGGGTACCCCGACTGCGCCGGCCGATTTCTAGAGCCGCTTCGGGGGTAATGGGGGTTTGCAAAAGGCTGGCACCCCGCTGGACAATCTGTTGGAGTTCTTCGGGATGATAAAAGCGCAACCGCTGCACCAAGCCAAAGCGATCGCGCAAGGGTGACGTCAGAGCACCGGCACGGGTAGTGGCTCCCACAAGGGTAAAGGGATTGAGTTTCAGTCGTCGTGTCCGCGCTGTTTGTTGCTTGCCCACAGTGAGATCGAGGTAAAAATCCTCCATTGCTGGATAGAGGAGTTCCTCGGTCATGCGGGAGAGGCGGTGAATCTCATCAATAAAAAGAATATCGCCCGCTTGCAGGTTCACCAAGAGACCCACAATGTCGCGGGGGCGCTCCAAAGCTGGGGCACTGGTCACTTTACAGTTGACCCCCATTTCTGCCGCCAAGATCAAGGCAATGGTGGTTTTGCCCAAGCCCGGCGGACCATAGAGCAGCAGGTGATCAAGGGGTTCTTGGCGTGCCTTGGCTGCCTCGATGGCAATGTGCAGCACATCTTTTAGTTCCTGCTGGCCAATGTAGTCCTGCAAAGAGCGAGGACGTAAGGATTCCTCCGCCGGGGACTGCTGTTCCTCTGGGGTGGGTTGATTGGAGAGCAGGGAAGGGGGGCGCGATCGCTCCGGCGGTGAATTTTGCGACGAAATAATCGCCATCGGTGCCCCCTAGGGCAAAGCTTAAGCCCGTTTTAACCAGCTAAACATGGAACGCAGTTCTTGACCCACCTGTTCAATGGGGTGTTCTGCTTCCCGTCGCCGCATTGCAGTAAAGCCGGGTTTACCCGCCATATTTTCCAGCACAAACTCACGGGCAAATTGACCCGTTTGAATTTCGTGGAGAATTTTGCGCATTTCCGCGCGGGTTTCATTGGTAATAATCCGCGGGCCACGGGTGAGGTCGCCATATTCTGCGGTGTTGGAGATGCTGTCGCGCATTTTGGCGAGACCCCCTTCAACAATCAAATCCACAATCAGCTTCACTTCGTGGAGACACTCAAAGTAGGCCAGCTCTGGCTGATAACCCGCCTGCACCAACGTTTCAAAGCCAGCCTTTATCAGGGCGCTGAGGCCACCACAGAGCACCACTTGCTCACCAAAGAGATCGGTTTCTGTTTCTTCGCGGAAGGTAGTTTCCAGAATGCCGGCGCGGGTGCCACCAATCCCCTTGGCGTAGGCCATCGCTAAATCACGGGCTTGACCACTGGCATTTTGATAGACCGCAAATAGGCAGGGCACCCCTTCCCCTTGAGCATAGGTGCGGCGGACAAGGTGACCGGGACCTTTGGGAGCCACCATCACCACATCCACATTATCGGGGGGCACAATCTGGCCAAAGTGAATGTTAAAGCCGTGGGCAAAGGAGAGAACATTTCCCGCTTGCAGGTGGAGGGCAATCTCCTGCTCATAAACAACCCGCTGAACTTCATCGGGCAGAAGAATCATAATCCAGTCGGCCATTTTCGCAGCTTCCGCCACGGGGTGTACCGCTAGACCATCGGCACGGGCGCGCTCTGCAGAACGACTGCCGGCATAGAGACCCACCACAACATTGAGACCGCTATCCCGCAGGTTGAGGGCATGGGCGTGGCCTTGGGAGCCATAGCCAATAATGGCGATCGTTTTGTCCTTGAGGAGGTCTAATTGGGCATCTGCGTCGTAATACATGCGCGCCATAGTAATGATGTTCCTTTCCAATTGCATTCAGCAGGTCGTTATTATTTCTCTACCACATTGGCAGAGCTGATATAGCACCTCCTAGAGGGCTAGTTGTGGGAGTTAGCGATGACGGGAATAACGATTGTTGCCACCGCCCATGGCTTCACGGGGGCGTGCTTTGTTCACCTTGAGTTGCCGTCCCATCCATTCGGCACCGTCGAGATCGGCGATCGCCGCATCTTCTTCAGCATCCGTGGACATTTCCACAAAACCAAAGCCCCGCTTACGGCCTGTTTCCCGGTCCACCGGTAAATAGACTTGTTTGACGGAACCGTACTCGGCAAAAACGGCCTCTAAGTCTTCTTGGGTGGCCGTGTAGGAAAGGTTGCCGACATAAATAGACATAATCTAATCTGCTCCAAAGCAAAAATTGAACCATGTGTTGACGTTGACTTCGGAGAGACGACTGTCACGTAACCAACCTTCCCTAAAACCGAACTCAAGAATCGCTCTACTTAAAAAACTCAAGCGGCGATTACTCGCCAACCTTGTCTCCCGATTATAGCGGATTGCGATGGCCTGCGCTGCGAAAGTAGGGATGCTACCCTAAAAGAGGTAGATTTTTTGTGAATCTTAACAATGTCCGATTTACCGGCGGTTGTTGTTGGCCTTTCCGGCGGTGTTGATAGTTCCGTGGCGATTGCCAGTCTCAAAGCTCAAGGGTACCCCGTTGTCGGTCTGACACTGTGGCTGATGAAGGGTAAGGGGCAGTGCTGCTCTGAGGGGCTAGTGGATGCGGCGCGTCTTTGTGAGGAGCTGGCAGTCCCTCACCACATTGTGGATAGCCGCGAAATTTTCGAGAAATATATTGTGAACTATCTGGTCAGTGGCTACGCCAGTGGGGTGACACCGCTGCCCTGTTCCCAATGCAACCGTTTGGTGAAGTTTGGGCCGATGTTGGCCTATAGCCGGGAGCAACTGGGGATTGAATACATTGCTACGGGGCATTATGCCCAAGTGAAATACAATCCCACTAGCGATCGCTATGAACTGTGGCGGGCGGTGGATCGTCATAAGGATCAAAGCTACTTTCTCTATGACTTGCCCCAAGAGATTCTCGCTCATGTACTGTTTCCTCTTGGTCAGCAAACCAAGGCCGAGACCCGTGCCCTCGCGGCGCAGTATGGCCTGCACACCGCCAGTAAACCGGAAAGCCAAGATCTCTGCCTGATTGAAGCCCATGGATCTATGCGCCAATTCTTGGAGCAGTATCTGCCCAGTCAGCAGGGGGAGATTGTCGATGTCCATGGCCGGGTGCTGGGGTACCATCAGGGGATTCACCACTATACGATTGGCCAGCGTAAGGGCTTGGGAATTGCGGCACCTGAAGCGCTTTATGTGGTGGCCTTGGATCGGGAACACAATCGCGTCATTGTCGGCGATCGCGCCACCGCCGGCCGTCGTGAGTGCACTGTGGCACGAGTGAACTGGGTCTCGATCCCACCCCCCAGAGAACCGATGACAGCCACGGTACAAATTCGCTATCGCACCCTCCCTGTCCCAGTGACTATCATTCCCGACGCCAACGCTGAACAGGTACAATTGGAGTTTGCTGAACCGCAATTTGGGGTAACGCCGGGGCAAGCGGCGGTTTGGTATGCGGGCGATCGCCTGCTGGGGGGCGGCATTATCCAGCCCTTTGTGACACCGACACCACAACCCCTAATAGCCACCCACGTTTAAGGAAAGACTGACCATGCAAAAGCGCCTTCATTACTCATCCTTGGAAATTAACCGCCGCGCGGAAGAATTAATCAAGCACTCCGCCAATCGCTATCGGATTACGGTGCAAATTGCCAACCGGGCGAAACAGCGGCGGGGGCTAGAGGCCAGTGAAGATCTCGATGATCTGCCCCTGAAGCCGGTGACCCGTGCCATTATCGAAATGTCCGATGAAATTGCCCAACCGGAGTTACTGGCAGATTAGGCGCCATGGGGAGACGACGGGGCTGGACGTTTTTGGGCTGGGTAATATGGGGCTGCTTGCTGGCACTCCTGTGGTTGCCTCTGAGCAGCGCTTGGAGTGTGGGGCGATCGCAATCTGACCCCAACTTGCCCGATGCCACTGGTCAAATTCTCATTAACCCCCGCTTGGTGGCGGAAACCCTCTATCCGAAGTTGCCCGCTTTCCCGAAGGAGAATCACTACATCCGCCAAGAAAATCGTCAGCCCGCGCCGGAGAGTACCCTCCTAGAGCGATTCATTGTCTATCACACCACTGTCAAAGGGCGATCGCCCCTCTACCGTTTGGACTGGAAAATTTCCCTTGCCGACTATCTCGGCCTCAATGACTTCCTGCGGGCAGAAACTTATCCGGGACGTTCTTACCTGACAGTCAACCCAATGGAAGGGGATATTGCCGCCATTCGCCAACTCAATCGTCAACAACGGGATGCCTTGGTGAGCACACTGGCCACCTTCTACGCCCAGCAAGCGGGGTTACCCACTACCACACCACAGCGTCCCCAACCCCAGACAACGCTGCCAGAACCAACACCCAGACCCCCCACCGTTCTCCCCCCAGTTCCGCAACCCGGCAGTGCCGGACTTTTGGTGCCCCCCGACCCCCCCCGCCCGATGCCCACTGGGGAATCTCGTTTTTTACTGCCCTAGATGTTTGCAATTGGGTTCATGAGTCATGCCTGTTCCGATTACTGAGTTGCTCACCCCAGACATCCTCAAACCTGCTCGCTATTTGGGCAATGAGCGAGGTGCAGTTCATAAGCCGTGGCAGGACGCAACGGTGCGCTGGGTGCTCAGCTATCCGGAAATCTATGAGGTGGGCGCCTCGAACTTGGGGCACCTTATTCTCTACAACATTCTCAATGCCGTCCCCGATCAACTCTGCGATCGCGCCTATCTACCGGGGGCTGATTTGGCTGCTAAATTGCGAGCCACCCACACGCCTCTATTTGCCGTGGAATCCCGCCGTGCCCTGCGGGAATTTGACCTCATTGGCTTTAGCCTCAGCTATGAGTTGGGTGCCACCAACATTCTGGAAATGCTCGACTTGGCCGGCTTACCCCTGACTTGGCGAGAGCGACAACAGGCACCCCTAGAAAAGATTCCCCTCATCTTTGCCGGCGGACAGACAGCGACATCAAACCCGGAACCCTATGCTGACTTCTTTGACTTTTTTGCCCTTGGGGATGGGGAAGAACTGTTGCCGGAGATTGGCCTCGTGGTGGCGGAAGGCAAACGAGCCGGGTTGAGTCGGCAGGCGTTGCTACTGGATTTGGCACAGGTGCCGGGGGTCTATGTGCCGCAGTTTTACGATCGCCAGGGGAATGGCGCTGTCACGCCCAATCGCCCCGATGTACCCGAGCGCATTTTACGGCGGGTGGCCACTCCCATGCCCCACTATGCCATTGGCTTGGTGCCCTACGTAGAAACCGTCCACGATCGCCTGACGGTGGAAATTCGCCGAGGCTGTACGCGGGGCTGCCGTTTTTGCCAACCAGGGATGTTGACCCGCCCTGCTCGCGATGTCGCCCCTGAGGAGGTGATTGCCGCCATTGAAACGGGGATGCGCGCCACGGGCTACAACGAGTTTTCGCTGCTGTCGTTGAGTTGCTCCGACTATTTGGCTTTGCCCGCCGTGGGCGTGGAAATTAAAAACCGCCTGCAAAACGAAAACATTTCCCTGTCGCTCCCCAGTCAACGGGTGGATCGCTTTGATGAAAACATTGCCCACATTGTCGGTGGCACGCGCCAAGGGGGACTCACCTTTGCCCCGGAAGCGGGAACGCAGCGGCTGCGGGATATTATTAACAAGGGTCTGACCAATGAGCAATTACTGCGGGGGGTCAAAACCGCCTACGAACAGGGCTGGGATAAGGTCAAGCTCTACTTTATGATTGGTCTACCGGGGGAAACCGATGCCGATGTTTTGGGCATTGCTGAAACCATCCGTTGGCTAAAGCGGGAATGCTGGATCAAGGGACGCAAACCCCTGAGCTTTAACCTGACCGTTTCTAACTTTACCCCCAAGCCCCATACCCCTTTCCAGTGGCACGCGGTCTCCACCAGTGAGTTTCTGCGCAAACAGGAGCTACTGAAGGCGGAATGTCGCACGATTAAGGGGCTAAAGGCCAACTTTACCGATGTGCGCATCTCCGCCATGGAAGACTTTGTCGGTCGGGGCGATCGCCAACTGGGGCCAGTGATCCGCCGCGCTTGGGAATTGGGGGCACGGGAAGATTCTTGGTGGGAAAGCCTCGATCGCGCCTATGCCGCTTGGACGCAAGCCATTCAAGAAGCCGGTCTCGACTGGAAATACCGCCAACTGGAAGCGGGCGAGTGGAATGTCTTTAGCGGTGGCAGCCACAACCTCGATGCTCCCCTGCCTTGGGATCACATTGATACCGGCATTAGTAAAACTTGGCTGAAGGAAGACTTGCACCGTGCCCTAGAAGCAGTTGTTGTTCCCGATTGTTCCTTTGAGGGCTGCTCCCACTGTGGCGTCTGTGGCATTGACTTTGGCCATAACGTGGTGGTGCCGCCCCCACCGATTCCGCCCATTCAGGGTCAGCCCCAAGCCCCCCAAGAACGGGTGCAACGTCTGCGCCTCACCTTTGGGAAAACTGGGGAAATGACGCTCATCAGCCATTTAGACCTGCTGCGCCTCTTTGAGCGGGCAGTACGCCGTGCCCACTTACCCATTGCTTTTACGGGGGGATTTCATCCTTCACCGCGCATCTCCACCGCCAGTGCCTTGCCCCTCGGCGTGACAAGCTATGGGGAAATTGTGGATCTAGAATTTTACCGCGAGGTGGATGCGCAAACGGTGCTGGAGCAATTGCGGCAACAACTACCGGCGGATGTGCCCCTTTACACCTGTGAAGTGGTGCCCCTAAGTGAACCAGCGGCTAGTCAAGCCCTGCGGGCGGCCACCTATGAGCTGCTGATCCGTACGCCTAAGCCAGTGGATAGAGAGACTTGGGAACGTTGGTTAGCGGACTTGCGAGCCACACTTGAAATTCTCTATGAGCTAACCACCAAGTCAGGGAAAACCCAAGTGGTGAATTTGCGCGATCGCCTGCTCGAAATTCATCTCAATGAGCACCAAGACCACTGGCCAATGGTGAGCTTGATCTACACGGGGGTCTGTCGCAACGATGGCACGTTGCTGCGGCCAGAACATTGTCTTTACTTACTAGAGAAGGTCAGTGGTCACTCCTTAGAACTGGGGGCGATCGCCCGTCAGAAATTGCACCTCGAAACACCATGAACCTAGCAACGCAAATTCGCGGCGGTCTGATTGTCTCCTGCCAAGCTCCTGCCGATTCTCCCTTAGCTGTCCCAGAGATCATTGCAGCCATGGCAAAAGCTGCTGTTTTACGGGGGGCAGTGGCTGTTCGCATCAATACCCCAGCCCATATTCAGGCGGTGCGCCAAGCGGTAAATGTGCCTATTATTGGCCTCTGGAAGCAGGTTTTGCCCCAGTACCCCGTCTATATTACGCCTCGCTTTACCGATGCAGTGGCCGTTGCCACAGCAGGTGCTGATGTGATTGCTCTGGATGCCACAGCGCGATCGCGCCCTGAACCCCTACAGGACTTGATTGAGCGAATTCATGATGAACTGGGCAAGCCCGTCATGGCCGATATTGACTCCCTTGAAAGTGCTGAAGCGGCGGTTGCTGCGGGTGCCGATTGGGTGGGCACCACTCTCTTTGGCTATACCGAAACCACGGTGCATACCCCACCCCCCAGTTGGTCGCTCCTGAGTCAGCTTGTGGAACACCTCAACGTGCCCGTTCTCTGTGAAGGGGGGATTGCCAGTCCAACCATGGCCGCAAACGCCTTGCGCCTAGGAGCGTGGGCAGTCGTTGTCGGTACCGACATCACCGGTATTGATCTCAAAGTGCAGCAGTATGTTCAGGCGCTAGAAACCAACACAGACCCTTTCTAAAAGAGGGGCGACGTGGAGTTTGTTAGACAACTAGCTGTCGTCTTGCCAAGGCGATGCTTGCATAGTGCTCAAGCAGGGTTAAAAGACTCTGCCATTCAAAATTCTCAAGTCTAACCCTATAGAAGCGTATCGGTTTGTATATTTTCCTCTATATTCCGACCGATAAACGAGAGTTTGTGGCAAGATAGAATTCGTAACTACTGATACAGTCGTTAACCTAGGAGCCACCATCTATGAGCCTAAAACTTGGGGATGTCGTACCCAACTTTACCCAAGCCTCCTCCATGGGAGAAATCAACTTCTACGAGTGGGCAGGGGATAGCTGGGTTGTCTTGTTCTCCCACCCAGCGGATTACACTCCCGTTTGTACGACAGAACTGGGCGAAGTGGCGCGGTTACGCTCAGAATTTGAGAAGCGTAATGTCAAAACCTTGGCCTTGAGTGTGGATAGTGTGGAGTCTCACCTCGGCTGGATTAAAGATATTGAAGAAGTCAACAATGTCAAGGTGGATTATCCGATTTTGGCAGACGAGGATAGAAAAGTCTCCAACCTCTACGACATGATCCACCCCAACTCCCTCAACAACCTGACGGTGCGCACGGTCTTTATCATTGACCCCCAAAAACGCCTGCGCCTGACCTTGACCTATCCCGCGAGCACGGGGCGTAACTTTGCGGAGAT
Source organism: Thermosynechococcus sp. HN-54 (assembly GCF_023650955.1). Lineage (NCBI taxonomy): Bacteria > Bacillati > Cyanobacteriota > Cyanophyceae > Acaryochloridales > Thermosynechococcaceae > Thermosynechococcus > Thermosynechococcus sp. HN-54. The sequence continues at coordinate 1,534,082 of NZ_CP098039.1, read as the reverse complement.
TCTGCGGGTGATTGATTCGCTGCAACTGACGGACAACTATAGCGTGGCCACCCCCGTCAACTGGCAAGAGGGTCAAGAGTGTGTGATTGTACCTTCCCTCAGCGATGAAGAAGCAAAGCAGAAGTTTCCCAAGGGCTTCAATGCCGTTAAGCCCTATCTGCGCTTGACACCTCAACCCAACAAATAGCCTAGATTAGCCTAGACAAGTAATGGCAACACCCTGAGCTGTTCGGGGTGTTTTTTTGTGCCTCAGCAGCATCCCAAGATAGGATAATCTTGCATAGCAAAACCAAGGAAAGGAATAGAGGCAGAATGCAGCGCTGGATACTTTGGCTCTTGATACCCCTTGTGGTCTGTTTGAGTGGATGCGTCCAAGCAGATATGGTCATCCAGCATCAGGGACAAACTGGGGGGAGCCTAACTTACACGCTGACGCTGCCCCAACCCGATCTACCTTTTACAGAACAGGTGATTCAGCAGGCGCGCCGCTTGGGGGGAGCGGTCAAGGAACGGGATAAAACCCATCTTCAGGTGACGATTCCCTTTGACACCAGCCAGCAATTGGCCACCGTCCTCAACCGCATTGGTGGTGTGCCCTATCTTCCCCAAGTCACTGCTGAGGCAGATATTTTTGACCAGAACTTGTTGCTCTTTGTGCGGGAGCGCTTTCGCTATGACATTGACCTGCGCCCCTTGGGCATTGAGTCCCGTGATCAAGCTGTTCTCGTGGCACCGCAGTCGCTCCTGAAGTTTCAACTTGCCCTAGAAACCCCTTGGGGGGCACGCCCGATTGAGTGTCCAGCCACTACTGCTGATACCGTGGTCAATCCTCATGTTCAGCAGGAGGGCGATCGCCTGACTTGGACGTTGATGCCAGGCTATCTCAATCACCTCGAAGCCGCCTACTGGTATCCGAGTCCCTTGGGGTGGGGTACATTGGCCATTGTTGGCTTGCTGGTGTTGGGCAGCTGGTTGCGCACTTGCCTGCCTAGGAGTCATTCAACCTAGAGTCCCATGAGATGGTCTGGCCCGCCGCAGAGGTGGCAACGGTATCTTGCCTATTTAATAGCGGGGCCTCTGATTGTCCTCAACCTCTGGGTGGCGGAGCAAGTTTATCTCTACTTTGAATACCCGATTAATATCTTGGTCATTGCCGCCATTTTGGCCTTTTTGCTCAATCAGGTGGTAATTCGCCTCTGTGCTCGTGGTTTGCGGCGGCGGAATGCGATCGCCCTTGTGTTACTGATTACCCTTTTGGTGGTCAGTGTCTTGATGCTGTTGCTGCTCCCCCTTGCCATTCAACAGGCGGAAGAACTCCTGAATCAACTGCCAGAGTTGGCGGATACGGGCAATCAGAATTTACGCCATCTAGATCAACTGCTGCACCGCTACCGCTTTCCTGTGGGGGTGAATGATTTGATGGAAGAGCTGACGATCCAGCTCAAAGGGATTGCCACCATGTTACCCGGGGTTGCTATTACAACGCTGACTAAATTTGTTGATGTGCTACTGGTGCTGATCTTGACGGTGTATATGCTCTTTTATGGCAGTGAGATTTGGCGTGGACTCATGAAGTTGGTGCCCAAGCCTTGGCGACAGGTGGTGGATTCCTCCTTGCGTCTCAATATTCGCAGTTTTTTCTCAGCGCAACTTTTTCTGGGGCTGTTTATGTTTCTTGCCCTCATTCCCTTTATGGTCGCTTTCAAGGTCAATTTTGGTTTTCTTTTTGCCCTGATTATTGGTGTTGCCCAGCTTATCCCTGTCGTGGGGGCCACCTTGGGCATTGGTTTAGTGACACTGCTCATCCTCTTTCAGGATGCGTGGCTGGCTTTGAATATTTTCGTAATTGCTGTGGTCTTGCAGCAAATTAAGGACAATGTGCTCACCCCGAAGTTACTGGGGGACTTGATGGGACTCAATCCCCTCTGGCAGTTTATTGCTCTACTTATTGGCGGACGGGTGGCGGGTTTCTTGGGCATCTTGTTGGCGATTCCCCTAGCTGCAACGCTGAAAACCGTCCTAGAGTCTGAGCCTGTCGAAGACACCTAACTGACGGCGGGAGATCGAAACGTTTTGATCACTGTACACACCCCATGACCGCAAATGTTCATCATTACGGCATTCGTAGCCCCGCTAATCACGCCACTCACAAGGGGAACGGCCCGCGCAGGGAGAGCCAGACTTTTGCTTGAAACCCTGCCAACAATCTGTCGGAAGAGAGGACGCGGTAGCTGTTGCAGCACAGTTGAAAGCAATTTAGCTAGGTTTTTTTGTGCTGAACGCCTAGCAAAGGTGTTGAAAACTTGCTGACAAAATTGGGTGCCAAAGTAATTGGCCAGTTCAGCGGCAGTAACCCCAAAAGCAGCGGCAATTAGCATCATCAGAACAGACTGATCTTCTGGGTCCAAACCGTAGATTGTGAATAGGGCTGCGGCTAGCTTAATTTGAGCGTAATAAAAATAGCCAACATCTAAGGGCAGGCCAAACCAACCCATCGCGCCAGTGGTCACACCAGAGCCAACTGACCAAAGAGTGGCTTCATAAATGGCATGATTGGCCATGCGATCGCGATCGCCACCCCAGCGAGAATCACAGAGAAATTGGTATCCCCATTCTCGACCATCTTGAATAGCAGGAAGCATGAGGTTGAGCAACCGATGGGGTATAGACGCTGACGCTGTGGCCATAGGTTTAAGAAATTTAAGTGATGACGTTAGGGCAAATTTACCACAGCCAAAATTGAACGACAATCTAAAAATGTAAATTTTGATAAAAGTTGTTGATTAAGGCGTTGGGCAGAACGGATGAATCTGAAAGCTCAGAGGGAGGCGATCGCCCCCTTGGCAATTTTTCACCCCTACACTGTCAAGATTGTGAATCAAGCCGCCGCCCTGAGGAATCATGAGTGTGACCAATAAATATGAGTTTGCCAGATACTCCGCTCACCCCAATGCAGTCTCATTTCGGTGCATGTTTCGTTGCCCTAGTTCTCAGCGGCAAAAAACTCGTTCAAGTCAAACTCAGGCAACTCGCCTTGCAGCACTGCTTTACGAATAGCATCTAGGAGTTGATACGTCATCAGCACCAAAGGTAGCAAGGTGGTACAAGAACCACATCTGGAACCATAGTAAGCCAGCTCGCCCCACTTCAAAGGCAATGTCTGATAATATGACTTGCTCCTCTGACTGGTTTTGCAACAGGGCCTATTTACTTACTAAAATGTGTGCGATTTTGGCATTCGTTACTATAATTCGCATACCCAACTACAAATCGACGTAATTTAATAGGGCCCGTTCAGATTTGCGGCGTTGGTGAGCAATCCCTTTTCCAATTGATCCCATATCTCGGCCGCCATTTTCTTCTCGATCGCTGCACCTATAAAGAAAAGATAGGGAGAATGCTTGGCTTTAGAAAATGCTTTACGAATACGATCAAGGGCTGCTCGCGCGGTTTTCCAATGCTCGTCTGCGCCTGCTGGGTCTATGCCCCCCTTGAGTTCTCCTAGTGCGATATAAGACATAGCCGATTTATACTCTGTGGCCTGCAACTTATCGGGACTAAGGTTGAACAAACAGATATCCACATTGTTCTTCACCAAAGGGACAGTCAAGTTGTAAATCAAGGTACGCGACTTATCCCCGCTTTTCCAGCTCAGGCCGCGCAAAGACAACTCGATTTCCGAATCGTCGTCAGTCATGTCAACTCACTGTCTGGTCTTTGAATGTTGCCACCTGTAACCAATGCCAGCTATCGCCAGTCTTGAAATGATTGCGCGGGTAAGTTTTCTCTGCGCTAAGACCCCACCAACGTTCCGCATTGACCCGCCGAGCGCGTCGCCACGTATCAGTAGAAACCTAAACACCAATTCTTCAACAAATTTCTCTCCCGCTGGCTCAAGAAAATTCTTGATGAGGCCATTTATGGCTTCTGGCTGTAGATGAACTAGGGCCTTGTTAGATAATCCCGCTGCCATGAGAAGGCCTGCTTCTATGCCCCTAATGGTCAGCAAGTCAGCAGCTCTTTTAGCCCTTGACGCAGCTTCTTGCAATGCCCTTGCTTCGGCGACATGAGGCGTAGAGCGACGGTTCTTTTCGAGCGCAAGAGCGACAAAGCCTGCTCGCGTGGCTTCGTAACTCGTGACGAGATTACCGCTAGATTGAAGGTGGTTTCGGTATGGGGGCGAAGACATCACGATTTTCTCCAGATGTAAATGCACTTGCGTAGGACTTCCCGCCCGTGCTCTCCCATCTGCTGACTACTATTACCTTTGCCGTTTGGAAGAACGAGAATACGTTCAATATAAAAGCCTAATTTCTCTGCAATATCAGAGAGGATCATATCTACCGAAATGCTAGCCCCTGCATAGCGGACGTTATCATTGATCATAAACAACGGTGCATCTGGTTTCAGAACACGCGCGCATTCGGCGATAACACAAGCCATCTCATAAAAATAGCCCCTGACCATCCTAGGAATTCCGTTGTTGTTCAAAGTATGTTGCGCTTTTTGGTCTTCCAAGTATCTCAGGATGGCTTGTAATAGTTCCTGCTCATTAGCAGCAGCCAACGCTGTTTTCCATTGCGGATTAATGCTCAACAAGTCTTTTTCGCGATTTTCCACTGTGCAACTAAGCATCTCTTGGCGAAGTCGCGACAATCCTTGTTCATCTATACCCAACAGCGCAAGTTCCAGCGCGTAGGTGCGCGTATAGTCATAGCGGTTACAGTAAGGCGGAGAGGTTACAATAGCATCGTAGGTGCTATCAGGTAGTTGTGGCAATAATTGAAGACATGAACCATCATACAAACAGATTTGACCTTGAAGTTTTTCAACAGGAAACACAGTTGTTTGATGATTGGGTGATACATCTTCTAAAATCTCGTTTATCTTTTCACAGATAGCTTGTTTAAACTCTGGGATTTCGCCCTTATCGAAAATCTTTCTGCCCTGTGTACGCCCAGACCGATAGTCCCACCGAAGGTATTGACCATCCTTTCGAGTAAAACTGACGGACTCCAGTACACACAGTAAAGCAAAGCGCAAGACAGATTGCACTCTGCTATTCTCGTGTTGGCACGCACCCATATACTTTTCGATGGCTTCTTTTGTTTTTTCGGGATAGGCTCCTTTTGTGATTCGCAGCTCTGGCAAGGGAACGCTAATCTCTGACTGTTCCCAAACCCTTAGCGCTGACCACTGGCGCAATCTCTCGAAGTCTTCGGGAGTGAACTCAGCATCTAGAATTTGTTTGGCCATAATGAGTTCATGCCCGATAGGCAACAATTCGATACCGTCTGCCTCTATAGCCATTGCACTTGCGGCAAACAAAGCTGTTCCACTGCCCGCGAAAGGATCTAAGATTCTACCTGCGTTAATGCCATAGTTATGAAATAGATGCTCGACCAAAGAAGCTGAGAATGCTTCCTTGAACTTGTACCAGCGATAAACAGGCCTAGTTTTATTAGCTTGAAAACTGACTAGAAGCCGAGAGAGTGAAGGCTGAACGACAAATTTATCTTCGAACTGTTGAAACAGTTGTTTATCCAAGCGGCCTACTTCGCTCAGACTAATGTTCTGCTCGTTTGTCAAGACATGAGAAATGTTAGCTTGATTCAACATAAAGATTATCAGACGGGTTCTCTCCCAAGACTAGCTTTCTGCTTGCCAAGTATTTTCCACGGTCTAATACCGGATGTTGCTATCTTGTGTCTCAAAAGCAGTGCAAACGAAGTATTTACTGCTAGTGGTTCTGTGAAACTACTCAAGCTATAAAGTGTGCAGCTCGTCATCTGGGCTGTCAGTTCTGTAATAGCGATGTAAAAGAATTGATTTCTCATAATCTGACTAATGTGCTCTTGGTGGTTAGACATCTAGCGTCTTGAACCAGCCGCTAGGTGATTTCGCGTCAGGAAACGCCGTTTTTGTAGCACGGAGTCTAGAAAGAATCCCTTCAGATCACTGGATAATGAGGGAGGGAATAGGTCAAGCATCTGTTTGACAATCCGCGGCAGCGCCAATACTTCACCGCACTCTTGGACATTATTTTCTAAAATATCAATGCCGTAGAGTGATGAGACAGCCAGCACGGCATAGCGCTCATATTCAAGCTGAACTTTCGCATAACGGGCTTCGACCACCCGCAGTTTGCGTGCAAGGATTTCAACTAAGAAATTCCCCGTGCCGCAGGCGGGTTCCAAGAAGCGGGAGTCAATGCGTTCAGTTTCTAGCTTGACTAAATCTAGCATGGCTCCCACGATGTGCTGCGGGGTCACGACTTCACCGTGGTCTTGAACGCGGCGTTTGGATTTGACAGTTTTTTCCACTGGGACTTGTTTGGCAAGGGCTAAATTAAAGGACTTCCTGCTGTTGATTATTTGGACACAGCCGCTGTCAGTACTTCGTAGCCGTCAGCTGTGACGAGGACATCGTCTTCAATGCGCACACCAATGCCGCGCCAGCGATCGCCAATCTCAGGTTGACCCTCGGCAGGAGTTGCCTCGGGATGAATATAGATTCCTGGCTCCACTGTCAGTACTTGACCCGGTTGCAGGGTGACCCATGTTTCCTTGTTGTGCTTGTAGAGACCGACATCATGGACATCGAGACCTAGCCAGTGACCGGTGCCATGCATAAAGAAGGTGCGATATTTCTGGGTATTGTTGTCTTTGCCTTCGTTGATGAGATCGTCAATCGCTCCCCGCAGCAGGCCAAGGTCAACTAGGCCCTCAACGATTATCCGTACCGCTGCATCGTGGATTTGGTTGTAGGTATTCCCCGGTTGCACCTGCTCAATGGCCGCTTTTTGGGCAGCTAGAACAATTTCATAGATCGCCTTTTGTTCTCCTGTGAACTGGCCACTGACGGGGAAAGTGCGGGTAATATCGGCGTTGTAATAACGATAGGCACAGCCAGCATCAATCAGGAGCAAGTCACCCGCCACCATTTGCCGTTGGTTTGCTGTGTAATGAAGGACACAGGCATTTGGTCCTGAAGCGACAATGGAAGGGTAGGCAGGACCATCTGCACCCTGCTGGCGAAACACATGCTCTATCTCGGCTTGAATCTCATATTCCCAGCGCCCAGGGGCAGCAATTTCCCGCGCCCGCTGATGGGCTTCAACAGTGATGGCGATCGCCTGCCGCATCAACTCTAGTTCTGCTGCTGATTTAATTTGCCGCATCGGTGCCAAAAGAATGCTTGGATCAGCGATCGCCCGCGGTCCGGTTCCCCGCTTTGGCAAGGTTGCTAAAAGCCGTTGGTAATGTTTAACAATCAGCTGATTAAAGTGCTCGTTGTGGCCAAAGTGGTAGTACAGGGGGTCTCCCGTTTCCAAATAACGAGGCAGGTGCTGCTCTAGCTCCCCAATGGGATATACAACATCGGCACCCAACTCTTCTTTGGCGGCTTCCACCCCAAGGCGTGTCCCTGTCCAGATTTCTTGGCTGAGATCTTTGGGCTGGACAAAAAGCACATACCGATGTTCACTGTGGTTCGGTGCAAAAACGGCAACTGCCTCGGGTTCGTTAAAGCCTGTGAGATAGTAAAAGTTACTCTCTTGGCGAAAGTTATAGTCCACGTCATTGTGCATGACCGCACGCGGGGCACTACAGAACACAGCGACACCGCTGCCTAACTTCTCTAAAAATTGCTGCCGCCGCCGCTGATACTCTGCCTTCATCATGCCTTCAAAAAAGGGTGAGGACGCCACACATGACGACCCTTTGAGAATTGATTTGGTGGGGGCGGAGGGACTTGAACCCTCACGACTTGTTTAAGGTCAGCGGATTTTCATCCTCCTGTCGCTTTCGCGACCACCCTTAGGTGTTGAGGATTGGACTCTCCCTTTACCCGCGTAGAAGATCTACGGTAGGGTAGCTCCCGTCGAGTCTCTGCACCTTCCGTTTCTAGTTTGGGGTTGAGAAACGGCTTGGCTCAGGATTGCCATATTTGTCTTGCGACAAACGTAGGTTTCCCTGAATTTGAGAGCGTTCACTTAATAGATTTCTCTACTAAGGCTCAATTGCTTAAGTCCGCAGCGTCTACCATTCCGCCACGCCCCCTTAAGTATCGCTACTATACCACCTTGGCTTTGGGGGATGCAATTCCTACTGGCGTTGGTAATAAGCCCGCAAACCCTCAAGCAGTCGCTGATTTTCACTGTCGCGGCGCACGGCCACTCGGAAGTAAGAAGCGCCCAATTCGGGAAAGCTGCAACAATCACGAATCAAAACGCGATGCTGCTGGAGAAGGTAGGTTTGCAGGGGCAAAATGGAGTCGGTTGCTTTGACGAGTAGAAAGTTTGCCTTGCTCTCGGTCACCACCTTCAGTTCGGGGACAGTATTTAAGGCCTCCGCAAAGACATGACGGGCTGGTGGTAACCATGCCCACGTCTGTTCCTGAAAGGGGCGATCGCCCAAAGCCGTCACCCCTGCAATGATCGCCAAGCGATTCACACTCCAAGGATCCCGCCACGATCGCCAACGTTGCCAACGTTCTGGAGAGGACACGCCATACCCAAGACGCAGACCCGCTAAACTATAGAACTTCGTCAGCGATCGCAGGATGATTAAATTGGGGTACTCAGGCACAGCCGCTATGAGAGACTCGCTCGCCGCCGGCGGCAAAAAGTCCATAAAGGCTTCATCCACGACCACTAAGGCACCCGTCTCTAGCAAGGGCTGAAGCTGATGCCGGGACCAGAGATGTCCGCTGGGGTTATGGGGACTGTTAATGAGGATGGCATCCTTAGGTGTTAGGGAGGGCGCGATCGCCCCAAAGCCGCTTTGCACCTGTGCTAGGGGAATGGGCACAATCGGACGGGCAAAAGCCGCCAGTGCCCGCCGGTAGTCGGCAAAGGCAGGAGTAATGAGATAAATCTGCTGGCGATCGCCACACTCGCGACCTACCCAAGTCAATAACTCAGCCGCACCATTGCCCACCAAAAAATAATCCCTCGGTAGTTGATGCAGGGTGGCAAGGACATCCACCAAGGGACGGCAATTGGGATCAGGATAGTCACGAATCGTGGGCAGCGCAGCCTGAAGAGCGGCTATCACTGAGTCAGGAGGCCCCCAAGGATTGAGGCTGGCAGAGAAATCCAAGATCTCATGGGGAGCACAGCCAGCGATCGCTGCCGCCCAAACTAAATTGCCACCATGGCGAGGAGGCATTCAGCCTATTTTTTCTTGCCCTTGGCCGCCGCTTCAGGCGCCGTAGGTGGAGCCACTTTTTCTTTAAAGAGCTTGCCCGCTGAAAATGCCGGCACTGTGGTCGCGGGAATTTGCATTTTTTCCTTGGTTTTCGGGTTGCGTCCTTCACGGGCTTTGCGCTCCCGCGGTTCAAAGGCACCAAAGCCCACCAGTGTCACTTTTTCGCCCTTGGCCACGGCCTCCATGATTTCCTCAACGGTGGCCGAAATAATGGCCTCGACTTGCTTTTTGGTGACGTTGTTGGTGCTATGGGCACGACTAAACACAGCATCCACGAGTTCAGCTTTATTCATGGGGATAACTCCACAGAAACATTAAAGGTTGTTAGTTGAGTAACAAATGGGTGAAAGGCACGAAACCCTTGCCTCTGCTTGCTTTCAAGCCTCATTCTAGAATAGCCAGCCCCCAACTGGAACCCTGAAACCTTTAAGATATGTGGTTTTCAGGCACTTTTATCCATTAGAAATCCCTCAAACCCTTGATTCATCAGCTTTTTAGCCTATCTATCCTCTTTGCAGGGATGGTTTGGGGCAGTGACAGTTGTTAGAAAAATTAACAAATTGCAGCGTCCCAAGGCCTGAATATCGCCTCAGAGAACAAAAAAGCCCCATGGATGAGACGATGGGGCATTCACAAATTTAATGAATTTAATGCTTCGATTCAGATGATTTGATCACAGCGTATTGGCAATGATCCATCCCCTAGGCATCATCCAAGGCGGCGATACCAGGAAGTTCTTTGCCTTCGAGGAGTTCAAGGCTCGCTCCCCCACCAGTGGAGATGTGGCTCATGCGATCGGCAACGCCCACTTTTTCCACAGCAGCCACGGAATCGCCACCGCCAATAATTGTGGAAACCCCCTCACTGGTCAGATCAGCTAAACAGCGAGCGATCGCCTCCGTGCCTTTGGCAAATTGATCAAACTCAAACACCCCCATTGGGCCATTCCAGATCACTGTTTTGCAATCTTTGAGAGCCTCTTGGAAAAGCTGGACAGAAGCAGGACCAATATCTAGCCCCATCCAGCCGTCGGGAATAGCGTCGATACTCACGACTTGGCTATTGGCATCGGCAGCAAAGTTATCGGCTACCACCACATCTGTCGGCAGGAGTAACTCCACGCCTTTTTCTTGGGCTTTGGCTTCAAGGTGTTTGGCTAGCTCTAGCTTGTCTTCTTCTACGAGGGATTTGCCCACGTTGAGACCTCGTGCTTTATAGAAGGTGAAGATCATGCCACCGCCAATCAGCAATTTATCCACTTTTTCTAAAAGGGCTTCAATCACGCCAATCTTAGAGGAGACTTTAGACCCCCCCACAATGGCGGCTAGGGGACGGCGGGGATGTTCGATGGCATTTTGGAGATATTCCAATTCTTTCTCAATTAAAAAACCAGCAACGCAGGGACTGAGGTATTGCGTCACCCCCGCAGTGGAGGCGTGAGCGCGGTGCGCCGTGCCAAAGGCATCGTTGACATAGACTTCTGCACAGGCGGCCAGCTGCTTGGCAAATTCAGGATCATTTTTTTCCTCGCCCGGATGGAAGCGCACATTCTCGAGAAGGCAGACATCGCCATTGGCCATTGCTTGGGTGTGGGCGACCACGGCATCACCAATGCAGTCATCCAGCTTGGCCACGGGTTTGTGGAGCAGTTCCGAGAGCCGCTGTGCCACGGGAGTCAGCCGCAGTTTATCATCCACGCCCTTGGGACGGCCAAAGTGGCTGACCAGAATGACTTTGGCACCTTTGCTGATCAGGTCTTGAATGGTGGGAAGTGCGGCGCGGATGCGGGTATCATCGGTGATGACGCCATTCTCATCAACGGGAACGTTAAAATCCACCCGTACGAGGACACGCTTTCCTTCTAAGTCGGCAGCCGATAACTGTGCTACAGATTTTTTAGACACGCTAGAGCCTCCTAAATGCGTTAAAACATGGATGATAGTACTAGGGGCATAGTAATCCCAGCCAGCGATGGAGTGACCCGTTACAGAACCCTCACCTGACCCTCATTCTACCCAAGGGCGTGCCCTTCCACTTGATTCCAATGAGGTGAAACCGATGTTCAAAACCATTCTTTTTCCCATTGATCGTAGCCGTGATGCCCAAGAAGCCATGCCCACTGTGGTGGAGATGGTGAAGTTGTTTCAGAGTCGGTTGTTTTTGCTATCAGTGGAGGAAAGCCCTGAGCCAGATGCAGAATTAGAAGCCGCCATTACAGAATTTTTGAATCGTGCTAAGGAGGCCTTTGCCCAACAGTCCATTGTGGCGGAAACCCTACTGCGTCGGGGCAAGCCGGCCTTTGTCATCTGTGATGTGGCCGATGAAATCAATGCCAATTTAATTATTATGGGCTGCCGCGGCACGGGGCTAACCCCTGAGGGATTTCAGGAAAGTGTCAGCAACCGCGTGATTAATTTGGCGCCCTGTCCGGTGTTGGTGGTGCCCTAGGCGCTGCGTAACTGAATCTTGCGGAGCTTAAAGTTTCCTCACGGGCGGCCTAGCCGTTGGGGCGATCGCCGATGATCAAAGAAAGTTAACGTGTTGTCTTGTGGTTGATCTGCATGCTGAATTCAACAGATGTGACGCCTACTGCTTCTGCCCCTGCCGCCGATCAACTGCAAGCCTTAGGGGTGTACATCACCATCCATGGCCATTTCTATCAGCCCCCCCGCGAAAATCCCTATCTCAACGCCATTGAACACCAACCCAGTGCCCAGCCGTTCCATGATTGGAATGAGCGCATTTACTACGAGTGCTATCGCCCCAATGCCTTTGCCCGGATTTTGAATGATCGCGGTGAGGTCATTGATATTGTCAACAACTTTGAATACCTGAGCTTCAATATTGGCCCGACGCTCTTTAGTTGGCTTGAGCGCTACGATTTGGAGGTCTATCAGCGGATTATTGAGGCCGATCGCCACAGTTGTCAGCGCTTCAATGGCCACGGCAACGCCATCGCCCAAGTGTATAACCACATGATTTTGCCTTTGGCCAACTATCGCGATAAACTCACGCAAATTCGCTGGGGCAAGGCGGACTTTCGGCGGCGGTTTGGTCGCGAACCGGAGGGGATGTGGCTCGCGGAAACGGCCATTGACTATGAAACGGTGGCGGCACTGATTCAGGAGGGGATTCGCTTCACGATCTTGGCACCCTCCCAAGCCCAACGCTGTCGTCCCATTCTTGCGGAGGGAGAAGCCGAGTGGATCGAAGTCAGTGGTAGCCAAATTGATCCCACCCGTCCCTATCGCTGCTATTTACCGGGGGGCGATCGCCAGCGAGATTACCTCGACATTTTCTTTTATGATGGCCCAATTTCGCGGGACATGGGCTTTAGTGACCTGCTCACTAGCTCGCAATTTCTAGCGGGACGCTTGGGACAGGCCGTGCGCGGCGATCATCGCCCCAGTCAGATCATTGCTGTGGCCACCGATGGCGAGACCTTTGGCCATCACAAGTATGGGGGTGAAAAAGCCCTTGCCTATGCCTTCAAGGTGGAAATTCCCCAGCGGGGCTGGCAGATCACTAACTTTGCCTATTACCTCAGCCTGTTTCCCCCGACATGGGAGGTGGAACTCAAACCCGTCACGGCGTGGAGTTGTGCCCATGGGGTGGATCGCTGGCAGGACAATTGTGGCTGTGGGGGTGGGGGTGCGTGGCATCAACTGTGGCGACGCCCCCTGCGGGAGGCGCTGAACTGGTTGCGGGATGAGCTAATTGACATCTACGAAACCCTTGGCAGTGAGCTATTTCAGGATGTTTGGGCAGCCCGCGATGCCTATATTGAGGTGATTAGCGATCGCTCGCCGGAGACTCTGCATCGTTTTTTGGCGAAACACCAACGCCGCCCTCTGAGTCAAAGTGAGCAAATTGATGCCCTGCGCCTGCTGGAGATGCAGCACCATGCCCTGCTCATGTTTACCAGTTGTGGCTGGTTCTTTGATGAACTCTCGCGGCCAGAGGGGGTGCAAATTCTCCGCTATGCGGCACGGGCGATCGAACTTGCGGGAGATGTGGCAGGGGTGCAGTTGGAACCTGAGTTTGTTGAGCGTCTGGCAGCTGCTCCCAGCAATGTCCCCCAGTTTGGCAATGGGGCAGCAGTCTATCACCAATTGGTGAAAACGGCTCAAATTAGCTTGCAGCAGGTGGCCGCCCACTATGCCATGAGTTCCCTCTTTAACAGCTATCCTCGCCAACACCAGCTCTACTGCTATGAGATCGAGCAGGGGGATTACCATCTCCAACGCATGGGAAGCCTAACGCTGGCGATCGGCCAGATTCAACTCACCTCGACGATTACCACCGAGTCACAACTGCTGATTTTTGCTGTCTTGCACTTGGGGGGCTGGGACTTCCACTGTGCCATTCAACCCTTCCAAGGGCGACGGGAATATAGCCAGATCAAGACCCATCTGCTGCAAGCCTTCCAACAGGGCAGTGCGGCGCGGGTGGTGATGGCGATTACGGAACGCTTTGGGGGGGTGGCCTACAGCTTGGACGATCTCTTTGCTGAGGAACGCCACCGCCTCATGGGAGTGCTGGCACGGGAAACCCTGACCCGCTTGGATCAGCTTTATACCCAAGTCTATCGAGATAACTATGGCATCCTCATGGGCTTTCAACGGGATGGCCTCAGTGTCCCCCAGGAGTTGCAAGTGGCAGCGGCTGTCGCTCTAACCCATCGTGCGATTAGCCATCTGCGATATTTGGAGCAAGATCTCAGCGATCTCGGTGATCTACCCTTGGCGGATTTGCAAAACCATCTGGCCGAATTGGCGGCGATCGCCCGTGAGGCACGACTTTTGGGCTGTCATCTCAGCCTTCAGGAACAGCAGCGGCTCCTAGAGCAACAGGTCTGCACAGGATTGCGCTATCTAACTCACCATTTGGACAGTGATACTCTAGCGCAATTGAGTCCGCTTCTCCAAAATTTGATCACCGTAGGGGATGCCTTGGGGTTGAACCTCAATTTAGATCGGGCACAGGAGCAGCTTTATGCCCTGATAGGAGATCTCCGCCAGAATGGAGAGCGGCTCACGGAGGGCGATCGGCGGCACCTGCAAGCCTTAGCCACCCGCCTTAAGGTTGATCCCCACCTGCTGGTTGCCCTCTCTTCCTAGGCAAGACTGTCGGATAAATCCAGCACGAATCCGGGAAGGAGATCTTCCCCAGAGAGGTGCCGCGGGGCGATCGCGACTTCAGGGGGTGCTTCAGAACGGTAAATTTTCACCCGTTGATGTTGGGGGTCAATCAGCCACCCCAGTTGCAGACCATTCTCCTGATATTCACGCATTTGTGCCTTGAGTGGCCGCAGATCAGCACTGGGAGAGCGCAGTTCAATCACAAAATCGGGACAGAGGGGGACAAATCCCTCTTAGCATGGCTGAGCAGCATCTCATCGTGTTTCCACTATCCCCGTTCTAACAGATTAGGAAAGTTGCCGCTGGTAAGACCAAACCAAACCAACATCCAGTTTCGTTAAAATCAGCGAACTAGCCCCATAGGCTGGCCTAGGTATCCTAGGAGGAGTGGATCCAAAAAGTGTGTGAGGAGTACGTATGTCGTTAACGTCGCCCGAAATGGCTGAGGCGTTCGGTGCCGCTTCTGAACGCGGACTCATTCCACGGGTCTTGCAACCGGCGTTGCACTGGTGGTTATCTTCGCAGTTGGAGCAGGCAACTGGCTTGGAAATTGAAATTCAAGGGGGCGATCGCCAGATTTTGCGGGGGTACTTGCCCCACGTGCGCGTTGCCGCAACGCTGGCTAATTATCGGGGGATTCAAGTGCGCCATGCGGCAGTCCAGGCAGAACAGATTCAGATTAATTTGGGGCAAGTTTTGCGGGGCAAACCCCTGAAACTGTTGGCACCGGTGCCGGTGCGGGGGGAGCTGGTTCTCAGCCAAGCGGATTTAGAGGCCTCCTTAGCAGCGCCACTGCTGCAATCGGGATTACGGGAACTCCTGAAACTGCTCGATCACCAAGGCCTCGGAAAACCGCGGGTCAATCTTCAGGAGTGGCAGTTGGTACGTACACAGGGAAAATTGGCTTCAGGCTGCCTCAACCTGATATTCACGATGCTGAATGCCCAAGGGGAGCAAGCCGATTGGCATCTCACGACCCATGTGCGCTTGCAGGATGAACGGACGCTCTGTTTAGAACAGGTGCACTGGCAGGGCGAAAATCACATTCACCCCGGTATCACCATTGACTTAGGCGAAGGGGTCGCTCTTCAAGAGTTGCACCTAGAACCGTCTGCCCTCAGGGTGCGAGGGATGCTCTGCATTTATCCCTAAGTTGCGGAGCAAGGTGGCCACACGCCCTAGATCCTTGACCCCCGGCTGAATTTCCACACCACTGGCGAGATCAATGCCTTGGGGTTGGGTTTGGGCGATCGCTTGGCGGCAATTTTCTGGCGTAATCCCCCCCGCCAGCCACCAAGGGCAAGACACTTGTAACTCTTTCAGCAATGTCCAGTCAAAGGGCTGGCCTGTACCCCCCAACTGCTGCGGGTGGTAGGCGTCTAGGAGAATGCGATCCACAGTTGGGGCATAGGCGGGAATCTCTGCGAGGGTGGCTGCCGATCGCACCCGCAGGGCTTTGATGAGTACCCTATCGGGCAGGGCATGGCGCACCTGTTGACAAAATGCAGCAGACTCGTTGCCATGCAGCTGTACCGCTTGCACTCCCGTGGTTGTGACTAAATTAACTAAGGCGTCTAAATTAAGATTGGCTACTACAGCGACGGTGAGCACTGAACTGGGCAACTGGCGACAGATCTCGGCAATGGTTGCGGCGGGGACGTAGCGCGGCGAATGGGGAACGCTAATAAAGCCAAGGGCGCTGACGCCCATTTGGGCGATCGCAATTGCTTGCTCTGGGAGGGTCAAGCCACAAATTTTGACGGCAATTTTTGTAGGAATGGTTGAGTTAAGCATTTGTAACGAGATGCACCATTTTGTAAAGAACTGGCGGTGGGCGATCAAGCCGTTCCGTATAATTCATGGGCAATTGTACCCATTTAGGAGGAACCATGGTGTTAGCCACACTCCCCGATACCACTTGGACGCCGTCTGTGGGGTTGGTGGTGATCCTCTGCAACCTGTTTGCGATCGCCATTGGCCGTTATGCCATTCAATCGCGGGGAAAAGGTCCCGCTTTACCCATTTCCTTGCCCGCCCTCTTTGAGGGCTTTGGCCTGCCGGAATTGCTAGCCACTACTAGCTTTGGTCACCTTTTGGCGGCGGGTGTCGTCAGTGGCCTACAGTACTCCGGCGCCCTCTAGGGTGGGAATGCCACTGGCAATCTGACGGGAAATGAAGGGCAGTACCTCTGTATTTGTACTGGCGGTGCGATTCTCCATAAAGACCACCAAGGTATAAGGGCAATGATTGGGTAGTTCAATATAGGCCGCATCATGGCGCACCCAACTGGTGAGTCCCGCCTTTGACCACAGCTTTGCCCCCTGAGGTAGCCCTTCCCCCAAAAAACCCTGCACTTGGTTTTCCGGATCTTCAGCTAAAAGTTCTGGATCCAGCGATCGCTCCATCAGTTCCATCATCGCTTGACTGGCGCTGGCAGAGACGGCAACACCGCCGACAATACTATGGATTAACTTGGCAGTGGCATTGGTTGTGAGACGATTGGCATTCTGGCGATCGCGCCCCACGAATTCCTGCTCGCGCCCATAGGGGCCGTCGCACCACGTTTTTTGATTCACGTTGATATTCGCTAGCTCTGGCCACCCTAAGGATTGAAAATAGCGATTGACGATATTGCGCTGATATTGCCATGTGCGAAAAGGTTCCGGCGGTAGCACCGGCCCACTGGTGGTTCCCGTGAGCATATCTACAACAAGACTCGTGGCATCGTTGCTAGAGTCCACAATCATATCCCGCATGGCGCGTTCCAATTCCACATCGGGCTGAAGCATGCCACTGTGGAGCCATTCATGACAGGCAACCAGGTAAAACAACTTCACCACACTGGCTGGGTACATCAGCACATCACCGCGATAATGGGCGCCGGGAATCTGATACTGCCAAAATTCCGCAGCGGTGAGGGCACCCCCCGTATTCACCGGAACCGGCGGTGGATACACCAGTAAAGTGAGGGCAATATCCTCTTGTCCCAGCCAAGGAAACTGTTGCCATGTGGCTTGGAGGGTACGGGTCAGCAAATCCGTGAGATAGGGATTGACTTGAAAAAAAAGCATCTACCCCTCCTACTCGGGCGATCGCTCGATGCCATTGCGGGCACCGGAATACACCAAGCCGCGTTCCACATCCATCGTCAGAATCGTGCCCTCACGAATCAGTCGGGTGGCATTTTTGACGCCCACAATGACAGGAATGCCCAACCGCAATCCCAAGACCGCCGCATGGCTCGTCAGGCTGTCCTCTTCGGTAATGATCCCTGCTGCTTTGCGAATGGCTTCCACCAGCTCAGCACTCGTGCGCTCTGCCACCAAAATTTCCCCACTATTAAACGTGCGCACCGGCATCCCTTCGCGCACCACCCGTGCGGGGCCACTCACCGACCCATGGCCAATGCCACAGCCGCGCCCCATTACCGATGTCACCAGTTCCACCTTGATCATGTCCGTGGAGCCAGAAACCCCTTGGAGGGTACCAGCCGTCATCACCACCAAATCGCCCTCCTCAAGGAAGCCCCGCTCCTGCGCCGCATTAATGGCTGCCTGAAACGATTGCCGCATCGAGGGATGATCCAATGTCAGCAGCGGTTCTACACCCCACACCAACTGCAACCGCCGTGCCACTTCAATGTGGGGGGTTGCCGCCAAAATCGGAATTTGGGGACGAAACTTGGAAACATTGCGGGCAGTGGCACCGCTCTTGGTTTGGGTAATGATGGCCTTGGCATTGAGTTGTGCGGCCACCTGTCCCACCGCTTGGCTAATGGCATTGGGAATTGAACGCACCGTCATCGGGTCAGCAAGGGGGGGTTGACGCAGTTGGGGTTGGTTGTCAATGCGCGCCGCAATCGTGGCCATCATCTTCACTGCTTCGACGGGATAGTCACCCATCGCCGTTTCATTGGAGAGCATCACCGCATCGGTACCATCGAGGATGGCATTGGCGACATCGGAAATTTCAGCGCGGGTAGGGCGGGGGCTTTTTACCATGCTGTCCAGCATTTGGGTAGCGGTAATCACAGGAATCCCCAAGCGGTTTGCCGCTGCAATCAGCCGTTTTTGCAGAATGGGTACTTCTTCAGCGGGCAATTCCACCCCCAAATCGCCGCGTGCCACCATCACCCCATCACAAAGGGAGAGAATGGCATCCATCTGCTCGATCGCCTCGTGCTTTTCGATTTTGGCAATGACCGGCACCTGCTTCCCCGCCTTGGCAATCAGTTCTTTAATTTCCAGCACATCTTGGGGATTGCGGACAAAGCTGAGGGCGACCCAGTCCACCCCTTGATTGAGGCCAAACATCAGATCCTCCCGATCTTTTTCGGTGAGGGCTTTGATCGAGAGGTAAACCCCCGGAAAGTTCACTCCCTTGGCATTGGAGAGCGTGCCCCCGACAACAACCCGACAGTGGAGTTCACCCGCCTCCTTATCTACCTCTTCAACAACCATTTCAACGCGGCCATCATCCAGCAAAATTGTGGCGCCGGCGGGAACCTCTTGAGCCAAGGGGGGATAGGTAATTGAGCTAATGTGCTGGTTGCCCATGACGGGGCGACTCGTAAGGGTAAAGCGATCGCCCCGCTTGAGGGAAATGGAGCCATGTTCAAACCGCCCAAGGCGGATCTTGGGGCCTTGCAAGTCCTGCAAAATGCCCACAGGTTGCCCCAATTCATAGGAAATTTGGCGAATCAGGCGGATGCTGCGCTGGTGATCCTCGTGGGTGCCATGGGAAAAGTTCAGGCGCAGAGTGGTCGCTCCTGCTTGGATAATGGCGCGCAGTTTGTCGGGGTGGCTGACGGCTGGACCAATGGTGGCGACAATTTTAGTGCGTCGTTGCAACGGCTGGTTGGACATATTCAATTTAATCGTTAAGCTCCAACAGGTTACCGTATTTTGTCGAACCCTTGATATGGGGGTGCGCAAAGTGCCGTTTTGGGCGCTGTCCTACGGCAATGGCTATCAATCAAAATGGGGGCTTGTTTCTAGCCTACAGCGATCGCTCCCCCCTTGAGCGAGGGGCAGCAGCTATAATTTGAGAACAATTCTTGCTCGTGATACACCGCCTATGACGACCTCTCCCCTTCCCGCAGCCACCAAAATGGAAGCACAAAAGCACGGCCTGCCCGTGACGATTATTACGGGGTTCCTCGGCAGTGGCAAAACCACGCTCCTCAACCATATTCTGACCAACCAAGAGGGGCTAAAAACCGCGGTGCTCGTCAATGAATTTGGTGAAATTGGCATTGACAACGAGCTATTGGTGGCCAGCGATGACGGCATGGTGGAACTCAACAACGGCTGTGTCTGCTGCACCATCAACAATGACTTGGTGAATGCGGTTTATCGGGTGCTCGAACGTCCTGACAAGGTGGACTATTTGGTGGTGGAAACAACGGGACTCGCGGATCCGCTGCCGGTGGCACTGACATTTTTAGGAACAGATTTACGGGATCTCACCCGTTTGGATTCAATTATTACCGTGGTGGATGCGGAGAACTTTAGTCTTGATCTGTTCAATAGCAGCGCTGCCCAAAGCCAAATTGCCTACGGTGACATTATTCTCCTCAACAAAGCAGATCTGGTGACTGAGGAACGCTTGCAGGAGTTAGAACGGCGAATTCAGGAGATGCGGGAGGGGGCACGCATCATCCGCACGGTGAAGGCACAAGTGCCCCTGCCCTTGATTTTGAGTGTGGGGCTGTTTGAGAGCGATCGCTACTTCCATCCTGAGGCAGACCAAGAGCACCCTGATCACGACCACGACCATGAGTGTGACGAACATTGCGAGCATGACCATCCTCATCACCCTCACTCCAATCACCTTGAGGAGGATGGCTTTACTTCCGTGTCTTTCCAGAGCGATCGCCCCTTTGAACTGCGGAAATTCCAGTATTTTCTTGACCACCAGCTACCCGAATCCGTCTTTCGTGCCAAGGGCATCCTTTGGTTTAAGGAAAGTCCCCGCCGCCACGTCTTTCACCTCAGTGGTAAGCGCTTTAGCCTCGATGATGAGGAATGGAAAGGCGATCGCAAAAATCAACTGGTTCTCATTGGTCAAAACTTGGATCATCAGACCCTGCGGGCGCAGCTGGCTGCCTGTGTCACTGATGCGTAGAACCTGACCTAAAAACCTCTTTATGGCCAAGCAACGTCGCAAAGCGGACTTCCCCAGCAAAGTTTGTGTCGTCTGTGGGCGTCCTTTCCAGTGGCGCAAAAAGTGGGCGGATTGCTGGGAGGAGGTGAAGTACTGTTCCGATCGCTGTCGGCGACGCCGTTCCCAGTCTCAAACCTAACCGATGACTCAGCAAGTGCAGACGCTCAAACTCTTTGGTCAGCCCGCCCAACGGGGGCGCTGGTTTCTGATTCCTTTGGGGATGCTGATCCTGCTATGCCTTGGCACGGTCTATAGCTGGAGTATCTTTCGTGCCCCCCTTGCCGCCGAACTCGGGCTAAGTGCCACCGCTAGCCTTCTACCCTATGCCTTGGCTTTGATGTTTTATGCCCTGCTGATGCCGATTACAGGGGCTTATTTACCCCGTTTGGGGAGTCGCCGACTGACGGTGGTGGGGGGTTTGGTGGTAGCTGCGGGCTATCTGGGGGCCAGTATCGCCAATTCGGGTCTGATGTTGACACTGAGCTACGGGGTCATTGCTGGTACGGGGGTGGGGATCACCTATGGTATTCCAATGGCTGTGGTGGCCGCTTGGTTTCCCGATCGCAAAGGACTCGCGGTGGGGACGACGATTGTCGGTTTTGGCCTTTCGCCTCTAATCACTGCTCCCTTGGCCAATGCTTTGATTCAAGCCACATCAGTCCGCACGGCACTGCAAATTTTGGGAATTGCCTTTGGTGTCATCATTGTCCTGTGTGCCCAAGGAATGCGCTTTCCCCCTGCGGGTTGGGCACAGATGCTGCCCCAAACTCCCACCTCCGCACGGGTTGCCCATTATCCGCCCTCGCTGCTGCGGAGTCGGTCATTCTATGCCCTTTGGAGCTGCTATGCCCTCGGGACGTTCATTGGCCTGAGCAGTATTGGCATCTCTGGCGCCGTGGCTCAAGAGGTCATTGGTCTCTCGCCTGAAGCTGCTGCTGCCAGTGTGTCATTATTTGCCCTCTTTAATGGCCTCAGTCGTCCCCTCATGGGGTGGTTGAGCGATCGCTGGCCACCGCGGTATGTCGGTATGACCATGTTTAGTTGTGTCTTAGCGGCCAGCCTCATCATGACGACGGCAACGGTGGGGGACGTGGCGCATTTCTTGGTGGCCTTTGCCCTTCTCTGGTTTTGCTTGGGGGGATGGCTGGCGATCGCCCCCACATTAACGCTGCGTTTCTTTAATCCCGCTGACTATGCCAAAAACTACGGCGTTGTCTTTACCGCCTATGGGGTTGGCGCCCTCTTAGGTACCCTTGTCAGTGGTCAAGTGCGCGATCGCCTAGGCAGCTACAGTGCCCTGTTTTATTTGTTGGCTGCCCTTGCAGTCTTGGGCATTGTCTTGGCGGCCACTTTCCTCAAGCCCGATCCACAAACCTCCCCAGCAGAAGAATAAAAATCGAATCAATCTGATACGCTAGCAGCAGTTTTGCACTAGGATTAGGTCAAAAACTCGGCAAAGGGAGCGAGCACAGCACGAATGTACGACTGTATTATTGTCGGCGGTGGACCAGCAGGGGGGGCAGCTGCTTATCATCTCGCGCGGCGGCAACGCTCAGTTTTGGTCTTGGAAAAAGCCGCCCTTCCCCGTTCAAAACCCTGTACAGGGGCTGTGTCACCCACCGTTGGCCAATGGTTTGATTTTGATTTTCAGCCTGCTATTACCGATACCACCCGCACGGTGCGCTACAGTTGGCAGCTCAGTGAGGCCGTTGAAGCCGAGTTAAGTATTCCCGAACCCATCTGGCTTGTCGAGCGCAGGGTCTTTGATCAGTACCTCCTGCAGCAGGCCCAACAAAAGGGAGCCATCCTCATTGACCAAACCCCGGTGACTGGAATTACGTTTCAAGGGGATTACTGGCAGATCCACACAGCAACAACAACCTATGGAGCACGTTATCTCATTGCCGCTGATGGAGCCAACAGTCAAATGGCTCAGTGGCTGGGCTTTAAGCCCAAAGTCGGGCGTACTGCGGCGGTGATGACGGTGCCGAATCCCACCGGCGATCGCGCGGCGCATTTTGAATTTGGCCTTGTCAAAAATGGCTACCTCTGGAGTTTTCCCAAGGGAGATCAGCGAACCGTGGGGGTCGCTCTCGTGCGGGGGAGCGATCGCGCCAATTGGGAACCGATTTTGCAACAGTATTGCGCTGCCCATGGGCTGCAGCTTGCCAATTGTCCCATTCAATACCATCCCCTTTGTGTCTGGGAGGGTCAGCAACCGCTCCATACCCACCATGCCCTTCTTGTGGGTGAAGCTGCTGGCCTTGTGGATCCCTTTTCCGCCGAAGGCATTCGTCCGGCGCTCTACAGTGGCATGCGGGCTGCTGAAGCCATTGATGCGGCTCTGGGGGGAGAGGCGGATGCCCTAGCCACCTATAGCAAAACTTTGCAGGAGGAATGGGGCACGGATTTAGTGTGGGCGCAACGCCTCGCGGGACTTTTCCATCGGATGCCGGGGGTGGGTTACCGCCTTGCCCTGAAACGTCCCTCCGCTACCCAGCGGCTGGGTCAAGTCCTCTGTGGTGAGTTACGCTATCGCGATATTGCGGGGCGCGCCATCCAACGGCTGAGCAGTGCGCTCATTCCCGGTCGCTAGATCTCCAATTCAATGGCGGTGGGCTGATTGGGGGCGATCGCCAGCCCTTTGCGGACGCCGAGAATGCGAAAGACTTGGATTTTGCGCTCTTTGCCCTTCAGTTCCAACGGTCCCCAAGGTTCAACTTCATAGCGATCGCCCAGATATTCCAGCGTTTCCTGTGCCACTAAAATCCGACAGGGACTCGGCTGGCGGTGCTTGTCCACACTTTCAAGGCGGGAGGCGGTATTCACACTGTCGCCAATAACACCGTACTCGAGGCGATTCTTACTACCGAGACTGCCGACCACAATTGGGCCTGTATAGATACCCGCCCGCATCATCACCTGCGGTAGCCCTTGAGCCGCCCATTCGCGGTTCAGTTCCTCGAGCAATTGTCCCAAGGCCAAAGCACAATCCACAGCATTGCGGGCATCAATGGCAATGCCTTCCCGACTCGTGCGCTTGATGGGCACACCAAACACCGCCATAATACCGTCACCGGTAAACTTGTTAATGACCCCGTGGTAACTTTGCACCACATCCGCCACTTTCTCAAGATAGGCGTTGAGCCAGTTAAAGAGTTCCTCCGGCTCCATTCTCTCGGAAATTGTGCTAAAGCCCTTCAAGTCAGTAAAAAGGAGTGTGGCAATCAGGCGTTGACCGGGTAATTTGCCGTCCTTGAGGAGTTCATCGCGCCGTTCCCACATGGCGGCGGCAATTTCCGGGGAGATACTTTGACCCAAGAGGCGCATCACCATTTGCCGTTGCTGTTGGGCTTGCTGTGCGGTATAGCTGACCACCCCGCCACTGCCAAGAAGGAGCGTCAATGCCGGCGGCACAAGGGGCACCCAGCCCAATTTCAAAAACAGCCCATAACAGGTGAGCAGTAGGAGGAGCAGAGCCGTGCCTACAGCCGTGGCTAGAGCCAAAGGATGGCGCACTCGCCAAGCAAGGATGGCACCAATCAATGCCCAAAGAACAATCCAAACGTTCTCCACACTGTTGGGCCAAAACCATATAACCGCGCGATCGCCCAAACCCGCATCAATGAATTGCCCCACCATTTGCGCATGGATAAAGACCCCCGCCATGCGTTGATTGTCCCGCAGACCCGAACTAAAGGGGGTATAGAAAAAGTCCTTACCGCTTTCCGCAATGTTGCCAATGAGAACCACGCGATCGCGAATCAAGTCAGGAGCAACCCGCTCATTGAGCACATCCTCTAGGGGCACCCACGTCACCGCCCGCTGATCACCGCGATAGTTGAGCATAACTTGATAGCCCGCCGTATCGGCACCCACATAGCCGCCATCATTGGGTTGCAGAGGTGTAAAAATGCTCTGTCCTAGCTGCATCACATTGGGATCCGCATCACTGCCCCGCGGCTCAATCCCTTCATCGGCGAGGTACCGCAGCGCCAGGCGCAACGAGAAGGAGTACAGTGTATTCCCCTGATCGTCCGGCAAAAAGAGTAAACTGCGACGGACAATGCCCCCAGCATCCACCGTGACATCATTAAATCCCACCTGATCGGCACTGAGAGCCGCAGGAGGGCGAATCGTTGGGTGAGTCGCATCCCCTAGCTTAGTGACAGCAAACAGGCGATCGGAACTTAACCAAAGGCGGTTTAATTCCTCATGTCCCGGTGGTACAGCAAAGTCACGGTAAATATCAAGGCCAATCGCACGGGGTTGATGTTTGAGGAGTTTTTTTAAGGCTTGGGCGTAGATCTGATCCGGCAGCGACAGGGAGCGGTAGCGTTGAATATCAGCCTCGGTCACAGCCACCACCAACAGTCGCGGATCGGGGCCGGGCATGGGGCGCAATTGCATCAGGCGATCGTAGGCTCCCAATTCCAACGGTTGTAGCCCACCCATTTCGCGAATCCCAATCACCACCGTGCTGGCCACGGCACTGGCCACGACAATCAAACCGAGATCAGCAAAGGTGCGGCGAAAGTGGGACAATAGGGGCAGCATAGCTTTGCAGGCAAGCAAGAGATTTCCTTCATCCTATCGCTATGAAAAATTACTTGGTAGCGACATTGGGCGATCGCCTCCAAGCCGAGGCTGTGTATACCCAGCTGGAAAAGGACGGCTTCCCCATGGAAAAGGTAGCCCTATTGGGGCGAGGCTACAAACAGTGGTCAGAGTTAGGACTCATTGATCCGTTTCAAGTGGCCCGCCAGCAAATGCAACGGATGTTGATCTGGCTGGTTCCCTTTGGCTTCTTTGCCGGTTTTACCTTTAACCAGGCCACGCAAATTGATATTCTGCCGATGCTGGATCGCCTCAATAATAGTCTTTTGGGAGGTATCTTTGGCGCGATCGCGGGTGCCTTGGGTAGCCTCACCGTGGGGGGGGGTCTGCAAGTGGTGATTACTGGCAAGTCTGGCATCCCCTTTGAAAAGCGATTGCAGCGAGGCAAATACCTGATCCTGATTCAAGGCAGTGACAGCGAGATTCGCCGCGCCGAACGTCTCCTCAAAGTGCAACCCCTAGAAAACCTGCAAAGCTACACCCTCGACGAGTAGGGAATGGTTTTCTCAAAACAGGAAGCTCAAGTCTCCCTCCTTATGTGGTATATTAAAAAATCGCGATGAAAGGGTCGGTGCCCGAGTGGTTAATGGGGGCGGACTGTAAATCCGTTGGCTACGCCTACGCTGGTTCGAATCCAGCCCGGCCCATAGAGATAAAAAAGCCTGAACCCAAGGAATATCAAGGGTTTCAGGTTTACTATTTTTTTGTAAGTGGACTATTTACTGCTGTTACTTGCTCAATCAAGGAGCAGAAGTGATCATATTTTGGTCAACAGTTTTCAAAGGTGGGCAATGGTGGCTTAGGACCTTCAGGAAAGGAATTGATGCAAGGGGCCAATCATGAGTGAACCTGTAACGCAATCTGAATTGAGTCAAGTGTTGGATGCCATCCAAGGGATGCAGGCCAGTCTTCAGGCCATAGAGAAAAAGCTGGATATTCACATTGCCACCAGTGGCGAGAGGTTCCAACGACTTGAGGACAAAATTGATGCCGTCGAGGCGAAGCTAGAGCAGCGTATCAATGCGGTTGAGGCCAAGCTGGAACAGCGTATCAATGCCGTTGAGGCCAAGCTAGAGCAGCGTATCAATGCTGTCGAGGCGCAATTGTCGCAGCATATTAGTTCCGTAGAGGCGCAATTGGGGCAGCGCATTAACACAGTAGAGACCACATTGCAGCAGATTGTCAAACGTCAGGATGGAACCGATGCCCGTCTGTGGGGATTCTTGGTGACGCTGCTGGTGTTGGCTGCTGGCTTAATCACTAAGCTGCTGTTCTTTGACACGCCACGCCTTTGATGACGTTTTGCGATGGCTTAGTTGAGGGGACGATCGCGAGTATCCCCCCAGAGAAATTCTGGCTTCTAGGTTTTTGACGTGCTATCTCTACGCCGAGTCCAGCCCAGCCTATCAAAGTAAATAGGCAATTCCCCCAGCAAGAGCGATAATGCCTAGCCAAGGATGCCACATCTGTTGTAGGGGTAAGCGTGCAATCTTTTGACTGAGGAGCAAACTGGCAAGGGTACTGATGAAAAGTGTGGTTGTTTGCAAGAACCCGATCACCGCGGGATGGGCTTGCCAACTGGGCAAACTCGTGCCATCGAGGCCAAAGGTCGCAAAGGTTACGGGCAACAACTGCCCTGCCTCCCCTAGACCAAGGGGCAAGTAATAGGCCAAATTGGCGCCCAGCACCAAAGGCAGATAGCCATAGGCCGAGCGCACAAAGGGAACCGAGCCTTGTCGTTGTATCTGATGCCAACCCCATGCCAATAGTCCCGGCAGAGCTAGCGCCACCACCGCAATCATCCCCTGTAACCCAAAATGAGCTTCCGTCAGTCCTAGCCATTGCAAAAGCAGGGGTAAACGGTGCAGCACCACCGCGCCCAAGAGCAAAAAGAGCAGGCAAACTTCAGCCGCCGTGGCCTCATGACTGGTCCAGAGATCAATGGCCGGCGGGCGCAAATTGAGTTCTACTGAGCGATGGGGGCAGGCCTTGAGACAGGTCATGCACAGGACACAATTGCGGTTGTCTGGGAGTTGGGCCGGATGGGAATAAACGGGACAGCCCCCTGTTTCTTGACCTTCCCCAAGGGCAGGGCCGCCTTTGTAGCATTGGTAGGTTTGGCAACTAGCAGCGCACACCCCCTGCTGTGCCCGCAATTCAAGAATGGAGAGTTTGCCAAAGAGGCCATTCATGCCACCAATGGGGCAGAGATAGCGACACCAAAAGCGACGTTCATAGAGCTGAGAAAAAATCACGGCTCCCGCTGTAATCAAGATCAGTAGCCAACTGGATAGATAGGCAGTATTGGGTAAATCCCACAATTCTTCCCACAGGAGAATCACGGCAAAGAGGCCAAAGAGCACCCAGCCTCCCCAGCGCTCGGCTAGTTGACGCGGCCAAGGGCGCAGCTTGCGCGGCCAGATCTTCAGGGACAGCCTTTGCAGGACTTCGCCGTAGATCATGAAGGGGCAGACAGCACACCAAATGCGCCCCAAAAAGGGAAAGATCAGTAGTGAGACCGGCCACCACCATGCCCAAAAGAGGTTCAGGGTAAAGTTGTGTTCGCGATCCTGCGGCCCCCATAAGCCAATGGCCACGATCAGCGGAAACAGCCAAAGCGTGACACCATAGTTCAGGCGATCGGGCCACCATGGACTGCGTAAAAAGGCGCGCAACTGGGGATAGGCATTGAGCAGGTTCCAGCGAAACCGCCGTTGCCGCGATCGCTCTGGCCAAAAGACTTCTTCCGTCAGCACGTCTGCCCCTTCGGCTTGGACGATGGCACGCTCCACTAGACTCGCCAACTCCCGCAGGTTGCCGGGAAAATCATAACTCTGGAGCCGCCGTAGGGCTTCGGGTGTGATCCGCGGTTTGGGAATGCCCCGCTGCCGACAGTAGAGGGCAATGTAGTAATTCACTAGGGCTTCAATATCTGCTTTGGTGACCCGCAGAGGAGGTACTTTAATTTGGTGACGTACCAGATCTTGGCAATCACAGCCTTTCTTTTCGGCAATCAGAATCAGTCGCCCCGGAAAGCGGCGGGGGGGAACGGGGGTCTCAGCTACCGGTTCATAGGTCTGCTCGGCGACAAGGCGGCGCAGTTGCGGATAGAGGTGGACTGGCCATTCATGGACATTGTTGAGGATCAGAGTGCCCTCTGCCAGCCAGTCGAGGAGACCCGGCTTGTTGGGTTTACCAAAGAGTTCTGCCCCATTCGCGGATAGGGTGCCACAGTTAAAGCGAATCAAGGGTTGCCGGCGATCGCTCGACCCATAATGAATCAAGGCAGCAATATTATCTTTTTCTAGACCGGGTTCACCAAAAATCAACACCGGCTGGCGATCGCGAGCGGCCTCTTTAATCCCTTGGCGTAAGCGCACCGCATAGCGGCTACTGCCCACAATTCCCTGTTTCACCCGTGGCACAAGGTAGGGACGCAACACGGCCTGCCGCTCCTGCTCGTAGGCTAGATCACTGAGGGCACTTTGCAACTGCTGCGACACCTGTTGGCGGAGTTCGGGAAATTGAGTGGCCAATGTGGCAAACACCTCGCGGGGCAATGTCCATAGTTCGCAGTCCATTAGAGTAATCACCGTTTGCGGTGCCGGTTGTTCCAGCACCAGTTCTAGCCAGTGCAGAACCGTTCCTGGTAGAAGGGTTGTTACGGTTGCGGGGCGATCGCGGGTGGTGTGATAGGCCTCCAATTCTCCCGATCGCAGAATCATCAAATGCGTTACCGGCGTGTCCTCAAGAACAATGCGACGATTGGCAGCAATGAATTCTGTGCGCAGGGCAGCGGCGATCGCCTCCAGTGCCTCCAAAGAGAGTGACTTAAGGGGGGTATGGGTTTGCAACCAAGGCAAGCGATCGGTCATAGCCTCAAAAGGGGGACTTTCTGAACAAAATTGATGACACTAGACTGATAGCTCAGTTCCCCTACTAAGCTACGCTAGGATTGTAAGGATTTGTTACACTCCTCAACACTCGATTACAGAACCCTTAGGAAGTTGTTATGAGTCTGCCGATTCGTAATGTTGCTATTATCGCCCACGTTGACCACGGGAAAACAACACTGGTGGATGCCCTACTGCGCCAAGCTGGTACTTTTCGCGAGGGGGAAGAGATTCCTGAGTGCGTCATGGACTCCAATGATCTGGAGCGGGAGCGCGGCATTACGATTCTGGCCAAGAATACAGCGGTTCGCTACAAAGACTTGACGATTAACATTGTCGATACCCCCGGCCACGCCGATTTTGGCGGTGAAGTCGAGCGGGTTTTGGGAATGGTGGAGGGCTGTCTGCTGATTGTCGATGCCAATGAAGGCCCGATGCCCCAAACGCGGTTTGTCCTCAAAAAAGCCCTTGAAAAAGGTCTGCGCCCCATTGTGGTCGTGAATAAAATTGACCGGCCGCAGGCGGAACCCTACAAGGCCATTGACAAGGTATTGGATTTGTTTATTGAACTGGGGGCGGATGACGATCAGTGCGAGTTTCCCTACCTCTTTGCCTCTGGCTTAGCGGGCTATGCGAAAACCGACTTAGATGAGGAAGGCAAAGATATGCAGCCCCTCTTTGAGGCCATTGCCCACCATATTCCGCCGCCGGTGGGCAATCCCGATGCGCCCTTGCAACTTCAGGTGACGACCCTAGACTACTCAGAGTACCTAGGGCGAATTGTCATTGGCAAAATTCATAACGGCACAGTGCAGGTGGGGCAGCAGGCAGCCTTGGTCAAGGATAATGGCCAAATTGTCAAAGCAAAGATTACCAAGCTCTTGGGCTTTGAAGGACTAAAACGGATTGAATTGGACAGAGCGAGTGCCGGCAATATTGTCGCGATCGCTGGTTTTAGTGATGCCAACATTGGTGAAACCATTACTGACCCCAACAATCCCCAAGCCCTCCCCCTGATCAAGGTAGATGAACCCACCCTGCAAATGACCTTTGCGGTCAACGACTCCCCCTTTGCCGGTCAGGAGGGAACCTTTGTCACCTCGCGGCAATTGCGCGATCGCCTGTTTCGGGAACTGGAAACCAATGTGGCGCTGCGGGTCGAAGAAACCGACTCCCCCGATCGCTTTGCCGTTTCCGGTCGGGGTGAATTGCACCTTGGCATTCTCATTGAAACCATGCGCCGCGAAGGCTATGAATTCCAAGTGTCCCAGCCGCAGGTAATCTACCGTGAAGTCAATGGTCAACCCTGCGAACCCTATGAATGCTTGGTGCTTGATGTTCCCGATGAAGCCGTGGGTGGCTGTATTGAACGGCTAGGCCAGCGCCGCGGTGAAATGCAGGATATGCAGGTAGGGGGCAATGGTCGGACTCAACTGGAGTTTGTGATTCCGGCCCGGGGTCTCATTGGTTTCCGCGGCGAATTTATGCGCCTAACCCGCGGCGAAGGGATTATGAACCACAGCTTTTTGGACTATCGTCCCTTGGCAGGCGAGATCAGCACCCGGCGCAATGGCGTCTTAATTGCCTTTGAGGAGGGCACGGCCACCTTCTATGCTCTGAAAAACGCCGAAGATCGCGGCGTCTTTTTCATTACCCCCGGCACCAAAGTCTACAAAGGCATGATTGTCGGTGAGCACAACCGTCCCCAAGACCTTGAAATCAATGTCTGCAAAGCCAAACAACTCACCAACTTCCGCTCCTCAACCGGGGATGAACTGGTGCAACTACAAGCACCCGTCGAAATGAGCCTAGAGCGGGCACTGGAGTATATTGGCCCCGATGAACTGGTGGAGGTAACCCCCAAATCAATTCGGCTCCGCAAAATGAGTAAAAAGCTGGCTCGCCGCTAATGCTCACGAATGCCTTTTTTGCCCTCTCGCTGTTTCCCTATTTGGGGTTCTTGTACTTCATGAGCCGCAACCCCAACACCCCCCGTTTAGCCCTGATTGGCTTCTATGGAACACTGGTCTTTGTCGCCGTCACGATTCCTGCGGGACTCTATGCCCAAAGGGTCTATGGTACAACCTTGGCCAATGTGGACGGGTTGCACGGGGGGGCAGAATTCTTTTTGACCTTGGCCAATATCCTCATTGCCTTGGGCTTTCGCCGTGCCCTCAAGGAATCTGGATGACAGCTCCAGAAGGAGGTTAGAAAACTAACGAAAGAAATATCGTAATTCTTACCTAAAAAGAATAAAAATAATCGGCTGTGCGAGAGCTTTGTAAGCAACCTCATAGCCGAAGAGGGTTTAGCTAAGCTCTGGCTATGCCCTCCTTAGTTGAGGTAGGCATCAGGTAGCGATTGGGGGTCACTTCTGCAACTAAGAACAGTTGTTCAGCAATATTTTTGCCTTTTAGAAGTATTTTTTTCTATGCTATAGTTCTGAGCAATTTAACTCTAAGACTCCCATTACAAAACTACGGATTGATTCCCATGGATGATATTTTCAACTCTGGGGATATTCTTGATAACCGCTACCAAATTCTCGAAAAGATTGGGGGCGGAGGCTTTGGCCATACCTATCTCGCTATAGATACCAGAATACCTAGTAACTCTCCCAACTATCGTTGCGTTATCAAGCAGTTAAAACCCAACAATGAAAAGTTTGAAGTAGCTAAGCGACTGTTTGACCGTGAAGCCGTCGTCCTAGCTGAGCTTGGACACCATGACCAAATTCCAGAACTGCGTGCCCACTTTGTTCATAAAGGCTCTCTTGATAAAGATTATTTCGTAATGATTCTTCAGTTTATAGATGGCGTCAATCTCACTCAGGAGATTCAACAGGGGCATCCTTTAGGAGAACATCAAGTTAAGAAATGACTAATAGAAATATTGCAAGTTCTCAAATTCGTTCATGACAGGAATGTTATTCATCGAGACCTAAAGCCCTCTAACATTATGCGCCGTCTGGCGGATCGTAAAATTGTATTGATTGATTTTGGTGCAGTAAAGGAAGTTATTCAATCCCCAGAAGCAGCCTCTAACCAGCAGGGTTTTGCTGTCAATCCTACAGTTGTAATTGGCACGCATGGTTACTCTGCCCCTGAACAAATGATGGGACAACCCAGACTCAGTAGCGACATCCATGCTGTCGGCATGATTGGCATTGAAGCTTTGACGGGAATGAGTATTTTAGAACTAGGCAATTTGCGAGATGAATATACCCATGAGATTTTGTGGCAACAGAAAGTCCATGTTTCTGACGCCTTTGCAAATGTTTTGAATAAAATGATTTGCTATAACTTCCGCGATCGCTATCAAAATGCTACAGAAGCCCTAAGAGCACTTGAAGCCCTAGATTCCTCTCAAGCAACTTTGCATCGTGCCACTACTTTACTGACTTCTCCAATTTCTCAAGGAACTACGCATGTGGAGCCTCAGAGTCAAGTGAATGCAACGAATAGAACAAGTCAATCTTGGAATACGCCTACAGTCACAGACAGCCAAGTCATGGCTTCATCTTATCCATCAGGGGTACAGTACACTGCGCAACCTCAGCAACCCCAAAAATGGAAATGGATACTTGCAGGTTTAGTCATGCTCATGGGAGTCAGTATAGGAGTAGGGATTACTGGAACGCTGTTTGTTCAATCTTTGCTCACAAATCGCGGGAATCAAAATCCTCAGAACACTGCTCAAGACTCGATCAACTCAGCACCTTCTATTCAAGAAGAATCACCCCCCTATTCTCCATCGCCAGCTTCCCCAACAGCGAGTAGTCCTTATCCGAGTTCTAGTCTCAGCCCAGCAGCCACGACTACGGAGCCAGTGGTAACTCAGTCTGAAGCGCCTACAATTGACTTACAGCCTTTGCAAGCAGCACTTCAATCACAGCAGTACAGCACTGCCAATGAACTGACCAATAAAATGATTTATGACCTAATGAAGGGAGACCCAAGCGTCTTAGCTGCTGAACAGATTCCTTGTAGTCCTTTGTTGGCTATTAACGACCTATGGCAACAATACTCTAATGGTCGCTTTAGCTTTGGTACACAAGCAAAAATTTGGCAGCAAATTGCATCTACTAGGAAGAATGTAAAAGATGCATTCATAGAATTCAAACAAAAACTAGATTGGCAAACGCCCATAAGTATGACTACTATTGGTGATAAAGAGCTTAATCAAATTACCTACAGTTCTGTTGCACCAGAGGGGCATATACCCTTCCTTTCACACATTATTCCTACTTCTGGTCTCCAAAATATCAATGTATACATTAGAGGTGAAAATCCTCTGTTACCTTATATTTTGCAGCGATTTAGCTACTGCCAAACACAACAGCAACCTGCATCAACACCGGTTTCATCACCTCAAGCTCAAACTCGTAATTAACAAAAAATCCAGCATAAAACTTTGAGGAGATTAGATAAAAATTTCATTCAAATATTGCAATAGAGGGCTTGTGAGTTAGAAACCTGTAGGCGAATTAAGTGCGACATTTTCAGCAGAGCCTCGTTCGTGGGCATCCAATGGTGTATTGCAGGTTTAACTCACAGACAGACCTACTGGTCACTTGAACGGAGAGGGGGGGATTCGAACCCCCGTTAGGTGTTACCCTAAACTTGATTTCGAGTCAAGCGCATTCAACCACTCTGCCACCTCTCCACGGATCCCTAATCATAGCAAAGGCGAATGCCAAAAGCACGCTTCGCGATCGCGCTGCCTCAAGGGAATTCTGGCGGCAAACCCCTTTACCATAAAAGAGATACAGTGATTGAAACAACGACGGCATGGATATTAAACAGGGTTTTGTGGGCACCGTCGGGCAGACGCCGCTGATTCGCCTCAACTACTTTAGTGACCTCACCGGCTGTGAGATTCTGGGTAAAGCGGAGTTTCTCAACCCCGGTGGCTCTGTTAAGGATCGAGCCGCCCTCTACATTATTGAAGATGCTGAAAAAAAAGGCCTGCTCAAACCCGGCGGTACAGTCGTCGAAGGCACGGCAGGAAATACGGGCATTGGCCTAGCCCACATCTGCAATGCCAAAGGCTACAAGTGCCTGATTGTGATTCCCGATACTCAATCCCAAGAAAAAATTGACCTGTTGCGCACCCTTGGAGCCGAAGTGCGCCCGGTTCCCGCCGTTCCCTACAAAGACCCGAATAACTATGTGAAGCTCTCCGGGCGGATTGCTGCGGAAATGGAGAATGCTATCTGGGCGAACCAGTTTGATAACCTTGCCAATCGCCAAGCTCACTACGAAACCACTGGACCTGAAATTTGGCAGCAGACCGATGGTCGGATCGATGCGTGGGTAGCGGCAACGGGTACGGGGGGCACTTATGCGGGGGTGGCGATGTACCTCAAGGAAAAAAATCCCGCGATTCGGACTGTGATTGCCGATCCCATGGGCAGTGCCATCTACAGCTACGCCAAAACGGGTGTCCTCAGCAGTACGGGCAGTTCCATTACTGAAGGCATCGGCAATAGCCGCATTACCGCCAACTTGGCAGGCGCCCCCATTGATGATGCGATTCAAATTGAGGATCAAGAGTGCCTTGAGATTATTTATCAACTGCTGTACTACGATGGCCTCTTTATGGGTGGCTCCGTAGGCATTAATGTGGGAGCAGCGGTACGCCTTGCCAAGGAACTCGGTCCTGGTTACACGATTGTTACGGTGCTCTGTGATGGGGGTTCGCGCTATCAATCGCGGCTGTTTAATCCGGAGTGGTTGGCGAGTAAGGGGCTACGGGTGCCAGACATTAAAAAACGTTAAGCCTTGGGAACAATGTCTAAAATGGAGGGGTCACAAGGGGGCAAGTAGCCGCTAGGCGTGGGTGTGGATTTTACGCGAAACAGCAGCCGTGAAAAAACAACGTTGGTTCCTCCTCTTTGCCAGCTTGGTCTGTGGGGTGGCGATCGCCCTGCATCCTGTTGCCGTGCAGGCACAAAATCTCTGGCAGCGATTGCTGTTGCAAGGGATTCAGGTCATTCAACTGTCCAATATCTCGCCCCGCCAAGAGGTGGCCTTGGGGCAACAGATCCATGAGCAAATGCTGCGGCAAGGAATGCGCCTTGTTCGTAATCCCGCAGCTCAGAACTATGTGAATAGCATTGGTGAGCGCTTGGTCAGTGTCGGCGAACGTCGAGGCTTGCCCTATCACTTTCACATTATTCAAGACCGCCAAGTGAATGCCTACGCGACGATGGGCGGCTTTGTCTATGTCACCACTGGCCTGATGCTCAAGGCAGAGAATGAGGCGGAACTGGCGAGTGTCATTGCCCATGAAATTGGCCATATTGATCAGCGCCATGTGATTCGCCAACTGCAACAAATGGCGATCGCCCAAGGCTTAATGACGGCGGCGGGCTTGGATCGCGATC
Source organism: Thermosynechococcus sp. HN-54 (assembly GCF_023650955.1). Lineage (NCBI taxonomy): Bacteria > Bacillati > Cyanobacteriota > Cyanophyceae > Acaryochloridales > Thermosynechococcaceae > Thermosynechococcus > Thermosynechococcus sp. HN-54. The sequence goes on along the minus strand of NZ_CP098039.1, from coordinate 1,498,669 downwards.
GCGGGCTACAAATGGCCATGGAACTCGCCTTTCGGCGCCCCCGCAGTCGTGAGCAGGAACTAGAAGCCGATCGCTATGGGCTGGGGCTATTGGCTCGCAGCAACTATGATCCACGGGCGATGGTGACATTTCTTCAGAAATTGCAACGGGGGGGAGGGGCACCGCCGACCATTTTGAGTACCCACCCTGCACCTCGCGATCGCCAGTTAATTGCCGAAAATTTAATTCGCTCTGGCTTCAGCAATGAGTGCGTGGTCGCTCCCCAGCCCTTCTGTGGCACCGATACCTTGGCCTATCAGCAACGACTGCGCTCGTTCTAATCCAGTCTAATTGGCCAAAAGCTGGCGCCAGCGGGCATAGCGTCCCAACGCCGTCAGCGGAAAGTGCTGCTGATAGTAGTGGTACTTCAGGTAAAAGTGGCAAGGAAAGCCTGTGCCCGTGAAGTAATCCTCGTGCCATGTACCATCGGGGCGTTGGGTCTGAAGAAGGTAGGCCACCCCTTTTTCAATGGCTTCTGTGGCGTAGTCTCCTGTGGCATCACCCGCTGCCAAAAGGCCAATCAGCGCCCACGCAGTTTGGGAAGCAGTGCTATCCCCCTTGCCCTTGAGGGAAGGATCATTGTAGCTCCAGCAGGTTTCTCCCCAGCCGCCATCGGCATTTTGACACTGCACTAACCAGTCCGCGGCACGGCGAATCCGCCAGCGATCGTAGCGAGGGGCAACAAGGGAAAGGGCAGCCAAAACCCCACTCGTGCCATAGATGTAGTTTACGCCCCAGCGGCCAAACCAACAGCCTTCCGGCTCCTGCTCATTGCGCAAGTAAGCAAGGGCGCGATCGAGGGCACCACTGTCAAAGGGAAGCTGACAGCGACCCACCATCTCCAGCACCCGTGCCGTGACATCGGCAGTATTGGGGTCAATCATTGCCTTGAGATCGCCGTAGGGAATGGCATTCAGCCAATCTTGGTCATTGTCCACATCAAAGGCTGCCCATCCCCCCGGCCGGCACTGCATTGAGGCAATCCAAGCCACCGCGCGTTCAATGGCACGCCGTTTCAAGTTTTCATCGGGTAGCCTGACCGCATGGAGCGCCATCACCACCACCGCTGTATCGTCCACATCGGGGTAGAAGCGATTCTCAAATTCAAAGGCCCATCCCCCCGGCTGACCCTTTTTGTTTTTAACGTGCCAGTCCCCATAGTCAAGGATTTGCTTGGAAAGCAGCCATTCACCAGCTTTGACCAGGGCGGGATGATCGGAAGCAATGCCGGAATCCACCATGGCGCGCATCACCAAGGCGGTATCCCAAACCGGGGAGACACAGGGCTGCACGCGATACTCCGTCTCCGTCTCAATGGCAAAGCGATCCACTGCTGCCATCCCCCGCTGCACAATGGGGTCATCCACGGCATAGTCAAGGACACGCAAGGCCAACAGGGAGTTGAGCATCGCTGGAATAATACCGCCCCAGTCGCCACTGGCCTCTTGACGCTCTAGTACCCATTCTTCCGCAGCCTTTAGCCCCTGTTCCCTCAAAGGATTAATGTTAAAGGCTTCAAGGAACTTGAATACCTGGTCTAGGCCAATAAAGACATCGCTCCAGTCCCCTTGGCGGGGCAGTTCCCAAACCACATTGGCTCGTCCCTCAGCATACAATTCATCGAGGGTGATGGGCGGATCCATCGCATAAACGGGCTTGCGATCCATGACAATCAACAGCGGCACGGTGCTGCTGCGTGCCCAACTGGACATTTCATAGATGGTGAAGGGGCTACCCTCTGGCAGGAGCATGATCCAAGGGGGCAGAGAGGGAATCCCCCGCCAGTCATAGCAGCCAATGAGGGCGAGGTGCAGTTTTGTGAAAATACGGGTTTTGCTGATGCCGCCGCGGGCAAGGATAAATTGCCGTGCTTGCATCAAGGCAGGATCATCGGCGGGCACACCCAACAGTCGCAGTCCCATGTAAGCCTCAACACTGGTGCTGAGATCGCCACCATCGCCATAAAACAGCTCCCAACCGCCGTGATCCCGTTGATGGTTGCGCAAATACTGTTCTGCTTTGGCCAAGGGTAGACGCTGTTCGGTGCCCCAGATTTTGTGCAGGAGAATTACCTCTGCGGTCATGGTCACATTGGACTCCAACTCCGCCCACCAGTAGCCCTCGGCATATTGCTGTGAAAAGAGAAAGTCTTGGCTGGCGCGAATCGCCTGTTGGAGTTGCTTTGGATCAATGGCAGCGGCAAGTTGAGTTTGCATGATTCCTCGGCTGTTAGACTCTTGGTTAGTTTAGCGGGGGCGATCGCTCCCTCGCAAGCAGCACAGAGTTGGGGTACGATCAAGCTTATGTCTGTTCGTCAACACCAACATCCCCTGATTCAGCGGCTTGCCGATCACATTGAAGAGATTTGGCAGGCCTTCCTTCCCTTGGCACCCTACACCCTGCCTGAGGATCTCGGTTATGTCGAGGGCAAGCTAGAAGGGGAGCGGCTAACGATTGAGAACCACTGCTACCAAGCGCCGCCCTTTCGCAAACTTCACCTTGAACTGGCACGAGTGGGGGAGAGCCTTGATATTTTGCACTGTGTCATGTTTCCAGAGCCGCGCTATGACCTGCCCATGTTTGGCTGTGACCTCGTGGGTGGCCGGGGGCAAATTAGTGCCGCAATTGTGGATCTCTCTCCTGTGACGGGTCAGTTGCCCGCTGCTTATACATCGGCCTTAAATGCTTTGCCGAAAGTCACCTTTAGTCAACCCCGTGAGCTGCCCCCTTGGGGACATATCTTCTCGCCCTTTTGCATTTTTATTCGGCCGCAGGGAGAAACTGAAGAACAGCAATTTCTAGATTGCATTGGTGAATACCTCACGCTCCACTGTCAACTCAGCCAGCAGGCCTTGCCCACGGATCAGCCCGAAGCCGTCATTGCCGGACAACGGCAGTATTGCCACCAGCAACAGCAAAACGATAAAACCCGCCGTGTGCTGGAAAAAGCCTTTGGTGCTGCTTGGGCAGAACGCTACATGACCACTGTTCTCTTTGACCTGCCCCCTGCTGCTTAAACCCCCTTGAGGACTCTCTTCCTGATGAACCGCCTCAGCCAATGGATCAGTCAAATGCGGCTGGGGATGCGCATTTTCTTAGCAGTTCTTGCAGGTGTGGTCGCCCTTGGGGTCACGGTTGATTGGCTCAGTGTGGGACAGCGATGGATGTTGGGGTGGGATGTGGGGGTTAGCACCTATCTAGTCTTGCTGTTGCAGATGATGGTTAGTGCCAATAGCCTCGCTACTGAGGGGCGATCGCGCGTGGGGGAACCAAACGCACTAACAATTCTGGTGATTGTTGTCTTAACAGCCATTGCTAGTATGATTGCCACTGCCTTGATCTTGGCCTATGGCAAAACCCCCAACAATCCTCAACTCTCCTTGGATGTGGGCTTGGCCACTTGGGCAGTTTTAGCAGCTTGGTTTTTGACCCACACCAGTTTTGCGCTGCAATATGCTCGCTACTCCTACAGCGTCGCATTCGCCGATTGGTGTTGTTTCACCCAATGGTTTCCTTCTTCTTCTACAGTGTCATTGTCGGCTTGGTGATCAACGTAATTGCAGATCTGTGGTGATGTGGCACTGGCAAACCACTGACCTTGGGCGCTTTCTCACCTGCAATCTCTTGCAGGGGTTTTCCCATGGCTTCTTTACTCGCGATTGGCAAGGACAGGAACTCAACACCCTCACCGCCGCCTTGGGAACAACAGCAACACCATTGCGGACACAACAGGTACATGGCGATCGCGTGGCTTTGGCAGCAGACGTTTTGGCTAGTGATGAGCGTTTAGAGGCCGATGCCCTTGTGGCCACAGGGCCTGATCAAGCCCTCTGGGTGTGTAGTGCCGATTGTGTGCCGCTACTCATTGCTGATGGAGCCAGTGGACGGGTCGCAGCGATTCATGCCGGCTGGCGGGGGACAGCAGTAGAAGTGACTAAGGCAACGTTGAAGCAGATGCAAGCGCTAGGGAGTGATCTTGCCAATTTACGGATTGCCATGGGACCTGCCATTCGCGGTGAGGTGTATCAGGTGGGGCTAAATGTGGCTCGTGCCTTGGGGCAGACCATTCTTGAGGGGGTGACTGACACGACTGAGCGTGAGGAGCTTTATGAGCGTTTAGCCGCCCTAGATCCAGCAGTCGTTTTTCTCGATCCTGACCCTGAGCGGCTGCGGCTGGATGTGGCACGGGTCAATCGCTTGCAATTGCTGCAATTGGGGCTAAGGGATGAGCAAATTGCCCTGTGTCCCCACTGTACGTTTCGCGATGCGGAGTTCTTTTTCTCCTATCGCCGGGAACGCCTGAAGCAGGTACAGTGGTCGGGAATTGTTAGTCGGCTAGCATGATTGGTATTGCTACGGGTGAATCCATCGCGCGATCGTGGGGCGATCGCCGGCTGCGCCGCGTTCATCAGGAACACCCACGTCCTGCTTTGGTCTGTGTTCTCGGTTTTACTGAAACAGCGTTGATTCCGGGCATCTCGGCGGCGGGTCAAACCCCTAGCGATCGCCGGATCACAGCCCTAGCCGATGGCGAGTTCCTGCTGCGGGGCATTCAACCCCACTACCACTATCCGCTGCCGCCATTGACCGCTGGTGCTTCCCCTGCTCTAATTAGTCGTGCCCTCCTTGAGGCCTTGGCGTTGCCTCTCTACGTCTTTGATGCGGGTTTACCCCTGCCCCGTTTGCCAGAGATGATTGACTTGGGGGGCGCACCGGCGCGCTGCCTAACGACGGGTCAAGCCATGACACCGCAAATGGTGGCGCATCTTTGGCAACAGGGATGGTCTTGGGGCGCCAAGCTCAGCAGCCAATATCCGTGGCTGATCATTGCTGAATGTGTTGTTGCCGGCACCACGACTGCCCTTGCCCTCTGTGAAAGCTTGGGGATTGTCGCGCGCGATTGTGTGGGGAGTAGCCATCGCCAGAGTAACCATGCCCAAAAGTGGCAACTGGTGCAACAGGGGCTTGCCCATCTGCCTGCGGATGCCGATCCTCTTACCTGTGTAGCGGCGATTGGCGATCCCATGCAGGTGGTTGTGGCTGCCATGGCACTGCGGGCCAGTCAAACCTGTGGGGTTTTGCTAGCCGGGGGGTCACAAATGATGGCAGTCTATGCCTTTGCGCGGGCGATCGCCCAGTGGCGGCAGTTGCCTTGGTGTTCAGAGCAGATTGTCGTGGGTACGACCCGTTGGCTGCTGGCGGATAGGACAGCTCCAATTCAGCGGTTGGCAGAGCGTGTCCAGTGTCCGCTCATCTATACTCAACTCGATTTCACCCCATCTCGTCATCCTGCCCTGCGTGCCTATGAGCAGGGGTTTGTCAAGGAAGGCGTTGGTGCGGGAGGGTGTGCCATTGCTGCCCATCTGCTGACGGGCTGGAGCAATTCAGAAATAGTGAATATTATTGACCGGTTGGCCGATCGCGCTCAAACCTCTGGGGGTTCACTCATGGCCAACTGACAGGCCGCCAGACTGGCACTACTGTACATCTGCTCTAGGGTAGCCATTAACTGCACCACTTCACTGGGAACCTCATGGGGAAAGGGCGGTAACACGGATAGCACCGCAGCGGGTTGACCACTGGGGACTAACACCACCAAGTCTGGGGGTAGGGGCTGGCGATATTGGCAAAAGAGAGCATCGGTTTTCGGCGGTTCATAGAGGGGTGGGGGGGTGGGCACAATAGAGGGGGTGGTAGCCGTTGCTCGATAGTGCCGCAGGCGCTGGAGAATTTCCTCTTTGGTTTTGCCCCGCAGTTGAAAGAGTAAAAAGGGATCGTCATTAAAGTACTGCCCCAGTAAGTAATAGACCGCGCCAATGTGCTTACAGGGATTGACCGGGTCAGGGCAATTGCAGCGGCTGTGGATGTCAAATTTGGTAAAGGGAAATAAACTGAGTCCGGCTTGGGTAAAAACCTCCTCAATACTGGGGGGCATCTCCCCCGCGAGGAGCTTGGCCGCATAGAAAGCCTTTTGAGCCATGCCGTCAATGGCATATTGCCACTGTTCCTCGCTAAAGGCATCGAGATGGAGTTTGACGTGATAGGGGTCAGGGGCCGTCCCTTGAACTTGGGCATGCACTTGATTGCCCTTGAATTCTAAGGTGAGGACTCGTCCCTCGCGCACATAATTGCGTGCCCGCTCTAAGCGCCGTCGCCAGCCAAAGGACTCTAACACACCAATCCAGCGTTCACTCCACCAGTGTTGGCGCCCCTCGGCACTGTCGCGATCGCCCGTTGACCCTTCAAGAAACGGATCGACAGAAACAGGTGTTGCCGTTACATCCACCTCTGCTGGCGTTGCCTGCTGCTTTTGCTTTTTCAGACTGGCCGCTTTACGGGTAATTTTGAGAATCTGGGGCTGCTTCATGAGTCACATCCCACGGCTATGCCTTCTATCATAGGCTGCTGGCCTAGAGGACTAGGTTAATTTCCCACGTGGTAATGTCCCAGGTTTGCAAAATATGCTTGCCCTGATGCTGGCGAATCAGCCAAAGGTGGCGATCGCCCGTAAAGCCAAGGCCATAAATCTCCTGTTCACTTTCAGCCGTCCCGACAATTTCGCCGCTGTGGGTCACTAAATTCAAACTATGACGACCGGCCACCACATAGCCCCAAGGCGTTGCACAGAGAAATTGGGGACGAAACCGCAGCCCCAAGCGTTGAATCCGCCAAGGGCGCAAATGGAGGAGCATCAACAGGGGTTGCTGCGGATGATCTTCAAAGGCCGCTAGTTGCCATGGCTGGTGATGGGCAGGGGTGAACAACGTCAGGTGGGCAGGCAGTTGGGTGTATAGCCGCCAGTGTCCCCGTCGATCAAACAGTTGGAAATGGGTAATTGGCTGCTCTGCTTCCGGATGCTGGGAACGACTGATGACCAAGCCATAGCGACGATTGAGGAGAAGCGTATCCACAAAAGCTCGTCCCTGCCATCCACAGCGGAGAGTACGCTGTCCTTGACCATTGAGCAGTTGGACATGAAGCTGTAATTCCGCTGCTGCGCTATCAATCTGGGTTTCTGCACACCAATAACCAGTGGCGTCAATGGCTAATCGGTTCAGAGTGGAGCGAAGACGACATCCTAGGGGGATTAGCTGGTCATGGATCCAGCAAAGCTGAGGTGGTAGTACGTTGATCTGTAGCCAAGCACTGGATTCACCGCCATAAAGTTGAAGCGGCAACGGTGGGAGCGGCCATTGACCCATCACTTCAGGGTGAGAATTGACCGCTTGCCAAGCCCAGAGGCGATCGCCCAAAATCCCATAGAAGGTTGCAGTCGCACTAGCCACCTGTTGGGGCAGTATCGGCAAAGTATAGCCCTGGGGTTCCCCTAACCAAACAGCAGCCGGGGACTTGGAAAACAACAGCAACTGCTCAGAACGCTCTGCCTCGGTGACTTCTAGCGCCAACTGCACCGCCATCGCCATTTCCGCTGCACTTTTGTACCGCCGCTGTGGCAACTTGTCCAACGCTTTGGTGAGGATGCTGCGCACCAAGAAAGGTAGCCCTTCAGGAAGGGTATAGGGACGACTGAGATGTGCCGTCATCAGTTCTGCTGGCGTGCCGTGAAAGGGGCGATCGCCCACGATCATCTCGTACGTAAGGATCCCCACTGCATAGAGATCCGAAGCAGGCATCGTTTGACCATAGAAGCGCTCCGGCGCCATATAGGCAGGGGATCCCGTTTGACCACTACCCTTGACATCCTCAATCAGCCGTGCGACACCAAAATCCGACACCTTTGCCTGCCAGCCCGTGGTCGTCACCTCCAGTAGGATATTTTCTGGTTTCAGGTCGCAGTGGAGAATGCCGCGATGATGGGCATAGGCCAAGGCAGAGAGAATATCCAACGTGATGCGCAAAGCCGTGGTTAGGGGTAAGACCTGTTCTTGATCAAGGAGCGATCGCAGGGTACCCCCTGCACAATAATCCATCACCAAACTGCGACTGGTTTGGGAGCTAGCGGGCAAGCGAATGTAGTCAATGGCCTGACAGCCCACCACATGGGGATGCTGAAGCGTCAGGAGAAAGTTCAACTCCCGTAAAAAGCCACGGGTCAGCAATTGCCGTTCATTGAGCACCTTAATTGCCACGAGTTCACCCGACTCGCGGTTGACGGCTAGATAGACCTGTCCGTACTGGCCTTGACCTGCAAGATCGACCAGCCGGTAGCGGGAGGTTTGGGCAGCATGCGCCGTCGCCAACAACGAGCCTCAACCATCAACGAAAAAAACAGTTCCCACAATGATTCGCGATCGCGCCCCTGTCAATGCAGATTGAGTAGCACAGTCAATCATTTCCTAGGAGAAAAGAATTTCTAAGGGGACTTCCTTATCCTCCTGTTCAATACTCCCCACCTCATGGATGCGCTTGGCCAGATCCCGTGCCCGTTGATAACTGCTGATGTCCCCTTCTTCAAAGAACAGCTTCGCAGCCGTGCGCAGATCTTCTACCGCCCCCTTGCGATCGCCCAAGGTTGAGCGCGCCACACCGCGATTATGATAGGCCTTGGCATAGTTCTCATTAATGCGAATCGCTTCTGTGTAATCGAGAATTGCCGCTTCGGCATCGCCGAGCCGCTGATGGGTCAGACCACGGTTGTAGTAGGCCTTGGCGTGGCTGGGGTTGGTTTGAATCACTTGGGTATTTTTCTCAATTTCCCGCAGGCAGTCGAGAACTTGTTCAATTTGTTTTTGCTCCGTGTCGAGAATGCGGGTATAGTCATGGAGATTGCGGGTTCCTTGACCCAGTTGTACCACCTGTTGTTGGACATCCTCAAGGCGATCGCGCACTTGGCCAAGAGCCAGCGTGAGGTTACCTAATTCTGACTGCTGCTGACCTTGAGATGCAACAAGCTCAGCAATTTTCGTCTCCTGTTGTTGCACGAGCGCTTGAAACTGATCATTAAATTTTTTGCGGTTCACCAAGTTTAAGCCCACCGCCAAGGAGAGAGGCAAAGGGGCGATCGCTGTCAAAATTGCCTGTTGGGTCACAGCCGCCGTCACAGACAACACAACCGTTAAGCCCGTTGCGCCCCATTCGAGGGGATCAAGCCCGCTTCGAGCCGTTGCTGATGCTCCATGGGAATTCAAATTTCGGTCTTCCATAATGGTGCCTCCCTGAGGATAAAAATGAAGTGGTTGGTTAGGCATCCGACGTATTGGCGAGATATTGCCCCACCTGCACTTGGGTATCTTTCAACTGTGTAATCATCGTGCGGGTAATGAGCTTGCCCGCCTCCACCAAAACCCGACCATCGAGGGGGTGCAAAATATCCTGCTCCGCTCGCCGCCCAATCAAAGACTCAATATCTTCGACCGCGTTGACATACATCCCTGAGGGTAGCTCCACCACAACCCCCGGCCCCAGTACCCGTGCCTGACAGGCCAAGCGAGAGGTGGCATTCGCCGTTGTAATCACCTCAAGGGTGCGTTGCTCACGCTTATTGATCGGGGAGAGGCTCTCCATCCCCTCTTTGATATAGACATGGCAGGTGGCACACATCCCGCGGCCGCCACACTCCTTCAAGACATGGAGTTCGGAGTCCAATAGAGCAGAGAGCAAATTGTCGTTGGTGTTAATTGTGGTTTCCCGCGAGATCGGTTCAAGTTTGACAACTTTGGCCACTGCTCTTTTCTCCTTTTAGTGATGCATGCTGAGTTACTTTAGGATCATACTCAAGCGGCTTGAGCGCGACATAGCCGCTCCATAATCGTGTCATGATCCTGTCCCTCTTGCAGCCAAGCCTTGGCCGGTTCAACCCGCTCTCGCAACCCCAAGACAAAGAGATTATGGGTTGCCCCTAGGGTTTCACAGGCAGTTTGCACACAGTGGAGATCGCGACCCGTCAACTGGCTAAAGAAGGATTCTAAAATCCCCGCCTCAGCAGCACATTGGGGTTGACCCGTATTTTTGGGAGCCGCCGCCGCAAAGGGAGAGTCCCACGTTTTCACCACCAAAAAGCCCTGTTGGTAAAAGCTGACATCTAAATCAATGGTGCCCCAGCCATGGGTTTTCCAGCATTCCTTGAGACACTGGAGAAATTCCACCATCTCCATTTCCGCAAGGGGACGGCGATAGTACTCGCTGACATCCTCGACAAAGCGGCGATAAAAGTTCTTGCCCCACCACCGACCACAGTTAAAAAGCACGACCCCACCGGCCTGTCCCACTTCCTGATCGAGGCCGGCATAGATGGCTTGGAGCAAAATATCGGGTAGGGCAATGAGACGGGCACCCTTGCGGTTTTCAATGAGACCCGTTTCAAAATCCCCCTGCACATAGGCATCGGCAGCGTAGTAGTTGCCGGGAATTACAGGGTCTTTAACCAAATCAGCAACGGAGATCATAGGACATCCTCATTGGTAGGCGTGACAAGCAATGTCTGAAGAGGGAAGATAGCAGCTTAGGCGTGGACAGAAACCACCGCTGGCAGACCCACAAGAGTGGCTTGGGCGTGATCCAACAGCGGCAAAATCAAATCCTGCTCGGCGTCGGTGAGCATTTCCTTGAGACGGGCACTGAGAAGCTCGTGGCAACTGCTCCAGAGGGTTTGGGTTTGGTGGGCATTGACCACTTCCGTGAGCCACTCCAAGAGCCGATGCTGCAAAAACTCGGGGTTATTCAGGAGCATGGCCATGGCGGCATAGCGCAACAAGGCGATGGCTTGACGCAGCACTTGCTCAAGCGTTTGGGGATTTTCGGTGGGATATTTCTTTTGCAGGGCGTCAGCGACGGGCTGGAAGATTTCAATTTCATGATCCCGCAGAAATTCATAGGTGCTCAACCGCTGCTGCAGGGACTCGATGTGGTGGCGGAAGACTTTGATGTCCACATTGCTGAGGTAGTTTTCTTCGGCTTTGTAGTAAAGGTTCATCAATTCGGTGTGCATAGGGGTCTCCTAAAACAGGTTTGCTAAATCTGAGAGCGTGACTTCGGGTTCCACGGGGGCAGGGGGAGGAGGTTCCACTTGACTCACTTGGGCAATGATGGGTTGGCCTGCCCAAGGAATACTGGCACAGAAGTCTTTGACCGACAGGCGCCAGAGGGACGGACTTGGCTCTAGGGAGATGGCTTGATCCGGACGGCCTTCCCAGTTGAGTTGGCGGAAGAAGGTTTCTACCGACCAAGTTGCCCAAGAGGTGGCAGGGGCAGCAACTGGGGGAGCCAGCATTTCCTCCTCTGGGAGTGGTGAGGGGGCAGGCAGGATCACCCCAATCCCTTCCCAGTTCAGGTGACTAAAGAAGTCCTTGACGCGGTAGCTCGGCCATTCCGCAGGGCTAGTGGGAGCGATCGCCCCTTTCACCTCAAGCCCCAACCAATTGACGCGCTGCCAAAATTCCCCTACTTTCAGCGATTGCCAGTTGAGAACCACGGTTTCTGCCACCGGCTGCTGGCGCATCAAGCCCAGCCAGTTCAGTTCCTCAAAAAATTCAGCAACGGCTTGCTGCTGCCAATTACCGTTTAGGTTTTTCATAGACCAGTTCTCCACTGCGGAGCCGTTTTTCAATATCTTTGGCGGAGGCTCCTTCGTTTTGCCAGAAGGCGGCCGCATCAATGCGATCCTGCTTGCCGAGAAGGAACTTGCAGTAGGTTTCCCCCATCGCGTAGCACTGGATTTCAATACAACTGAGTTCTTTTTGAATCAGGCCACTAAAGAAACCAGCAAAGAGTCCTGCATAAAGGTGGCACACGGGTCGGCCCACATCCCCCAAGGTACGCGCCACAACCGAATCAAAGATATTGATGAACATGAAGCCATGTTTTTGCTCGCTGAGATCCACTTCCCAGTTGCCCCAGCCTTGGGTCGTGCAGGGCCACCACCAAGCTTCAAGCACGTAGGGGAGCCGCATTTGTTTAATCCCCTGCTCGTAGCCATATTCGGTCGGGAACCATTTTGCAAAGAATTCGGCATCGCGCCGTCCCCATTCTTGACCAATTTTGTACATGACGACGCTGGAGGCTGGCCCCACTTCCTCTTCAAGGCCTTCAATGAGGCCAATGATGAAATCTTCGGTCACGAGTAGGTTGCGGGCATTGTTCCAATCGGTGTAGGTACCGCGATCGCTATCGAAGTGGAAGAAGTCCCAAAAAGCGTAGTGATGGTGGCGTTTCGGGTATTTTTTGCGCAGGAGGTGATGAATACCATCGAGATTGCCAGCAGCGGCTTGGGGTCGGGAACTGGTTATGGTCATAGGGCGACTCCATAATAAATAGCGTCAAGAATAGCGACAAATTGGTAACTTTAGTTAAACAAGCACAGGAGTAATCGTTCAGCGAAAATGAGTTGCCTTAGAAACACTTAAGGGTTCAACACAAATCAACGAACTTCACCCTCCCCCGCGTCAGTGTTGCTGCTTAAATCATGGCGGATCTATCTTTTAGTGAGCAGGTTTTCTTAATTGAATTTAGTAATCCTGTTACCACCCTTAATGTTTAATCTAGGCGGTTCGTTCTGATACTTCCCTCCGTAGGAATACGGATTTACAGGGGCTGAATGTGGCCTAAAATATAAAGCTTTATGAAGCAAGCAATAGAGACACTTACTTTTCGCCAAAAAATTTATTGGCTAGTTGCGCAAATTCCCTTAGGGCGTGTTGCCACCTATGGGCAAATAGCCGCCCTGTGTGGTTGGCCGCGTCATGCACGCTATGTGGGCTATGCCCTTTATCAAGTGGCACCGAGTTCTGAGATTCCATGGCACCGCGTGGTCAATGCCCAAGGCAAAATTTCCTACGCGCCCCAACGCCGAGGGACGGATGAACTACAGCGCTGGCGTCTAGAGGCAGAGGGGATTATTTTTGAGGCGGGCGATCGCATTAACTTGAGGTGCTACCAGTGGCAGCCGCCGGCTACCGTTTATGAGCAGTTGATCTCTGCATAAAGGGCAGATTTCCTCCCCGTACGCATTCGGTATGATTGCCCCTTGTTACCATATTGCTTAGTGCTGCTGCGCCTATGAATTCGCTATGAACGTTGCTTACTTTGACTGCCCCGCTGGTGTGGCTGGGGACATGTGCCTTGGCGCTCTCCTTGATCTGGGGGTTCCCCTCGACTATCTCCAAAGCCAATTGGCCAAACTAGGGATTGCTGATGAGTTTGAGTTGACCACGGAAACGGTGCAGCGCAAGGGACAACGGGGATTAAAAGCACAGGTACAGCTGCGCGATCGCCACCCCCATCACCATCGCCACTGGCCGGAGATTGAAGCCCAAATTCGTGCCGCCCACTTGCCCGATCGCGCGCGGGACTGGAGCCTCAAGGTTTTTGAAGCCTTGGCCATTGCAGAGGGAGCTGTGCATGGCATTGAGCCTGAAAAAGTGCATTTCCATGAAGTGGGGGCGGTAGATGCCCTAGTGGATATTGTCGGCACCTGTTTGGGGTTGGATTATCTTGATGTCAGCCACCTTTACTGCTCTGCCTTACCCACAGGGGGCGGCAGGGTGAAAGCGGCTCATGGTCAATTGCCCGTGCCAGTGCCCGCCGTCCTCCAACTCTGCCAAATGTACCGAGTTCCCCTCTACAGCAACGGCATTGAAAAAGAATTGGTGACGCCCACGGGGGCTGCCTTGGTTTGTGCCCTGAGTGAGGGCTTTGGTGCGCCGCCAGCGATGACATTGCAGCGAGTGGGATTGGGTGCCGGCAGTCAAGACTTGCCCCTACCGAATCTCCTGCGTCTCTGGTTGGGAACCGTGCCCGACCCCATGGAAACCACAACAGCCACAACGATTGTGGAACTGCAAACCCAACTGGATGACATGACCCCCCAAGCCCTCAGCTATGCCCTCGAACAACTTTATGCTGCTGGTGCGATTGAAGTCTTTTGCCAACCGATTACGATGAAAAAATCTCGCTTGGGAGTGTTGCTGACGGTGCTGTGTCCCCTCAGCGCAGAGGCGGCCTGTGTGCAGACCCTCTTTCGCGAAACCACAACACTGGGGCTGCGGCGTCAAGTGCAGGAGCGCTATATCCTTGAGCGGCAAATTAAAACCATCGCAACGACTTTTGGGGAAGTACGGGTGAAAGTAGCGGAACACCAAGGGCAGCGGCTCAATGTCCAGCCGGAGTATGAAGACTGTGCTGCCCTTGCCCGTCAACATCAGCAACCTTGGCAGGTGGTCTATCAAGAGGCCTTGGCGGTGGCTCAAAAACTGTGGCCCTTAGGCTAGCTTGGGTTTAATAAAGACAATTGCTTGCTTCCAAATAATTGTGGGTTGATCGTAGTGATCAACCACGCACAGACAATTCATATCCTGCCAGCGCACCTTGCCGACCACGAGATCACTGGTACTCAGTTTCACTTCAACCTCGGTGCTATCTTTAATGAAGGTCTGTACTTGGCGAATGCTGGGCAGTCCCGTATTGAATTCGTCGGTCATTGGTTTCCCCTCTCTTACCTTCTTAATTCTATGAGCCTATCTTTTCAGAAGTACCAGGGGTTAGGTAACGATTTCCTACTCATTGACAATCGCCATCAGGAAGAGCTGCTCTTGACGCCTGAACAAGCCCAACACTGGTGCGATCGCCACTTTGGGGTCGGCGCCGATGGCGTGATTTTCCTACTAGCGGGGACGGGAGACAGTGATTACCGCATGCGGATGTACAACGCCGATGGTTCAGTGGCAGAAATGTGTGGTAATGGCATTCGCTGTTTGGCTAAGTTCATTTTTGCCCTTGAGGGTCGCGCTGCCGGCGAAATCGTGCGCTACCGCATTGACACCCTTGCCGGTCTCATTGTGCCAGAGGTGCAAGCCGATGGTCAGGTGACGGTGGATATGGGGATACCGCAACTTCTGGCGCAGCAGATTCCCACCACCTTGGCAGCCGCAGATCAAAAGGTGATTGATGTCCCCCTAACCGTGGGCGATCGCCAGTGGTTGGTGACCTGCGTGAGTATGGGCAATCCCCATTGCGTCACGTTTGTCGAGGATGTGGCTGCCCTAGATTTAGCCAGCATTGGCCCGCAGTTTGAACATCACCCCGTCTTTCCCCAGCGTACTAATACTGAGTTTGTCCAAGTCCTAGGGAGCGATCGCCTGCGAATGCGGGTTTGGGAGCGGGGAGCCGGCATGACCCTCGCCTGTGGAACCGGTGCCTGTGCCACCCTTGTGGCCGCCGTTCTCACCCATCGCCTTATTCCTGTGGCTGATCAAGCGCAAGCGACCGTTGAACTGCCCGGTGGTGACCTGCATATTCGCTGGGATTTAGCCAGTCAGCATCTGTATATGACCGGGCCTGCCCTCGCAGTCTTTAGCGGTACCTTGCCCTAGGTGAGCTATGAACCGCCGGCGCCAACTGTGGCATTACCCTCTTTTTCAGATTCCCCTCATGCTCTTGATAGGCTGTGTCCTGCTGGCGCTGCTCTTCTCACTGTTGAATTGGGGACGCCCCAGTGTTGCCGTTGTTCTTTCCCTTGATCTCAGCGGTAGTACATTTGACAATAACCCATTGCAATTCAATCAACCGCAAACGGTAATGGCGCAGCAGGTGGCGGCTGCCAAGCTCTACTTACAACGCAACCAACGGGATCTCATGAATCCCAACGCAGTCATGATCCACGGCTTTGGTCGCAATGTGGTGTTTCTCACCCCTCGGTTTGAGACCAATAGTGATCTGCTCCTTACCCAACTGGATCAAGCCCTCAATCGCAGTGATTTGCTCGCCCAAGTGGATCCCACAGCAACCAATCTTTCGGGGGCGATCGCCATGGCTACCCAACAACTTCAACAGGTGCCCAACCGCTGTCGTGAACTCCTTCTAATGACCAATGGCGCAGCCCCAGTAGATGCAGGCGTGGTGGCCAATGCCCGCCAACAGCGGGTGAAAATCAATGCCATTGTTGTCGGCGATCATGCTCCGCAACTGGCCGCGGCTACCCAAGCCACGGGTGGGCAATACCGCTCTGCTGCCGTTGCCATTCTTGAGGAACTGGTGGCTCAAACCTTTTTTGAGGGCTTCAATCGCAATGCCCGCTGGCCAATCTTTTGGGGGGGCATGGCTGTCATTTGTTTCATGTGGCTTTTGGTGTTGCCCTTGGATCGCTGGGTGTTGCAGGGGTGGTTGCATTTACCCATGAATCTAGCGGGGCAAATTGCCTTACTCAATGCCTTTTTCTGGACAGTGGCAATTCCCATCATTCTCTGGCGGTTTCCGGGCTGGCCTTTTGTACAGACCTGTTGAGGAGCAAGTATGAAGCGTCGGTGGTGGTTCTTGGTGTGCATGGTTGCCCTCGGACTAATCCTAGGAGGAACCCAAGGAAATTGGGAGTCCTTGGCCGGGACGACAAGCCTAACGCGCCAGAATATTCAATTGCCAGCGGCAGTGCACTATCCGTTGCCCCCCTCCCTAGCTAAGATTTCCACAACAGGCGAGGACTATTTTGATGAAGTTCAACCAGTGGAAGTAGGCTATCTACTGTGGACAGAATTTCCAGTCACCGTTGCTATCGAACCGCCGCAGTGGGATCCAAACCATGTGTGGCAAGCCGCCGCAGAACGGGCAGTACAGGAGTGGTCAGCCTATTTGCCCCTAGAACTTGTTGATCCCAGCCTCCCAGCCAATATCCGCCTCCTCTCCCAACGGCCAACGGATCAAAATAACCGCCGCGCTCGCTCTGCGGAAACCAGCTATGAACTCTTTGTGGATCGCCAAGGCATTTTACGCCATCGCTGCCGTGTGGTGGTGCGCCCCTCCCAAGCTCCCAAGTTTGTCCTTGCTGCCCTGCGCCACGAACTGGGGCATGCCCTTGGCATTTGGGGACATAGTCCTTTGCCAACCGATGTCCTTTATTTTGCCCAAGTGGCCGATCCACCACCCATTTCCCAGCGGGATGTGAATACCCTGCGGCGAGTCTATGAGCAACCCACACGCTTGGGACAGCGGCTACCGGAGTTGACCCCCCATGGATGAATCCTTGACGCTTTGGGGCATTTTGCTGACGCTGACGGCTCTGGGGCTATGGCTAGAGCATCGCTTTCGCTGGGCCGCACGGGTGGGGTCTTCTTTGATTATTCTGATTTTGGCAGCCATTTGCGCCAATCTTGGCGTGATTCCCCAACAATCGCCGGTCTATGACACGATCTACGGCACCATCACCTCGTTGGCGATTGTCTGGCTCCTGTTGCTAGTAAACTTGCAGGATGTACGCCGTTTGGGGCGATCGGCACTGTTGGCCTTTGCCCTTGCCAGTTTTGGAACCTTGATGGGTGCTCTCCTCGCTAGCCTGCTATTCCACAGTCGCTTTTTGGGGGATACGCCCCGCTTAGCGGGAAGTTTGGCGGCGAGTTACATTGGCGGGAGTATTAACTTCGTCGGCGTTGGGCGTGCCCTCAATCTTTCAGATTTGCTCTTTAGTGCCGCGACGACAGCGGATAACCTGCTCACGGCAGTTTGGCTGGCGATAACCCTTACTCTACCCTCGCTATTGACCCGTTTTTATCCCTCACGGGATGCAGGAGACACTGTGACGGTGGTGCCGCTACCGACGACTTCAGCGATCGCCCCCGTGGATTTAGCGATTCTCCTGAGCTTGGCCATGGCCCTTTTGGTCTTGTCAACGGCGCTCAATCAATTTTTGCCGAGCATTCCCACGGTTGTTTGGCTAACGACCCTGAGCTTGGCGGTGGCGCAATTCAAATGGATACGCTATCTGCGGGGCACTGGTGCCTTGGGGATTTTTGGCCTCAATCTCTTTTTTACGGCCATTGGTGCCGGCACCCACCTTCCTTCATTGATCCCGGTGGGACTGGAAATGATTCTCTTTACCACAGTGATTGTTTTCACCCATGGGGTAGTGACATTTGGTTTGGGGGCGCTCCTGAAGTGGGATGTGGAACTCCTTGCCCTTGCTTCCCAAGCGGCGATCGGGGGACCCACCACAGCTGTTGCCCAAGCCACAGGTCGCCATCAACCCCAATTGATGGGGGTCGGGATTACGCTAGGACTCGTCGGGTATGCGATCGCCAACTATTTGGGTTTGGCGCTTGCCCAAGTTCTTCGCTGGATCGGTTTAGGGTAAGCTGACCAAGACAAACAAACTCAGTTCCAAGCGGGTCAAAAGGGCTTGCAGTTGTTGCCGTGCCACCTTTGGTTCAATGGGATCCAATGTCAGGGGGTCGAGGGGAGCCAACCGCTGATAGCGATCGCACAGGTCTGGAAAAGGCAAGGGCTGCTCAAACAGCGGCAGCAGTGTCGCTAGACCAAGGGGATCCACATAGACAGGACCAGGACTAGAGAAGGACATAAACGTGCCCAAGTCCACAATCATGCGGTCATTGAGATACCCTAGCCACTTTTCCTTAATGGCCTCAGTGCGCAGTTGCGGATGCAAATAAATCGTACTTTGATCCCACTGCTCTTCAGACCATTCCCCTAAATCGGGTACAGCGGCACGGGGTTGCGGACTACACCAAAAATCCAAGAGGCGATGCACCGGATGCAAAAGTTCATACATCTCCAACTGCACTGCCTGGGGCACATCGGGTAAGCTCAGCGCCAAAAAGGTAGGCAGGTTCTCTGGGTCTTTGAAGAGATCCACGAGGTTCCAGTGGCGCCAGTTGACCATGGAAATAAATTCCAGACCGGCCGCCTCTAAGTACTGAAACAGTTGGGGAATGGTGCTGCCTTTATCCCCCACCAGTAGATGGTTGGCCAAGAGGGTTTCATTGCCGTCCTCTTGTTCATAGCGGGGGTTCCACGTGCGCGCTTTCAGATCCACGCCATCCTTGAGTTCTTTCATGATCTCACGGACGATGTCCATTTCCATTTCTTCGGGATTGTCGTCCATCAAGCCCATCAGCTTGAAGAGGTTTTGGGCACGAAAGAAGGGGAAGCGTTGCAGCGTACTGTGGAGATTGGCGCGCAAGATGCCATCCGGCTTAAGGACACTTTTGAGGGCAGTGAGGCCTTCGACGGGGTCAGGTAAGAGGTACAGCACCTCATCGCAATTGATGTAGTCAAACTGCTCCCCCCAACTGGGCAAATCCAAAATCGAACGCGCCTCAAAGTAAACATTGTCAAAGTGGTGGAACTTGAGTCGCTCTGCTGCCAACTTCACCGACTCAGGGGAGAGGTCAATACCGACAATTTCCGCGCCGGGGTTGGCGATCGCCAGCACCAAGGACTTGTAGCCCGTCCCACAGCCTGCATCGAGAATTCGCTTGCCCTTCGTCTCAGGCAGCCGATGATCGCGCACATAAAAGGCGGTCACCAAATCGTGGACAAAGAGAACGTTTGGCTCATCCTTGGGGGTTTTGTCAATGGCAACACGGGGATAGGGACCATAGTCAAACTGGCGGCGAATTTTCTCTAGATCATCCGTAGCAGCCATTGATGTCTCCCAAGCAGTTTTTGTCCTGTCAACTTGATACTACAGAACAACGGCGCTGCAAATTATTTCGTAGAAAGTTTTAACCCCCTTTGGAGAGTTTGCCGTCAGCTCCTTCACGAGGGTGGAAGTGGCAACAGGAGACCGGCCATGAACCGCAGCACCAGACGCTTGAAGGGGGGAAATGTCCGCAACAACCAAAGACCGCAGCGACGCACTGCCACCAAAGGCCACCACGCATTGGAAAAGAGCCGATTGAGACTATCAGTAAACGCAAGCGTTAGGGCATTTTGCCACCAGCGTTGGCGGTGAAAGCGGATCAGTTGCCGCCGATCGCCCAGTCTCTCACAAGGAGTAGCAAGAATTTGTTGCGCCAGTGCCCACACATCCCGCAAGCCTAAATTTAGCCCTTGTCCCCCCACGGGATGACAGCGATGGGCCGCATCGCCAATGACCACAAAGCGATCTGCCACATAGGAACTCACTTGCATTAATTGCGTTGGAAAGACGAAGCGATCGCTCACGCCGGTAATCTCCGCCATCTGTGGGTCAAGATAGGGCTGCAGTTTGGCTAAAAAGGCGCGATCGTCGAGGTCAGCAACGGCTTCCGCCTCTGGGTGGGGCAGTGTCCAAACCACGCGGTAGCGATTCCCCGGTAGGGGCAGCACCCCCATCGGTCCTGTTGGCCAAAAGCGTTCATAGGCAATCACGGGTTGGGGATGAGTCACTTGGAGGGTCGCAACTACGCAGGACTGACCATACGGCCATCCCTTGGGTTCAATCCCCATTTGCTGCCGCAGGGGAGACTTGCCACCATCTGCCGCGACAACCAGACGCGCTGCCAAGTGAGCCATCTTGGGTTTAGCAGGGTCACCCGAAATCAGCGTTAATTGAGCGCGATCGCCCTTCACTTCATTGCTCACCACCCGCCATGGACAGTACACCGTAACATTAGCAACAGACTGTAAAACGCTTTGAAGAGTCTCGGCGATCGCGGCATGCTCACCGACATAGCCAATGGCTTCTGTGCCCAAATCCTCAGGATAAAAGCGAACGGTCAAGGGGAACCGTCCATCAGAGAGTTGCACTACCTCAAAGGGCTGCACATGGGGGGCGAGCTGGTTCCACACCCCTATCCCCTCAAAGAAGTGGCGGGACACTTGGTGTAGGGCATAGGCTTGGCCTTTCGTCTGTTCGCGCCGATAGGGCGTTGCTTCAATGAGGGCGATCGCCAGACCACTGTTCCGCAGGGCACAGGCCAAACTGAGACCCACAATCCCCGCACCGACAATCGCCACATCCACTGCCGGCAGTTCTTGAGGGGGGCAAGCCGCAGATTGGGCGGAGGGTGCAGAGGCCGATGTCATCACCATTTTGGTTCCGTCACAAAAAACACTTGCTCCCTCATTCTAAGGAATCTAAACGATTGCAGAAAAGGAGCCGTAATGGCAGACTAGGGGCAGAGCAATGATTACACGGCTGTCCCTATGACCCCAGAGGCTGAGATTCGTCGCCTGCTTGATCTAATGCCCGCGTCGGCACGGATGCGCTGTAAGCTCGTTTCTCGTCCTCAACAAAGTCAAGTCCTGCGCTATCAGCCCGCTTTGCCTTGGGGCGATCGCCCGATTGAAATTAACTTTCGCCTGTGGCAGCATCTCGATACCCCTGAGCGTGACCTTTTACTGCTGCGAGCCGTAGCTTGGTTCAACACAACGGGTCTCATCAAGCTTGACCTCTATCAAGGGCTAGCCGTGGCAGGCTTATTGGGCACAGTCTTGCAATTTCTGCAAGCGGACCCGGTGGGTATCTTGGTAGCGGGAGGACTAACTACATTCGCAGGCCTTCAGGTCTGGCAAAATACCCGCGGTATTCCTGTCGAAGTGGCGGCCGATCGCCAAGCCCTGCAATTGGCTCAACGGCGTGGCTACAGTGAACAAGAGGCTGCCAAAGCCCTTCTTTCAGGCATTGCTCAGGTGGCAGAGTTAGAGCGGCGTCCTGTCCTCACGGTCACAGAACTCATTCGCTGCCAAAACCTGCGCCAGTTGGCCGGTGAATCCGAGATTAAAGTCCCTGTTTAGGGTGCTTGCAGACTTTGCCAGTACAAAAAGCCCGCCTGTACCACCCCAATCAAAAAGCCAAGAATTCCCCCTAAGCGAACAATCGCTTGCAGCTCACTGCGAACAATGCCTTGAATCGCCAGTTCCAGATTTTCTGGTGAGGTCGCCTTGACCCGATCCACAATCACCCGATCCAAATCCAAGATCGGGATCGCCCGTTCAATAATTACCTCCATATCCCGCTCAAGATAGCGATCGAGCACTAAAGCCAACTCATCACTCACCACTTCTAAGGAGGCGCCCAAGCTAGTCGAGTCCCGCAGTCGCCGCAAAATACTCAAGGAAAGCGTTTCCCACTCCACCGTTTGACTGAGCGTTTCAATGACATTAAAGCCCTGCTCTTGGATATAACTGCGCACTGTCTGCCGAAACAGTTGCCGTAGCTCCCGCACGGTGCTCAAGGGTAAACTTTGCAGGCTCAGATTTTGCAGCGCTTCCACCAAGCGTTGCCGCAGTGCCAAGGCTGTAACCAACTCTCCGAGACGGCGGTTGCAAGCTTCTTTTTCGTTCAGGCAATACTCCCGCAGTCGAATCAGTGTGTTGCGCACCCCCACAAGATTGGCCACCACCCAGTAGGTGCCAGTGGTATTTTGCCGCAATTCCTGATCGAGAACATTAATCGTGCGATCGGTCAAAAAATCAATGATTGCCAGTCGCAGGCGATCGGGGGGCAAGATGACCGACAAGAGCCAATCCGCCAATTTCTCTGCCTGTTCATCACTCAGTTGCAGTTCCACCAAGACTTGGTCAAATAGTTGATTCAGTTGCGGCTCCAGAAAATCTTCCCGCCGTGACCACACCTTGATCAAACGCGGCAGCGCCCCCCCAAAAAAATCCTGCAGAATATTCGCTAGGACTTGAGCCGATCGCTGTTCACTCTGCTCTTGAATTTGGCTGAGGCTCGTTTGTAGCAACCAGTGAATGACTGCCTTCACCCGCTCCACTTGCAACAATCGCCGCGCGAGGTTTTGTAGCTCCTCTGGCGTCAGCAGGGAACCCAAAATGGCATCAGCAATGCGACGGGCGAGCCGCTCCTGATTGCGGGGAATGAGGCCGGGGGTAAAAGGAAGTTGCTTGCCCCCTACATAAATAGGCTTGTAGGGGCGAAAGAGCATCGTAATTGCCAAATCATTCGTAAAGTAGCCGATGACGCCCCCCGCCAGCGGTGGGACAAGCAATGTCCAATAACTGATATCTGCCAATGCTGGCCTACTCCTCCTCTGGCTGATTTTTCAGTAACCTTGGCTCACGCAATCAAGCTCACACCAACCGTTGACACAAGGTATAGGGTTCTTTAATTTACTTTACAGACCAAAGAGTCCACAGATCACACCTTGCGGTGGTGTGGCAACTCCGAGCCTGAGGATAAGAAGTGTCAATGTTCTCTTTATCCTTCTGCAACGTAGTTAGAAAATTTTTCTCGCAATAATGCCATCTTCCTAGTCATTTATGGGTAATGCCAACAGTCTCTCGTGGCTCGAAGTAGTTAGTGCCGCAAACACAGCTAGTAATGCAATAAACCCTATTTGATCACCGCCCTTGGCAGCAGGCTGGAACAGGCTCAAAACAATCAAAACTATTTTGCGATAGAAGCACATCCCCTTTAGGTGCACCACATTTTAGAAAAGGTTAGAAAAGGGCTGTGGCCGTCACGATTCAGGAAGTGCCTTGATGGTGAATCCGCTTTTACAACTTCATTTCATAGGCGACGAATGGCATCAATTAGCACTTCTGGAGGTTGTACCCCTTCCCAGCGCTGTACTTCACGACCGCGGTGGAAGAGAATTAAGGTTGGCAGAGCGTGAACGTGGTATTGACTCGACAGTTGGGGATAGCGCTCAGAGTCAATTTTGACGACCTCAACGCCCGATTTCAAGATTTGCTTGACCTGCTCTAAAATGGGAGCCATCATGCGGCAAGGGCCACACCAGTCGGCATAAAAGTCAACCAGTAGGGGCTTATCTGTGGTGGCTAGGAGATCGCTGAAGCTACTAAATTGACGTGTGGTCGCCATAGCAAATTCCGATCGAGACTCCATTCTCATCATAGACACAGCAGCAGAGAATCGGCGAAACGGGAGCAGAGCAGGTCTCAATGCCCATGAAAAAGGCGGTATTGTTGAGGTTGGGCGCTTTGTCGTGATTGCTACTGCATGCTGGTTACTGCCTCTACCTATCGTCCCAGTCGCTGGTTGCTGTTTCGCCGTGTCAGCCAAATTCTGGGGGTGTTGGGGCGCTTTGGCAGTCAACTGCTGTGGGATTACGCTTGGCGACGGCGGAGCGATCGCGCTCAAAAACAACGGGCACACTGGCTGGTTCAGCAATTGTTGGTCTTGGGGCCGACGTTTATTAAGATTGGCCAGTTTCTCTCCACGCGCTTTGATCTCCTGCCCCCCGCCTACATTGAAGCCCTAAGGAAACTCCAAGATCAGGTGCCCCCCTTTGACTCGCGGCGAGCGATCGCCCTCATTGAGCAGCACTTGGGGCAACCCCTTGCCGATCTCTACGCCACCTTTGATCCCAAGCCCCTCGCCGCCGCCAGTCTTGGCCAAGTTCATCGGGCAACGCTCCACAGTGGTGAAGAGGTGGTTGTGAAGGTGCAACGCCCGCACCTAGAGGCGCAACTGTATCTAGACTATCTGGCCATTGGCGAACTGATGCGTTGGGGCGATCGCTGGCTCCCCTTCCTTCGTCCCTATGCGCTTCAGGACATTTATGAGGAATTTTTTAGTATTTTGCTACGGGAGATTGACTATGTGCAGGAGGGGCAAAATGCCGATCGCTTTCGGGCCAACTTTGCCCAAGATCCCCATATTCGGGTGCCCAAGGTCTATTGGACGCACACCTGCCGCTATGTCCTAACCATGGAGTATCTCCCCGGCATTCGCATTGACAATCGCGCCACCATCGAAGCCTTTGGCTTGAATCCTCGAATCATCAACCAGCGGGGCATCTGTTGTTATCTCAAGCAGTTATTAATTGATGGCTTTTTCCATGCCGATCCGCACCCAGGCAACTTGGCTGTGACCAAGGAGGGAGATCTCATCTTCTATGACTACGGCATGATGACGGAAGTCCCCGCCCTCAATCAGCAGCAGATGGTGCAGACATTTTTTGCGGTGCTGCAAAAGGATAGCGATCGCGTGATTGCTGCCTTGATTGAACTGGGGTTGTTAATGCCTGTCACGGACAGAGTGCCGCTACAACGAATTATGCAATTGATTCTAGATCGATTTACCGAACGCCCCGTGGATTTAACCGCCTTTAGAGAATTGCAACAGGATGTCTATGCCCTCTTTGAGCAGCAACCCTTTCGCCTCCCTGCGAAGATGACCTATATTCTCAAGTCGTTGACAACCCTAGATGGAATTGCCCGTGCCTTGGATCCTGAATACAACCTGAGTGCCGCTGCCCAGCCCTTTGTTAAGGAATTGATGCGTCACTCGCGGGGGGGCTGGCGAGAACTGATCCAGCAAACCCAAGCCTTGATCAACCAGCGGTTACAGCAGCCGAGTCGGGTTGAAATGCGGCTGCAACAGTTAGAGGATCGCTTGGCTCGCGGGGAACTGCAACTGTCTGTCCGCAATCCCACCATGGAGCGACAACTGCGACGCATTGAGAGTCTTTTGGTCTGTTTAGTGTATTTGGGCTTGGCGGGCTTTACCCTCTTGGCAGGGACGATGTTGTGGTCAGCAAAAGCCCCAGGGGGGGCGATCGCCCTCTTTACACTGGCAGCACTGGCGGGATTAGCACTTCTGCGCAGTTGGTTTCGCTTCCTTTGGTTGTGTCGCTGGCAATAGGGAGAATTCCATATGTAAGCCTTTGGCGGACTGCAGATCAATCAAGAGAGTCTGCATCAGGCACAAGTGAGATCTCAGCCAGTGGATTCAGTTTACAGTCAAAAACTGATAGCCAAAATTTATAGAATTTAGAATTTCTAAACTAGGAGGGCTTCCACAGCTCTACCCCATCCCGCTGATCCACCTCTTGCAGCAGCACCTTGACGACTTCATCGCGAGCCGTAGGTAGGACTTTACCCGTGAAGTCAGGGTGAATGGGCAGTTCGCGGTGCCCCCGATCAATGAGTACCAATAACCAAATGGCACTAGGGCGCCCGTAGTCATGAACGGCATTGAGGGCAGAGCGAATGGTGCGGCCACTAAAAATCACATCATCCACTAGGACAACAATCCGCCCCGAGAGATCCACAGGTATTGATGTCTGGCGGGGTGTGCGCGGACCAATGCGATCCAAATCATCCCGATAAAACGTAATATCCAGTTCACCAATGGGCAAGCTAACCCCTTCCAGCTGTTCGATTTGTTGGCCCAAGAGCTTGGCAAGGGGAATCCCACGGGTATGAATCCCTAGTAACACCAAGTTCTCAAGCGCATCGCGCGCTTTCTCCACCACTTGGGAGGCTAAGCGGGTTACAGTGCGCCGTAGATCATCAGCACTAAGGATTTCAACGACTTCACCAGCCATGGCGCTTACATTAGGGAATTCCAAGATTTTAGCGAAATTCCCGCAAAAAGAGACCCTACGCCAAGCGGGTAGGGTCAAAGACGCAGTTAGGAGGTATCTTGCTTCCCTACGATACTGCCGATATTTTCAGGGGGACGGCGCTTTTACCAATTCTTTAGATTTGGCGCAATTAACTGTTACAATACACGAGAAACTGTTATTTAGAATACCAAATCTCAGGTGGTTTCCTCTTCAGTTGCTCCATTACCCTGAAAGCTAGGAAGACGCTTTTTAGAACTTGGCAATGACCCACAGCCCCTTTCGCATTCACGCTCCCTTTGAACCCACAGGTGATCAGCCCCAGGCAATTCAAAAACTAGTTGCAGGGGTACAAGCAGGATATCGCTTTCAAACCCTTCTTGGGGCAACGGGCACGGGCAAAACCCACACGATCGCCCGCGTCATTGAGGCCGTTGGCCGCCCCACCTTGGTCTTGGCTCACAACAAAACCCTTGCAGCACAACTGTGCAATGAACTACGCTCATTCTTTCCAGAAAATGCCGTTGAGTACTTTATCTCCTACTACGATTACTATCAGCCCGAGGCCTACATTCCCGTTACCGATACGTACATTGAAAAAAGCGCCTCTATCAATGAAGAAATTGATATGTTGCGGCACTCGGCTACCCGCTCCCTCTTTGAACGGCGGGATGTGATTGTCGTTGCCTCCATTAGCTGCATCTACGGTTTAGGAATTCCAGCGGAGTACCTCAAAGCTGCGATTCCCCTAGAGGTAGGCACTGAAACCGATTTACGGCAATTGCTACGGCAGTTGGCTGCCATTCAATACACTCGCAACGATGTGGAACTAGGGCGGGGTCGCTTCCGTGTCAAGGGAGATGTCCTCGAGATTGGCCCAGCCTACGAGGATCGCATCATTCGCGTTGAATTTTTTGGCGATGAAATTGAAGCCATCCGCTATGTGGATCCACTGACGGGGGAAACGTTGCAGAGTGTGGAACGCCTGAATATCTATCCCGCGAAGCACTTTGTCACCCCCGCTGAACGCCTTGAAGCGGCCTGTGCTGCCATTGAAGCCGAACTCCAAGCCCAAGTGGCTTACTTGGAAGCCCAAAATAAACTCCTAGAGGCACAGCGTCTCAGTCAACGCACCCGCTACGACTTGGAAATGCTGCGGCAGGTGGGCTACTGCAATGGTGTCGAAAACTACTCGCGTCATCTCGCAGGCCGAGCAGCGGGGGAACCCCCGGAGTGTTTGATTGATTATTTCCCTGAGGATTGGCTGTTGGTGGTGGATGAGTCCCACGTCACGGTACCGCAAATTCGCGGCATGTTTAATGGCGACCAGGCGCGGAAGAAAGTGCTGATTGATCACGGTTTTCGCTTGCCGAGCGCGGCGGATAATCGCCCCCTAAAAGCGGAGGAGTTTTGGCAGAAGGTGAAGCAGTGCATTTTTGTCTCGGCAACCCCCGGCGATTGGGAATTGGCAGTCTCCGAGGGGCAGGTGGTGGAGCAAATTATTCGGCCTACGGGGGTCGTGGATCCAGAAATTTTTGTCCGTCCCACCCAAGGGCAGGTGGATGATCTCTATGGGGAGATTCGCTTGCGGTGCGATCGCCACGAGCGGGTACTGGTGACAACGCTGACGAAACGCATGGCTGAAGATCTCACAGAGTACTTTCAAGAACGGGGTGTACGGGTGCGCTATCTGCACTCAGAAATCAATGCCATTGAACGCATTGAAATTCTCGAAGCCTTACGGCAAGGGGACTTTGATGTCCTGATTGGTGTGAACCTACTGCGGGAGGGACTGGATTTACCAGAGGTATCCTTGGTGGCGATCCTTGATGCCGATAAAGAAGGCTTCCTGCGGGCGGAGCGATCGCTCATTCAAACGATTGGCCGAGCAGCGCGGCACGTCCGTGGACAGGCCATTCTCTATGCCGACACCCTCACCGACAGTATGCAAAAAGCCATCCAAGAAACCGAGCGGCGCCGCGCGATTCAACTGGCCTACAACCAAGCCCACGGCATCACTCCCCAGCCCATTGTCAAGAAAACCAGCAATGCCATCTTGGCCTTTTTGGATGTGTCTCGCCGCCTCAATGCCGAGTCAGTGCCCCTCTTATCTTCCCAAACCTTACAGGAACTGAGTCTGGAGGACATTCCCCAACTGATCCAGGACCTTGAGGCGAAAATGAAGGCGGCTGCCCAAGAATTGGCCTTTGAGGAAGCTGCTCGCTACCGCGATCAAATCAAGCGTTTGCGCGATCGCCTTGTGGGACATGCCTAGAAGTATGAACTTTTGTAATAGTTCGCAACAGTCCGTAAACGGGAGCGAAGGGGAGGAAACCCTACCGTGGTAAGCTAAGTACGATTTTAGATCCGCGCAATTTCGGCTGGCGTTCGGGTTGACGCTAGTTTTACCAGTTCTAGGAGTAAGAAAAACCTATGCGTGATGCCGTCACCACACTGATTAGAAACTATGACTCCACCGGTCGCTACCTCGATCGCGATGCTGTTGACAGTTTGCGCTCCTACTTTAATTCCGGTGCGGTACGGGTTAAAGCGGCGGCAGTAATCAATGCCGATGCCGCAGCCATTGTTAAGGAAGCGGGTTCTGCCCTCTTCACAGAGCAGCCGGAACTGATTCAACCCGGCGGCAATGCCTACACCACACGCCGCTATGCCACCTGCCTGCGGGATATGGACTACTACCTGCGCTATGCCACCTACGCCATTGTGGCTGGGGATGTGGATGTTCTCAATGAGCGGGTGCTAGAAGGTCTGCGAGAAACCTACAATTCCTTGGGGGTGCCTATTGGCCCAACGGTGCGCGGCATTCAAATCATGAAAGAGATTGTGCGCGATCGCGTGGCAGCCGCTGGTATTGAAGACACCAGCATCGTTGAACAGCCCTTTGACTATATGTGCCGCCAACTGAGTGAAGTGAATATCTAGGTTGGCCAAGGTAGAAGACTCTGCAACAATAGAGGGCGGTGGCATTGGCGATCGCCCCTTCGTTGTCCTGTGCAGCAAGTATGAAAATCCGCATTGGTAATGGCTACGACATCCATCAATTGGTACCCGATCGGCCTCTAATTTTAGGCGGTGTCAAACTAGAGCATTCTTTAGGCCTCTTGGGTCATAGTGATGCCGATGTCCTCACCCACGCCATTATGGACGCCCTTTTGGGTGCCCTCAGCCTTGGTGATATTGGCCATTACTTTCCCCCCAGTGATCCGCAGTGGGCAGGGGCAGATAGCCAAGTCTTATTGGCAAAAGTGGCGGCACTGATTGCAGAACGGGGTTGGCAAGTGGGCAACATTGATGCCATTGTCGTGGCCGAGCGCCCGAAACTCAAACCCTACCTCGATCAGATGCGCGATCGCCTTGCAACCACTCTTGGGATTGATCGCGAGCAAATTAGTATCAAGGCCACCACGAATGAGAAACTGGGGCCGGTGGGTCGTGAAGAGGGCATTGCGGCCTATGCCGTGGCGTTGCTCCAGTCAGAAGTGTAGGATAACTAGCTAACATACAGGCTGTAGTGAAAGTCCGTTTGCTCGCACTGGCTTTGCTGGAGATTGGCATGGCGAAAGTTAGCCCAGCGACAAATGGCATGGTTGAGGTTGGCACGAACAAAAAGAGCACGGGAAAAATAGCCCCCTGTCAGTCCCGCATAGGCTAAATTGGCCGCATAAAAGTTGCAGCGATAGGCCTGAACCCCCTCCAAAGAAGCCTGCACCAATTGAGCAAACCGCAGCGTCGCCTCATTGAGACTTGCTCCCATCAGCAGGGCAAAGGAAAAGTCGCTAGCAGCGGCACGGGCATGGCTAAGATCGGCTTCACACCAATTGCTGTGGCGACAATCCGCCTGCTCAAGGGTCGCCCAAGAGAAATCGGCATAGGTAAAACGGGCGTACTGCAAGTTGGCCAGTTGAAAGTTTGCCCGCTGAGCAGTGGCGCCATCGCCCACCACTTTCAAGAACAACGCTCCTCGGCAATCGGCATCATCGAGGTTAGCCCCTGTCAGATCCGCCTCATAGAGGTTAGCAAAGCGCAAATCGCCGTGGGCAAGGTTCACCTCTCGCAAACAGGCACGGCTGAGATTGCAGCCCCGGAGGTCATAGCCCCGCAGATCCATGCCCGTAAGATTCATTTCACTCAAATCTACAGTAAGCTGAGGATAAGCTCGCCGCCATTCGTTCCAGAGGTGTTTTCCCCCCCGCAGGCGATCGCTCATTACCTGATTTAAGTGCCCTTTGATCATCATTCTTGCCTTGAGATTCTTCACATTTCGTTATCCTGGTGCGAAATTTGATAGAATTTCGTCTATGTAGCCCTATCGCTGACGAAAGGAGAATGGGTTTGAAACAAGCAACCCTACATCAGCTTAAGGTTTTTGAGGTCACTGCTCGCCACGGAAGTTTTACCCGCGCTGCCGAGGAACTCTTTCTGACGCAGCCTACCGTTTCGATTCAAATGAAGCAGTTGACCCGTGCCGTTGGTATGCCCCTCTTTGAGCAAGTGGGCAAGCGGCTCTATCTCACAGAAGCCGGCAAGGAACTGCTGGCCACCTGCCAAGACATCTTTGAGCGCCTTGAGCGGTTTGAAATGGCCGTTGCCAATCTCAAGGGTCTCAAGCAGGGACACTTGCGGCTGTGTGTCATTACCACGGCCAAATATGTGATTCCTCGGCTGCTAGGGCCATTTTGCCAGCGCTATCCGGGGATTGATGTCGCTCTGACGGTCACCAACCATGAACAGGTGGTGGAGCGTATCCGAGGCAATATGGACGATCTCTATATTCCCAGTTGCCCACCGGAGAATGTGGATGTGGAGTGTCACCGCTTTTTGGATAACCCCTTGGTGGTGGTTGCCCCCAGTCACCATCGCCTCAGTGGCCGCAGTAAAATCCCGATCCAAGAACTGGCGGGAGAACCCTTTATTATGCGGGAGCAGGGGTCGGGCACCCGCCAAGCGGTGGAAAAGCTCTTTGCGGAGCATGGTGTCCCAATCAATATCCGCCTTGAGTTGGGAAGTAACGAGTCCATTAAGCAGGCGATCGCCGGCGGCCTAGGAATTTCTGTCCTGTCTCACCACTGCTTAGCCCTCGATCGCGAGTCCAGCCAGTTGACGATTCTCGATGTCGAACATTTCCCGATTCAGCGGCACTGGCATCTGGTCTATCCTGCGGGCAAACAACTGTCGGTGGTGGCTCAGGCCTTCTTTGACTATGTGTCCACTGAGGGTCGGGCGATGATTGAATCGAGCCTCACCTATCCCAGTGTGGCGGCGCCGGCCAAGGAACTCAACCCTGTCTAGCATGACAACGCTCCAATTTCTCACCTTTCCCGATCCGCCGATCGCGGCAGAACACAGCCTTCTATTACTCCACGGCTGGGGTGCCAATGCCGCAGATCTCATTTCCCTTGGATCGTTGCTGGCTCCCCAAGCCCAAACCTATGCAGCGGAAGCCCCCTTTCCCCATCCCTACGTCCCCCAAGGGCGGATGTGGTATGACTTGAATCAGCACAATGCCCTCAGTGGCTCATTACTGCTCGATGAGCGGGCAACAGATCTGGCCACCAGTGAAGCGGCGCTGCGAGAGTGGATTGCCAGCTTGCCCATTGATCTCAACAGCACAATTTTAGGGGGATTTTCCCAAGGGGGAGCACTGACATTGGCTGTGGGGTTAACGTTGCCCTTGGCAGGATTATTGGTCTTTAGTGGCTATTTGGTTCGCCCGCCAGTGGTGACAGCCACCTCGCCGCCCGTGTTGATGATCCATGGCACAGCGGATCCTGTGGTGCCCTTTGCCAGTGCCCAAGCCAGTTGGCAAGCCCTGCAAGCCGCAGGCGTGAAGGGAGCGTTTCATGCCCTAGCAATGGCTCATGAAATTAACGGAGAGGCAGTCGCGATCGCCCGCCAATTTATTGAGAATACCCTTCCTAAAATCAACTCAAATTGAGTAACCCATAGGCCAAGAGGGCGCTACCGATCGGAACTGTGAGATTATCAACCCCTCGCCAAGCAATCAGTTCCAACAGGGTCGCACCCAGACCCACCAAAGGGGCAATCCAGAGCAACTCTATGGCGGCAATGGGGGTGAGGGATAGAGCTACCACCAAGGTACTCACACAGAACATGGTCAGGGTTCCTTCCCAGCTTTTACTGGTTCCCGGCAGGGGATGGCGTCCCCAGTTAATCCCCACAAGGGCAGCCAAGCCATCTCCCCAAGCCATCACCAAAATGCCCAGAACCGCCAGTTCCGGCAGCGTGTCCCAAAAGAGCGCCATTAATGTGCCAATACTCACCGCATAAAAAAAAGTGCCCCAGCTTTGCCGCCCCACGCCGCTAATACTGGGAAAAATCGGAATCTGGTACGACAGCAGTGTGACCATACCAGCGATCGCAGCCGCCACAATTCCCCAACTCGTGGGTACCCCTAGGGCATAGGCAATGAGAATCACTTGACCCGCACCAATGTGAACCACCTTCCGTGACCATTCTTTGGCATTGGGAAACCAAGCGTGAATCATTTCTGCGGTTAACAGCACCAGGCCCAGCCAACTGGCGACCAAAATTCCTGCCCAGAACATTGTCATTGCTATCCTCAGATGGCCGTAGCTCCTTACTTTGTCAGCTGGGCAAAAAACTGGGTCACAATCTCAAGGATGCGATCGCTCGCATGACCATCGCCAAAGGGATTAATCGCCGTCGCCATGCGATTGTAGGCCACTGCATCCGTGAGCAATTCAATTGCTGCTGCTGCAATCCTATCCGCAAATGTGCCCACCAGTTTAGCCGTGCCAGCGGTGACCGCTTCCGGCCGTTCAGTGGTTTCCCGCAACACCAGTACTGGTTTACCGAGACTAGGCGCCTCCTCTTGTAGGCCACCGGAATCCGTCAGCAGGAGTGTTGATCCCTTGATCGCTGCTACAAGGGCAGGATAGTCCAGTGGCTCCGTGAGAAAAACGCGGGGATGATGCCCCAAATAGGCTTTGAGGGGTTCACGTACGGTGGGATTGCGGTGCAGGGGCAAGAGCAAGGCAGTATCAGGAATCGTGTTTAAGATTTTCAGGAAACCATTGGCAATGTCTTCTAAGGGGGCACCCCAGTTTTCACGACGGTGAACGGTGGCAAGGAGCACCCGATACTGTTGCCAGTCAAGGCCGGGGACATGGCACACTGGCTGGCGATCGGCCATTTGCAGGAGCGCATCAATTACCGTATTCCCCGTCAAGTGAATCGCACCCGTTACCCCTGCTGCTTGCAAATTCTTGACAGCTTGTTCCGTAGGGGCAAAATGCAACTGTGCCAATTGGGAAATGAGGCGGCGGTTGGCCTCCTCCGGATAGGGATTATAGAGATCATCGGTGCGCAAGCCCGCTTCCACATGACCGACAGGAATCTGCTGATAAAAGGCGGCAAGGGTAGCGGCAAAGGCTGTGGTGGTATCTCCCTGTACCAAGACCAGCCACGGTAATAATTCTTGATAGAGTTGCTCCAAGCCTTGGAGGGCACGACAGGTAATTTCGGTTAGGGTTTGCTTGGGCTGCATAATGGCCAAGTCCCGATCGGCTCGCAGGTCAAACAGGGTCATCACCTGATCCACCATCTCGCGGTGCTGTCCGGTGAGGACGACGTAGGGGCTAAAAAGGGGCGATCGCTGGAAGGCTTGAATGACCGGTGCCAATTTGATTGCTTCCGGGCGCGTACCCAACGTAATGCAGATCGGGATCGGGGAAGCAACCATAGCCGTCTAAATGCCAAGAAGAATAATAACTTTAGTGTACCGAGAAGCGAGCGTCAAAAAAGTGTCTAGTTGCCACTGCCCATGAATAGTTCTCTGCCAGTCTTTTTCTAAACGTATGGAGTCCCAAGGAATACCTTCGCGTTGCCCGTACGTCACTTCTCCCATAGGGAGTTTTACAGTGGTGTGGGTGTGTCATCTTTGTGAGAAGGACTTTATGTTAATAATAGAAATGTTAATAATAGAAGGGAATGCACCGCCATTGCGCTCGCTGAGGTGGCCATGATTGAAATGACTGTTGCTGGGATTGCCCTCGATGCCACTAACCGTCGCACCCCGATTGTGTTGCTCAAAGACGGTGCTGGACGGCGAGCACTGCCCATCTGGATTGGTGATAATGAGGCGCGGGCAATTTTAATGGCCTTGGAAAATCAACGGGCACCGCGACCGATGACCCATGATCTGATGGTAAACATTCTCACCGAATGGAATATGACCCTAGAACGGGTGGTGATCCACTCCCTCGAAGACAACACCTACTATGCGGTGCTGACACTGCGCCAAGGAGAAACTCGTAAAGACATTGATGCTCGTCCTAGCGATGCCATTGCCCTTGCTCTGCGCTGTGATTGCCCGATTTGGGTGATGGAAGCGGTTGTTGCCGATGCCTCGATTCCCGTTGATCGCGATGCTGACGAGGAAGAACGCCAAGCCTTTCGCCGCTTTTTAGATTCGATTCGCCCCGAAGATTTTATTCAGCAGGGACGGGGAATGGAAGAGGATTCCTCCGCAGGCTAGGATGCGCTACCGCCGCTTTGGTCGCACGGGGCTAAACCTCTCGGTTTTTTCCCTTGGAACGATGCGTGCCTTGGGCAGTCCAGAGGTCATGCAGACGGTCATTGAGGGGGCGATCGCCCACGGCATTAACCACATTGAAACCGCCGCCGCCTACGGTGCCAGTGAAGCCTACATTGGTCGTGCCCTCAACGCATTGGGGCAGCCCGCCGTTTTTATCACCACCAAACTCTTGCCCCAAGGGGATGCGGATCACGTCCAGCAACAAATTGCTCAATCCCTTGAGCGTCTCCAAGTCTCACGGTTAGACGGTGTTGCCCTCCATGGCCTAAACACCCCTGAGCATCTCGCATGGCTGAGCACTGAGGGGATGGCAATGCTGCGGCAGTTGCAAGCAAAGGGGGTAATTGGTGCTTTGGGCTTTTCCAGTCATGGAGCGTTGTCTGTGATTTTGCGGGCGATCTCCAGCAATCAATTTGACTTTGTCAATCTGCATTACACCTACTTTCAGCAACGCAATGCCCCAGCGATCGCCGCTGCCGCTGAGCGGGATATGGGCATTTTCATCATCTCCCCGGCCGATAAGGGGGGACAACTCTACCAGCCTTCCCAACGGCTCCAAGACCTCTGTGCGCCTTTTCACCCTCTCCATTGGAGCTATCGCTGGTTGCTGAGTCAGCCTGCTATCACCACCTTGAGTATTGGACCTGCCACCGTTGCTGAGTTGGCCTTTCCCTTGGCCGTGGCCGATCAAGTGGCACCCCTTAGTGCTGAAGAGCAAGCAGTGGGCGATCGCCTGCAAGCAGTGATGCAGGAAACCCTAGGCACCGATTTATGTCAACAATGTTATGCCTGTTTGCCCTGCCCCGAAGAGATTCACATCCCCGAAGTGTTGCGGCTTCACAACTTGGCCGTCGCCTACGACATGACAGAATTTGGCAAGTATCGCTATGGGATGTTTGGCCGTGCCGGACATTGGTTTCCTGGTCAACCCGCCAACCGCTGTACTGAATGTGGCGATTGTTTGCCCCGCTGTCCCGGTGGCTTAGAGATTCCTCGGCTATTGCGGGAAACCCATGAGCAGTTGCAGGGCATCGCGCGATCGCGCCTTTGGCAGGACATTTAATCAAAAGCTGATACGAATGTTGCCTTCTAGGTAGAAGCTATCGTCCCTGCCTTTTTTCTTGAATCTTGGGAAGCGTGCTTGTTGCGCAAAGAAGCGGTTAAAGGCAGTGATGAGGTTACGCAGTGCTGGTTGCGGGGTACATTTGGAAACATCGTAGTACCAAGGATTTGCCGATTTGACTTCAGCAACGAGTTTCTTATGCAAATCAACAGCGGAGGGAAACTTGAGCTTTTCTGCTGGGGCTGCTTGTTGGTTGTGTTCTAGGATGGACTGACAGAGGGCAAGTCCCCAATTGTAGGCATGACGAGCCACCCCTGCGTGTTGGGCACAAAGGGTGCGCTGTTTGTCGTTGAAGTCGAGTTCTGTCTTGGAGAAGAGGAATATGGAGTAGATTGTATCAAATGACGTGAGGCGAGGTTATTGATGAGTGATGCACAGTATTGCTCAGCGCTTTTGTTATTCAGAGTCAAACCCCCGCCCACAAACTCTTTGAGCGTATCCATATCGGGAATATAGCGTGCACAAAGAGGCTGTAGCCCTCTCGTACAGAGGCTTTGACTTTTCCAAGCAGGTTCAATCCCCGTGAAAAGGGCTGTAGCTGGCTGGCTCCATCGAACTGATCGTGGAACTTGCCAGAATACACTTAACAACTCTGTTTCTGGCTCATAAAATACTCTTATTTGAGCCACACTGTCTCCCCTTCTTTAATAGCGTCAGTTTGATAAGCAGTGATTAAAAAAACATCTCCACTTACGCGTCGTGCTACTGCAACAACCCAACGTTTTTCTCGCTGTACCCGATAAAACAATAATACTCCTAAATCTCGGCTACTGCGACGAACCTCGTCTGGTGTAGAAAGAGCT
Source organism: Thermosynechococcus sp. HN-54 (assembly GCF_023650955.1). Lineage (NCBI taxonomy): Bacteria > Bacillati > Cyanobacteriota > Cyanophyceae > Acaryochloridales > Thermosynechococcaceae > Thermosynechococcus > Thermosynechococcus sp. HN-54. Next base: position 1,462,165 of record NZ_CP098039.1, on the reverse strand, counting down.
AGCCGCACAAAATCTTCCAACTCCTCAATATCAGGGTGCTTGATGAGCAGCCGTTGCCAATACTCCTCAGATGTTCTAACCCTAAATCCAAGCGGTGTAGGAATATGAAGCTCACTCCACCAGTTGACGAGCGGCTGCAACTGCTTCTGCCTAAGTCGAATGCTGAGAGTGAATGTACGTCTCCCCTTCATCCATATAATGGGAGTTATCAACCACCCGTACAGTGAACATCAGCTACACCCTCCCTCCAAAGCGTTATTCCTCTGTGAGATATTAATGGAGCGCCGCTAAAGCATTTATTCTGATGCTATTAGAGATTCTAGCATTCGTATGGCCTCGCACTGACCACCCATACTCCCACTCCACCCGAGCGTCAAACCCGGTTTCATCGATATACACCAGCGTTGCCTCCCCATGACTCTCTACCCATGTCTGGAGATGCTGTTGATACCCTTGTCGCTCTTCCTCACACCGTTCTTGAGAACGCATCTGTTTTTTTCGAGTGATCCCCATCTGGTCGAGGACGTAACTAATGGTGGAAACTTGTACGCCAAATCGCTGGGCACGGTCGATTAAACGGTCATCGGGATGGGCCGCAACATCCGCCGCTAAGGCTGCCCAATCCAGTTTCCAAGGACGACGGAGGATAACAGTGGGCGCTCAGTCATCTCGCTTCAGCCAGCAATGAATGGTGGCGCGACTGACCTGAAAGATTTGAGTGGCCTCACTGATTTTGCCACCTTGCTTAATATTAGGAGACAACCCGCTCTCGTCAGTCCAAGCTATTGCTCACTTTCTTTAGTGACATTCATGACTCTTTGACTGTAGCCTATCCTTCTTAAAAATTTTTCACTCCCTTGGCGGACTGCAATCATCTACTACTCACTACTTCAGCCCTCGTCGAACACGATCACATGCCCTCGGTGAACACGGTCAGGGTGAAGTGGTAGCGGTGGTAGGTAGGATCACCGTAGGCCAAGACGTAGTAATCGCCGCTGTAGGGGAGTGTGTATGAAAAGGTGCGGCCGGTGTCGTTCGAGTCCAACCTGACGAGTTCTTCTCCCCGGCGGTCAAGCACCGAGACAGAGGCTCTGGCTCCCATCAACTCGGGTTCCACCGCTAACGTTTGACCTTTGCGGGCGTTAAGGACATAAAGTCGGTCGGTATAACCGACAATGACCACCCCAACGGTGTGAGGCGAAAATTGCAGACGACTGGTGGGGAGGGTTTGTAAAAGTCGCTTCAAATTGACTTGGGTGAGGGCAATGGGTGTTGGCATGAGTAGAGCAGTGAATAGCAACCCATTGGTGTTTCATAGAATGTTCCCTTGGGGAATGGTGTGGATACTCAAGGTATTTTCATAATATCGATATCCCTATATAGCAATCCTAACTGCAGAAGGTGTTGAATCTTGCAACAAAACTTAACCTCTTACGTGACGAGTAGCTGTAGCTGCCAATCAAAGTTCCAATGCACTATCGAATACTGACGACTGAGTTCGAGTTGCAAATATCGTAACTCGCAAACCCTCTATCCATGACTGTAATAGCATTCTCAGAGATCATTTCTAAAATCTCTTCCTGAAAGCTCAGGTCATGTCTCTCCCCAAAAGAAATCACTGCTTTACCTAGGATGTTCTCTGTTAAATCAAACCCTGTGATTAACTTCACTTGATGATATTTATAGAACCAAATAGAGTTTACTGGTCAGGGTAAGGACGGTGGAATCGATAGAAAACAGCATGAGACTTGAAGAGCGATGTCTCTTTTGAGCGTGAGACAGGAGTTGAGTGTAAATCCCCTCTAATAAGCTGGTTGTCCGAGTTTTGTTGGCTTTGGAAACAGTGGACATGTCCACCGTAATCCCTGAATGATTCAAGCGATAAAATAAGGCTCTCATGCTGGTTAACCCTTGGTCGAGAACGTAGGTCAACCAGATTTTCAAGAACAATTGAGAGTTCAGGACGGGGTAGTCACAAGGGCTGAGCTGCTTGAGAATCGACTTGACAAGAGTTGCAAAGGATGCAATGGTAGCTTGAATTTTTTCTTCTTTTAAGGGAAGAGTACGACATTTCTTCCCTTTTTTCTAGCCTCTTAGACTATCTTTCAACACTTCTGCCTCAGATGTTCTAACCGCAAATTCAAATTTCATGCAACTGGCATGTTAGCAAGGAGTGTCTGTCCGAGTACAGAATTAGTGGAGAGTAGGGAACTCGAATCCCTGACCTTCGCGGTGCGATCGCGACGCTCTACCAACTGAGCTAACTCCCCAATTCTTTCTCTAATATACAGTAAATGAGGACACGATGGTCTTAAACTGGTCTTCTACCTTTGGCCATCGCTCTTCTGGAGCTGAAACACTGAGAGTATAAACCTTGCCTCGGCTGACGGCAATACTCGACAAATTGTGCCGCTGCTGCGCGTTTGCTCTATCCCCCGGCAGGGTGACCGCATACTCCAGAATGTAGTAGGTTTTATCATCTGCCTTTTGGGAAGTTGCGGAAATCAAGGCAGAACTGCGCCCGCTTTCAGTTGGGGCAATGATATTGCGCAGCAGGCGATCGCCCACCTCCTCTGGTGACCCCAATTCCTCAAGAGACTTCGTGCTGGAAACCGTATTCACGACCACACTGACGTTTTCTGTCGTCTCAATAATGTCGTGAAAGACCACATCCACGGGGTCTTCAACTTGTACCTGTACCCAGCCGCGTGGGTAAAGAAATTCATAGCCATCATAGCTATCCACATAGGCTTGCAGTCCACTGGTGGCCGAACACCCCCCCAGCAACACCACAAGAATCGCCAACGCTGTGGCAAAAAACCGTTGAATCATACCGTCCTTTTGCGCTGTTCTCCCCTATTGTGACACTGAAGCTGGCGTAGCGGGGCGTCGCAATTCCTCTGGGTGAGAGGGGGGAATGCCCTCAATCGTAATCAGGGACTCGGTTACCGCCCGCACAATTGGAATCGCCACTGTTGACCCATAGGCATCATCCCCCTTCGGTTCATCCACCACCGCCAAGATCACATACTGCGGCTGATCAAGGGGAAAAATGGCCACAAAGCTGGTGATGCGCAGATTGCTGTAGGTACCGCCAATCGCCTTTTGCGCTGTGCCTGTTTTGCCCCCCAAGCGGTAGCCGGGAATGTGAGCAGGTTTCCCCGTACCAAAGCGAACCACTTCTCCCAGCATCTTGATCACTGCTTGACTGGTGCGCTGCGAAAACACTCGACGCGGAGGCCGTCGCTCAAGTCGCCTTTGCAGTTGGCCATTCTCATCGTAGAGGCCATCAATGACGTGGGGAGTCACCAGCTCACCGCCATTGGCGATCGCCCCCAAGAGTTGTGCGAGGTGCAGCGGCGTGAGGGAAAAGCCTTGGCCAAAGGCTGTCGTTGCCGGTTCAATGGGATAGTTAATAAACTGCTCAGGAGGTTTCAATTGGGCGGCGGTTTCAAAAGGCAGATCACTGCCCACCTTCTCCGTCAGACCCAAGCGATGCAGATAGCGATAATAGTGGCGGGCTGGAATGCGGTTCATCATGTGCACCATCGCCACATTACTGGAGTAGGCGAGAATTTGGGCAATATTGAGGGCACCGCGACCGCCCCGTTGGCTAAAGTCACTGTTCTGAATCGGCCAGCCCCCCACCGTAATCCGACCCTCATCGGGCAGCACCGTATCGGGGGTAATGGCATTGAGTTCAAGGGCGATCGCGGTGTTGATTGGCTTAAAGGTTGATCCCGGCTCATAGAGATCTGAGACCGCCCAGTTGCGAAAAAGGGCTGGATCAGCACGGTAGTAATGATTGGGATCGTAGGAAGGCTCTGAGACCAGTGCCCGCAGCGCTCCGGTTTTCACTTCTAAAACAATGACCGTGCCCCGTCTAGCGTTGAATTTGCGTAACTGCTGTTGCAGGGCTTGACGCGCCGTATGTTGCAGACGGCTATCAATTGTGAGGCGCACATGATACCCCTGACTCAAGACCCGCGGATCCGCAGGGGCAAGGGCAGGTAACCACTGACCCAAAGCATTCATTGAGAGGAGTTGGCGGCTATGGGGAACCTGTAAAAACTGGTTTTGGCTAAACTCAATCCCCGCTTGACCTTGGTGGTCGCGATCCACATAGCCAACAATCCCCGCCATCAATTCCTGCTGCGGATAAATGCGCTGCCACGCTTGGTTGAGTTCTAGGCCATCGTAGTTGAGGGCGCGAATTTTGGCGGCAGTTTCCTCATCAATGTCGTAGGCAATGGGTACCCCTGTGGGATAGGTGCTGAATTTGGCCAACAGTTGCTCTGGAGATTGCTGGAGTAAGGGAGCCAGATCGTGGGCGATCGCCCGACGCTCCACTTTGAACTGAATGGGATGGGCAAAGAGCGTAAACACAGGCCGATCTAGGGCAACCACCGTCTCTCGGCAATCGGTAATTGGGTAGCGTGCCAAGGTTGGCAGCGTGTAGTGCCGTTGTTGTTGCTGTGCCCGTGCCGCTAAGGTGTCTCCTTGAACAATTTGCAAATAGATAAGACGGGCAACCACGCCCCCCATCACGAGCAACAGGAAGGCAAAAATGAGACCGACCCGTAAGGATGGCAGAGAGGAGGGTGTTGAGCGGGCGGTCTTCATAGGCGCAGCGTCAATAGTTGACTGTGCGCTGAGGGGGGGGTGTCACAGGGGGGCGCTCAACATGAGTTCTGGGAGTCATCTTGCCCTCATTGGGCAGAAAAAGAATATGTTGCGGGGTTTGGGGCAGGAGTCCTTGGGGAGCGCGTTGCACTTGCTGCGTCACCCGATAGCGTAGAGTTTCATTGTTGATGAGTAGCTCCCGCTCTTGCCGTTTTAGGGTTTCCAAACGCTGATAGGCCTGACTCCACTGCTGCTCCGAGAGGGCTGACCAACCATAGAGGGGGAGTACAGCGACCAAGGCACTGGTGGCCGCCACGCCAGAAACCCACTGAATGCCCAATAATGCTTTTTGCCAGAGGGAAATCTGTGGCTTAGGGAGCGGCCGAATTTCCGTCAAAATGGGGGACGGTTGGGTCAGAAATCGGGATTTTAATTTAGGGGCAGCAGCCATAGACTTAAGCACTCCTCAGCAATTAATTACCCTAGGGTTGGCAAGACACACGCTAAAGATAGCTATAAATAAACCATTACTGCGGCAATTCATGCAAAGTTGGGATCCTCTCATGCTTGGGGCAGGCTGCACCCACGGGGCAATCGAGGAGGAAAACAACAATTCACACAGCAGTACGCGCAGCAATTCGCAGCTTTGCCGAGCGCGATCGCGGGTTGAGAGCCACTTCTGCCGCATCTGGGACAATCGGTTTACGGGTCACAACTTCTAGGAGGGGATGGGCACGCCACGCCTGCTTCACACGGCGATCCTCTAGGCTATGGAAACTAATCACAGCAATGCGCCCTGGGGGCTTTAACCAGTGGGGCGATCGCGCCAAAAATTGGTCGAGCACCCCTAGCTCTTGGTTCACATAGATACGCAAGGCCTGAAACACCCGCGTGGCCGGATGAATACGTTGGCGGGGAGAAGCTTTGAGGCAGTGGGCAACCACTTGTGCCAGTTCTTGGGTGGTGGTGAGGGGGCGACGGGCAACAATCTGCCGCGCAATGCGGCGGGCAAAGCGTTCTTCACCATACTCGTAGAAAATATCCGCCAGTTCTCGCTCGCTGTAATGATTGATCACCGTTGCGGCTGTCAAAGGGTTATTGGGATTCATGCGCATATCGAGGGGGGCATCAAAGCGAAAACTAAAGCCCCGTTCTGGGCGATCCAACTGGGCGGAACTCACCCCCAGATCTGCCAAAATGCCATCAAACATCGGTTCAGCTACAGGTAGATCAGCAAAATTACCCTGCCAAAACTGCACGCGATCGCCAAAAGGGGCAAGGAACTCTTGAGCTGCCGCTAGGGCCATCGGGTCTTGATCGATCGCCAGCACTCGACAGGTTGGCTCCGCCCGCAATAAAAGTGCCGTGTGTCCGCCACCGCCCACCGTTGCATCCAAGTAGAATCCCCTCGCCTTCGGCTGTAGCGCCTCAAGAACTGCGGTTGCCAGTACCGGTTGATGGTAGGTGGAAAATTCCAAATCTTGCATGAGCGGATCACAACCAGCGTAAAATTTGCCACAGCACAGTCCCTTGGAGAGCAGCCGCCGTGAACGATACTTCCCTCAACTTAGCCGACGAACTGCTGGTACGGGATCAACTCGTGCAGCAACTCTCAGAGGAACTCTATCAACTCATGGTGCAGCATCCTGAGTTATTTGTGCGCTTTTACCAAGCCCGCAAGACCGAAGCCGCCAATGCCGAAGCCCTCAAGTTGCTGCAAGTGCAGGTGCAACAGGTGGAAGCAAAAATTGCCGCCTACCAAGAACAGATCCTTGCCTACCAGCAGCAGAGCCAAAATCGTGAAGCGGAAATGAATGAACTGAAGGCTCAAGTCATTGAATTGAGCGATCGCAACCAGATGTTGGAGCGCGTCATCCAAGAAATGCCCGAAGTCTATCGGCAAAAATTTAGTGAGCGGCTGAGTCAAGTTAAACTCAAAATTGAAAGCCTCGAAAAAGAAAACGCGCAACTGCGTGCCGAACTGCGGAATCTACAAACCCTCTTGGCTGCACAAGCCCGTCAGCAACAGCAGCAGGGATTCCCTTCATTACAACCGGCTCGTGTTGGCCTTGTTCCCAGCTTTGGTAATGGCTAGGGGGGGTCATCGTCTAGAATCCTTCCTAGGGGCATCCACAGGACAAGTAAGCATTGGAGAACTACAGGAACTCAAAGGGATCCTAGAAGACTTTTTCACCGGGCTTCCCGTCAAGGTTTATCTATTCGGCTCGGCTGCCCATGGTGCCCTGCGGCAAAGCTCCGACTTGGATGTGGGCATCCTGCCCCTTGCACCATTGCCCGCGGGGCTTTTGAGTGAGTTGCGGGAGCACCTAGAAATGTCCAACCTGATCTATCCAGTAGATGTGGTGGACTTGTCAGAAGTGTCCGCTGACTTTCGATCGCGAGTCATCACAGAGGGCATTCAGTGGATCGGCTGAGGGAACGATTAGTGACTGCCCAAAGAGCGCTAGTAACTTTGCAAGAACTGCCCTTGGGTGAGCGCACAGATACGATTATTTTATTTGTGATGCCGCAATTCAGCGATTTGAATATACCCTAGAGGCGGTTTGGAAAGCAGCACAACTATACCTGCGAGAGCGGGAGGGGCTAGACATTGCTTCGCCGAGTGATCCGTGCTTGTTTGGCCCTTGGCCTACTTACCCCAGAGGAGGCTCGCTTAGCGCTGCAAATGGTGGACGATCGCACCTTGACCGCCCACACCTACAATGAGAGCTTGGCGGATGCGATTTTCTCGCGGTTAGCCCAGCATGCCATGCTCATGAGCCGCTGGTTAGCTGCCCTCGCAGCAGGAGGATTGGAGGATTGAAACTACGGATTTGGTGTGCGGCGCAGCCGACGGAGCCTGAACTTGCCGCTGATCAGGTGATGACTCAAGTAGTGCCGCTGTTGCAACAGTGTCATGGCAATGCTGAGATAGCTGTGTGTTCCCTCGATGCCCCTACGGAGATTACTCGCCAGTCTGAGGTTCTGGACTATAGCCTCACCCATTGGGCACCCTTAGCACCTATCCTTTGGCAGCAGTGTGAATCCTTGACTGCCTTGGTCTCCCAGTGGGGAATGCGGACAGGTACAGGAGGTCTTTATCAGTTACCGCTGGCGCAAACGGCAAAGGGAACCCTCTTTGGCGAGGTGATTGGCTGTCTTGAGGGGAGATGGCAGCTGCCCATCCATGCCAGCGATCGCCAGCGACAAACCCTCTATGCCCTCGGCCGACGACTGTTAGATCACTTGCAGGCACCCGTGGGCTGCTATTTTCTGCAATTTGGCTGGCAGGGGGAAGTGGTCTTTGAGCGACTGTGGCCTTTTCCCACGGTGGCGGCTCTAGCCAGTATAGGTGTACAAACCCCCGATTGGTTCACAGCCCACTATCAGTGTTTAAGCGCCATGCCCCTGCGGGATCTGCGGATTCCCGATCGCGAGACTGTGCCGCGATTAGAATAGAGAGCGCAGGTTTGGGAGGGCTGAGCGTGAAGATTGTCCGCCGGCGGCTGGTGGGTTGGCAAGCGGTCTATGACATTGGGTTAGCTGGGGATCACAATTTTCTTTTGGCCAATGGGGCGATCGCCGCCAATTGCTTTAACAAATCCCACTCCACGGCCTACGGCTACGTGACCTATCAAACCGCCTTTCTCAAAGCCAACTTTCCCGTCGAGTATATGGCAGCCTTGCTCACGGCGAATAGTGGCGACCAAGACAAGGTACAGCGCTATATTGCCACCTGTCTGAGCATGGGAATTGAGGTCCTTCCCCCCGATGTGAATCGCTCAGACATTGACTTTACGCCAGTGGGGGACAAAATTCTTTTTGGTCTGTCGGCAGTACGCAATGTCGGTCAGGGGGTGATTGAGGCCATTTTGCAGGCACGGGCACAAGGGGGCGCCTTTCAAAGTTTGGCGGATTTTTGCGAACGGGTTCCGCGTGCGGGGGGCGATAGTCGCATTCTCAATCGTCGTGCCCTTGAATCCCTGATTGCCTGTGGTGCCATGGATAGTCTCCATCCCCAGCGCAACCGCAACCAACTGATGCAGGATCTCCCCCTCGTGCTGGAGTGGGCACAAGCCCGCGCCAAGGATCGGGCGGTGGGGCAAGTGAACCTCTTTGATATGTTGGCGGGTAGCTCTAGCAATGAACCCAGCAGCAGCTATGACCCAGCCCCCAGTGCGCCGCCGGTGGATGATTTACCCGATGCTGAGAAGCTCCGCCAAGAAAAGGACCTGCTGGGATTTTATGTGTCGAACCATCCCCTCAAGGATATTCACCGACCAGCGGCCATGATTGCCCCCATTAGCTTAGCGGATCTCGAGCAGCACACGGGTCAAGGGATCGTGAGTGTGATTGCCCTGCTGACCGGACTCAAGCCCATTACCACCAAGCGCGGCGAGCGGATGGCCATTGTCCAGTTGGAAGACCTCACCGGTCAGGCGGAAGCGGTGGTTTTTCCCAAAGCCTATGAGCGGATTCATGGCCAATTGCAGCTGGATCATCGGCTGCTGCTGTGGGGCACCCTAGAGATGCGCGACGATCGCCCCCAATTCCTCATTGAAGATGCCGAACCGCTTGAAGAGGTGAAACTTGTCCTTGTGGATCTGCCAGTCGAGCAAGCAGGGGATATTCAAGCCCAAAATCGTCTCTCAGAAGTGCTCAAACAACAGGTGGGAGAGATGCCCAAGGTGCCGGTGGTGGTCAAAGTCACGGATGGCTACCATGCCCAGTACGTTCGCTTAGGGTCGCAGTTTCGCGTTGAGGATGCCGATCGCGCCTGCCATGCCCTCACCAGTGCCGGTTTTCATGCCGAAGCGAGTGAACTCCTAAGTCTCAAGCTTTAGGCAAAGACATCGCTAAAGAAGGCAATGGCTTCTCCAAGGGCAGCAATAAACTGATCAATTTCGGCGCGGGTGTTGTAGAAATAGAGGCTGGCCCGTGCCGTGGACTGAACCCCTAAATGGCGATGCAAGGGTTGTGTGCAGTGGTGTCCGGCTCGAATCGCAATCCCCGCCTGATCGAGAATGGTGGAGAGATCGTGGGGGTGAACCTCACCGACAGTAAAGCTCGCCAAGGCAGCGCGATCGCCCGATTTGGGGCCATACACTGTGACACCGGGAAGCTCTTGGAGGCGTTCAAAGAGATAGGCCGTGAGTTCCTGCTCGTAGGCGTGAATGCGCTCCATCCCCCACTGGCTGAGATAATCCACCGCTGCCCCAAGGGCGATCGCCTCGGCAATGGCTGGCGTTCCCGCCTCAAACTTATGGGGAATATCGGCATACGTGGCATGGTCGAGAAAGACATCGGCAATCATTTCCCCACCACCCAAAAAGGGGGGCATTTGCCGCAGCAGCTCCGCCCGTCCCCAAAGAAAGCCAATCCCTGTGGGTGCACACATTTTGTGACCGGAGGCCACCAGCCAATCGCAGCCCAACTCCTGCACATCAATGGGGAGATGCGGTACACTTTGGCAGGCATCCACCAGTACCCGCGCTCCCTGAGCATGGGCAAGGCGGACAATCTCCGGAATGGGGTTGAGACAGCCTAACGTATTCGAGACATGGGCGACGGCCACCAAGCGCGTGCGATCGCTCAAAAGACTTTCATAATGGTTGAGATCAAAAATTTGCTCTGGCGTGAGTTCGACAAACTTGAGGCGAGCACCGGTTTTCTGCGCCACAAACTGCCACGGGATCAGATTGCTGTGGTGCTCCATTACCGTCAGGATAATTTCATCCCCTTCCCGCAGCGTATTCATGCCCCAGCTATAGGCCACGAGGTTAATCGCCTCACTGGCATTGCGGGTGTAGATAATCTCCTCAGCGCTGGCCGCATTGACAAACCGCGCCACTTTTTGCCGTGCCCCTTCGTAGGCCGTGGTCGCCTCAGCACTCAGCGTGTGAACCCCTCGATGGACATTCGAGTTGTAGCGACGATAGTAGTCCTCAAGGGTATTGAGAACCGCTAAGGGCTTCTGGGAGGTGGCCGCATTATCAAAGTAAATCAAGGGGCGATCGTGCACCTGTCGCGCCAAAATTGGAAAGTCAGCACGGCACAGATCAGCAAGGGAGCAGCTAGGGGCGATCGTCATAGTGGTTGTGGTGGCATCAGTAAGATTCAGGAATTTTCAGGAATTTCCTTGCAAGTCCCCACGGCATTTGCAGGAATACATTTTTAACTATACTCCCTTCCCCATGGCAGAAGACGGCTTGCAACTGAACAGGGATTGCAAACCGCTATCTTGATCTCCGAACAGAATGAATGTTATGAAATGCTGACACTTGATCCCCGCAAAGGGATAAACTGCGTATAAATTCCTAGTAGTATGCCCGAATTCCCTTGACGCCCCAAGACTTTTTTGCCAAAGATCAAGGGCAAAGGATAGCTCCGTCTATCAACCCACGATAAGGAGGCACCCATGCCGAAAGATCTCCCCCCTTTAGAAGAAATGACCTTGCGGCAGTTGCGGCGGGTCGCCAGTGAACTGCAAGTGTCCCGCTATAGCCGTATGCGCAAAGATCAACTCCTCGCTGCCATCCGTGAAAAGCAGGCGCAAGCCAACGGATCCACCACCACCATTTCTGTCCAACCTGTCCCCTCTAGTCTGGAGTCGCAAGAAAAAGTGGAAGCAGCAAAATTTGACCTCGGTCCTGCTCAAGATGATGTTCTCTTGGCCTCTGTAGATGAAGGCCTTGGGGATTTGCCCGGTGGCTATGGTGAAAGCCGCATTGTCCTCATGCCTCGGGATCCGCAGTGGGCCTACGCCTATTGGGATGTGCCCAACGAGCACCGCGAAGAATTGCGGCGGCAGGGGGGTCAGCAACTGGCTCTCCGCCTCTATGACGCCACCAATATTAACCTCGACAGCCAAATTCCCCACAGTGTTCAGGAATACCCCTGCGATGAGTTGGCACGGGAGTGGTACTTACCGATTCCCGTCAGCGATCGCGACTATGTGGTGGAAATTGGCTACCGCTGTGCCGATGGCCGTTGGCTCGTCCTAGCCCGTTCCACCCCGGTACACATTCCTCCTGCCTACCCCTCCGATTGGGTTTGGGATCAATTCATTACGGTGGATTGGGACATGGATCTGCGGGGCAAAACCGTCTTTGATCTGGGGGCACCCTTGGCGGGCACAACTGAACCCAATCCCATTTACGAAGGCATCTTTGCCATGGCCGAAGGAGCCGAAGCGCAGCGGGTGGCCGGTTCTCTCTTTGGCTCGATGCACCAAGTCCCCGGGTTCATCTCCCAGTTGCCCGAAATGGCCATCAGTTCCTACGTCTTCCCTTCTGGGGTTGGGCTATGGGCTGTGCCGACGGTCTCGGGTCTGACGATGTCGGGCGTTGGCTTCTCAGCTTCGGCGGCTCCCATTCGCCCTCGCAAATTCTGGTTGGTGGCGGATGCTGAACTCATTGTCTATGGGGCTACGGAGCCAGATGCCACTGTCACGATTGGTGGGCGCCCCATCAAACTCAATCCCGATGGCACGTTCCGCTTCCAGATGTCCTTCCAAGATGGCCTCATCGACTTCCCGATCTTGGCAGTGGCAGCAGATGGGGAACAAAACCGCGCCATTCACATGAAGTTCACCCGCGAAACCCCCGAGCGCCGCACCAATACCAAGGAAGAAGCGGTGCTGGAGTGGCTGGCCTAAGCTAGTTGGTTGGCTCAATAAATGCCTTGCCCTCTGCCGATTGGTAGGGGGATTTTTTTAGGCACGCAAAAAGGCAAGCAGTTCGCGATTGACTAGCCCCGGCACTTCCTGTTGTGCCCAATGGCCACAGTCGGGCAGATATTTCAGCCGCCACGGTGCATGGATCCACGCTTCGATGCCATTGGCAAGACTAGGTTGGGCGAGGGGATCATCGGCGCCCCAGAGGATCAGGGTAGGGCTAGTAATGGCTTCCGTGTGCTGTTGCAGCAGGTGCCACCACTGTTGGGGTGAAAAAAGATGGCGATAACTTTTGAGCACCGCAGCGATCGCCCCCGCTTTTTCGAGAGCTGCTTGATAGAGTTGCACGGTTTCTGCCGAGAAGGCGGCCTTGCGGATGGAGTAGCGTTGAAAGAGATCCTGCAAAAAACTCCGCAGATTATGCCCCAGCCAGTATTCCGCTACACCGGGAATGTGACAGGCCAATAGCGGCCAGTTGCGCCAAAAATGTTCCAACTGCTGCCACAGTTCCAGTCCCACACGGTAGGGATGGGGGGTATTCAAGACTGCTAAATGCTGCACCATTTGGGGAAAGCGTGCCGCCACGTGCCAAGCTATCAGGCCACCGCAATCATGACCGACGATGTGTGCGCGTTCATAGCCCAGTTCTTGGATCAGCGCCGTGACATCTTGGCTGAGGGTATCGAGATCATAGCCGTGGGCAGGCTTCTCGGAGTCATTGTAGCCCCGCAGATCTGGCACTACAACCTTGAAATGACGAGCCAGTACGGGAATTTGAAATCGCCAAGAGTACCAAAACTCTGGAAAGCCATGCAACAAAATCACAAGATCACCGCTGCCTTGGGTGACATAGTGCAGGCGCACTTGGTTAACGCTGAGGTACTGGTGTTGCCAACTAAGGGACGCTTCAGTCATTGAGGGTGGGGATCAAAGTCGAAGGAAAGTCCAACTCTACTTTTAAGCTAGCACCGACAACAGATCGAGGGATAGCCCCGACAGGATTAAACCGCAGTGGGGATACGGACTTCCTTGAGGAGATTGGCCAGTTCTTGCAGTTGGTTGATCGCCTCTGCCCCTTCGAGTTTCATCAATTCGCGGTCATCGCGCATTTCAGTCCAAGTGATCCCATAGTCAGAGACCAAGAAGCGAATCAGGTGGTTGTCGGCCAAGCTGACCATGAAGGAGGCACTGTTGAGTTCACCGCCACAGGTGTAGCAGGAGGCCATGTAGCCTCGGTTTTCTAGGGCGATCGCGAGAGCCTGAAGGTTCAGGACTAAATCGCGAATAAACTGGCGGTGTTGTTCGGCTAAGCGGTAAAACATAGGACAATTAACTCCAAAAAATGAATAAGTGAATAGCGCAGCCCCCAAGAAAAATATTAAGACAATCTTAAGAATGTGCCGCCATGTACCAATTTGTAAAATCTTATGAAAAAGATGTAAGAATCTAAAATTTGCTATAGGGATGAGCAGCTTTGGTTGTGCTCGGCTGAAACGGCAACACGCTCTAAAAGCCTTCCTTTACGTCTAGTTCACCGTTGGTTGCCGTGTTGATTGTTGTCGCAATGGCAGCCTGCCATATTCCTTAAGGGCTATGTTTTTCATTTTACTTTAAGATTTCTGTTTCTAGGGTACTGTAACCCTAAGGACATATTTTGCAAGACAATGCCAGCAACCACGATTGTTCCCGTTGCCCTTGCCATTCTCTACCAAGGCGATCGCGTTCTTATGCAGCTCCGAGATGACAGTCCCCATATCTTGTATGCCGGCCATTGGGGACTGTTTGGCGGCCACCTTGAACTGGGAGAAGATCCCCTTGCCGCTGTGCAGCGCGAAGTTCAGGAGGAAATTGGTTACTGCCCGCCCCAGCTAACATTGTTTGGTGAGTACGCTGATCCGCAGGTGCATCGCTATATTTTCACAGCACCTTTAACTTGCGGGTTAGCCGACTTACAACTCAATGAAGGACAGGGCATGGACTTAGTGCCCTATGAGTCTGTGGTGGCCGGGGTTCACTATGCCCAAACCCTCGGCGAAGATCGCCCCTTAGGCGCCATCCACCAGCGCATTCTGCTCGACTTCTTTGCTCAATTCAGGAGAGAATCACCCGTTTAAGCGGCAAACTGTTGCAGCACCCGTTCGGGGGTTCCTAGCCCTTGGACAGAGCGATCGAGATACAGCACCTGATCACAGGTTGCCTTTACCCGCTCCAAGTGATGGGAAATTTGTAGAATCGCCCAGCCCTCACTTACCTTGAGGGTCTCCAGTAGGTCATAAAATTGTTGCTCACTTCGGAGATCTAAGCCAGCGGGGGCTTCATCCAAAATCAGGAGACGACGGGGTTGCACCAAGCAATAGGCCAAGAGGGCGCGTTTTGTTTCGCCCCCAGAGAGAGAACTCATGGGTTGTGTCGCAAGATGTTCGAGGTGCAGGCGTTGGAGACTCTCAAAGATGGCGCGATCGCGCTGCTGTCGGTGCTGCCAAGGCCACTGCCACGTCGGTTGCCCCCAGCCCAAACCGACAAATTCAGCCACCGTGATTGGAATCCGTGGATCGCACTGGAAGTTTTGCGGCAAATAAGCCACCTGTTGGCGGACATAGGGGAGCGTGCGGCGATAGCCCATACCATAGCCCAAGAGGGTAACCCGTCCCTGCTGGTAGGGAATAATGCCCAAAATGGCTTGAATCAGGCTACTTTTGCCTGCCCCATTGGGACCAATAATGGCCATATTTGTATCAGCGGCGAGGGTAAAGGAGACATTTTCCACCACCCAGCGATCGCCCCGCCGCACCGAGAGGTTTTCCACCTCTAGCAGGTATTCGTTCACAGTGCTGCCCCTAAAGGTGTGTTCCGCCGCATCCATGATCCCACTACAGCAATTGAATCGGGACGACGATAGGCTCGCTGTTGCGCCCCAAAAGCCTCAGCTAGATTGCGAATATTTTGCTCCATCCTTTGCAGGAAGTAGGTCGGCGTGAGATCAGCGGCGGTGGGAGCACGCTCTAGGGGATCAAACACACTCACTTGTACGCCCAAATCCTGCGCTAAGCTCTCAAAGACCTGTTCTTGCCCCGGTTCCGTCAGGAGCGTTTTCAGATCACTTTGTTGCACCGCCTGGATCACTCGCTGCACATCTGCTGGTGAGGGGTTAACGGAGGGAATACCCACGAGATAGATCGTTTTCAGGTTATAACGCTCGGCAAAATAGGGCGCCACATCGTGATAAACCACAAATGTTTTGCCTACAAAGGGAGTGAGTTTTTCGCGTGCAAGCGCGTCTAGAGCTTGTAACTCTTGAATAAAGGCGGCACTATTTTGCTCGTAGATGGCAGCCCCTTCAGGATCTACGGCAATCAGACCATCGCGAATGTTTTTCACCTGCTGCATGGCACGCTGGGGATCCAGCCAAATGTGGGGGTTGAATTCACCGTGGCTGTGACTGTCGTCATCATGAGCGTGGTCGTGGTGGTGCTCGTGATCATCTTTTTTGCCGGCAAGGGTCGTCACCCCCGCGCTGGTATCAATGATCTTGAGATTGGGATTAGCGGCGTTTGCAATCAGTTTGTCTAAGAAGGTTTCCATCTCAAGGCCATTTTTGACCAAAACCCTTGTTGTGGACAGCAGCCGCACATCCTCCGGCCGCGCTTGAAAGTCATGGGGATCCATATTGGCCGGCAAGAGTTGCTCGACAGTGGCGCGATCGCCCGCGACCGCTTTTGTAAAGGCAGTGATGGGTAAGAAAGTCGTCACAATCGTGAATTGCGCTGCTGCCTGTGAGGTCTCCTGCTCCTGTGGCGACTGGGCTTGGGGGGCGCAACTTCCCAAAAATACCCCCAGAATTACCAGCAGCCCCCAGCATTTAAGGTGGGCTTGGATGGCCATAGAGAAATAGATGAATGATAACCATTCTCATATTTGCACACTTGGGCAGGGAGAGCAAGCAAAAATAAAGGGGCAAGCCTGAACCTACCCCTGCGCAAAAATCAATTGGCAATCGCGAGTTCCTAGCCTTCGACGTTCAAGAAGGGCAAGAGTGCCATGATCCGTGCCCGCTTAATGGCCACCGCTAGTTGCCGCTGTTGCTTGGCGGTCAGACCCGTTACCCGTCGAGGCAAAATTTTTCCCCGCTCAGTGATGAAGCGTCGCAGCAAATCCACGTCTTTGTAGTCAATGGGTTGGCCAGGGGGAATGGGGGAAATGCGTCGCCGATAAAATGCCATAGCTGTCCTCTAATTACTTGATTTCTTTGTGAACGGTGTGCTTGTTGCAGTGGGGGCAAAATTTCTTCAGTTCTAACCGCCCTGTGGTGGTGCGACGATTTTTGGTTGTGGTGTAGCGAGAGACACCGGGCGATCGCTGTGCCGGATTGGTGCGACACTCTGTGCACTCTAGGGTGATAATGATTCTGGCGCCTTTTGCTTTAGCCATGGTCTTGCCTATCTATCCAGTAAGCCGATCTCCAATTATGGCAGATCTTTACGGATTTTGCTCACCAATTCAATGAGCTTGCGATCGAGGGCAAAGCCCCGCCGACAGCGATACACCTTTGTACCCCCTAGGCGATCGTGGAGGGTGCAGTGCTCTTCATCAATCCACGCCAAGCTACAGTCAACGGCCAAGGGCAGTGCCAAAATAATCAGTGCCATACTAGGGCCATAGGATTCCAAGCCCGCCAATGTCAACAGTGCCCCGACGCCAATCACCAGTTCTCGCTTGCTGAGAGAAAGCAGGTCCGGCGTCCGCTGCCGCTGATCCAGCAGGCGCACATTCATCAGCCAATGGCCGGGGCTTTGACCCTTATTGCGGTTCACCATCGCTACCCGCAGCAACCACCAGACCAAGGCAAAAACAAACAGTTGCCCCCACTGAATCGCGGCCCCCGGCGTGATACCGACAACACTTGTCAGCCAGATTAGGATAAAGTCAATGCTGGTGGCGATCGCCCGTCGCCAAGGCTGAGCCAGTGGTAAGGGGGGTGGATATTGACGGGAAAGTGCCATAGCAAACACGCGGTGGCAAAAGGCCAGAGAGTGGCTAGACTAGTATAGCTTGATGCCGATTCCCTCAAAAAATTCTGCGGAGTTTGGACGGTGCAACCCGTTGATTTGACTACCCTGCGTGCTGTTTGTGCCGATCTCCAACATTGGCTACCGGCACGGCTGGAAACCGTTTACCAGCGCGATCGCCACACGATTGCCTTGGCTCTACGCACGCTGAAAAAGCAGGGTTGGCTCACCCTCAGTTGGCATCCCCAAGCGGCACGCATTGCCTTTGAACCACCGCCCCCCCGCCAACCCGACACCTTTACCTTTAGTCAGCAACTCCATGCCCAACTCAATCGCCTTGCCCTTGTGCGCGTGGGTTTAGTCAACCCTTGGGAGCGGGTTGTGGTCTTGGAATTTACCCCCCGTCCGCAGGAAGCAACGCAATGGCGTCTCTATGCCGAGATTATGAGCAAGTACAGCAACGTCATTCTGGTCAATGCTGAGGGAGAAATTGTTACCGCCGCCCACCAAGTCAATGCCCAACAGTCCCGCTTGCGACCGATTCTGACCGGTCAACCCTATGTGCCCCCACCCCCTCTGACAGCAGCGCTACCGAGTCGCGAGATTCCCTTTGAACAGTGGCAACAACAGGTGAGTGTGATCCCCGGACTGCTGCGGCAGCAACTCCTGAAGGCTTATCGGGGATTGAGTCCTGCCTTGGTACAGCAACTTTTGGCAGATGCTAGCCTCCCCCTAGAGATCCGCACGACGGATTTGACGCCTGAAGACTGGCGGCGGCTGTTTGATCAGTGGCAGCACTGGCTGGATTGTTTAGAGTGCGAGCGTTTCCTGCCCCAATTCACACCAACCGGCTATCGCGTTATTCCCCCCCTTGGGACTCAGAGCCAGCCAACGGCCACTATCCATGAGCTGCTTGCCACCTACTACCAAGATCACCTGCGGCAACAGCAAACCCAACAACTCCGTCAACAATTGCACCAAAGCCTACAGGCACAGCGACAAAAACTGATTGCCAAAATTGAGGGCTTTCGGGAACGCTTAGCGGCAGCGGCTGGGGGCGATCGCCAGCGGTACTTGGCCGACCTACTAATGGCCCATGCCCACCTGTGGCAACCGGGGATGACGGAACTGATCGTGACGGACTTTGCTACCCAAGAACCCCTGTCCATTCCCCTCTCCCCAGAGAAGAGCGCCATCCAAACGGCTCAGGAGCTGTACAAACAACAGCAAAAACTCAAACGTGCCCAACAGCATATTACCCCCCTCCTCACCGCTGCTGAAAGCGAACTGGCCTATCTCGATCAGGTGGCCGCCACACTCACGACCGCTACTTCCCTTGATGTCCTTGAAGAGATTCGCGCTGAACTGATTCAACAGGGATACCTCACTGCCCCTGATTACTATCGTCCCCCAACAACCCCCAGTCCCTACTTGCGCTATACCACCCCCAGTGGTTTCACCGTTCTCGTGGGGCGCAACAACCGCCAGAATGACGATCTAACGTTTCGGGTGGCCAGTCCCTATGACTGGTGGTTTCACACCCAAGAGATTCCCGGCAGCCACGTGATTTTGCGCCTTGAAGCGGGGGAAGTGCCCAGTGACAAAGACATTCAATACGTGGCGGATCTTGCCGCCTACCATAGTCAAGCTCGTGCCAGTGCCCAAGTGCCGGTCGTCTATACCCGCCGTAAGTATGTGCAAAAACCCAAGGGCGCCAATCCGGGGATGGTGATTTATGATCAAGCAACGGTCGTGTGGGGTTATCCTCTTAGCGTCAGCGACAACCTTACCAGCATGTCCCAAGGGGGCGAACAGCTTCGCTGCGCCAAAAGCGATCACCACGGGATCGTGGCAGAATAGAACCGTATTTTTAATGACACTATCGACTGCTGAGGTTTTATGCTGCGCCTAAATCGAAAGTCGCTAATTTCAATCCTATTAAGCGTTGTTGCCCTTATTTTGGTAGGTTGTGGTGGACCAAGTGCAACAACAACACCGCCTCCGACCTATAGTGAGTTGCAAATCACTCGCATTCAAGACTATCTCAGTGACATTGAGAAAAATGCCGAACGCTTTGCCGATTTAGAGGCCAGTGTAGCCAAAGGGGATTGGCAGGAAGCTCGCAACATCATGCGTGGCCCCCTCGGTGAAATGTTGATGGATATGCGTGCTCTGAACCGCAACCTCTTGGCCAAGGATCAACCCACGCCCACGGCTTTGACCCGCGCCCTCACCGATGACTTCCTAAAAATTGATCAAGGCGCCGATCTGAATAGTATTACCGTGGCTCAAGAGGGCTTCCGTGAGGCTGAAGCGGACTTCAAAGCCTATCTCAATAGCTTGCCTGAGTTGTCCTAGTCCCCTGCATTTCTCCTAAGTAGATAGCCGTTGCCCATGTCCTTTGTCGGTCTGCATATTCACAGTGATTACAGTCTCCTCGATGGGGCAAGCCAACTTCCCGACCTAGTGGCACGGGCAATGGAATTGGGGATGCCCGCGATCGCCCTCACCGATCACGGGGTGATGTATGGTGCCATTGAACTCTTGAAACTCTGTCGGGGCAAGCCCATCAAGCCAATCATTGGCAATGAAATGTACGTCATCAATGGCGACATCACCAAGCAGGAGCGCAAACCCCGCTTTCACCAAGTCGTGCTGGCCAAAAATAAACAGGGCTACCACAACCTCTGCAAACTCACCACCATCTCCCACCTTCAGGGCTTTCAAGGGAAGGGGATTTTTGCCCGCCCCTGTATCAACAAAGAACTGCTGGCTCAGTACCGCGAAGGGCTAATTGTCACCAGTGCCTGTTTGGGGGGTGAAATTCCCCAAGCGATTTTGCAGGGCAAGCCGGATTTGGCACGCAGTGTTGCCCGCTGGTACCAGGAGACCTTTGGCGACGATTTTTACCTTGAAATTCAAGACCACGGCAGTCAGGAGGATCGGGTTGTCAACGTTGAACTGGTGCGCATTGGCCGAGAACTGGGGATCAAAATTATTGCCACCAATGACTCCCACTTTATCTCCTGTAATGACGTGGAAGCTCACGATGCCCTGCTCTGTATTCAGACCAACAAGCTGCTCACCGATGACAAGCGGATGCGCTATAGCGGTACGGAATACCTGAAATCCGCTGCTGAAATGGCAAGGCTATTTCGGGATCACTTGCCCGATGAGGTCATTCAAGAGGCCTTGGCCAATACCCTAGAAGTTGCTGAAAAGGTTGAACCTTATAACATCTTTCGTGAACCCCAGAGTCCAGAGTTTCCAGTGCCCCCCGGCCATACGGCAGATACCTATCTAGAACAGGTGGCTTGGCAGGGGCTGTTGGAGCGATTTCAGCTGAGCGATCGCCAGCAGTTGGATGCCACCTATCGGCAGCGCTTGGAATATGAACTCAAAATGCTGCAGCAGATGGGGTTCTCGAACTATTTCCTAGTGGTTTGGGACTACATCAAATACGCCCGCGATCACAACATCCCCGTGGGGCCAGGGCGGGGATCAGCGGCGGGTTCCCTTGTGGCCTATGCCCTGCGCATTACCAACATTGACCCAGTTCACCATGGCTTGCTGTTTGAGCGCTTTTTGAACCCTGAGCGCAAGTCCATGCCCGATATTGATACGGACTTCTGTATTGACCGCCGCGAGGAAGTGATCCAGTACGTCACCCAAAAATATGGTAGCGATCGCGTGGCGCAGATCATCACCTTCAACCGTATGACCTCAAAGGCAGTGCTCAAGGATGTGGCGCGGGTACTGGACATTCCCTATAGCCAAGCGGATCAAATGGCAAAGCTGATTCCCGTGGTGCGGGGCAAACCGGTCAAATTGGCGGTGATGATCTCCGATGAAACCCCCTCACCGGAATTCAAGGAAAAGTATGAAAGTGATCCGGTGGTGCGCCGCTGGATTGATATGGCAATGCGCATTGAGGGCACGAACAAGACCTATGGCGTCCATGCGGCTGGTGTCGTCATTGCCTCTGAACCCTTGGATCAACTGGTGCCGCTGCAACGCAACAACGATGGTGCAGTGATTACCCAGTACTTCATGGAGGATTTAGAGTCCCTTGGCCTCCTGAAGATGGACTTTCTGGGTCTGAAGAACCTGACGATGATCCAAAAAACGCGGGAGCTGATCCAGAAGAACCACGGTAAAACCCTTGATTTGGATGCCCTCCCCCTCGATGATGCCAAGACCTACCAAATCCTAGCCGAAGGCAAACTGGAGGGAATCTTTCAACTGGAATCTTCGGGGATGCGCCAAATTGTTCGAGAACTGAAGCCCTCGAATCTGGAAGATATTTCCTCGGTGCTGGCGCTCTATCGACCAGGACCTTTGGATGCAGGCCTGATCCCCAAATTCATTAACCGCAAGCACGGGCGGGAACCCATTCAATATCAACATGAGCTTTTGAAACCTATCTTGCAGGAAACCTACGGTGTTCTCTGTCTTGCTAAGGGGACTTTGATTGCCCGGCCTGATGGAACGCAAACTCCCATCGAGGAGATCCGTGCAGGTGATTGGGTACTGTCCTCAGATGGCCAACGGGTTTGGCCTGCCAAAGTCGCAAAGCAATGGTACAGCGGTAGAAAATCCATTGTAAGGATCACTCTTTCAAGTGGAACTCAAATTTACTGCACGCCAGAACATCGTTTCCTCACACCCGCTGGCGATCGCCCAGCGTCTGAGTTGCAACCCGTGAGTAATGTCAAGAATGCCCATGTACAGGGTTCGATCGTTTATGAGGCATGGCAAGGTTCTAAAAACCAGCACTCCCTAAATCCTAATGAAGCTTATTTGCTAGGACTGTTTTTAGGAGATGGACACTTAACATCAAGTTCACCTAATATTGCCTGCGGAACTGAAGAAGCGGCTACTTGGGTTGCTCATCTCATTGCTAAAACGTGGGAAGGAGAACCCCAATACTATTTCCATGGTCGGTGTTGGTATGCATACGCAAAGTTTAAGACTCAACCTGCGCCAACACCTTTTACACGCATGATAGATACTCTCGACGGGGATTGCTCGTGGAAAACCAACAAACTCACGGGATCAAAGGAGAGTACCTTTCTACCAGTCCCTTCTCAGAGAATGAAAGAGGAGTTAGCAGTCTCACTTTTAGCAACAGATTACCAAACTCGTAAGACGGCCAAGCGTTCTTTACAGGCAGGGTTGATGTTCAAACCTGTTCAATCCAACGACGCTGAAAAAATTGCTGGCTGGCTACAGGCTTATCAAGATATCTATGCTGAAACTTGCCTACAGGATCTCCGTCCAGTCTTTGTAGTAGCCGTCGAACCTTGGGGAGAAGCAGACTGCTTTGACTTAGAAATGGCAGACCAAGCCTCTCCTTATTTTCTTGCCAATGGCATTGTGACTCACAATTGTTATCAGGAGCAGATCATGCGGATGGCACAGGACTTGGCGGGCTATTCCCTTGGTCAAGCGGATCTGCTGCGCCGCGCGATGGGCAAAAAGAAAAAAGAGGAAATGGAAAAACATGAGGCCCTCTTTATTGAGGGAGCGGCTAAAAATGGGGTGCCCAGTGCGGTGGCCCAAGAACTCTTTAAGCAGATGCTGGATTTTGCTGAATACTGTTTGAGTGGCGAGACGGCGGTGATGACGGTGCAATATGGAGCTGTGCCCATTCGCCGCTTAGTGCAGGAACGGTTAGCCTGTCAGGTGTATAGCCTTGATCCCCACGGACATCTTTATACGCAGCCCATTGCCCAGTGGCACTTTCAGGGCTTTCGTCCCGTGTATGAGTATGAATTGGAGGATGGCTCAACCATTTGTGCGACGCCGGATCACCGCTTTATGACCACCAGCGGCCAGATGCTGCCCATTGAGCAAATTTTTCAGGAAGAACTGGAGCTATTGCAGTTAGCGATCGCCCCCAATACGGCGCTGGCTCAAGGTCTCAAACCAGCGGTGCAGATGAGCCGCTAGACAATGTTGAATGGCTTCACTCACCTGAGCGGTTGGTCGATCCGCCTCAATTCGTTGCCAGCGATCGCCCCCCTGCTGCGCAAGGGTGATAAATCCTTGACGTACTCGCTCATGAAAGGCTACCGCATTCTGCTCTAGGCGATCCACTCTCCCCCGCCGCTGGGTACGGGCAAGGCCAACATGAACTGGCAGATCCAGCCAGAGAACTAAATCCGCCATCAGCCCCCCAGTGGCAATCTGGTTGATCTGCTCAATGAGGCTCAAGTCCAGTCCCCGACCATATCCTTGGTAGGCAATCGTGGAAGCAGTATAGCGATCGCACAGGACAATGCCCCCCTGTTGCAGTTGAGGACGGATGCACGTGGCCACGTGTTGGGCGCGATCGGCGGCATAGAGGAGCAGTTCTGCCATGGGATCAATGTCCAAATCACTGTGGAGGAGCAGTTGTCGCAGCCCTTGGCCAAGGGGAGTCCCCCCCGGTTCACGGGTCAGCAGCAGCGGCGGTTGAATGTCATAAGATCGCAATTTTGCCAGCCAGCCACTGTCTTCTAACCAAGTGGCGATCGCCCCCATTTGGGTCGTTTTGCCGGCACCCTCCCCCCCCTCTAGGACAATGAAAAAACCAGTATAGGGATGGGTGGAAGAATGCATAAATTCAGCAATTTAGAGGCAAGGTTTGATATAATCGCGGCATCCTGCCAGCACTGAGCAGGGCACCATGGGGTAACGTTTGATTCCCTGTCGATGTCCTAAGAACACCCGCAGCAACTACACCCCATCTCTTCTGTGATTACACTAGAACCATTGTTCGCGAATTATTAGTTTACCATTTGGTGGTTATGGCTCGATATGCTCGTGTTGTCACCATTGCCCTACCACGGGCACGGCTGAAGGAAGAGCTAGTGCAAACCCTAGAAGCCTGTGATCTGACAGTCACCCATGTGGGGGAAGATTACGTTGTGGCACGGGAAAGCACGCTGGATACGATTTCAATGTCCCAATTGGTCACGGTTGAAGTCCTGATTGACAAAACCACAGCCCAAAACGATGTCACCAAGTTTGATCTCGTCCTCAAGAACAAAGAACTGACCCTCAAGAAAAATAACCACTGCTTTGAATGGTTTGATCGTGTCAGTCGCGCCATTGCCGAAAATGAAAATTGGGAGTTGGTGAATACGGTCGCGACAGTGTGACAGTTCTGCCATCGAAGGTAACGATTACGATTGTGGGCGCTGGGGTTGTTGGCTCGGCAATCGCCTACGAACTCAGTCGTGTGCTTGACCCAGCGGCAACGCCAATTCTTGTCCTTGAGGCTCAGGGGGAAGAAGTCTGGCAAGCGACTGGTGCTGCCCTCGGTGTTCTCATTGTCCACCTCAGTCGGCGACGACGGGGACGCAACTTTCAACTGCGGCAGGCTAGCTTAGCGCGTTACGAAACCCTGATTCCGGAACTGGAGGCACAAACAGGGGTTAAGATTCCCTACCAACGCCAAGGCATTGTCGAAATCTGTACCACTGAAGCTGACGCGATCGCCACCCAAGCATGGCTGCAAGAACACGCTCCCCAAGGGGTACAGTGGCTTAGCGCAGCGGCAGTTCGAGAGCAGTTTCCCCTGATCAATCCTCACCTCGTTCACGGGGCACTCTGGGCAAGGGGCGATCGCCAAGTCACCCCTAAACCCTTTACGCAGGCCTTGCGTCAAGCCGCTCGTCAACGAGGGGTGCAGTTCTGCTATCAAAGCCCTGTTAGACATCTGCGGCGATCGCCCCAAGGAGAATGGATTTTGACCTTGGATTCAGCGTGCGTTGAGACCGAATACCTGATCTTGGCGGCGGGTTTAGGAACAACCTCCCTCACTCAAGCCCTCGATCGCCCTGTCCCTCTCGAACCGGTTCTCGGTCAAGCCCTAGAGTTTGCCTGTGAAATTGACTTCAATACGCCCGTGATCACCGCTGAAGGCATTCATTTGGTTCCCTTACCTTGGGGGCGGGTGTGGGTGGGTGCAACCGTGGAATTCAACACCCTAACTGGGAACCCGCAAACCCTTGATCAACTGCATGGGCGAGCCATGGCGCTCTGGCCAATCTTGAAAACTGCCCCCCTGACGCACCAGTGGCAGGGACTGCGACCCCGCCCGAGCGATCGCCCGGCACCGATCATCGAAAAAATGGATGACCATACTTGGCTTGCCACTGGCCATTACCGCAACGGTATTTTGCTGGCTCCCGTAACCGCCCAAAAAATTGCTCAATCCCTGATGCTGGACTTGACCGAGCGCGATCGCCGCAAGGGGGGCACAGCATTGATAAAATAAATTTCAGCGTTGTGGGATAGATACCATGGAAGTCAATGATCTCGGCTTGGTGGCAACGGCCATGTTTGTCTTGGTGCCAACGGTGTTCTTGATTATTTTGTACGTGCAAACAGAAAGTCAGCAGAAAAGTAATTAAGATAGATCTCTATGGCCAGAGCCAAAACCGCTCTATTGTGCCAGAGATTCTTTAAATAACTCTTGTTTGTACGGCCTGTGACTGCTGCTTCGTTTTCACCCCTTTGTATTGCACCTACCCACGTCTATCGCGGTTGGTCTATTCTCTCCCAAGCGGGGGAAGCCATTGCTCAATTGGGGCATCGCCCTCTTTTGGTGGTTTCACCGCAGCGGTATCAGCAGCTGGAGCAGGAGTGGCAGGCGATCGCCCGCTCCCATAATCTCACCTTCACCGTGGGGACATTCCATGGTGAGTGCAGTGAGTCTGCCCTTATCCAACTTCGCCAAGAGGCTCAAGGCAGCGATCTAATCATTGGCATTGGCGGTGGCAAGGCTCTAGATACGGCCAAACTGTTGGGGCACCAGCTTCACTTACCCGTAGTGACCATTCCCACGTCGGCAGCAACCTGTGCCGCCTGGACAGCCCTCTCCAATATCTACACAGAGGCCGGTGCTTTTGCCTATGATGTAACCCTCCACCGATGCCCAGATTTGCTTTTGCTGGACTACGCACTAATTCAAACAGCCCCCCGGCGTACCCTAGTCGCCGGGATTGGTGATGCCCTCGCCAAGTGGTATGAAGCCTCTGTCAGTAGTGGCCACCGCCAAGAAACCCTCATTGTCGGTGCAGTGCAGCAAGCACGAGTGCTGCGCGATCTTCTCTTGCAGCAATCCGCTGAAGCCTTGGCCAATGTAGGCAGTGCCGCTTGGGAAAATGTGGTTGATGCCAGTGTCCTGATGGCCGGCATGATCGGTGGGTTGGGGGGTGCCCAATGCCGCACGGTAGCAGCCCACGCCATTCACAATGGTTTGACCCAATTGCCCCAAAGTAAGGGCACACTCCACGGTGAAAAGGTGGCCTACGGTATTCTTGTGCAACTACGCCTAGAAGAACTTGTTCAAGGCAGCCAGCTAGCGGCTAGCGCTCGTCATCAGCTTTGTCAGTTTTACGAACAGGTGGGTTTGCCCTTGAGCTTGGAGGACTTGGGCTTCCAAGAGGCTAGTTTAGCCCAGCTGCAGCACGCGGCTACGGTTGCCTGTGCCCCCCACTCTGATATTCACTATCTGCCTTTTGCGGTGACGCCTGATCTGGTGCTAGAAGCAATGGTGTCCACCGTGGTCGGCTACACTGCCAAAGTCTTGGATGGGAGTGCCCGCTAAATGGGGTTAGAGTGGATTCAACCGGCCGATCGCCTTGGGGCATTGCCGCCCTACGTTTTTGCTCGCCTCGATGAACTGAAGCTCAAAGCCCGCCAGCAGGGACTCGACCTCATTGACTTGGGTATGGGCAATCCCGATGGCTCCGCCCCGCGTCCAGTGATTGAAGCAGCGATCGCCGCCTTTGAGGAACCCAGCTACCATGGTTATCCCCCCTTTGAAGGCACTGCGGTTTTCCGTCAAGCGATTACCCGTTGGTACCAGCGCCGCTACAATGTCTCCCTCGATCCCGATGGTGAAGCCCTGCCTCTATTGGGGTCAAAGGAAGGACTGACGCACCTTGCCCTTGCCTATGTGAATCCGGGGGATGTTGTCCTTGTGCCTAGTCCGGCCTATCCGGCCCATTTTCGTGGACCCGCGATCGCCGGTGCCAACATCTATTCCCTGATTCTGAAACGGGAAAAGGGCTGGCTCATTGATCTCAGTGAAATTCCCAGTGACATTGCCCGTCAAGCCAAAGTGTTGTACTTCAACTATCCCAGCAACCCTACGGCGGCGATCGCCCCCCGCTCTTTTTTTGAAGAAGTCGTTGCTTTTGCCCGCGAATATCAAATCCTACTGGTGCATGACCTGTGCTACGCCGAACTGGCCTTTGATGGCTATCAACCCACAAGCTTGCTGGAAATTCCCGCTGCCAAAGAGATCGGCGTCGAGTTTCATACCCTCTCCAAGACCTACAATATGGCGGGTTGGCGCGTTGGCTTTGTCGTCGGCAATCGCCACATTATTCAGGGGCTGCGTACCCTCAAGACCAACTTGGACTATGGGGTATTTTCTGTTTTGCAAAAGGCGGCAGAAGTTGCCTTGAGTCTGCCCGATAGTTACATTGCCTCCGTGTGCGATCGCTATCGGCAGCGGCGGGATTTTCTTATTCAAGGCTTGAATGAACTTGGCTGGCAACTCACCCCAACCCAAGCAACCATGTACCTGTGGGTGCCCGTACCCGTCGGCATGAGTTCGACAGATTTTGCCCTCAAGCTGCTTCAGGAAACCGGTGTTGTCGTGACACCAGGAAATGCCTTTGGCGAAGGGGGTGAAGGATACGTGCGCATTAGCCTCATTGCCGATTGTGATCGTTTAGGGGAAGCCCTCAAACGCATGGCTCAAGCCAATATCCGCTTCGATAGCCTCAGTCGCTAAACTCCCCCAACTGCATCATGACAACAACGAATGCTGCTCGCCAACCCTCACGACTTCTCTTCTTGGGCGCCCTTGGTGTGGTCTATGGTGATCTCGGCACTAGTCCCCTCTATGCTTTTGAGGAGGCGTTTAATCCCCTCCATCTACTAGCAGTTACCCCCGCCAATATCTACGGCATTCTCTCCCTGATCTTGTGGGCGCTTGTGCTCATTCCGACGCTGAAATATGCAACCTTTGCGTTGCGCGCTGACAATGGCGGTGAAGGCGGTATTTTTCCTCTCATGGCGCTTGTCCTCTCACGAATTCGTCTCAATCCTCACTGGCGGCGCTGGGCGATCATTTTCGGTCTGGTGGGGGCGGCCATGTTCTATGGCGATAGCACGATTACCCCTGCGATTAGTGTTCTCTCTGCGGTTGAGGGGCTAGAGGTACTCAGTCCCCACTTTGGGAATTGGATCGTTCCCCTGACCGTGGTCATTCTTGGGGGGCTGTTTTGGTTTCAACATCGGGGTACCACTCAAGTGGGGCAGGTCTTTGGCCCGATCATGTTTCTCTGGTTTATGACCTTGGGCATTCTTGGAGCAATTCACATCTTCGAGCACCCCACAATTCTGAACGCCCTCAATCCTTGGTGGGGAGTCGAACTGTTTCGCACGCATCCCAGCCAAAGTCTTTTTCTGTTGGGGGTGGTGTTTTTAGCGCTGACGGGTGCCGAGGCAATGTATGCCGATATGGGACACTTGGGGATACAGCCGATTCGCTTGGCATGGTACCGTCTGGTGTTTCCTGCCCTTGCCCTAAACTATCTTGGACAGGGTGCGTTTATTCTCAAGCATCCAGCCGCTACCCATAATCTCTTTTTCCATCTCGTGCCAGCGGCGGGCGTATTGCCCCTAGTCATTCTCAGTACATTGGCCACAGTTATTGCTTCCCAAGCAGTCATTTCAGGGGCTTTTTCGATGACTGCTGCGGCCATTAAGTTGGGCTATCTGCCCCGACTGCGGATCAATGTCACAGATGATCATCACCGGGGTCAAATCTATATCCCTGTGATTAACTGGCTGCTCTTGGTCACTGTTGTGCTCTTGGTGATTACCTTTAGAAGCTCATCGCAACTCTCAGGTGCCTATGGTTTGGCGGTCAACTTAACCATGGTGGTTACAACCTTCTACCTAATCCAAGTGGCAAGGCACTTGTGGCGATGGTCGATGCTGCACACGAGCCTCGTCTGGGTCAGTATCCTCGTTATTGAAATTGCTTTCCTGCTGGGAAATGCCCTCAAGATTCCCCACGGTGGCTGGTATTCCCTGGTCTTTGGCGGGATTATCTATGTGCTCTTGGTCACATGGCGGCAAGGGCAGGTTCTGCTACGTCAGCAACTCCTTCAAGCAAATGCGGACTTCTCCCTCAAGGAACTTCTTAGTCAGGGTATTGCTCGTGTGCCGGGGGTGGCTGTTTTCTTTTCACCGCTACCCCAGACCATTCCACCCACCTTTATCCAAAACCTCCAGCATAACCACGTATTGCACCAGCAAATTTTCTTTATTCATCTAGCGACTGCGGATCGACCCTATGTCCCTTTGTCAGAGCAACTGACTTACACGGTCACGGCGGTCGGTATTTGTCAAATTGTCCTTACCTCAGGGTTTCGCGATCGCCCCGATGTCCTACTCGCCCTTGAAACCTGCCAACGTGTCCTCAATCTTCCCCTCAACGAACCAATGAGTTTCTTCGTAGGTCGCCGAACGATCATTCCCACCCCCTCCCCTGGCATGACCTACTGGCAAAAGGTCATCTTTGCTTGGTTGCATCGCAATGCTGAAGACGCCATGACCTACTTTCGCCTGCCCCCGCAACAAGTGGTAGAGCTTGGCATGCGGGTAGAGATTTGATAGAAGCCTGAAGTGCCGCTGCTGCTGCAACCATTACATTCTCAATCTTCACACTCAGCGGGAGTATTTATCCCAAAGGGCTATTCCATGCGGTTTCAGCATCCATGAGTGCCTGATCAATTGTCTTTTGTCCCAAGAGGACTGCCTGCAAGTTTTCGTAGAGGAGTCGTTGCAGCTCTTTAATATCCCGCAGAGGAGGAATGAGTACTTCTGCTTGGCTCATTTGGCTGGCGCTAACGGCTCGGGCAATGTCTACAGGTGTGGCATTTTCCCCCACAGTGCAAAAGTAAGGGTCTGATAGGGCGGCTTGAGTAGAAGGCAGGACATTGGCTTCCTTGGCAAAGGCCAGTTGATTTTCATTATTGGTAACAAAGAGGGCAAATTCTACGGCCAGTTCAGGATGGCGGCTCTGGCGGGGCACAAGTAAATTCATCACAGCAACATTTTTCTTGCCTGTCTCTCCTGTCAATTGGGGTGCGGGTGCTGAAACGGCGGCAATACTGGGGGCATTGGTGGCGATCGTGTTCAAAAACTCTGGACTGGTCATCAATAAAGCGGTTTGTCCCGATTGGTAGAGTTCAATCCCTTGGCGGTGGCCTTCAGTAAGCACCTGAGGTGGCAAGAGTCCCTGTTGGTACAGATCGGCCCAGTAGCGAAAGACAGCTTTGCCCACAGGGGAATTAAAGGCGGCACGGCCTTGATCATCCACGAGCTTCACCCCCATTTGCACCATGGCCTGCATCAGCTCTGCCGAGTCTTCGGGCACCATTGTGATAAAGAAAGCGTATTTGCCGGTTTTCTCTTTCACGGCCTTGGCTGCACGGGCTAGCTCGGCAAAGGTTTGCGGGGGGCGATCGACCCCAGCGGCGGCAAGGATCGCCTTGTTATAAATCGTTACCCGCGAAGTGAGGTACCAAGGTACGGCAAAACTCTTGCCCTCTAATGTCGTGGCCTGCCAAATATTGGGTAGATAACGCTCGCGGACCGCTGGCGGCACATAGTCATTGAGATTGAGCCACGCATTGCGTCCTGCCAACAACGCCGCAAAGTCTGGGTTCAGGTTTACCACATCGGGCGCAGTGCCGGCTAAAACCGCCATGAGAATTTTGCTCTGCATTGCCGTCCAAGGAATATCTACCCAGCGCACATGGACACCGGGATGTTGAGTCTCAAATTCAGCAATGAGGCGGTTGAAGTAATCTGTGAACTTGGGTTGCAGTTGCATCGTCCAAAATTCGAGCTGGATACCTTGGGTGGGCGGCGCTGTGCCACAACTGCTTAGGATGGCCAACCATAGCCCCACCAATAGCCCACAGATGCAGCGTTGCCACTGTCGCATTACGAAGACTCCTACAGCGGTGGTAGTTCAGAGGTGCAGGCACGGCAGCGGGTTGCTTTGAGGGGCACGGACTCCAAGCAGTAGGGGCACTCCCGTTGTTCGGGTGCAGGGGGTTTCTTGGGTAGCAAGGGCAAAATGAGTTTCAAGAGAATAAATAAGCTGAGGGCAATCACCCCAAAGTCGAGTAAACTGCCCAAAAACTTGCCAATTCTAATCCCTGACCCGATGGTAAGTTCGCGCCAGTCGCCCCCCGGAATCAGGGGATTGATCAAGGGCATAATCAGGTCTTCGACCACAGAGGTAACAATGCGGCCAAAGGCACCACCCACCACGACAGCGATCGCCAGATCAATGACATTCCCCTTTAGGGCAAATTCGCGGAACTCCTGCCAAAATTGCTTGACCTGTCGGCGGTTCAATCGCGCCATGGCCACTCCGCAGTAGTACACAAAAATTAACATTTATCTTCCTCAATGAGCAAAATTTTAGCGATGCCGCTAGCCAACGGGCAAACTCTAGGCTAACATTGTAGATCCAGTCAGAAAGTGTTCGAGCGATCGCTGGTATGATTGCGTATGGCACCCACTTCTGCCCGCTTGACAACTCACTATACACCCCCATTTTCGTTAAAGGAGCTAGGAAAACACTCGCATGGTCAATCAGGAAAAAACGTTAGACGTGGGCTTTACGCATGCTGATTTTGCAGCCTTACTCGACCGGTACGATTACCACTTCAACCCCGGCGACATTGTTGCTGGCACCGTCTTTAGCATCGAACCGAAGGGTGCCCTGATTGACATCGGTGCGAAAACCGCTGCCTACATCCCCATTCAAGAAATGTCTATCAACCGGATTGACAGTCCGGAAGAAGTCCTGCAACCCAACGAAACCCGCGAATTCTTTATCTTGGCGGATGAAAACGAAGAAGGTCAGCTTACCCTCTCGATTCGTCGTATCGAGTACATGCGGGCTTGGGAGCGCGTTCGCCAACTACAAGCGGAAGATGCCACCGTTCGTTCTCAAGTCTTTGCCACCAACCGTGGGGGTGCCCTTGTGCGCATTGAGGGGCTGCGGGGCTTTATTCCCGGTTCCCACATCAGCACCCGTGTCAACAAAGAAGAATTGGTGGGTGAAGAGCTGCCCTTGAAGTTTTTAGAAGTGGATGAAGAGCGCAACCGCCTCGTCCTCAGCCACCGCCGTGCCCTTGTCGAGCGCAAGATGAACAAATTGGAAGTGGGCGAAGTGGTGGTTGGAACCGTGCGTGGGATCAAGCCCTACGGTGCCTTCATTGACATTGGTGGTGTTAGCGGTCTGCTGCACATTTCCGAGATTTCCCACGATCATATTGATACTCCCCACAGTGTTTTCAATGTCAATGACCAAGTCAAGGTGATGATTATTGACCTTGATGCTGAGCGGGGTCGGATTTCCCTTTCCACTAAGCAACTGGAGCCAGAACCCGGTGACATGGTGAAAAATCCGCAGTTGGTCTATGAAAAGGCTGAAGAGATGGCAGAGCGCTATCGTCAGCAACTCCTGCAACAACAGCAGCAGGCCACAGCAGAGACCACTGAGGAAGTGATTGAAGACATTCCCGAAGCCACTGAAGACGATACGGCTGAGCCGATTCTCCAAGAAGCCTAGGATGTCCCTTGCCCTCACCCTTGGGGATCCAGCGGGCATTGGCCCAGAAATTCTCCTGAAAGCCCTAGCTTACCTGCCCTCAGACCTGTTAGGGCAGTTTTTTATTGCTGGTACCGGCACAATATTAGAGGGAACGTATACTCGCCTCTGTCAGCAGGGACAGATGGCCATTGATCCCGCCCAGCTTCAGATTTGGGAGCATCCCCTCGATGAGAGGATTGTGCCGGGACAACCTAGTGTTGCCAGTGGGGCGGCGAGCTTTGCTTACTTAGAAACCGCCATTCAGCGGGCGATCGCCGGCGATGTAGCAGGGATTGTGACGGCACCAATTTCTAAGGCCAGTTGGCAGGCGGCAGGCTATGCTTTTCCCGGTCAAACAGAAGTGCTGGCTCACTTCACAGGAACCGCTAACGTCGGCATGTTGTTCTTGGGGCGATCGCCCCTAACCAACTGGGTGCTGACCACTTTACTCGCGACTACCCATATCCCCCTGCAAGCGGTCCCTAAAGCACTGACCCCTGAATACCTCAATGAAAAACTCACGCTCCTTGTGCAGTTTCTGAGGGAGCGGCGGCATCTGGAGCGGCCTCGGATTGCCATTGCTGGCTTGAATCCCCACAGTGGTGAGCAGGGACACTTAGGCAAAGAAGAAGTGACTTGGCTGATTCCATGGCTCGCAGCAGCCCAGCAGCAGTATCCCCAAGTTGAACTGATTGGCCCTGTGCCCCCCGATACCCTCTGGATTGGGGCTGCCGATGCGTGGTGGGGACGCCCTGCCCCGGCAACTGCCTACGATGCCTACCTCGCGCTTTACCATGATCAGGGATTGATTCCCGTGAAGATGCTGGCCTTTCGGGAAGCGGTGAATACGACGATTGGCCTGCCCTTTATTCGTACGTCTCCGGATCACGGTACGGCCTTTGATATTGCGGGTACAGGGATGGCAGACCCACAGAGTTTTCTGGCGGCGATCGCTTGGGCACAGACCTTGAGCGAAGGATCGGTTTTCCCTCTCACCCCCGCCTAAAGTGCCTTTGATAGAATGCAACTAGATAACAAACCAAACGGTCAATCGTTGGCATTTGGGTTGTTGCTGTATCGGGCAGAGTCATATGGGATTCTTTGATTCGGAAATTGTTCAACAGGAAGCACAACGCCTGTTTCAGGACTACCAGCAGTTGATGCAGCTTAGCTCCGAGTACGGCAAGTTTGACCGCGAAGGGAAGAAAATTTATATCGAAAAAATGGAAGAACTCATGGACCGCTACCGTATTTTTATGAAGCGGTTTGAGTTGTCTGATGACTTTATGGCGCAGATGACCATCAAACAATTGGAAACACAACTCAGCCAGTTTGGTATGTCTCCCCAAACCATGTTTGATCAAATGCATCAAACCCTTGAGCGCATGAAAGCCGAAGTGGAACGCCAACCCTAGGGGAGACGGCGAGTGTTGCTCTGCAATTTGGATGGGGTAATTACGCCAGAGGCCTCGATTTCTGTGCTTGATCGCGGGTTTCTCTACGGCGATAGCGTTTATGAAGTGATTCGTACCTACCGGGGGATTCCCTTTGCCCTACCAGAGCACCTCGTACGGTTGCGCGCCTCAGCGGCCTATCTCTACATGACTGTGCCGTGGTCTGACGAGTACATTACCCACGAAGTTCAACGCACGTTAGCAGCGGCGCCGCCTGGAGAATACTATATCCGCATTGTTGTTACCCGTGGTGCCGATCGCCGCATTGGGCTATTGCCAGAACCGAACACCCAGCCCAGATTATTGATTGTGTTGATGGCGATCGTCCCCGAACCCACGCTGAATGAACAGGGAATTCGCCTGACCATTGCCAAGCGGCAACGCACGAGCACTGCTGCCCTTGATCCTGCCGCCAAAACCGGCAATTACCTCAACAATATCTTGGCACTCTTGGAAGCGCAGCAAGCGGGTTTTGAGGATGCCCTGCTGCTCAATGCCCAAGGGCAGATGACCGAGGCCACGACCAGTAACCTCTGGATTGTCCGTGATGGTGTGGTCGAGACACCCCCCACCGCCGTTGGCATGCTCCACGGAATTACACGAGCTACCCTATTGCAGATCGTTGCAGACTTGGGTATTCCCCATCGGGAAGTGATTCTCAGCCCGCAGGATCTAGCGACGGCCAGTGAGGGCTTTCTTAGTTCATCGGTGCGCCTTCTAATGCCGATTCGCCAAGTGGATGAGGTGATCTTTCCAACCTGTCCGGGACCTGTGACCCAAAAGTTATGGCGGGAGTTATTAACAGTGATGGAAAAGGCGACTCTGGCCTAGATACAGTCCTTTTAGCGAAGTCCTTGAGTTGGGAACATGACGGGAATATTGGGATTGACCCATACTTGACAGTCGAGTTCCGTACTGGGTGGGAAAAAAGGAATCGGGTTGCCTGCTGCATCGGTGACTTCTGGCAGGTATTCAAGGGGTAGGGCATCAAATTGACAGGTGTAGGCACCATAAATGACCTGCCGGCGATCGCGCAGGATCAACTGATAGCCAAAGCTGCGACTGGCATTGCCCAACTGATTGATCAGGGCAAAGCGCCGTAAATAGGGCAAGCGTCCCCAAGCAGAAGGAGACACAAAAGCTTCAATTCTGCCTCCTGGTGCTGTGATGGCTGGAAAGGCCTGCCAGCGTTGAATCACCTCGTCACCAAACTGCTGAACTGCCCACCAGAGACTCGGTACCGTTAAGCCCACTGCCGAGGGTTGCTCACTAACCACAACTTGCTTTTCATTGACGGGGAGCGCGATCGCCCCCGCAACTGCTGGCGGTAAGTTTTCTGTTGAGGTATTAGCAGCCGTTCTGAGGGGATGCAACCCTAATAGAGCGATCGCCCCCACGGCACTCAACCATCGGCTACAGGACTTGGGAGGGGATAGGGTTCTCATTTCCTTGAGTCGTGAAAGAGATTACTCCCTATGTTACGAATGGAGCCAAGCCTTCAATACATCGAGGAGACTATTCCCCCCCCACGCAAGGGCAACCAGAATGGAGGTGGTCACCGCTAAACCAATCAGAGAAATGACTACCCCTGCCAGACTAATCAAACCATCGTCATCCAAAAGACCAAAGCCAATCGTAAAAATGCCCATGGCAGGAATGGTGTTGGTGCCGGGAATTGGCAAAATCATCGAGATTGCCATCAGCGACACGGCAACTCCCAAGCCCAAACGTCCGCCTCGGGTCGTGCAAATGGGGCGTAAGCGGGGACGGGAGATCAATTCAATCCGTCGCAGCCAAGGCAAAGCCGTGCGCACAATCTTTTGAATCTGGGATCGCGGCATCGTGCGCTTGAGTAGCCGAGGAGGCAACCAAGGGGTTGAGGCACCCACCAGCAATTGCCAGCCCAACAGTAACAGGACAACGCCAAAGGGGGTGGAGTAACCGGGGGCTGGAAGGGGCAGCGCCGATGGCAACGAAAGCACAGCCAACAAAAAGCCAAAGGTTCGCTCCCCCGCCAACTGAAGAATATCCCCCAAGGACACCAGTTGCTGCGTTAACACCTCGCCATCGCTGGGGCTGGGCACAGGACTCAAAAAGGCACGTTCGAGATCAGTGGACAGTTTTGCCATAAACAATTACGGGAGGTGGAAATGTTGCCACTGCTAGGATACGATAGATTGATCGTTAGTTATGCCCAACACAGTTGACAGGCGATCCCAAGGGCGCGATCAAGCTGAAACACATGGCAACCCCCTCTGACCTCCCAACAGAGTTGCACCTGATCAACCCCCGGCGATCGCTGGGACATGTTTATCTCGACTGGATGCCCCAACCCGGCTGCCATGTGGATCACGAAGGGGAAACCTATACGGTCTTAGAACGCCGTCATCGCTACCAGTTTCGCGGTGGGCGCTATCAACTGGAAAAAATTGCTCTCTACGTGCAGCACAGTGACACCACCAGCGATCGCCGTCTCGTCAATGGACAGTGGGTGATTGGCGATCCCTCCTGCCGCTGGAATGCGCTTTCACCCTTGTTACGCTGTGCTATGAACCCTCAAGGCTCCTGCCAAGACTGTCGCGATTACCAGCCTCGAGAACCTTAACGTTGTGCTGCGAAAAACCCCCTCACGGGGAGGGGGAGCATCGGGGTAGTTTTACATTGAGCCAGAGACGGCTAGCCTACTGCACAGCCGGCGTCATATAGGACGTTGCCGGTAGAACAATTTTCACTGGTTCAACATGCCAGATGTCTTGGCAGTACTCACGAATGGCGCGATCGCTAGAAAATTTACCCATCCGTGCCACATTCAGGATCGACATTTTTGCCCATTGGGCTTGATCTTGATAGACCTGAAGCACCCGTTGATGGCAGTCCACATAGCTTTGGTAGTCTGCCAAGAGGCAATAGCGATCGTTTTGCCAGAGGTGCTCGACAATCGGACGAAAGAGTTCCGTATCGCCATGGGAAAAATACCCAGAGCCGAGGAGGTCAAGGACTCGCTTCAGCATTGGGTTACGATTGGCAAACTCCCAAGGACGATAGCCATTGTGCCACAACTCCTGCAATTGCTCCACCGTATTGCCAAAGAGAAAGAAGTTTTCTGCCCCCACCTCCTCGCGAATCTCTACATTGGCACCATCGAGGGTTCCAATGGTCAGGGCGCCATTGAGGGCAAATTTCATATTGCCTGTGCCTGAAGCCTCGTAGCCTGCGGTTGAGATTTGCTGGGAGAGATCCGCTGCGGGATAGACCCGTTGCCCCAGAGTTACGTTGTAGTCGGGTAAAAAGACCACCTTCAGGCGATCGTGCACGGCTGGATCGCGGTTAATCACGTCAGCCACCGAGTTAATGAGCTTGATGATCAACTTGGCCATGTAGTAGCCCGGCGCCGCCTTGCCCCCAAAAATAAACGTTTGGGGCACCATCTCCAGTTGCGGATTGTCCTTCAACATCTGATAGAGGGTAATGATATTGAGGACACACAGGTGCTGTCGCTTATATTCGTGAATGCGCTTCACCAAAATGGAGAAGAGAGAATAGGGATCCACTGTGACCCCCACGCGATCGCTAATGTATTGCGCGAGGCGTTCCTTATTTCCATGCTTCACCGATCGCCACTGGGCCGCAAAGTCGCGATCCTCTGCCAAGGGTTCCAATCGCCGCAGTTGATCCAAGTGCTTCACCCAATCTTCACCGATGTGTTCAGTGATCAGGCGGGTTAATCCCGGATTGCTGAGCACCATCCAGCGCCGAGGAGTGACGCCATTGGTTTTATTGGAGAATTTCTCCGGCGTCAGTTCGTAGAAATCCTTAAGCACCGTTTGTTTCAAGAGTTCCGAGTGCAGCGCCGCCACCCCGTTGATGGCATGACTCCCCACCGCTGCCAAGTGTGCCATGCGCACATAGCGACAGCCACTTTCATCAATAATTGACAACCGCCGCAGGCGATCGTTGTCCCCCGGATATTGCAGGCGCACCTCATCAAGGAAACGTTGGTTAATTTCATAGATGATTTGCAGGTGGCGGGGCAGTAGTGAGCCAAAGAGATCCAGCGGCCATTTTTCCAATGCCTCGGGCAAGAGGGTGTGGTTGGTGTAGGCGAAGGTTTGGCGAGTAATGTCCCACGCCTGCTCCCAAGGCATAAGATACTCATCCACCAACAGGCGCATCAGTTCTGCCACCGAAATTGCCGGGTGGGTATCATTCAACTGCACTGTGAACTTCTCGTGGAAGCGATTGAGATCCTTATTCCCCGATTGCTTGTAGAGGCGGATCATGTCCTGAAGGGCACAGGAGCAGAAGAAATATTGCTGCATCAGCCGCAGTTCTTTGCCTTGCAATTGCTCATCGTTGGGATAGAGCACCTTGGTGATGTTTTCTGAGGCAATTTTTTGGTTGACGGCACCGTAGTAATCGCCCGTGTTAAAGGCCTGAAAGTCAAAGGACTCCACTGCTTCCGCTCGCCACAGGCGCAGCAGATTCGCCGTATTCACCTTGTAGCCCAAGATTGGCGTGTCATAGGCCACCCCTTGAATCACTTGGTGCGGTTCCCAAACCACTCGATAGCGTCCCTGATCATCGGTGTAGCTATAGGTATGGCCGCCAAACTTCACCTGCAAAATCAACTCTGGCCGCGGAATTTCCCACGGGTTGCCGTAGCGTAACCACTTATCCGTGATCTCGACTTGCCAGCCATCGCGGATCTCTTGGTCAAAGATGCCATACTCATAGCGAATACCATAGCCAATGGCGGGGATCTCCAACGTGGCGAGGGAATCCATGTAGCATGCGGCCAAGCGACCTAGCCCCCCATTGCCCAGACCGGGTTCTTCCTCCTGATCAAGGAGTTCCTTGAGGTTCAAACCGGTTTGCCGCATGGCTTCTTCAACGGCCTCATAGAGTCCGAGGTTAATCAGGTTATTGCCAAGGTGCGGCCCTAGCAAAAATTCGGCGGAGAGATAGCAAACAGTGCGGCTTTCTTGATCACGATAGGTTTTGGCAGAATTCAGCCAGCGCAACAGCAAGCGATCGCGCACGGTGTAGGCGAGAGCCAAATAGTAATCGTTTCTCGTCGCGACTTCAGGAAACCGGCCTTGGATAAAGAAGAGATTATCCATAAAGGCGCGGCGCAGCGTTTCAACACTGGTACCGGTGCGATCGTCTTCTGTGAGCACCGTAGGACAACCGGGCGGAATCAGACTAGTCATTGTGGGAATCCTCGCAAAGAATTAACGCGATCAATAGTCAGCCCTTCCCTTCTGTTCTACCGCGATCGCCACGGATTCCCCGCTAAGTACAGAATCTCTTTACTAGCAAAGGGGGGCAAGCCCTTTCCTATTGTTCATTGGCTGTGGGAAACAGTTGGCAGGTCAGTTCTTCCTCGGCCTCTGAGGTGGCGGCTGGGACAACAGTGGGTGGGGTAGTGCCAAGGGTATCGTCTGGGGCTTGGCTTTGTTGATAGCGTTGATAGAGGGTAGTCAGAAGTTTGATCAGGCGATCGCCCGCACTGGCATAGAGAGGATCGTTAGGCAACCGCACCAAAGCGCTGGTCATTTGGGTCTGCAATAGCTCTAAATCCCCATAGCGGCGGGTCAGCCGTTGCAGTAAATCAAGCAGAGTAAACCGCTCTAGGCCTTCGGCCTGGACAGGTTTTGAGGTCAACAGGGCAGCCACAAGAAGCTTCATATGCAGGGGGGTACAGTAGCGGGTGACTTCCAAGCGCAAATCGTAGAGAGCTGCGGTGCTGAGGGTGGGCGCCTCGAGGGTCAGTGTGGCTGTCGGGGATTGGGTGTAGAGGGGCACCAAAATTTGCAGCAGTGCCGCGGAGAGAACCTGATAGGCCTGTGCTTTGTTGAGACTATTGACAATGGCCGTTAGGTGTTGTCCCAAGAGGGTGGGGGTTTTCAGCCGTTCAAGGATTTGGATCACAGCCTGTTGCACATCGCTCACGCCCCACGGCGGTGCTTGGGTCGGCCACTGATTCTGCTGCAGGGCATACAGTAGCTTAAACAGGCGGCTGTGCTGCGGGTGCTGGACGATGTGTTGGGCAGCGGTGGCAATTGCAGAAGTGCTGGTGGTCACAGATTCGCCAAAAGTCCCTCAATCTGTATTTTAGCCAATTTTCCTAGAGGGCAATTTAATGCAGGTTAGGGCAAAGAGATGGGGAGTGCCTCTGCTAGCATTGGGAGAGTTTAGGAGCGATAGGACGAGTGTGAAAGAGCTGTTTCGTAGCCTTCAGCAGCGTCTTAATGAGATTGTTGTCGGTCAAGGGGCGATCGCCCACGGATTAGTTGTGGCGCTCCTCGCCGAAGGCCATGTCATCCTTGAGGGGGTTCCAGGAACTGCCAAAACTCTCCTTGTGAAGCTCCTCGCTCGCCTCATTGCTGCCGAATTTCGCCGTATCCAACTCACACCTGATGTCCTGCCTGCGGATATTCTCGGTACCAGTATTTTTGACTTCAACAGTCGCACATTTCGCCTGCGCAAGGGACCAATTTTTACCCAAGTGCTGCTCGCGGATGAAATTAACCGCACCCCGCCCAAAACCCAAGCTGCCCTCCTAGAAGCGATGGAAGAACGGCAGGTGACCCTAGATGGCACCACCCTCCCCCTCTCCGATTTATTTTGGACAGTGGCCACCCAAAACCCCTTGGAATTTGAAGGGACGTATCCCCTGCCGGAAGCCCAACTGGATCGCTTTCTATTTAAGCTGGTCGTGCCCTACCCAGAACCCAAATCGGAACGCCAAATGCTGGAGAATGCCCTTGGGGGTTTTGAAGCCCGCGATCTCGATCAACTCAACTTGGAGCCATTGATTACCGTTGAGCACGTCTTAGCAGCACGGCAGCAAGTGCGGCAAATTCATGTAGAGCCGGCGGTGCTGGATTATCTTTTAGCCTTGGTGCAGGCCAGTCGTCAACATCCCGAACTGCTGTTGGGGGCTTCCCCACGAGCGGCAGTGGGCTGGTTACGCGCCGCCCAAGCTCAGGCATGGTTAGAGGATCGCAGCTATGTCACTCCTGAAGATGTGAAGGCGATCGCTACCCCGCTGTTGCAACACCGCTTAATCCTCAAGCCGGAAGCGCAGTTAGACGGCACTACGCTGCCTCAAGTGATCCAAGGTATTCTCGCTAAAGTGGCTGTTCCCCGATGAAAGCACCTGCCAGTTATCAGTTTGGTCGCCATCGCCCCCGTTGGGTGCCCACAGTTCGCTTCTATGGCCTCTTGCTGCTGGGGGTTCTCTTTCCAGTACTGACCAGCTTTCTGCCAGCAGAGTTATGGCCGATCGCCGAGGCGGTTTCCCAAGGGAGGCTGCGGGCATGGTTGAACTACTGGCCTCTGGGGTTGGGATTGCTCTTGATGGGACTGTACGATTTAGTAGTTTTCGGGATGTCCCTGTGGGACTACATCCGCATTGGTCGCTGGCAACTGACCCTCGATCGCGCCTGTGAGTCACGGCTCTCCATTGGTCGGCAAAATCCGATTCGCCTTAGGCTCCACACCCGTGGTGAGGTTCCCTTGAGTGAGCAGATCTGGGTTGAACTCTACGACTATGTACCTGCTGAGTTTACGGGTGAAACCCCCTACTTTGCCTTTACGGCCTCAGCCCAGCGTACGTTGGAATTGCTTTACCATGTGTTTCCGCCGCGACGGGGTGCCTTTCAATGGTCAGGCTGTGATGTGCGTCTGCGCAGTGCTTGGGGGTTGGCGTGGCGACGCTGGTTTGCACCGCTGGTTACCGAAGTAGAGGTTTATCCCGATGTGATCGGGTTGCGATCGCTCTCGATTCGCCTCAGTTTGGAGTCCAGTGGTAGCCTACGGCGGCGACGCTATGCCTTGGGGGGCACCGAGTTTGCCGAATTGCGGGAGTACCATCTGGGGGATGATCTGCGCCTTATGGATTGGAAAGCCAGTGCCCGCCGCGGCCGCC
This sequence comes from Thermosynechococcus sp. HN-54, assembly GCF_023650955.1. Taxonomy (NCBI): domain Bacteria; kingdom Bacillati; phylum Cyanobacteriota; class Cyanophyceae; order Acaryochloridales; family Thermosynechococcaceae; genus Thermosynechococcus; species Thermosynechococcus sp. HN-54. The sequence goes on along the minus strand of NZ_CP098039.1, from coordinate 1,419,780 downwards.
CTCTTGTGCGTGCTATGGAGCCAGAACGGGATCAACCCCTGATTATTCTCTTGGATCGGGGACGCCTGATGACGGCAACGGTGGCGGGTTTACAGCGCTTTGACTGGGGGCTAAATGCCGCGTTGGCGCTTGCTTTGACCGGGCTACGGCGGGGAGATAAGGTGGGCTTGGGGATTTTTGATCAGCAACTGCACACGTGGATTGCGCCCCAAAGTGGGGATTCCCATCTAGGACGGATTCTCAGTCAGGTCTATCGCTGTGAACCCGTACTTGAAGAATCGGACTATGTCGGCACAGTGAGTGCAATCTTGGGACACTATACCCGCCGTGCCCTTGTGGTGGTTCTCACGGAAGTGATTGATGAGGTGGCCTCCCAAGAACTGTTGGCCGCCATGGCGCGCCTCACGCCGCGGTTTCTACCCCTGTGTGTTGCTTTGCGCGATCGCCACATTGAAACGGTTGCCCACCGTCCCTTCACAGCTCCCGTCGAGCAAATTTCCCACCTCTATGAACAGGCGGTTGCCCTCGACCTTCTGCATCAGCGCCGGCGCGCCTTTGCCCATCTGGAGCAACAGGGGGTTCTGGTTCTTGACGCCCCTGCGGATCAACTGAGTGAGCAACTGGTGGATCGCTATCTGCTGCTAAAAGCCCGTGGTCGTCTCTAGGATTGTACTGGCTCCATCACATTGGCATCCTCAGGCTGCTTCAGTGGCCACAAGGGGGGGCGATCGCCCGCTGGCGTTGCCAAGGGTAGCGGTGTCGAGGTCTGCGTCAGCCCACAGGTTGCCCGCAAACGCGCTTGCAGCAGTTGACTCACCACCTGACGTCGAATAAATTCTTGCTCAATTGCTGGGGGGACTGAACGTTGCAGTTCCATAGGTTGCCTCGAAGTTCACCGTTAACGACGGCGACACAGGCTTCCGTCCGCTTCCCACACCCACATTAAAAACTTTCCAAGCCTCAATTTTGATCTTAGCGGCGATCGCCAGCGATCGTAAAAATGACTACCAAAATGCAGTGGGATTTGTGGGGATTTGCTAACACTGTTGCAAAGCCGATACACACCCTAGGGGGACTGGGGAGATTGGCGTTTGTGTTGGCAAAACTCGTAGATGACCTTGCTGCCATGGATGACAATATAGAGTGTTACTCCGCTGAGGACAAAAGGCATCATTTTTTCAAGCCAAGGAATATGGCAGCCGATGCGGGTCAGGACAACGGCAAAGGCATCATCTAAAAGGCTAATCAACAAAGGGAGTAATTGTCTGAGAAGGGTAAGAATCTCTGGTAAATAACCATCACTATCCATAAAAAGGCTCTCGGCTGAGTTGACGCAGAAAATCACCTAAGGAAACATTAATAAATTGGAACGACTGGTGAGTGAAAATACGTCATAGGCGCTACCTTCTCATCAATAGAAATATTGGAAAATGAATCATACTTCTTTACAGATTGATAACCTCTCGATAAGCCTACCCTAACTGCAATGTTTTTTTTGCTAGTGTTCCCAAGGATAGCCAACAACTCTGCCCGTGAGGCATTAAAGCTGCTATTACTATTACTAGGGCGATTTGAAAATGAGAGATTGTCGTGAATTGTTAACAACCGTAACACTTCTATTATAGGCAACGCCTAGGAGTTACGGGATAACTGTAATTTGTCGTTACATTGGGAACCTTTCTAAAAGTGGGTTGTCTAGGATAGAAATGGCAGCAGCGGCAGGTGTTTATGGAACAGTTCGCGAGCCATCGGCGTTGTTTTGCCATCCTGTTGGCGATCGCCACAACCACAGGATTTTGCCTACGGGGGCTAGCACAAAATGAAGCCCAACAGTTGCGCGACATTATGCAGCGGTTGGATGCCCTGCAACAGCGCTATAGTGCCGCCGTCAGTGAACTAGACGTGATTCGCAAAACCTCTTTTGGCGGCGATAGTAATACTGTCATTGCCCTCACAAATCAGATTGAGCAGTTGCAAAAACAGGGGAATTATGGCGCAGCGGTGGCACCTTCGCGGGAATTGGTGGCGATTGCCGAGCGGGTTCTAGGCCCCAATCACCCCACGGTTGCTGCAACCTTAAATAACCTCGCCGTTACCTACAAGGAACTAGGCAATTTTAGTGAGGCGATTCCCCTTTACCAGCGCAGCTTGGCCATCCGTGAAAAAGCCCTTGGCGCAAATCATCCTGATGTCGCCACCAGCCTCAATAACCTCGCCAACCTCTACACCGATCAAGGCAACTACGGCGAGGCCTTGCCCCTGTATCAGCGCGCCCTTGCCATTCGGGAACAAGCCCTTGGCAAGAACCATCCCGATGTGAGCTTGAGTGTGCACAACTTAGCCGTCATGTATCATTTGCAGGGCAACTTGAGTGCCGCCTTGCCGCTCTATCAGCGGAGTCTGGGGGGACTTGAACCTGCCTTAGGGCCAGAACATCCCTTGGTGGCAACGGTGTTGAATAACCTAGCGGAGTTATATCGTGCCCAGGGGAACTATGGTGCGGCGCTTCCCCTTTACCAACGCAGTCTAGCCATCCGCGAAAAAGTACTAGGAGCAGATCACCCCGATGTTGCTACCAGCCTCAACAACTTGGCCGAACTCTATCGAGTCCAAGGAAATTATGGGGCGGCGCTTCCCCTCTATCAACGCAGCATTGCCCTACGGCAGCGTACCCTTGGTGGTGAGCATCCCTACTTGGCGCTGACTCTTGCCAATTTGGCCAAAGCCTACTGGGCACAGGGAATGATCAACGAGGCCTTAACCGCACTCAACCGCGCCCTTGAGATTGAAGAGGTCAATCTTAGCCGTAACCTCGTGGTTGGCTCCGAGGAATATAAACGCAACTATCTGGCCACATTTCAAGACTCCACCAACACCGCCATTTCCTTCCATTTGCAGGGGAATCCCCAGAATCCAGCAGTGGCCAACCTAGCCTTGACCACCATTTTGCGCCGCAAAGGTCGGTTGTTGGATGTTTTAGCGGCAACGGCCAGTCGCCTACGCAATCAACTGGATGCCTCAGGCCAGCAGCAACTGGATGAATTGATTCGTGTGCGGACGCAAATTGCGAGCCTGACGTTTGTGCGCGATCGCCCACCCCCGGCCAGCCAAATTAGTCAACTCGAACAGCGTGCCAACCAACTGGAAGCGCAACTGGTCAGCCAAAATGCCAACTTCCGTTTGGAAGTCACCCCCGTCACCCTCAGTGCCGTGCAGCAAGCGATTCCCGCCAATGCTGTGCTACTGGAGTTTATCGAGTATGTGCCCTACAACCCAAAAACCAACCGTTGGGAAGCCCCCCGCTATGCCCTCTATGCCCTGAAAAATAGGGGTGCCCCCCAATGGCGAGACTTGGGCACCGTGGCTGAGGTGGATGGGTTGATCAAAGCAGCGCGACAGCGGGTAGCGGATCCAAGATTACCGGCAACCGTAACGAAGCCCCCCCTGAAGGCAGCCTATGAGCGCCTCTTAGCTCCTCTGGAACCCTTCCTAGCGGGCAGTACTCATCTGCTAGTTGCCCCCGATGGTCAGTTGAATACTCTGCCCTTTGAGGCCTTGGTGGATCGGCAGGATCGCTATCTGATCCAGTCTTATACAATCACGCTGCTCACCTCAGGACGCGACTTGCTGCGGCTACAACAGCGAAGCAAACCCGCAAATCCCCCCTTGGTGGTGGGCAATCCCACCTTTGGTCAAAGCAGTGGCCGAGCAGCGGCAGGTGGCCAGCGGGGAGTGAACCCGCGATCGCTGGATTTGCGCAGCCTCACATTTACAGAATTGCCGGGGACAGCCACCGAGGTGAAAACCCTGAGTACGCTGTTGCCCCAAGCCCAAGTGCTTACCGGTAGCAGTGCCACCGAAACCGCGATCAAGGAAACCCCACGACCGCGGATACTTCACTTAGCTACCCATGGATTTTTCTTGGAGAGTCCGCCCGTCTCTCCCCAAGGGCTGCAAAATACCCGTGGTCTCAATGCCAATGTGCCCTTTGGCGGTGAAAATCCCCTCTTGCGCTCTGGCCTTGCGTTGGCGGGCTTCAATCAACGGCAGAGTGGCATGGATGATGGCGTGTTAACGGCTTTTGAAGTCACCGGCATCAACCTCGATGGCACCGAGTTAGTGGTGATGTCCGCTTGTGATACGGGGCGGGGGGATATTCTCAAGGGCGATGGGGTCTATGGGTTGCGGCGAGCTTTTACCTTGGCAGGGGCACGCACCCAAGTCAGTTCCCTCTGGAAGGTGGATGACACAACGACGCAACAACTCATGGTTGCCTTTTATCAAAACTTAGCAGCTGGCAAGGGACGCAGCGAAGCCTTACGGCAAGCCCAGTTGCAGTTAATGAATGACCCCAGTAAGCAAATTCCCTATTTTTGGGCTGCCTTTGTCAGCAGTGGGGAGTGGCGCCCGCTTCCCTAAGAGAGGATATAGCTGACAGCGGCTTGTAATTGCATCCCTAGGGGGCGATCGCGATCAATCCAAAGAAACCCTCCTTGTCGCCGTGGGGGTGGTTCGCCCCAGAGCACGGTAAAACTGCCAACAGGTAAAGAGTCAGGACTTGCCCAGTCACTGGTGAGCCAGACCAAGGAATCAAGGGGATATTCGGCAAGGGTTGGGCAGGGGGCGATCGCCGCCAATTCCCGTAGCACCGTTGATTGGCCATGGAGCATCCCCGTGGCAGGACTCCAAAACTGCACAGGAATTTTTTGTTGCAAACTGTAGAGATAAAGACTAGCCGCCGCAATCACCGCCTGCTCAAAGTCTTCCCCGCTCCAGTGGGGACGGGTATCCAAGGCAACGGTCACTGCATTGCCACCGCTAAAGGTATCAAACTCGCGTACCCGCAGTTCGCCATAACGGGCACTGGTGCGCCAATGCACTAGACGCAAAGGATCTCCCCAGCGGTAGGGACGTAAGGCACGGGTGATGCCCTCTTGGGCAACGTGGAGATGATGCTGGCGATCGCGCCATTCTTGGGAAATCTCTTGCCCCAATTGATCCAGCAAAGGGCACTGTTGCAGTTGCAGAACCTGCGGATAAACCACCACCTGCTGCGGCACGGGAAATGCACGCCGGCACCAAAAGAGTCCCAAGGGGGCGGCGGTGCGGAGGATCAGTTGCTGCCACTCATAAATGCCCCGACGCGGTGGGATGAGATCGTACTGCCAAGTGATTGTTTCTTGGGGTGGAAGCCGCTCGATCGCCTGTTGGGGCGCTTCTCGTTGGGTGGCTGACCAAAGGGCGCGGGGAACGGGGTCAATCACTTGCAAATTGTGGCGAGGTTTTTGGGTGGCATTGGTGAGAAGGACCGTTAGGCGCAGGCGATCGCCCGCATGAACCGGATCCAGCTTGGCCCGCTCCAGCACCAATCCCCGCAAATAGCGCGGCGGTAGAATCGCGGCCACCAAGAGCAAACCAAAAATGATCCCCGTAATGACGTACAGCCAGCCCGCCATCGAGTTAATCGCTGCGGCAAAGAGAAAGAGATTCATCCCCAACAGCAGCAGTCCTGCATAGGCGGGGGTTACCCAGCGTTCCTCCAAAGATTGACTGAGGCGACGCAGCTTGATCATCCCAAATTCTGGCCTTAAGAGCGGTGGGACTCAGCGGGCAAGAGGCTAGGAAACGAGTGGGCAAGCAGTTGCTGCAAGGCTTGACGAAAGTCCCCCTTGACAAGGACGGGATCAAAGCGCTGCACCAATTCACCGCGATCGAAAAAAAGGAGCGTTGGCAGACTCGTCAATTGAAAGTGACGACTAAGGGCAAAGTTTTCATCGGCATTGATCCTGAGAATTTGCAACCGTTGGGGCAGCGATTGCTCCAGTTGATCCAGCAGGGGATCAATGAGGCGGCAGAGGCCACACCAAGGCGCCCAAAAGTGAACAATCACAGGCACGGGGGCACTGCGAATTTGCCGCTGGAATCCTTCAATATTAAATTGCTGAATGCCCTTCACGTTGTTATCTCGTTTTGTCTTGGGATCATAGTAGCAGTCAGCGGTGGTTTTGCAGCAGCGATTTGCGGCGATCTGATGCCGTAGGATCAAAAATAGCTCATACGATCGATTGGCGCGCCCAAATGACCCCCAAGCCCACCCTTTGGCAAAAACTTTTCCCCCTGCTGTTGCGCGAAGCGATCGCCATGCTTCAGGGGATCAGTGAACTGCTCAACAAGGCCACAGAGCAACTCAAGGAGGTGGCCACACAAGGGGCGATCGCCCCAGAGCAGTTGACTCCCGAACGTTCATGGGTGGGTCGAGGGGCAGCCCTATGGTGGCAGGGAATGGGCTGGGTACAGCAACGGCTGCCGAGTCATCTCCAGGAGCGTTATAACCGTGCTACTCTAACTGGGATCGCGATCGCCCTACTCCTCATTCTGCTCTGGTTGCATCCCCTCAGTTGGTTTCAATCTCCCCCTCGGCCAACGGTGAAAGCGACCCAGCGTCCCCAACCCAGTGTCCTTGTGCAACCCCGCCTAGCACCCCCACCAACGGCGGCAACGCCCCCACCCCCCCCTCCCACCCCAATACCAACGCCCGCACCGACACCCATGCCGTCACCAGGGTTGATCGCCAATTCTTCCCTCGTCAGTGACAGCCTTACCGTCCGCCAGCAACTGCTCGCTCTTTGCGATCGCTACAGCAACGCCCTTGATCCGACCCTCACCCTCACCCCCAGCGAACAGCGCTTGGAATTGATGCTGGCCAACAGTTGGTATGATCTCAGTCCGACAAAGCAGGATCAACTCGCGCAGAACCTTTGGCAAACCGCCCATGACTTGGGGTATCAGACCGTTATTGTTGTGGATACCCAAGGTCGCCTGCTTGTCCGCGATCCGGTGGTGGGTGAGAATGCTATTGTGGTTCGCCGCAAGCTCAACTCCCCTAGCGCCTAGGTGGCAAATCCGATCAATCCGTTACCCTAGATAAAGTGCCCCTCTCTTCAGCCAACTTCCTATGAGTGACGCCACCCTCTCCCCCGAAAAGCGCAAAGCCCTCGATCTAGCCGTTGCCCAAATCGAACGTAATTTTGGTAAAGGCAGCATCATGCGCCTTGGGGATGCCACCCGGATGAAGGTGGAGACCATTTCCAGTGGCGCACTCACCCTTGACCTTGCCTTGGGCGGTGGACTGCCGAAGGGGCGGATCATTGAAATTTATGGCCCTGAAAGTTCGGGGAAAACCACCCTAGCGCTCCATGCCGTGGCTGAAGTTCAGAAAGCGGGTGGGGTGGCTGCCTTTGTGGATGCGGAACATGCTCTTGATCCCACCTATGCGGCTGCCCTCGGCGTGGACATTGAAAACCTACTGGTTGCCCAGCCAGACACTGGGGAAGTGGGCTTAGAAATTGTTGATCAACTGGTGCGCTCCACAGCCGTAGATATTGTGGTGGTGGACTCCGTTGCAGCATTGGTACCCCGCGCCGAAATTGAGGGGGATATGGGGGATAGCCATGTGGGACTGCAAGCCCGCCTGATGAGCCAAGCGCTGCGCAAAATTACCGGCAATATCGGTAAAACGGGTTGCACCGTGATTTTCCTGAACCAATTGCGGCAAAAAATTGGCGTCACCTACGGTAACCCTGAAACGACCACCGGCGGAACAGCCCTCAAGTTTTATGCCTCCGTGCGGTTGGATATTCGCCGTGTTCAAACTCTGAAAAGGGGGACGGAGGAATTTGGGATTCGTGCCAAGGTCAAGGTAGCTAAAAACAAGGTGGCTCCTCCCTTTCGCATTGCTGAATTTGACATCATTTTTGGTAAGGGCATTTCCAATCTCGGCTGTATTCTCGATATGGCCGAGGAAACGGGTGTGATTAGCCGCAAAGGGGCTTGGTATTCCTATAACGGCGAAAATCTTGCCCAAGGCCGCGACAACACCATCAAGTACATGGAGGAAAACCCCGCCTTTGCCCAAGCAGTGGAACAGCAGGTACGCCAAAAACTAGACCAAGGGGCAGCCGTCTCCGCCAATACCGTGACTCATACCCACGAGGAAATGGGCGAAGGGGAATAGGGGCGATCGCCCGCGAGGGACTTCCGCAGCAGCAATTTCCGCTCTCCCCAAAAGGTAAATCCTTCCTCAACCACTTCAAAGCCACAGCAGGCATATAACTGCTGCGCTGCTTGATTGTGAGCAAGAACGTGGAGATAAAGATCGGAGTAGGTGGCGCAAAGGCCGCCCTCAACAGTGTGTAGCAAGCGACGGCCAATGCCGCGACGCCGGTAGTGCGGATGCACCGCCAAATTGGAGAGATACGGTTTTGGTTCACCCTTGATCTCACGGAGCTGTACTTCAACACTCCCCACACATAGAGCAGCGGTTCCCGTGGATAGGACGGCTAGCCAACAGTGGTAGTGGGGACGCTCGCGCTGCCAGCGATCGCGCAAATCCTGCTCAATCCCCAACTGGACAAAACTGCGCCAAAGGGCTTGCCAGCCGCCACCGGGATGAAAACTCAGTGCCACGAGTTGAGCCACACTTGGCAGGTCGGTGACTTCTGCCGCACGAATCTCAATCATCCTAGGGCTGAGGAAGGGCAGATTGTTCAGGTTGGAGTTGGCTCATCAGTGCCCGCAGGGGGGGCTTGGCCAATAGGGTTTGCGTATCGGCCACTAGGCGATCGCCCCAGAGGTTTTCCCGTTGAAATTCCACGGTGCCATAGCGGCTATCGAGGCGCAGGGCTTCCTCCGCCAGTTGTAGTGCTCTTGCTTCATTCCCCAGTTGCAGCAGGGCTGTTGCTAAAGCCAGTTTCGGTTCACTGGCCTTGGGGTCAATGTCTGCTGCCTGTTCCCAGTTCTTGGCTGCTTGGCGGATATTGCCCTGTTCGTAGAGCACGAGGCCAATGTTGGTGTAGGCTGGCCAAAACTGACGATCCAAGCGCAATGCGCGGCGGTATTGCTCGATCGCCCGATCCTTTTGCCCCAGTTTGAGATAGGCGTTGCCAAGGTTAAACCACTCCTCTGTGGCATCCGGTTTAAGAGCCAACCCCTGCTCGATCGCCCGCACCGAGGCTCCATAGTGTCCGAGGCGAAAATGGGCAGAGCCTAAGTTGAAATAAGCCCCCGGATTCTTATCATTGAGTTTCAAAGACTGCTCTAGGGCTGGCACCGCATCCTTGGGTTGATTGACGGTCAGGTAGAGTCCCCCCAGCAATGCCCAAATTTCGTGGGCTTGAGGTGCCAACTGCACTGCCAGTTTTGCCCGCACCAAAGCATCTTGAAATTGCTGGAACTGCGCCAGTTGCAGGGCTTCTTGCGCCACGATAAAACCATTTTGCTCCATCTCCTTGGCATTGAGTTCAAGGGTGCGCGGTAACACCACTTGTGCCGTTGCCAGACTGCCACTCAGGAGAACAAGACCCAGACTCAGGGTTAAACGGGCAAGCATTTTAGGCACGATCAGTTTCCGTGTTGCAAGCTAAGTGAATTCCTCTTTAGTTTGCCATACCCTACCGACGTTTGCGGCGACTGAGGGCGACTCTTGACAAAAGCGGAAGGAAGATGATTGCCTTTAGAGAAAAAATAGGCTAGCCTGTGCTTGTTCAAAGATAGCTAATCAATTGCTGTCAATTTTCTAAACCCTATTCAAACCTGATTTTTAAGGAAATTTAACAATGAACCCTTCAAATGAAAATATTCCCAATTACATGGTTCCAGCGATTCTATCCACGATTTGCTGCTGTTTGCCTTTCGGTATTGTCGCTATTATTTTTGCTTCCCAAGTCAATTCAAGGTTAGCCGCCGGCGATCGCGCTGGGGCGTTGGAGGCTTCAAACAAAGCCAAGCTATTTACTTGGATTTCAGTGATTTTGGGATTGCTTGGTGGTGCCGTTTATGCGCTGCTCATGGTGCTCTCAATCATGGCTAAGCAAGGGGGCATGTAGCTCAACTGAGCAGTCGTTCATAGTGGTGGGGCGATCGCCAGCGCAACAGGTGAGTGACCGGTTGCTGGAGTAACTCAGTACACAAGCCCAAGGCACGGCGAGGGTTCACAGTGGCCAACGTCAGTGCTGCTTCAAAATTGCAAACTCCCCAGTCCACCAAGCGCCCCACCATTGCCAGCAGCGGCACCGTGGTGCCACAGAGGGTACCATCAGCTAGGCGTGCGGTACCATTTTTTACTTCAATCTGCCGCTCATCCCAAGGATACATCCCATCCCCTAACCCCAAGGGGGCGAGGGCATCACTGACCAAAAACAGGCGATCCGCCGCGCACTGCCCCAGCAGCTTTAGCATTTGTGGATGAACATGAACCCCATCGCCAATCACTCCACACCAGACCCGCTGATCCGTCAAGGCCGCCGCCAACAATCCCGGCTCGCGATGATGCAGAGGGGGCATGGCATTAAAGGCATGGGTAATCATCGTGGCACCCGCCTCAAAGGCTGCTTGGGCTTGCTCTAGGGTGGCCATGGAGTGGCCCAAACTCACGGTAATTCCCAACCCACGTAAGTAGGCTAGAACCTGATTAGTGGCGTCCAGTTCCGGTGCTAGGGTGAGAATGCATACGGCGGAGCTAAACTCTGCCAGAACTTGGTGAACCGCTTCAACGGTCAAGGATTGCAGATACTGCTGTGGATGTGCACCCCGCTTGCGGGGATTGAGAAAAGGCCCCTCTAAATGGACGCCTAGAATCTCAGCTTCTGGCTCTGGGGACGCCGGGCTGTACTGGTGAATAAGTCGCAAGGCGGTGTGGATTTCCCCAAGGGGGGCAGTTACGATGGTGGGGGCATAGGCGTCAATGCCCTGTTGCCAAAGGTAGCGGCCAATTTTTGGTAGCGGTTCTGCTGTCTGTAACCAAGGAAAGGGAATGCCCAAGGCACCGTTAATTTGCAAGTCCACGCCCCCAAGGGAGAGATAATCGCCACCAAAATCAAGAACGCCAACCGCTTGGGGTGGAATTAAATCCAAACCAATGGCTGCTACCTTCCCCTCAGCAAGTTGTACCTGTTGCAGGCGATCGCTCCCCAAAAGCCGCACGCGATCGAGCCATTGGATTGCCATCATGCGGGAGTGGCTTGGAGATCAGGGCGTTCTTCCGGCACAATTGCCCCTTCAACCGGACACACTTGCAAACAAATGCCACAGTCAATACAGGTGGCAAAATCAATCCAAAACCAATCGGTGCCCTTGGCATTTTTGCCCGCCCCCGGATGAATGCAGGCCACTGGACAGGCCTCAACACAATCGGCAACCCCTTCGCAGGTATTGGTGACAATGGTGTGCGCCACAGTGTTCTCCTCACTGAGAGTGGAATGAGCATCTTATAGATCTCAATTCAATTGTAAATCCCTAGGCTAAATCCCTAGATCTGACTTCGCCGCTTGCGCCGCCTCCAATAACAGTGGTGTAGGTAGTTCTTCCCAATCGCGATCGCCCATCTCCGCATAAAAGGTTTCGTCATAACTGCGGGTTTGGATCACCACGGGCATTGGCACTGCATGACCAAGGACAAGCGCCTGTTGTTTAGAATCGAGCTTGGCTAACACCGAACGCAACTGCTGCGAGCCAGCCACCCCAGTAAAAATCGCCTCAATGTCCTTTTCATCATTCAGGAGGGCGGTAATGCGCGTCCCAATTTGCGACATGATTTCGCTATCAATACCCGAAGGCCGTTGATCGACAACGAGCAAGGTCACGAAGTACTTGCGCATTTCGCGGGCGATCGTGCCAAAAATCGTTTGCTTCACAGTGGCAGGATCTAAGAAGCGGTGGGCCTCTTCAATCGTGATCACCAGTTGACGCGGGCGATCGCTGGGATTTTTCGTTTGCAGAAACACCTCCGACTGCTGGACATAGGCTTGGTGGATGCGACGGGCAATAATATTTGTCGCCAGCATATAGGAGAGCATATTGGCTTGGGAGCCAAACTCAATTACCACGTGTTGACCCGCAGCAAGGGTCTCCAAAATCTGGCCAATGTAGTTCTTGGTACAGGTGTTGCGTAGATACTTCAGTTGCTCTAGCCGTGTCAGTTTTCGTTGCAGCGCCATGATTGAGGCCTTGCTGCCCATTTTCGTTTCACAAAACTCTTGAATCTCCTGATTGGTCATCATCAGCAGCCGAGTAATCCAGCCCTTGCCAAACTCATTGCGCAAAATAATTGCATTTTCGAGGCTGGCCTCCGAGAGGTTCAGTTCCCCCTGCACCAGCGCCAGATCCTCCACCTCAATTTGATCAAAACCAATGTAGAGTTCTTGGGCATCGCGCACGCCGCGCCGTTGGGTGGATTCAGGATCAAGGGTATAGATCTTTACTTGGCGGGGAAACAGTTGCCGCAGTCCCTTAACCGTACTCAGTTGCTTGCCTTCACGGGTTGCCTCCCAGCCATACTCCGAGTGCATATCAAAAATCAGGTTCACTGCCGCCTGTTTGCGAATAATCCCCGACAGCAGCAGCCGCGTTAAGAAGGATTTGCCTGTCCCCGACTTGCCAAATATGCCATTACTGCGCTCGACAAAGCGATCTAAGTCTAGACAGATGGGTACCTGCATATCCAAGGGGGTGCCAATGGCAAAGTTGCGCCGCTGCGGATCGTCCTCCCAGCCAAACACGGCGCGAAAGTCCCGCTCACTGGCTTCATAGACCGGACTGAAATGGGCAGGAATTGTTTTCACCGGCAGGAGTTCCTGCGCATCGTTGAGAATCATCAACATAGGAGCCAGACTCAATGTGGCAAACGTGCCGCTGCCCGCCAGCACCTCCTGCAAAAAGGTATCCTCAAGGGCGGGTGGATTCAGGAGAATGCGAGGATTGGCAGTGCCGAGCACAACATCTGTGAGCAGGCAAAAGAAGCGCGATCGCCGGCCTTGCACTACCAAAAATTGGCCAACCCGCAGTTCTTCGACTGAAACATGACCACTGAGTCGCACTTCTAGGCCTTGACTGAGGGAGCCTTGGACGACAATTCCCAGTTGTTGAGCTGTCATTGTCTATTGAGCCGTCACGAGTTGGATGCGTTGGGGATCGCCAAACCGCGGCGCAGGGGCTTGGCTGTGGAATTCAGCACCCTGTCTTTGAGGCGCTTGTAGCGTTTGACTCAAGTGCTGTACATAGCGATCCTGTGCCCGCCGAAACCCTTCTAAGTTATCTCCGCCATTGAGGAGGGCAAAACAGACGGTGCCGTACTTTGCTGTAGGCAAGACACCGACCAAGGCACTGACATTCCAAAGGGAACCGGTTTTCACCAGTGTGGCGGGGGGTAACTGGCGAGACTCAACGGTGCCGCGATCGCGCCCTGCCATTGGTAGCACATCCGCCAAGCTATGGTTGTTCTCAGCTAACTCCTTCTGAAGTGCAAAGAGCATGCCGCAAGCGGCTCGCGGTGAAATTCGATTTTCCTCCCCCAGACCTGAGCCGTTGATCAGTTGGATCTCTTGGACAGGCACATTCGCCTTACGGGCAGCCACTTGGGCAACGGTAGCAGCACCCCCTGCCATTTCAGCCAAGGTTTCGGCAATCTCATTATTACTGTAGATATTCATTTGTCGCACAATCTCCCCCAAGGGCAGTGAGCGATGTTCCAAACGAATCGTCACATTGGCAGGGATTGTGCCTTGGATGCGGGTTCCACCCGTAATCGTTACTGGGGGGCGTGGTTGTCCTTTGAGGTGCTGTGCATAGGCGGATTGAACTTCCGGCGTCCAGCGGCGGTGATCCAAAGCCAGCTTGAATAGCTCTGCGGCGGTCTGCGGTTCAGGGTAAAAGTTCATAATAAAAGGGGCGACGATCACTAAGTTCCCTTGCACTTGGCGAATTCCAAGGCGATTGAGGGCATTGCCGATGGCGATCGCCTCCTCCCAAACAAACAAAGGATCATTCCCGCCAATAATCACCAAATCTCCCCTTAGGCGGCCATTTTGAAGTGTGCCAGTGGTGCCAATGCGCGTGAGGAACTGATAGTCAAAGGGGTATTTGTCCAGAACCGCAAGGCTGGTGGCGATTTTAGTGACCGAGGCAGCAGAAAGGGGGCGATCGCCTTGGTGGTTCACCAGTAACTGCTGACCACTTTGAACCCAGATGCCCTGTTGATTGGGAGAAAAACCCTCTTGGGCCAATGTTTGCAGGTAGCGATCGCGATACTGATGCAGCGCAGCCTCATAGGGCAAGATCACTGCTTTTAACGCCTCAAGACGCGGTTGTCCCCAGTACCACGCCAATGCTGCCAACAGATCCAACATGCCAGTTCTAATTCACCGTCAATTCCCACCATCCTAGACCAGGGCCAATAAAGCGAACCGTGAGCCAAATGACCACCAGTAGGCCAATTCCCACCCACGTACCCCGCGTCACCCACTTCTGAATCAGCAGCAGTTGCTCTTTCTTGAGCCAGCCCCCCTTTTCTTGACCGTAGGCATTACCGAGGGTTTCTTTGCGCCGTTTTGCCTCACCCATACTTAGCTGCTCAAACAGTTACACTCCTTATCCTAGAGGCTTTTGGGGAGCGATCGACCCCCTAGGACGCCATCCTTATAAAAAAGGATACTACCATGACAATTGTATGTAAAATTAACTAAATTAGATATTTATCAGAAACCAACAATTCAATTAACCAAATTATATTGAAGCAAATAAATGGCTAATTTTCAGTTTTTTGTAATATAGTTTTAACTTTATCAGCTAGCTGATTAAGCTTTTGAGTATCAAAGTTTTTATGCTGGATATGCCACATTCAGTTCTGAGGCTTACGGTGTGATTCGCTGCTTTTAATTGAAATACCTAAAAAGGACTCAATGTCCTTCTGAATATAATCTATGCCAAGGGTATAATTATTTTTTGAATTTTCAATGGTTTTGGATACGCACTCGTTATCTGTATCACATAATACAGCATGGCAAATACCTAACTCCCCAAAAAGATTCATGAAGCGATGTATGTTGTATTTGCCCATACAATCAAAAACAAAAAACTGGCCTGAATCAAGCAATCCAGCTTCACTAGTCATATATTCAAAAAGTGCTACAAGTGCTACTTGCGTTGCTGCTTCTACCAATAGAACTCGATTATAAAAAAATGCACTGCAACGATTTGAGTTTAGCCAAAGTGTGTACTTTATTGATTCCATCTCAATTCTTTGGTCATCTTCATGAACTCTAATACCTGCTTGTTGCCACCGGATAATTTCAGCTTTAGCGCCCCAATGATAAATTTTGTCGGAAATAAGCTTCTCTAAGCGAGAAATGCTTGTATGTGCTTCATCTCTCAGGTTTTCTTCAAATGCCTTGAAAGCTCTTTTCAAGTGCTGATAAGCCTTACCATTTTCAAGTGCAGGCATCATAAAAGAATGGATTAAATCTCGGAGTGGTGAAGAACCCGTTAACTTTGTTTGATCATCAAGCTTACTGAATGCTGGAATATAGATAATTTTTCCAAGTCTTCTTTGAGCACTGCGTCCTCCTCCATGAAATTTGGTGTATTCCTGAGTACCAGTGTTTTGCACATACCACTCATTCTGTTTATCAGTGCTTTTTAGGTAGCGCCGTACTTTGAAGTTGCTATTCGGCTGAAGATATTCTGGCTTCAGAACCCTCTGCTCATCTGATGTAAGTAAAAACTCAAGTTCTACCCAAGACTCGGGATCACTAACCTCAAACTTAGGGAAGTCTCGCTGCTCCTCATAATTAATTTAATATCTTTGCTATAAAAAAGACGAATAGCATCTATGAGATTTGTCTTGCCTGCGTTATTTGTGCCCACTACCAACGTATAGGGATTAAGAAAAACCTCTGCCTCAGCAAATGATCGAAAATGATGAATAGTGAGCTTCGTCGCCTTCATAACTGCTGAGAGTACAATTTAGAACTGCTGCTAACGTAGCATAACTGCTGCAAAGCGAGAGCAAGAACCAGAAATTCCTTCAGGTGGGCTGCGGCAAACTGTTAGCGTTTAAGGGGCTAAGACAAAGTTGACTAATTTGCCAGGAACGACAATTACTTTTTGAATGGTTTTGCCTGCTAGGTAGCGTTGGCCAATCTCCGACTGTTTGGCCGCTTCCTCCAGTTCAGTTTGGCTGGCAGTGGCCGGCACTTGAATGGCGCCACGGGTTTTGCCCATCACTTGAATGACAAGGGTCATCTCATCGGCAACGAGGGCGCTGGGGTCGGCTTTTGGCCAAGGTTGGCGGTGGATTGAATCTGTGCCCCCCAGTTGTTGCCAGAGTTCTTCGCTGATGTGGGGGGCAAAGGGAGCGAGTAGGGTGAGTAAGGTTTGGATACCTTCGCTATACACCCCGGAGGTGTAGCAGTCGGCACTACTGAGGGCATTACTGAGTTTCATGAGTTCGGCAACAGCGGTATTCAGTTGGTAGTCGCCTTCGATGTCCGCGCTGATTTCTTTAATGGCGGTATGAATGGCGCGGCGCAGGTCTTTTTCGGCTTTCGTCAGGGTTGTGGGTAGGGGTTGACCCAGCTGACCGCCATGGGCTTTGAAGGTTTGTACCAGTCGCCAGACACGGTTGAGGAAGCGAAACTGGCCTTCGACATCGGCATCGTCCCATTCAAGGTCTTTTTCGGGGGGCGCTTTGAAAAGAATGAACATGCGGGCAGTATCGGCACCGTACTGTTGGATGACATCGCTGGGGGCAACACCGTTGTACTTGGACTTGGACATTTTTTCATAGACGACCTCTAGGGGGTCGCCACTGTCGGGGTCGGTGGGGTGATTGAGATCGGCAATGCGGCTGGGAATGACGTATTTACCGGTTCTCGGATTTTTGTACGTACGCCCCTGCACCATACCTTGGGTGAGTAGGCGTTGGAAGGGTTCACTCACATGAACCAACTGGCGATCGCGCAAAACTTTGGTGAAAAAGCGCGAGTAGAGCAAATGGAGAATGGCGTGCTCAATCCCCCCCACATACTGATCCACGGGTAACCAGTCCTTAATGGCTGCGGGGTCAAAGGGGGCTTCACTATTGTGGGCATCCGCATAGCGGAAGTAGTACCAAGAGGAGTCAATAAAGGTGTCCATTGTATCCGTTTCCCGCTGGGCAGGCGCACCACATTTCGGGCAGGGGACATCGCGCCACGCGGCAAGTTTGGCCAAGGGAGAAGGCCCACGACCGCTAAACTCCACCTCTTCTGGGAGGAGCACCGGTAACTCTGAGCGCGGCACCGGCACCGCTCCACACTGGGGACAGTGAATGATCGGAATTGGTACGCCCCAATAGCGTTGGCGAGAAATGAGCCAATCCCGCAGGCGATACTGCACCTGTTCGCGTCCCCAACCTTGGGTAGCAGCATACTCGGTAATCGCTGCTTTGGCGGTGGTGGAGTCCATGCCATTGAATTGGCCACTGTTGATGAGGATGCCCGGCTCTGTGTAGGCTGCCTTAGGGCGAGTACTTACTTTGCCGTCTGGGGGGATAATCACTTGACGGATGGGGAGCTTGTGGGCTTTAGCAAACTGAAAATCCCGCTCATCGTGGGCAGGGACGCCCATCACGGCGCCGGTACCGTATTCGTAGAGGACATAATCGGCAATCCAAATGGGGATTTCTTCGCCAGTAAAGGGATTCAGGGCTTTGCCACCAGTGGCCACCCCGCGTTTGGGGCGATCGCCAGCAGTGCGCTCGAGTTCACTTTCCTGTTGCACACTAGCAATAAAGGCTTCAACGGTTTTGCGACGACGGGGAGTGGTGACTTGCAGGGTTAGAGGATGTTCAGGCGCCAAGACCACATAGGTGACCCCATAAACCGTATCGGGACGGGTGGTAAAAACAGCAATTTTTTCATCACTGCCAACAACGGGAAATTCAAGGTAGGCACCGGTGGACTTGCCAATCCAGTTGGCCTGCATCAATTTTACCCGCTCTGGCCAGCCTGTCAGTTGTTCCAAGTCATTCAACAGTTCCTCAGCATAAGCAGTAATTTTCAGGAACCACTGCTTGAGGAGTCGCCGTTCCACCAAGGCACCCGATCGCCATGATCGCCCTTCGCTATCCACCTGCTCATTGGCCAAAACCGTTTGATCCACCGGATCCCAGTTCACTGCGGCCTCCTTCTGGTAGGCCAAGCCCGCCTCAAAAAATTCCAAAAACAGCCATTGCGTCCAGCGGTAGTAGTCAGGATGACAGGTGGTCACCTCCCGTTCCCAGTCATAGGACAGCCCCAAGCGCTGGAGTTCTTGGCGCATTTGGGCAATGTTCTGTTGCGTCCAGATGCGGGGATGAATCCCGCGTTCAATGGCAGCATTTTCTGCCGGCAGGCCAAAGGCATCCCAGCCCATGGGGTGGAGAACGCGATAGCCCTGCATCCGCCGACAGCGGGCAATGACATCAGTGATGGTGTAGTTGCGAACGTGCCCCATGTGGAGATTCCCAGAGGGGTAGGGAAACATTGAGAGGGCATAGAATTTCGGCTTTTGCGGATCGGTATCGGTGCGATCGAGCTGGCGCGCAGCCCATTCCCGCTGCCACTTGGCCTCAATCACTTGGGGGTCGTAGCGATCGTCCACAACAGTTTTCCCGAAAGAACAGCTTATCTATTGTATCTGGAGCCTAGCTAACCAAGCGCGGTTATCCTTCGCCAACGGTGATGGGGCGCAGCCGATAGCCTTGACCATAAACCGTCTGAATGAGTGAGGGTTCGTCGGCATGCTCAATTTTGCGGCGTAACAGTCGAATCTGAGCAGCTAGTAGGTTGCGATTGACACAGGGCTGATCTGGCCAGAGGTGGCTGGCAATCAATTCATGGCTGAGGAGTTCTGTCGGGTGCTTGAGGAAAAGAGCCAGCAGCGCTGTTTCCTTCTCAGAGAGGGAGATACACTGTTGACCGCGGTAGAGCAGGCGACCTTCGACATCGAGCCGCAAATCCTGCCAGCAAAGAATCGGTGCAGTACACCCTATCGTGTGGCGCCGTCGCAGGAGTGCCCGTACCCGTGCGAGTAATTCCCGCAGTTCAAAGGGCTTCACCAAGTAATCATCGGCGCCGGCATCAAGGCCACAGACGCGGTCGTCCACCGTGTCCCGCGCAGTTAGAAAGAGCACAGGCGTCTCATCCCCGGCTTGGCGCAATCGTTGACAGAGTTCTAAACCCGTGGGCGGTGGCACCATCCAGTCCAAGATCAACAGGTGGTAGGGACGTTGCGTTTGCCAATAGGCTTGGGCAGTTTCACCATCATAGGCCACGTCAACGTCATAGCCCTCTTGGCGCAGGATATGACCCAAGGGATCGGCGAGTTCCGTTTCGTCCTCTAGCAGGAGAATGTGCTCCACGACTCCAGTGACTGCCGGTGAATACCAAAATTTTAGCGAAATCCTCACGCTGCTTTTAGCAATTGAGGGGGGACAGGAATGCCTGCTGCTGTCGCTTCTGCGGGCAGGCTGGGGACAAGACGACTACAGTAGAGCATAAATTGCTCTAACCATGTTTGCAGTCGCTCCTGCTGATGGTTGTTGAGATAGCGATCGCGAGGGAGCACCTGCTCAGTGTAGAAAATCTCAACGGGAATAGTGCGCAGCCAAGGGTCGGCAGGACGAGTCAGCAACCAGTAGTTACGCACAAGGGCGCTGCCAAGAGAATTTTGCACGATTTGGCTGACTGTTCTAAACCAAGGTAGATAGTTTTGCAGCGTCTGTACTACTGGCGGCGTAAACAAGGGGCGTACTGCGGATGTCACGCCAAGCAGGTTAAGGATTTCACCCTCCAGTGCCAAGAGGTAGGCCAAATTGATGGGGAGAGACGCCTTAGCCCGAGAGTAGGACATCAGCAGTGTTTCTAGGGTGGCATGGCTCACCTCTGGGAGTGCTTCAATCAACAGGAGAAGCTGATTTTCAGTTCGCAAGGGACTGGCAGAGAGAGCTGAGCCTTGGCGCTGATAAATTTCCCTCAGAGTATCGAGGAGAAGAGGAGGTAGCAGCATTGCTCAAGGAGTTAGTCTAAAAAGACCTAGCTAATCTTAATAATTTTTTTATATTTGTTTGTCGGGATTATGGAAGTATGGGTTACTACAGTTGACCCAAAAAAAACTTAGCATCTTGATAGAACTTTATAAACTTTACAAATCTTCCGGCGATCGCTTGCCAATCCTTGAGACAATACGCTATCTTAGGTAAACTGAGGTGACGCGGGGTAGAGCAGTCTGGTAGCTCGTCGGGCTCATAACCCGAAGGTCCATGGTTCAAATCCATGCCCCGCCATTCATGAAGACAAGCAAATTCTGGCGGCTGTTTACTTTCTGCGTCTCTGGGATTCTCCTGATTGTGGGGATGGCTTCGGCCGTGGCGCAAATAGCTCAGTATCGCTTCAGTGCACTGAAGATTGAATTGTTGCCCCAAGTGCCTTTCGGGGTACTGGCGATCGCCAACACTGGCAGTGTGCCCCTTGACTTTAAGGTGCGGGTGCAGCACTGGCAACAGCGAGAAACTGGCGAGGATGAACTGCATCTCCTGCCCCCAAATAGCCTAGAGTTGGTTGCCTTTCCCAACCTCCTGCATCTACCCGTGGGTGGACGGGCTGAAATTCGCATTCGGCATCGCTTCCCTGCTCCTGAGGTGGAGCGGACATATCGCCTCCTAGTTGCAGAAATTCTTCCAGCCCCCCAAGGACCCAGCTCAGAAACGCGCTTAGTCACGGTGCATAGCCTACCCGTATTTATCAAACCAGCGGTCATTCGTCGGCAGGGGCAACTTCTCAATGCCCAAGTGCAGCAGGGCACACTCCAAATGACTCTCAGGAATCAGGGCAATGTGCATATCGAGGCGGATCAAATCAAAGTCAGAGGCTTGGCGCAGAATGGTCAACGGCTCTTTGAGGTGCGCCCGCAACGGGAATATGTTCTTGCAGGGGTGACGCGCCCTTTGATGCCCATGCCCTTGCCCCAAGACCAGTGTGCAGCAGTGCGAACCCTACAGATTGTGTTGGACGTTGTTGCCAATCCCCCCGCCACCCAAGTTGAGCAACCCACGGGGGTTTGCCGTTAGAGCCTTTGGTTAAGGGCAATAAAAAGACGCTGGCGATCGCTCTCTAGGGCTTGATCCAGTTCGGGCAAAAAGTAGTTGTCTGGCCACAACGGCGCAAACAAGGTCACCATCGGTAAGTTATCAATGGCAATGAAAAAGTCCGTGGGTTGAGGGCCATCAATGTGGCGGCTATTCACGCCAAAACCCGCACGCGTATAGGTAATCGCAACGGCAGGCGCCGCAGAACGCAACCAATCAAGGGGGGTTGGCTGCCCGGCCATGGAGCGCACCATCTGTTCCAGTTGCTCGGGGCTACCCGACCAAATGGAGGCCAAGAGGTCACGGCGGTTGTCGGGGTCATCCCATGCCTTGAGAAAGACTTGCAGCGTTGCGGGTGCCTTCAGTGTTGTCTCTTGGGGGTTGGCCAAGGGTTGTAGCCATGCAGCTAGAGGTTCAGCATCCGAGGGAAGTTCCCCTTGCCACCAACCTAGCAAGGTTGCGACTTGACGCACATAGGCTCCGGAGGGGCGATCGCTAGGAAGTTCCTGCGCCAGCTGACGATAGCGCTGCGTGACCGCCCTGAGAACCGGCTGATAGAAGGGCGCCAAGGGTGCCACCCGCCACGCCGGACTGGTGATGAAGATGGGATGGCGCAGCACCTCAAGGGTTAGGGCTTGGGTCGCGAGTTGCCGTTGATGCTCACCAATGAGGGCTAACCCCAGACCCAGAAAATTCCCCCGTTTCGCCGGTACCAGTTGAGCCGCTTTGGCAAAGGTAGGAATTGCTGCGCCAAAATTGCCCTCCTGCCAGTAAAGCCATGCCAAGTTGCTATAACCAAACTCGAGGTAGGGAGATAGCTCAATTCCTTTCTCAAACTCAACTGTTGCTGTACGCAAAAGGTTCGCCCGTGCAGCAGGGTTCTCTGTCATCATGCCCCGCTGGCCATAGTTCCACCCCAGTTGCAGCGGATAATAGGGTTCCCAAGGGGCAAGCTCCTGAGCATGGAAGAGCTTTTCACTAAATTGATTCCAGTCAGGGGGTCTTTCCAAAAGGGCTAGGAAGCCTTCGCTGCTACTCGCCCAAGCTCGATGAATCGGTGTTAGCCAAACTACCATTACGGTCATCACTCCCAGACCCAGACCCACCAGTGAAAGTGCCCAGCGTGCCCGCAACCGTTCCGGAGGGACTTGCCTTTGGCCTGTGCGAATGAGTGTCGTCAAGAGGGTGAGTTCAATCAGGAAGAGGCCACCAATGCCGACATTGTCCAGTTGAAAATCCGTGAGACTGAGCACCCCATAGCCCCAAAGGGCAAGGGAGAGGGCGATCGCCAGCCGTTGTTCCCGTTGTTCTAGGTTAAGCCACCAGCGGCGGTAGCGGATTGCCCAATACACCAGTAGCCCCACCCCCAAGAGCAATACCACAATGCCCCAAAGCCCAAGTTCGGCCCACAGTTGTACGGGGGTACTGTGGAGTTGATAGATCCACTCTGCTTCGCGGCCTGCCCAGCCCGGGCGATAGTGCTGATACCACAGGGGCACACTGCCCAAGCCATTGCCACTCAGAGGATGTGCTGCCCCCATCCGCCAACCGACCATACTGGTAATCCAGCGATAGGCTAGTTCACCTCCCTGTCCCCCCTGAAATAGGGCAGCTAAACTGCGTCGCAGGCGATTGTTAGCCAAAGCGACCACCACTAAGCCCGCCAAAGCCAAAAAGCCCCACCAAGAGCGACGCTGGCGGCGATAGTACCAAAGCCAACCCACACTAAGGGGAATCACCATTGCCAGTAAGCCGAGGCCGCCCCCCCGTGAAAATGTTGTATAGAGGGTGACTAGACCCAAGAGCAGCACAGCAATCCAAAACCGGCGCGATCGCCACCACGGTTCACTGGCTTCGGCCTCTATGGCCAAGAGTCCCACCAAGGGTAAAGCCAACAGGAGATACCCCGCCACATAGTTTTGGTGGCCAAAGGGTGCCCAGTTGCGGAGTTCTAGGGTATCTGGATTCAAATGGGGGGTGAATCCTTGAGGACTATTCAAAAGTGCGGGAGCGATCGTCGTGCCCAACCAGAGGCCTAAACTGACAAGGATTACGAGGGCAGTGAGATAGCCTTGACAGCGCACGATTTGCCAGCGGCGTTCTGGGGTGCGCAACCAAGCCCCTAGGGGATAAAGCACAGCGATCCCCCCCAAGAGTGCCCAGCCATACCAGCGAGCTTGATTGGGAAAAGTGCTGAACGTTCCGGAAATGGCCAATGCCAACAGGAGCAACAGCACCACGCCATCGAAGCCATTCCCCAAGGGCTGCACTCGCCGTTGATAGGCCAACACCTGCAAAAACCAAAGTAGAGGTACCCCCAGCGCTGCTTGCCACAGGAGAACCCAAGGCCACGCCACCATGAGACTATGACTGTCGGGTAGGAGCGTAAAAAAGGCATAGCCGGCTGCCGTCAACAACCCCAGCAGAATGCCCTCCTGTTTCGCTGCTTGTTCGCCCCAATCTTTTGTCGTCATCGGTGATGCTAAAAGGGGTTAAAGCCTCTCCAACCACTTCGATTCCGTTCGTCCAAACCAAGGGATCAAAGCATCCCTCGATCCGCGATGGCGCCTCCCGGTTGCCAAGGTGCCGGACTGCGCTCCCTCGCCATTTTTCTGATTCTAGCCTGTGAATTCTTAGGCAAAGGCTGCCACCACGCGATTCATGGCCTCAACCACATTTTCGCGGCTATTGAAGGCCGAGAGGCGCAGGTAGCCCTCACCCGCTGCCCCAAAACCTGCCCCCGGCGTCCCTACGACATAGCAGGTGTGTAGCAGTTTATCGAAAAAGTCCCAACTGCCAATCCCTTGGGGCGTTTTCAGCCAAACGTAGGGCGCATTGACGCCGCCATAGACCTCAAAGCCCGCTTGGGTGAGTTTTTCGCGAATGAGACGGGCATTTTCCATATAAAAGGCCACTAGCTCCCGTACTTGGGCTTGACCTGCCTCAGAATACACTGCCTCAGCACCCCGCTGCACAATGTAGGACACACCGTTGAACTTAGTGGATTGCCGCCGCTGCCACAGCGCCCAGAGTTCGACGGCCTCGCCACTGGGAGTTTGCCCCTTGAGACCCTTGGGCACTACGGTAAAGGCACAGCGCGTTCCCGTAAAGCCGGCATTTTTCGAGAAGGAACGGAATTCAATGGCGCACTCGCGGGCACCGGGCATTTCATAGATGGAGTGGGGAATGGTTGGATCCGTAATAAAGGCTTCGTAGGCGGCATCAAAGAAAATGATTGCTTTGTGGGCACGGGCGTAGTCCACCCACGCCTGCAAATGTTCCCGTGTAGCTACCGCACCGGTGGGATTGTTGGGGAAACAGAGGTAGATTAAATCTACTGGTTCGCTGGGCAGGGTGGCGGTGAAGTGGTTTTCAGCGGTAATCGGCAAATAGACCAGTCCAGCGTATTCCCCGCGTTCATTGGCTTCCCCCGTGTGCCCGGCCATGACATTGGTATCCACATAGACGGGATAGACAGGATCCGTAACTGCAATGCGGTTGCCGTCGCCAAAAATATCCAGAATATTGCCTGTGTCGCACTTAGAGCCGTCGGAAATAAAAATCTCACTGGCATCAATGTCACAGCCCCGCGCTTGGAAGTCATGAGCCGCAATTTTTTCCCGCAGCCAAGGATACCCCTGCTCAGGCCCATAGCCTTTGAAGGTGGCGCGATCGCCCATTTCTTCAACGGCTTGAATCATTGCTTGGCGACAGGCCGCCGGCAACGGTTCGGTAACATCACCAATTCCTAGGCGAATTAAGGGGGCATCGGGATGGGCTTGCAAAAATTGATTGACGCGGCGGGCAATTTCCGGAAAGAGATACCCAGCCTTCAGTTTGAGGTAGTTTGCGTTAACAAAGGCCATAGTGCGGTTGAGAGAGAACAAAACGTCAATATATCAGGATTCCAGAATCCCTTTGAGGCGAGATTGTGCTAATTCAAACGCCTCGGTCAATTTCTGGGGTTCAGAGCCACCAGCCTGAGCAAAGTTGGGACGACCACCCCCGCGCCCACCACAGACTTGGGCAAGCTCGGCCACCAGTTGACCGGCATGGACACCCCGCTGCACAACATCCGGACTGGCGGCGACTAAAAGGTTCACTTTGTCAGACGTAGGGTGAATAGCCAAGACAACGACACCACTGCCCAGTTTATTCAGCAGCCATTCGGCGGCAGTTTTCAGCCCTTGGGGATCCACCCCCACCAACGAGGCAATGAGAATGTGGGTATTGCCGACGGCTTCCGCCTGTTCCAAGAGGGCTTGGGTTTTGGCAAGAGCTAGTTCGGCTTTGAGGCGTTCCAGTTCCTTTTGCTGGGCTTTGAGATCTGCTTGGAGTTGGCTAATGCGATCGAGAACCTCTTCGGGTTTGGCTTTGAAGCGATCGCACAACTCACGGACAATGCTATCGCGCTGTTGCAGATACTCTCGCACCGCCGACCCAGCAATGGCTTCAATGCGGCGAATCCCAGCGGCCACGCCACTTTCACTCATGATCTTAAAGAGGCCAATTTCCGCTGTGTTATGGACATGGGTGCCGCCACAGAGTTCCATGGAGACGCCGGGAATATCGAGAACACGCACCTGCTCACTGTATTTTTCACCAAACATGGCGATCGCCCCCTTGGCCTTGGCTTCATTGAGCGCCATGATACTCGTGTGGGTGGCGTGGCTTTCACTAATCCACGTGTTGATTTGATCTTCAATCTGTTGCAGCTCTTCGCGCGTGAGGGAACGGGGGCAGTTAAAGTCAAACCGCAACCGATCAAAGGCCACCAGCGACCCCGCTTGGGAAATGTTCTCGTCAATTAGCTTTTTCAAGGCTGCTTGCAAGAGATGCGTTGCGGTGTGGTGCGCCTGTACCCGTCGCCGACAACTGAGATCAATTTGGGCGCTCACGCGATCGCCAACGCTGAGGCTGCCCCGCTCCACTTTGCCGTAGTGAACAAACACTTCCTTTTGCTTTTGCACATCGTGGATTTGTACTAGCGCATCACTGGTGGCGAGATACCCGCGATCGCCAATTTGGCCACCGGATTCAGCATAGAAGGGAGTTTCCTCAAGGATGACCTGTACTTCCGTCCCCGCCGTTGCTGTAGTTACCGGATGACCCGCCACCAAAATCGCTGTTACTGTCGTGGTCAAACTAAACTCGTCATAGCCACGAAACTGCGTAGGGTGCAGTTGATCCGCTAGGGAGTCAATCCCCTCCTGAACGGTAATATCAATGGTTTCGTGGGCTGCTTGGGAACGTTGCCGCTGCTCGGCCATACAGGCTTCAAACTCAGCCACATCCACACTGATTCCCTGCTCGGCGGCAATCTCTTGGGTCAACTCCAAGGGGAAGCCATAGGTATCAAAAAGAACGAAGGCATCGCGCCCTGCCAGTTGTGGTTTACTGCGTTTTTTGCCCTTAGCCGTCTTCAGAGGAGCCAGCATCTCCGCCAAGAGCTTCTCACCCCGATCCAAAGTCTTGAGAAACTGTTCCTCCTCCCGTTGCAGTTCGCTGAGAATCACTGCCTGCCGCTCGCGCACATTGGGATAGACAGTCGCCGCTAAATCAATCGCCACTTGGGCAAGCTCAGGGGTGACCACTTCATTGATGCCGAGTAGCCGACTATGGCGCACAATCCGCCGAATCAACCGCCGCAGGACATAGCCGCGACCCACATTACTGGCAGTGACGCCATCCGCAA
The DNA here is from genome assembly GCF_023650955.1 of Thermosynechococcus sp. HN-54. Lineage (NCBI taxonomy): Bacteria > Bacillati > Cyanobacteriota > Cyanophyceae > Acaryochloridales > Thermosynechococcaceae > Thermosynechococcus > Thermosynechococcus sp. HN-54. Next base: position 1,393,147 of record NZ_CP098039.1, on the reverse strand, counting down.
CCAAATGAACCACCGCACGGGTGTGATCGCCAATCACCTTGAGGGAGGTTTTGGTACTGGCATTGGCTTTGCGGTATTGAATCCCGGCTCGCTGCGCTGCTGCCTCAATAATCGGGAAAATTAAATCCGTTTCGTAGTTGTTGGGCACCCCTTGGAGAATCTGGGCCATCCGCTCCAAGCCCATACCGGTATCAATGTTTTTCGCCTTGAGGGGCGTGCGGCGCCCTTGATCGTCTTGGTTCAACTCCATGAACACTAAGTTGTAGAGTTCGATGAACCGGCGATCGTCATCGAGATCAACGTCAGCTAGCCCCTTTTCCGGATAGAAGTCGTAGTAAATCTCAGAACAAGGGCCACAGGGACCCGTCGGCCCAGCCGTCCAAAAGTTGCTCTCCTCTCCCATGCGCTGGATGCGCTCCTTGGGCAAGCCCACTTGGCGATGCCAGATCTCGTAGGCCTCATCATCATTCTCAAAGACACTCACCAACAGACGCTCCGGGGGCAAACCATAGACCGTGGTCATCAGTTCCCATGCCCAAGCAATCGCCTCTGCCTTGAAGTAGTCACCAAAGCTGAAGTTGCCCAGCATTTCAAAAAAGGTGTGGTGGCGAGCAGTACGACCCACATTTTCAATGTCATTGGTGCGCAGACATTTCTGGGCGGTGGTAGCACGAGGGACTTTTGGCGCTTCTTGACCGAGGAAAATAGGTTTGAAGGGGAGCATGCCGGCGATCGTCAGCAGCACCGTCGGATCCTCTGGAATCAGCGAGGCACTGGGCAAAATCGTGTGTCCCTTAGCGGCATAGAACTCAAGGAATTTTTGGCGAATTTGATCACCTGTGAGAGCAGTTATCGCTGATGGTGACGAGGTCATTGGAGCAAAGTCTCAACGGAGCGCAACAAACAGCAAAGATACTATTTCATCATACTGGATTGGCCTCTTCAAACGAGACGCCCCATCAGGACGGAAAAAAACACTCTAAGACTACCAAGGGCTACCAATCAGGGTAAATCCTGCCCAAAAATAGGGATGGGAAAGTTGATGCCCGCCACTACCTTGGACTGCTTGGGGCAAAGGAATTGAAAGCTGTCCTCGCACGCTACCGCTACGCAGGTGGTTCCCTTCAATTACAATCTGCTGGTGGATCATGGCAAGCTGAGCCTGTCGCAATGCTTCTGCTTTAATTGGGGCAGTTGCTAACTGGCTATAAAACGCCGTCATCAGTGCCAGTGTTCCCTCATCACTCACATACCACAGACTAGCCACAGAACTCTTCGCCCCCGCTTGTAGCGACAGTCCAGCAAACCCCAGTTCTGCATTCGCGTCTCCTACTGCTGTTCGACAGGCACTTAGCGTCATTAATTCTGTGGGTGGCTGGAATAAACGCAACTGCCGTAATTGAGTTATTGAAAGCTGCCTATCCCAAAATTGAATGTAGGAATTGTGTGGTTTACCCGGATTAAATTCACCATGGGTGGCCAGATGGAGAATGGGGTATAGACTGCGGCGACGCTGGGTTTCTAGGTTCGAGACTGTGAAGGTGTCATTGAGAAACATCTTCCCGCGGCCGACCAGTTGAGTAATGGTTTGTAGCTCTACAGGAACGGCTGGCAAGGGATTTTGATTTGGGAACTCAGATGCCCCCATTGCCAATATTGAGGCATTTTGTAAGGGTTGATAGCGGGTATCAACCAAATTGATACTAGGGATGAGACCCAAACTGTAGCGTTCCACCAGAAACTGCCTATTACGGTCTAGGGAACTATCATTGACTGCCGAGGCCACAACATTTGACCCTGTGTGCAAAGCAGCTATCGGCAGACCCCGTAGCCCCTGATCAAGGGCAAAAACTAGCGTGTTAATGCCGCGCTCTTGTAGTTCTGTATCAACACCGCCTATGATCCATTGGTAAAGTTGTTGAGCAAAGGATAAGTAGGAATCGCTGTTTGTTTTCGTTGGATCTCGCACCTCACGATTAAAGGCAGCAATGACACGGCGCACCGCTTCTTGGGGCACTCGAACGGGTTGGTAAATGGGTTCGCCTTCCGGTGTGATGATAAATATATCTAGTTGTTCAGGTCGCCAAAAGACATAGGTCAGGGCAGGTTTTTGACCTGTTTCTTTGGCTATGCGTGCCAGTAACTCTTTAATTTGATCAATATCCAGAATCTGTAATCCTGTTTGGCCGGGAGTGCTCAAAAATTCACTAAAGTACTCACTAAACTCAAAGGAATAAAGCTGCTGAAGCAGTTTGATGGCACTGTTGTAGTCTCCTTGATCAAAAGCGGCACCGATTTGCTGACGGATGATCTCAACGCCCGGAAAATATATGACTTGAGCTGTATTCTCTGGCAGTTTAGTGCCTTTTGCCTCCTCGCCGAATAAAATCTGGCCGAGATTCTCTTGAAGTTGAGGTTGTGAAGGCGGTGGTGTGGGCGGTTCTACGGGAGGCGGGGGCGGAGTCGGAGGTGCAGGGGGTTGCGTTGGAGGGGTGGGCGGTGCTTGAGAAACCCGATAGAGAAAACCAGAACCAGAGAATAGAGCAGGCTGAGGATAGATGGTATTGAATTGCTCTGAACCCGTGAGGCCACCGTTGATATTCAGGTTGAGGTCAGTAGAATAAACTAGCCAGCGACCATTGGGTGTGCTGAAGACACTAGAGCCATAATTGTTAATAAAGTTATTTTCCGCAGTAAGAATAATGGCATCCCCAGCGCCAAAGGCAGAAATTGGCGCATTGAGAACAATATCACTTGTTAGTGTTTGTAGGAAAATGCTGCGCCCTGTAATACCCGTTGGATTGACATTGCCAACAGTGAGGGTACCGTTATTGACAAATTGAAGATCGCTAGAACTGTTCAACTGAGCCGCAAGTATGCCCACTTGGTTATTTGGGTTGGTCAGAATTGCACTGCCATTTCGTAGGGTCAAGCCCAAGCTACCAGCTCGAATCGGTGCACTTTGTGTTAAGTTACCACTGCCTAGGTTGAGAATTAAAGTATTGCCATTGGTGTTGATGCCAGTAGTGAGACCATTGACACCGTTGCTAAAGCTACTAATGGTCAGGTTGCCTTGGTTGTTGAGATTTACATTGCCAGTAACATTCCCTGAGAGCGCCTGAAACTGGTTGTTGGAATTACTTAGTATGACAATGCCCTGTCCAAGCAGTTGAAGAGTTGCTGCTGAAATGGCGTGACTGCCCTGAGCAACCCCGCCACCGCTAATAAGCGTGAGATTGCGACCATTGAGGTCAGTTGTTCCAGAGCCATTGAACTGAATACCTAGGGAACTTACGCCGGGTGTTTGTAGGGCAAGATTGTAGTTGAGGCTAAAGGGGCGAACATCAAGGAGACCAGTACCACTAGGGTGACCAATGGTCACTAAAGAAAATCCACCTGTGATTTGATTGAGGAGAAACTGATCAACGATTAAGTTACCTGCTGCACCATCACCAACACCAACAGGAGTGTTGGCATCAATGGGTCGAAAAACAAGGCGGCCTGACCCTGTGCTATCTATATCTAGCAAAGAGGTGGAGTCACCAAAAAGCTCAATGCCCCCTTGGGCTGCCAGTGTCAGCACACCATTATGGACAGCAACGGTGAGGAGGTCAGAAATTTCCATGACTAGACCCGAACTACCATTCGTGCCGCGACCTTCAATGAGGATATTCCCATTCCCAGCCGTTCTCACCTGAGCAGGGTAGTCTGTGTCAGTTGCTGCCCTAAAAAGAAGACCAGCAGCGGATTGCCCCCCTGTGCCTCTAAGGATGATATCGCCGCTTTGACTGGTAATGCTTGTGAAGCTACTCAGAATACCTTCTTGGTTGTAGGCAAAGCCCGTACCACCAGTACCTGTAAGGGTAATATTCCCAGTCGTGGTTTGAATTCCCGACTCTTCAAGACTGATGCCAACGTTAGAAAATACTTCAAGGCCGTTGCCACCGGTACCCGTTAAGGTAAGATTGCCAGCCTCGGCGCTGATTGAGGAATTCTGAATTGAAATACCGTCAATGGCGCTGTAAACGCTGGAGCCACCCGTTCCTAAAATGGTGATCTCTCCAGAACCTGAGGTGAGAATTGAACTCTCACTCATGAACACCCCTAGTTGGCCATCGGTTGCTGCACCGCGACCATGAATCCTAATGTTACCGCCCTCTGCATTGAGGGTAGAGTTGTTGATATTGACACCGGGAGTGTTTACACCAATCGCTGGACTTGTAAAGGGATTAGAGCCACCGCCCAAGATAATATTGCCGCCATTGGAAATGAGTGCAGCTGAGTCTAATCTAATTGCTCCTGCACCGCTGTTATCGGCATCTGCATGGAAAATGAGATTCAGTCGGCCTGCCTCAGATCTAATGTCATAGGAAACAAGAATGTCATTTGCGGCTTGGAATGTTAGGGAGGCATCGCCACCAGTTGTCTTTGTGATGGGAGCAAAAACAGAAATGTTGCCAGCTTGTGTACCGGTCTCACCTGTGGTAATTGTCACGCTAGTGCCGAGGTTAAGAGCAGCTTCAATGGCGGTATTTTCAACAAAAGCGTCATCAGTGGTGGGAGTAAAGACATCGGGATTACCCCCAGAAAAACTCCCACCATTCGTAGGGGTGGTAGAAATGATGACATTTCGTGGATCAAGGAGCCATATACCGGGCTGGCCATTAACTGTACTGGCATCAACTGTTCCCTGAACACTGAGCAGTTCTCGTCCAGAAGTCTCAACAAAGCCACCATTGCCGCTAAGTTGCCCCCCCCGTGCAGTGATGGTGCCGGCAAATTGGGTGCTGTTGTCTGCCCAGACAATGACGGTGCCGCCATTTCCCTGATTCAGGGCATCTGCTGCAATCACACTGCCACTGCTGATAAAGAGGTTCTGGGCATTGAAACTACTATCTAGCCGATTGGTGCCTGTTGTTCCCCCTCGGTAATCGCCCCCCAAGAGAATCGTGCCACCCCCCAGTGAACCGGAGGCAGTTAAGTTGGCATTGATGAGGGCGATATTTTGACCGCTGATCGTGATTTGGCCGCCGATACCTGTGGGATTACCCACAGAAAGGTTGCCACTGATAACTGCGGTAGGTGTCGTGAGGGGGATTTTGCTGGGATCATGGACAAGGCGAATCGTGCCGTCGGAATTTCGAATGACGCTGTTGACCGGTTGTGAACTCTGTCCTGTCAGTAAGCTGGGTAAGTCCACGGCAGCGATCGCCCCATGGGGTGGCAGTCGATCCTGAGGAATTTCAAGGCTAAGGAGCATTCCCGCTTGGGAGACCCGCACCATTCCTGTTTCAGGTACGGCTGCAATTTGGATATGGCCTGCGGGGGCTGAAAGCGTACCCGTATTGATCACTTGGTGCGCCATGAGGCTCAGGGTTTGACCGCTGCGGACTCTCAGCTCACCTTCATTAATGATCAGCCCTTTACTCAGGAATTCAAAGCCAGTGGGGTGACCATTGAGGGATGGATAGAGGTTCTGGCCGTTAACATCAAAAACACCACCTTCAAAAAGTACCCGTTGAGCTGTGGAAGCGTGGAATGCCGCCGGGAGATTCAAGCGAGCATTGGGGCCAAAAACAATTCCTGCGGGGTTGAGCAGATAAAGATTGCTGTTGCCACCCGTGATTTGAATCAAACCATTGATATAGCTAGCGTTACCACCATTGACACCCGCGAGAATGTTGCGAATTTGCGGGTTAGAGAGAAAGTTGGCAATTTGGCCGTTACCAACATTGAAGTCTCGAAAGAGGTGAAAAAGATTTTGACCATTCCCCGATAGCTGACCCCCATCAATATCAATTTGTTGGCCATTTTGGATGACGGTGGTTCCAGTTCCATGAGTTGCTGGTGTGATTTGGCTGTAAACGTTGCCACTCAACAGCCCCCAACAGACCAAGGTGATGGAAAATAGCCACTGCTGTAGGGGTTTCATAGCACCAGCCTCTAGAAGGATTGATTGAGCCTTGCCACTGGCAACTCTTGTGGGGGGAGTCCAGAGGCTGTTATGGAAGTAGGTTGTAACCATTATAGATACGCTGGTCAAACTTCCAAAATGCTAGGCGGTGCTATTCTTGATCCCCGGCGATCGCGAGATCAGCAGCTGATGCTCCTAGAAGTTATAGCCTTGACACAGAGATTACAAGTTGGCATTCCACGGACTACAGAAGGCGTTGCTCAGGAAATTTTGGCGCCTCTAGGGGCAATTTTGGCTGGGCTGATGTTGTGTTGTTGTCTTTAGTGAATCCAGCTTAGGGAACAAACACACCCGGCAAAAAGGTTTCAAGGTAAAGATGAATCAATTGGCGGCCAAAGAGACCACTGACAATAGCCGCCACGGCCAAAAAAGGGCCAAAGGGAATTGGCTGCCGCCGCTGAATCCAACCGAGGGCAATCCCCAGTCCACCCATCAGGCCACCGAGGGCACAGGCCAAGAAAAAGGTCACGAGCAATCCCTGCCAACCTAACCAAGCCCCGATCATCGCTGCTAATTTGCTATCCCCTCCCCCCATGACCTCCTGACCAAGGGCGATCGCCCCCCCCCAGCGGATCAGATCAAAAAGCCAAATGCCAATCACCGCGGCAATGATGCCCTCGGTGAGTCCGCCTAGACCCGTCGTTAACCCTCTCACGAGCAAGCCGAGAATCAACCCCCACTTTGTCAGGGGATGGGGCAGCGTCATTGTGTCTAGATCAATCAAGGCCAACGCCAAGAGCCATGCACTCAATAGCCACAGTGCAAGGGTTTCCCCCTGCCAACCACTCACGGCAAAGATGAGGACATACAGCAGCCCCGTCAACAGTTCAATGGCGGGATAGCGCCAAGAAATCGGTGCATGGCAGTAGCGACATTGCCCCCGCAGCAGCAGCCAGCCGAAAATCGGGATATTGTCCCAAGGGCGTAGAGTTGTTAAGCACAGCGGACAACGGGATGGCGGAAACAGGAGCGATCGCCCGCTTGGTACACGGTAGATCACGACATTGAGAAAACTCCCGACCGCCGCTCCTAAGCCAAAGACAAGGCAGTAGCTAGTAAAGGTCAAAAAGGTCAGTGCAGTTATAGGCGTGTTACTTCTGGCAAATGATCATAAGGAATAAAGGATTCTTGGGGTAGCAGCACAGGCTGGCTCGTAAACAGCACATAGCCCCGCAGGGTTTGCCGATTGACAACGACACCCGCAGGCACCGTTTTGACCCCATGAACCTGCTGGTAGAGATTATAGATGGATTGAGCAGCAGCTAATAGGGGAGTATCAACGGTTTCCATGGTTGGCAAGACTGGCATGTGCCCCACTCCTCGGCAATCGAACAATCAGAAAAGGTCATGTTTAGTGTTGAGCCAATCATCAGTTCTGAACAAGCGCCCCACCTATGCAAAAGCAGACCTGAAATCCAAGACTGTTTCCTCAGCCAAGCGATAGCATAGGAGTAGAAAAGAAGCCCCAGATGTTTTCTTGTGGCATGACCGCAGGAGGCAAGCTACTGAAGAATTGGTCTCCTCGATTCTTCTAAAGACAGCTTGCGATCGCGAGTTTAGCCATTTCTAAGTACGGTTCCAATACGATGTTCCTTGTTCCCTCACACTCCTGCCGCCTAGCCATGAACTCGCAGCCGTCTTCCTTGACCAGCCCTATTCATCACCACAGGAGACAGGACAGGCTCCTACATCGATGGGACAGAGGATTAGGTTCATGACATGAGTAGGAGGATATCACGGGTTCAGCCTATGACAATGAGGGCAGGATTGTGGATGAAATGGAGCGACTTCGAGCAAAACAGGCTCTCAGAGAAAGTGAATATCGCTGGCGTGCTGTTTTTGAAAACGCTCAGATAGGAATTGTTATCACCAGTCCTGCCAACCACTATCGCCTCACCTATTGCAACCCCTTTTTTTGTCAATTCATTGGTTACACTGCTGCTGAACTGGCAAGCCTCACTGCCCACGATCTGACGTTTGCTGAAGATTGGCCTGAGGAGGCTGCCCTGATCGAACAATGTCAACAAGGACGGCGCAATACCTATCGCATTGTCAAACGTTACCGCCACAAAAACGGCCAAATAGTCTGGGGAAATTTAACCCTCTCTTGTGTGCGCACTGCCAAGGGCGACCCCCAGCTCCTCATTGCCCTCATTGAAGACATTACCCCCCAACGGCAACTCCAATTGGCTCTTGAGCGCGAGCACAACCGCTACGAGCAGTTAGTGAACAATTGCCCTGTCATCATTTTGACCCTCAATCGCGACAAAACGCTTTTAACCAGTAATTGGGTTGGCTTGAAGACGCTAGCCGCGGCTCAAGTGGTTCCCGGTATGCCATTTTCGGCACTGCTCCATCCCCAAGAATCAGTGACTCGGGTGGAAGCACTGATTGACCGCGTCTTGGCGGGAGAAACCATTAACGACGAGGAAATTCTGCTGCGTTGCCGCACCGATGCCCCCTGTGATATGCTGAGCCACCTTTTTCCCCTACTGGATGGGGAGGAAGCAATTGTTGGCTGTGTGGTTGTCTGTACCGATATCAGCGATCGCAAGCGTGCCCTTGCTGAACTGAATGAGCGCGAGGCTCTATATCGCAGTGTTTTCGAGTCCGTGGCCGATGGTCTAGTCATCTATGACACTGAAAACCTACAGATCGTTGAGGTCAACGATGCCATCTGTGACATCTATGGTTACAGTCGCAGTGAATGCCTTGAACTTCGAGCTGAGGATTTTCTGCACCCCGACTACCGCGATCAATTTCAGGAATTTCTAGACACGATTCGGCATCAGCACACTTGGCACAGTGTCAGCAAGCATCGCTGTAGGGATGGCCAGATCATTGATGTAGATATCTTTGCCAGACGGTTGCGCTACAAAGGCAAAGATCAAGTCCTCTGCGTCATCCGCGATATTACTCAAATCAAGCGTTTTGAAGAGACTCAAGTGGCGATCGCCAAAGAACTCAGCCGACGGGAAGCCCTCTTTCGCAATCTCATCCATGATTTGGACGTGGGGGTGATGTTAATCTCTGCTGACCTCCGAGTGCAGGTTATTAATCCCCGCGGCTGTGAGTTACTGGGGGTCAACGCGCAAGAGATGATGGGTCAAAAACCGACTGAGATGGCTTGGGATGCCCTGAATGACGCCGGCAAGCCAATGCCGCCAGCAGCCTTTCCCCTGATGATTGCCATTGCTCAAAAGCGGCGGGTACAAGGAGTAATGGGCATTCTCAATCAACAAACCCAACAGCGGCTCTGGCTGCAAGTGACTGCTGATCCAGAAGTAACGGCAACGGGGAGCATTGAGCAGGTAATTCTCACCTTTAGCGACATTAGCGATCGCAAACGTTATGAGTCCTACCTCCAAGATCAAGCCACTCGCCAGCGCGACCTCAATTACCTCATTCAGGGAATTCGCGAGGCCGCTAACTTAGATCAGGTATTTGCCCAAGCCGTGCAGCAGGGATGTCGAATCCTGCGGGTGGATCGCGCAGTGGTTGTCAAGTACGAACAAGAACAGCGGTACTGGATTCCCCTAGTAGAGTCTTTCAACACAACACCTCTGGTACCGAGTGTGGGACTGACAATTCCCGACACACATAACCCGATTGCACCAACCTTACACCAAGGCAAGATGGCTGAGATACCTCCTTTGCATGAGCTGCCTCCTCATGATGAGATTAACCGTTCAATTGCTAGGGTGCTGGGTGGCGGCTGGTTGATTGCTCCCATTCGCATCAGTCAGGGGACTTGGGGTGCCTTTTCCTGCCAGCGCCTCCACAATTCCACGGGATGGACTGCTGAGGAAAAACAACTGATTCTCTCCCTCACAGATCAACTGGCCATTACCATTCAGCAGACGACCTTGTATGACTCTCTCCAGTTGGCCAATGCCGAACTCTCGCGCCTTGCCACCATTGATGGCCTCACTCAAATTGCCAATCGGCGCTATTTTGACCAGTATTTGCAGCAGCAGTGGCAGTTAGCGCAGCGAGAAGGAACTCCCATTTCCCTAATTCTCTGTGATGTGGATTTCTTTAAGAACTTCAATGACCACTGGAGGCACCAAGCGGGGGATGATTGCCTTGTAGCGATCGCCCAAGTTTTAACCCAAGCGGCGCGCCGCCCTGGCGATCTGGCTGCTCGTTATGGGGGTGAGGAATTTGCCCTCATCTTGCCAAACACGGATCTGGTCGGCAGTATTTGTGTCACTGAGCGAATTCGACGGCTCCTGCATTCCCTGAAGATTCCCCATCCAGCTTCATCAGTGAGCGATCGTGTCACCCTCAGTATAGGCATTGCCAGTTTGCAGCCCCAAGTAGGGCAACCAGTGAACAACTTCCTTAGCCTTGCCGATCAGCAGCTCTATCTCGCCAAGCAGGGAGGGCGCGATCGCTATTGCTATGCTTAAGTTCGGGTTTCCCAAGGATTCGTTCGTAGGCCTTTAGCAGATAGTGGGGCTTGAGAGTCGTCAGTTGGTAGCCAATCAGAATTAGCAGCACAGAAACGAGAATGATGGGTAACGCCAACGGAAGAAAAAATATGTGTCTTGGATCATGGCGAACCATCTGTCGCAACCGTTGACCAAAAATCCTGAACTTGCCCCGCCAACCCTGATGATCTTGCCCCCTTAGCCGTTGAGAGAGCTTGCCTAACAGGCGCTGCTGCCAATAGTAATCGTGGCCAATGAGCAAAAATCGCCAGTAAAAGTGGGAGAGGCCATTGGGGGGAGCGTGACTCGCACGGGCTTGGGGTTGGCACCAAATACACTCCCCTTGTTGCAGCAGTGTGTAGGCATGAATGACACAGTTGCCACGGTAGAGGGGTAATTCAGTGGGAATTGGATGATCTAGCAAAAACTGACGGCGAAAAGCCACATTATTCAAAAAGTAGCCCGCCGCAGGTTCCATTCGTTGTCCCCCACTGTACTGCGGAAAAATGTAAGTCAGTGCCATGGCTGTGCGGTAAATACCAGCCCCGCGGATGGCCGTTTCCCCAGCCACCACTCGAATCTGTTCATCGGCTGTAAAGCTCGTCACCATCCTGCGCAACCAACTGCGCTCATAGCAACAGTCCGAATCACAATACACAATCACCTCACCTGTTGCTTTCTTCGCTGCCCACATCTTCACCTCGTAATAGCTCAGCTCCTTAGGCACGGCACAAAACGTCAGCCAAGGGTAGGCATCGGCCAGTTGCGCAAGATACGCTTGGGGAGCATCCCCTGTTTCCAAGAGCAGGACTTCATTGGCAACAGTGGGGGGTAAATCTTGACTAGCAAGGGACTGGAGGGCACGGTGAAGTCCAGCCATATCTGCATTCGCCAAGTTCTCAGTTTCCAAGATGATGGAGAAGGTTGGCAGAAGTGGCGTGGAGGACATAGACATCTTGCAGAGGTAGCCGTTCTGTGGGTACAAAACCCAGTGTTATTCTCCCAAAAGCCATAAATGGGCAACCAAGACTGTAAAGAATTGCAACATGCGAAGTTCTAGAGGAAGGGGTAGGGAATTGCCTATAATACTTTGAGCACGCCAATGCTTGAGGGAGTTGACGTTGACCACGACCGTTTTTCAAACCACAAAGTCCCAAGAAATTTTTGCCGCTGCCCAAAAACTCATGCCCGGTGGCGTCAGTTCGCCCGTGCGTGCCTTCAAGTCCGTCGGCGGCCAACCCATTGTGTTTGATCACGTCAAAGGGGCGCACATTTGGGATGTGGACGGCAACCAATACATTGACTACGTGGGGTCTTGGGGACCCGCGATCGTCGGCCATGCCCATCCCGAAGTCATTGAAGCCCTCCATGCTGCCCTCGAAAAAGGAACCAGCTTTGGTGCTCCTTGCGTCCTTGAGAACATCTTGGCGGAAATGGTGATTGCCGCTGTCCCCAGCGTCGAAATGGTGCGCTTTGTCAATTCTGGGACAGAGGCCTGTATGGCAGTGCTGCGGTTGATGCGTGCCTATACCCAGCGGGAAAAAGTGATCAAGTTTGAAGGCTGCTACCACGGCCATGCCGATATGTTCCTCGTCAAGGCGGGTTCAGGAGTGGCCACATTGGGATTGCCCGATTCCCCCGGCGTGCCGAAAGCCACCACCGCCGCCACCTTAACCGCCCCCTACAACGATCTGGAAGCGGTCAGTCGTCTCTTTGAACAGTATCCCGATGAGATTGCCGGCGTCATCCTCGAACCCGTCGTCGGCAATGCCGGTTTTATTCCCCCGGATGCTGGTTTTCTTGAAGGGTTGCGGGAACTCACCCAGCAATACGGTGCCCTCTTGGTCTTTGATGAAGTGATGACCGGCTTTCGCATTGCCTATGGCGGTGCTCAGGAAAAATTTGGCGTCACTCCCGATTTGACCACCTTGGGTAAAGTGATTGGTGGTGGTTTACCAGTGGGAGCCTATGGCGGTCGCGCTGACATTATGAAACTGGTGGCACCCGCAGGGCCTGTATATCAAGCGGGCACCCTCTCCGGTAATCCCTTGGCGATGACAGCGGGCATCAAAACCTTGGAAATTCTGAGTCGCCCCGGCAGCTACGAACAACTGGATCGAATCACAGGCAAGCTGGTACAGGGACTGTTAGACGCCGCACGGGAGTTTGGCCACGAGGTTTGTGGTGGTCACATCAGCGGTATGTTTGGTCTCTTTTTCACCGCAGGGCCAGTGACCAACTACGAGCAGGCCAAGCAGTCGGATTTGAAAAAGTTTGCGGCCTTTCATCGAGGCATGCTAGAGCAGGGAATTTACCTTGCGCCATCCCAGTTTGAAGCGGGCTTTACCTCCCTTGCCCATACGGAGGCCGATATTGAGCGCACCATTGCGGCAGCGCGGACAGTGCTGAGTCAGCTTTGAGCTTTTACGGTTGCAGCAAGGAGCACCACATCCATTAAGTCTGCAAGGTTGAGGCAGGGAAAGACCACCACATCTCCCAATTGATGAATGGCTCTGCTGCTATCTTCGGCCAAGGTAATCATGGGGAGTTTTCGCAGTTTGGGATGATTTTCCAGATGGGCGACCTCGTCAGCGGGTAAATCCCAAATCAGAACATCGGGCTGCCAAATCTCTACCAAGAGTTCGGCCTGTTCGAGGTCTTCTGCTTCAAGGAGCCGCAGTTGGGGCAGGCTAATTTCATGGAGTAGGCCGAGGCGGAGTACCGTTTGATTGAGGAGGGGACGCTCAAAGGTCGATTCTTCCCTTGGAGCAGTCAGTCGTGGAAAACACCAGCGATCGAGGACATCAATCAGCAGGCTGGGATGACTACTCAAGGGCAGCCGTTGCACAAAACCGGTCAAGCCCAAGGGAGTGGCTTCATCGGAGAGGATGATCAATGGGACAGTCGCACTGAAGGGGCTGGTGGCCAGACTCTCAACCACGTCAGCCAAAATCAGACTACTGGCAGGGCGGACGACAATGGCCGTGGGTTGCAATTGCTCCAGCTTATCTAGGGCTTCAAGGGGATGGCGAGCGACCATATAGCCGTAGTGACTGCGTCGCAATGCGGAAGTCGTGTCCATGATCCACGTGGCATCATTACTGACCAAAAGGATCAATTGAGCCGTAGTGGGTAATTCAGGGGGAAGTTCCTCAGCAAAGGGCAGCAGTACTGTCCATTCACTAGAGCTGTCAGCTTGGGCAATAAAGGAAAGCTCACCATTGTGGAGACGACAGAGTTGGCGGGCAAGCATCAGCCCCATGGTTACTTCGGCGTAGTCCTCGAGGCATTCGTGCAGCAGGCGATCGTGATCCTTAAGGGGAATGCCATGTCCCTCTTCCCACAGTTGCAGCGCCAGCCAATTTTGCCAGCGACTCAAGCGCAATCCGTAGCGATCGCTGGGAAAGAGCATCAGCCACCCCAAGAGATGGGCAAGAATCTGCCGTAGCCGCAGAGCATCGCCGTAGAGGTACACATGGCTCAAGGGCTGATCAATTTGCCATTGCCACTGCCAACCTGGCGGGGTCAGATTGTAGAGATGCTCCGCCAATTCCTGCGATCGCAACCATAAACCCGCCAATTCTACAGTTTCCCATTGCAATTCCAACTCTCGCCAGAGGGCACGGGTATAGTCCTGCCACGCTTGAATCAGGCGATTCATTTGCCAACCGCTACGTTGGATGAGGGCAAGGTAGTCCTGTTGCTCTGGTAGGGGGTGCTGCCACAGCAGTTGGGTGAGGCCGAGAATCGCCGTCAGGGGATTTTTGAGTTCATGCCCTAAGCTCAGGAGAAGGCGCTTTTGCTGATGGAGGCGCAGTTGGTACAAGTGGGTGGGAGTTGTAGGCTTGGTTTCTTGTTGCTGTTGGGCAAAAAATAACCAATAGCGATCGCTGGCCACTGCCACATTTCCCTCTTCTCTCTCCCGATCAAAGGGGGTTAAATTCAAGGGCAAGGAACACACCTGCCATGGCGATCGCCCCTCTAGCGCCTGACAATTCATCCCCTCAAACTGGGGCTGCACCAAGGGCAAAAAGTCCGTGAGGTGTTCTGACCACGCCCGATTTTGCCAAACGACACTCCCTTGGGCATTTTGAATTTGTAGGGGCAAGGGCAATTGTTCGATCACCTCTAGCCAAGGCATGGGAGGTTGGGACGCCCAGTGATGAAGCAGCTGCCGCTGATCCAACAGTCCCACAAAGCCGCCCTCCGCATCCACGAGCGCAATATAGGTCGGCAATTCCGGTTGGCCACGTAACCATACCTGAAACTGCAATAACGTCCACCCTGCCGGTACCACCACCACGGGCGATCGCCAAGAAGCCGCTACCGTTCCCACAGGCAGCTCCGCCAATGTCCCCTCCTGGGTCAAACTCAGGGCCAACCGCCAGCCCTGCACCACCCCTAGAGGTTTTTGCCGTTCATCCACAATGACGATGACCTCTGCAAAGGTGTCTTGCCACCGCTGGTACACCTTGCCTAGAGAGAGGCTTGCCCCCACTGTGATTGCAGGTTCAGTCAAAGCGGCTAGGGAGAGGGCATCCATGGGGTATTCCTAAAGTTGTAATGAAATGGCAACACACCTTCAGAAAACACTGCCACCACCAGCGTGAAAGTGATAGGATGCTATCAGATGCAAACCCAAGTTCTGAAAGCACGTGGCGCAGTCAACCGCACTAACAATTTGTGGCTTAGTTTACTCGCCCGCTATCGGCCAAGAACTAATCCGTTTGCACAACTCCGACATTGATGAACTTGTTTACTTCTCCACCGAGAGAGAGTTTTGTAACTACCTAGAGGAGCGGCGAAATAGCGTCGCTTGTTTAATTTTAGAATGGGGAGAGGGTACGCCGCAAATCATCACGTACCTCCACCACAGCGCCACCCTCCTACCGGCCATCCTCATTTTTCCAGCTGCGCCATCCCCGCCCCCCCTTGGCCCCCACTACCACATCGCCGAAGTGATTCTGACCACAGATAACCTTTACCAACTCAACCATCAAATCGAGGAAGCCATTACCGGCTTTGTCAAGCTCTGTCCGGGGTGCGCCGTGCCGCCCCACGTCATGTTTCGCATGCCGGCGCTCAAGGAAAGTAGCAACGTCGATCCCCAGCACCGCCTGTCCCAAAAATTAAAAGAGCGCCTTGGCTACCTTGGCGTGTATTACAAGCGAGATACGGCCTTTTTCTTCCGGCGGATGTCGCCTGCGGATAAGCGCAAACTGCTCGACGAATTGCGCTCAGTCTATCGTACCATTGTCCTTGAGTACTTTAACACTGATGCCAAAGTAAATGAGCATATTGACGAATTTGTTAGTAAAGCGTTCTTCGCAGACATTTCTGTTTCCCAAGTCCTAGAGATTCACGTTGAACTCATGGATAATTTTTCGAAGCAACTCAAACTCGAAGGCCGCAGTGAGGACATTTTGCTGGATTATCGCCTGACGCTCATTGATGTCATCGCCCATCTGTGCGAAATGTATCGTCGCTCGATTCCGCGGGAGGTGTAACGCCGATGGCTCCCCTGCGGAAAACCTACGTTCTCAAGTTGTACGTTGCTGGTAACACCGCCAACTCCGTGCGTGCCCTGAAGACGCTTAATAACATCCTTGAAAAAGAATTTAAGGGAGTCTATGCGCTTAAAGTGATTGATGTCCTCAAAAATCCACAACTGGCTGAGGAGGATAAAATTTTGGCCACACCCACCCTCGCCAAAGTCTTACCGCCGCCCGTACGTCGCATCATTGGTGACCTCTCCAATCGTGAGAAGGTGCTCATTGGCTTGGACTTGCTGTATGAAGAAATTGGTGAGCAGTCCGACGATGATCTAGGCTTGGAATAAACGCAGTGGTTAGAGTGTCTCAGTTTAGAATAACCTTTTGGAATTTTTTGCAGAATACTGAATCTAAAAATCTTCTATGACGAACCTACCTGAAAGTCAGTTAAGTGCAACTGGGCAGTCTCCTGCGGAAGTAAAGAAAATCCCGACGATGATTGAGGGATTTGACGACATCAGTCATGGGGGACTTCCTCAAGGACGTACCACCTTGGTCAGCGGCACTTCAGGCACAGGGAAGACCCTTTTTGCGGTTCAGTTCCTCTACAATGGCATTACGATTTTTAATGAGCCAGGGATATTTGTTACCTTTGAAGAGTCCCCCCAAGACATTATTAAAAACGCCCTGAGCTTTGGCTGGAATCTGCAAAGCCTGATTGATCAAGGGAAGCTATTTATTCTCGATGCGTCTCCAGACCCTGATGGTCAAGAGGTGGCTGGCGATTTTGACTTATCGGCGCTGATTGAGCGCATTCAATATGCGATTCGCAAATACAAAGCAACGCGCGTTTCCATTGATTCAGTCACAGCCGTCTTTCAGCAATACGATGCCGCCTCGGTGGTGCGGCGGGAAATTTTTCGCTTGGCTTTTCGGCTCAAACAGCTCGGCGTAACCACAATTATGACCACGGAGCGGGTCGATGAATATGGGCCAGTGGCGCGTTTTGGGGTTGAGGAGTTTGTCTCCGATAACGTAGTGATTTTACGCAATGTGCTTGAGGGGGAACGGCGGCGGCGCACCGTGGAAATTCTCAAGCTGCGGGGGACGACCCACATGAAGGGGGAATATCCCTTTACGATCAACAATGGCATCAATATTTTTCCCTTGGGAGCCATGCGTCTCACCCAACGTTCTTCCAATGTGCGGGTGTCTTCGGGGGTCAAAACCCTCGACGAGATGTGTGGGGGCGGCTTCTTCAAGGATTCAATCATTTTGGCCACAGGGGCAACGGGTACTGGCAAGACCCTGCTGGTGAGCAAATTCTTGGAGACGGGGTGCCAACAGGGGGAACGGGCACTGCTGTTCGCCTATGAAGAGTCAAGGGCACAGTTGTCTCGTAATGCCTCCTCCTGGGGAATTGATTTTGAGGAGCTAGAACGGCGAGATCTATTGCGGATTATTTGTGCCTACCCAGAGTCAGCGGGGCTAGAGGATCACCTGCAAATTATTAAATCTGAGATTGCTGACTTTAAGCCCTCACGGGTGGCCATTGACTCGCTGTCTGCCTTGGCACGGGGGGTGAGCAATAATGCTTTCCGTCAGTTTGTGATTGGGGTCACTGGATTTGCCAAACAGGAGGAGATCACCGGATTTTTCACTAACACGACGGATCAGTTTATGGGGTCAAACTCAATTACCGAGTCCCATATTTCCACGATTACGGACACGATTTTGCTGTTGCAGTATGTGGAAATTCGCGGTGAAATGTCGCGGGCGATTAACGTCTTCAAGATGCGTGGCTCTTGGCACGACAAGGGAATTCGAGAGTATGTGATCACTGAGAAGGGCGCTGAAATTCGCGATTCTTTCCGCAACTTTGAGGGCATTATCAGCGGTACCCCAACCCGCATTTCGGTGGATGAAAAAACAGAGTTGGCACGAATTGCTAAGGGGATGCAAGACCTAGGGAACGAGTAGCCCCATGCAATTAAACCAAGTCATTGTGGTGCACAAGGCGGGCGATCGCCAGAGCAAAGAATGGGCGGATCGCGCTTCCCGTCAGCTACAGCAACGGGGTGCCAATGTACTCGTGGGGCCGAGTGGGCCTAAGGACAACCCCTACCCTGTCTTTATGGCTTCGGTCACAGAGCCGATTGATCTGGCCGTGGTCTTGGGGGGAGACGGCACCTCCTTAGCGGCGGCACGGCACCTCGCTGCGGCTGGGGTTCCGATTTTGGCGGTGAATGTGGGGGGGCATTTGGGATTTTTGACGGAGCCGCTGGAGCTATTTCGCGATATGGAGGCGGTTTGGGATCGCCTCGAGCGGGACGAGTACGCCATGCAACAGCGAATGATGCTGCAAGCCCAAGTGTTTGAGGGATCAAAATTGCATCCTGAAGGGGTGGGCGATCGCTACTATGCCCTGAACGAAATGTGCATCAAGCCGGCCTCTGCCGATCGCATGATCACCGCCCTATTGGAAATGGAAATTGATGGCGATGTGGTCGATCAGTACCAAGGCGATGGATTGCTGGTAGCCACCCCCACCGGCTCTACCTGCTATACGGTCGCAGCCAATGGCCCTATTTTGCATCCGGGGATGGAAGCGCTTGTGGTAACCCCCATTTGTCCCTTGAGTCTTTCTAGCCGCCCCATTGTCTTACCGGCGCGCTCTTCAGTCAGCATTTGGCCGCTGGATGATCACAGCCTCAATACGAAACTGTGGATGGATGGCGTACTGGCCACCTCCATTTGGCCGGGGCAGCGGGTGCAAGTGACAATGGCCGATTGTCAAGCCCGGTTTATTATCCTGCGGGATCATTACTCGTTTTATCAGACTCTGCGGGAGAAGTTGGCTTGGGCAGGAGCACGTATTCCCTATCACAACAATCACCGCAATTAGATCACAGAAGGGGATTTAAGGCGGTATCTATAATGGGGGCATTCCTAAAGGAGCGTTTGCTATGATTACTAGTCCCCTTGAACGAGCCATTCTTAGGCAAAATGGGGCAACGCTCGTCGATCAGCTTTTAGAAATTGGCATCGCCCTCTCTGCCACTCAATCCCTAGAGGAGCTGCTGCACCTGATCCTCACCAAAAGTCGCCAGATTACGGCTAGCGATGCCGGCACGATTTTTCTGGTGCAGCGGGAAGCCGCGGTTCTTGAATTCAAGGCGGCTCAAAACGAGAGCGTGGCTCTCCCTGAGCAGGTAGAGGACTATACACTCCCCCTCACCCCTGATAGTTTGGTGGGCTATGCCGCCCTCACGGGAGAATCCCTGAATATTCCCGATGTCTATGCCCTAGCGGGAAGCGAGCTGTACCAATTCAATCGCTCCTTCGATGTAGCTTTGAATTATCGAACCTGCTCGGTGCTGGTGGTACCGATGCAAAACGTCAGTGGTGAGGTGATTGGGGTTCTGCAACTCATTAATCGCAAGCGATCGCCCGACGCACTGCTGACGCCAGAAACTACTGTGGCTCTCACGCAGCCCTATAGCCCTTGGGAAGAACATATTGTGCGATCCCTGGCCAGTCAAGCTGCTGTGATTATCGAGCGCAACCATCTCCTCAAAAGTATTGAACAGCTCTTTGAGGGATTTGTCACGGCTTCAGTTCAGGCCATTGAGGCACGGGATCCAACAACCGCGGGGCATTCGGAACGGGTGGCAGCTCTAACAGTGCGCCTTGCCGAGATCACCAGTGCAACCTCTAGGGGGCCATTTCAGCAGGTGTCCTTTAGCGATCGCCAGCTACAGGAAATCCGCTATGCCGCCCTGCTCCATGACTTTGGCAAGGTGGCTGTCCCCGAAGCCATTCTCAACAAGCAAAAGAAAATCTTCCCCGAACAACTAGAGGTGATTCGCCAGCGCTTTGCCCTCGTTCGCCGCACCTTAGAAATGGAGACGGCGCAAGCTAAGGTGAACTATCTCCTGTGCCATCCCCACACCCCCCATGGTTCCGAGCAAGCTTGTCACGACTGTGCCTTTTTGCGGCATCTCGATCAAGAACTACAACAACAACTTCTGACCCTAGAAGCTTACTGGCAGTTGTTGGAGCAGGCCAATGAGCCACAAATTCTGGATCAAGACCCCCTTGCCCGCCTTCAGGAATTAACCCAATTTTATTATCGCGGAACTGATGGCGAACTCTATCCCTTAATTACGGCCAGCGAACTCGAACAACTCTTGGTACGGCGAGGGAACCTCACCCAACAGGAGCGGCGGATCATTGAAGCCCATGTCACCCACACGTACCAATTTCTCTCCCGCATTCCTTGGACACCCCATCTGAAAAATGTACCGATCATTGCCTATGGTCACCATGAGCGCTTGAATGGCAGTGGCTACCCCCGCGGCATTGGGGTGGCGGAGATTCCTTTGCAAACCCAGATGCTGGCGATCGCGGATATTTACGATGCCCTCACGGCCAAAGATCGCCCCTACAAAAAGAGCCTACCCGTGGATGCAGCCTTAGAGATTCTGTGGCAGGAGGCCAAGGAATTTAAGATTAATCCCGATCTTGTTGAACTCTTTGAGCAACAGGAGGTCTTTCGGGTGCTGGGGCACCAGCGCTAGGGTTGATGGGGAGACGATCGCAAAAAGGAGACTTTCCAAAGCGTAGCCGCCAGCCAATTGGTACAGGTATGAGCCACGATCGCTAGGAGTAAATTATTCGTTGCTACAGCACTATAGGCAAACAGCCCGCCAACAATAGTTGCCCACAGGGCATAGGGCCACTGCTGCCGCGATCCAGCGTGCAAAATCCCAAAACACACCGCACTGCCCACAATCCCTGCCCAATTGAGACCCAGACTCGGCAGGAGCACACCGCGAAAGAGCAGTTCTTCACTGAGGCCGGGCAAAACGCCAATCCAAAACAGATCAGGCCACAGCAGCGGTGAAAGTACCAGTTTCAGATAGGTATCCGAGGCATGGCGGTAGGCGGGCCAGAGGTGATACACAATAGCCCCCATCCCCGTAATTCCTAGGCAGAGGGCAATCCCCAAAACCACTGCCCAGCCATCCCAGCGCAGTGGCAAAAGTCCCCCGGAAAAGGGGGTAAATAACCACACCCGCGCCAAAATTAGCCACAAAATGGCTGTCAACGCCATGGCCACTAAGACCTGTGTCCGACTCAGCGGCTCATCGGGCAGGGGGGACTCTTCCATAGGCCTAGGCTTTCTGGAATTGACCAAATTGGAAGTTATAGACCTCTTCCTCTTTTTCAGAGATGAGTTTCAGATCCGAACAGGGGCGAGCCACACAGAGGAGCACATAACCTTTTTCCCGCAGTTCGGGACTCAGCCCCATGGCATCCCCGTGATCAACGCTGCCCTCTTGAATTTGTGCAGCACAGGTGGTGCACACCCCGGCATTACAGGAACTGGGGAGATCAATGCCGGCAGCAGTGGCTGATCGCAGGATCGGTTGATCAGCACTGGCTTCAAACGTGTAGGTTTGTCCTTGGTGCAGAATCTCAACACGAAAGGTTTGGGTCATTCTTGCAGTGAGCTATGACGCGACATCTTCCCTATTATCCCCCTAATCCTCGCGATCGCTGGTTTCCTTTGGTACCGACTTTAACCAAGTATGCAACAGTTTAGGAATGGCCACTCGCTGTCGTTCTGGCAGTTGCAGGCAAATGTGTTGGGTGTAGGCAACGGCCACCCGCTCACCCTTAGTGTTGTAAAGCGTATAGGTGAGTTGGAAACGACTGGTGTCGAGTTCCTGGGGGGTAATCGTCACCCGCAGGCGATCGCCACAGTAGAGCGGCTTCAGAAACCGCACCTGCGCCTCCGTAATCGGCACAATGAGTCCACTGTTGCTAAAAAACTGCCGCAAATCCACCCCCAACTGGGCAAGGGCATCCTCATAGGCCTCATGGCAAAAGCGCAGCAGATTGGCAAAATAAACGACCCCCGCAGCATCGGTGTCAGCAAAATGAACCATGCGCTCATAGTCTCGAAAGGGTGTTTTAGTCATGGACTTGAATCCAGTTGCAAAATTTTGGCTTGGCATTGATAAAACCATCTTTGCCACAGGTGAGCAATACGCAAAAACGTGCCACAGCCTTTATTGTTAATGTAGGGTACAGCGCTTGTCTCAACTACGGGATACGCCAAGGGAAAATCATGCTGTCTGACAGTGATTGTTGTGTGCATGTCCCATCCTTGTGAAAAGGGCTGAACCTAGGGTGTAGATTCGCGATTTCGAGGTTGGCAAGGATGCGGAATAAAGGCAGTTCTGATCTTCGACTTCTTGTGAGCATACTGATCATCAGCGGATTGGTTGCAGGACTGGCCTATTGGCAACTCAGTCAACGCTGGGGGCTTTCCTCTCCTGCTCAAAACAGGGGAGCCACCCCAGAGACAGGCACCTCGAAGTGGCAAAAACTGGCTCTCGCTACGACACTGCGTGGCCATCAAGATGAAGTGAATGCGATCGCCCTCAGTCCCGATGGTAATTTACTCGTCAGTGGTGGCGACGATCGCAGGCTGTATTTTTGGAATTTGGCCACCGGAACTGATCTAGGACAAACCACAGGGCACAGCGATTGGATCTATGCCCTTGTCATCACCCCCGATGGTCAAACGGTAATTAGCGGTAGTAAAGACAAGACCATCAAATTATGGCGCGTGGGCGATCGCCAGCTCCAAGCCACCCTCAGTGGCCACCAAGATTTTGTGAATGGCTTAGCCCTGAGTCCCGATGGTCGCACCCTTGCCAGTGCCAGCTATGATCACACCGTCAAACTGTGGGATGTCCCTAGCCGTCAGGAAATCACTACCCTAAAAGGCAATGAGGGCATCATGCTCAGCGTGGCCATCAGTCAAGATGGGCGTTTTTTAGCCACTGGCGGAGTGGATAAGCTGATCCGCATTTGGGATTTGCCCTCCCGCCGCCTTCTGCGCACCCTCGAAGGACACACCAGCGATGTCAATAGCCTCGCCTTCACCCCCGACAGCAGCCAACTAGTGAGCGGCAGCGACAAAGACGGGATCAAAGTCTGGAACCTGACCACAGGGGAAGTTCAGCATCAGTTTGGCACGGAGGGCGGGCAAGTCTTTAGTGTGGCGGTGAGTCCCGATGGCAGCACCATTGCCAGTGGCCACGGCGATCAAACCGTCAAACTTTGGTCCCTCTCTGGTCAGCCATTGCGCACCCTCAAAGGTCACTCTGGTGCCGTGTACAGTGTCATTTTTGGTCAAGATCAACTGATTTCCGCCAGTGAAGACTGCACCATTAAGGTGTGGCGCCTTTTTCCCGCAACCTCATAGGGAAGTTGCTGACCTCAACTGCGAAGAAAAAAAGGCTAAGCTTTCCAAGCATCTTAGCCACTGAGAACAACGGCTTGACTGTTCTTTAGCCAACACTCCCCTCGAGCTTCAAGCTCAGCAGGCGATCGGCCTCGACGGCGAATTCCATCGGCAACTGGTTAAACACATCCCGACAGAAGCCACTAATCATCATTGAAACTGCATCCTCAGCAGCAATTCCCCGCTGGGCAAAATAGAAGAGTTGATCCTCACCAATTTTTGAGGTTGACGCTTCGTGTTCCACCTGCGCTGTCGGGTTTTGTACCTGAATATAGGGAAAGGTATTGGCGGCGGCCGTATCACCAATCAGCATCGAATCGCATTGGGAGTAGTTGCGTGCCCCCGTTGCCTTCGGCCCAATTTTCACCAAGCCGCGATAGCTATTTTGCGAGTGCCCCGCCGAGATCCCCTTCGAGACGATCCTGCTACGGGTATTCTTGCCAATGTGGATCATCTTCGTGCCCGTGTCTGCCTGCTGGTAATTATTTGTCAGGGCAACGGAGTAAAATTCACCGACCGAGTTGTCCCCCACTAAAACGCAACTGGGATACTTCCACGTAATGGCTGAGCCGGTTTCCACCTGTGTCCAAGAAATCTTAGAGTTGCGGCCAAGGCAGAGTCCACGCTTAGTCACAAAGTTGTAGATGCCCCCCTTGCCGTTTTCATCGCCAGCGTACCAGTTTTGCACCGTGGAGTATTTGATTTCGGCATTGTCAAGGGCAACCAGTTCTACCACTGCTGCGTGGAGTTGATTGGTATCGAACATTGGTGCTGTACAGTTGTGAACAGCAATGCCCCGCACAAGGTAGCTGTGGGTTTCAGCAACATCAATGTTGAACACGAGATCATCCCAAGGCTCGCGACTAATTTCGCGAATGGGGACAAGGAAATGAGTCTCGGTTTCGCGGACAAGATCCCAACGTTTATTTGCTGTATAGCCAACTTGGTAAAGGGGTTGACGATGAATCCAGCGATCAGAGTGGCGAGAAAAACAACTGAAGCCCCCCTTCCGCGTTTGGATCCAGCCATAAATTCCCAAACGATTGAGCAGTTGTTGCACTTGCTGGGCTAGGGTTGGCGAGGTTGTGCAATAGCGAACTAGGGTTGAACCTTGGCGATCGCAAACATTGCCATCCCCTGTTAAGTAGGCATCGAGGCGAATCTGTGTCTGCCGTTGATCCAAATGCATGAGTTCTGAGCTGAGGCGTTTTTGACTGGCTCCTTTGCCACAGTGGTAGGAGAGCCAACTAGATGCTTCAGCAGAGTAGAAACTAAGACCAAGGGCATGGCGATCGCGCTGCTCCGTCAGGTAAGCCTTACGCCCTGTAACCGTTGCCACAAGAGTCTTGGCACGCTCTGCGAGGGGGCGCTCATGTAGGCCAAAACTGAGCTGATTGGTGTATTGACCATTGGCGGAGTTCAAATAGGTGCTACCTTCAGCCAAGTAGTATCCCAGCAGTTCCACCTCAGGATCCGCGAGGGTTTGTTGAGTGGGCGCGTGGAGCTTGGGTACAAGCAGGAAATCACCAACCTCAAGTTCATCGGCTTTTAACCACTGGGGTTGGGCTTGCTTTAACTTCTTGCTGTCCACTTCTGGCAGCCAATCATCCCGCCGCTGCCGTTTCACAGCGACATCCCGACGCTTGACCACTAAAACAGGGTGCTCTGTCGTGAGGCGAAAAGCATTGTAGGGGGAAACAGGGCGCACCGTCATCATATCCCCCTTGTAGTGACGCACCATCGCCGCCCGTACCCGCTGGGGATTCCCTTCATGGTCATAGACTTGGTCGCCGGGCTTGAGACTTTCAATATTTACCCAGCCATCGGGCGTACAGACTTGCTCACCGGCAGGATGGCAGCCTTCAAGATAGCTAACATAGCTGCCCTCATCAGCAATAATCAGCGTACGCTCAAACTGCCCCGACTCCCCGTTGTTGATGCGGAAATAGGTGGATAGCTCCATTGGACAGCGGGTGTTCTTGGGAATATAGACAAAGGAGCCATCAGAAAAGACCGCTGAATTCAAAGCAGCGTAGAAGTTATCACCAATGGGGACAACGCTTCCTAAGTATTTCCGCACCAAGTCGGGATATTCTTGGAGTGCTTCAGAAATGGAGCAGAAAATAATCCCTTGCTTGGCCAACTCCTCGCGGAAGGTGGTTGCCACCGACACACTATCAAAAATGGCATCCACGGCTACATTGGTGAGCCGCTTTTGCTCTGAGAGGGGAATCCCCAGTTTCTCAAACGTTTCCAAGAGAACTGGATCCACTTCATCTAAGCTCTTCAGCTTTTCCTTTTGTTTTGGAGCCGAATAATAGACAATGTCCTGATAGTTGATGGCGGGATAGCTCACCCGTGCCCAAGTGGGTTCGCTCATCTTCAACCATTGGCGATAGGCGCGCAGGCGAAACTCCAGCATAAACTCTGGCTCGTTCTTTTTGGCAGAGATGAGGCGAATAATGTCCTCATTGAGACCCCGGGGAAGGGTTTCCGTCTCAATTGGCGTAACAAAGCCGTACTTGTAGGGCTGATTGACGAGGGAGTGTACCGTTGCCGACATTGAGTGTTCTCTTGGGTGGAATGGCCAAAATTTAGAGTATATTAAGCAACAAGATGGTTGCTTTATCTCTAGGACTAATTTAGCAACAAAACGGTTGTTTTAGTCAAGGGGGCGTTGCGTGACGCTCACATCCGATACTAAACAGGACATCTTACACTGCCTTCTCCGCGATGGTCACCTCAGTGCCCAAGAGTTGGCGGCACAGCTGGCCATTAGCCCCCAAGCGGTGCGGCGGCATCTGAAGGATCTAGAGGCTGAGCAACTGGTCACCTATGAAGTCCTGTCGGGCACCGTGGGGCGTCCCCAATACCGTTACACGCTGAGCGAAGCGGGACGGGAAGAACTGCGGCAACTTCAACTGCGCCACCAACCCACTCCCACAAAGGGGTTTGCGGTTGAACTCCTCGAATCGGTGGCGGCAACCCTTGGCCCAGAGCAGATGCAGGATGTTCTTCAAGCGGCTTGGCAGCGCAAGGCACTGACCTATCGGGAGCAGCTGGGAACGGGAACCTTGGCCGAACGCTTGGCACGGCTGGTGGCTCTGCGACGACAGGAGGGATATATGGCAGAGTTTTACCCTGTGAGTGAACCTAAAGGTGCCTATCTCTTTACGGAATACAACTGTGCGATTTCCGCGGTGGCGCAGTCGTTTCCCACAGTTTGCAATCATGAGTTAGAGATGTTTGCGATCGCCCTTGGAGATTGTGCTGTGGAGCGCACCCAGTGGATTGTGGATGGTGAACATCGCTGTGGTTACCTGATTCGTCCTCTGAAGTAGCATGGCCTTTTGTCCGCCCACCTTTGTCCAGCAGAGCCTGCGCACGACGATTGGTCGCATGGTCTATTACACCCCCAGCGATCGCTACTGGGGTTCAGTGCAATCCCGGCCTCCCTTGGTCTTTCTCCACAGCTTAGGGGGCGGCTCCAGTCACTATGAATGGTCACAGGTGTATCCTGCCTTTGCGGCTCGCTACCGCGTGATTGCCCCGGATCTCATTGGTTGGGGCGAGTCGGATCACCCTGCCCGTGACTACACCAGCAGCGACTACTGGCTGATGATTGCAGAATTGTTGCGGATGCTCGGTACCCCTGTGACAGTGGTTGCCTCCTCCCTAACGGCGGGGATTGTCGTGCGCTTGGCGATTCAGCAACCCCATCTTTTTGAGCGTTTGTGTCTGGTCTGCCCCAGTGGATTCAATGACTTTGGCGAAGATCAAGGCCAAGCCATGGCCAATGCTTTGCTAAGTGTACCGCTTCTCGATCGCCTGATTTACCTCGTCGCGGCGGCCAATCCCCTTGCAGTGCGGAATTTTCTGAGTCAGTTTATTTTTGCCGATCCCCAGCGGCTTAGGGAAGAAACCGTAGAAGCGTACCTTGACTCTGCCTGCCGCCCAAATGCCGAGTGGTCAGCCCTTGCCACCCTTAAGGGCAATCTTTCGTTTGATCTCAGCCACTATTTGCCGCAGTTGAGCATCCCCACCATGATGCTTTGGGGAGAAAAGGCCAAGCTGACCCCCCTTTCCCTTGGCGAGCGACTCTATGCCACTGCCCGCGATCGCCTGCAACAGTTTCAAGTGATTCCCAAGGCAGGGGTCTTACCCCATCTGGAGCAGCCCGAATGGGTCATTTACAGCCTACGGCGCGATTTCTTGGTTTGAGCTGTCCCCGATACAGGTATCCTAGAGATATGGATTGAAGTGTTGGTGCAATGGCAGAAATTCAATTTATTCGTGGCGTTGATGAAGAAGTGGTGCCCGATGTGCGTTTGACGCGGGCTCGGGATGGCAGCAGCGGTCAGGCCATGTTTTACTTCGATAACCCGAAAATCGTCCAAGAGGGCAATCTAGAGATCACGGGAATGTACATGGTGGATGAAGAAGGCGAAATTGTTACCCGTGACGTCAATGCCAAGTTCATTAACGGCCAACCCGTTGCCATTGAGGCCACCTACACGATGCGTAGCCCCCAAGAGTGGGATCGCTTTATTCGCTTTATGGATCGCTATGCGGCGAGCCATGGCCTTGGCTTCCAAAAGTCTTAGAAGTCCCAACTAATCGGGTGCTGATTCAGAAAGATTGTGCTAGCTTAAAGTTACGATGCCTTTTTTGTCTTTATGCACGAGAAAGGGCATCCCTAAGTTCTATAGCGATACAGTAGGGACATCAATGGATTATCTAGAGAGCCTGCTTGACACCCTCAAATCGTGGTTGAAAAAACTCTTGGAGCTTTTGGGCGGAGCCGAACCCACGCCTGAACTGGAGCCGATTCCGATTCCCGTGCATGATCGCCGTTAGTTCAATGAGTATTGAGTTATTGCAATCTTGAGCAGTTAGGTTGAGCTTGGCCTTTCATATTCTAGTGCTTCACGGCCCAAACCTAAACCTATTGGGACAACGGGAGCCGGGAATCTATGGTGTGGTTACCCTAGGGAGTATTAATGAATCCTTGGCAGCCTTGGCGCAGGAGTTAGGGGTGACCATCGAGTGCCTCCAGTCCAATCACGAAGGAGTCTTGGTGGATGCCATTCAGGGGGCAATAGGACGTGCCCATGGCATTTTAATTAATCCAGCCGCCTATACCCATACGAGTGTTGCCTTACGGGATGCCATCGCTGCCGTTGCCCTGCCAACGGTGGAAGTTCACCTGAGTAACATTCATCAGCGGGAGGCCTTTCGCCATCATTCCTACATTGCCCCGGTGGCGATCGGTCAAATTGCCGGCTTTGGTGCTGACAGTTATCTTTTAGGGCTGCGCGCATTGGTGAACTATTTACACGCCAAAGGCTAGCCTTCAGAGGAGGGCGCGATCTCTAGCGGCGTTCCCAGTTGTCGTGCCAGCCAGAACTCCACATTGCGTACCCAAGACTTACCGTCAACCCGTTTGACCAGCACGGGTTGTACCAAGATGGTGAACATCCCCAAGCGATTACCCGCGAGAATATCCGTAAACAGGCGATCGCCCACCATTGCAATTTGATGGTAAGGCAAATTCATGGCCTGTACCGCTTGGCGAAGCTTGCGACGCGAGGGCTTGCCCGCCCCCATCAAAAAGGGTAAGTCAACCTGTTGCGCAATGCGCTCAATGCGGCGGTGGTTCAAGTTATTGCTCACCAGCCAGATGGGCATTTGGCATTTGATCTCCAGTAACCACCTGAGAATTTGGGGAGGCAGATCCGCGTCCCAAGTGGGGAGCAAGGTATCATCCACATCGAGAACCATGCCGCGCAGATCATATTTCTGCAACAGACGGGGATGCAACTGCTCAATCGTGCCTTCCAGAATTAAATCCGGTTGTAGCAAGGCCGCAAGAGAACGAGTGACCATTGAAAATCTAAATGAAAATCTTCCGTCAGACTATCACGATCCTAGGGGTGGCTCCTAGGGCACATGGTGGGAACTGCAAAAACCCTGGCTGGTGTTACTCCAATCACAGGGAATATGCTACCATCTGAGAGAATGCCGCGTGTCAACGAATATGGCAAAGGTTCTGGTACTCAATGCCTCCTATGAACCACTCAATATTACGAGTTGGCAGCGGGCAGTTGTCCTTTTAATTAAGGGCAAGGCGGAGCAAGTTGAGCACAACGGCAAGATGGTTTACAACAATTTTCCCTTGCCAACCGTCATTCGCCTGCGCCACTACGTTGTCACTCCCTACAAAGAAATTCCCCTCACCCGCCGCAATATCCTGCATCGAGATGGCCATTCTTGCCAATACTGTGGCTATACTGGCGATGAACTCACCCTTGATCATGTCATTCCCAAATCGCGAGGGGGAGGTGAGACTTGGGAAAATATTGTGACCGCCTGTGTGCGCTGTAATGTCAAGAAAGGGAATCGCACCCCCAAAGAAGCCAATATGCCCCTCCGGCAAACTCCGCGCCGTCCCATTAGTAGCCTATACTTTGAAGTCACAAAGCACGTGCGCACGGGTACTCACCAAGAGTGGCGTAAGTATGTTATTGGTGCCTAGTTTTTGCCATCTGACTCCATCCTGAGAGGGAAATTGTAGGAGTCTCTCCTTAAACGTGCTACCAACACCTGTGGCAAGAATCAGGAGCTGGCAAGGAAGAAGTGAACGGTGGCTGAGGGCGATCGCGTATTCTAGTATCGTAGGGGAGAAGCTTTACCCTTGAAGAACTTCACTTAAGGTCGTTATGTCAAGTATCGAGACGGAAAACTTTAGTCAACTTTTTCCACTGTTTGGAGCCAGTTCCCAAGAGGCGCTTTCTTCAATGCTCTCAGTGGCTTGGCATAACACCTATCCCGCGGGGCGCGCCATTTTGATTGAAGATGCGTGGGGCAATGCCGTTTACTTTATTCTCTCAGGCTGGGTCAAGGTGCGGCGACTGCTCCCGAATGGGGATTTCCTGACACTGGCCATCCTAGGCCCTGGGGATTTTTTTGGGGAAATGGCGATTCTTGATCAATCCCCGCGTTCGACGGATGTGGTGGCGCTGTGTCCAGCGGAAGTCCTGTCGGTGCCGGCGCAAAAATTTGTCCATGTCCTGCGCCACGAACCGGATTTGCACTATCGCATGCTGCAATTGATGGCGCAACGGCTACGTTTGACAAATGCCCGCATTGAACTGTTGCACCAACCCCCTGCGGTGAAACTAGCCCATGTTTTGCTGAATTTGGCACGTCGCTATGGTCAGCGCCAAGGGGGCAATCCCCACACAGCTGTGATTTTCAATGTGCCCGTCAAGGATTTAGCGGATGTGGCGAATATTAGCGCTGAGGAGGCACGTCAACTTCTCGATAAACTGGTGGCGAAACACTGGATCAAAATTGATCCTGCCAAGCAGGAATTGCAAATTCTCAATTTGCCGCAACTGGAGCAACTGGCGCAGCAATCAGGGAGTTGAGATTCGATTGGCTTGCTGAGGAGGAATTGCCTCGCCTAGGATAACAATAGTTACAAGCTATTTCTACATATGGCGATCGCCCCTAACCTCTACGAACACACCTTGGTTCGCTACACGGATCCGCTGCATGCGACAGAACTCTTGCGGCAATATCGCCCGTACCTAGAAATGATTCCCAGTATGCGGCGACCTCAAGAGAGCTTAATTCCGATTCCGCTGCCGATCGCCCATATTCAGGTTCCTGCCGCTACAACCTCGAACCAACGTCCCCAAGTCAAGTCAGTGATGGTGCCCTGTGATCTGGTTTTTGTTATGTGCGACCCTGAATGGAAAGTGAAAACCGACATTGAACTGCTCGTTTTTATCCATCGTCCGGGGGAAAGCTTTACGGAGTTGCTGACCCGTTGGCGCCAATCTCAAGTGCTTCTCAGTCGCAGTTATAGCTGGGATATGCCCTTGCAGTATCGGGATGTCTTTAGTGAGGGCGCCAATCGTCAATTTCCGCTCTTTGTCCTCTTTCAAGAAACCCTTGCCGTGATTAAGCGCGGTCTCAAGGCTGCCCGATTGCCCTGCGTGATTGACACCACGATTCTCAAGGAACAGCCGTCTCCAGCCACAAAACTCATGACGGGTTCCTCAGAAAGCACAGAATAGCGACGGAGAAATGACAGAGGTATCTAAACCCCTTGTGCCAACCTTTGATCAAATGCTCATTCCCACACTTCAGGCACTGTAAAATTTAGGGGGGTCAGGCACAATTGAGGAAATTTATGAGCAAGTCTCGCAACTGCTGAATCTCTCAGACGAAGTGTTCGCAGTTCCCCACGTCAATAGTACTGTCACAGAAGTTGAGTACCGCCTTGGTTGGTCTCGCATCTATTTGAAAAAATACGGGCTTTTGCAGAATTAGAATTCATCGCGGGGGGTCTGGTCACTCTCAACGACCCATCTCAATCTTCAAGAATTAGATGCACGAGAAATCGTCAAATTTGTCCGAGAGGCTGATAAGGACAAACGAAGCGACTCCCAGCCAAAAGCTTCCCCCTACCATCGATCCTAGAAGAAAAGTTAGAAGAGACCTCTTGGCATCAGCAACTTTACCAAATTCTTAGCAACCTTGAGCCATCGGCTTTTGAGCGCTTAATCCAACGGCTTCTACGGGAATCAGGATTTATCTAAGTTCATGTGACGGCCAAAACAGGCGATGGTGGCATTGATGGGGTGGGTATTGCTCAGATCAACGGTTTGCTGAGTTTCCATGTTTTGCTTCAATGCAAGCGCTACCAAGGCTCTGTGACAGCTAGTCATGTGCGGGATTTTCGTGGAGGAATGCAGGGGCGCACTGATAAGGGACTATTGATTACCACAGGAACATTTACCCGTGATACCGTTAAAGAAGCGACAAGGGAATGGTGCGCCACCGATTGACCTTATTGATGGCGAGCAACTGATTTAGTGGCTCAAGGATTTGGAACTGGGTATCAAAGTAAAAATCGTTGAACTGGCTGAGGTTGATGCGGCCTAGTTTGAAAATCTATAGATGATGCCAACCCTTATAACAGGGATTGAAGACTCCGAGCAAAATAGTTGATCCATATCACAACCTGAGCACCGGCTCCATCACTGCGGCCCCCCTCGCCAAGGGCAGAGAATACCACTATCGAGCTGAATTCTCGATGTTGTGAGTTGAGTTGTCCTATGGTGGCTACCCCCATTCAAACCGTGTCCGACCGTCCATTGACAACGGATTTGGTACGGCAGTATTTGCAGGAAATTGGCCGTGTGCCCTTGCTCACCCCCAGCCAAGAACTGCGCCTTGCTCAACAAGTTCAGCAGTACCAAGCCCTGCTCGCAGTGCGAGATCAGTCCGATGACCCCCAGATCAAACGCTATGTGGCGGCTGTTACGGAGCGCGATCGCCAGCAGCGGCAGTTGGGGCGTTCCCTTACCCGTGCCCAATGGGCTGCGCGACTCAAGATGAGTGTAGCTGAATTGCAAACCTGTGTGCAGGCGGGTCGCCAAGCTTGGGCAAAGGCAGCAAACATCAGCGTTGCCGAACTTCAGCACATTGAGCGCCAAGGACAGCGGGCAAAGACCCAGCTGCTGGAAGCAAACCTACGCTTGGTAGTGAATATCGCTAAAAAGTATCAGCGCCGCGGTGTCGAGTTTTTGGACTTAATCCAAGAGGGAACCCTAGGCCTAGAACGCGCTGTGGAGAAGTTTGACCCCACGAAGGGGTTTCGCTTTAGCACCTATGCCTATTGGTGGATTCGCCAAAGTGTCACCCGTGCCGTTGCTAGCCAAAGTCGCACGATCCGCCTCCCAATCCACATTGTCGAAAAGCTCAACAAGATTAAGCGTGCCCAACGGCGTCTTGCGGCGCAGCAGGGAGTCATGCCCAGTCTGGCAGACATTGCTCAAGAGCTGAACTTAGAGGTTGCCCAAGTGCGCGAGGTGTTGATGGCTGTGCCGCGATCAGTGGCCTTGGAACAGCGGGTTGGTTCCGACCAAGAAACGGAATTACAGGAGCTGATTGAGTCAAGTGCACCCACCCCCGATGAGGTGATCATGCGCGACTCCCTACGCGCCGCCTTGCAGCAACTCCTCAGTGATCTCTCTCCCCGTGAACGCCAAGTGATGGAATTGCACTATGGGCTGGGCGATCAGCCCCCTCTCGATATGGGGGAAATTGCAGACTTGCTGGGACTGAGTCGGGAGCGAGTTCGCCAAATTGAGCACCGCGCTCTGCAAAAATTGCGTCAGCCACAGCGGCGGCGAGAAATTCAGGACTATCTGGAGGACTTTGCTTAGGCGGCATCTAGCTGAATGCCGTGGGGACAGCACTCGCATACCCACAGATCAAGGTCTGGATCCGGCAAGGCGCGTCGTACCCGCTGCATGATTGTGTAGCCCTCATCGGCAGAGGGCGCGAGGGCAAAAACCGTTGGCCCCGATCCAGACATCATGCTGGCGATCGCCCCAGCGGCGAGGAAGTGCTCCCGTAACTCTGCCACCAAAGGGTAGCGGGGCAACACAACTTTCTCTAAATCATTACGGAGACTAGCAGCCAATTTGGCAATGTCACGCTGCTGAATGGCCTGTAACAGGGTTGGGGATCCCCCCTCCTGTCGCGCCTGCTCCTGCTCGTTGGGGGTTTGGGCATAGGTGGCGGCAAATTGCTGCCGATAGGTTTGATAGGCCCAAGGGGTAGCCACGCTGAGGGAGCGATACTTCCCCAAGAGGACGGTCAATCCCTGTAAATCCGCTAGGGGGGTCAATTGTTCACCACGCCCTAGGGCTAAAGCGGTGCCGCCTTGCAAACAGAAGGGAACGTCAGCACCTAGTTGGGCTGCAAGAGTCTGCAACTCCTCTTGGGTGAGTCCCAACTGCCAGAGCAGATCTAAGCCGACCAGTACTGCTGCTGCATTGGTTGACCCGCCGGCTAAACCAGCACCCATGGGAATCCGTTTTTCAATGAAAATTTCAACGCCATCGTGATCGGGAAAATGCTGCTGGAGTAGGGCCGCTGCTTTGTAGGCGAGATTTCGTTGATCGCAGGGGACGGCAGGGTTGGTGCAATGGACTTTAATTTGGCGATCGCGCCGGGGGATGAGTTCGATGCGATCCATGAGGGAGACCGCCTGCATGACCATCACCAGTTCATGGTAGCCACTGCCATCCAAACAATTGCCAACAATTTGTAAAAACAGATTAATTTTGGCAGGTGCCAGCAGACGATACACGCAGCCCCATCCTCACAACCACCTCGTTCAATAGCATATTATTCTTCTATTCCTCTTTGGCAGGCGCTAACCAGAAGTCCCCATGATCTTGGAACGAATCATTGACCTGTTGCAGTTGCCCTTTATGCAGCGGGCACTGTGGGCAGGGATCTTTACGGGAGGGATGGCGGGTGCCCTCGGTAGCTTTACCATCCTGCGGCAACTTTCTTTTTTTAGTGATGCTTTGGGGCACTCAGCCCTACTGGGAATTAGCTTAGGAATTATTCTAGGGTTGAATCCCTCCGTGATGTTGTTGCCCTTTGCCGTGGTGTTTGCCCTCGGGGTGACGTATCTGCTGGAGCATACGCGGTTGTGGACGGATGCCCTCTTGAATATCATCTATTCGGCCTCGTTGGCGGTGGCGGTGATTTTGCTGAGTATGAGCGATCGCTACCAAGGGGGGCTGAATAACCTCCTTTTTGGTGATATTTTGGCAGTGCGTCCAGCCGATCTCGTCATGAGTGGCACGCTCTGCGCCCTTGTTGGCATTTTCATCCTGCTCACGTTACGGGTGCAATTGTTAATCACGGTGAATGAAGCCTTGGCGGTGGCGCGGGGGGCGGCGGTGGGGATTCAGCGGCTGTTGTTTATCACCCTATTGGCCTTGGTGGTGGCCGTCTCGATTAAGACGGTGGGGGTATTGCTCATTAGTGCCTTTGTGGTGATTCCCGCCTGTGGGGCCCGCCTGTGGAGTCGGCAATTTTCCCAGTACGTGGTTTTGGCAGCCCTCGTGGGGGTAAGCAGTGCTATTGTTGGCATGCTGTTGTCAGCAGGGATGAATTGGCCGTCGGGTCCGAGTATTGTTGTCTGTCAACTGGCGTTTTTTTTAGGATCGATTGCCATTAACGCACTGCGAGGGGCGTGGCTGCATAGAGGGCAGAAATCTCCAACAGGCTGAGGCGTGAACGGGCTGTCAGATCCAAGGGGGAGCGATCGCCCCGCCGAAAATGATCCACAGCAGCACAGCCAATCATCGCGGCATTATCGGTACACAGCCGCAGGGGCGGAAAAATTAACTGTAGCCCCAAGGGTTCAGCAGCCGCAGTCAGGTGGTGCCGCAGTCCAGAATTGGCCGCTACTCCTCCGCCAATGGCGAGGGTTTTGAATCCATGATCCACCGCTGCCGCGATCGCCCGCTTGGTGAGAGCTTGGGCCACCGCCTTCTGAAAACTGGCTGCGAGGTCAGCCACCGGCAATTCCGCGTGGGTTTGACGCAGCTCCTCCACAAGTCGTGCCACTGCGGTTTTCAGCCCACTAAAACTGGAATCGTAGGGATGCACCTTGCCATCGGGGAAGCGGATATTGCCCTCCGGCAGCTCAAAGGCCTCTGGGTTGCCCTGCTGCGCCAAGCGATCGAGGACTGGCCCCCCTGGATACCCCAAGCCCAGTAGGCGTGCTACCTTATCGTAGGCTTCCCCCGCTGCATCATCCCGCGTTTGGCCAAAGAGTTGGTACTCGCCACAGCCATAAACGCCAATGAGACTCGTGTGACCACCAGACACCAAGAGGCAGAGAAACGGTGGTTCAAGGGTCGGCTCCGCTAAGTAGGAGGCATAGAGGTGGCCTTCAAGGTGGTGAATTCCTAGGAGGGGTTTTTGCTGCACAAGGGCAAGGGTTTTTGCCGCCGTCACCCCAATGAGCAGTGACCCCACCAATCCGGGAGCGCAGGTGACAGCAATGGCATCAATGGCAGACCAATCGCAACCGGCCTCACTCATGGCTGCTGTGATCACGCCGTTAATGTTTTCCAAGTGGGCACGGGAGGCGACTTCCGGCACCACCCCACCAAAGGGTTGATGGGCACGCACTTGGGAGGCAATCACATTACTTTCAATGGCGCGATCGCGCACTATAGCAGCAGCTGTTTCATCACAACTGGTTTCAATGGCCAGAATTCTTACCATCGGGCAGACTTGGGCATGAATCTAGAGCCTCTTTTTAGTCTAGCCTGTAGTCTAGCCTGTTTATCGAGTGAAGTTGTTGAAGGGCGTTTCCGCAATGCCGTGAATTCTTGAGGTTGCAACCTGCGCCACGGTGAAGATTCTTAAGAATCTCCTAAATCCCGATCAAGAAGTAGGATATACTATGGGTTGGGCAATCTGCTCAATGTCGTGCGTGTGCCAAACGTCTTGTGGAACTGTCTGCCAAAAGTGAGTACGCCCTCTTGGCGCTCTTGGAAATGTCAGCGGCCTATGAACAGGCAGAGCCGTTACAGATTCGCCAAATTGCTGCCATGCACAACATTCCCGATCGCTATCTGGAGCAGCTGATGGCGACGCTGCGGCGCAAGGGTCTAATTCGCAGTCAACGGGGGGCACGCGGTGGCTACCTGCTGGCAAAAGCACCTTGGCAAATCTCAATTTTGGACGTTCTCAACTGTATTGAGGGGATTGAGTCCAAGCTTGCCCAAAAGCCCCCTGACAAGGGCGATCTGGAGCGTAGTCTGATCCGGTCAGTATGGCTAGAAGCCTGCGCAGCGGCCAATGATGTCTTGAAAAAGTATACCCTTCAAGATTTGTGCGATCGGCGGCAGGCTTACCAGCAAGTGGATGTCATGTACTACATCTAGGCTGAGGCTGATATTCATCTAATTTTCCTAACGTTTTTGTCTTGAATTGGAGATTGATACCCCATGAACATTGCCCGCGATATTACTGCCCTCATTGGTCGAACCCCCCTTGTGCGCTTGAACCGCATTCCCCAAGCGGAAGGTTGCGTTGCACAAATTGTTGTCAAGCTAGAGAGCATGAATCCTGCGGCCTCGGTTAAGGATCGCATTGGCCTGAGTATGATTCAGGAGGCAGAAGCAGCGGGCTGGATTACGCCAGGGAAAACGGTTCTTGTGGAACCGACATCGGGCAATACGGGGATTGCCTTGGCCATGGTGGCCGCAGCGAAAGGCTACCGCTTAATTCTGACGATGCCAGAAACGATGAGTGCAGAGCGGCGCGCCATGTTGCGTGCCTATGGGGCAGAACTCGATTTAACACCGGGGACAGAGGGTATGAGTGGCGCCATTCGCCGTGCCGAAGAGATTGCGGCCTCCCTCGAAGACGCCTTCATGCTGCAACAATTCAAAAATCCCGCCAATCCGAAGATTCATCGTGAAACCACTGCCCTCGAAATTTGGCAAGACACCGATGGTCAAGTGGATATTTTGGTAGCGGGGGTCGGCACAGGGGGCACGATTACAGGGGTGGCTGAAGTCATCAAAGCCAAGAAGCCCAGCTTTCAGGCGATCGCCGTCGAACCCAGCAATAGCCCCGTCCTTTCAGGAGGCAAACCAGGACCCCACAAAATTCAAGGCATTGGCGCCGGCTTTGTGCCCCCCGTGCTCAAACGGGAACTCATTGATGAAGTGATCCCCGTCTCTGACGATCAAGCCATTCATTTTGGTCGCCGCCTAGCCCGTGAAGAAGGCCTCCTCTCAGGCATTTCCAGTGGAGCTGCCCTTTGTGCTGCTATTCAGGTGGCTCAACGACCCGAAAATGCGGGTAAGTTAATTGTCATGGTGCAGCCGAGCTTTGGCGAACGCTACTTGACCACACCCCTGTTTCAGGATGCACTGCCCTTGGTACCCAGTTACTTGCAACATTAGGCACAAGTGGAGTTCAGAGTCAGAGGTTATTTTGTGCAAATCTCCTCTCGGAGAGACATCAGCAGCAAAAATACAAAAATAAAAGAGGCAACTCTTGATGAGTGCCTCTGAGTGCTATATCCCTAAATGCAAGGCTCTAGCGATTCACTGCCCTAGGCATCAAAGTAGAGGGTGAATTCATAGGGGTGAGGACGCAGGGACATCGGAATCACTTCTGTGTCCAGCTTGTACTGAATCCAGTTGAGGATAAAGTCTTCACTGAAGACACCGCCCGCTGTGAGGAAGCTATGATCCTTTTGCAGGTTTTCCAGAGCCGCCATGAGTGAACCGGGGGTCGAGGGAATCTTGGCCAATTCCTCGGGGCTGAGGTCGTAGATATCAACATCCAAGGGGCTACCCGGATCAATTTGATTCTTGATGCCATCAATCCCCGCACACAGCAT
The DNA here is from genome assembly GCF_023650955.1 of Thermosynechococcus sp. HN-54. Lineage (NCBI taxonomy): Bacteria > Bacillati > Cyanobacteriota > Cyanophyceae > Acaryochloridales > Thermosynechococcaceae > Thermosynechococcus > Thermosynechococcus sp. HN-54. The sequence goes on along the minus strand of NZ_CP098039.1, from coordinate 1,354,674 downwards.
CGCCGCAAAGGCAAGGTAGGGGTTACTCGTGGCATCGGGGCAACGGAACTCTAAGCGCTTCGCTTTGGGATTGGGACCAGTGAGAGGAATCCGCACAGAGGCAGAGCGGTTGCCTTGGGAATAGGCAAGGTTCACGGGGGCTTCAAAGCCGGGAACCAGTCGTTTGTAGGAGTTCGTTGTCGGGTTGGTAAAGGCCAACAGCGCTGGAGCGTGCTTGAGGATACCCCCAATGTACCAGAGGGCAATTTGGCTCAAATTGGCGTAGCCCTCGCCCCAGAACAGGGGTTGACCATCTTTCCAAATGGACTGGTGGGTGTGCATCCCCGAACCGTTGTCGTTGAAGACGGGCTTGGGCATAAAGGTTGCCACTTTGCCGTGCTTGCGGGCAACATTCTTGACGCAGTACTTATAGGTCATCAGCCAGTCGGCGGCTTGAATCAGGGTACCAAAGCGGAAACCCAGCTCGCACTGACCTGCTGTGGCCACTTCGTGGTGATGTTTTTCAATGGGCACACCGCACTTGGCCATCGTCAAGAGCATTTCTGTACGCAGGTCTTGCAGCGTATCCGTGGGCGCAACGGGGAAGTAGCCCTCTTTGCCACGGATTTTGTAGCCGAGGTTGCCCCCTTCTTCTTCGCGGCCAGTGTTCCAAAGACCCTCAATACTATCAACGTAGTAGTAGCCAGACTTTTGGTTTTGGTCGTAGCGAACGTCGTCAAAGACAAAAAATTCAGCCTCAGGGCCAAAATAGGCGGTATCACCAATGCCCGTTGCTTTCAAATATTCAACGGCACGGGTGGCAATGGAGCGAGGGCAGCGATCATACAATTCCCCTGTGCGCGGATCTTTGATCGTGCAAATCATGCTCAGGGTTGGCTCCTTCATGAAGGGGTCTTCCCACGCTGTGTTTGGATCGGGCACCATCACCATGTCGGACTCGTTGATGGCTTTCCAACCGCGAATACTGGAGCCGTCGAAGGGCACACCATCGGTAAATGAACTTTCACTAATTTGGCTCTTGTGAACCGTCAGGTGTTGCCACGTGCCGGGCATGTCAATAAATTTCAAGTCGATTAGCTCGTACTTGCTGTCAATCAAATTCAAGATTTCTTGGGGCGTTGCCATGTATAGGTTACTCCTTACTGTATTGGGCGCACCGCAGCGACAATCTATGGTAGAAAGTTGCCCCAGTTAATTTTTGTATCGGAGGCTACAAAAATTCCGCTGTCTGCCCCCTAACGGGAGGTGGCAAGGCGCTGTTTGGCATACAGGAGGGGCATGATCAGTAATCCCAAGCCCAGTCCAGCGATCGCCCCAAAGGGAAAGACAATCCAGTTGGAATAGCCCCAAACGCCATAGTGTTGCAGTGCCCACTCAAGGGGATAAAAGAGCATCAATAGGGTCGCCACTAAAAAGCCCGCCAAACCATACTGCCGCAGCCAATACCATTCTTGGGCAGTGGGCGATCGCTGAATCCACCAACGGGTCAGGAGAACCCCCAAAAGGGTGCCATAGCAGCGCATACAGACCGCCATTTTCCAAGGGGGAGCTAACATTAAGCCCATCTCTGGTTGCGGACACACGTGGTTGCCCATCGTGTAGATAATGTGGGCAATTTTAGGCAAGAACAGAAAGTCGCTAGCGGCCAAGAAAGGGGCAAAAAGGGGGCCTAGAATGAGTGCCGCAAGAATCA